>JODU01000010.1 GCA_000720845.1 Kitasatospora aureofaciens | reverse complement strand
AGCGTGCGCACCCGCTGCGGATCCCCCGGGGTCGGGTCCTTGTCCAGGTCCAGCACATGCCAGTCACTCGGCCTGTGGCCCACCATCCCCGCAACCCCCGTCAACTCACGCGTCGCACCAGCAACCACCCGTACGCACACGTGAACTTACGAGGGAGAAGTAGTCCGCGTCCAGGATCACGTCGGCATCGCGGATGACGCCCACGATGCCGACGCCGCCCGTGACGGCTCCGCACAGGTCGCTCAGGCAGTCCACCAGGGCGTCCCAGTTGGCGCTCATCGTCCGCGCATGGCCTTCCAGGCGTCGGTCGCCGCGTAAGCGCAGCTCAGCCGCCACGCGTCCAGCTTGTTCCGCACCGTTGAGACGACGCTCCAGCACTTCAGCCACGTCGGCAGTCGTCGGAACGGTACGAAGGTCAGGGTGTCGTCGATGGCGTTGATCGCGATGCTCGTGCGGCCGGGGCCTTCCGCCCGCAGTGCGGCGTACAACTCCGGTGTCAACGCGCCGTTGAGGCGAGCCGCCGTCCCTGCCGCGGTGAAGGCGAACCCTCGCTGGGCTACGTCCGGGAGTTGCATCGCCCGCACGATCCGGGGTGACGCCTCCTCCAGCGAGCAGTTGAAGGCGAGTCCGATGGCCGCCGTGCCGAGGCTCCTCTCCCCGCGCTCGAAAGCGGCGTCCCATTCCTGCGGGTCGTTCAGGGCAAGCAGTCGTTCGCCTGTCTGCCAGTTCCAGTCGGTCGTCATGGCCAACGTGCTTCCCGTCTTCCGCCGGGGACCGAATTGCCGGGTTCGCGCCGCATCGGTGTCATCCCCGCAGCGTCCAGAACCGAGAGTCCCGGGGCGGGGCCGGGTGGACGGGGAGGCGGGTGAAGTCGATGTGGGCGTCGGCTTCCGGGTCGCCGGTCGGCGGGAGCAGGTGGTCGCCGCGGGCGTAGTAGGCGGGCAGGGCCCAGAACTCCGGGGCTTCGTGGCACAGGAGGTCCGGGTACGGGCCGACCTCCAGGTCCGCGTACTGGCGGTTGATCCTCGCCACCGCCTCCGGGCGGGAGATGCCGCAGCGGTCCACCAGTACGTCGACCATGTCGCGGAAGTACTCCAGCATTCCCTCGTCCAGGTCGAGGACGAATTCCTCGGTCACCGGGGCCCCCGCGCCCCTCAGTCCACGAACCGGAACGTCGACGTGATCGCGTCGAAGATGTCGAAGAAGGAGTCCGCGAGGTCGAGGACCTGGCTGCTGCCCGCGACCAGGGCGACCTTGCCCTCCTGGCCCGGGACCGGGATGTACGTCTGCATGAGCACCGCGCGGACCGTGCGGTTCAGGGCGTCGCCCGGGACCGGGATGTCCTCCACGCCCTGGGTGCGGGCCGCGGGGCCCACGCCGGGGATGTCGACCGTGGTGACCTTGCGCCAGGAGTCGCCGGGCTTCCTCGCCTCCTTGACCGCGAGCTGGGCGGCTATGGCGCCCGGGTCGGTGGGGAGGGGGTCACCGGATGACGTGCGGCCGCCGATCAGGGAGACCGTGACCGAGCCCGTGATCGGGGTGTCGCCGCCGAAGCTCTCCGCCATGCAGCCGCAGTACAGCGCGCCCGACTTCCAGGCGTCGGACGCCGCCTTCTGGAGGAAGGTGACGTACGCGGATCGGGAGGGCTTCAGTTCCGGGTACCGGCGGATGCGGTCGTCGACCATGCGGCGGATCGAGTCGTCCCGTGACTCCGGGCGTACGTCGAACTCCCACCAGGATTCGGGCACCTTGATGCGGAAACCGCCCCGTTCGACGGTCAGTGCCTCCGTGTAACGGGCCATGGCGCGCCCGGCCTCCCCCGTCAGTCGCTCGAACAGTTGCCCCGTCATCGTCCCACACGGCCCGCGCGCCCTAAGTGCAGAAAGTCGTTCACCTGTTTGGACGAAAACCTGCTGTGGCCGCTGTAGACATGCGGCAGCTGATGTGGTTAGTCTTCTGTCGTAGCCAAGAGTCAGTGAGGCGCGGCAGAGACGAACTGCCCGCATGTGGAACAGCAGGATCAGCAGGACCAGCAACACCGAAAGAAGTACGACACGGAGAGAAGGAGGAGGACGCCATCAGGATCGCCCGGTCGAGGACGTTCTCACCGGGTACCGCAGGCCCCGGAACGGAAGGTGGTCCCACGGTCACGCATCCGCGATCCCTCAACAGAAGGCCGGCAGTGCAGTAGGCCGGCAGATGGTGTTACAAATCCCTCGGGGCCTTGGTGCCGTACGGCACCAAGGCCCCTCGACGCATTCCGCCTACAGAGGTGCAGATGACCGCAGACACACCGCTCCACCGAATCGACGACGACGACTACCCCGCGTACACCATGGGGCGGGCGGCAGAGATGCTGGGCACGACGCCCGCCTTCCTGCGGGCCCTCGGCGAAGCCCGGCTGATCACCCCCCTGCGCTCAGAGGGTGGTCACCGTCGCTACTCCCGCTACCAGCTGCGCATCGCCGCGCGCGCCCGCGAGATGGTCGACCAGGGAACGTCCATCGAGGCGGCCTGCCGCATCATCATCCTGGAAGACCAGCTCGAAGAGGCTCAGCGCATCAACGAGGAGCTGCGACGCGGTGGCGCCGGGGCGGCCGGGGACAAGACCGGGAGTGCCCGTTCCGGCCGGTAGTGGCACCGACCGGTCCGCCCGGGCGGGCCTGCGGATAAAATCCGTTCCCATGTCGAAGCCTGACGAGCTGATCATTGACATCGCTGCCCGTGTGGAGTCCGCGCAGAGCAGTCGGATGTCCTTGACCGTGGTCACCCACGGTGCTGTCATCACCGGTCGCCTGGCCCCCGAGTCCGTGTGGAGGAAGCGGGTGTCGGAAGTGCTGACCGACTCCGCGGACCTCAGCGACTTCTCCGCCGTATTCGATGCCCCGGCCGAGCGGGAGGGGGCGCCCACGCACCTGCACTTCCATGTCGCCCGGATCCTCCAGGGCACGATGGGGATCCCGGAGACGGGCGGGATGTACCGCGTGGCGATCGAGGACGTCACCGCCTGGACGGTGGGTGACTTCAGCTACTCCGACCACTGAGGGGCGAGGCGAAGGGGCCGGCACCGTCGGCGGCGATGTCGCGCAGGCGGACCCGGTCCGTGTACGCGGAGCCGTTCCGTACGGCGGTCAGCCGGGCACGGGTGACCAGGGCGGTGTACTGGCCGTCCTCGTCACAGACGACCAGGTGACCCGTGCGGGCGGCGGCCATGACGGACAGCGCCACCTCTACGGTCATGTCGCCCCAGACCTGCGGTCCGGCCGCGTCCACGGCGTCGGCGACCGTCCTGTGCGCGGGAGTGGTACTCGTCGAGCGGGGGTGCGTCTGGAGCAGCGTCAAGAAGTGCCTCCTGCAGAGATGGGCAGAGATGGCCGGCTTTCCGGTCAGGACGGTTCCAGGCACGGGAATCCGCGTACGTGAATTCCCGGAATTTCACGGGAATTCACGGATTCCAGAGATTTCAGGGATGCAGCTGGGGCCCGCACCCCGAAGGATGCGGGCCCCAGCTGCAAGTGCGTCAGGCGAGGACGATGTTCTCGGCCGTCGGGCCCTTCTGGCCCTGCGCGATGTCGAAGTTCACCTTCTGGCCTTCGAGCAGCTCGCGGAAGCCCTGGGCGGCGATGTTCGAGTAGTGGGCGAACACGTCAGCGCCGCCACCGTCCTGCTCGATGAAGCCGAAACCCTTTTCCGCGTTGAACCACTTCACGGTGCCAGTAGCCATGTCATTTCTCCTTCGGGGCAGTGCACCGGCGCCCGCACTGTACGGACGCCGTGTCGCCGCGTTGATCACCCCGACCGGAAAAAGACCGGTGTCAAAAATTCGGGAACCACAACTGCAACTGATAACGACAGTAGCACGTCGAAGCGCCCGATACGCGCCGATCAATTTCCCCGAGTTCGGCGCTGCAAGGAAACTGGCGGCGCGTTCCGTCAAACCCTCTCCCCGCGGATACAGATTTACGGGCGCCCATTTCGCAGGAATTATTCGGCGGGCGGGTTCCGTCAGATGACGCCCTGCGCCAGCATCGCGTCGGCCACCCGCTCGAAGCCGGCGATGTTCGCGCCGGTGACGTAGTCGCCGGGGGCGTCGTAGCGCTCGGCGGTCTCGTGGCAGGTGGTGTGGATGCTGGTCATGATGTCCGCCAGCTCCTCCTCGACGCGCGCCGCCGTCCACGAGGTACGGGCGTGGTTCTGCGCCATCTCCAGGGCGCTGACCGCGACACCGCCCGCGTTGGCCGCCTTGCCGGGGCCGAAGGCGACGCCGGCCTGCTGGAGCAGGTGGACGGCCTCCGGGGTCGTCGGCATGTTCGCGCCCTCGGAGACCGCCTTGACGCCGTTGCGGATCAGGGCCGCGGCGTCGTTCTCGTCCAGTTCGTTCTGCGTGGCCGACGGGAGGGCGAGGTCCGCCGGGACCTCCCAGACGCGGCCGCCGGGGACGAAGCGGGCCGAGGCGCCCCGGCGCTCCGCGTACGCGTCGACGCGGCCCCGCTCGACCTCCTTGATCTGCTTGAGCAGGTCGAGGTCGATGCCCTTCTCGTCGACGACGTAGCCGGAGGAGTCCGAGCAGGTGATGGCGTTGGCGCCGAGGGCGGTCAGCTTCTCGATGGTGTAGATCGCCACGTTGCCGGAGCCCGAGACGATCGCGGTCTGGCCCTCCAGGTCCTCGCCGCGCTCGCGCAGCATCGCCGCCGCGAAGAGGACGTTGCCGTAGCCCGTCGCCTCCGGGCGGATCAGCGAGCCGCCCCAGCCCTGGCCCTTGCCGGTGAGGACGCCGGACTCCCAGCGGTTGGTGATCCGGCGGTACTGGCCGAAGAGGTAGCCGATCTCCCGGCCGCCGACGCCGATGTCCCCGGCCGGGACGTCGGTGTGCTCGCCGATGTGCCGGTACAGCTCCGTCATGAAGGACTGGCAGAACCGCATGACCTCGGCGTCGCTGCGCCCGTGCGGGTCGAAGTCGCTGCCGCCCTTGCCGCCGCCGATGCCGAGGCCGGTCAGCGCGTTCTTGAAGATCTGCTCGAAGCCCAGGAACTTGATGACGCCCAGGTTCACCGACGGGTGGAAGCGCAGGCCGCCCTTGTACGGGCCCAGCGCGCTGTTGAACTCGACGCGGAAGCCCCGGTTGACTCGGACGCGGCCCTGGTCGTCCTGCCACGGCACCCGGAAGATCACCTGGCGCTCCGGCTCGACCAGCCGCTCGATGAGGCCCGGCTCGGCGTACTCGGGGCGGGCCGCGACGACCGGGGCGAGCGTTTCCAGGACCTCGTGCGCGGCCTGGTGGAACTCCGGCTGGGCCGGATTGCGGTGCTCGATCTCCGTGAGGAGGTGGTCGAGAGTGGTCTGCGTCTCGCTTCGCGTCGTCACAGGGGCCCTTTCTGGCACGGCGGGCACCGGTCGCGTGCAGCGACCGGTGGGAGGCGCTCGGCGCCGTTGCCGCGCGCGGGACACTTAAGTGTTACGCGCATGTAAACCTCGTGGCCAGCACCCGATCACTGGATGAGACGAAGGCCTCCCGGCCCGTCGGCGGCTACGGGCCACGGGCTACGGGCCACGGGTTACGACGGCTACGTGTCGCCGTTGAGCATCTCGGCGGTCAGGACGTTGCCCGCGACGCCCCAGCCGCCGTCCGGGACCTCGTCGACGAGGACGACCGTAGTCGGGCGGGCGCGCTCTCCGTAGATCTCCGCGTAGAGGTCGGTGGTGCGTTCGACGATCTTCTTCTTGTCCTCCGCCGAGAGAGTGCCCGCGGGGACCTTGAAGTGGGCGAAAGGCATGTCAGATCATCCCTCCGTTGGCGCGCAGGATCTGGCCGTTCACCCAGTGCCCGGCGGGGCTGCCGAGGAAGGCGACCACGGCGGCGATGTCCTCCGGGGTGCCCAGCCGCTCCAGGGGCGGGGTCTTCGCGAGCCGGTCGATCTGCTCGGGCGTCTTGCCGTCGAGGAAGAGGTCGGTGGCCGTCGGGCCGGGGGCGACCGTGTTCACGGTGATGTCCCGCCCGCGCAGCTCGCGCGCCAGGATCATCGTCATCGCCTCCACGGCGCCCTTGCTCGCCGCGTAGCCGCCGTACGTGGGGAACTGCGTCCCGACGACGGACGTCGAGAACCCGATGAAGGCGCCACCGGCACGCAGCCGCCGCGCCGCCTGCTGGGCGACGACGAAGGTGCCGCGGATGTTGGTGCGGTGCATGGCGTCGAGCGCGGCCAGGTCCAGGTCGGCGATCGGCGACAGCGTCATCCGCCCGGCCGCGTTCACGACCACGTCGACGCCGCCGAACTCCTCCACCGCCCGGTCGAACAGCGCGCCGACCTCCTTCTCCTCCGCCACGTCGGCCTGTACGGCGACGGCGCGTCCGCCGGCCCCGGTGATCGCGGCCACCGCCTCGTCGGCGGCCTCGGCGCCGTGGGCGTAGTTCACGACGACGGCCAGGCCGTCCTCGGCGAGCTTCTGCGCGACCGCACGGCCGATGCCGCGCGATCCGCCGGTGACGATCGCCACGCGGGCGTCCGTCACTGTGTTCTGGTTCGTGTTCGTGGTCATGCGTCCACGATGCGCCCGGCCGGGCGGCGCAGCCAGGGGATGCCATCCCCTGGGTCACCGGCCCGGCCCCGCGCAGAATGGACCGCATGAGCGCTGTGAAGTACGCCGAGCTGGGAGCGTTCCTGCGGTCGCGGCGGGAGCGCATCCGTCCCGCCGACGTCGGACTCCCGGCCGGGCCGCGCCGCCGGGTGCCGGGGCTGCGCCGCGAGGAGGTGGCCCAGCTCGCCGGGGCGTCCGTGGACTACTACAACGAGCTGGAGCGCGGCGCCGGGTCCCAGCCGTCCGAGCAGATGATCGCCGCGCTGGCGCGTGCGCTGCGGCTGTCCGCCGACGAGCGGGACTACCTGTACCGGCTCGCCGACCGGCCGGTGCCCGTGCAGGGCGGGCCCGCCTCGCACGTGCACCCCGGCATGCTGGACCTGCTGGAGCGGATGGCCTCGACCCCGGCGCAGGTGATCACCGACCTGCACGTCACCCTCGTACAGAATCCGCTGGCGGTGGCGCTGCTCGGGGACCAGTCCGGTTACCGGGGGCCCCGTGCCAGCTTCGTGCACCGGTGGTTCACCGAGCCGGAGGCCCGGCTGCTGTATCCCGAGGCCGACCACGAGAGCCAGTCCCGCGCCTTCGTCGCCGATCTACGGGCCGCCGCCGCCCGGCGGGACGCGAAGGACGCGGAGGTCGGCTCGATGATCCGCACGCTGCTCGGCGTCTCCCCCGAGTTCGCCTCCCTGTGGGCCGACCACGAGGTGGCCTTCCGGCGCGACGACCGGAAACGGCTGGTCCACCCGGTGATCGGCCTGATCGAGGTCAACTGCCTCAACCTCTTCAGCGAGGACGGCCGCCAGCGGCTCCTGTGGTTCACCCCGGCCGTCGGGACCGACAGCGCGGGGCTGCTGGAGTTGCTGGCGGTCGTCGGAACGCAGGAGGTCAGCGCTGCGACGCGTACGGCAGGAAGCTCGCCCAGGCGGCAGGGGTGAGGGCGAGGCGGGGGCCGTCGGTGTCGGTGGTCTTGGAGTCACGGACGTGGACGGTGCCGGGGGTGACGGCCAGCTCGACGCAGGAGTTGCCGTCCGTACCGCTGCTGTAGCTGCTCTTGAACCAGACCAGTTCGGTCTCGCGGATCATGTTTCTCCCAGCAGTTTTTCGATGAAGGCACGTGACTCTCTCGGTGGGAGAGCCTGCGCCCGGATGGTGCCATACCGCAGCTCAAGGATGCGCAGCTCCCTGGGCTCAGCAGTCGGCCGACCGTTGAACGCACCATCGCTACGTCCCACTGCCGTGCCATCCGGGAACTTCAGCAGCTCGATCTTGCCGTCCACACCCGGGTGGGCTTCCGTGTTCGTCGGCATCACCTGAAGCGAGACGTGGTTCAACGATCCCACCTCCAACAGGCGTTCGAGCTGCTGCTGCCTCACCATTGTGCCGCCAACCGGCCGTCGCAACGGTGCCTCTTCCAGGACGAAGTGGATCGACGGCGCCGGATCGCGTTCGAAGACCGACTGCCGAGCCATACGGGCAGCCACCATGCGCTGTACGTCGTCTGCGGAGTACGACGGCTGGGCCGCTTCCATGAGCGCGCGGGCATGCTCCGGTGTCTGCAACAGCCCATGGACGCTGTTGCACTCGTAGATACCGATCTCGACCGCGTTGCCCTCCAACTTCCCCAGCTCCCGCACCTTCTTCGGGTACCGGACCTTCTTCACGTCCTCCCAGGCGGCCGAGATGAGCCCACCGGCCCCCAACACCTCGTCGGCCCTGTCCAGGTACTCCTGCCGGGGGATCCGCCTGCCGCCCTCGACCTTGTAGACGAGGTCCTCCCCGTACCCGACCGCCACTCCGAACTCGCCGGCGCGCATCCCCGCGGCCTCGCGACGAAGCCTCAACTGCCGTCCCACCGTGGTGATGACCGCGACGCCCCACTCGTCGTCCGGGTCGACTTCCCACCCCGACTCGTCCGTCTCCACCGTCATCCCGCACCCCTTCGTCGTACTCGCCGTGTTGCCCCCAGCGCCCTACCCGTACGGCGTGTGCCGACAGCCCCGACAGCGATGGACAACCACCGGACAGTCACGGCACGTACCCGCTGAGTCACTTTTCACGGTACGCACACGCCGCCACGCTGAGTGACGTGAATCAGAAATCCGCCGAACTCCCGGCGTCCGTCCGCAACTTCAGCGTGCAGCTGTCTCCCACGCCACGCGGTGCCCGCCTCGCCCGCCTGCTCGCGACCGAGCAGCTCCGCTCCTGGGGGCTGCCCCTGGATCCTGCACGGCTCCTCGTCGCCGAGCTGGCCAACAATGCGAGCGCCCACGGACGCGTCCCGGGCCGCGATTTCCGGCTCACGCTCTACGTCGTCGGCGACACCCTCCGCATCGAGGTGACCGACACCAGAGGCCAGGAGCTTCCCCACCCCCAGCCGCCCTCCCCCGAGGCCGAATCCGGCCGTGGCCTGCTATTGGTGGAGGCGCTGGCGAGCCGCTGGGGGGTGACGGAGGGCCGCTTTCCGCGCAAGACGGTCTGGGCCGAACTGCGCTGTACGCCGCCGGAACCCACGTTCTGAGGTTCCGGCGCCGCCGGTGCCCTACCAAAAGAAAAAACCGGGGGAAATGACCCCCACCAAGCCCCACCCCTCCCGCCCGAGGCGCGTCATCACTCGGGCGGGTGAACATCACCGGCTGAGTTGGATTTCCGGTCCCCCAACTCCCCTACTCTCAGCGCAAGCAAGAACATCCGAAACAACCGAAAAAGACTTCGGCCCCCGCTGGGACTGGCATCCCGGAGCGAGGGCCTAACCACCAAGGAAGCAAACCCTAGGAACTTCCCGATGGATACCCAAAACCCTAGCGCGCCCCCGCGCGCCCAGTCAGCCCCCGCCGCCGATCCGACCCGTACGCGTCGTCACGCTGGCGGCATCGTCCACGACAACACCCGCCACACCACCCGCTTCGTGGTGATCGGCAACCACCTGGTCCAGCACAAGGAGCTGTCGCTCCTGGCGATCGGCCTCAGCTGCGACCTCCAGTCGCTGCCCACCGGCGCGGGCGCCGACATCAAGTCGCTCGCTGCCCGCTTCCCGGAGGGGCCGACCCGTATCGCCGCCGCCCTGCGCGAGCTGGAGGCCCACGGCTACCTGCGCCGCGAGCGCCACCGCACCGAGACCGGCCGGATCGTCACCCGCACCGTCTCCTGCAACCAGCCGCGTCACCGGCGCGAAGCAGCCGACACGGGCTGCCCGCCCGCGAAGCGCACGCCTCCGTCGCCCCGCCGTACGGGACCCAAGGCGCTCCCCGCCGTACCGCAGCCCGGCAGCAAGGCCCCGGCCCTCCTCCAGACGGCCCTCGACCTCCTGGCCGACCTGCGGCGACACGACGCCCGTCTGCTGCTCTCCGCGACGGAGACGGCCCACCTGGTCCCAGGGGTCGCAGCCTGGCTGGAGCGGGACGTCGGTCCCGGCGCCGTACGGCACGCCCTGACCGCCGGCCTCCCGGACGAGCCCCTGCGCCGCCCCGCCGCCCTGCTGGCCCACCGCCTCACCGACCGACTGCCACCGCCGCCCCCGTTCCGTACGCCGTCGGCCGCCGTGCCGCCGCCGCGCCAGCCACTCCAGAACTGCGAGGGCTGCGACCGCGGCTTCCGGGCCCCGGACTCCGAGACCCACTGCCGCGACTGCCGAGAGCCCAGGCGGCCCACCCCGTCAGCCCGCTCGTCCCAACCGTGAACAGGACCCTCAGCGCCGTGCCTGCATTCTCACGCCCCTGCCGTCCCGGGCGACTGACCTGGCCAGTGCATTTCCGGGAGGACATCGGACGAGGCTTTCGCCAAGGCCGACGAACTGGTCAGAGCGGCGGAGGAGTGGAAACCCCGCCCTCAGGCCACCGTGGAAACACAGAACGGATGACCCGCCGGGTCCAGCAGCACGCGCCAGCGGTCCGGCGACGGCTGGAACTCCGGCTTGGTCGCGCCCAGGGCGAGCAGGCGGGCCTCCCCCGCGTCCAGGTCGTCGACGCCGACGTCGATGTGGGCCTGCTTCTCCTGGTCGGTGCCCGGCCAGGTCGGCGGGCGGTAGTCGGGGAGGCGGCAGAAGCCGAGGCCGGGCGCGCCGTCCTTGCCGCCGAGGAGGTAGAAGTCGTCCGTGTTGAAGGCCACGGGGAGGTCGAGGGCCTCGCCCCAGAAGCGGGCCAGTGCGGCGGGGTCGGAGCAGTCGAAGGTGACGGCCGAGTAGCGGAAGGCCGGTGCCGAGGTGTGCTGCGTTGTCGTCATGGGAGAGACCGTAGGACGTGACCAGGACAGGTTCGGTCCTGGTCATGTCGGTCGACCGTGGCAGACTTCCAAACCGTGCTCAGTACTTCCGCCCGGCTGCTGCGGCTGGTCTCCCTGCTCGCCGTCCGTCCCGCCTGGACCTGCGGTGAGCTGGCCGAGCGGATGGAGGTCACGGAGCGGACGGTGCGGCGGGACGTGGCGCGGCTGCGAGAGCTGGGGTACACCGTCGACTCCGACCCGGGGCCCTGGGGCGGGTACCGGCTGCGGCCGGGGACGCGTACGCCGCCGTTGATCCTGGACGACGAGGAAGCCCTCGCCGTGGCCGTCGGGCTGCGGGAGGCCGCGCTGAGCGGGGCGCTCGGCGGGGACCAGGCGGCGCTGTCGGCGCTGCTGAAGCTGCGGCAGGTGCTGCCCAAGCGGCTGGGCGACCGGCTCGGGGACATGGACGCCGCGTTCGTGCAGACGCCGAGGGCCGGAGAGCCGCAGGTCGCGGCGGGGATGCTGCTGGAGCTGGCGGCCGCGTGCCGGCGGGGCGAGCGGGCCCGGATGGCGTACCGGGACTGGGGAGGGCGGAGCAGTGTGCGGGATGTCGACCCGTACCGGCTCGTGCACACCGGGCGGCGCTGGTACTTCGTGGCGCTCGACGTCGAGCGGGGCGAGTGGCGGACCTTCCGGGCGGACCGGGTCGAGCGGCTGCAACCGACGGGGCGGGCCGTCGAGTTCACCGACCCGCCGCCCGATCCGGCGCTCCTCGTGTCACGCGCGAGCGCGACCGGGCCGTACGCGCTGCTGGCCACCGTCCGCCTGCCGGTGCCCATGGAGCAGGCGCTGCGGTCCGTTCCCGCCACGGTCGGGCTGCACCGGGCCGACGGGCCGGACGCCACGGTCGTCGAGATCGGCGGGTCGAGCGCGGAGGGGCTGGCCCGGTATCTGTTCAGCCTCGCCACGCCGTTGCGCGTGCTGGCGCCGGACTCCGTGCGGGAAGCGCTGCTGCGCCGGACGCGGGAGCTGCTCGCCGCGAACGGCGACGCGAGTGCTTGAAGTTTCCTCCACAGGTCCGTACCAACCTCTTGCCCCCGTCCTCCCCGCGTCGCAAGCTCCCCTCATGGAGCTGGAGTTGCGGCATCTCAAGACGGTCCGGGCCATCGCCGACGCCGGCAGCCTCACCAGGGCGGCGACGGCTCTCGGTCTCGCGCAGCCCGCGCTGAGCGCACAGCTCAAGCGGATCGAACGGGCCCTGGGCGGCGCACTGTTCGTACGCGGGCGGCACGGGGTGCGGGCCACCGCGCTGGGCGAACTGGTGCTGGAACGGAGCCGGATCGTGCTGCCCGCGGTGACCGAGCTGCAGCAGGAGGCGGCCCGGTTCGCCCGCGCACCGCGCACGGCCGAGCGGCTGCGGATCGGCGGCACCCACGGGCCCTTGCTGGGCGCCCTCCTCGACCGGCTGGCCGGTGTGGCGCCCGACGCCCGGATGACGACCTGCACCTCCTGGTCCGAGCGGGAGCTGGCCGGACAGCTCTCCGAGGGCCGGTTGGACTTCGCGCTCGCCGGGACCTGCGGCACCGCGCCGCCGCCCGCGGGCGAGGGGCTGGTGTGGCGGGAGGTCGCCGTCGACCCGGTGTTCGTCATGATGACCGACGGCCACCCGCTCGCCCACCGCGCGGAGGTGGGCCTGACCGAGCTGGCCGACGAGGAGTGGGCCTGCGTTCCCGGCGACGGCTGCTTCGGCGACTGCTTCACCGCCTCGTGCGCCCGCGCGGGCTTCACCCCGCGCCGCATGTACGAGACGGACACCGCGTCCCTCGTGCACCTGGTGCAGGTGGGGCGGGCGGTCGGGCTGTGCCGGGCGACCTTCCCGACCACGCCCCAGATCGTGACCCGGCCGCTGGCCGACACCCCGCTGACCTGGCGGCACCTGCTCGGCTGGCACGCGGCGACGCAGCGGCAGGACACCGCCGCCGCCGTGCTCGCGCAGGCCCGCATGGCGCACGCCGGCGTGGCGGCGAACAGCGACAGCTACACGGAGTGGATGTCGGCCCACCGGGTTCCCTGACGCCTTCTCCCCCGCTCCCCCCCGACCGCCCTCGCGGCCTTCCATAACGCCGGGGAGAGGGACGGCTGACCTCTTATGCCGGCCGGTCGTCCCTCCCTACGGTTTCGGCACCTCCCCACCGAGACCGAGGAGATCCCCCATGTCCCACCGACACCGACACCGACACCACAGAGCCGTGGGTGCCGCCGTCGCCGCGACCGCGGCCCTGCTCGTGGCCGGGCTCAGCGGCTCCGCGAGCGCCGGGACGGCACCCGCCGACTCCGCCCCCACCGCGGCCGAGACCCTGCGCACCGACGCCGCGCCCCCCGCTCTCCTCAAGGCCATGCAGCGGGACCTCGGCCTCGACCGTCAGCAGGCGGAGCGCCGCCTCGTCAACGAGGCCGAGGCCGGGGCCACGGCGGGCCGGCTGCGGGCCGCGCTCGGCGGCGACTTCGCGGGCGCCTGGGTGCGCGGTGCCGAGTCCGGCACCCTGACCGTGGCGACGACCGACGCGGGCGACGTCGCCGCGATCGAGGCGCGCGGCGCCGAGGCCGAGGTCGTACGCCACTCGCTCGCCGACCTGGACGCGGCCAAGGCCCGCCTGGACAAGGCGGCGGCCGGCCTGAACACCGCCGACGCGCCCGTCTGGTACGTGGACACGCGCGACAACAGCGTCGTCGTCGAGGCGATACGTCCGGCCGCGGCGCGTTCGCTGCTGGCGGCGGCCGGTGTGGACCGTTCCCTCGCCCGCGTCGAGTCCCGCACCGAGCGGCCCCGCACCTTCTACGACCTGCGCGGCGGCGAGGCGTACTACATCGACAACAGCAGCCGCTGCTCGATCGGCTTCCCCGTCACCAAGGGCACCCAGCAGGGCTTCGCCACCGCCGGCCACTGCGGCCGGGCCGGCGCCGGCACCACGGGCGCCAACCGGGTGGCCCAGGGCACCTTTCAGGGCTCGGTCTTCCCGGGGCGCGACATGGCGTGGGTGGCCACCAACTCCAGCTGGACGGCGACCCCGTACGTCCTGGGCGCCGGTGGGCAGAACGTCCAGGTCACCGGTTCCACGGCGGCGACGGTCGGCGCCTCCGTGTGCCGCTCCGGCTCGACGACCGGCTGGCACTGCGGCACCATCACGCAGCTGAACACCAGCGTCACCTACCAGGAAGGCACCATCTCCCCGGTCACCAAGACCACCGTCTGCGCGGAGCCCGGTGACTCGGGCGGCTCCTACATCTCCGGCAGCCAGGCGCAGGGCGTCACCTCGGGCGGTTCGGGCGACTGCCGCTCCGGCGGCGAGACCTTCTTCCAGCCGATCAACGCGCTGCTCCAGAACTACGGGCTCACGCTCAAGACCACCGGCGGCGGCGACGGCGGCGAGGAGCCCGGCGAGCCCGGCGGCACCTGGGCGGCCGGCACCGTCTACCAGCCGGGCGACACGGTGACGTACGGCGGCGCGACCTACCGCTGCCTGCAGGGCCACCAGGCCTACGCGGGCTGGGAGCCGCCGAACGTTCCCGCGCTCTGGCAGCGGGTGTGACGCCCCACTGACCCCCACAGGGGACAACGGGGGACGGGTCCGGGCGTGCGTGAGGGAGAGCGCCCGGGCCCGGTCACGTCCGTGTCAGGTGCGGGTGACCTGGCCGCAGCCCTCCGATCCGGAGCCGGTGAGGGGGCGGCTGCGGTCGTAGGGGTCGGTCGGGGGGCCGGTGGGCCGCGCGCCGCCGGGACCGTCGTCGTCGGGGAAGCCGGGGTGCAGGAAGCCGTCGTGGACGTCGCAGTCGGTGTTGCCGTACTCGGAGAAGTACTTCTCCACCAGGAGCCTGCCCTCGGTCACGTTCCACTTCGCCGGGTCGTTCAGGGTCAGGGTGAGCACGCGGCGGATGACGGTGCGGGCGACCGGTCCGTCGTTCTCGCCGGTCCGCACCAGCGGGTAGACGAAGGTGTAGTCCGCGTCGACCTTCACCACGCCCGGTTCACCGGCGGCCACGGTCATGCGGCCACGGACCTTGACCACGTCACCGGCCAGGCGGGTCTCGGTCGGGTCGAAGCGGGTGAAGAGGCGGAGCGGGTCGTGGTCCTCGTCCGGGTCGCTCAGTGAGCGGCGCAGCTTCGGGAGCAGCTCGGGCTGCTTGGGGTCCAGGACGGCCAGCGCCTCGTCCGGCCGTTCCCCGCGCAGTACGGCGGGGTCGAGGTTGGCGGCGACCAGGAGTTCCTTGGTACGGCGCAGCGCGAACGCCACGTCGTCCTCGCCCAGGCCGGACAGCGCCTTCGCCCGCGGCGGCTCGATGGCGTCGGCGCCCTCGGCCCACCGCTCGGCGGGCGAGCCGCGGAAGGGGTGCTCGCGCGTGGCCGACCCGGCCGCTTCCCCGGGAGCGCCGGTCGGCCGCGCCGTCTCGGCCGCGGAGGCCGGCCGCGCGGAGGCGTCGTCCCCGCCGGGCAGCCGGTCCAGGACCAGGGAGGGCCGTACGGCGACCAGCGCGAGCGCCGCCAGCACCAGGACGACGGCGCCCGCGCCCCACCCGCGCCGACGGGTGCGGCCGGTGCCCCTCGGGCTGTGCTGCGGGGCACGCCAGGGCGTCGGCTCCGCCTGGTCCCGCAGCCGGGCCGCCACCATCCGCGCCCGCGCCGACGGCTCCTTGGGCGCCGGGACGCCCTCGCCCTCGGCCGCCTCCCGCAGGAACGTCGCCAACTCCTCGTCGGAGATCGCGGGGGCCGGTTCGTCGTCGGAGCGGTCGGGGGGCGGGACGGAACTCACGGGCTCACTTTCTGACTCGGTGCGGGCGAGCGCTCGCGGTGATCCATTCTGCCGTCGCGTGCGGGGCACGTGCCGTTCCGTGCGGGACTCGTGATTGATTCCGTACGCCTGTGGCCGGACCGACCGGCGATCCGCGTCAGGCCCGCAGATACGTCAGCACCGCCAGTACCCTGCGGTGGGTCTCGGTCGCCGGGGGCAGGTCGAGCTTGGTGAGGATGCTGCCGATGTGCTTGCCCACGGCCGCCTCGGAGACGACGAGTTCGCGGGCGATGGCCGCGTTGGACCGGCCCTCCGCGATCAGGGCGAGCACCTCGCGCTCGCGCGGGCTCAGCCGCTCCAGCGGGTCCCGGCGGCGGCGCAGCAACTGGCGTACCACCTCCGGGTCGACGACCGTGCCGCCGGCCGCGACCTCGGCCAGCGCGTCGACGAACTCCTCGACCTGGCCGACGCGGTCCTTGAGCAGGTAGCCGACGCCGGTGCCGTCGCCGGAATCCAGCAACTCGGCCGCGTAGGCCCGTTGCACGTACTGGCTGAGGACGAGGACGGGCAGGGCGGGCCGCTCCTCGCGCAGGCGCACGGCCGCGTGCAGGCCCTCGTCCTGGAAGCCGGGCGGCATGCGCACGTCGGTGACGACGATGTCCGGGGCGTGCTCCGTCACGGCCGCGACGAGGGCCTCCGCGTCGCCGACGGCCGCCACGACCTCGTGACCGAAGCGGGCCAGCAGGCCGGTCAGGCCGTCCCGCAGCAGCACGCTGTCCTCGGCCAGTACTACGCGCAGGGATCGCAGGGGCCGTACGGATCGCAAGGAATCTCCACGCTCAGCAGGGTCGGCCCGCCCGGCGGGCTGGACAGGGAGAGTCTGCCATCGAGGACCGACACCCGGTCGGCGAGCCCGGTCAGCCCGCTGCCCGCCGCGGCGTCGGCCCCGCCCCGGCCGTCGTCGCGGACGCGCAGCACGAGCCGTCCGTCGCGGTGGCCGCCGGTCACCTCCGCGCGGGCGGCGCCGCTGTGCCTGCCGATGTTGGCGAGGGCCTCGCAGACCACGAAGTAGGCGGCGGCCTCGACCGCCTGGGGCAGCCGTCCGGGCAGTTCCAGGGCGACGTCGACGGGGACGGCGGAGCGGTCGGCGGCGTCGGCGACGGCCGCGGGCAGGCCGTAGTCGGCGAGCACCTTGGGGTGGATGCCGTGGATGAGTTCCCGCAGTTCCTCCAGGGCCTTGCCCGCCTCGCCGTGCGCCTTGGCGAGCTGGTCGGCCAGCGGGCCGGGCGGGGCGTCCAGGCGGGCCAGGCCGAGGGCCATCGTGAGGGCGACGAGGCGCTGTTGGGCGCCGTCGTGCAGGTCGCGTTCGATCCGGCGCCGCTCGGCCTCGAAGGCGTCCACCAACCGCACGCGGGAGCGGGTGAGTTCGACGACCCTGGCCTCCGGGTCGCCCTCGCGCGGGGCGCGCACGAGCACGCGGGCCAGCTCGCCGCGCGCGCCCGCGGCAAGGCCCAGCGCGTAGCCGCCGAGGGCGAGGAGCAGCAGCCCGAGCAGCGCGACGCCGGACGCGGCCGGCCAGGTGGTGACCGTCCACTGCTTGAGGATCTTCGCCTCCTCGCCCCCGCCGGCCGTGGCCATCAGCAGGGGGGTGGCGGCGAGATGGAGGGGCGCCGCCAGGGCGAGGGCGACGACCAGGGCGTCCAGCGGCCACAGCAGCAGGGCGAACAGCAGCGCGTGGCCCAGCTCCCGCCAGGTCGCCCGCTCGCGCAGCCGGGTGAGCAGCCAGGGCCAGGGGCCGGTGGCGGGCGGCTGCCGTACCGGCCGGGCGGGCACGGCGGCGCGGTCGACCAGGCGCAGCCGGTGCCGTTCCATGCGGGCCACGGGGATGCCGACCAGGGCGGTGAGCACCAGCAGCGGCAGGCCCACCAGGACGACGGCGAGTGCGCCCGCGAGGGTGAGGGCGGCCACCGTCCCCACCAGGACCAGGGCACCGGCCACCGCCCCGGTCACCAGGTAAGCGACCGCGCGCCAGGGCCAGGCCGAGCGCAGGTAGCCGCGGGCGGACAGGGCCTGCCACACGTTTCGGGGGTGCATGCGGATCACCGTAGGACCCGCGCGTGGGGCGGGGCCATCGGTCCAGTGGGCGCCTCGCGGGTATGGCCTGCCCTACCCCGGCTCTCGCCCCTGCCGCACTGCGCCGGGGTGACCGCGGGCGGTTTCGTGGACCCCGTCAGCGAGCCGGGCACCGAGGTCCGGCCCCGAACGAGGGGGACACGATGAACGACGACGCGGTACGGCTGCGCTCCGTCAGCCGCAGGTACGGGTCGGGCGACAGCGCGGTGACGGCCCTCGACGCCGTCTCCGCCGTCTTCTCCCGGGGCACGTTCACCGCGGTGATGGGCCCCTCCGGCTCGGGCAAGTCGACCCTCCTGCAGTGCGCGGCCGGCCTGGACCGGCCCACGTCGGGGTCGGTCGTCCTCGGGGGCACCGAGCTGACCGGGCTGAGCGAGCGGCGGCTGACCCTGCTGCGGCGTGAGCGCGTCGGTTTCGTCTTCCAGGCGTTCAACCTGCTGCCGTCCCTGACCGCCGAGCAGAACGTGGCACTCCCCCTGCGGCTGTCCGGTCGCCGCCCTCCCCGCGGGCGGGTGCGCGAGGTGCTGCGCCGGGTCGGTCTCGCCGACCGCGCCCGGCACCGGCCGGCCGAGCTGTCCGGCGGTCAGCAGCAACGCGTCGCCCTGGCCCGGGCGTTGATCACCCGCCCGGAGGTGCTGTTCGCCGACGAGCCGACGGGGGCGCTGGACTCGCGCACCGGCCAGGACGTGCTGACCCTGCTGCGCGGCATGGTCGACACGGACGGCCAGACGATCGTCATGGTCACCCACGACCCGGTGGCAGCCGCCCGCGCCGACCGCGTGCTGTTCCTCGTCGACGGCCGCGTCCACGACGAACCCCCGCCCCGCCCGTCACACGCCCCCACCGCCCCGCCCCCGGCAGCCGAAGGACCGCACCGGGCGCCGCCCTCACCGCCCCGGCCGGAGGCCACCGGCTGCTGACCGCCACCCCGCGTGCCATACACCCCCGGCAGGCCGCCCGCGCCACCGCCGCACCCGACACCCCACCACCGACCCCGACCGGCCCCACCCCCCAGCAGCCGAAGGACCGCACCACACGCCGCCCTCACCACCCGGCCAAAGGCCACCAGGTGCTGACCACCACCCCGCGTGCCCTACGCCCCCGGCAAGCCGCCCGCGCCGCCGTCGCACCGGCACCGGCACCGGCCACCCCACCACCCGTCGCGGCGAACCCCGCACCGCCCCCGGCCGGCCAACCGGCCGCACCGCCCACCGGCACCACCACCCACCCGTCCCGGCCGGAGGCCGCCCCGTGCTGACCGTCACCCTGTCTGGCATGCGCGCCCGCTGGGCCGCTTTCGTCGGGAGCTTCGTGGCGTTGGCGCTGGGGGTGGCGCTACTGACCGTCACGGGGCTCGCGCTGGCCGCCTCGCTGGACGCGCCCGACCGTGCGCCGGAGCGGTTCGCCGCCGCGCCGGTGGTGGTGCGGGGGCAGGACACCCTGCGGGTGCCGACGCCCGCCGGGGAGCGTACGGAGGAACTGGCCCGGCCGCGTGCCGTGCCCGCCGCGGTCGTGGCCCGGCTGGAGCGGCTCGGCAGGGTCGTCGAGGACCGGTCCTTCCCGGTACGCGTCCGGGGCGGGAGCGGCCCCGGTGAGCTGGTGGGCCACCCCTGGTCCACCGCCGCGTTCGCCCCGTACCGGATCGGCGCGGGCCGCGCGCCCCGCGCCGCCGGCGAGGTCGTCGTCACCGGCGGCTGGGCCGCCCCGGGCGAGCGGGTGCGTACGGACCGGGGCACGCTGCGGGTGGTGGGGACCGTGTCCGGCCTGGGGTTCGAGGACGCCGTCTTCTTCACCGACGCGCGGGCGGCCGCACTCGCGCCGGTCAGCGTACAGTCGGCGGTCGACGCGGGGGCGGCCGCCGTACGGGAGGCGGTGCGGGACGCCGTACGGGACTCGGTGCCCGGCAGCGCGGGCGTCCGGGTGCTCACCGGGGACGAGCGGCGGTACGCGGACGCCGACCCCGACCGGGACGACGAGGCGCTGACCGCCCTGAACGCCCTGTTCGGCACGGCCGGCGGCGTCGCCGCCTTCGTGTCGGTCTTCGTCGTGGCGTCCACCTTCGCCTTCGCGGTGGCCCAGCGGCGCCGAGAGTTCGGGCTGCTGCGCACGGCCGGGGCGACGCCGGGGCAGCTGCGCCGGACGGTGCTGGCCGAGGCCCTCGCCGTCGGCGTCCTCGCGTCCGCGGCCGGCTGCGTGCTCGGCGGGTACGGCGCCCCGCACCTGGCGGCACGCGTGGTCGACGGCGGCCTCGCACCGGCCTGGTTCGCCATCGGCGACCACACCTGGCCGTACCACGCGGCCTTCTGGACGGGGCTCGTCGTCGCCCTGTGCGGTGCGGCCGCGGCCTCGTGGCGAGCGGGACGGACCGGCCCCGTGGAGGCACTGCGCGAAGCCTTCGTCGACGCCGGACCGATGACCCGGGGGCGGTGGCTGCTCGGCACGGCGCTGCTGCTGACCGCGCTGGTGACGCTGGGCGCCTCCCTCGCCGGCGACCCCGGCGACCTGCTGCACCGCAAGACGTACGTGAGCCGCCCCATGCTGCTGATCACGGCGGTGGCCCTGCTCACGCCGGTCGCGGTGCGCCCGCTGACCCGGGTGCTCGCCTGGCTCCCGGCGCGGTTGCCGGGCGCCACGGGCATGCTGGTGCGGGAGAACGCGGCCGCCGGGGTCCGCCGTACCGCGGCCGTCGCCGCCCCCGTCCTGGTCACCGTCGCGCTCGCGGGCTCGCTGCTCGGCGCCACCGCGACGCTGAACGGGGCGAAGGCCGCCGAGGCGCGTGAGCGGACCCTGGCCGCCTTCGTGATCACCGCGCCGGGCGAGGGCGGCCAGGGCTTCGACGCCGGGACCCTGGAACGGCTGCGCGCGATCCCCGGGACCCTCGTCTCACCGTCCGCGTCGAGCGCGGTGTACGTCCTGGAGGACGACGTGGCACTCGTCGGCTCCGACGCCCGTGCCGTCGCCGGCCCACAGGCGCTCACCGCGACCACGCGGCTGCCGCTCGCGGCCGGGAGGGCGACCGACCTGGACGACCGCTCGATCATCGTGAACGAGGAGTGGGCGGAGCACACGGTCGGCCGCGACGTGCGGGTGTGGCTCGGGGACGGCACGGAGCGGACGCTGCGCATCGCCGCGGTCATGCACACCGGCACCGGCGGCAACGGGGTCTACGTCACCCCCGCCAACGCCCCCCGCGCCCCGGTCGACCGGGTGGACGTCGCCCTCGCGGACGGCGCCGACGCCGACGCGGTGGCGGACCGGCTGCGGCAAACGGTGGGACCGGCCGGCGGACAGGTGTCGACCAGGGACGAGTGGATCGCGGCCACCCACCCGCGGACCAACGGCACGACCCGGCTCGGCCTCCTGCTGGTCCTCGGCATCGCCCTGCTCTACACCGGGATCTCCGTGGTCAACACGATGCTGATGGCCGCCTCCGACCGGGTCCGCGACCTCACGGCACTGCGCCTCGCCGGAGCCACCGGCGGCCAGGTCCTCCGCCTGCTCGCCGCCGAGTCCCTCACGGTCGCCGCGGTCGGCACCCTGCTGGGCCTGACGGTCGCCGGGCTCAACCTGGCCGGCATGTGGGCCGCGCTGAGCCTGCTCTCGGTACCCGCCGCACCGGTACTGCCGTGGGCCGCCATCGGCACCACCGCAGCCGCCTGCACGGCACTCGCGACCACCGCCTCGGTCGTCCCCGCCGCCCTCCACCGCATCCGCCCTTGCCACCCACGAACGCCGCGGCAAGCGACGCCACCGCGATGGCCCGCGTGAACCGGTCTCCAACGTCTCAGGATTCTCACCACCCCGCCGACGGCAGTTGACGCGCTCCGGCCCCGGCCATGCGAAAGGGCCCGTACGACCGAAGTCGTACGGGCCCTTTCAGGCATCAGCCCATGTCAGGTCTGGTCGACCGACAAGCAAGCGGAGCTTACTTGTTGATCTTGGTGACCTGGCCGGCGCCCACGGTCCGGCCACCCTCGCGGATGGCGAACTTCAGGCCCTCTTCCATGGCGACGGGCTGGATGAGCTCCACCTTCATCTCGGTGTTGTCACCCGGCATGACCATCTCGGTGCCCTCGGGGAGGGTCACGACGCCGGTCACGTCCGTCGTACGGAAGTAGAACTGCGGACGGTAGTTGTTGAAGAAGGGGGTGTGACGGCCACCCTCGTCCTTCGACAGGATGTAGGCCTGGGCCTCGAACTCGGTGTGCGGGGTGACCGAGCCCGGCTTGATGATGACCTGGCCGCGCTCGACGTCCTCGCGCTTGATGCCGCGAAGCAGCAGACCGACGTTCTCACCGGCCTGGCCCTCGTCGAGGAGCTTCCGGAACATCTCGATGCCGGTGACCGTGGTGGTGGTCTTCTCCTGCTTGATGCCGATGATGTCGACGGTCTCGTTGACCTTGAGGACACCACGCTCGATGCGGCCGGTGACGACCGTACCGCGACCGGTGATGGTGAAGACGTCCTCGATCGGCATCAGGAACGGCTTGTCGACGTCGCGCTCGGGCTCCGGGATGGCCTCGTCCACGGCCTTCATGAGCTCGAGGACCGAGTTGCCCCACTCCTTGTCGCCCTCGAGGGCCTTCAGAGCGGAGACCTTGACGACCGGCAGCTCGTCGCCCGGGAACTCGTACTCGGAGAGGAGCTCACGCACCTCGAGCTCGACGAGCTCCAGGATCTCCTCGTCGTCCACCATGTCGGCCTTGTTCAGCGCGACGACGATGTACGGAACGCCGACCTGGCGGGCCAGGAGCACGTGCTCCTTGGTCTGCGGCATCGGGCCGTCGGTGGCGGCGACCACGAGGATCGCGCCGTCCATCTGCGCGGCACCCGTGATCATGTTCTTGATGTAGTCCGCGTGACCGGGGCAGTCGACGTGGGCGTAGTGACGGGTCTCCGTCTGGTACTCGACGTGCGCGATCGAGATGGTGATACCGCGCTGGCGCTCCTCGGGAGCCTTGTCGATCTGGTCGAAGGCCGAGGCCTCGTTCAGGTCCGGGTACGCGTCGTGCAGCACCTTGGTAATGGCGGCCGTGAGGGTCGTCTTACCGTGGTCGATGTGACCGATGGTGCCGATGTTGACGTGCGGCTTAGTCCGCTCGAACTTCGCCTTCGCCACTGGGGTCCTCCTGTGGAGTGGTTCTGTACGCCTTACTCATCGGCGCCAGGTGATCTTTGCTGGAAAGCCCGGGTGCCGGGGGCATTCCGTCGGGTTCACGGCGGAATGCCCCTTGCAGGCTCCGGGGTCAAGCCTAAAGCGTGAGAACGGGGTCCGTTAAACGGAGTAGCCCGTTACTCGCCCTTGGCCTTCGCGATGATCTCCTCGGCGACGTTCCGGGGAACCTCGGCGTAGGAGTCGAACTGCATCGAGTAGCTTGCGCGACCCGACGTCTTGCTGCGGAGGTCTCCGACGTAGCCGAACATCTCCGACAGCGGCACGAGGCCCTTCACGACGCGGGCACCCATCCGCTCCTCCATGGCCTGGATCTGGCCACGGCGGGAGTTGATGTCGCCGATGACGTCGCCCATGTAGTCCTCGGGCGTGGTGACCTCGACGGCCATCATCGGCTCCAGGAGCACGGGCGAAGCCTTGCGCGCGGCCTCCTTGAATGCCTGCGAACCGGCGATCTTGAAGGCGAGCTCGGAGGAGTCGACCTCGTGGTAGCCACCGTCGATGAGCGTGACGCGGACGCCCGTCATCTCGTAGCCGGCCAGGATGCCGAACTGCATGGCCTCCTGCGCACCGGCGTCCACCGAAGGGATGTACTCCTTCGGGATGCGGCCACCGGTCACCTTGTTCACGAACTCGTACGAGGCGTCGCCGCCCTCGATCGGCTCGATCGCGATCTGCACCTTGGCGAACTGACCGGTACCACCGGTCTGCTTCTTGTGGGTGTAGTCCACGCGCTCGACGGCCTTGCGGATCGTCTCACGGTAGGCGACCTGCGGCTTGCCGACGTTGGCCTCGACCTTGAACTCGCGGCGCATGCGGTCGACCAGCACCTCGAGGTGCAGCTCGCCCATACCACCGATGATGGTCTGGCCGGTCTCCTCGTTGGTGTGGACCTGGAAGGACGGGTCCTCCTCGGCCAGGCGCTGGATCGCGACGCCGAGCTTCTCCTGGTCGCCCTTCGACTTGGGCTCGATGGCGACCTGGATGACCGGCGCCGGGAAGTCCATGGACTCCAGGATGACCGGGTTCTTGTCGTCGGACAGCGTCTCACCGGTGGTGGTCTGCTTGAGGCCCATGACGGCGACGATGTCACCGGCGCCCACCGACTCGATCTCCTCACGCTTGTTGGCGTGCATGCGGTAGATCTTGCCGATGCGCTCCTTGCGGCCCTTGACCGAGTTCAGCACCGCGGTGCCGGACTCCAGGCGGCCGGAGTACACCCGGACGAAGGTGAGCTTGCCGAGGTGCGGGTCGCTCATGATCTTGAAGGCGAGCGCGGCGAGCGGCTCGTCCTCCGACGGCTTGCGCTTGACGACGACCTCGGGGTCCTTGACGTCGTGGCCCTCGATGGCCTCGACGTCGAGGGGGGTCGGCAGGTAGCGCACGACCGCGTCGAGCAGGGGCTGGACGCCCTTGTTCTTGAACGCGGTGCCGCAGAACACCGGGGTGACCGTGGTGTCGCTGGACTTGCCGGAGGCGATGGTGATGCGACGGATCGCGGCGTACAGCTGCTCCTCGGTGGGCTCCTGGCCCTCCAGGAACAGCTCCATGACCTCTTCGTCGTTCTCCGCGACGGCCTCGACCAGCTTGCCGCGCCACTCCTCGGCGGCCTCGGTGTGCGTGGCCGGGATGTCGACGGTGTCGTACATCTCGCCCTTGGCGGCCTCGGCGGACCACACGAGCGCCTTCATGCGGACCAGGTCCACGACGCCCTTGAAGTCGGCCTCGGCACCGATCGGGAGCTGCATGACCAGCGGCTGGGCGCCCAGGCGGTCCGAGATCATCTCCACGCAGCGGTGGAACTCGGCGCCGGTACGGTCCAGCTTGTTGACGAAGCAGATACGCGGCACGCCGTAACGGTCGGCCTGACGCCACACCGTCTCGGACTGCGGCTCGACACCGGCGACACCGTCGAACACGGTCACGGCACCGTCGAGCACACGCAGGGAGCGCTCCACCTCAACGGTGAAGTCGACGTGCCCGGGGGTGTCGATGATGTTGATCGTGTAGTCGTTGTCCTCGAGCGGCCAGTGACAGGTGGTCGCAGCAGACGTGATCGTGATGCCACGCTCCTGCTCCTGCTCCATCCAGTCCATCGTGGCGGCGCCGTCGTGGACCTCACCGATCTTGTACGACACGCCCGTGTAGAACAGGATCCGCTCGGTGGTGGTCGTCTTGCCCGCGTCGATGTGGGCCATGATCCCGATGTTGCGGACCTTGGCCAGGTCAAGTGAAGTGGTAGCCATAAGGCTTCAGTCTTCTCTCGGTCTCGATGTGGGTAGCGACTACCAGCGGTAGTGCGCGAAGGCCTTGTTGGACTCGGCCATCTTGTGCGTGTCCTCGCGCTTCTTCACAGCGGCACCCAGGCCGTTGGAGGCGTCGAGGAGCTCATTGAGCAGACGCTCGGTCATGGTCTTCTCGCGGCGGGCGCGGGAGTAACCGACCAGCCAGCGCAGCGCGAGGGTGTTGGCGCGACCGGGCTTGACCTCGATCGGCACCTGGTACGTCGCACCACCGACACGGCGGGACTTGACCTCGAGGGTCGGCTTGATGTTCTCGAGAGCGCGCTTGAGCGTGATGACCGGGTCGTTGCCGGTCTTCTCGCGCAGGCCCTCCATGGCGCCGTAGACGATGCGCTCGGCGGTGGAGCGCTTGCCGTTCAGCAGCACCTTGTTGATCAGGGAGGTCACCAGAGGAGAACCGTAGACCGGGTCGATGATGACCGGGCGCTTCGGGGCGGGGCCCTTACGAGGCATTCTTACTTCTCCTTCTTGGCGCCGTAGCGGCTGCGGGCCTGCTTGCGGTTCTTGACACCCTGGGTGTCGAGGGAGCCGCGGATGATCTTGTAGCGAACACCCGGCAGGTCCTTCACACGGCCGCCGCGCACGAGCACGATCGAGTGCTCCTGCAGGTTGTGCCCCTCACCCGGAATGTAAGCGGTGACCTCGATCCCACTGGTCAGACGCACACGCGCGACCTTACGCAGGGCCGAGTTCGGCTTCTTCGGGGTGGTCGTGAACACACGCGTGCAGACGCCACGACGCTGAGGGGAACCCTCGAGTGCGGGCGTCTTGTTCTTCTCGACCTTGTCCTGCCGGCCCTTGCGGACCAGCTGCTGGATCGTAGGCACTACTTCTCCGGTTTCTGTGTGCCGAATGGTGAAGCTAACCTGGAACGTCACCGACCCACGCGGTCGGGTGTGTCGAAGCCGCGAACTCCCGCCGCGAGGCGGAAGGAGACGCGAATTGCGGTGGCCACACACGGCCCCGGTGCGGCTGTAGACACGCACGAGGGCCAGGGCACACCCCAGGCACAAGGTCTGAGCGTACCTAGCGCATTCGCTGCGGTCAAAACAAATGGGCGACACCGGCCTCCACGCCCGGTTCACCCCACTTTGCCCTGATCGACAGGCGCCCGCCTCAGGCCCGCGGCATCGGGACGCTCGGCGCGTCCTCGTCCTCGCCGGCGTCCTCGCCCTCGCCAGCGCCGGCGCCGGCAGCCGTGTCGTGGCGGACGAAGTACGTCGGCCGGTTCTGCACGGCCGTGTATATGCGCCCGACGTACTCGCCGAGCAGGCCCACGCAGACCAGCTGCACGGCGCCGATGAACACGATGCCGGTGAAGAGCGAGGTCCAGCCGGGCACCGTGCGGCCCAGGGCGAACGCGGTCAGCGTGTAGACCAGCAGCCCCAGGCAGACCACGAAGGCCCCGCCGCCCAGCCAGGTGGCGATGCGCAGCGGGGCCGCGGAGAAGCCGGTGACGCTGTCGACCGCCAGCCGGATCATCCGGCCCAGCGGGTACTTCGTGCGGCCCGCCGTACGCGGCGCGCGCTCGTACGTCACCTGCCCGCTCGGGAAGCCCAGCCAGGGCACCAGCAGGCGGTACACCCGCTGCTGGTCCGGCAGCGCCTTGAGCGCCTCCACGGCGGCCCGGCTCAACAGCCGGAAGTCCCCCGCCTGGGCGGGGACCGAGGGTCCGGCCAGGCGCCGCATGAGCCGGTAGTAGACGCCCGCCGTCCACCGCTTGAACCCGGAGTCGCTGCTGCGGTCGGCGCGCACGCCGTAGACGATGTCGAGGCCCTCCGCGCGGGCCAGCGCGAGCATGTCGGGGATCTTCTCCGGCGGGTCCTGGAGGTCGGCGTCCAGGCTGACCACGTACGCGCCGCGGGCCCGGTCGAGCCCGGCCGTGAGCGCCGCCTGGTGGCCGGAGTTGCGCCGCAGGGCGACCACGCGCAGCTCCGGCCAGCCCAGCCGGAAGGCGTCGAGCAGCTCCGCCGTGCGGTCGCCGCTGCCGTCGTCGACGGCGACGACCTCGTGGGGGACGCCCAGCTCCGTCAGGACCGGACGCAACCTGGTGACCAGCGCGGGCAGGACGTCCTCCTCGTTGAACATCGGAATGACGACCGACAGCACGACCGGTTCGTGCCGCTCCGCGTCCCGTCCCTCGGGCACCGCGCCTCCCTCCGCATGACCTTGAGTACAGATGTGCGACTCTTGTGCGATCTTATGGCAGCAATTGACGGTTGAGGGTGGCCCGAGGGGGATGACAGCCATGGACACGGCTGCCGATGACACGGTGACCGACGGGCCGGCCGGCAGCGGCGGACGGCCGCCCGGCGAGGCCGGGGCACGCACCTGGCGGAGCCGGCTCCCCGCCCTCCCGGCCGGCGCGCGGCCCTACCTCGCCCCCCTGGTGCTGTACGGCGTCACCAAACTCGTCGGCCTCGGGGTCTTCGCCTCCCTCCTGACGTACGCCGGGGACTTCCGGGGGAAGAACCCGCGCTTCGGCGGCGGCGCCCACTGGTGGGACGTGCTGGGCACCTGGGACGGCTGGTGGTACCTCCAGGTCGCCGAGCACGGGTACAGCCCTTCCCTGGTGCGGCTCGGCGGCGACGGCCTGTTCACCGTCCAGCAGAACTCGGTCGCGTTCTTCCCCCTCTACCCGGCCCTCATCCGCATGGTCTCGGAGACCACCGGCCTCGGCCTGTACGGCTCCGGGATCCTGGTCTCCGTCCTCACCTCGTTTGTCGCCGCGGCCGGGATCTACGCCGTGATCTCGCTGCTCGCGGGAGCCCGGGCGGGCACGATCGCGGCCGGGCTGTGGGCGGTGGCACCCGGCGCGGGCGTCGAGTGGGCGGTGTACTCCGAGTCCCTGTTCGTCGCCCTCGCCGCCTGGACCTGCTACGCCGTCATGAAGGGCCGCTGGGTGGCGGCCGGCCTGCTGGCCTTCACCGCGGGCCTGAACCGGCCCACCTCCGCCGTCCTCATAGGCGCCGTGGGGCTCGCCGCGCTGGTGACGCTGGCCCGTCCCGCGTCCCGGCGCGAGCACGGCGTACGCGGCCCGGTGTACGCCATGCTCGTCGCGCCGCTCGGCCTGCTCTCCTACATCGCCTGGGTCGGTTACAGCACCGGCGAGGCCACCGCCTACTTCACCCTCCAGCGCGAGGGCTGGGCGCACTTCTTCGACTACGGCGCCTACACCTGGGACGTGCTGCGCAACCTCGCGGTGGGCCGCGGCGCCTACCCCTTCGCCTTCTCCACCCCGGACCTGCTCTCCCTCCAGCTGGTCCTGGCGCTGCCCTTCCTCGTCGCGCTGATGCTGCGCAGGAAGCCCCCGCTGGTCCTGGTCGCGTACACCCTGGCGACGATCGTCACGGTCCTGGGCACCCAGCAGATGTTCGGCAACACGATGCGCTACCTGCTCCCCGCCTTCCCCCTGCTCCTCGCCCCGGCCGCGGCCCTGAGCCGCCTGAAGCCGCCGAGCCTGGTGGTCTTCTTCACCACGGCCTCGATCGCCTCCGGCTGGTACGCCCACTACGTCATCTTCGAACTGGGCGTGCCGTAGCCACCGCGCGGTGCGGCGGCGCCGTCACAACGTGAAGAGCAGCCCCGTCACCGCCGCCGCCCACATCGCGCGGTGGTACGTGCAGACCGCGCAGACCGCGCCCACGTAGCCGCCGCTCGGCCAGTAGTGGCTGATGCATTCGCCCTCGACGCGGGTGCCCGCGGACTCCAGCCGCTTCGCCTTCCGCAGGGGCTTCTGCCCCGCGGTCCGAGCACGCCGGAGGGCGGCCACCCCGCTCGGGGTGACCGCCCTCCGTTCGTATCAAGCTACCCGCTTACTGGTTGTACGGACCGTAGTCGTAGTCCTCCAGCGGAACGGCCTGGCCGGAGCCCGTGCCGAACGGCGAGTAGTCGATGTCGTCGTAGCCGACGGCCGAGTACATCGCGGCCTTGGCCTCCTCGGTCGGCTCCACCCGGATGTTGCGGTAGCGGGACAGGCCCGTACCGGCCGGGATGAGCTTACCGATGATGACGTTCTCCTTGAGGCCGATGAGGCTGTCGGACTTGGCGTTGATCGCCGCGTCCGTCAGGACTCGGGTCGTCTCCTGGAAGGAGGCGGCCGACAGCCAGGATTCCGTCGCCAGCGAGGCCTTGGTGATACCCATCAGCTGCGGACGACCGGAGGCCGGGTGACCGCCCTCCTGGACCACACGACGGTTCTCGGTCTCGAACTTCGTGCGCTCGACCAGCTCGCCGGGCAGCAGCTCGGCGTCGCCGGACTCGATGATCGTCACACGGCGCAGCATCTGCCGGATGATGATCTCGATGTGCTTGTCGTGGATCGACACGCCCTGCGAGTTGTAGACCTTCTGGACCTCGCCGACCAGGTGGACCTGGACGGCACGCTGACCCAGGATGCGCAGCACGTCGTGCGGGTTGGTGGCACCCACGGTGAGCTTCTGGCCCACCTCGACGTGGTCGCCCTCGCCCACCAGCAGACGGGCACGCTTCGAGATCGGGAACGCCGTCTCGTCGCTGCCGTCGTCGGGGGTGACGACGATCTTCTTGGTCTTCTCGGTCTCCTCGATCCGGACGCGGCCGGAGGCCTCGGAGATCGGGGCGACACCCTTCGGGGTACGGGCCTCGAAGAGCTCGACGACACGCGGCAGACCCTGCGTGATGTCGTCACCGGCCACACCACCGGTGTGGAAGGTACGCATCGTCAGCTGGGTGCCGGGCTCACCGATGGACTGGGCGGCGATGATGCCGACCGCCTCACCGATGTCGACCAGCTTGCCGGTGGCCAGCGAGCGGCCGTAGCACATGGCGCAGGTGCCGACCTGGGACTCGCAGGTCAGGATCGAGCGGGTCTTGACCTCCTCGACGCCGTGGGCGACCAGGGCGTCGATCAGGACGTCACCGAGGTCGACGTTGGCCGGCGCGATGACCTTGCCGTCGATGACGACGTCCTCGGCGAGCATGCGGGCGTAGACGCTGGTCTCGACGTCGTCCGCCTTGCGCAGCGTGCCGTCCGCGTCGCGCACGGCGATCGGCAGCTTGAGGCCGCGCTCGGTGCCGCAGTCCTCCTCGCGGATGATGACGTCCTGGGAGACGTCGACCAGACGACGCGTGAGGTAACCCGAGTCGGCGGTACGCAGAGCGGTGTCCGCCAGACCCTTACGGGCACCGTGCGTGGAGATGAAGTACTCCAGCACGGACAGGCCCTCACGGAACGACGCCTTGATCGGACGCGGGATCGTCTCGTTCTTCGCGTTCGACACCAGACCACGCATACCGGCGATCTGACGCATCTGCATCATGTTGCCTCGTGCGCCCGAGTTCACCATCATGAAGATCGGGTTGGTCTTCGGGAAGTTGTCGTTCATCGCCTCGGCGACCTCGTTGGTCGCCTTGGTCCAGATCGCGATGAGTTCCTGCGTGCGCTCGTCCTTGGTGATCAGACCGCGCTCGTACTGCTTCTGGACCTTCTCGTCCTGCGCCTCGTAGCCCTTGACGATCTCCTTCTTCGCCTCGGGAACGACGACGTCGGAGATGGCCACGGTGACGCCGGAACGGGTCGCCCAGAAGAAGCCGGCCGCCTTCAGGTTGTCGAGCGTCGCCGCCACGATGACCTTCGGGTAGCGCTCGGCGAGGTCGTTGACGATCTCGGAGAGCTGCTTCTTGCCGACCTCGTAGTCGACGAACGGGTAGTCCTCGGGCAGCAGCTCGTTGAAGAGCGCGCGGCCCAGCGTGGTCTTCAGGGTGAAGGTGTCACCCTGCTGCCACTCCGGCTCACCCTCCTCGCGGGCCGGGGGCTCCCAGCCGCGGGGCGGGATGGTGCCCACCGGGAAGCGGATGTCGACCTTCGACTGGAGCGACAGGTCGCCCGCGTCGAACGCCATGATCGCCTCGGCGGCGGAACCGAAGGCACGGCCCTCGCCCTTGAGGTCGCGGCCCTCGCCGTCGGTGGTGAGGAAGAACAGACCGAGGACCATGTCCTGGGTCGGCATCGTCACCGGACGGCCGTCGGCCGGCTTGAGGATGTTGTTCGAGGACAGCATCAGGATGCGGGCCTCGGCCTGCGCCTCCGCGGACAGCGGCAGGTGCACGGCCATCTGGTCACCGTCGAAGTCCGCGTTGAACGCGGTGCAGACGAGCGGGTGGATCTGGATGGCCTTGCCCTCGACCAGCTGCGGCTCGAAGGCCTGGATGCCGAGGCGGTGCAGGGTGGGCGCACGGTTCAGCAGCACCGGGTGCTCGGCGATGACCTCTTCGAGGACGTCGTACACCACGGTGCGGCCGCGCTCGACCATGCGCTTGGCGCTCTTGATGTTCTGCGCGTGGTTCAGGTCGACCAGGCGCTTCATCACGAACGGCTTGAAGAGCTCCAGCGCCATGGCCTTGGGCAGACCGCACTGGTGCAGCTTCAGCTGCGGGCCGACGACGATGACGGAACGCGCCGAGTAGTCGACTCGCTTGCCGAGCAGGTTCTGACGGAAGCGGCCCTGCTTGCCCTTGAGCATGTCGGACAGCGACTTCAGCGGACGGTTGCCGGGGCCCGTCACCGGGCGACCACGACGGCCGTTGTCGAAGAGCGCGTCGACGGCCTCCTGGAGCATGCGCTTCTCGTTGTTCACGATGATCTCGGGCGCGCCGAGGTCGAGAAGCCGCTTCAGGCGGTTGTTGCGGTTGATGACACGGCGGTACAGGTCGTTCAGGTCGGAGGTCGCGAAGCGGCCACCGTCCAGCTGCACCATCGGACGCAGGTCCGGCGGGATGACCGGCACGCAGTCCAGCACCATGCCCTTGGGGCTGTTGCTGGTCTGCAGGAACGCGGAGACGACCTTGAGGCGCTTGAGCGCACGGGTCTTCTTCTGGCCCTTGCCGGTGCGGATGATCTCGCGGAGGCGCTCGGCCTCCTCGTCGAGGTCGAAGGACTCCAGGCGCTTCTGCAGCGCGGCGGCGCCCATCGAGCCGTCGAAGTAGGTGCCGAAGCGGTCGCGCAGCTCGCGGTAGAGCAGCTCGTCGCCCTCCAGGTCCTGGACCTTGAGGTTCTTGAACCGGTTCCACACCTCGTCGAGGCGGTCGATCTCGCGCTGCGCACGGTCGCGCAGCTGCTTCATCTCACGCTCGGCGCCCTCGCGCACCTTGCGGCGCACGTCGGCCTTGGCGCCCTCGGCCTCCAGCTCGGCCAGGTCGGTCTCGAGCTTCTTGGCGCGGGCTTCGAGGTCGGAGTCGCGGCGCTGCTCGATCTGCTGGCGCTCGACGGAGACGTGGGCCTCCAGCGACGGCAGGTCGCGCGTACGGCGCTCCTCGTCCACGAACGTGATCATGTACGCGGCGAAGTAGATGACCTTCTCGAGGTCCTTCGGCGCCAGGTCCAGCAGGTAGCCCAGGCGCGACGGGACGCCCTTGAAGTACCAGATGTGGGTGACGGGAGCGGCCAGCTCGATGTGGCCCATCCGCTCACGGCGCACCTTGGCGCGAGTGACCTCGACGCCGCAGCGCTCACAGATGATGCCCTTGAAGCGGACGCGCTTGTACTTGCCGCAGTAGCACTCCCAGTCCCGGGTCGGACCGAAGATCTTCTCGCAGAAGAGTCCGTCCTTCTCGGGCTTGAGGGTGCGGTAGTTGATGGTCTCGGGCTTCTTGACCTCGCCGTGGCTCCACTGACGGATGTCGTCAGCGGTGGCCAGACCGATCCGGAGCTCGTCGAAGAAGTTGACGTCGAGCACTATGCGTCAATCCCTCTCAGGGTTGTAAGTCTGTGGTCTGAAACGGGGGTCGCGGGATCGGCGGGGCCTGTGGGTGACAGGCCCCGCCTGACTCCCGTCAGACCTCTTCGACGCTGCTCGGCTCGCGCCGGGACAGGTCGATGCCGAGCTCCTCCGCAGCGCGGAAGACGTCCTCGTCGGTGTCACGCATCTCGATGGACATGCCGTCCGAGGACAGCACCTCCACGTTGAGGCACAGGGACTGCATCTCCTTGATGAGCACCTTGAAGGACTCGGGGATGCCGGGCTCAGGGATGTTCTCGCCCTTGACGATGGCCTCGTAGACCTTCACGCGGCCGGTCACGTCGTCGGACTTGATGGTCAGCAGCTCCTGGAGGGCGTACGCGGCGCCGTAAGCCTCCAGCGCCCACACCTCCATCTCACCGAAGCGCTGGCCACCGAACTGGGCCTTACCACCCAGCGGCTGCTGGGTGATCATCGAGTACGGGCCGGTCGACCGGGCGTGCAGCTTGTCGTCGACCAGGTGGTGGAGCTTGAGGATGTACATGTAGCCGACCGAGATCGGCTCCGGGAACGGCTCGCCGGAGCGGCCGTCGAACAGCCTCGCCTTGCCGGTCGGGAGCACCATGCGCTCGCCGTCGCGGTTCGGGATGGTGTGCTGGAGCAGGCCGGCCAGCTCGTCCTCGCGCGCACCGTCGAAGACCGGGGTGGCGACGTTGGTGCCGGGCTCGACCTTGTCGGCGCCGATGGCCTGGAGCCGCTGCGCCCACTCCTCCGCGAGGCCGGAGACGTCCCAGCCGCGGCTGGCGAGCCAGCCGAGGTGGATCTCCAGGACCTGTCCCGGGTTCATTCGGGACGGGACACCCAGCGGGTTCAGGATGATGTCGACGGGCGTGCCGTCCTCCAGGAACGGCATGTCCTCGATCGGGTTGATCTTGGAGATGACGCCCTTGTTGCCGTGGCGGCCGGCGAGCTTGTCACCGTCGGTGATCTTGCGCTTCTGCGCCACGTACACGCGCACCAGCTGGTTCACACCGGGGGGAAGCTCGTCGCCCTCCTCGCGGTCGAAGACGCGGACGCCGATGACCTTGCCGATCTCGCCGTGCGGCACCTTCAGGGAGGTGTCGCGCACCTCGCGCGCCTTCTCACCGAAGATCGCGCGGAGCAGGCGCTCCTCCGGGGTCAGCTCGGTCTCACCCTTGGGCGTGACCTTGCCGACGAGGATGTCGCCGGCGACGACCTCGGCACCGATGCGGATGATGCCGCGCTCGTCGAGGTCGGCGAGGACCTCCTCGGAGACGTTCGGGATGTCCCGGGTGATCTCCTCGGGGCCGAGCTTGGTGTCACGGGCGTCGACCTCGTGCTCCTCGATGTGGATCGAGGAGAGGACGTCGTCCTGCACGAGGCGCTGCGACAGGATGATCGCATCCTCGTAGTTGTGACCCTCCCACGGCATGAAGGCGACCAGCAGGTTCTTGCCGAGCGCCATCTCGCCGTTCTCGGTGGCCGGACCGTCGGCGAGGACCTGGCCCTCGATGACGCGGTCGCCCTCGGAGACGATGACCTTCTGGTTGACCGAGGTGCCCTGGTTGGACCGGGAGAACTTGGCCAGGCGGTACGTGATGTACGTGCCGTCGTCGTTGGTCGTGGTGATGTAGTCCGCGGAGACCTCCTGGACCACACCCGGCTTCTCGGCCTTGACCACGTCACCGGCGTCGGCGGCGGAGCGGTACTCCATGCCGGTGCCGACGAGCGGGGACTCGCTCTTGATGAGCGGCACGGCCTGACGCATCATGTTCGCGCCCATGAGGGCACGGTTGGCGTCGTCGTGCTCGAGGAACGGGATCATCGCGGTCGCGACCGACACCATCTGGCGCGGCGAGACGTCCATGTAGTCGACGTCGTCACCGGGGACGTAGTCGACCTCGCCGCCACGACGGCGGACCAGGACGCGGGCCTCGGCGAACCGCATGTCGTCGTTGAGCGTGGCGTTGGCCTGCGCGATGACGAAGCGGTCCTCCTCGTCGGCGGTCAGGTAGTCGACGTCGTCGGTGACCTGGCCCTCGACGACCTTGCGGTACGGCGTCTCGATGAAGCCGAAGGGGTTGATCCGGCCGTACGACGCGAGCGAGCCGATCAGACCGATGTTCGGGCCTTCGGGCGTCTCGATCGGGCACATGCGGCCGTAGTGCGACGGGTGCACGTCGCGGACCTCGAAGCCGGCCCGCTCACGGGAGAGACCACCCGGGCCGAGGGCGTTCAGACGACGCTTGTGCGTCAGCCCCGACAGCGGGTTGTTCTGGTCCATGAACTGGGACAGCTGGCTGGTGCCGAAGAACTCCTTGATGGAGGCGACGACCGGCCGGATGTTGATCAGGGTCTGCGGCGTGATGGCCTCGACGTCCTGGGTCGTCATGCGCTCGCGCACGACGCGCTCCATACGGGCGAGACCCGTACGGACCTGGTTCTGGATCAGCTCGCCGACGTTGCGGATGCGGCGGTTGCCGAAGTGGTCGATGTCGTCGGTCTCGACGACGATCTCCCGGCCCGACTCGCCGACCGTCTCGGTCTCACCGGCGTGCAGCTTCACCAGGTACTTGATCGTGGCGATGATGTCGTCGGTGGTGAGCACGCCGGCGTCCAGCGGCTCGTCCGCGCCGAGCTTCTTGTTCACCTTGTAGCGGCCGACCTTGGCGAGGTCGTAGCGCTTCGGGTTGAAGTAGAGGTTCTCGAGCAGCGTCTGCGCGGCCTCACGCGTGGGGGGCTCGCCCGGACGCAGCTTGCGGTAGATGTCGAGCAGCGCGTCGTCCTGACCCTGGGTGTGGTCCTTCTCCAGGGTGGCACGCATGGACTCGTACTCGCCGAACTCCTCGAGGATCTGCTCGGTCGTCCAACCGAGGGCCTTGAGCAGGACGGTCACGGACTGCTTGCGCTTGCGGTCGATGCGCACACCGACCATGTCGCGCTTGTCGATCTCCATCTCCAGCCAGGCACCCCGGGACGGGATGATCTTGGCGGAGAAGATGTCCTTGTCGGACGTCTTGTCGATGGAGGAGTCGAAGTAGACACCCGGCGAACGGACCAGCTGCGACACCACGACACGCTCGGTGCCGTTGATGACGAAGGTGCCCTTGTTCGTCATGAGCGGGAAGTCGCCCATGAAGACCGTCTGGGACTTGATCTCGCCGGTCTCGTTGTTGGTGAACTCGGCGGTGACGAAGAGCGGGGCCGCGTACGTGAAGTCACGGTCCTTGCACTCGTCGATGCTGTTCTTCGGGGGCTCGAAACGGTGGTCGCGGAACGTCAGCGACATCGACCCGGAGAAGTCCTCGATCGGAGAGATCTCCTCGAAGATCTCCTCCAGACCGGACTTGGTGGGGACGTCCTGACCGGACTCCAGAGCCGACTCGACGCGAGCCTTCCACGCGTCGTTGCCGAGCAGCCAGTCGAAGCTCTCGGTTTGCAGCGCGAGAAGGTTCGGAACCTCGAGGGGCTCCTTGATCTTTGCAAAGGAGATGCGCAGCGGGGCGGTGCTGGCAGCGTTGTTCGTATTCGCGGTCGAGGCATTGCGCGAGGCGGCCAAGAGGGGGTCCTTCCGAGGGCTCGGACTCACTACGCGCGTACCGGCCCCTCTTCCGTGCACGGAGACAGGGGGTGCCTGATGTGGCTAAAGAGCCAGGTCAGACATGCTCTGGTCGTCAGTGCTCGGGCGAGGGTAGACCCCTGGTGACGGGCAGGGGGCAGCTAACAGGCAGCGCAAAGGGTCAGTGTAGCCACTTGGCACACTGATGTCCAGTGCGGTTCTCGGGGACCGTGTTCACTCCTCGTTGTTCTCACCACCTGTGCGGCAAGGCCTCGCCCTCAACGCACCCAGATACTGCCCTCTTCGCCGTCGATCCATGCCTCGGATTCGGATCCTTGTGACGACGCCCTGAGAATTGCGCGCTGCGTGCGGTTCGTCAAGGCCCCCCTTGCCCAAACCGGTTGTCGCCAGGGGGCTCTCAGGGCCCCGGCGACGGCACGACGAAGATCACCCTACTCTTCACCGTCACACGTGCAAGGCGACCGCCGCCGGACCCCGGATACGCCGAAGAGCGACCACCCGGATGGATGATCGCTCTTCGGTGCTACGGCGTTACAGACCCTGACGGATCCGTGGTGCCGGTGCGGTCTTACTTGACCTCGACGGAGGCGCCGGCGCCCTCGAGGGACTCCTTGGCCTTGTCGGCGGCGTCCTTGGCGACCTTCTCGAGGACGGGCTTCGGGGCGCCGTCCACGAGGTCCTTGGCCTCCTTCAGACCCAGGGAGGTCAGCTCACGCACGACCTTGATGACCTGGATCTTCTTGTCGCCGGCACCGGTGAGGATGACGTCGAACTCGTCCTTCTCCTCGGCGGCCTCGGCGGCGGCGCCACCAGCGGCACCACCGGCGACGACGACCGGCGCGGCAGCGGCGGCGGTGACGTCGAACTTCTCCTCGAAGGCCTTCACGAACTCGGAGAGCTCGATGAGGGTCATCTCCTCGAACTGGGCGAGCAGGTCGTCCTGGCTGAGCTTCGCCATGATGGCGGTCCTTCCACTAATTCGGCAGGTGCCGGATGTACGGGGTGTGGCGGGCGTACGTCGGCCCGCTGCGACCCGTGCCGCGCTCAGGCGGCCCGGATCAGAAAGCGAGCCGAGTTACTCGGCACCGCCCTGCTCGTCCTGCTTGGCACGGAGCGCGTCCACGGTGCGGACGAGCTTCGACGGCAGCGCCTGGAAGACGGAGGCAGCCTGGGACTGCTTCGCCTTGAAGGCACCGGCCAGCTTGGAGAGCAGAACCTCGCGGGACTCGAGGTCCGCAAGCTTCTTGATCTCGTCGGCGGACATCGCCTTGCCGTCAAGGACACCGCCCTTGATGACGAGATTCGGGTTGTCCTTGGCGAAGTCGCGCAGACCCTTCGCCGACTCCACCGGGTCACCGGTGACGAAGGCGACGGCCGTCGGACCAGCGAAGAGCTGGTCGTCGAGCGTGATCCCGGCCTCGTTGGCCGCAATCTTGGTCAGCGTGTTCTTCACCACGGCGTACTGGGCGTTCTCACCGAGCGACCGGCGCAGCGTCTTGAGCTGCGCCACGGTGAGACCGCGGTACTCGGTCAGCACGGCGGCGTTCGAGCTGCGGAACTTGTCCGTCAGCTCGGCAACCGCGGCAGCCTTTTCGGGCGTCGCCATAGAGCCTCGGCCTCCTTCCGGGTGATTCGGACCGCGCGGACCCGAAGGAGGACTGGGGAAAACGAAACGCCCCGGCGCAGGCGCTCGGGGCGTGACTCGACCGGTCGGCATCCGCACGGGGCGGGCACTCCGGGAGTTCATCCACAGTCACCTGCGCGGGTCGTCCGCAGTTCAGCGGATCCTTCGGCCACCGTGTCCTCTTTCGAACACACGGCAACGACCAGCGGTCTTTGGCTTCTGTGGAAGAGTACGGGAACGGGGCAGTGTCAAGCAAATCCGCCCCGACGGCGACCCCACGGGGCGGGCGCCGGGGCTCAGCCCTGCTGGGCGTCCTTCATCATCTCGGCCAGGTCGGCGGTCTCCGCGGCCGGCGGGGCGGTGACCTTCACGGGCTCGTTGAACCCGAGGAAGGTGATGGTCATGTCCATCGGGCCCTTGTCCGCGTCGCCGCGCATGCGGAACTGCTTGGCCTGGTCGTCGCCGTCGACCCACATGTCGATCGTGAGCTTGTCGACGCCCATCTTCTCGTACTGCTCAAGGCTCTTCTGGCGCTTCTCCCGGGTGGCCTCGCCCTCGTCCCCGATGGTCTTCTCCAGGTCGGCGAGGGAGACCGTGCCCTTGTAGTGGGTGGTCTTCACGCCGTCGACGGTCTCGGTGCCGACCTTCTCGACGTCCTTGGCCCCGGTGAGGAAGGTGGACTCGGTCGCCGGGTTCTTGTCGGCCTGGGAGGCGCCGCCCAGCTGGTTCAGCTCCTCGTCGGCGCCCAACGCGGACATGTCGAACTTGATCCAGCTCTTGCCGTCCATCTCCTTGGCCGCCTCGGCGCCGCCGCCGATGTACATCGCGTTGTCGACGAGCCGGATCTCCGCGGTGCCGTCGGCGCCCTGGTCGAGCGCCGTCATCTTCATGCTCATCGCGAGCTTCGGCTTGATCTGCATCTGCGCCTCCGCCTTGACCCGGCCCTCCTCGGGGACCTTGCCGGTCATGCGGTAGCGGAAGGAGTCGATGTCCTCCGTGTTCTTCGCCGCCTTGGCGACGGCGGCCGCGGGCGTCATCTCCGGGGACTCGGAGGCCTTGTCCTCCTTGGAACAGCCCACCGCCCCGGCGGCGAGCAGCAGTGCGGCCAGTCCGGCGCCGACGGGCACACGTACGGAAGTCTTCATCGTCATCCCCCCACGGGATTCAAGGAGCACAGGAGCATGGAGGGGCACAGGAGACGCACCGCCGCTCCACAGCAGTTCTTTGCGGTTCTTTGGAACAAGGACGCGAGCCTAGCCGAATCGGTTCGGAACGATCTCGTGATTTCTCCGCCGGTCCCTCCGGCCCTAGTTCTCCTCGGACGCGAGCAGTTCCTTGAAGTCCGCCGTGTCCGCGGCCGGTGGGCGTTCGGCGGAGACCGTGACGCCGTAGTCGCTGTAGTACGCGGTCTGGGTCAGCTCCCCGGTCTTCGTACGTCCCCGCTCGACCTTCTTGACCAGCAGATCCCGGTCGTCGACCCAGATGTCGACGGTCTGCTCGGTGGCCCCGCCCACCGTGCCGGACCAGTGCGTGGTGCGCCGGCCGCGCGTCGTCTCCTCGCCCACCCGGCGCACGTCCCCGGCCGTCAGCAGCAGCTTCACCGCCTGGTGGGGCGTGGTGTTGCGCATCTGGTCGGCGAATCCGGCGCCCGCGTCGCCGCCCAGGTCCTCCAGGTCCTCGTACACGTACTTGATCCAGTGCCGGCCGTCGAGCCGCTCGGCGAACTCGTCGCCCATCCTGGCGTAGTAGGCGTCGGGCAGGTACCGGGCCTCCATCGCGGTGGTGCCGAGGCTGCGCATGGTCTCGGCGGTCGTGCCGCCCGTGTAGGTGATCGTCAGGGTGCCGGTGAGACCGTCGTCCCAGCCGAGGGCGCCCGCGGCCGCCAGGGACAGCTCGCGGCCCATCACGGTCGTGGACTCCACCCGAGCCGAACCCGCCCGCCCGGTGGCCCGCTCGACGGCCCGCAGGGCGTCCGCCGAAGGTCCCGTGAGGGCCGGGGGCCGGGGGGACGGCGGAGCGGAGGCGGAGGGTGCCGTCGAGCCGGTGGCCCCGGTCGCGCCGCCGGGGTCGTCGGGTCCCCCGGAGCCGGTGCACGCGGTGGAGCACGCCAGCGCGGCCGACACCGCGATCGAGACGACCGTACGGCGTGCCGTCGTGCCCGTCATCCACCCACCCCTTGCGCCCCGTACGGCTCCTGCGCCCCGTGCGCGGTCCGTTGCCCGCACGCTAACCCAGGGCGCCGGAAAAGGGGACGGGCCAAAAGGGACGGGCCCCGCACCTCGAAAGGTGCGGGGCCCGTGAACCCTTGGGGCGAGCCGCCCGCTCAGACCGCGGCCGGGTCCTCCTCGACGAGGAGGTTGCGGGTGCGGTTGGAGTCCAGCGGAATGCCGGGGCCCATCGTGGTGCTGATGGCGGCCTTCTTGATGTAGCGGCCCTTGGCGGCGGACGGCTTCAGACGGAGGATCTCGTCCAGCGCCGCGCCGTAGTTCTCCACCAGCTTGGTGTCGTCGAACGACGTCTTGCCGATGATGAAGTGCAGGTTCGAGTGCTTGTCGACGCGGAACTCGATCTTGCCGCCCTTGATCTCGGTGACGGCCTTGGTCACGTCCGGGGTCACGGTGCCGGTCTTCGGGTTCGGCATCAGACCACGGGGACCGAGCACGCGGCCGAGGCGGCCGACCTTGCCCATGAGGTCCGGGGTGGCGACGACGGCGTCGAAGTCCAGACGCCCCTTCGACACCTCGTCGATCAGCTCGTCGGCGCCGACGATGTCGGCGCCCGCGGCACGCGCGGCCTCGGCACGGTCACCGGTCGCGAAGACCAGGACCCGGGCGGTCTTGCCGGTGCCGTGCGGGAGGTTCACGGTGCCACGGACCATCTGGTCCGCCTTGCGCGGGTCGACACCCAGACGGAAGGCGACCTCGACGGTGCCGTCGAACTTGGAGGTGGAGGTCTCCTTGGCGAGACGGACGGCCTCGAGCGGGGCGTACAGCTTCTCCCGGTCGATCTTGGCGTCCGCAGCGCGGAGAGACTTGCTGCGCTTGCTCACTACTGCTCCTGTGGCTTCTTAGGAGTCGTGGTCCGGGCCGAGCAGGCCCCGCCACTTCTGCTGCTGGAAGGTGGGGTTCAGCCCTCGACCGTGACGCCCATGGAACGGGCGGTACCGGCGATGATCTTCTCCGCCTGGTCCAGGTCGTTGGCGTTGAGGTCGGGCATCTTGGTGGTGGCGATCTCACGGACCTGGTCACGCGTGATCTTCGCGACCTTGGTCTTGTGCGGCTCGCCGGAGCCCTTCTCCACGCCCGCGGCCTTGAGGATCATCTTGGCGGCCGGCGGCGTCTTGGTGATGAAGGTGAAGGAGCGGTCCTCGTAGACCGTGATCTCCACCGGGATGACCCAACCGCGCTGCGACTCGGTCGCGGCGTTGTAGGCCTTGCAGAACTCCATGATGTTGACGCCGTGCTGACCCAGCGCGGGGCCGACCGGCGGAGCCGGGTTCGCGGCACCGGCCTGGATCTGGAGCTTGATGAGCCCCGTGACCTTCTTCTTCTTGGGAGGCATAGCTCTCCGGGTCCTTTCGATTCGGGTCCTGCCCGCGTTCGGGAGCTACCCGGACACAGGCATACCGCACAACGATAACGGGTATGGATGCGCGGCCAAAAACCGAGCAGGTCAGGCAGGGCACGAGGCCCCGCCTGACCTGCTCGGAAGCAGTACGTCCAGAAGGTGTGGTCTCAGTTCTTCTGGATCTGGTCGAAGCTCAGCTCGACCGGGGTCTCGCGGCCGAAGATCTCGACGAGGCCCTTGACCTTCTTCGAGTCGGCGTTGATCTCGTTGATGGTGGCCTGCAGCGTCGCGAACGGGCCGTCGGTGACGGTGACCGAGTCGCCGACCTCGAAGTCCAGGACCTGGACCTCGACCTTGCGCTGCGGAGCCGGCTTGCCCTCGGCCTCGGCGGCCTCGCGGGCGGCCTTCTCCTCGGCCTCCGGGGCGAGCATCTTGACGATCTCGTCCAGGGTCAGCGGGTACGGGTCGTAGGCGTTGCCGACGAAGCCGGTGACGCCGGGGGTGTTGCGGACGACGCCCCAGGACTCGTTGGTGAGGTCCATGCGGACCAGGACGTAACCGGGCAGCTTGTTCTGGCGGATCGTCTTGCGGTCGCCGTTCTTGATCTGGACGACCTCTTCCTGCGGCACCTCGGCCTGGAAGATGTAGTCCTCGACGTTGAGCGAGACGGCGCGCTGCTCGAGGTTGGTCTTCACGCGGTTCTCGTAACCGGCGTAGGTGTGGATGACGTACCACTCGCCGGGGAGGACGCGCAGCTCCTGGCGGAGCTTCTCGACCGGGTCGAGGTCGGGCTCCTCCGCCTCGGGCTCCTCGCCTTCGGCTTCCTCGGCTTCGGCCTCGGTGGTCTCCGCGTCGGTCGCCTCGGCGGTCTCGTCCGCCTCCGCCTCCGCCGCGTCCTCTTCCGTCTCCGCGACGACCGTGTCGTCGGCAGCCTCGGCCTCGACGGAGGCCTCGGTGTCCTCGTTGTCGGCGCCCTCGACGGTGCCGAGCTCGTCCTCGACGGACTCGACCGGCTCGATGGCGTCGTTCACGTTCGGGTCAGACACTGTGGCTGCTTCTTCCTGGATACATAGGGGTGGAACACGCGAAAGGGGCGCCGGGTACCTCGGCGCCCTTCGCTCTCGACTCAGCCGAAGACGTACTTGGCGGCGTGAGAGAAGCCATAGTCAATCAGAGTCACCAGGCCGATCATGATGACCACGAAGATGATCACCACGGTGGTGTACGTCGTCAGCTGGTTGCGGCTCGGCCAGACAACCTTGCGCAGCTCCGCGACGATCTGGCGGTAGAAGAGCGCGAGCCGCTTCAGCGGGCCCTTCTTGCCGCGCTTGCCGCCCTTGCGCGACTTCCTCTTGGAGTCCGGCGCCTCGTCCTGGGCATCAGGCATGTCGATGGAGCCCACGGCGTCCGTCACTCGTCCTCACCTGATTCCGGGTCGTGGCCGTGCCGCGCCCGGTTGGAGCCGCACGGCGGTGCATTGCTGTACGTACATGCGCACACATCCTGGCGATGGTGTGTGTAGCAGGGCCGGAGGGACTTGAACCCCCAACCGCTGGTTTTGGAGACCAGTGCTCTACCAATTGAGCTACGACCCTTTGTTCGTCCCCCAACGTACCGCATCCGCCCGGATGCTTGGTGTGCACCGGGTGATCGCGGACCGCTGAAGGCCAACGAGGTGAGAGTGTACGTGCTCACGGCCCGGGCGTCGAACAGAAAGGATGTCCGGACTGATGTTCAAGGCGTGGACCGGACAGGCGTTCAGGTCCTGGACCGGTCCGGTTCAGTCCGTGAAACCCCTGTGCCCGGGAAGTTTCCGGTCTGGAACGATGGGGTCATGAGCGCTGCAACCCCTCCCACCGAGCGCCGGGTCTCCGCCCGAGTCGGCGCGATCTCCGAGTCCGCGACCCTCGCCGTGGACGCCAAGGCGAAGGCCCTCAAGGCCGCCGGACGTCCCGTGATCGGCTTCGGCGCGGGTGAGCCCGACTTCCCGACGCCGGACTACATCGTCGAGGCCGCCGTCGAGGCGTGCAAGAACCCGAAGTTCCACCGCTACACGCCGGCCGGCGGGCTGCCCGAGCTGAAGGCCGCCATCGCCGCGAAGACGCTGCGCGACTCCGGCTACGAGGTCGACCCGTCGCAGATCCTCGTCACCAACGGAGGCAAGCAGGCCATCTACGAGGCGTTCGCCGCGATCCTCGACCCGGGCGACGAGGTCATCGTCCCGGCGCCCTACTGGACGACGTACCCGGAGTCGATCCGGCTGGCCGGCGGTGTCCCGGTCGAGGTGGTCGCCGACGAGACGACCGGCTACCGGGTGACGGTGGAGCAGCTGGAGGCCGCGCGCACCGAGAAGACCAAGGTCGTCCTCTTCGTGTCGCCGTCGAACCCGACGGGCGCGGTGTACAGCGAGGCCGAGACCGAGGCCATCGGCACGTGGGCCGTCGAGCACGGCCTGTGGGTGCTGACCGACGAGATCTACGAGCACCTCGTCTACGGCGACGCCGTCTCGGTGTCCCTGCCGGCGCTGCTGCCCGAGCTGCGCGACAAGTGCATCGTGGTCAACGGCGTGGCGAAGACGTACGCGATGACCGGCTGGCGGGTCGGGTGGGTCATCGGCCCGAAGGACGTGGTCAAGGCCGCGACCAACCTCCAGTCGCACGCCACGTCCAACGTCGCCAACGTGTCCCAGGCGGCGGCACTGGCCGCGGTCTCCGGGGACCTGGAGGCGGTGGCGAAGATGCGGGAGGCCTTCGACCGGCGCCGCCAGACCATCGTGCGGATGCTCAACGAGATCGACGGCGTGCTCTGCCCGGAGCCCGAGGGCGCGTTCTACGCCTACCCGTCGGTGAAGGCGCTGCTCGGCAAGGAGATCCGCGGCAAGCGTCCGCAGGACTCGGTCGAGCTGGCCGCGCTCATCCTGGAGGAGGCCGAGGTCGCCGTGGTGCCGGGTGAGGCGTTCGGCACGCCGGGGTACCTGCGGCTGTCGTACGCGCTCGGGGACGAGGACCTCGTCGAGGGCGTGAGCCGGATCCAGAAGCTGCTGGCGGAGGCCAGGGACTAGGACCGGTCTCCAGCCGTTCTTCGGCAGGGGCCGCACACCGGAACGTTCCGGTGTGCGGCCCCTGCTTTGTTTGTGCGAGCAAGACCACGTACGGGGAAAGTGCTGTCGGGCCGGGCGTGTCGTACGGCAGGATCACCAGATGGAGCGTGTACGTGATGTCTCTGAACTGCCCAAGGCCCATCTCCACCTGCACTTCACCGGCTCGATGCGGCCCACCACCCTGCTGGAACTGGCCGACAAGCACGGCGTCCGGCTGCCCGAGGCGCTGACCGAGGCGCTGGGCCGCGGGGAGTCGCCGAAGCTGCGGGCGACGGACGAGCGGGGCTGGTTCCGCTTCCAGCGGCTGTACGACGCGGCGCGGTCGTGCCTCCAGGAGCCCGAGGACATCCAGCGGCTGGTCCGGGAGGCCGCGGAGGAGGACTTGCGGGACGGGTCGGGGTGGCTGGAGATCCAGGTCGATCCGACGTCGTACGCGCCGCGGCTGGGCGGGCTGATCCCGGCGCTGGAGATCATCCTGGACGCGGTGGAGACGACCGTGCGGGACACCGGGATCGGGATGCGGGTGCTGGTCGCCGCGAACCGGATGAAGCATCCGCTGGACGCGCGGACGCTGGCGCGGCTGGCGGTGCGGTACGCGGAGCGGGGCGTGGTCGGCTTCGGGCTGTCGAACGACGAACGGCGCGGGATGGCCCGGGACTTCGACCGGGCGTTCGCGATCGCGCGGGACGGGGGGCTGTTGAGCGCGCCGCACGGGGGCGAGCTGACCGGGCCCGCGTCGGTGCGGGACTGCCTGGACGACCTGGAGGCGGACCGGATCGGGCACGGGGTGCGGGCGGCGGAGGACCCCCGGCTGCTGAAGCGGCTCGCGGACCGGCAGGTGACGTGCGAGGTGTGCCCGGCGTCGAACGTCGCGCTGGGCGTGTACGAGAAGCCGGAGGACGTGCCGCTGCGGACGCTGTTCGAGGCGGGGGTGCCGATGGCGCTGGGCGCGGACGATCCGCTGCTGTTCGGGGCCCGGCTGGCCGCCCAGTACGAGATCGCGCGCGAGCACCACGGCTTCACGGACGCGGAACTGGCGGAACTGGCGCGTCAGTCGGTGCGGGGGTCGGCGGCGCCGGAGGAGGTGAAGGGGAAGCTGTTGGCGGGGGTGGACGACTGGCTCGCGGGGTAGGTGGCGGGGGCTCGCGGTGCCTGCGGGTGCCTGCGGCGCCTGTGCGGGTTCGGTGGGGGGTGCCTGCGGCGCCTGTGCGGCTCCGGTGGGGGGTGCCTGCGGCGCCTGTGCGGGGTGGTGGGGGGTGCCTGCGGCGCCTGTGCGGCTCCGGTGGGGGGTGCCTGCGGCGCCTGTGCGGGTGCGGGTTCGGGTTGGGGGTGCCTGCGGCGCCTGTGCCGGTTCGGTGGGGGGTGCCTGCGGCGCCTGTGCGGGGTGGTGGGGGTTCGCGGTGCGCGGTGCGTTGTGGGTGGGTCGGGGCCGCGCCGGGGGGTGTCCGTCCTCGGAACGGCGCGGAATCGGTCGGCTACGGGGGCTCGCGGCGTTGACGCGCCAACCGCTGCGGGCGGACACCCCCCGACACGACCCCTTCTCGCCGTACGCGACTGCGGCCCGCCGACGCCCGCCCCGCCCCGGCCCGCCGTCGGCGGCTTCCTCGCCGTAGCTGCGGGCAGTCGTGCTGGGCTGTGGGAGCCGCGTCTACGGCGCGTTGAGGTGGGTCGGGTCAGAGGGTGACGCCGACCGTCACCGGTTCGTTGACCAGTGTGACGCCGAAGGCCTCGTGGACTCCGGTGACGACCTCGCGGGCCAGCGCGAGCAGGTCCTCGGTGGTCGCCTCGCCGCGGTTGGTGAGGGCGAGGGTGTGCTTGGTGGAGATGCGAGCGGGGCCGGAGCCGTACCCCTTGGTGAAGCCCGCCTTGTCGATCAGCCAGGCCGCGGAGGTCTTGACGCGGCCCTCCCCGGCCGGGAAGGCGGGCGGCTCCACTGCGTCACCCAGGCGTTCGGCGACGCGCGAGCGGAACGCGGCGAACTGCTCGTCCGTGAGGATCGGGTTGGTGAAGAACGAACCCGCCGACCAGGTGTCGTGGTCCTCGGGGTCCAGCACCATGCCCTTCCCGGCGCGCAGCTTCAGCACCGTCTCCCGGGCGGCCGTCAGCGGCACCCGGTCCCCCGCCTCGACGCCGAGGGCGCGGGCCGTCTCGGCGTAGCGCAGCGGCGCGGAGAGACCGCCGGCGTCCTCCAGCTCGAAGCGGACCCGCAGGACGACGTACCGCTCGGGCTCGGCCTTGAAGCGGCTGTGGCGGTAGGAGAAGGCGCAGTCGGCGTTGGAGAGGGCGACCGTCGCACGGCTCCTGCGGTCGTACGCGGTCACCTCGGTGATCGTCGCGGACACCTCCTGGCCGTACGCGCCGACGTTCTGGATCGGGGTCGCGCCCGCCGAGCCGGGGATGCCGGCCAGGCACTCGACGCCCGCCAGGCCCGCCTCGACGGTCCGGGTGACGGCGTCGCTCCAGATCTCGCCGGCCGCCAGCTCCAGCGTCGTGCCGTCGAGGCTCAGGCCGCGGGTGGCGATGTGCAGGGCGGTGCCGTCGAAGCCCTTGTCGCCGATGACCAGGTTGGATCCGCCGCCGATGAGCAGCAGCGGGGTCCCGGTGTCGTCGGCCTCGCGGACGGCGGCGATCACCTCTTCGTCGGTGGTGGCCGTGACCAGCCGGGTCGCGGGCCCGCCCAGGCGGAAGGTGGTCAGCGGGGCGAGGGGGGCGTCGTGGAGTTCCTGCACGCGCTCAAGACTACGAGACGCCACCGACGGCCCCGGGCAGCGGGAAACACGGGAACGCCCCGACCGGTCGGCCGGGGCGTCGCCGGGTGCGCGGGTACGCCTCACGTCAGGCGCCTGCGCACCTCCGTCCAGCTCACCGGGAGCTCGTCGCTCGACGCCGGCCACGAGACGAACTTCGCGTCCCGCATCTGCGCCGACAGACCGCGGGAGGCCGGCACGTGGGTGCCGGAGTGGGCGAAGGCCTTGAGTGCCTCGGGCGACTCCCAGGCGGAGAGCGTCCAGAAGGTCCGCTTGAAGGGCTCCGCCTTCAGGGAGGCGCCGTACGCTCCGGGCGCGCTCCCGACCTGCCGCCACACGCCCGGCGTGCGCGCCAGGAACTTCAGCGCTCCCCACAGGGTCCTGGTCTCGAAGCGGGACGCGAAGACGTGCACCTCGGTGGCCCGGGGAGGCCGGTTCGGCACGGTCCAGGGAAGGGTGGGCATGTCGTACTCCTCGCGTGTCCTGTGCGTTGTGTGGGGTGCGGTGTGTGTTCTGGGGTTCGTGTCGTGCGGTTCAGTGCGGGGTCGTCGGTGCGGTCGTGGCCAGGCTCGGTCCGGGTGCCGGGGCGGGCTCCGTCGCCGGTGCGGCCGAGGGGCGCCGGCCCCCGTCGCCGGTCCGGCGGCGTGCCGGGATCATCAGGGCCGCGACACCGCCGAGGGCCACCACAGCGGCGCCCACGGCGATCGCGGGCCGCAGTCCGTCCACGAAGGTCTGCGCGGACGCGTAGCCGCCCTGCGCCGCGAAGATCGACGACATGACCGCGATGCCGAGCGCGCCGCCCACCTCGCGCAGCGCGTTGTTGGCGCCGGAGGCGACGCCCTGCTCCTTCACGGCGACGCTGGACATCACCAGCGCGGAGGCGGGCGCGAAGTAGAGGGCCATACCGATCCCGCTGACGATCAGGCCGGGCAACTGGACCGCGTACGAGGCGTCGGCCGTGATCACGGAGGCGAGGTAGCCGAGGCCGGCCGCCTGGAGGAAGAGTCCGGCCGCGACGACCGGGCGGCCTCCGATCCGGTCGGAGAGGATGCCGGCGATCGGCGCCACCAGCATGGGCATGCCGGTCCAGGGCAGCATGCGCAGGCCCGCCTCGGTGGGCGAGTAGCCGAGCACGCCCTGCATGTACTGGCTGAGCAGGAAGATCGAGCCGAACATCCCCAGGAACATCAGCAGGCTCGCCGCGTTGACGCCGGAGAAGGCACGGGAGCGGAACAGCCGCATGGGGAGCATGGGGTTCTTGGCGCGGGTGCTGTAGAGGACGAAGCCGGCGAGCAGCGCGGCCCCGGCGAACAGGGAAGTCAGCACCACGGCGCCGGCCCAGCCGTCGACGGGGCCGCGGACCAGGCCGTAGACGACGCCGAAGAGTCCGCCGCTGGCGAGCAGGGTGCCGGGTATGTCGAGCGGGGCGCCGGTGCCGTGCGACTCGGCGAGACGGAGGCGGGCGAGGGGCAGCAGGGCCAGGCCCAGCGGAACGTTCAGCCAGAAGATCCACTGCCAGGAGATGTGCTCGGTGAGACTGCCGCCGACCAGCGGCCCGGAGGCCACGGCGAGCCCGTTGACGGCACCCCAGATGCCGTACGCCATCCCGCGGCGTTCGGCGGGTACCGCGGCCGTGAGCAGGGTCAGCGTCAGCGGCATCATGATCGCCGCGCCGACTCCCTGCACCGCGCGGGCGGCGATGAGCGAGTCGATGCCGGGCGCCAGGGCCGCGGCGGCGGAGGCCCCGGTGAAGACGGTGAGGCCGACGAGGAAGAGCCTGCGGCGGCCGAAGCGGTCGCCGAGGGCCGCGCCGAACATCAGGAGGACGGCGAAGGTGAGCGTGTAGGCGCTCACCGTCCATTCCAGGTCGTGCAGCGCGCCGCCCAGGTCCTCGCGGATGGAGGGCAGGGCGGTGGTGACGACGAGGTTGTCCAGGGCCGCCATGAAACCGGCGACGCTGGTGATGACGAGGGCCCAGGCCGCGCCCCCGCCCCGTGCGTTCTGACGTGCTCCGTGCTGTGACATCTCTCCCCCAGAGGGTGTGCACTCGTCGTGAACTGGTTAGTAATCGATGACTAACTTTCAGGCCCATGCGGATACCGGAAGCGATCGCTTCCGCACGCCTTCGCGCCTTGGTGCTCGCGCCCTACGCGTCGCCCCGGGCCGGTTTGGCCTGCCCGGATTCGTAGATACCGCCGTAGACCCGGTGTCCCGGCGGGAATCCCATGCCGACCAGGGTGTTGATCAGCATGCCGTACGCCAGGAAGGTCGTCGTCTCGCTGATGTCGGCCCCCAGCGGCAGGTGCACGGTGTCCCAGATCTCGAGCCAGCCCTTGCGGACCATCTCGCCGAACTCGTGGTCCCCGGCCGCCTCGGCGGCGGCGACGGTGACGTACACCTGCAACTGCATTTGGAGCTTCTCGGGGTGGTCGGCGATCAGCCGCGTGTAGGCATCGGCCATGGCGTGCAGGGCCTCTTCCCCGTGCAGCCCCTCGGACGCCTTCTCGAAGACCTCCCGCGTGTCCCGCAGACAGCGCTCCGCCACCGCGAGGAAGATCGCCTTCTTGCCCGGGAAGAGGCGGAAGAGGTACGGCTGGGAGACTCCCACCCGCTTGGCGATGTCCTCCGTGGAGGTGCCGTGGTAGCCACCCCTGGCGAACTCGCTCGTCGCCGCGCGGATGACGCTCTCGCGCCGCTCCGCCGCACTCATCCTGACCATGGAAGGTAAGTTAGTACTCAATCACTAACTTGGTCAAGGGCGGCTCCCCTGCTGGTCACGCCGGAAGCCTGGAGAGACGTGCGGGGTCAGTGCGGCCGCCGCCGCACGACGTCGGCGAGCACCGTGTTCACCAGCTGGCCGACGGTCGCCGTGGACGGCGGGCCGGGGTCGCGGTCCGCGAACAGGAGATGCCCTCCGCCGACCAGGGAGAGGGTGAGCGAGTCGATGTCGGCGTCGGCCGAGATCCGGCCCCTGGCGCGCTCGTCGGTCAGGTAGGCGGAGACCGCCGACGCGACCTGGGCGAGGATCGCGATGCCGCCGCCGGGCACGGCTTGCCGCAGCCGCGCCCGCAACTCGTCCCGGAAGGTGACGAGCGGGATGATCGCCACCGGAACCGGCCCGAACAGGCTGGTCAGCGCGTTGGTGAGGTTGTCGGCCACGGTGCCGGTGCCCACGGTTTCGCGCAAGGCCAGGGCCTGCGTCTCGAGCTGCGCGGCCCGGTCGAGCACCAGCTCGGCGAGGAAGGCGTCGAAGTCGGCGAAGTGCCGGTGCAGGACGCCTTTGGCGCAGCCCGCCTCGTCGGTCACGGCCCGGCTGGTCAGCCCGTCCGGGCCGTCCCGCAGAAGCACGCGTTCCGCGGCGTCGAACAGCTGTCGGCGCGCGTCGCGAAGGTGCACTCCGGTCGGCACTGGCGGATCCTCCGTTCCTCCCGCACGCCCGGCACTCCTGGCGTCCGTCGACTCGTGGGCGTCTGCCCTCTGTTGCGTGTGGGCGCTTGCCCACTAAGGTGAACGCATGCCCACTCTATCGCCGCGGGAGCAACCGGAACCCACACCACCGCACCGGGCCCGACAGACGGCGGAGTCCTTCGGCGCGGACGCGCAACGCTACGACCGGGCCCGGCCGAGCTACCCCGGTGACCTGGTGACGCGTGTCGTCGCGGGGAGCCCGGGGCCCGACGTACTCGACGTCGGTTGCGGCACGGGCATCGCGGCCCGGCAGTTCCGGGCCGCCGGCTGCACCGTGCTCGGCGTCGAGCCGGACGCGCGGATGGCCGACTTCACGCGGGCCTGCGGGCTGCCGGTCGAGGTGGCGACCTTCGAGGCCTGGGAACCGGCCGGCCGGGCCTTCGACACGGTGATCGCCGCCCAGTCGTGGCACTGGGTGGACCCGGCCGTCGGCGCCCTGAAGGCAGCCCGGGTCCTGCGTCCGAACGGGCGCCTGGCGGTCTTCGGGCACGTCTTCGAGCCGCCGCCCGAGGTGGCCGAGCCGTTCGCGGCCGCCCACCGTCGGGTGGCGCCCGAATCGCCGTTCAGCGGTCAGCCGGCGCGGCGTCCGCTGGAGACGTACCAGGCGGGGTACGCCAAGATCGCCGACCGGATCCGAGAGACCGGCCGGTTCGACGACCCGGAGCAATGGCGATTCGACTGGCAGCGGTCCTACACGCGCGACCAGTGGCTGGAACTGCTCCCCACCACCGGCGGTCTCACCCGGCTTCTCCGCGGTCAACTCGCCGAGATACTGGGCGCGGTCGGCCGCGCCATCGACGCTCTGGGTGGCCGCTTCACGATGCACTACACGACACTGGCGACCACCGCGGTGCGCGCCGGCACCAGCCACTGATCCCCTCCGCCCCGGCCGGTCGGGCGGCCGGCCCGGCCCGGTCAGGGGCGGGGTAAGCAGAGGGGAGCGCGGGGGAAGCGGTCAGCCCAGTCGTACGACCGCCCGGGACATGCCGAGGACCTTCTGGCCGCCGCTGGTGGCCGTGAGGTCGACGCGGACGGTGTTGTCGTCGAGCTTGGCCGCGACCTTGCCGCTGACCTCGATCACGGCGCCCTCGTCGTCGTTCGGGACGACTACGGGCCGGGTGAAGCGGACTCCGTACTCGACGACCGAGCCCGGGTCGCCGGTCCAGTCGGTCACCACGCGGATCGCCTCGGCCATGGTGAACATGCCGTGCGCGATGACGTCCGGCAGGCCCACCTCCTTGGCGAACCTCTCGTTCCAGTGGATCGGGTTGAAGTCACCGGAGGCACCCGCGTAGCGCACGAGCGTGGCGCGGTCCACGGGGAAACTCTGCGCGGGCAGCTCGGTGCCGACCTCGACGTCGCTGTACGTCACCTTCGCCGTCGCGGGCTGCGTCTGGGGCTGCGTCATGGGAATGCTCACGCCTCCTCGGCCGCGCGGGCCACGAGCTTGGTCCAGGCGGTCACGACGTGCTCGCCGGCCTCGTCGCGGACCTCGCCTCGGATGTCCAGGATGTCGTTGCCGGCGAGTGACTTGATCGCCTCGATGGTCGAGGTGACGGTGAGCCGGTCACCGGCCCGCACCGGGCGGGCGTAGGCGAACTTCTGGTCGCCGTGCACGACCCGGCTGTAGTCCAGCCCGAGCTGCGGGTCCTCGACGACCTGACCGGCCGCCTTGAACGTGATCGAGAACACGAAGGTCGGCGGAGCGATCACGTCCGGATGACCGAGCGCCTTCGCGGCCTCCGCGTCGGTGTACGCCGGGTTGGCGTCCCCCACCGCTTCCGCGAACTCGCGGATCTTCTCCCGGCCCACCTCGTAGGGCGCGGTGGGCGGATAGGTCCGCCCCACGAACGACTGGTCGAGCGCCATGGGCTGGCAACCTCCTGCTGCTCTTCGTATCCGTGCCGACGAGGTACCCGTACCGACGGGGCATCCGTGCCGACGGGGTATCCGTGTCGACGGGGTATCCGTGTCGACGGGGTATCCGTGTCGACGAGCGACGGTGACAACGACACGAGGCCGCCCCCAAACCTCGGGGACGGCCTCGTGTACGAGCCTGTTCTATCGCGTCTCGCGGTGCGCGGTGTGCGCGTTGCAACGCGGGCAGTGCTTCTTCATCTCCAGTCGGTCCGGGTTGTTACGCCGGTTCTTCTTGGTGATGTAGTTCCGCTCCTTGCACTCCACGCAGGCCAGCGTGATCTTCGGGCGGACGTCGGTGGCAGCCACGTGAGTGCACTCCTTGACGAACGGATTGATGGTATTAACGCAAGAAAGAGTAGCCGATTGAAGGACCGACCCCGCAATCGGCTACTGAGAGTAGCGGTGACCGGACTTGAACCGGTGACACAGCGATTATGAGCCGCTTGCTCTACCGACTGAGCTACACCGCTGTGATGCGATCGGGCCCCGCCTCGCGACGGGAACCTCTCACACCAGAGCCCCAAAACGGAATCGAACCGTTGACCTTCTCCTTACCATGGAGACGCTCTGCCGACTGAGCTATTGGGGCGAGCGATGAAGACATTACACGGTCGCCCGCCGTTCGCCCAAATCCGTTTCGCCGCCCCTGCCCCGTCCCGTCCCGACCGCCGCGGAACGGGACGGGACCGGCCCGGACGACGCGGACCGCACCGGTACGACTATTGCGCTCCTCCGCGCCACGGACTGATCACCGTCCTAGGCTCGACTCACTCTGCGTGATCTTGCGTCCCCCACTGCGCAGCCCCGAGCCCAGAGGAGCGCGATGCCCGACAGCCAGCCGCAGCCGCCCCACTCGCCCTCCCCCTCGGACCCCGCCGACCGCGGCTCGCTGCTGCTCTCCGGGGCGCGGCTCACCGACGGCCGGACCGTGGACGTACGGCTCCACGGCGGCCGCATCGAGGCGGTCGGCACGGCCGGCAGCCTGACCCCGCGCCGCACCCTCGGCAGCCTGCCCCCGGGACGCGCGCCGGGCACCGGCACCCGCCCGCGCCCAGGCGGCCACCTCGACCTGGGTGGCTACCTGCTGCTCCCGGCCCCGGCCGACCCCCATGTCCACGCCGACACGGCGCTCACGGCCGACTCCCCCGGCCCCGTCTCCTACGAGCCCGAGGACGTCCAGCGCCGGGCGACCGAGGCCGCCCTGCTCCAGCTGGGGCAGGGCGCCACCGCGCTGCGGGCGCATGTGCGGGTGGGCGACGTCGCGGGCCTCGGCGCGCTGACCGCCGTACTGCGGACCCGGCGCTCCTTGCGCGGGCTCGCCGAACTGACCGCTGTGGCGATGCCGAGGGTGCTGACCGGGGTGGCCGGCGCCGACGGGCTGGCGATGCTGCGGGACGCGGTCAAGATGGGCGCGGACGTGGTGGGCGGATGTCCGGACCTGGACCCCGATCCGACGGGGTACGTGGAGGCGGTCCTGGAGGTCGCCGCCGAGCACGGCTGCCCGGTCGACCTGCACACGGACGCCGCCGATCCGGCGCGGCTGGCCCGGCTGGCGGCGATGGTGGGCGGGCTGCGCCCCTCAGTCGCCATCGGCCCCTGCGACGGCCTGGGCCGGCTGCCCGCCGACGCGGTCTCCCGGGCCGCGGACCAACTCGCGGCGGCGGGAGTGACGGTGGTCTGCCTGCCGCAGGGCGCCTGCGGGACGGCGGACCGCCCCGGCGGCACTGCTCCGGTACGGCTGCTGCGGGCGGCCGGGGTACGGGTCGCCGCCGGGAGTGGCGCCCTGCGGGACGTGTCCAACCCGGTCGGGCGCGGCGATCCCCTGGAGGCGGCCTACCTGCTGGCCTCACGCCACGGGCTGCGCCCCGAGGAGGCGTACGACGCGGTGAGCGCGGCGGCACGGTCGGCCCTCGGTCTGCCCGAGGTGCGGGTGGAGGCGGGCTTCCCGGCCGAACTCGTCGCCGTGCGCGGGGACCGGCTGGCGGGCGCGCTGTCGCTGGCGTACAGCCGGATCGTGGTGCACCGGGGGCGCGTGGTGGCGCGGACCAGCGCGGTACGGGAGTACGGCGACTCGACCGCCGCGTCGGAGCCGGGGCTGCCCCGGCAGGGCGGTGGCGGGCGAGGACGCCGTGACGGGCGCGGCGGGTCCGGCGGTCTTGACGGGCGTGGGGACATGGCCTGAGCGGGAGCGGGCGGGCGGCGGGTGGGCCGTGCGCGGAGTCGGGCGCGGGGCCGTGCGCGGGCCGTGCGCGGAGTCGGGCGCGGGGCCGTGCGCGGGCCGTGCGCGGGGCCGTGCGCGGGGTGGTCGAAGTCGTGCGGCGCGGGCGGCCGTCGGGGCGTACGGTCGAAGACATGCGCATTGTCATCGCTGGTGGTCATGGTCAGATCGCGCTGCGGCTGGAGCGGTTGCTCGCCGCGCGCGGTGACGAGGTGGCGGGCATCGTCCGCAAGGCGGAGCAGGCCGACGATCTGCGCGCCGCGGGGGCCGAACCGGTCGTGCTGGACCTGGAGTCGGCCTCGGTCGAGGAGGTGGCGGAGCGGCTGCGGGGCGCGGACGCGGCGGTCTTCGCGGCGGGGGCGGGGCCCGGCAGCGGGGCGGCCCGCAAGGACACGGTGGACAAGGCGGCGGCCGTCCTCTTCGCGGACGCGGCGGTCCGGGCGGGCGTACGGCGCTTCCTGATCGTGTCGTCCATGGGCGCCGACCCGGGGCACCAGGGCGACGAGATCTTCGACGTCTACCTGCGTGCCAAGGGCGAGGCGGACGCGTACGTCAGCTCACTGGACGACCTGGACTGGACGATCCTGCGCCCCGGTGCCCTGACGGACGACGCGGGCACGGGTCTGGTGCGTCTGGAGGCGCACACCGGCCGCGGCCCCGTCCCGCGCGACGACGTCGCGGCCGTCCTGGCAGAACTGGTCGACAGCCCGGCCACGAGAGGTCTGACCCTGGAGCTGATCAGCGGTTCGGCGCCGGTGTCGGTGGCGGTGAAGTCGGTGGCCGGGAACTGAGGGCGGCGGGGCGGCCCGGCGTGCGAGGGCTCACGGCGCGTGGCGGCCCGGGACCGCGGGCGAAGGATCAGAAGAGGGGCAGCTGTCCGGGGAATTCAGGGACCACGTATCCGTCCAAGGACGGCTGCACCGCACCGAGTTGCGCCGACCGACGCGAACCCGGACAGGACACGAGCTCACCGCTCTCCCGTGCACCGGGCGGGTCGTGGCGCGCGTACCGCCCCGCGACGACGGCGATCTCGCGACGGCACTCGGGGCAGGTTCTGCGGCGGGAGGACGAGGCCATGACACCAGTCTGCCCGCCCCTCGCGAACGGTGCGCCGCCCCACGCTCCCTCGTACGGACCGACCCATGACGAAGGGCCCCGTGACCTGCTGTTCGGGCAGGTCACGGGGCCCTTTCGTTCCCGTGTGGCGGCGCCAGGATTCGAACCTGGGAAGGCTGAGCCGGCAGATTTACAGCGGGCCCGGTTCAGTCTCTTCCACCTGCGGGTTCCAGTGGAACAGCCTCCGCCGGGGGACGCCTGGGGGAACGAGCCCACTGACGGATGCATCGACATGCCATCGAGGCCACCGTTCATGTGCAACGCGGCTCGTGCAATGTCGAGGGGAACACCACCCGGCCAACCTCGGAGGCAACCACTGCTGCCCCCTTCGGTGCCTCCGCTTCCGCGAGGGCCTTCCAGGCGGCGAGGGTGAGTCGGCCGAGTTCTGGTATCCGCTGCGAGTGGATGGCGCCGCGAGAGCGGCTTCGCGTGAGGTTGCGCGGCTGCCAGTCACCGGAAGTTCGGCGTCGGCGGCTGTTCAGCGGAGGAGTTGTCGCCACTTGGAGCGTGTGCTCCAGCGCGAGTCCGCAGACCGCGGAACCCATCGCTTCGACCTCCATCTGCTCGGATGCCGGCGCCTCGGAGAGCAGTAGCGGCCATCGGATCACCACCACCCTCTCCCAGACCTCGGGTGGCACCGTGTTGGCCAGGTGGTGGCTCTCGCCTACTGGAAGGTCACGCAGACGACGCTCCGCCTCCTGCGTCTGCCCTACGTAACAAAGCCCTGCCCCTGACGCGAACACTCCGTAGAGCACCGGGCCCACCGTGACGGAGCAGTCTGCACGCGCCTCGGTCAGGAGGGCACCCACTCGATGAGCGAACTGATACCGGCGCTCCTGCCACCACGACAGCAGCGAGGCATCCCCCAGCAGAGTCGTCAGCGACGATCGCCAGGCGCGATAGGCGTCCTCACGCACCTGGTCACTCACAGGGACTTGCCGCAAGAGATCATCCACACGCCGCAGCGTAGACCTTGCGCCAACGGCTCGGAGCAGCTTTCAAGAGCGTCACGATTCGCGAGATGCCCCCGGATTGACCTGCGCAAATCTCCAGGCCTGTGCAGACATCGTCCGGGCGGCCCACACATGGCCCACGGACCTCAAGCGGAAGTAGGCAGGAGGCCACGCTCACACGACTACCCCACACGCTTTCAAACGGTCCGCATGACCGTACAGGGGCGTGCGTGGATGCTCTAGACAAAGACGCAGGACAACGAGCGGTGTCAACCGGCAAGGGTGATGATTTTTAGGAACTTGCACGTGGCGTGACTTTCCGATGGGTACATTGACGCAATGGCATCCGCAGATTCCGGTAACAGGAAAAGCCAGCGTCACAGGCGGAGTTCCTCTGCCGCAGCAACGAAGATCGTTGCAGTGTTCGAGTGGTGCACGACTGTTCTGGTGAGTGTTCGAACGTTCTTGAATGAAGCGGCGCGTGCTGTAAAGGCTTGGGATTCTCTCCGCCGAGCATGGGCAAGTGACTGACGATCCGCGAGTTGGCTCGGGCGCTGCCCTGGAATCCTGCTCGCGTGAGGGGACTGCTCGGCAAGCCGGATAGCCGCCCCGCCCTACGACCGCACCTGGGGGGGGGCGGAACAAATCCGGCCCCAGACCCACGTTATGCGTTGATCAGGTCGCCTCTCAAGACCGTGCGCGGGCCGGCTCCCAATGACCGGTGACCTGGACACGGGAGGACGGGGCCAGGCGGCAGCACTGTTGGCCACAGGATGGCCGCGAGATGCTTTGGAAGAGAGTGCTCGTGATCAGACAGCCCCGTCCGCCTCGCCGTCGTCCGTCGCATCTCCGGGCTCTTCGCCATTCATGGAGCTCTGAGGCAGGCCTCGCCGAAGGCGCTCGCGTTGGATTTCAGCATCAATCTGCTTCCGCTTAGTTGCGCCTCGCTCCTTGAGCGCTGTGTTCAAGACGCCAGCGGCAGGAACAGCGAGCGCAACGACAATGGCGGCCCATTCCGTCCCGAAAGACACACAGGGTGCGGCGCTCGGCGGGCCCGGCGCCGCATCCCTCCTACAGGCAGAGCGATGTCTGACGTCAGCACACTGGCCCGGCCCGCGGGCACTGTGGCGGGATACCACTTCGTTGGTGGGCCTGCGAATGTTTGGCGGACCGTCCGCAGCCAACCGAGGTGGTTCTGTGCTGCAGACAGCTTTGCACAGTCAACGACGGGGCGTACGCAGAACCCAGAAGTCCATCACGGCGCCGCAATCCGAGTGCAGCGTCGTCGGCGCGGTACGACCGGCCCGAAGGCCATTCGGGTCGGTGCAGTCAGCAACCCACCAGCTCTCTTCGCGCCGGAGCCCATCAACCGGCTTGAAGAGAGCATCCCATTCATAGTTTGCGCCACAGTCGGCACGTGAGCTGGGTTTCCGAATGCTGCGACCTACCGCGGGACTGCCTGAGTGTTGCTCCCGGCGGGATGACGTCCGACCAGTGCCCGGAGACGGTCTTGAGTGTCGGAGTCGGTTGAGTAGAAACGCGTGCCTCGGGTTCCTCGCGTGGCGAGGACGCGGTAGGTGTTCAGTGCATAACGCAGATACTGGCGTGGCGACAGTCCGCAAAGGGCGGGGTCACGGCTCTGTTCGGGTCTGGCCCGCCATCCGGCGGGGGTCCAGGTGATGTCGTCGCCGAGGATGACGGCGCTGTAGTCGTACTCCATTCCCTGGGCGGTGTAGACGCAGCCGATTTGCTGGTGGCCGCCTTGGTCGGTGGCCCAGAATGCCCGTCCCGGGGTGTCGGTACCTGCGAGGATGCCGCCTGCGCGAGAGTTCCAGGGCCGTTGCCACAGGTGGTCGCCGGTCTCGTCGGTCCAGGGGATGGAGACTTCTGACGAGAGCGGCGGGGTAGGGGGCGAATCCCAGGGCCAGCAGAAGCCGGCAGTGATGCGTGCGCTGCCGCCCGCATGCTGTTTGGTGATGACCCAGTCTTCGAGTTCGGCAGGGTTGCCGGCAACGGCGAGGTCGTAGTCGGTGCCCTTCCATACGGGTGCCTGGCCGTCTTCTGCGAGCAGGGCGTCGATCCAGTCGAGATAGGTTCGCGAGCCCCCGCACCGGAACTGGGTGGTCAGGTCAATGTGGGCAAAGGTGTAGCCGCGGGCGCGGGCCAAGCGGCGGAGTTCGTCGAGGGTGGTGCCTTCGTTGGGGCGGACGATCTGGCGTTCGTCGAGGAAGAGGACGAGTGCCGCGCAGTCGCGGATGAGCCGGGTGAAGAGGTCGGGGAACTCGCTGCTGCGGCGCAATGGGTCGGTACGTGCCCGGTGAGCCTCGTCCAGCAGAACGATGCTGCTCTCTTTGCTCAGGCCCCGGGGGAGCGTAGTGGTCAGGGTGCTGATTAGGCCTTTAGCTGTGTCCCCGACTGCGCGGGAGAGCTGCTGAGTGAGTGTCCCGGACGGAGACAGGAGCCTGGGGTTGGCGTCGTCTCTGTGGCAGAGGTCGCCCAGGACCCGGGCAGCGATCGCGGTCTTTCCGGTGCCCGGTCCGCCCGTGACGGCCACGATGTGGCCAGGTCTGCCCCGCTCAATGGCCTCGATCGCCCGGTGGATGGTCTGGCGAGCCTTGTCCTGGTCGCCGATGAGCCTGAAGCCGTCATGGCCTTCGATGGCGCCGGCGACCCTGGCCAACAGGTATTCGGAGGGACGGTGCTGCGCCAGCAGGAAGTCGCTGACCGTTTGGCGGTCGGCCGGCTCCAAGTCGGCGCACTGCAGCCGTTCGGCCAGCAGCGGAGCCTCGGTGCCGATGGGAAGGTCGTCGGCTCCCAGTAGTGGGAAGGCGGCGCTGGGGCCGCCAGCGGCGAGTGCGCTCAGGTGGCCGGTCAGTTCTGCGGATGCGTTGTGCAGGTAGACCAGGCCGCGCACCTCAAGGTCCAGTTCGGCGGGTACCCAGTCGTTGAGGTAGGCGACGTATCCGCCGACTTGGCGTCCTGGGTGGAGAACCTCGCGGTCCCCCACCATGAGCATCCCGGCTCCCACCGGATGCGGTGCGGCGAACGTCCACTGTTTGAGTTCGACAACGACAGCCACGAGACGGCCCGCGCGTTGGCCAAGGAGGAGAGCGTCAATCCTCTGGCTGGAGCCGGGCAGCTCGTACTCCAGCAGCAGATGCAGATCATGCAGCCCGGCAGCGGACAGCACTCGCACCAGCGCTGGCCAGCTCCCCGACCAGCTCGTCAACTCCCCGTCTCCCGGCGGTCGGCCGTGCACAGCGGCGTACCGCTTGGCACACTGCGCGACGAAGCCCGGATCGGAAAGCCGGGCCGAGGCTTCCTCCACGGTTCCCTCGAAGACATTCATGCGTGATCTATAACAGCCGCAACTGACAGTGCACTTCAGCAAGTTCGACTCCAGCGGACCCGATTGTCAGAGGCACCTGGTAGGGATGGAGGTATGACGATCCGAGAACTCCAGCGAGAGCTGGCGCAGTTCACCCGTGAACGCGACTGGGAGCAGTTCCACACACCGAAGAACCTCGTCATGGCACTTGCTGGCGAGGTCGGTGAGCTGGCCGAGATCTTCCAGTGGCTCACCCCGGAACAGTCACAAGCCATCATGGCCACGCCCGGCCAAGCCCAGGCGGTGCGCCAAGAGATGGCCGACGTCTTGGCCTACCTGCTGCGACTGGCGGACGTCACTGGCGTGGACCTGGAAGAGGCTTTGGCCGAGAAGATCGAACTGAACAGGCAGCGCTATCCGGTCGGCCTCGCCTACGGCCGCGCCGACAAGTACACGGACCTGGGGGCCTAGTAAGTATGCGGATCCTTGCACAGCCAGCGAGGCGCTCGGACAAGACGGTCGAAAAGCATTACCAGGACACCATCGCCAGCCCCGTCGCCTTCGACCAGCACGCCGACCTGCTGGACGCGGCAACCCTGGATGCACTCAAGCAGCTCTTCCCGAACGGTGCCGCCCCAATGTGGGGCGTCATGCCCGGTAAGAACGGGGCAAACCTCCCCGAGATCCGCAAAATGGTACCCGGGTCCTGGGTCTTCTTCAGCGGCGACAAGCGCCTCTACCTTGGCGGTACGGTCGCCCTGACCTGGCGCAGCCCGCAACTTGCAGCACGTTTGTGGGACACCGACGATGCTGGCGACACCTGGGAGTACATGTACGCCCTCTCAGGTACCCGCGGCTTCGACATCCCCATTGAGGAAGTCCGCGACCTGCTCGGCTGGAAGCCAACCCGCAACATCATGCGCTTCCAGGCCTTCAAGGACACCGAGGCAGACCTCCTTCAGAGCCTCCTGACACTGGAACCCGCCCAGACCGTCCAGCCCGATGACGAAGAAGTCGCAGCCCAGAAAGCCATCGCCGAATACACCGGGCCCCTTGAGCGCAGCGCCGAGCGCGCCCAACGAGGGGAACAAGCGCACCTCAAACGCGCCCTGCTCCCCGGCCCCACAGGCGAGTGCGCCCTGTGCGGGCGCAACCTGCCGGCCGCCTTCCTCATCGCCGCCCATATCAAGAAGCGGGCGGCTTGCACCGACGAGGAGAAGCGCGATCTGCAGAACGTCGCGATGCTCGCCTGCCTGCTGGGGTGCGACGGACTCTACGAACGCGGCTTCATCACCGTCGCAGAAGGCGGAAAGCTCCAGGTCAGCCCACTCGCTGCCTCAGCACCAGCAGTAGCCCAACACATCCAGGACCACCTGGTCGACCGCAAAACCGCATGGTGGACGCCGAAGCGTGAGCAGTACTTCGCCTGGCACCGCACCCACACATTCCGAAGCGCCCCGGCACCTTGAGCCCGCAGATCAACAGCGATACGGGCTTGGCAAATTGTTGATCAGCCTCGCGTGAATTCCTGGTAGCTCGCGGGGACGCGAACCCCGCGGCCAGCGTCTTCCATCCGTGCAAGGACTTGGCGAGCCTGTTCCCACTCCAGATCCCCGCTGAAGTGAAAGTCTGCGAGCAACCGGGTGGTGTCCCAAGCGGTAAGGCTGCGGCGCCCTGCCAGACGACTCGCGTCCCGGTCGTCGGTCAGCAGCACCGCCCCGTAGAGCTCAGCACGCGTAAGCATCGCGTGGATGGACTCGGCCTCTCCCAGATGGAGAGTTGGCTCGTTGCGAGTACCACCAAGCGCGGTGCGCAGACGACCGACGTCTTTCCGATCCTCCACCCGATTGAGCTCGATCGGCTCACCGAGCCAGCTCTCATCGAGCAAACGCTGCAGTCCCGGAAAGTTGTGAACCCATTTGCGCAGCTCGGCATGCACAGCCTGTGTGCAACGAGGCGTGCGGACACTCAGGCCGGACTCGAGCACGTCCATATCGCCTGACGCGGCAAAGTTGATCACAGAGCAGGCGTCGGTCACCAGGATCGTCACGGAATGAACACCGGTTCCTTGTCGTCAGCCACCTCACTCGCCGCTCCGTCCAAGGCTTCATGGAGCAAGTCCGCATCGCACCCGAGGACGCGCGCTGGCCACTGAGCGCTGATCTCGCCAGCCACGAATGCTCGCAGAGAACGCTGCACGAGTGCCTCTGGTGGCCGCTGCCTGCTCTGATGTTTGACCAGCTCGAAGTAGCGGTCTTCCCAATCGCCCTCTAGCGCAGCCTCGGCGGCGGACATGCGGGAGAGCCTGCTCCGCTCGGCGTCAGTGACAAGTCCTAGGTTCTTAAGTCGCCAAGCCAGTGCATCGGAGGAGACGAGGAACTCACCGACCAGGGACGCGAACAAAGCCGGCGTCACCGTGCCTTTGACTCGCTCCCGGATCTCCTGCTCTGGCATCAGCAGCGCGGCGGCGAATGCGTTGGCTCGCATTTCTGGGATGCGGTGGTGCGTCGACATCACGTCCGTGTCGACCAGGAGGCCCTGTGTATCGACATCGCCGGCCAAGTGATGTTCCAGTTCGTGAGCCAGGGTGAAGCGTTGGCGGCTCCACGCCGCATCAGTGTTGATCACAATGATGCGGCAGTCCCCGCTCCGCCAAGAGAGGCCGTCGAAGCCGGGCCCGAACGTCTGGGCGGTGACGTGGATACCGAATGCCTCCTCGATCGCGCTGGGCATGTCGGCACGGAAGTCATCGGCGAGGAGGGTGCGTGCAGCATCAGCCAGCGTGGGTCCGTCGGCGATCGCGAGTCCGCTGAGCGTGGGGCGCTGCCAGTTAGCGAGCGGCGAAATGAGCGTAGCGACACCCAGATCATTCAGCGCGGCCTCGGTCTCATCGAGGGTCTCGGCGCGCTTCACGGCCACCTCCCACCCCGGTGACTCATGTGAGTCGTCTCGAGCAGCGAGAGCCGCCGTCGGCGGCTGTTTCCCACTGAGGAGATAGTCCACGGTCGTGTGGAAGTGCTCCGCGATGGCTGCCAGCTCGAAGGTAGAGAAGTGACGACCCCCGCCGAGGGACAGGGACAGCTTCGGCTTCGTGATTCCGATGGCTTCGGCCAACTGGGTCTGGTTCATCCCAGCACTTTGCATGAGTGACCGGACGCGGTTCTGTAGGGCTTCTTCCTCGTTCGGCATGCCTCTAGAGTACCCGGGTTTTTCGAAAATCGAAATAGGCAGCAGGCGCTCTCACCTGCGTAAACGATCTGCCTCAGCGTGAAAACTGCTGCTCAAGCACCCGGCGAGGCCTCAGGGGCGCAAGGGGCACGTCATGTTTGCCGCCTCGGCCTGGCGAGGGTATGTGAAACCCGATTCGGTATCCCCAGCCGCTGGGCCGCCGGGCCCGAGGACAGGGAGGCGGGTTCTCCTCACCCACCTCCCCGCCACGGCTGTGCCCAGTGGCAACGGTCCGGCATCCGCTCAACGACGCGCTGCGGATGGACTCCAAGGGCCGCAGTTCGCCACTAGAGCAAGCGAGCCCGCCCCTCCAGCGAGTCCACCCGTGTCCGACCAGCCAGCGGCCGCTGCATGACATAGTCCCGCTGGTCATGCCGGTGGGGCATCCTTGACCGTGTGGGTGCGGCGCCATTGGAAGTACGGCTCTCGCGCTGGTGTCCACCAGGCGACCATTCGGCCGCCAACCCTCCCTAGATGTACGCCTCCGCACCACCAGCGGCTACGGCGATGTAGCCATGCTCGTACACGCCGTCGCAGCCGAAGATGCAGGCCAATGGCGATGTTGGCCAGGTCACGCTTCTCGCAGAGATCTTTGCTCTGCCAGCCGGGAAGAGCCAGGTCAAGGAGCCTGCCCATCAATCTTTCGGTCATCCGGAAGGTCGGGCGCTGGATGAGGTTCACCATGCGACAGCTCATCTTCACGAGCGCGGGCCCAGAACTGGCCGTCCAGTGAGAACTTCGGTCGCGCCTCGTCAGATAGGGCAGGAACGAGGCGGGTGGAGATCCACTCACCCTTGATCGGTACCGGCAATCCGAGCGCCCGGGCGACGTGTGGGTGCGACCCTTGGTGACCCAGCACGACAATGCCCTCCGGGCGCAGATGTTTCCGTGCATCGCGGGCTCGCTTCGGAGAGTCGTCCTGCTGGCCGACGGTCAGCACGGTCTGCCGACCGACGAGCCGGTTCTGCACCTCACGGAATAGTTGGTTCAGCCGCTGTTGGCCCGACGAGGCGCGGCCCGGCAGGGATGCATTGAGAATCCGCTCGCGTGTTTCGGGGTCCAGGTGGCGCAGCAGGTTCGTAGGAAGATCTGTCTGGAGCCCACCCCAGAGCCAGTACACGTCAGACTTGGCGCCGTCGGAGAGCTTGCGCTTGTTGTCTCGGTTGTATGCACGGACGAGGTCGCCGTTTGCACCCCGCTCTCTCTTCCAACGCAGGCGCTCATCGGTGATCCGCACTATGCCGGCGGCCCACCGGCTAGTGTCGTCGTCCATCCAGGTCACGACTGCAGCATGGTCGGCACGACCACTCCGCTCGCCGTGGTCAGCGCACAGATACATCTCCATCGGGATCTCCCAGCCGCCAAGGTCCTTGGAGAACTTGCAGTCGATGTCGAGGCCAGCGATGGACCAGTCAAGGTCTACGCCGTTGCCGATGGAGAACTCCTTGGTGAGGTTCACCTCGACGGCCGTGCCGAGATACGTCTTCTCGGTCTTCGTCAGGTGCTGGTACGCCCAGCGCCCCGTCCGTTGGCCATCGAGCAACTCGTCGAGGGAGTCACGGAGCGCCCATCGGAAACGCTCTCGCGCCTCCGGCTGGCTGTAGAACCACTCCACGAACACGGCGAGGTCATCGGGCACCTGCTGCGTAAGACCGGGCTGGAGCCGCCACTCGCGCGGCACCTTGCTCATAGCCTCGCGCGGGGACTCCCAGCTCTGACGTGTATTGCGGCGCGAGTGCCTCGCCGCCAACGCTCGCGACTCCTGCATGCCAGCCTGAGCAGCATCCTGCGGGAACGGCAGGCCCATTTGTATCGTCACGCGTCGAAGTCTGTCAGCAGAGGCTCAGATGGGTTCGACGATCCCAACAACGGCGGGTACGGCCGTCATTCGACGGGACACTCAACCGGTCTCCAGGAGATCGTGATGCGCTACGCCCCAACCAGTACCTCGTCGTCAGACGCGGACGCGGCTTGCACTGGCAGACGGTGCCACCAATCGAGCTTGGCCAGCAGCTCCTCACTTGGAGGAGACCAGCCGAAGGCAGCGCTCAGGACATGCATGGCCAGCCTCGGCGGTACCGCGTTCCCGATCTGCTGTCCGATGTCACGACCGGACCACGGGTAGTCGGCAGGGAACGTCTGAAGACGTCCGGCCTCGGAGTGGCTGAACCGTTCCAGTTCGGTTCCGTCGAGGGAGACGACGCGGTTGCGGCGGATCTTGCCAGTCACAGTGGCAGAGGGCTGGGACGAGGACCTGCGCCCGCGCAGCTTTGGGTCACCGCCGGTTCCATAATTCGAGATGACTTCGAAGGGCGTTCCGCGATCGATTACGTCGCCCATGGTGCGCCAGGGCTCCTTCGACGCGTCGCCAGCATCACGCGGGACCCCCTTGCGGTAGGTCCGATGGGTAGGGGTGGGCAGTTTCACGTCGTGCTGCCCATTGCGCGCGATCAGTACCGCCCGCTTTCGCGTCTGCGGAACGCCGTAGGCCTCCGTGAGCAAGAGTCCGTAGTCAACCGAGTAGCCCTCGTTCCGGAGAGCTCGGGCGTACGCCTCCCATACAGGCAGCACCGCAGGCACCTGCTCCAGGACGACCGCCTCGTAGGGCTTCCTCTGCACATCGATGGCTTCCAAGATCCATCGAAGCGGCTCCAGCACGAGGCCGGTCCGCTCGTCATCCAGGCTCGCGAGATCACTCACAATCTGCTCGCGGTCGACGCGAGCAGTCATCTGCTCAACGAACTTGAGGACGTCATCAAGGGCCTTACGGCCCGCCCCACTGCCTGCGACCGTAAACGTCTGGCAGGGCGGGCCGCCAGCGAGCACGTCTGCGTCCGGGAAGTCGGCCGGACCGTACTGCCGCACGTCGGCTTGGACGGTACCCAGGCCAGCAGCGCGGCGGGTCTCGCAAGCGTCGGCATCCCATTCGATGCCGACCGTGGGTACTCCCAATTTCTCAGCAGCCACGTCCACGCCACCAGGTCCGGCGAACAAGTCGACGATCTTGACTGGCTGCACGTGATCTCCAGAGCATCAGGATGGCGGTCTAAGCGGCCGCACTGTGGGTGCAGCGCTATGCGAGCGTACCTGTGACCACTGACAGCCCAGTGCTGCGCGAGTCTCGTGTGGCTCGGCGGAACCGTGTGGAGTGCTAGACGTCCCGCAGGTCTGCCTCGTACTCCGGGTTGAGCAACTCATCTTTCGGAGCGCCACCCATGAGGGCGTGCCGCCCCCCATGGCACTGAATGCAGAGAGTGATCAGATTCTCTTCGTCGTTCTTGCCGCCCTGATGGACTGGCAGGACGTGATGGATCTGCAGCGAGGCACCCTCGGCTGGAGTCCGCCCGCAGTCCTGGCAGGTGCGCTTGTCTCGATCGAGGATGTTGTAACGAAGCTTGATCGCCTCGCGGACGCGCGGCGGTCGCCTCTCCAGGGTCGGGAGCCTATAGGAGCCTGGAGGCAGAGCTGGATCATCGACGTTGGAGACGATCTGCCAGCCCTCTTCTTCCAGCTCACGCAGACGACGAGGCCATTCCTGGATCTTGGCAACGTAGGCGAGTTGTTCCTTGTCAGCAGGCCGAGGGGAAATCGCCTTGAGGTAGTGGAGGAGCCTGGCGCGGCCGGCCGCATCCTTGCCTCCGGGCTTCTTCAGGTTTCGTGCTTCCTTGGCCACCCGCCAGCGGTCGGCTAGGTCCTCATCCGGTTCGTCAGCCGTCAGTCTGTAGTGATCGTAGGGGAGGTCATCGCGGGTAACTCCAGATTCGACCGGCCAGCCGAACTCCACCCGCAGTTCCCGCACCCGCCTCGCCCACTCCACGATGCCCGAGACACCGGCGAGGTGGTCGGCTGGCACGGGTTCGCCCACATGGCGAAGAAGGTAGAGCAGTATGGCCTCGCGCGCCGATGCGATACCAAGGCCCTTGTTCGCATCGTTCAGTCCGTCGCGGAGACGGGCCGACAAGCCTCCCAGCTCTGCCGCGAACTCCAGCCACACCTCCCTACCGACCGAGGCGTCCTCGGCTCGTTCCAACACCTTCAGGTACTCGCTGGCGGCGATTCGCATATCCGAAATCGCTTGCGCAGAGCGTGCTTCGCTCTTGGATGACATGTCCCCCCTGGCATCTTGATCGCCGGCGCAGCGTGCGCCAGCAGAGCCGACCTGTAGTCGAGTACGCAGAGTAGCTATGGCCACTGACACTCATGCGCCTGCCTGAGTGCGGTTTCGAGACCACCCAGCCTCCTAGACCGGAAGGCCTTCCGACCTGTATTGCAGACCAACCCGACCGCCCTCGACGGCATCAGGTTGGCCAGAGGATGGCCACGGCCCCCTTTTCGAGCGCTCGCACGCCGCCCTTGGTTTTGACCATATACACCCTTAACGCCCAAATAGCTTCCAATATGCATAAAATGGACCACTCCCGGAAGCGCATGGCGGACCGCCCAACCTTCACACATAATTACTCAGCAATTACAGTCAGCAACGGGACGCGTCGGCAAGAGGACACAGATGGCCACACGAGTACTAGCCTTGGATGTATACCTTAATGCACCAGGCGTCACTCATGACAACTTTCGATCTGCGGCGACGATCTTCGAATACGACGTCGTATTCTGGGATCCTGCAAACACGCTCGACACGTACCAATTCTCAATCGGAGATCCCTACTATAAGGGCGATCCACGCATCGCTGACCACGAAACCAATAGTCTCGCACAAGACCTAATCAGGCGACGCAACGAATTTAAAGAGTTCATCACAATGGGGCGAACTCTGGTGATTTTTACAGCACCGGCGCAGCACTTTTGGTATGACACAGGCAAGCGCGATAAATCTGGTACCGGAAGAAATCAAAAGGTGACCACCCTTGTAGATCGAATGGATCTCATGGAGGCAGCCATACCGGCGAAATTTCGTGTTTCACCCGCTGAGGGCGCACGAATTTCGGCTCGCCAATCTAGCTTCCGGCCCCTCCTGAGTGGAACACCCGACCGGTGGTGGTATCGCGCCATCCTGGAGGAATACCCTGGGGAGCCGCTCGCGGTAGTCTCCGGAACATCCAAGTGCGTCGGCTCGATTAAGCGTTACACGGATGGAGGCATGCTACTCCTGCTTCCAGACCTCCAAGGCCCGGACCACCCGGACAGCAGCGAAAACGTCGAAGAACTCGACGCTGACGAGCCTTCTGTCCCCCTGGAAGAGCTTACCGAAGAGCCGGAGGAGGACCTAGAAGCCGATAAAGCATCTCTAGAGTTGATCACTTGGGTTGAGTCACTGCGGACGCAGAATAGAGAAGCACCTCCCCCTTGGCTCCAGCGCTACCAATTCTCCGAAGATGCGGAAACCGCCCGGAAGATCGCAGAGCTGGAGGCGGAGAAAGCAGAGATTCTCGCAAAGGTCGAATCTCTGCAAGGGGACAAGGAAATTTCGGACGCCTGGAAGAGATTGCTTTACGCAACCGGCGATGAGCTAGAGACTCAGGTTCTAGAAGCGTTTCGAATTCTAGGATTTCAGGCCGAACGAGGACCTGAGGGGCGCGCAGACATCGTACTGCACCTCGATACGAAGCACGCCGTAGTGGAAGTTAAAGGGTTGAACGGCAGTGCTGCAGAGAAAAACGCGGCACAGCTCGAAAAATGGATCTCAGAGGAGATGCTTTCTGGATCCGGTCGCGTTAAGGGGATATTGGTGGTGAATAGCTATCGACACATCCCGCCCGAAGAACGGAGTAGTCCCGCCTTCCCTCATCAGATGGTCACTTTCAGTACTCCCAGGGAGCACTGCCTTGTGACTTCAGTTCAACTTCTCGCGATGGTGCGCGCCGTGGTGGAGGATCCATCAAAAGCACCATCAATCAGCGAGGAACTGCTGGATACCACAGGGGTGGTAACTGGCTGGGAGGACGTAGCCTCTCTCTTCACACCCCGCAAAAGCTGACCGTGTCAGAGGTGTGATACTTCATAGAGCGAACTTCAGGGTAGTTGGCCTGCGGGAGTGTCAGAGGACTGGGTCCCGAAGCGCCTGTTCTACACGGAGCTAGTCCCACGGAGGCCGTGTGTCGCCAATCCACTACGCTGGTACGCACCACTTCAGGACGGAGAGTGCTCTGCGGATGGGACCCAAGACAACCAAGGTCTACGAGACGCTTCACCAGCGGCTTGCCGATGGTGTGTATGGCGGGCCGGGTGCAAAGATCCCCTCTGAACGGTCACTGTCCGAGGAACTGGGCATCGGACGAACCGCATTGCGTCAGGTTCTGGCACGGCTGGTATCCGAGGGTGCTGTGGAGGTCCGCGGGCGCAGCTCGTACCGGGTGCCGGGTGCCGTGAGCACTCAGCGTCCGGAGGGTCTGGAACCCTGGCGCATCCACGGCGAGCGCGACGTGTACGACAACCGATGGGTCAAACTCCAGCTCTGGGACGTAGAGCCCCCGGGAGTGAAGCGGTTCGAGCACCACGTCGTGAGACTTCACCACGTGGCAATCACGGCCGTCATTGATGATCAGGACCGCGTCCTGATGATGTGGCGGTACCGCTTCGTGCCGAAGCAATTCGGTTGGGAACTCCCCGGCGGCATCGTCGACGAGGGCGAGGACCCGGCGGACACGGCGCTGCGGGAAACCGTCGAGGAGACGGGATGGCGGCCCAAGTCGCTGGAACACGTCGTGAGCTATCAGCCCATGGTCGGCATGGTCGACTCGCCGCACGAGATCTTCGTGGGGCACGGCGCCGAGAAGGTCGGTGAGCCGACCGATCTGGAAGAGGCCGGCCACATCGAGTGGGTACCACTGGCGGACATTCCCGGGCTCATGGCCCGGGGGGAGCTGCTCGGCTCGGGCACCCTCGTTGCCCTTCTGCACATCCTGGCGGGCCGCCGTACGCAGGGGCTCACAACCGCGCACTGAGCAGGTCGACGCGACGACGCTGCCGGACCGATCCGGTACGGCCCGCCAACAGGCGAGCCTGCCGCAGGTGCGTGCTGGCGTCGTCGTACTCGGCTCGCGTGAGGTGCGCTTGCGCCAGGTCGGCGTGGAGCCCGGCACGGGCACGCACAAACGTCGGGTCCATGACTTCGAGCGCGCTGTAGAGGCTGGTGACCGCCGACTCCTCCCCGAGGAGAGCGAGCACGTTTCCTTGCCATCGGGCGAGATGAGCGCCGTTCAGGAAGATGCTCAGCATGTCCGGGTCCCGGTCCTCGGGACCCGACGGGATGACGGCCAAGGCCGCTTCCAGCGCACGCCGACTGTCGTCCGGCATCTCGGCATGCGCGCACATCTCGGCTTCCGCCGCGTACAGCCACGCCCGCAGTCGAGCGGACCCGGACGGGCCGACGGTGCGCTGTGCGTCGCGCACCAGGTCGACGGCGAGCGTCGGCCGCCCCGCCTCGCAGAGCACGTACGCCTGCTCGCCCATGGCGTGGGCCAGGTACATCGGCTCTTCAGCGTCGCGGGCCGCCCGCTTGGCGAGTTCGTAGTGCCGCCACGCTCGCTCAACCGCTCCCGAGTCGATGGCCTGCCACGCCGCGAGAGTCGACGCGCCGGCGAGCGCGAGCGCCACGGGTCGGCGCGTGGTGGGCAGTACCGCGAAGTTGAGTGCGTCTTCGAGGGCGGACAGGTGGCCGGTCATCTGGTCGACCAGGGCTGCAGCGCCCCTCTGGCGGTCCATGGTGCGCAGTAGTTCGGTCTGGTCGTTGAACGCCTTCACCATGGACTCACCGACACTGCTCGCCGAGTCGATCCGGCTCAGTAGGTCGTCGTAACCGTCTGCGGTCGGCGCCGCCGGTACCGGGTCGGTCTCCCGCAGCTCCCCGTCCGTGACGCCGAGGAGTTGTCGCAGGACGCGTGCGTACCGGTCGGAGATGGTGCGCTTGCCGTTCTCCCACTCGGAGACGTACACCCGCAGACTCGCGGTCGACGCAACGTCCGTGAGGTTCCGCCGGGCGTACTGCTCGATCTCGCGAACCAGTCGTTCCTGCGACCATCCGCGCGCCGTCCGCGCGTTGCGAAGTCCCGTATTCACGGGCGCCCTCCCGACGTTGGTTCCGCTCACACCACCTTGCCAGGATGCCGCACATCACCGCAGGTCAACAGCCCTTAACAGGCCGGATGTTAAGCCGTGTTGGCTACCGCGGCCACTGTCTCCAGAGGTCTTCTGGAGGTGCACCGCGACGAGGTGACCGCGGCTCGAAGCAGCGGACCACCTTGACACTGGTGCGCACCAGATGCATTATTCTGGTGCGCACCAGGTTACGGGCTAGTCCCGATCGACGGTGTGTGAGGCGAACGCCCGGAGGGCTCCGTGAAACGGGCTCGAAGGAAGCGCCGGCTCTTTGAGAACTGCATAGGTGGGCCCCGTCTCCCCGAGTCGAAAAGACGGAACGCGCGGCAGTAGGCCGCGCCTCACGTCCCTGCGAATGCGGGAGGTCGGTGTGTACCGACGACATTTTCGGGCGCCGTCGGTACGGACCGGCCAGCGGCGCCGTCGCCAGTTCGGTCCGTCCTGGCTCGCGGCGCTGCTGCCGCGGCCGGCTGCCTCTTCCGCCCGTCCGTCCCGCGCACTGCGTGAGGCGGACGGACGGGAGCGGGGAGCCGGACCCGACTCCAACGGCGAGCAGCTCCCGGGGTGCCTCCCGGGAGCCGCGTTCGGGCCGTTCCACTGTGAGAGGAACACGACCCATGGACCACATCGTCACTGTTCAGGAAGCTGTTACCGCGTTCGCTCCGTGGATGGAGCCGACGGACGCGGAGCTGGACGCGATCGAGCTGGAGATGCCCGCGATCCTCGCGGACGTCGACCTGGTCGACGCGGAGATTGCCGCGCTGGAGACCCGGCCGGCCGAGCTGGACGCCCGCCGTACCCGTCGGGCCCGCCGTAAGGCCCTGGCCACGCGTGTGGTGCTGGCCAACCGTGCTGGCTGCGGGGAGGCGGCGTGATTCGCATCGTCACCGCCGGGCATCTGGCCCGGCTGGAGCAGGAAGCCGACCAGGCCCGCGACGATGCGCGGGACGTACAGGCGCGGGCGGATGCCGCGTGGGGCAGTCACGTGCGGGAGCTGTACGCCGTCACCGACCGAGCGGAGCGTGCCGAGGCCACCACCTCCGAGGTGGGTGTCCTGCTGTCCGGCGCGCTGGCGGAGCTGTCCGAGGCGCAGCAGGAGTTGCTGCGCAAGGACATCGAGATCCGGCGGCTGCGTGAGGTTCTGGAGTCGGGAGTGTTGGTGGGGCGGTCGTTGACGGTGCTGATGCACTACGGCGAGCCGCACACCGTCTACGCCACCCGCGAGGACGCGTTGGCGGACACGGCCACCCACGGCGTGCCCGCCGGCACCGCGTGGGTGCCCTGCGGTGAACGCCCGGCGTCCGCGTCCACGTGGTGCGTCGCGGCGTTCATCTACGACGCCGGCTGCAAGGGCTACCGGCGGGCGTTCATGCCCGCTCCGGAGCCGGTCGGGGGTGCGGCGTGAACAGTGTTCAGACCCGTTCAGCAGAGCGCGCCCTGTCCGGCGGCACCTGGCTCATCGTGTGCGGTGCGATGCTCTACTCCATCCTCACCGTCACACCGCTCATGGCCGCGCACACGGCCGAGCAGTGGGACTGGACAGCGCCGATCCTGCCCCTCGTGGTGGACGCCGCCGTCGTCATCGTGGTCAAGCTCGATGACGTCCTGGCCCGCCTGGGCGGGCACGGCGGACGCTGGCCCGTCGTGCTGCGGTGGATGACCGGGCTGATGACCCTCGCCCTCAACACCGCCGACTCCGCACTGAAGAAAGACCTGGTCGGCGTAGCCGTCCACTCCGTCGCACCGCTCCTGCTCATCGTCACCGCAGAGACCAGCCTGGCCTACCGGCGGGCCATCGCCCGCGCGGTGGCCGCTCTGGAAGCCGAGCAGCAGGCCGAGCGGGAGCGGCGCGAGCAGACGGCCCGCGAACGCGCCGCACAGGCCCGCGCCGAGGCCCGCGAGGAGCGCGAGCACGCCGCCCAATTGGCCCGTGAACAACGTGAACACGAAGCCTCACTCGCCCGCGAACAGGCCGAGCGGGAAGAGCGGCAGCGCCGCGAGGAGCGGGAAGCCCGGGAGCGGGCGGAGGCTGCCGAGCGGGCCGAGCGTGAACGCCGTGAACGCGAGCGTGAACAGCGTGAACAGGAGCGTGAACGGGCCGAGCGGGAAGCCACCGCACGCCTGGCCCGCGAGCGCGCCGAACGCGAGGCGCGTGAACGCCGTGAACACCAGGAGCGCGAGGAGCGGGCCGAGCGTGAACGCGCCGCCCTGCTGGCCCGCGGCCCGGCCAACGGCAAGCTCCCCGAGGACGACGCCCGCCAGATCGTGGCCGCCGCGTTCGGCGCCGGGCTGTCCGTGCGCTCCGCTGCGGAGCTGTGCGGCTGGTCGGTCGGGTGGGTGTCCACCCGCTACGCCGAACACCGCGACCCGAGCGCGGCCGGTGCGTCACTGGCCATCGCGAGCCAGTGATGGGCACCGTCCCCGTCTACCGGTGGCGGCTCGCCCCCGACGGTCTGGCCACGAAGCGCCAGCTGCGCGCGCTCGGGCTGCGGCCCGGCGGGCAGGACGTGGCCGCGCAGGTCGAGCGCCCGCGCCGCCGTCGTGAACCGCTGGTCGCCTACCTCTACCGCGTCGAGCAGGCCAAGCCCGTGAGGCCGATGACGCCCGCGAAGTGGGCAGCGCTGGCCAAGGCGAACGCCGCCCGCCGTGTCTGCCCCGAGTGCCGGCGGGATGCCGGATACGTGATCCCGCCGACGCTCGGCATGTGCACCCCGTGTGCCTTCCCCGAGGAACAGCGCGCCGCCTGAACGTCCCTCCTGACCACGGAGTTCGAGTGAAAGACACACGTCACCGCCCCCTGGTGACGGGCGCCGTCGCCGTCAGTACGGCCCTGGCCGTTGTGATCGGCGTGCGGCTGTCCGGCTACGGCGTGCCCGTCACGCTGCTGCTGGCCTGCTGCCTGTCCTGCGTGGCCACCTTCTCCAGCCTGCTGTTCCGCCTGGTCGGTGCCTGGTCGACGACCACGCACCGCTGCACGCGGCCCGGCTGCGACTTCCGCGTCAGCCTCACCCACGCCGATGCCGCCGAGAACAGGCGTTGGCAGGAGATCGCCGCGCGTCACCCGCACCGCAGCCACTGAACTGCGCCTTTCCCTGATTCGGCAGGCCCGGCCAACCGCCTCCTACAGCACCGGCCGGGCCCTACTCCCGCGAAGGAGTGCTCCCAGCATGACGGAAGTCAGCACCGAGCCGGTAGCCACCCCGGCCCCCGCACCGCCCCCGCCGCCCGCACCGGCAGCAGTCGAGCAGGCCCCCGCCGACACGGGACCTGCGCACACGCCCGGCGGCTGGCCGGTCGTCCCGCTCGCCCTGGCCGGGGCGAACAGCACCGTGGGCATGGTCGCCACCGCCGCCCTGGCCGGCGGCCCGATCGCCGCCGCTGTAGCTGCGACCGGCGCCGTCGTCCTCGGCACCGTGGCCAGTACCCGCAGCCGCAAGACCAACCCCCGCAAGGAAGCCCACCGCACCGCAGCCCGCACCGCCGGACGATCCACCGCCCGCAGCGCGAGCATGCGCCACGGCGGAGCAGGCACCGCCGGTACCCGTTCGGCCGGCTCTCGTGGCGGTCGCTCCGGTGGCAAGTCGGGCAGCGGGCCCGGTCAGCACCGTCGCGGAGCGGGCACGACCGCCCGCCACAGCAGCACCGGGGCGAGCAGCGCCAGCAAGCCCCGCAGCACGGCAAGCAAGGGCACGGCCAAGCACGCGTCCGGCGCCGTCGGCAAGGCTGCGGGCAAGGCAGGGCAGGTCAAGGCCCTGCGCCGGTCCGCGCAGCAGGCCGCGCCCGGCTCCCGAGCCGGACAGCGGGCGCAGACCACCGCGGCCCGCCGCGCGGTCGCAGACGCCCGCCGCAACGCCAAAGCCCGCTCCGCCAACGGCGGCGCCGGGCTCACCCACCGCGCCGGACGGCACGGCGGACTGGCCAGCCGGATGCTCGGCAGCGCCGCCCGTAAGGCCCGCGCCGCTCGCGATGCGGCGGTCAGCAAGAACCGCGCGAAGCGCGACGCCAAGACCGCCGGCACGGTCGCAGCCCAGCGGGCGGCGGTGCGTAAGGCGCCGGCCCGGCGGGCGGCGCGGCAGGCGTTGCGCCGGTCGGCTGCCCGGTTCCACGGCCGGCGTCTGCTCGCCGCCCTGCTCGCTCTCCCGGTCGGGTTGCTCGGGCTGGTCACCAGCCCGATCGGCCGCAAGCTCGGACTGCCTTGGCTCATCCACCCCGGACGCCGCCTCTACCGCCGTCTGGCCGGTGCTGCTGCCGAGCAGCGGGCCGGACGGGATGAGGCGATCCGCCAGGAGCAGGCCGAGCAGGAAGCCGCCGCCGACGCGGAAGCCACCAGGGACGGCGCCGACGGCATCACCGACAGCGTCGAGCGTCCCCCGTCCACCGTTCCCACCAGCACGAACACCCCGTCGATTGAGGGAGAACACGTGTCCGGTTTCCGGTTCGAAGAGGCCGCTGCCGAGATGGAGCAGGCCGCCAACTCCTACGACCCCGAGAACGCCATGGAGATCCTGGCCATGGTCGAGGGACTGCCCGCCGCCCTCACCTCGGTGGCGAACGTGATGAAGATCCTCGCCGAGCGCTCCGACTCCGAGTTCCCGCTGGAGAAGGAAGTCGCGGACGGCTTCAACGACATCTTCGGCGCCGTCATGAGCGCGGTCGCGGTCGCGGAGGAGATGGGCCCGCTGTTCCGCCAGGCCCACGAGCAGGACATCGCCCGCCACGAGGACCCCCGCAACGGCACCGAGGCAGAGAAGGGCTGGAACGTCTGAGATGAGCAGCACCGCCACCGCCACCAAGAAGCAGCAGGCGAGCAGTGGCCCGGTGCTGGACTGGGCGGCCGGTCACGGACCCGTGACCGGCGCCCTGTCCGCCACCACCGGAGCCTTCGCCGTCGCCACCACCGGCGCCGCCACCGCCATGCCCCCCGGCTGGGCGCTCGCCGTGGGTGCGGCCGGCGCCCTCGGCCACACCATCGTCGGCCTGCGCGTCCGCAACGCCGGCCGCACCCTCGCCACCCGCGCCGCCTGCTGGCTGGTCGGCGCCGGATGGACCACCTGGGCCATGACCACCGGCCCCCTCACCTGGGCCGCCCTCGGCTCCCTCGCGACCATGGGCGTCGGCATCGGCGCCGCCGCCCGATCCTCCGCCCTCTTCGAAGAGGCCCGCGAGGAGGAAGCCCTCGCAGCCGAGCGGCGCCAGGTCGCCGCCGAGCTGTCCGCGGACCGTCGGGCCATCGCCGCGGAATGGGTCGACCGCATCCAGCGGGTGTGCTCGATCACCGTGCGCGTGGTCGGCGTCGAGCAGTGGGAGACCGGCGCCGGCTACTCCATCGACGCCGAACTCCCGGCCGGAGGCGCCACCTGGAACAAGATCGCCGCCGAGTCCGCGCGCCTGTCCGCGGATGCACGGCTGCCGCACGGCTGCACGGCCACCGCGTCGCCCGGCATCGACCAGGGCCGCGTCATCATCGACGTGACCACGGTCAACGTGCTGGAGCAGGAGCGCACCTACCCCTCCGACTACGGGCCGCTGTCCGTCCACACCGGCATCCCCTGGGGCTACCGGACCAACGCGGAACAGATCCTCGCCTACCTGCGCGAGCAGTGCGCGCTCATCGTCGGCCCGACCGGATCGGGCAAGACCAACATGGTCCACTCGATCCTCGCCGGGTTCGCCCGCGCCGACGACATCCTCACCTGGGTCATCGACCTCAACGCCGGCAGTGCGGGCCTGCCGTGGGTGCTGCCCGTCCTCAACGGCGAGATCAAGGCAGGGGACGGCAAGCCGGTGCGGCCCGGTATCGACTGGCTCGCCGGGACCTACGACGAGGCCATGACCATGCTCGACGTGGCGGTGCGCGTGGCCAAGCAGCGCAAGATGGGCTACCAGGACGTTCTCTCCCGCGCGAACACGGACCTGCTGCCCATCAGCGCGAAGGTTCCGCAGATCATGCTGGTCATCGACGAGGGCGCGGAGATCCTGGCCAGCCCGGACCGGCAGGTCCGCAAGCTCGGGGACAAGATCCTGGAAGTGATCCGGATCGCCCGCGCCATGGGCATCCGCACCGTCCTCACCGCCCTCGGAGCAACCGGCAGCGTGCTCAGCAACCTCATGATCCGCCGGGAAGCCAAGGTCCGCGTCGCCCTCACCGGCGGCGAGACCGAGGGCATGGACCTCTCGAAGATGTTCCCCGGCTCCCGCGGGCTGCGCGTCGAGCAGGCACCGCACAAGGGCGCCGGGTTCATGGGCACCCCGGAGTCCCCCGCCGCGCTGTTCAAGGCGTGGCGGATCCTCCCGAACCAGATCCGGGAGATCATCGCCGCCACCTCCGAGCGGCACCCCACCCTGGACACGGTGTCCGCCAAGGCGGCCGGGCCCGCCTACTCCCGCCGCTGGGACAGCGAGCGCACCGCGTGGATGCGGGAGCAGGCCACCACCAACGTCGCCAGCACCATCGGCACAGGCGACTCGGGCCTGAAGCTCTCCGCGTTCAACCGTCCGGAGCAGGCGCCCGTTTCGCCGGAAGACGAGATGCTGCGCCAGTTCCGGGAGCAGATCGACGCCCAGTTCGGGACCGCCCCCGAACCGCAAGGCCCCGAGCGCAGTGACGGGCCGCCGGCCGGGGGCGGGTTGAACCTGTCGGCGCTGCGGGGCGAGCAGGACAGCCCCGCGCAGCAGGCCGCGCTGGCGCTGCTGCTGGCCGCCGGCCGGGAGGGCACCGGAGCGTCCGCGATCGCCCGCGCGCTCTCCGCCGAGCATGGCACGTCCCGTCAGACGGTCGTCGGGTGGCTGCGGGAGTGGGTCAAGGACGGCACCGCCGTCCGCGTCGGGGAAGGCACCAAGGCCCGCTACGTCCACCGCCGGCACGCGTCCGAACAGCCGCCCGAGAGCTGAGCGGAGGAGGGGGTGGGGGCCACGGGATTGTATGTACGTCCCGAGCTGGATGCCGGGAACCTTTTACACCCACCCCCCATTGCCGCGAGTCCCTAACGATCTCCGTCCGGCCAAGCGACACAGTAGGCCGAGCCACTGACAAGCCCCCGCGGCGTGAGCGCTTGTCGCCTGTCGCCCACCACGTACGGGAAGGTGCCTGGGCGGCTCTGTGAGGGCCGGAAACGCCTTGTGACCTGCAAGGCGACAAGCGACAAGACAAGACAAGCGACAAGCCACACGACAAGCACGCGACAAGGAAGACGACAAGCCACGCGACAAGCACACCCACCCATCCAAGCGGGCCCGCACCAGCATCTGGTGCGGGCCCGCGGCTCACCCGAGGAGCCCTCTCCATGGACCACCGCACCCCGACGGGGAACAACATCGCCCCGCACATACCCGCCGCCGACTGGCAGCGCGCACAGGCCACCGGCCAGCCCGTCGTCATCGTCCTCAACGACACCCACCGGACCGGCATCCCCTGGCGCCGGCTCCTGATCCCGTTCGCGATCGCCGGGGCGGTCGTCGCGGGCGGCTGGGGACTGGTCGCCTGCCTGTGCCTCCTGCTCGACGCCGCGGCCCACACCGCCACCGTCATCGCCGGCGCCGCCGGACCCGTCGGCATCGGCGGCATCACCCTCAAGCTCGCCCGCGGCAAGACCACTTAGCTACGCCAAGGGCGGCCCCCGATCCGTCAAGAACACGGGGCCGCCCTTGCCAGCCAGAACCCATCAAGGAACTGGAGAACTCCCAGCATGACGCAACCGACCGACATCCGGCGAGCCCCGGGCTCGCCGCCTCGCCTGCTGGCGTTGTGCGCCGGCTACGGCGGACTGGAAACCGCGCTTCGCGCCGGGATCGGCGGCCAGGTCGCCGCCTACGCCGAGTCCGACCCGTTGCTCCGCTCGCGGGGGCTGGACGTCGTCGCCGCGGACCTGGCCGCGCTCCGGTATGACCTCCGGTGGACATGCGTACGCGCTGGTGACCCCGAAACCGGGGCCCCGCACGAGCGCGACCGCTGGTTCGCAGTTGCCTATCCCGCTGATGCCGACCCCCACCAGCTCGGACGGCACTGGCGGCCCCGGAACGTCACCGAAGCGCAAGGGCGGCATGAACCTCCGCACGGCGGTGACGAAGCTCCCTCCGCCCCGGGAGTCGTGAGCCTGCTGCCCACCCCGGCGGCCCGCGACTGGAAGTCCGGCGCCTCGAACCTGCTGGAGCGCAACGCACGGCCGCTGAACGAGGTGGCCGTGAACCTGCTCGCCGGCATCGACACCGTGCCCACTGGTCCGGTCCCGTTGGACGAACGGTGGGTGGCCTCGGACGGCACCGACTTCGGGCCCGCAATCCGCCGTTGGGAGTACATCACCGGACGGCCGGCGCCGTGCCCGACCGAGCCGGGCATGCGCGGAAACCGGCGCCTGTCCCCGCTGTTCACCGAGTGGATGATGGGCCTGCCCGCTGGCTGGGTCACTGCCGTCCCCTGCATCCCCCGCAAGGAACAGCTCAAGATCCTGGGCAATGGCGTAGTGCCCCAACAGGCCCACCACGCCTACGGTCTGCTGCTCGGTGCCGCCACCGCCGCGTCCGCGTGGGGGGTGGCGGCATGAGCAGCATCCTGACCGCCGATCTGGCCTGCCTGCCCCTGCTCGCCTCGGCCCTGTCCTCGGCAGAGCGAGGCTGGCCCGTCATCCCCCTTCACCCGCGAGCCAAGCGGCCCGCCGGGCACGCCGAACGCGACTGCCCCGCCACGGGCCGGTGCGCGGGCGGGCACCGAAAGCCCGAACAACGCGCCACCACTAATCCCGACCTGATCCACGCGACGTGGGCGACGCGCCCCTACAACGTCGGGATCGCGACCGGCCCGGCCGGTCTGCTCGTGGTCGACCTGGACGTGTGCAAGCCCGAAGAGCCAGAAGGAGCGCCTGACGGCGCCACTTCACTGCAAGCGCTCTGCGAGCGCGCCGGCCATGCCGTCCCGGCGACCTACCGGGTGCGGACCGCGCGCGGCGGGGAACACCTGTACTTCACCGCCCCCGCCGGGGTGCGGCTGAAGTGCAGCGCGAACCGTCTCGGGCCGCACATCGACACTCGTGCGTGGGGCGGTTACGTCGTCGCCCCCGGCAGCACCACGGCTGACGGTGCCTACGAGGTGACCGACGACGCGCCGGTCGCACCGCTGCCGGGGTGGCTGGCCGAGCGGCTCGCCGACCCGGACCGGCCCGCCGTCGTCGACTTGGCCCCGGTGCGGGACGGCATCCGGGCCGCCCGGACGGCGCTGGAGCGGGAGTGCGCGGTCATTGCTGCCACGACCGACGGCGGACGCAACAACGCCCTGCACAAGAGCGCCTGCAAGGTCGCCCGGTTCGTCGCATGGGGCGACCTTCCCCGGGACGTGGCAGAGCAGGCAATCCAGGGGGCGGGGGAGGCTACCGGCCTGCCTCCGGCCGAGTGCCGCACGACCATCCGCAGCGCCATGGACTGGGTCATCACCCACGCCACTCCACGGCAGGCAGCCTCATGACCGGCCCCCACTCCCCCCGCCTGGATTGCCCCACAGCACCGGCCACCGGCCCGCAAGCCGCTCCACAGCCTGTGGACGCGGCGGGCGTGGGCGAGCCGAAAGACGCCGCCCGCAAGGGCGTCGTAACTGCCCTTTTCCCGAACCGCTCCCAGATCCGGCCCGGCGCCGATCCGACCCCGGACGCGCCCGGTATCCGGATCTTCGCTCCGCCGGTCTACCGGCACCACTACGACGGCGCCCGCTGGTCCACCCGGCCCGGCGCCCTGCCCACCGCCGCCTACGCCTGCTCCTGCGGGCAGACCGGCACCGCCACGGGCCCCGTGAAGGTGGCCGCGCTGGTTGCCGAGTACGACGCCCACCAGTCCGTCTGCCCCGGGGTGCCCGCCGCGCCCGCCGAAGGGAGGGATGCCGCATGACCGCCCCGCACGCCATCGACGGCGCCGCGCTGCTCGATGAGGTGGAAGCCTTCCACCGCCGTTTCAACGTCTTCCCCACCGAAGCCGCCTACGTCGCGGTCGCCCTGTGGGACGCCCACGCCCACCTCATCGACTGCTTCGAGACCACCCCGCGGATCGCTTTCCTGTCCCCTGAGCCGGGATCGGGCAAGTCCCGCGCGCTGGAGATCGTGGAACTCCTCACCCCCCGCCCGGTCGCCACCGTGTCCGCATCCGCCAACGCCCTCTACCGGCTGGTCGACTCAGCCGAGGGCCTGCCCACCGTGCTGTTCGACGAGGTGGACACCATCTTCGGCCCCAAGGCCGGCGCCGACGAGGCACTGCGCGGCTTCCTGAACGCCGGATACCGGCGCATCGGCGGCGCCCTGCGCTGCGTCGGGGAAGGCTCCAACCAGAACGCGCAGGTCTTCAACTCCTACTGCGCGGTCGCCATGGCCGGACTCGGCTCACTGCCCGACACCGTCCTGACCCGCTCGGTCATCGTCCGCATGCGAAAGCGCGCCCCGAACGAGAAGGTCGAGCCCTACCGCCAGCGCATCCACGAGAAGCAGGGCCACGCCCTGCGCGACCGGCTCGCCAAATGGGCCGACACCGTCCGCGACCAGGTCGCCCAAGCCTGGCCGGCCATGCCCGACGGAGTCACCGACCGGCCCGCCGACGTGTGGGAACCCCTACTCGCCGTCGCCGACGCGATCGGAGGCGACTGGCCCGGCCGGGCCCGCGCCGCCTGCCTGGAACTGATCAGCGCCGCCCACGACAACGACGAAGCCTCCCTCGGAGTACGGCTGCTGACCGACCTGCGCGACAAGGTGTTCTGCGGCGCCGACCGGATGCCGACCGCCGCCATCATCGAATGCCTGCTGCGCATGGACGACGCCCCCTGGGGCGACCTGGACGACAAGCCGATCAACTCCCGCACCCTCGCCCGGCTCCTCGGCCAGTACGTCACCCCGGCCAACAAGCCGATCAAACCGCGCGGCATCCGCACCCCCTCAGGCTTCCCCAAGGGCTACTACGCGGAAGACCTCACGGACGCCTGGACGCGGTATTGCCCTCCCTCCCCCGAGGAATCCGCCACGTCCGCCACGTCCGCCACACCGCAGGTCAACAGGGGTGCATCCGTGGCGGATACCGCCACACCCATCCGCCACATGTCCGCGGAAGCCGCCACACAACCCACCCTCACCCACTGACCGAAGCAGACCCCCAGTGCCGCCGCACCCTGCGGGGTGTGGCGGCACCTATCCGCCACAACACCGCTATCCGCCACACGATCAACGCTCTGACCTGCGATGTGGCGGCGTGGCGGACGTGGCGGATCCCCCAGAAGAGAGACGAGACAAGGAGTCGCACCTTGGCACGCCCCCAGATGCTCAAGCTCCCCGAAGTCCTCGACGAAATCGGCATGAGCCGCGCCGCCTTCTACCGCATGCGCGCCCGCGGCCACGCCCCCAAGCTCGTCAAGCTCCCCAACGGACAGCTCCGTTGCCGCCGCACCGACCTTGACGCCTGGTGGGCGTCCATCGAAGACGCAGCCTGACCGTCACCGCACGAGAAACGAGGGGCCCGCTTCCGGCAGGCCCCTCTGGAGTTCCTATGGCACTGACCTACGACGTTCGTCTGTACTCCATCGAGATCCGTAAGGAGCGGCCCAAGCCCTACCGCGTCCGGTGGCTGGTGGGAACGCGGAAGCACTCCAAGAGCTACACGCTCAAGGTTCAGGCGGAGGGGCGCCGGTCGGAACTCATGGCCGCCGTGCGGCGCGGTGACCAGTTCGAGGAGGAGACGGGGCTCCCGGTCTCCGAGCTGCGCGCCAAGCTGGGCTCTATCACCTGGTACGACCACAGCCGCGCGTACGTCGATCGCAAGTGGGCGTTGGCGCCGGCCAAGTCCCGGAAGAACTACGCCGACGCGTTGGCGACCATCACCCCCGCCCTGGTGAAGACGCGAACGGGAATGCCTGACGCCGCGCTCCTGCGGCTTGCGCTCTACGGGTGGGCGTACAACCGGAACCGTTGGGGCGAGACTCCCCCGGACGACGTGGCCCGCGCTCTTTCCTGGGTCGCCAAGCACTCGTTGCCCGTCTCTGCTCTGGAGGACCCCGCAACCGTGCGTCTGGCCTTGGACGCGCTCTCCCTGCGGCTCGACGGCAAGGAGGCGGCGCCCCGGACCGCGAAGCGCAAGCGAGCCTGCCTGAGCGACGTTCTCGGGCTCGCCGTGGAAGAGCAGTACTTCAGCATGCCGGTGAATCCGATCAGCGCCGTGAAGTGGACCGCCCCCAAGTCGGTGGAAGCGGTCGACCCCGAGAGCGTCGCCAACCCGCGACAGGTCCGCGCGCTGCTGGCGGGGGTGCGCGAGCAAGGGCCGCGCGGGCGGCACCTGGAAGCCTTCTTCGGATGCCTGTACTACGCGGCTATGCGGCCGGCGGAGGCCGCCGCGCTGCGCGCAAGCCAGTGCCACCTGCCGGAAACGGGGTGGGGGACGCTCACCCTGCGACAGGGGATCGTCCGGGCCGGACGGAGTTGGACCGACGACGGAACGGCGCATGAGGCACGTCACCTCAAGGCCCGGGCCAAGAACGACTCGCGTCCGGTACCGATCCCCCCGCACTTCGTTCGGATGCTGCGCGAGCACATCGCCTCTCAGGGCACGGCGCCCGACGGTCGGCTCTTCCGGACGAACCGGGGCGGTCTGCTGCAAGAGACCGGATACGGCGAGGTCTGGGCCAAAGCACGGAAAGACGTGCTGAGCGACACTGAGACGGCCTCGCTGCTGGCCCGCCGCCCCTACGACCTCCGGCACGCCGGAGTCTCGTTCTGGCTCAGCTCCGGAGTGGACGCGATGGAGTGCGCCCGTCGCGCTGGCCACAGCATCGCTGTGCTGCACAAGGTGTACGCCAAGGTGCTCGACCAGACGCGGGAGCACGCGAACAGCCGGATTGATGCGGCTCTGCGGGAATGGAACGAACCGGAGTGATCACGCTCACCCCCGGGGGACACCTGGGGGACACGCACTGATCGAAAGTGGGATACGGCGGTACGAGGTGAGACACGCCCACGCTGCGCCCACCGGAAATCGAACCGGGCACGGCAAGAAGAAACCCCCTCTGACCAGTGATGTTCACTGACCAGAGGGGGTTTCCCTCAGCGTGGCGGCGCCAGGATTCGAACCTGGGAAGGCTGAGCCGGCAGATTTACAGTCTGCTCCCTTTGGCCGCTCGGGCACACCGCCGGGGTTCGCTGCCCGGCGAACCGCTTGTGGGCGGTGCTCCGTGGCAACGACGTAAACAATACCTGATGTGGAGGGGTGCTTCGCCACCCGATTGATCGCCGCCCGGACCGCGGCGGGTGGCTAGGCTTGTCCGGATGCGGCCGAGGACCCTGCCGGGCCCGGCGGCCGCCGACGTATGCCGGTACGGACCCGATACGCGGCCCGACACGCACCCAGATACAAGGAGCCACAGGACATGGCCGACTCCAGTTTCGACATCGTCTCGAAGGTCGAGCGGCAGGAGGTCGACAACGCCCTCAACCAGGCCGCCAAGGAGATCTCGCAGCGCTACGACTTCAAGGGCGTGGGCGCCTCGATCTCGTGGTCCGGGGAGAAGATCCTCATGGAGGCCAACTCCGAGGACCGGGTGAACGCAGTCCTCGACGTCTTCCAGTCCAAGCTGGTCAAGCGCGGCATCTCGCTCAAGGCTCTGGACGCGGGCGAGCCGCAGCTCTCCGGCAAGGAGTACAAGATCTTCGCTTCGATCGAGGAGGGCATCTCCCAGGAGAACGCGAAGAAGGTGGCCAAGCTCATCCGCGACGAGGGCCCCAAGGGCGTGAAGGCCCAGGTGCAGGGCGAGGAGCTGCGGGTCTCCTCGAAGAGCCGGGACGACCTGCAGACCGTGATCGCCCTGCTGAAGGGCCAGGACTTCGACTTCGCGCTGCAGTTCGTCAACTACCGGTGATCAGCTGCTGAGGCTTCCGCTGACGGAGAAGGGTGGGCATCCCGACGGTGCCCACCCCTTCTCGTCCGGTCCGCTTCTCGTCCGGTCCGGGCGCGTTCAGTCGCGCGAGTTGCCGAACAGGAGCCGGTAGGCGACCAGGAGCACCAGCGAACCGCCGATCGCCGCCGCCCAGGTGGCGCCGTCGTAGAAGTCCTTGCTGACCGGGTGGTCGAGCCAGCGGGCCGATATCCAGCCGCCGATGAAAGCGCCCGCGATGCCGATGAGGGTGGTGCCGATGAGCCCTCCGGGGTCGCGGCCCGGCAGCAGGAACTTGGCGATGGCTCCGGCCAGCAGTCCGAGGATGATCCAGCTGATGACGGTCATGCCGTGACCCTGCCCTTTCTCTCTGTGCCCACACTGCGCCAGTGCTGCGGGCCGTTCCTCCGCGCGGTGTTCATGTCCTCTTGGTGAAGGGGACGTTCCGATCGCGTCGGGTGGTTGCGCCGATCAGTAGGGTGCGGCGCATGACACCTGCGGGTTCGGAGCTGCGTCGCACCCTTGGTCTGGGCGACGCCGTCGTCGTGGGGCTCGGTTCCATGATCGGTGCCGGGGTCTTCGCCGCCCTGGCTCCGGCGGCGCGCGCCGCCGGCTCGGGGCTGCTGCTCGCCCTGGCCGTGGCAGCCGTCGTCGCCTACTGCAACGCCATGTCGTCGGCCCGGCTGGCGGCCCGGTATCCGGCCTCGGGTGGCACCTACGTCTACGGGCGTGAGCGGCTCGGGGAGTTCTGGGGCTATCTCGCGGGCTGGTCGTTCATCGTCGGCAAGACGGCGTCCTGTGCCGCCATGGCGCTCACCGTGGGCGCGTACATCTGGCCGGAACAGGCGCATGCGGTGGCGGTCGCTGCCGTGGTGGCGCTGACCGCGGTGAACTACGGCGGGATCCGGAAGTCCGCCTGGCTGACCCGGGCGATCGTGGCGGTGGTTCTCGCTGTCCTCGCTTCCGTGGTGGTGGTGTGTCTCGGTTCGGCGCGGGCCGACGCCGGGCGGCTGGACATCGGCTGGTCGGGCGGCGTCGGCGGAGCCCTTCAGGCGGCCGGCCTGCTGTTCTTCGCGTTCGCGGGGTACGCGCGCGTCGCGACCCTCGGTGAGGAGGTGCGGGACCCGCGGCGCACCATTCCGCGGGCGATTCCGCTGGCGCTGGGGCTCACCCTGGCGGTGTACGGGTGTGTCGCGGTGGCTGTCCTCTCCGTGCTGGGTCCGGCCGGTTTGGGGCAGGCGACGGCGCCCCTGGCCGACGCGGTACGGGCGGCCGGCGTGCCGGAGCTGGCGCCGGTCGTGCGGGTGGGTGCGGCCGTGGCCGCGCTGGGCTCCCTGCTGGCGCTGATCCTGGGCGTTTCCCGGACGACGCTGGCCATGGCCCGGGACCGTCATCTGCCCCGGGCGCTGGCCGCGGTGCATCCGCGTTTCCGGGTGCCGCACCGGGCGGAGCTGGCCGTGGGCGCGGTGGTCGCGGTGCTGGCGGCGACGGTGGACGTGCGAGGGGCGATCGGCTTCTCCTCCTTCGGTGTACTGGCGTACTACGCGGTGGCCAACGCGTCGGCCTGGACGCTCGACCACGCGCGGGTGTCGCGGGTCGTGCCGGCGCTGGGACTGATCGGCTGTGTGGTGCTCGCCTTCTCGCTCCCGGCGGTGTCGGTCGTCGTGGGTGTGGGTGTGCTGGCGGTGGGTGTGGTGGCGTACGGGGTGCGGGGGCAGCAGGTCCCGCGGTAGCCGACGGCTGGGTGCACCGAGGTGGTCGCACGTCGGCACCCCGGGGTATGTCCCGGCGGGAAGAGCCTCGGCGGCCGGTTTCCTTCAGGACGCCGGTGCGGGCGATCTGTCCGTCGTCGCGGGTCCTCTGCCGGTGCGTATGGCGAAATCGCTCCAGGGGGCCGGTTCCGGGCCCTCGTGGGCCTCCTCGTACCAGCCCGTGCCCTCGACCCAGGCGCGCAGCCAGTCGGCGAGGCTCGGGGCGTCGACGTACCAGGCGCGGTCGGGGTCACCGGCATTGGGCTCGAAGAGGAGGACGGTGGCCTGCGGGGAGCGGCAGTCGACGCACGCGTACATCGCGCAGCCCCAGTGGGATATGGGCAGAACTCCCTCGGGCCAGGGCCAGTCGGGGTCCTTCGCGCCGCTGTCGCGGTTGGCGAGGTACTGGGCGACGGCGGCGGGCTCGCCCGAGGGCGGGCTGTCGAGCAGGGGCAACAGACCGTACTCCGGGCCGAATCCGCCATCCCCTATGCGCAGGTACAGCTCGGCGAGCAGTGCGGGGAGAGGGAAGCCCAGGGCTGCCTCGGCGCGGGCCGACGTCGCCCCGTCCACGGGCTCGGGCAGGGAGGCCCAACCCCACGGGTGGGTGACCCGCGCCTTGGCGGCCACCCGTGCCAGCAACTGCTCGTTCTCGGTCATGGGTTCATGATGCAGGCCGCCGCTGACATCCGTGCGGGCCTGTGGACAACCTGGAGGCTGTGGACAACGAGGGCCACGCGACGGCTCGCGGAGACTCTTTACCAGCCGGTCCGCTGTGACGTTCCCGCGGCGGTGAACGGCTGGTCCGTGCGTACGATCTCGCGCCCCAGCGGGAGCAGCGAGACGGGGATCAGCTTGAAGTTGGCGATGCCGAGCGGGATGCCGATGATCGTCACGCACAGCGCGATACCGGTGACGATGTGGCCGAGGGCCAGCCACCAGCCGGCCAGGACGAGCCACAGCACGTTCCCGATGCAGGAGGGTGCTCCGGCGTCGCGGCGCTCGACCGCCGTGTACCCGAAGGGCCACAGGGCGTAGACGCCGATGCGGAAGGCGGCGATGCCGAAGGGGATTCCGATGATCGTGACGCAGAGCAGCGCGCCCGCGAGCAGGTAGCCGAGGAACAGCCAGAAGCCGCTGAGCACGAGCCAAATGACGTTGAGGATGGTCTTCACTGCTGACGACCTGCCATCTTTTCGAGCCGGGCGATTCGCTCCGCCATCGGCGGGTGGGTGGAGAACATCTTCGAGAGTCCCTGCCCCGGCCGGAAGGGGTTGGCGATCATCATGTGGCTGGCGGTCTCGAGCCGGGGCTCCGGGGGGAGCGGGAGTTGCTTGGTGCCGAGTTCCAGTTTGCGCAGGGCGCCGGCCAGGGCGAGCGGGTCGCCGGTCAGCTGGGCGCCGGAGGCGTCGGCCTCGTACTCCCGGGAACGGCTGATCGCCAGTTGGATGACGGTGGCGGCGAGCGGTCCGAGCAGCATGATGAGGAGCATGCCCAGCAGCCCGGGTCCGTCGTCGTCGTTGGACCGTCCCACGGGGATCAGCCAGGCGAAGTTGACCAGGAACATGATCACCGAGGCGAGGGCGCCGGCGACGGAGGAGATGAGGATGTCGCGGTTGTAGACGTGGCTGAGTTCGTGCCCGATGACGCCGCGCAGTTCGCGTTCGTCGAGCAGGCGCATGATGCCCTCGGTGCAGCACACGGCCGCGTTGCGCGGGTTGCGGCCGGTCGCGAAGGCGTTGGGTGCCTCCGTCGGCGAGATGTACAGGCGGGGCATCGGCTGGCGGGCCTGGGTGGAGAGCTCGCGGACCATGCGGTACAGCGCCGGGGCCTCGAACTCGCTGACCGGGCGGGCGCGCATGGCCCGGAGTGCGAGCCTGTCGCTGTTCCAGTACGCGTACGCGTTGGTGCCCAGGGCGACGAGGACGGCGACGACGAGCCCCGCTCGGCCGAAGAAGCTGCCGATGACGATGATGAGCGCGGACAGTCCCCCGAGGAGTACTGCGGTCCTGAGCCCGTTGTGCCGGCGGTGCACGGTACGCCCTCCAAGTCGTGCAGCAGGGGAACCCTTTGCTGGCTGGTCTCGCTCGCTGTGGTTGCTTCCTGGTCTCCAGTGCCACCGGTGCCGTGGGTGACACGTCCAGTGGACCCTTCCGTACTGGTCAACGCCAGGCGAGGGCCACCAGTTCCCCGGCGCCCGGCGCGGCACCTGTGGTCCGTACGGGTGACAGCCGCGGCGTACGGCACGCGCGCGTGGAGCCGGGTGCCGTACGCGCGCGTGCCCGGGCGGGTGCGTGCGGGTGCGGTCAGAAGAGCCCGGTGTCGGCGAAGCGCAGGATCAGCTGGGGTGCTCCGGAGAGGGCGACGGCGAGGACCGCGGTCACGGTGATCGCGGCGGTGAGGGGGCCGGGGGCACGGTGGCCGGCGGTCGCTTCCTTGGGCGCCCGGAACAGCAGAGCCGTCCATTGGAGGTAGTAGAAGAGGGCGATCACCACGTTGACGGCCATGACGACGGCCAGCCAGCCGAGTCCGGCGTCGACGGCCGCGGTGAACACCGTGACCTTGGCGAACAGGCCGATGACACCCGGCGGCAGCCCGGCGAGGCAGAGCAGGAAGAAGGCCAGGATCAGGGCGGTGAGGGGGTTGGACGCGTACAGGCCGCGGTAGTCCGCGACGCGGTTGAGTGCCCTCGTGCGGCCCACCAGCACGGCCACCGCGAAGGCGCCGAGGTTCACCGCGGCGTACATGAGGGCGTAGGCGACGGTGGAGCCGATCGAGCGTTCGGGGTCGTCGGAGTACGCGGCGGCGGCGATCGGCACCAGGAGGTAGCCGGCCTGGCCGACGGACGACCAGGCGAGCAGGCGTACCGCGCTGTACGCGCGCGTGGCCTGCTGCCGGAGGGCGCCGACGTTGCCGACGGTCATGGTGAGCGCGGCCAGTGCCGCGAGGGCGGGGCCCCAGACGTCCGCGTAGGACGGCAGGGCGACGACCGTGACCAGGATGAGGCCGGAGAAGCCGACCGCCTTGCCGATCACGGACAGGTAGGCCGCGATCGGCAGGGGGGCGCCCACGTAGGTGTCGGGCACCCAGAAGTGGAAGGGGACGGCGGCCGTCTTGAAGGCGAAGCCGACGAGGGTGAGGACGACGCCGGTCTGGGCGAGGGTCGTGAACTGCCCGTCGACCTGCTGGATGCGGTCGGCCACCTGGGTGAGGTAGAGGGTGCCGGTGGTGGCGTACACGAAGCTGATGCCCATGAGGCTGACCGCTGTCGCCGTGACCGAGGACAGGAAGAACTTCAGGGCCGCTTCGGAGGACCTGCGGTCGCCCTGCCGGAGGCCGACCAGGGCGAAGGCGGGCAGGGAGGCGACCTCCAGAGCGACGACGAGGGTCGCGAGGTCGCGGGAGGCGGGCAGGAGCGCGGCGCCGGCGGCGGAGGAGAGCAGCAGGAACCAGAACTCGCCCTCGGGCAGTCCCCGGTCGGCGTCCTTCACCGCGGTGACGGACAGGAGGGCGGTCAGCAGGGCGCCGCCGAGGACCAGGAACTGGATCGCGAGGGTGAAGGTGTCCGCGGTGTAGCTGCAGACGCGGGGCTCGCCGGCCAGGCAGAACGTCGAGCGGTCGTCGTTCACCAGGGGCAGCAGCATGAGGGCGGAGGCGGCGAGTCCGGCGACCGAGAACCAGCCGAGCAGGGACTTGCGGGCGTCCTTGACGAACAGGTCGGTGACGAGGACGACGAGTCCCACGACCGCCGTGATGGTGGGGGGCGCGATGGCGAGCCAGTCGACGGACTGGACGAGGTTCTGGGCCAGTGGCTGCGTCAGGGGCTCGGCGAGGAGCTGGACCGGGGAGCTCATCGGGTGCCTCCTGAGAGGAGCTGCTGCACGGCCGGGTCGGTCAGCCCGAGGAGGGTCCTGGGCCACAGTCCGGCGACGACGGTGAGGGCGACGAGCGGCGTCCAGGCGGCGAACTCGTAGGTGCGCACGTCGGCGAGCTTCGGCTGCGGGGCGTCCTGCGGTACGGCGCCCATGCAGACGCGGCGGACCACGATCAGCATGTATGCGGCGGTCAGCAGGGTGCCGAAGGCAGCGATGGCCATGAAGGTGAGGAAGGCGGGGCGGCTGAGGTCGTCGTGCGGGTCGAACGCGCCGAACAGGGCGAGCATCTCGCCCCAGAACCCGGCCAGGCCCGGCAGACCGAGCGAGGCGACCGCGGCGAAGGCGAGCAGTCCGCCCAGGCGCGGTGCCCTGCCGTACAGGGCGTGACCGGACTCCTCGGCGAGGGCGTCGAGGTCGGTGGTCCCGGTGCGGTCCTTGAGCGCGCCGACCACGAAGAAGAGCAGGCCGGTGATGAGGCCGTGGGCGATGTTGGCGAAGAGTGCGCCGTTCACGCCGGTCGGGGTCATGGTCGCGACACCGAGCAGGACGAAGCCCATGTGGCCGACGGAGGAGTAGGCGATGAGGCGCTTGAGGTCGCCCCTGGCGCCTCTTCTGGCGAGGGCCAGGCAGGCCAGGGAGCCGTAGATGATGCCGACCACGGCAAAGGCGGCGAGGTAGGGCGCGAAGGTGCGGAAGCCGTCCGGCGCGACCGGGAGCAGGATCCGGACGAACCCGTACGTACCCATCTTCAGCAGGACACCGGCCAGCAGGACCGAGCCGACGGTCGGCGCGGCGGTGTGGGCGTCGGGCAGCCAGCTGTGCAGCGGCCACATCGGGGTCTTGACCGCAAGCCCGATCCCGATCGCCAGAACGGCGATGACCTGCACGGATGTGGTCAGCGACCGGCCGTTGTCAGTGGCGAGTGCCACCATGTCGAATGTACCCGCCGTGATTCCGATCAGGAGCAGGCCGAGCAGCATGACGACGGAGCCGAGGAGCGTGAAGAGGATGAACTTCCAGGCGGCCCCGGCCCGTCCCTCGCCGCCCCAGCGGGCGATGAGGAAGTACATCGGGATGAGGACCGTCTCGAAGGCGAGGAAGAACAGGATCAGGTCGAGGACGGCGAAGGTCGCGAGGGTGCCGGACTCCAGGACGAGCAGCAGCGCGACGAATGCCTTGGGGCTCGGGCCCGTTGGCATCTTGAAGTACGAGTAGAGCGCGCAGAGGAAGGTCAGCAGCGCGGTCAGGACCAGCAGGGGGAGGGAGATGCCGTCGATGCCGAGGTGGATGCGTACGTCGAGTGCGGGGATCCAGCTGATGTCCGTGCTGGCCTGCATCTTCGACGGATGGTCGTGGTCGAAGCCGAGCACGAGGACGACCGCCGCGACCAGGACGACGCCGGTGACGGTGACGCCGTGCCGGAGCACGGCCTGCTCGGGTGACTTCCCCTTCAGTCCGGGCGGGGCCGGCAGAAGGGCGGCGGCGGCGCCGAGGAGCGGGCCGACGACGATGAACGCGAGAAGGACCTGCATCACGGACTCGTTGATATCGATCACGCCTGCTCACGCTCCCATGGCGACGAGGACGGCGGCGACCGCGAGGACGACGGTGCCGGCGAGCAGCGCGCTCACATAGGTCTGCACATTGCCGGTCTGGGCACGCCGTACGGCGGCCCCGAGCAGGCGGGGCAGTGCGCCCGCCGCTCGTACGTAGGTGTCGACGACCTCGCGGTCCAGGAACCGGACGAGGCTTGCGCCTGCCGTGACCGGGCGGACGAAGAGGGCCGTGTACACCGCGTCCAGATGGAAGCCGGCGGCCGCGTGCCGGTGCACCGGGCCCAGCAGAAGGCGTCCCGGATCCGAGGGGTCGGGCGCGGAGGCGAGGTCTCCGTAGGCGGGCCGGTGGGCGGCGATGGCCTCGGCCTCCACCAGGGCGGCGTCGCCCTCGGGGTGGGCCGCGACGGCGCCCATCGGGGTGCGGGCCGCGAGCGCCGAGGTGTGCCGCCAGGCGGCGTAGGTGACGATGCCGCCGACCAGCGCCACTCCCGTGCCCAGCACGGAGGTGGTGAGGGTCGGGGTGAGGTCGTGGCCGTCGAACCAGTCGGGCAGCAGTCGGAAGGCGAGTCCGCCCAGGGCGAGTGAGGGGAGGGCGAGCACCCAGAGCACGGCGTTCATGACCACCGGCTGCCTGCCGTGGTCGGGGGCCTCGGCGCCTCGGCCGCGGAAGGCCAGCAGCCACAGGCGGGTGGCGTAGGCGGCGGTGAGCAGGGCCGTGATCAGAGCGGCGACGAGCACGGTCCAGCCCGCGGCGCCGGGCGCGTGCTCGGTGTGGCCGGTGGCGACGTGCTCCGCGGCGCCGAGGACCGACTCCTTGGAGAAGAAGCCGCTGAAGGGCGGGATCGCGGCGAGCGCGAGCAGGGCCACGGTCATCGTCCAGTAGGCGTCCGGGACGCGTTCGCGCAGGCCCCGCATGCGGGACATGGCGGCCAGCGAGTTGGTGCCGGCGGCGTGGATGATCACGCCGGCGGCGAGGAACAGGAGCGCCTTGAAGGCGCCGTGGGACAGGAGGTGGAAGACGGCGGCACCCCGGTCGCCGGTGGCGAGGGCACCGGTCATGTAGCCGAGCTGTCCGATCGTCGAGTAGGCCAGGACGCGTTTGATGTCGTCCTGGGCGAGGGCGGCGAGCGCGGAGCCGACCATCGTGACGGCGGCCATGACGGCCATGACGGCCATCGCGGCCCGTGAGGCCTCGAAGAGCGGAAGGAGCCGGGCGACGAAGTACACACCGGCGGCGACCATCGTCGCGGCGTGGATCAGCGCGGAGACGGGTGTCGGGCCCGCCATCGCGTCGGGGAGCCAGGTGTGCAGGGGGAACTGCGCCGACTTGCCCGCCACACCGGCCAGGAGGAGCAGGGCGATCACCGTCGGGTGGTCGAGCGATCCGTCGGCCACCGCGCCGAGGATCCGGGTGATGCGGAAGGAGCCCGCCTCGGTGGCCAGCGCCAGCAGACCGATCAGGAAGGGGACGTCGCCGAGCTTGGTCACCAGGAATGCCTTGAGGGAGGCGGCGCGCGCCTCGGGGGTCTCCCAGTAGTGGCCGACCAGGAAGTACGAGCAGATGCCCATGACCTCCCAGCCGACCAGCAGCACCATCAGGTCGCCGGAGTAGACGACGAGGAACATCGCGGAGGTGAACAGGGAGACGAGAGCGGCGTACGAGGGGTAGCGCGGGTCGTCGCGCAGATAGCCCGTCGAGTAGATCTGCACGCAGGCGGCGACGGTGCCGACCAGAAGGGCGACGAGGGCGGCGAAGCCGTCGATGTGCAGGGCGAGTTCGATCGGGACCGAACCGGTGGGGGTCAGCTCCGTGACGGCGTCGAGGGCCGGGCCGCCGCCCTGACGGGCCGCGACGACTGCGGCCAGGACGAGGGCCGCCAGCGTCGGCAGCACGGCGAGGGGGCGGACGAACCCGGGTGCCGACCGGCCGAGCAGGAGACCGGCGGCAGCCCCGAGGAAGGGAAGGAGGGGGACGAGTACGGCGAGGGTGGTCGTGGTCACGCGGTGGCCTCAGCCTTCTCGGCGGCCGTCCCGGTCGCGGGGGTGTCGGTGCCGGGGCCGTCGGGTTCGTTGCCCTCGGCCGTGTCGCGGAGCTTGTCGATGTCCGAGGTGCCGCGGTTGCGGTGGACGGCGAGGACGATCGCCAGGCCGATGCCGATCTCGGCGGCCGCGATGGCGATGGTGAACAGGGTGAGGGCCTGGCCGGAGTGCAGGGTCTCCTCCGCGGCCCTGCTGAGCCAGACGTCGAAGGCGACCAGATTGAGGTTGACGGCGTTGAGCATCAGCTCGACCGACATCAGGACCAGGATCGCGTTGCGGCGGGCGAGGACGCCGTAGAGGCCGGTGCAGAACAGGAGGGCGGAGAGGACGGCTGGATAGGCGAGGTGCATCAGCGGACACCGTCCGTTTGGGAGGGGCCGGCCTGGGTGGTTCCTGCCTGGGATGTTCCTGCCCCGGGGGCCTCGCCCGCGCGGGCCGCCTTGGCCTTGCGGGACAGGACGATGGCGCCGACCAGGGCGGCGAGGAGGAGTACCGAGAGAGCCTCGAAGGGCAGGACCCAGTTCTGGAAGAGGCTCGCTCCGGTGACGGCGGTGGAGCCGGCGGCCGGGCCGTCCAGGTCGATCCAGGTGGTGCGGAAGGCGTCGACGACGACCCACACCAGGGCCGCGGCGGAGGCCACGGCCACGGTGAGCGCGGCCCAGCGGTTGCCGGAGTCGGCGTCCGGGGACCGTCCGATGGGCGCCCTGGTGAGCATCAGCCCGAACAGGATGAGGACGACGACGGCACCGACGTAGATGAGGACCTGGACCCAGGCGATGAACTCGGCGGTGAGCAGCAGGTATTCGACGGCGAGGCCGCCCAGGGCCACCACCAGCCACAGGGCGGCGTGGACTAGCTGGGGGGTGGTGACGGTGATGACGGCGGCTCCGAGCGTGACCAGGCCGACGAGGAGGAAGGCGATCTCCACGCCAGTCGGGGACAGGAAGCCGTGGGATCCGGCGGCGAGGATCACGACTGGTCCTCCTGTCCGGGCTGGTCCGTCCGCTGCTGCGCGGCCAGCTTGTCGGCGGCCTTGCGGGCGGCGGCGAGTTCCTTGGGCTCCTCCGCGCCGGGGTCGAGGGCGGGCGGGGCCGGCACGGTCCACATCCACTCGCGGAGCTTGTCCCGCTCGTGGGTGAGGTCACGGATGTCGGTCTCGGCGTACTCGAACTCCGGGGACCAGAACAGGGCGTCGAAAGGACAGACCTCGATGCAGATACCGCAGTACATGCACAGGGAGAAGTCGATGGCGAAACGGTCGAGGACGTTGCGGCTGCGGTCGCGTCCGCCGGGGGCGGCCGCCGGGACCGTCTCCTTGTGGGAGTCGATGTAGATGCACCAGTCGGGGCACTCTCGGGCGCACAGCATGCAGACCGTGCAGTTCTCCTCGAACAGGCCGATCACGCCGCGGGTACGGGGCGGCAGTTCGGGCTGGGCGTCCGGGTACTGCTCGGTGACGGTCTTCCTCGTCATCGTACGCAGGGTGACGGCCAGGCCCTTGGCCAGGCCGCTGCCGGGGACGGGGGCCATTACGCGATCACCACCTTGACGACGCCGGTGAGGGCGATCTGGGCGAGGGAGAGGGGGACGAGGAGCGTCCAGGACAGTTTCTGGAGCTGGTCCTCGCGCAGACGCGGATAGGTGACGCGCAGCCAGATCACGACGAAGGCGAGGACGGCCGCCTTGAGCAGGGTCCACACCCAGCCGAGGCCGTCGGCGCCCCAGGGGCCGTGCCAGCCGCCCAGGAAGAGGACGGTGGTCAGACCGCACAGGACGACGATTCCGGCGTATTCGGCGAGGAGGAACAGGGCGAAGCGCAGGCCGGTGTACTCGGTGTAGGCGCCGAAGATGATCTCCGAGTCGGCGACCGGCATGTCGAACGGGGGGCGCTGCAGTTCGGCCAGTCCGGCGACGAAGAAGACGAGCGCGCCGACGATCTGCCAGGGCAGCCACCACCACTCGAAGGCGTCGAGGATGCCGACGAGGGAGACCGTGCCGGCCGCCATGGCCACGGAGGCCGCGGTCAGCAGCATCGGGAGTTCGTAGGCGAGGAGCTGGGCGGCGGTACGCAGGCCGCCGAGGAGGGAGAACTTGTTGGCCGAGGACCAGCCCGCCATGAGCGAGCCGAGGACGCCCACGCCCATGACGGCGAGGACGAAGAAGACGCCCGCGTCGACGACCTGACCGACCGCGCCCTCCCCGGGCCCGACCGGGATGGCCAGGAGAACCAGGAGGTACGGGAGCAGGGCCACGGCCGGGGCGAGCTGGAAGATGCGGCGGTCCGCGTCGGCGGGGACCACGTCCTCCTTCTGCGCGAACTTCACGCCGTCCGCGACGAGCTGGGCCCAGCCGTGGAAACCACCCGCGTACATCGGGCCCAGCCGGCCCTGCATGTGGGCCATCACCTTGTGCTCGGTCTGGCCGACGATCAGGGGGAACGCGAGGAAGACGACGAAGACGGCCAGAAGGCGCAGGGTGACGTCGAGCGCGTCGTTCACTGCGGGCCTCCTGAGGAGTTCGGCGGATCGGGCGGGGTGTCGGTGTCGCCGGGGGCGTCGGGCTCCTTCGGAGCGTCGGAGTCCTGGGGAGCCTCCGACTCGTGGGCGGCCTCTGGCCCGTCGTCGGGAGTGTCCGGTGTCTCCTCGGAAGGCTCCGGCTCCTCGGTGGCGGCAGGCTCGGCGAACGCCGGGCGGGCGTGATGCCACGGGGCGTCCGGGCTGCGCGGTGCCGAGGGCGTCGGCTTCGGGGCCGGTTCCTCGGTGGGCGAGGGCGCGGTGCCGCCCCGGGTGTCGTCGCCGGAACCCGCGTCGTCCGGCTGCCCGGCGTCGGCGGCCTCCCGCTGGCTCGCCGAGCCCTGCGACGCACTCCGGCTACGCCGTGGGCCGACCGTGCCGACGACTTCCCGCCGTCCGGCGGCCGGCTGCCCGGTGTCCTGCTGGCCGGAGTCCTGCCGACCGGAGTCCTGCCGACCGGAGTCCTGCCGACCGGAGTCCGTATCGCCACCGGCCGCGTCCGTCGGACCGGCCGCTCGTTGGGAGGCGGAGCCCTGGCTCGCACTGCGTGACCGCCGCGGTGCCGGCGCGGCCGTCGGCTCGCCGGCCGGGGAGGTCTGGCCGGCCGAGCCCTCGGCCGCCGTACGGGAGCGGCGCGGCGCGGCCGGGGTCTCGGTGGCCGGAGCCGTCTGGCCGACGGAGCCCTCGGCGGCCGTACGGGTCCGGCGGGCGGGGCGTTCGCCCGCTCCACGGGCCGGGCGCTCCCCCGCCGCACGCCCCGCGCCTCGGGCCGGGCGGGCGGGAGCGGGAGGCAGCTGGCCCTTCAGCGGGCCCCATTCGTTGGGGTCGGGGACGCCCGGCGGCAGCATCTGGCGGCGACGGGGACTGCCGTGCTCGGACTCGCCGGGCTCCTTGGCCCCGGGCCAGGCCTTGGCGACACGGGCGGCGAGGACGAAGTCCTTGCGCAGCGGGTGGCCCTCGAAGCCCTCCGGCAGGAGCAGGTGGTCCAGCGCGGGGTGGTCCTCGAAGGCGACACCGAACATCTCGTGGGTCTCGCGCTCGTGCCAGGCCGCGCCCGCGTACACCGCGACGGCGGTGGGCAGCACCGGGGCGTCGTGCGGGACGGTCGTCCGCAGCAGCAGCCTGCGTACCGGTCCGAGCGCCACGACATGCGCCGCGACGCGGAACCCGGTGCCCGGCTCGTCGACCGCGCTCAGCCAGTCGAAGTAGGTGCAGCCGAGCCGGTCACGCGCCGTCTCCAGGGCGGTGATCCAGGACGTGGGCGGCACGTCGACGGTCAGGAGGCCGTACGACTCCGCTGCCGTGGCGTCCGGTCCGAAGAGCTCCTCGGCGTCGGCGGGCAGCCAGCCGACCGCGGTCATCGGTCCTCCTCGGCGTCGGAGGCCGGGGCGGGCGGTCGCACCAGGCCGCTCCGCAGCGCGGCCGTCGACGGGCGGGGCGGGGTGCCGTACCGCTCCCCCAGCGACTCCCGCGCGATCTTCTCCTGGAGCTTGAGGATCCCCTGGAGCAGCGCCTCGGGGCGCGGCGGGCAGCCGGGGACGTAGACGTCGACGGGGATGATCTGGTCGACGCCCTTCGTCACGGAGTAGGAGTCCCAGTAGGGGCCGCCGCAGTTGGAGCAGGCGCCGAAGGAGATGACGTACTTCGGCTCGGGCATCTGCTCGTACAGGCGTTTGACGGCCGGCGCCATCTTGTCGGTCACCGTGCCCGAGACGACCATCAGGTCGGCCTGGCGGGGGCCGGGTGCGAACGGGATCACACCGAGGCGGATGAAGTCGTGGCGGGCCATCGACGCGGCGATGAACTCGATCGCGCAGCAGGCGAGGCCGAAGTTGAAGACCCAGAGCGAGTAGCGCCGGCCCCAGTTCAGGACGACCTTCATCGGCTCCGGGGCGAGGCGTGCGAGCGTGCCCAGCCTCTTGGGCTCGGGGAGCGGCACGGGTGCCGGGTCGGTGCGGTCGGCGGGGTTCACGTCCACGACAGGACGCCCTTCTTGTATGCGTACAACAGACCCACGGCGAGGAAGCCGAGGAAGATGAACATCTCCACGAGGGTCGTGGCCCCGTAACCAGGGTCGGCGAAGACCGTGGCCCAGGGGAAGAGGAAGATCGAGTCGACCGCGAAGATGACGTAGAGGAAGGCGTAGACGTAGTAGCGGACCTGGGTGTGTGCCCAGCCCTCTCCGACGGGGTCGACGCCGCACTCGTAGGTGAGCAGCTTCTCGGGCGTCGGGACCACCGGTCGCAGCAGACGTCCGGCGCCGAAGGCCACGGCGACGAAGAGCACCCCCACGACGGCGAGCAGGCCGACGACCGAATAGGACTGGAAGTAGTCCGCGGCGAGCCCGACGGGTGCGTCGGCGGCGGTCGCATCGCCGGCGATCACGGCACCGACGGTCGGTTCCGGCACGTGCGTCCCTCGCTCCCTGTCGTGAACGCTGGTGTTCGACGATCTGTACGCACGGGAGTCTAGGGCCTGATAAAGACACGGTAAGCAGCCCGTCGCACCTTGGGACGCGGGGGTGGGGTTTTCCTCAGTGCGTCCCGGCGGCCCACCTCATGGCGCGGCGCCGCGCCGCACGGCACGCTGACGTGTATGACCGAACGCCTCTCGACCTCCAGCCTCGCCGGGACCACCGGCGCAGCGGCCGGCGACCGCCTGCCTCCGGCCCGTTTCGCCTACGACCGGCACACCTGGAAGGAGATCGCCCATCTGCTGGCGAATCTCCCGGCGGCGCTGCTCGGATTCGTCTACGTCGTGACGACGCTGTCCGTCGGCATCGGGTTGACGGTCACGGTGATCGGGCTCCCGCTGCTGGCGGCCGGTCTGCTGGGCGCGCGGCAGCTGGGCAAGCTGGAGCGGGCGCGGGCCCGGACGCTGCTCGGCGTGCGGGTGGACGAGCCGAGCCCGCTGCCGCTGCGGGGCAGGCGCGGCTTCTTCGCACAGTTGTGGATGTCCTTGAAGGACCCGGTGGGCTGGCGCACGGTGCTGTACGAGTTCATCAGGTTCCCCTGGGGCGTTCTCACCTTCGTCGTCACCCTGACGTCGTTGTTCGTGCTGTGGCCGGTGCTGCCGTTCGTCGCGCGGGGCCTCACCAACGTCGACCGGGCCATGGTGCGCGGGCTGCTGTCACCCTCCGACGAACTGGAGCGGCGGATCGCCGAGCTGGAGTCGGACCGGGGGGTCGTGGTCGACACGGCCGCGGCCGACCTGCGGCGCATCGAGCGCGACCTGCACGACGGGGCGCAGGCCCGCCTGGTCAACCTCGCGATGGGGCTGGGCCTGGCCAAGGAGAAGCTCCTGGAGGACCCGGACGCGGCGGCGGCCATGGTCGACGAGGCGCACGGCGAGGTGAAGCTGGCCCTTCAGGAGTTGCGGGACCTGGCTCGCGGGATCCATCCGGCCGTCCTGACCGACCGGGGCCTGGACGCGGCGCTCTCCTCGGTCGCCTCCCGCTGCACCGTGCCGGTCAGGGTGACCGTCGACCTGGCGGAGCGCCCCGCGCCCGCCATCGAGGGCATCGCCTACTTCACCGTCTCGGAGCTGCTCCAGAACGTCAGCAAGCACAGCGGGGCCGGCTCGGCCTCCGTGGAGGTGTGGCGGTCGTCCGACCGGCTGCTCATACAGGTGGGGGACAACGGCCGCGGGGGCGCGCGTCTCGACGGCGGTACGGGGATGAAGGGCCTCGCCGACCGGCTGTCGGCCGTCGACGGTCTCTTCGTCGTCGACTCCCCGGAGGGCGGCCCGACGCTGATCACGGCCGAGCTGCCGTGGCGCGACCGCGCGGAGGCCGACGCGGCCGGCTCTCCCGCCAGGAGGTAGGGAAAACCCCCCTCCCCGGACGCCGACGGGCTCCATTGGCCGCGGACGTGCGGCCGAGGAGGGTGGAGGTACGACGGCACAGCCGCAGACGACGAGGAGAAGGACGGCACCGATGGCCACGGAATACGGACAGGGTTACGGGCTCGGGAGCGGGTCCGGCTTCCCCGGGGACGCCGGTGCGCGGCGCCACCGGCTGCCGGCGGGACTGCGGGCACCGTTCGAGGCGCGCAGCTGGCGGGAGTTCGGCTACGTCCTGATGGGCCTGCCGGTCGCCGTCCTGCTCTTCACCTACGCCGTGACCATGGTGTCGCTGGGGGCGGGCCTGCTGGTGACGTTCCTGGGGGTGCCGGTGCTGGCGGCCGCACTCGCCGGGTGCCGGGGCTTCGGGGCGATGGAGCGGGCACGGGCCCGCGCCCTGCTGGGTCTGCGGGTGGCCGACCCGGAGCCGCTGCGGCTGAAGAAGCAGGGCGCGATGGGCTGGATGGGAGCCGTGCTCAAGAGCGGCACCTCCTGGCGGAGCCTGCTGTACGCGCTGGTGCAGTTCCCCTGGGCCGTGTTCTCGTTCGTCGTCGCCGTGACCGTCTGGGCGGTCGGGTGGGCGATGCTGACGTACCCGCTGTGGTTCTGGGTGTTCCCGATGTACGCCGGCCAGGACGGGCTCCAGCTGTACGGCGACGAGACGCACCGGATCTACCTGGACAACCCCTTCGAGATCGCCGTGACCGCGCTGGTCGGGCTCCTGTTCACCCTGGCGACGCCGTGGCTGGTCAGGGCGCTGACCATGGTGGACCGGGTCATGGTGCACGGGCTGCTGGGACCGTCGCGGCTGGCGACGCGGGTGGTGGAGCTGGAGTCGGACCGGGGGGTCGTGGTCGACACGGCCGCGGCCGACCTGCGGCGCATCGAGCGCGACCTGCACGACGGGGCCCAGGCCCGCCTGGTCAGCCTGGCCATGGACCTGGGCCTGGCCAAGGAGAAGCTGAAGGAGGACCCCCGGGCCGCGGCCGTCATGGTGGACGAGGCGCACGGCGAGGTGAAGACGGCGCTCCAGGAACTGCGGGACCTGGCTCGGGGCATCCACCCCGCGGTGCTGACCGACCGTGGCCTGGACGCGGCGCTCTCCTCGGTCGCCTCCCGCTGCACCGTGCCGGTACGGGTGGAGGTCGACCTGGTGGAGCGGCCGGCGTCGGCGATCGAGGGCATCGCCTACTTCACCGTCTCGGAGCTGCTCCAGAACATAAGCAAGCACTCGAGGGCCACGTCGGCCGCCGTGGAGGTGTGGCGGGTGGAGAACCGGCTGATGCTCCAGGTCGTGGACAACGGCGTGGGCGGGGCGCAGACCTCGGCCGGGTCCGGGCTGGCGGGTCTGGCGGACCGGCTCGACGCGGTGGACGGGATCCTCGTGGTGGACTCGCCCGCCGGGGGGCCGACGCGGATCACGGCGGAGCTGCCGTGGCGGAACGAGCCGGTCACCGGCTGACCGGCACGAGGCAGGCGGCGGGCCCGGTGGGATGACCGGAACCCGCCGACGGGAACCGGCCGTCAAGAACCCGCCGACGGGAACCCCGCCGTCAAGAACCCGCCGTCAAGAACCGGCCGACGGGAACCCGCCGTCAAGAACCCGCCGACGGGAACCGGCCGTCAAGAACCGGCCATCGAGTGGACCGCACCCGGAGCGATACCCAGGACTTCCCTTTTCTCTTCCCGTTCCCCGAGGGCATCCGGCCTCCGATGCTGGGATGCTGGACCTGTCGCACGGACGGTTCGTGGACGCGGCGTGGGCCGCGGGGGCCGTCAGGTGCACGGGCTGTGGGGGGCCGAGGATCGTGGAGGACAGGGTGCGGGTGGTCATCGCCGAGGATTCAGTGCTGCTCCGAGAGGGGCTGACCCGGTTGCTGACCGACCGCGGGCTCGAGGTCGTGGCCGGTGTCGGCGACGGTGAGGCACTGATCAAGACCATCACCGAGCTGGATGCGCAGGGCGAGTTGCCGGACGTCGTGGTGGCGGACGTGAGGATGCCGCCGACGCACACCGACGAGGGGGTGCGGGCGTCGGTGCTGCTGCGCAAGGCTCATCCCGGTCTCGGCGTGCTGGTGCTGTCCCAGTACGTGGAGGAGCGCTACGCGACGGAGCTGCTGGCCGGTTCCAGCCGGGGCGTCGGGTATCTGCTCAAGGACCGGGTGGCCGAGGTCCGGGAGTTCGTGGACGCCGTGGTTCGGGTGGCGCAGGGCGGTACGGCGCTGGACCCGGAGGTGGTCGCGCAGTTGCTCGGGCGCAGCCGCAAGCAGGACGTGCTGGCGGGGCTCACCCCGCGTGAGCGGGAGGTGCTGGGGCTGATGGCCGAGGGCCGGACGAACTCGGCGATCGCCCGGCAGCTCGTCGTGAGCGACGGGGCCGTCGAGAAGCACGTCAGCAACATCTTCATGAAGCTGGGTCTGTCCCCGAGCGACGGTGATCACCGGAGGGTGCTCGCCGTGCTCACCTATCTCAATTCCTGACATCAGCGGCCCACGCCTCGGAAAGACCGGCCCGGCCCGGCGACGCGGACGCTCATCCGGACGAATGAGAAACCGGAGGCGGGCGCGGTGCGTCCTCGACGGTGCCGGAGCGGAAAAGCCCTGGGGTTCCAGGGCTGTGGGTCATCTCGAAGTCGTGTCCATCATGCGAATCTCCACCGGAAGTCATCGCGTGCGGACGTAGGGTTGATCCCGGGACGGTCGGTGGGAGACCAGTCCCCGGACAGCCGTCCCTAGGGAGGTCCAGTAAGTGACCAGCCAGGTCAGCAGCCCAGCGGAGCAGGCCGACGGTACCGACGAGACCGTCGTGGGAGCGCAGCGCAAACCGGTCGGGGCGAAGGACGTCCGCCGGCTGGACCGGGTGATCATCCGGTTCGCGGGTGACTCGGGCGACGGAATGCAGCTCACCGGCGACCGTTTCACCTCGGAGACCGCGTCGTTCGGCAACGATCTGTCGACGCTGCCGAACTTCCCGGCCGAGATCCGGGCACCCGCCGGCACCCTGCCGGGCGTCTCGTCCTTCCAGCTGCACTTCGCCGACCACGACATCCTCACGCCGGGCGACGCGCCCAACGTGCTGGTGGCGATGAACCCGGCCGCGCTGAAGGCGAACGTGGGCGACCTGCCCCGCGGCGCGGAGATCATCGTCAACACGGACGAGTTCACCAAGCGGGCGATGCAGAAGGTCGGCTACGACACCTCTCCGCTGGAGGACGGCTCGCTCGACGGGTACCACCTGCATCCGGTGCCGTTGACCACGCTGACCGTCGAGGCGCTCAAGGATTTCGACCTCAGCCGCAAGGAGGCCGAGCGCAGCAAGAACATGTTCGCGCTCGGACTGCTGAGCTGGATGTACCACCGGCCCACCGAGGGCACGGAGAAGTTCCTGAAGTCGAAGTTCGCGAAGAAGCCGGACATCGCCGCGGCCAACATCGCGGCCTACCGGGCCGGCTGGAACTTCGGTGAGACGACCGAGGACTTCGCGGTCTCCTACGAGGTGGCACCGGCGGCGACGGCCTTCCCGCCCGGCACCTACCGCAACATCTCCGGGAACCTGGCCCTGTCCTACGGCCTGATCGCCGCGTCCCGGCAGGCGGATCTGCCGCTGTTCCTGGGCTCGTACCCGATCACCCCGGCCTCGGACATCCTGCACGAGCTGTCCCGGCACAAGAACTTCGGCGTGCGCACCTTCCAGGCCGAGGACGAGATCGCCGGCATCGGCGCGGCGCTCGGTGCGGCCTTCGGCGGGTCGCTGGCGGTGACGACGACGAGCGGTCCGGGGGTGGCGCTGAAGAGCGAGACGATCGGGCTCGCGGTGAGTCTGGAGCTGCCGCTGCTGGTGGTGGACATCCAGCGCGGCGGTCCGTCCACCGGTCTGCCGACCAAGACGGAGCAGGCCGACCTGCTGCAGGCGATGTACGGGCGCAACGGCGAGGCGCCGGTTCCGATCGTGGCCCCGCGCACCCCGGCCGACTGCTTCGAGGCCGCCCTGGAGGCCGCGCGGATCGCGCTGACGTACCGGACGCCGGTCTTCCTGCTCTCCGACGGCTACCTGGCCAACGGCTCGGAGCCGTGGCGGATCCCCGAGCCGGACGAGTTGCCGGACCTGACGGTGCGGTTCGCGCAGGGGCCCAACCACACCCTGGAGGACGGCTCCGAGGTGTTCTGGCCCTACAAGCGCGACCCGCACACCCTGGCCCGTCCCTGGGCCGTGCCCGGCACGCCCGGCCTGGAGCACCGGATCGGCGGCATCGAGAAGCAGGACGGCACGGGGAACATCTCCTACGACCCGGCCAACCACGACTTCATGGTCCGCACCCGCCAGGCGAAGGTGGACGGCATCGAGGTCCCCGACCTGGAGGTCGACGACCCGGACGGCGCGCGGACCCTCGTGCTGGGCTGGGGCTCGACGTACGGGCCGATCACGGCGGCGGTGCGGCGGATCCGCAAGGAGGGCGGCCGGATCGCCCAGGCCCACCTGCGCCACCTCAACCCCTTCCCGGCCAACCTCGGCGCGGTGCTGAAGCGGTACGACAAGGTGGTGGTCCCGGAGATGAACCTCGGGCAGCTCGCCACCCTGATCCGGGCGAGGTATCTGGTCGACGCCCGCTCGTACAACCAGGTCAACGGCATGCCGTTCAAGGCGGAACAGCTCGCCACCGTCCTGAAGGAGACCATCGATGGCTGACACCAACGCACTGCTCCAGCTCGTCCCCAGGGCCGAGGGCAAGCAGTCCATGAAGGACTTCAAGTCCGATCAGGAAGTGCGCTGGTGCCCCGGCTGCGGCGACTACGCCATCCTCGCCGCCGTGCAGGGCTTCATGCCCCAGCTCGGTCTGGCGAAGGAGAACATCGTCTTCGTCTCCGGCATCGGCTGCTCCTCCCGCTTCCCGTACTACATGAACACCTACGGGATGCACTCCATCCACGGCCGCGCCCCCGCCATCGCCACCGGCCTCGCGGCCTCGCGGCGCGACCTGAGCGTGTGGGTCGTCACCGGTGACGGCGACGCGCTCTCCATCGGCGGCAACCACCTCGTCCACGCCCTGCGCCGCAACGTCAACCTCAAGATCCTGCTGTTCAACAACCGGATCTACGGCCTGACCAAGGGCCAGTACTCCCCCACCTCCGAGGTCGGCAAGATCACCAAGTCGACGCCGATGGGATCCCTGGACGCGCCCTTCAACCCGGTCTCCCTCGCCCTCGGCGCGGAGGCGTCCTTCGTCGCCCGGACCGTCGACTCCGACCGCAAGCACCTCACCGAGGTCCTGCGCCAGGCCGCCGACCACCCCGGCACCGCCCTGATCGAGATCTACCAGAACTGCAACATCTTCAACGACGGCGCCTTCGACGCCCTCAAGGACAGGGAGCAGGCCGAGGAGGCGGTGATCCGCCTGGAGCACGGGCAGCCGATCCGCTTCGGCGCCGGCGGCGCCAAGGGCGTCGTACGCGATCCGCGCACCGGTGACCTGGAGGTCGTCACCGTCACAGCGGACAACGAGGCGGACGTCCTGGTCCACGACGCCCACGCCGCGTCCCCGACCACGGCCTTCGCGCTCTCCCGTCTCGCCGACCCGGACACCCTGCACCACACGCCGATCGGTGTCCTGCGCTCGGTCGAGCGGCCGGTCTACGACACGCTCATGTCCGACCAGCTCGACGCCGCCGTCGAGCAGAACGGCAAGGGCGACCTCGCCGCACTGCTCGCGGGCGGCGACACCTGGACGGTCGTCGGCTGACAGACCGCCGTTCACAGCACACGAGGGCCCGGGCGCACAGCGTCCGGGCCCTCCGCCTTACCCAAAGGTAAGTACCTTACTCCAGAGTGGGCACTTTCCTTCAGATAGCGCAGCCTTTAGGGTTAGTGGCAACACACCCCCCAAGGAGCGCTGACACCATGAGCATCGTCGTCACCGGAGCCACCGGACACCTGGGCCGCCACGTCGTGCGGCAACTGCTGGAGAAGGTGCCCGCCGACCAGGTCACCGCCGTCGTCCGGGACCGCGACAAGGCCGCCGACCTCGCCGCCCGGGGCGTACGGCTCGCGGTCGCCGACTACAACGCCCCCGAGACCTTCGACGGTCTGTTCGCGTCCGGCGACCGGGTGCTGCTGATCTCCGGGAACGAGTTCGACAAGGGCCGCGTGCGGCAGCACACGATCGTGATCGACGCGGCGAAGAAGGCCGGTGTCGCCCTGCTCGCCTACACCAGCGCCCCCAGCAGCCTCAAGGCCGCGCTCGCCGACGACCACCGCGCCACCGAGGAGGTACTGCTCGGCTCGGGCGTGCCGTACGTGCTGCTGCGCAACGGCTGGTACCACGAGAACTACACCGAGCAGCTCGCCCCGGTCCTGGAGCACGGCGCCGTGGTGCAGGCGGCCGGCGAGGGCCGGGTCTCCTCCGCCTCCCGCGCGGACTACGCGGCCGCCGCCGTCGCCGTACTGACCGGCGAGGGCCACGAGAACACGGCGTACGAGCTGGGCGGCGACGAGGCCTGGAGCTTCGCCGAGTACGCCGCCGAGCTGAGCAGGCAGACGGGCAAGGAGATCGTCTACAACCCCGTCTCCGTCGAGGCCTACACCGGCATCCTGACCGGCGCCGGGGTGCCGGGACCGCTCGCGGACGTCTTCGCGGGCGTGGACGCCGCCATCGCCCGGGGCGAGCTGGTGGTCTCCACCGGCGACCTCTCCCGGCTGGCCGGCCGCCCGACGACGCCGCTCGCGGAGGCCGTCAGCGCCGCCCTCAAGGGCTGACTCCGCCCTCCCCCGCACACACCCACCTCGCCTGTCATGACCGTATTCCGATACGGGCATGACAGGCGGCCGGGTGCGGCGCTACCTTCGTCCTGGCATGCCTCCCCCGTCCCCGGCATGCCGTGTGCGAGAAGGAGGTGCCCGTGGCCGGGTCGTCCAGGAGTGAGCAGCGCATAGGCCTGCTCAACGGCTTCGCGGCGTACGGGATGTGGGGCCTCGTCCCGCTGTTCTGGCCGCTGCTCAAGCCCGCCGGGGCCGGGGAGATCCTCGCCCACCGGATGGTGTGGTCCCTCGCCTTCGTCGCCGTCGCGCTGCTCTTCGTGCGGCGCTGGGCCTGGGCCGGGGAGCTGCTGCGGCAGCCGCGCAGGCTCGCGCTCGTCACGGTTGCCGCCGCGGTGATCACCGTCAACTGGGGCGTCTACATCTGGGCCGTGAACAGCGGCCACGTCGTCGAGGCGTCGCTCGGGTACTTCATCAACCCGCTGGTCACCATCGCGATGGGAGTGCTGCTGCTCAAGGAGCGGCTGCGGCCCGCGCAGTGGGCGGCGGTCGGCACCGGCTTCGCGGCCGTGCTCGTCCTCACCATCGGCTACGGCCAGCCGCCGTGGATCTCGCTCTGCCTCGCCTTCTCCTTCGCCACCTACGGACTGGTGAAGAAGAAGGTCAACCTCGGCGGCGTCGAGTCGCTGGCCGCGGAGACGGCGATCCAGTTCCTGCCGGCGCTCGGTTATCTGCTGTGGCTGGGCGCCCGGGGCGAGTCGACCTTCACCACCGAGGGGCCCGGGCACTCGGCCCTGCTCGCCGCGACCGGCATCGTCACCGCGATCCCGCTGGTCTGCTTCGGCGCGGCGGCGATCCGCGTGCCGCTGTCCACGCTGGGGCTGCTGCAGTACCTGGCGCCGGTCTTCCAGTTCCTGCTCGGCGTCCTGTACTTCGGCGAGGCCATGCCGCCCGAGCGCTGGGCGGGCTTCGCGCTGGTCTGGCTGGCGCTGACGCTGCTGACCTGGGACGCCTTGCGCACGGCCCACCGGACGGCGCGGGCGCTGCGGGAGGGGCTGGACCGGGCGGGCGCGGGCGTACCGCCGGTCAAGGGGGGCGCCGCCACGCGGGAGTCGGGGGTGGTGGCCTCCGGGACTCCGGCGCCGGGTGCCACGGACGCGCCGCGGCAGCAGCACGGCACCAGGGCGGGGCAGCCGTAACGGCACCTCGTGAGCACGGGGTCAGTGCTCGTCCGGCGTCCGGCGGGCTCGGTGGGCGCGGACCTTCTCCCGGTTGCCGCAGTGTTCCATCGCGCACCAGCGGCGGCGGCCGGGACGCGAGGTGTCGACGAACAGCAAGTAGCAGTTGTGGGCACCGCACTCGCGGACGCGGTCCGCGTGCGGACCGGTGAGCAGTTCGATCGCGTCGCGTGCCACCGTCGACAGCAGCCGGGGCCCGGTGGCACCCGGGGCCCAGCCGCGCGTGCCGTCCGGTTCGAGGCGGGCGACGAGCGGGGGCGCGGCCGCGGCGGCGTTGACGACGTCCAGGTGGGCGGGGCGGAGGGGCCGCCCGTGGGCGCGGTCCGCGGCGAGGAGGAAGAGGGCGTCACGCAGGGTCCTGGCCCGTTCCACGTCCGCCCGGTCCACCGACAGGTCCAGCCCGTCCGGCAGCCGGCTGCGGTCGGCCCAGGCCATCAGATCGGCGGGCTCGTGCAGCACCTCCCAGCGCGCGAAGGGGCCCGGCCCTCCGGTCGTCAGCAGTTCGAGGCAGAGCGCGCCCGGGTCGAAGCGGAACGACCTGCCCTGGGACGACACCAGCGTCAGTCCGGGCGGACGGCCCGGGGCCGGCTTCGGTGATTTGGGCGATTCCGCTGTCGGCTCGGTCATGCAACCAGTATTAGTGGTTACATGACATCGACCTCAAGGCCCGCTCCCCTGCACATCAAGATCGTCATCGACGCGGCGGCTCCGCACGCCCAGGCGGACTTCTGGGCCGCGGCCCTCCACTACGAGGTGGAGGACAACAGCGCGCTCATCGGGAAACTGCTGGGCTTCGGGGCGGTACCGGCGGAGTTGACCGTCGAGTCCCACGGCCGCCGCGCCTGGCGGGACCTGGCCGCCGTGCGCCACCCCGACGACCCCTTCCAGGAGGAGAGCGGCACCGGGCTGGGGCGGCGGCTGCTGTTCCAGCGCGTGCCGGAGGCCAAGACCGTCAAGAACCGGGTCCACCTCGACGTGCACGCGCCGGACGGCCGTCGGGAGGAGGAGGTCGCCCGGCTCGAGGCGCTGGGGGCGAGCGTGCAGCGGCAGGTGAAGGAGCCGGGCGGGGAGTGGGTGGTGATGGCGGACCCCGAGGGCAACGAGTTCTGCGTCCACTAGGACGGGGCGGGGCCGACCGGACGCGACCGGGCGCGACCGGGTGCGACGGGGGCTCGATGGGCGCGACCGAGTGCGACCAGGTACTGCCGGGTGTGATCAGCGGACTTCCGGTATGTGCGACACCGTGGCCGAATAGCGGTCTTGACGGGCGGTCAGTCCCGCCCGCACCATCCAGGCACCCCATTCACTGCGGAGTCCCGTCCCCAGGGACCCCCTAGGAATCCGGAGCCCCCCACATGAAGCTCCTCCTTTCCGGGCGCGCACTGACGGCCGGAGCCGTCGCCGTCGCCACACTGGTGACCGGCGGTTCCGCCGCCGGAGCGGCGACCGCGCCCGTACACCCCACGGCCGCCGCCACTGCCGCCGCCGCGCCCGACATACCGATAGCCAACGTCAAGGCCCATCTCTCGCACCTGCAGTCGATCGCCACGGCGAACGGCGGCAATCGCGCCCACGGCCGCGCCGGCTACCAGGCCTCGCTCAACTACGTGAAGGCCAAGCTGGACGCGGCCGGGTTCACCACCCGCGTCCAGCAGTTCACGGCCTCGGGCCGCACCGGGTACAACCTGATCGCGGACTGGCCGGGTGGCGATGCCCAACAGGTTGTCATGGCCGGGTCACATCTGGACAGCGTCACCTCAGGCCCCGGCATCAACGACAACGGCTCCGGCTCCTCGGCTGTCCTGGAGACCGCGCTCGCCGTCGCCCGGTCCGGCTACCAGCCCACCAAGCACCTGCGCTTCGCCTGGTGGGGCGCGGAGGAGCTGGGACTCGTCGGCTCCCGCTACTACGTCAACAGCCTCGGCTCCGCCGAACGCGCGAAGATCAGCGGCTATCTGAACTTCGACATGATCGGCTCGCCCAACCCCGGCTACTTCGTCTACGACGACGATCCCACGATCGAGAAGACGTTCAAGGACTACTTCGCCGGCCTGGGCATCTCCACCGAGATCGAGACCGAGGGCGACGGACGCTCCGACCACGCGCCCTTCAAGAACGCCGGCGTCCGAGTGGGCGGCCTCTTCAGCGGCGCGGACTACCGCAAGACGTCCGCGCAGGCGGCCAAGTGGGGCGGCACCGTGGGCCAGCCGTTCGACCGCTGCTACCACTCGTCCTGCGACACGACCGCCAACATCAACGACACGGCCCTGGACCGCAACAGCGACGCCATCGCGTACGCGGTCTGGGAACTGTCGCAGTAGGTCGGGCGTCAGCCCGTCCGGGCGCCGACGCGTCGGGTGAGGCGGTCCATGCGGGCGCGGGCGGACTGCAGTTCCTCGGCGTCGTCGGCGGCCGGGCCGTCCTCGGCGGCGAGTTCGTCCCACAGGCCGACCAGGTCGTCCCCCAGCTCCAGGCCCCGTGCGGGGTCGCGTACGGCACGCCAGGCGGTGGCCGCGCTCTGGACGTTGCCGTACGCGGCCTCGGCGTCGCCCGAGCGCCGGTGTATCCGGGCCAGGTCGAGGGAGAGCCGGAAGGCACGGTCCGGGTCGCCCGACAAGTAGGCGATGTACGCGGTGAGTTCACGGAGCCGGAGTACCTCAGGGTGCTCCGGCCCCAGCGTGCGCGAGGCCTCCGTCACCGTCTCCTCCGCCAGCCGTGCCGCGTCCTGTGTACGCCCCTCCTTGACGGCCTCGTTGATGCGGACCGTCGGCTCCGCGAGCAGGGCGGGCGCGGTGGCGTCGCCGGGCGCCGTGAGCGGTGCGTCCCCGAGCACGGCCTCGGCCACGGCGTCGAAGCCGCGGGCCGGCGTGGGCTTGGGGTCCGGGTCGGAGTACGGGTCGGGGCGGGGGCCGAGGTCGGGGGCGGTTTCCCGCTTGGGGGCCCCTACCGGCTCAGGGGCGGTTTCCCGCTTGGGGGCCCCTACCGGCTCAGGGGCGGAGGTGGTGGCGGGTGCCGGTTCGGGGATCGAGGCGGGGATCGGTTCGGGTGCGGGAGTCGGCTCCGGTGCGGTGGCGAACGGGCCGGGCACCGACCACGTCCCCGCGTCCTGCGAGGCGCGGGTCGTGGCAGCGGCGTCCATGCTGGGCGGCGGTCCGAACTCACCCGTCGGCGGTGCCACCGTGCCGGGAGGCGTCCCCCCGGCCGGTTCCGGCAGGGCGCGCAGCGTGAACGTCGGCACGCTGTCCCGCACCGGCGCCACCGAGCGCAGGACCCGCGTGTGCCGGTCCTGCCGTACGGGTGCTTCCGCGGATGCCTCCACCAACTCCACGGTTGCTTCCGCGGGTGCCGCCGCCGGTGTCTGCTCGGGTGCCGTCGGCACCGGTTCCGCCGCGAGGTGGCTGGAACCGTCCGGATCGACCCGGAGGGGGACGGAGTAGCCGACGCGACGGTCGTGAATCGTGGCGAGGACGGGGCGACCGGCGGCGAGGGCGAGGCGGTGGAGGCGGTTCAGCACGGCGTTCTGGATCTCCTCGCCCGGGGCCGCGACGACCGGTGCCCCGTCGACCGTGGCAACACGTGCGCCGGAGTCGCCCTCCGGCACGTGGACGTCGATCGGCGTCGCCGCGGGATCGGGCGAGCCCTCGGCGCGCTCGTGCTCCCGCTGCTTGTCGCGGCCGAGTCGAGACATCGTTCCCCCACTCATCGGCGGCTTCCGTCGGCGGTTCCCGTTTCCTGCCGTCCAGAGCCTGTCATGCCTGTCGTGCACCTACCGTCGAGTCTCTCCGCTGACTCCCGATTCTGGCGTCACCGGGGTGTCACAGGCTCGTTCCAGGAGGTCACGCCGGGCGGTGGCCGCGCATGCATGACGAGTATCGATGCGTGTGCATATAATGCGTACGCAGGTTACCGTCTATCGCCGAACGACCTTGGGGTCATCATGACGCGCCGCTTCCTCTTCCTGCCGGGCAGCACCCGCCCCGACGGCAACACCGAGTTGCTCGCCCGCCGCGCTGCCGAGCAGTTGCCCGCGGGCGTCGAGCAGCACTGGATCGACCTGGCCCGGCACCCCTTGCCGGAGTTCGAGGACCTGCGGCACGACAGCGACCACACGCGCCCCACGGAGGGCAACGCGCGCCTGCTGCTCGACGCGACCCTCGCCGCCACGGACATCGTGATCGCCTCACCGCTGTACTGGTACACGCTGTCCACACCGGTCAAGCGCTACCTCGACCACTGGTCCGGCTGGCTGCGCACCCCTGGCCTCGACTTCAAGGCGACCCTGGCCGGCCGCACCCTGTGGGGCGTCACCGCGCTCGCCCACGAGGAGCGGGAGGTCGCGGACCCGCTGATCGGCGCCCTGCACCACTCAGCGGCCTACATGGGCATGCGCTTCGGCGGGGTGCTGCTCGGCAACGGCAGCAAGCCCGGTGACGTCCTGCGGGACACGGAGGCGCTGGCCCGCGCCAAGACCTTCTTCGCCCGTCAGGCGCCGTTCGCCCGCTTCCCGTACGAGGAGGCGGACGCCGGCGCTACGCGGTGATGTCCTTCGTCGTGAACCGGGCCCAGGCCGCGGAGCCGAAGACCGCCGCGTACAGGGCCTGGAGGCCGAGGTTCTTCACCAGGTCGTCCCAGTAGACCGGTTCGCGCATCACGTCGGCGAAGGAGAGCCAGTAGTGCGAGAAGAAGTACGGCTGGAGGGCGTCGAGCTGCGGGATCTGGTCGAGGATCTGGACGGTGATCAGCAGGCCGACCGTGGTGGCCATCGCCGCGATGCCGCTGCCCGTCAGGGTGGAGACGAACAGCCCCAGGGCCGCGATGCCGACGAGTGAGGCGGCCACGACCAGGGCGATCAACAGCGCCCGGCCCAGCCCCTCGGCGTAGGTGATGCGGGTGCCGGAGATGGTGACCAGGTCACCGACCGGGAACAGCAGCGCGCCGACCGCGAGCGCCGAGACCGCGACCACCAGGGTGGCGGCGAGGCAGAAGGCGATCACCGTCGCGTACTTGGTGAGCAGCAGCCGGGAGCGCCCGGCCGGGGCGACCAGGAGGTAGCGGAGCGTGCCCGCGCTCGACTCGCCCGCGATCGCGTCGCCCGCGACGACGCCGATGGCCATCGGCAGGAAGAACGGGAGGGTCGCGGCGAGCGCGGTGAAGACCAGGAACAGCCCGTTGTTGCTGATCTGCGAGATGAACGCCGGCCCCTCGCCGCCGCCACCCCCGCCGAGCGAGGACCCGTCGCTCGTCTCGATCCTCACGGCGATGCCCACCAGGACCGGCACGGCCGCGAGCACGGCCAGCAGGGCGAGCGTCCGCCAGCGCCGGAAGACGGTCAGCAGCTCGCTGCGGAGCAGTCCGAGGGACCACAGCGGACTCGGTGCCCGCGCCGCACCCCGGCCCGGCACCACGTCCGGCGCCGCCGCCTCGGTCGGCCCCACCCCGGCCTCCCCCACCGGTTCGCCGTGCACGTCAGCCCGCGACATCGAAGCCCTCCCCGGTCAGCGCCACGAACGCGTCCTCCAGCGAGGCCCGCTCCAGCACGAAGCCCCGGACCCGGACCCGGGCCGCGACCAGCGCCTCGTTCACCTCGGCGAGGTCGCGCTCCGGCGGCTCCGCCGTCACCCGCTCCCCGTCGACGACCACGTCCGCGGCCCCCTGCTCCTTCAGCACCCGGGCTGCGTCCCCAGCGTCCGGCGTCGTCACCACCAGGCGTCCGCGCGCCCCGGCCGCCAGGTCGGCGACCGCGCCCTGGGTGATCAACCGCCCCTGCGCCATCACGGCTGCGTGCGTGCACACCTGCTCGATCTCGTCCAGCAGGTGGGAGGAGAGGAAGACGGTGGTGCCGTCCGAGGCCAGTTCGCGTACGAGGGTGCGGATCTCGCGCATGCCCTGGGGGTCGAGTCCGTTGGTCGGTTCGTCCAGGACGAGCAGTCGGCGCGGCTGGAGCAGCGCCGCGGCGAGACCCAGCCGCTGCTTCATGCCGAGCGAGTACGCCTTCGCCTTCTTGCCGCCGGCGGCCGCGAGGCCCACCCGGTCCAGCGCCGCGGCGACGCGCCGGCGCCGGGTGCGCGGGTCGGCGGTCGGGTCGGCGGCGTCGTAGCGCAGCAGGTTGTCGCGCCCGGAGAGGAAGCCGTACAGGGCCGGACCCTCGATGAGGGCGCCGACCCGGGGCAGTACGGCGCGGGACGCGCGCGGCATGGGCCGGCCGAGGACCCGGACGCTGCCCGAGGTGGGTTCGATCAGGCCCATCAGCATGCGGATGGTGGTGGTCTTGCCCGAGCCGTTCGGGCCGAGGAAGCCGAAGACGCTGCCCGCCGGGACGGTCAGGTCCAGACCGTCGACGGCGAGCTGTCCGCCGCGGTAGCGCTTGGTGAGCCCGCGGGTGGCGATGACGGCGTCATCGGCGCGGTCCCGGTCCGGGCGCTCCGGCTCCGTGGCGGACGCTTCGGCCATCGGCTCCCTCTCTTCGTCCTCTTCGCCGTCCGGCTGGGGATGCTGGGCGGGTCCTGCTTCTGCTACTTCGCGGCGTCGGCCGCCTTCACCAGCGCGTCCTTGGTGACCGCGCCGGCGTAGACCTTGCCGTCGTCCGTGATCAGCGCGTTGACCAGGCGGGTCTTGAAGACCGTGCCCGAGCCGAAGTCGCCCTTGACCTGGTCTCCGAAGGAGCCGAGGAAGCCGCCGAGGGCCCCGAGGTCGCCGCCCGTGGAGCCCGTGGGCAGGCCGCCCCCGGCGCCGGTGTCGAAGGCGGCGATCGAGTTCCAGCCCTCGCCGATGACCTTGAGGCCGTCCAGCTCCTTGGCCAGGCCGCCCTCGGCCTCGCGTCCGCGCTCCGGGGTCTTGGCCCGCTCGCCGGTCTCGTCGGCCTCGGTGACCTTGGCTCCCTCGGGCGGCGTGAAGTCGAACGTCGACGCGTCCGGCTTCGCGAAGCTGACCTTGGTGAAGCCCACGTCCACGACGGCGGCGCCGCCGCTCGCCGGGGTCAGGGTGAACTTCAGCGGGGTGCCGGTCTCGGCGTCCACGGCCACGGTGATCGCACCGATCGTGGAACCGCCCTGCTTGGGCTCGACGACCAAGCGGTAGGCGTCCCGGCCGGCCACCTGGGCGGTGCCGCCGACGGTCACCGACGTGGTGTCGTCGACCGCCTTGAGCGCCTGGTCGGCGAAGTCCTTCGGGGTGGCCGGCACGTCCTTGCCCGGCACGTCCTTGCCCGGCACGTCCTTGCCCGGCCGCTCGGCGCCGTCGGCGGCGGTGGAGTGGTAGACCTCGTTGGACCGGCTGTCGTAGCCCCAGACGTCCTTGCCGTTGTGGATCAGGCTGTACTCGGCGGCGTTCTCCAGCAGGGAGAGCTTCTGCCGGTCGGGGCCGTCGGCCGCGACGCGCAGCGTGTGACTGCCGGACACCAGCTCGGTGAGCTTGGCCGAGGGGTCGGCGGCGGAGCCCTCGCCGTCCTCGCCGGAGCCCGGACCACCGGACATTCCGGACATCAGGCCGCTCTCCAGTCCGCCGAGGTCCGGCAGTCCCAGGTCGGTGTTGATGCGCACCGTGCCGGACAGCTGCTGGACGTCCGACTTGGCGATCTTCTCTATGAGCTGCTCCGCCGTGACCTTCGGCAGGTCGGGGTCGCCGGAGTCGGCGAGCGCGGGGACGAGCCCGATCGTCGCGGCCGCCACCCCCATCACCGCGACCGGGACGACGTACCGCGCGGCCTTGCGCCGTCCGGCCCGCAGCTCCTCGCCCTCCCCGGCGGTCGTGTTGTCGTCGGAATCGATCGGTGCCATGTGTGCCCTACCTCCGTCGTCGGCGGCGGCTGTCTCGCGACCTCGCACTCGTTCACCCGTGAGCCGCCATTCTCACCCGAATCGGTGAGGATTGGTGTTTTTCCGTGGTGTCCATCTGACCAAATCACCGGAGCACAAGCGTCAGACCGCGGGCTCAACTCCGCCTACTCCTGCGGGATGACACGCAGGGGTGCCGACTCCCCCGGCCCGTAGGGGGCGGTGTACGCCAATCGACAGCGCCGCCCGGCAGCGGACGGTCGCGTGCGTGACACACATCACGGACGGCGGCACGCGACGGACGACGGGCAGGCGACGGGCGACGGACCACACGCGACGGGCGACACACCCGACGACCGACCGGACGACGGACCGACCGGACGACGGACGACACGCGACGGCCGGCGCACGCCGGGCCGCCGGGCGGTCAGCCGGCCCGGTGGACCACCGCGTCGCACAGCTCGATCAGCGCGGCCTTGGCGTCGCACTCCCGCAGCGGAGCCAGCGCGGCCCGGGCGTCCTTGGCGTACCGGACGGTGTCCCGGCGGGCCTGCTCCAGCGCGGGGTGGGCGCGCAGCAGGCGCAGCGCCTCGGCGTGCCGCGCGTCGTCGCTCAGGTCGGAGTCGAGCAGCTCGCACAGCGCGATGTCCTCGGCGAGCCCCAGCCGGGCCGCCCGCTCGCGCAGCCGCAGTACCGGCAGCGTGGGAATGCCCTCGCGCAGGTCCGTGCCGGGCGTCTTGCCGGACTCGTCGGAGTCGGAGGCGATGTCCAGGACGTCGTCCGCGAGCTGGAAGGCGACGCCGAGCCGCTCGCCGTACTGGGTCAGCACGTCCACCACCGTCTCGTCGGCGCCGGACATCATCGCGCCGAACCGGCAGGAGACCGCCACCAGCGAGCCCGTCTTGCCGCCCAGTACGTCCAGGTAGTGGTCGACCGGGTCGCGGCCGTCCTGCGGTCCGGCCGTCTCCAGGATCTGACCGGTGACCAGCCGCTCGAACGCGAGGGCCTGGACGCGGACCGCCTCGGGGCCGAGGTCGGCGAGGATCTGCGAGGCGCGGGCGAACAGGAAGTCGCCGGTGAGGACCGCGACCGAGTTGCCCCAGCGGGTGTTCGCGCTGGGCACCCCGCGGCGCACGGCGGCCTCGTCCATCACGTCGTCGTGGTACAGCGTGGCGAGGTGGGTCAGCTCCACGACCACGGCCGAGGGCACGATCCCGGGGGCGTAGGGGTCGCCGAACTGGGCCGAGAGCATCACCAGCAGCGGCCGGAACCGTTTCCCGCCGGCCCGCACCAGGTGCTGGGCGGCCTCCGTGATGAACGGCACCTCGCTTTTGGTTGCCTCAAGCAACCCTTCCTCGACAGCAACCAATCCGGCCTGGACATCGGCTTCCAGAGCCTGGTCCCGCACGCTCAGCCCGAACGGCCCGACGACGGTCACGAGGGGTCTCCTGTCTGCTGGTGTCTACTGGCGATTACCTGGTTTGTCGATAGGTCGCTGCCACCACTCAAGTCAGCGTATCCGGTCACCTTTCGATCACCGCTAGCGCCCACCGTTACAGGCTGGTCGGTATCGGATCATGAGCGGTATGTTTTTGATCAGGTGATATGAGCAGATTTTGATTGATATCGCCAGAGGGATGAGCCGGACCGGGAGCGCGAACGAGCCGGAAGCCGCCACCGAAGATCCCACCACCCCTCCCAACGGCCCGCACTTCGAGAACGTCACCCGATCGACCCACGCACCCGAGGCGGTCCGCACCGGTCCACACGCACTCGCACCGGTCCGCGCCCACCCTCCCGGCAGGCGCGAAAGACACCTCCGCGGCCACCCACTCCCCACCCCGCTTCCCTCCACCCGCGACTCGACACCCGAAGCCGTCGCCACCCGTGGCCGGTTGACGCACGGTTGAGATGAATGCCCGTTTTGCCATGCTTGTTGAGGCCAGTGAGTTGGCTCACTCCGAACCGCCCACAGGCAACCCCTTCCGAACCTGTGCCCTCCCTTTGCCCCGCAAGCCAGTTGAGGCTTGGCAACGGCAAAGGATCAAGAGCCTCAAACGCCTCAGACCAAGGTCAACAGGCACGTGGGGTGATTCCTGCACTTGTTCCGGACATGTGCTCTCGCATACGTTCCCGGCCTGTCGGGTGGACGCCGAATCCTGCCACCGCCCGTCGCACAGTCATCCACCCAACAAACTCGCAGGCAGGAGCGGGGGACCCAAGGTAAGTCGCCGCACCGGTCACCACCGGAGCGGCTAGGGGTGAAGCCGTACCCGTCAGGGCACGGCCGGGCACCTCCCCGCCCGAACCCGACAGCTCACCTCGTAGGCGTAAGGAGAGGGACACTGCATGTCTGCCAACGGTCAGAACCGTCACGCCCGCACCAGCCTCGCCCGCAAGCTCGCCGTGGCCGGCACCGGTGCCGCGGTGCTCGCGCTGCCGCTCATCGGCGCCGCCACCGCCTCCGCGGCCACCCCGGCCGCCGCCACGACCGCCACCACGGCGGCCACGACGTACCCGGACAACCTCGACGGCTGGATCCGTGAGTCGCTCGACATCATGGCCCAGCACGGCATCCCCGGGACCTACGAGGGCATTCACCGCAACATCATGCGGGAGTCCTCCGGCAACCCGCTCGCCATCAACAACTGGGACATCAACGCCGTCAACGGCACCCCGTCCAAGGGCCTGCTCCAGGTGATCGACCCGACCTTCCAGGCGTACCACGTGCCCGGCACCTCATGGGACCCGTACGACCCGGTCGCCAACATCACCGCCGCCTGCAACTACGCGGCCGACCGCTACGGCTCGATGGACAACGTCTTCAGCGCGTACTGAGCCGTACCCGCGTGGTGGCGCACCCACCGGTGACGCGGCCATGGTGACGCAGCCGTCGGTGGCGCGCTGAGCGGTGCCGCAGCCCTCGGTGGCGCACCGAGCGGTGGCTCGCTGAGCGGTGGCGCGTCACGAAGTACCGAAGATCCGCTCGAGGACGACGGCCACGCCGTCGTCCTCGTTCGTCGTGGTGACCTCGTCGGCCACCGCCTTGAGTTCGGGGTGGGCGCCGGCCATGGCGACGCCGTGGGCCGCCCAGTGGAACATCGGGATGTCGTTGGGCATGTCCCCGAAGGCGATCGTCCGCCGCCGCTCCAGGCCGAGGTGCTCGGCGGCCAGCGCCAGGCCGGTCGCCTTGGTGATGCCGCACGGCTGCAGCTCCACCGTGCCGGGCCCCGACATGGTGACCGTCGCGAGGGAACCGACCACCGCGCGCGCCGTCGCCGCCAGTTCGTCGTCGGTCAGCTCGGGGTGGCGCAGCAGCACCTTGCTGATCGGCCTGGACCACAGCTGCTCACGCCGCTCGACGCGCACCGCGGGCAGCGTCGGGTGGGGCATCAGGTAGCCCGGCTCGATGAGCGTCAGCCCGTCGACGCCGTCCTGGTCGACGGCGGCATGCACCTGACCCACCTCGGCCTCGATCTTGCCGAGCGCGGTCTCGGCCAGCTCCCGGTCCAGGGTGACCGACCACAGCATCCGGTGCGCCCCGGCGTCGTACACCTGCGCGCCCTGCCCGCACACCGCGAGTCCCGTGCAGCCGAGCCGGTCGAGCAGGGGGCGCACCCGGGGCGCCGGCCGCCCCGTCACCACCAGGTGCCGGGCACCCGCCCCGGCGACCCGCGCCAGCGCGGCCAGCGACCGGTCGGAGACGGTGTCGCCGCCTCGGAGCAGCGTGCCGTCCAGGTCGGTGGCGACGAGTGAATATGCGGTGCGGTCCATGATCAGAGAATACGGACACCGCACCCGTCCGACTCACCCGTGATCGCTTCCGAACGAGGGCGTAGCGAGTGCGTTCGGACCGGAACGAGGATGCACGAGGGCGTCCGTTCGTGCCCGAAACCTGACACATCATCGGCTAAAGCCGGTTCAGGGCCTCTGCACCGGTTGGCGACGACATGGCCCGGCGCCCGTCTTCCGGGCGGTCCCGGAGGTGCCTTCCGTCTGTTCAGGGGAAGGTGACCGGGGGCCGCTCGAACGGCGGACGCAGACGTGTGCCGCCACCTTCCGCCGCACTGCCCAAGACCGGCATGTCAGCCGTAACGTGTGGCCCGACCAGCACAGCGCAGACACGGCGCACATGGCGAGCACGAAAGCGAGGCAGCACCCGATGCCCCCCTTCGATGTCCCCGAGGGCGACCCCTTCGGCCCGCACAACCTTCCGTACGGCGTGTTCTCGATCCCCGGCTCGCGCGAGCGGACGGTGGGCGTCCGGCTCGGCGACCACGTCCTCGACGCGGGCGCGGCGGCCCACGCGCTGGGATCGCCGTACGCGTCCCTGCTCGCCCGGCCCACCCTCAACCCGCTGCTGGCGGCCGGGCGCACGGCGTGGTCGGACGTGCGGCGGGCGCTGACGGCGTGGGTGACCGTCCCCTCCCACCGCGAGGTCCTGGAGCCGCTCTTCCATCCGCTGGCGTCGGTGACCCTGCACCTGCCCTTCGAGGTCGCCGACTACGTCGACTTCTACGCCTCCGAGAACCACGCCCGCAACGTCGGCCGGATCTTCCGCCCCGACGCCGCCGACTCCCTCACCCCGAACTGGAAGCACCTGCCGATCGGCTACCACGGCCGCTCCGGCACGGTCGTCGTGTCCGGCACGGACGTCGTACGCCCCTCCGGGCAGCGCAAGGCGCCGGCCGACGCCGCTCCCGTCTTCGGCCCGTCCGTCCGCCTCGACATCGAGGCCGAGGTCGGCTTCGTGGTGGGCGTGCCCTCCGAGCCGGGCACTCCGGTGGCGCTCGGCGACTTCCGCGAGCACGTCTTCGGGCTCTGCCTGCTCAACGACTGGTCCGCGCGGGACGTCCAGGCCTGGGAGTACGTGCCCCTCGGCCCGTTCCTCGGCAAGTCCTTCGCCACGTCGGTCTCGGCGTGGATCACGCCGCTGGACGCCCTGGACGAGGCCCGGGTGGCGCCGCCCGAGCGCACCCACGAGCTGCTGCCCTACCTGGACGACACGCACGACGACCAGGACGGCCCCGGCGGCTACGACCTGCGGATCTCCGTCGCCGTCAACGGCCACGTCGTCTCCGAGCCGCCGTTCTCCACCATGTACTGGACGGCCGCCCAGCAGCTGGCCCACATGACGGTCAACGGCGCCTCGCTGCGCACCGGCGACCTCTACGGCTCGGGCACGGTGAGCGGGCCGGCCGAGCGGGAGCGGGGGTCGCTGCTCGAACTGACCTGGAACGGCCGCGACCCGCTGGAACTCCCCGACGGCAAGCGGACGTTCCTGGAGGACGGGGACGTGGTGACCCTCTCGGCCTGGGCCCCGGGGCCGAACGGGGTCCGGGTCGGGCTGGGCGAGGTGACCGGGCGGGTGGTCGGGCGGGACGTCTGACCGGGCGCGGGGGAGGCCCGATGGCGCGCGCGGCGAGTGCGGTGGCGCGCGCGGCGAGCACGGTGGCGCGTGCGGCCCGGAGGTTCCCTGCGACCGGTTGGCTGGGGCACGAATTCCGGAACCGGTGCCCGCCGACACCTGACTCGCACCGCCCGACCCCGTCATACTGGCGTCGGGCGGTGCGCGCGCACGGCACGGCCCGGCGCAGCCCCAGCACCGCCCTGTACAGCCAGAGCCGCCCATCCTTCGACCAGGATCCGGAGCCAGTGGCATGACCGTCTGCCTGCTCCTGCTGTTCGTCGTCGCCGTGACCGCCGCGGTGCCGGTGCCGCGCGCGCTGACCCGTTCGGCGTGGCCCGAGCGGGACCCGGTGGTCGGGCTGTGGGTGTGGCAGTGCCTGGTCGCCACCGTGCTGCTGTGCTGTCTGACGGCTCTCGTCCTCGGTGCCACGGCCGTCTTCGGGACCGTCCGCACCCAGCTCTTCGCACCGGCGCCGCCCGCGGTGACCGCGGCGTACAACCTCTCCGCCGGTCCGGTCTGGGCGGCCGTCCTCACCCTGCTGCTGGCGGCCGGTGCCGCCTGGACGACCGCGATGCTCGTGCGCGAACTCGTCGAGGCCCGCCGCCGGCGCGCCCGGTCCCGCGCCCATCTGCGCGAGCGCGCCCCCGACCTGCCCGCCGGACTCCCCGCCGCCCGCGGGCCCCTGCTGGTACTGGAGGACGAGTACCCGGACGCCTGGTGGATGCCCGGCAGCCCGCCGCAGCTGATCGTCACCACCGGTGCCCTGCACCGCCTCACCGACCATCAGCTGGACGCCGTGCTCACCCACGAGCGCGGCCACGCCCGGGCCCGCCACGACTGGCTGCTGCATCTGTCGACCGCCCTGGCCACCGGATTCCCGAGCGTCCCGCTCTTCGCCCACTTCTGCGACCAGACCCACCGCCTGGTCGAACTCTCGGCCGACGACACCGCCTCCCGGCGCTGCGGCCACCTGACCACCGCGCTGGCCCTGATCGAGCTGAACCAGCACCGCGGCGTCCTGTCCTGCGCCTCCAGCCACCGCCTCCTCGGCGAACGGGTCGACCGCCTCCTGGAGCCCCGGCCCCGCCTGCCCCGCCGCCATCGCGCCCTGACCACGGCGACCGCCGCCCTGGTCCCTCTCCTCCCCCTCCTGATCACCTTCGCTCCGGGCCTGACGGCCTTGACATAGCCGCGGCCATCCGGCTGCGGGCAGTCGCCACGGCGCCCGGCTGCAAGCGGGGATGCGTGAACCCCCACGCCCCGCGCCGTGCGGACCCCGGTGGCGGATCTCCTCCGTTCCCAGGAGAAACCCCCAGCTCACCCCCGCAACCGGCGGAGCCCCAGGTGGCGCAACATTCCCGCAACACCACTAATCCCACCGGATAGGTATGGTTCCAGCCATGCCGCCCACCGACCGCATCCGAGACCACGCCGGCCAGGGTGCGACCACCGTCGCCGCCCACCGCACGCGGCGCCGGTTGCGCGCCGACCGGGCCCGTCAACTGGCCGACCTGCTCCGCCGTCAGCTGCTCGACGACGCCTTCCCCGACGGCACCCTCCCGCACGAGGACACCCTCGCCGCCGACTACGACACCACCCGCAACACCGTCCGCCAGGCGCTCGACCTGCTGCGCGCCGAAGGGCTCGTGGCCCGCCAGCCCGGCATCGGCACGGTGGTCGTGGCCCGCAAGTACGCCCACGGACTGGACCGCCTGATGGGCCTCGCGGAGACCCTGCACGAACACGGCCGCGTCACCAACGAGGTCCGCACCACCGTCCCCGTCCCGGCCCCCGCACCGGTCGCCGAACGCCTCCGCGTCCCACCCGGCGCCGACGTCCTCTACATCGAACGCCTGCGCCGTCTCAACGGCGTCCCCCTTTCCCTGGACCTCACCTACCTCTCCCTCGACATCGGGACCGCCCTGCTCGGCGCGGACCTGGAGAACACCGACGTGTTCCGGCTCCTGGAGTCCGTCACCGGCAAGCCGCTCGGCCACGCCGAGATCACCCTGGAGGCCGTCACCGCCGACGCGCACTCCGCCGCCGTACTGGAGGCACCGCGCGGCACGGCGGTCCTCATGCTGGAACGGCTCACCCACCTCGCCGACGGCCGCCCGGTCGACCTGGAGTTCGTCCGCTTCCGCGGCGACCGCATCGCCATGAGCGGCCTGCTGCACCGGTCCCTGTGACCCGCTGAACCCCCTTTTCGCGCACCCTCCCTGGAGACAGCCATGCCCTTGGCGCCCCAGCGGGCCGACGTGCCCGTGACCATCGACGAGTCGAAGTGCATCGAAGGCTGCACGCTCTGCGTGGACATGTGCCCGCTGGACTCCCTCGCCATCGACGAGCGCAACGGCAAGGCGTACATGCACGTCGACGAGTGCTGGTACTGCGGCCCGTGCGCCGCCCGCTGCCCCACCGGGGCGGTCACGGTCAACATGCCCTACCTGCTCCGGTGAGAGGCCGACTCCCATGAAGGCGAAACGCACCGCACTCCCCGCCGCCGCGGCCGCCGTGGCCCTGCTCCTCTCCCTCACCGCCTGCGGCGGAGACGCCTCCGCCGACGGGGACGGCTCCACGGTCACCGTGACGGTCGGCTACCAGTCCAGGACGATCAACACGGTCACCGCCGGCACCCTCCTGCGCTCCCTCGGCTACTTCGAGAAACAGCTCAACTCCCTCGGCGACGGCGTCACCTACAAGGTCGACTGGCAGGACTACGCGACCGGCGCGCCCATCACCGCCCAGATGACCGCGGGGAAGATCGACATCGGCTCGATGGGCGACTTCCCCCTGCTCATCAACGCGGCCCGCGGCAAGCAGCTCGGCAAGCCGACCCGCCTGGTCTCGGTCACCGGCTACAACCTCCGCGGCGGCCTCAACACCATCGTCGTCCCACCCGGTTCCTCTCTCACCTCCCTGAAGGACCTCAAGGGCAGGAAGGTCTCGACGAGCGTCGGCTCGGCCGCCGACGGGACCCTCGTACGCGCCCTGCAACGCGCCGGTCTCGATCCCGCCGAGGACATCGAGAAGCTCAACCAGCAGCCCGCCGTGGGCGCCTCGGCCCTGGACGCGGGAAGCGCGGACGCCCTGTCGCAGTTCGTCGCCTGGCCCGGCCTGCTCGCGCACCAGGGCAAGGCCAAGGCTCTGTACGACGGGGCGCAGCTGAACCTGCCCACCTTCCACGGGGTCACCGCCGTCGAGGACTTCGCGAAGAAGCGCCCCGCCGTGCTGGAGGCGTTCCTGAAGGCCCAGACGCAGGCGACCGACTATCTGGACGCGCATCCCGTGGCCGCCGCCGAGAAGGTCGCGAAGGCCACCGGCCTGCCCGCCGAGACCGTCTACCTCTACAACGGCGCCCAGGGCATCGCCACCTTCGACCCGGCGATCAAGCCGCAGCTCGTCGCAGCCCTGAAGGAGGACGTCTCGGTCCTCAAGGACGCGAAACTCACCGGCGACGTGGACGTGGACGCCTTCGTCGACGACCAGTACGTGAAGAAGGCGCTCGGACCGGCCGAGTACGCCGAGCGGCTCGCCGCCACGCCCCCGGAACCGGCCGGCGAGGTCTGGCCCAAGGGCGCGCGGAAGACGCTCTCCTTCTCCTCCCCCACCGCGCTGCTGCGGCACGTGGCCGGACACCGCGACGAGGTCCGTGCCGCCTACGTCCCCGACACCACCACCGGCACCCTGTGGTTCGCCGACCAGGCGGTGTGGGTGGCCGACGGCGGTGACCTGCTGCCCTTCGTCGCCCCGGAGACCGCGCGGGCATACGTCGCCGGGCACGGCGGAGCGCGCGTCGTCCCGTACGCCGAGGCACTGGAGCGGGCGTCGTGAAGCGCTCCGCCCGGTACGCGCTGCGAATCGCCTCGCTCGCCGCCGCCCTGGGGCTGTGGCAGCTGGTGACAAGCCAGGACATCGACCTGTGGCTGCGCTTCTCGCAGTTCCCCACCGTCACCGACGTGGCCCACACCTTCGCCGACCGGCTGGCGGGGCCCGACTACTGGACCGACCTCACCGACAGCCTGACCCGCATCCTCACCGGCTTCCTGCTCGCCGCAGTCCTGGGCGTGGCCACGGGCGTGCTGGTGGCCCGCTCGCGGCTGGCCGAGGACCTGCTCGGCCCGGTCCTCGAAGTGATCCGGCCCATTCCCGCCATCGCCCTCGTCCCGGTGGCGATCCTCCTCTTCCCCTCCAACGAGCAGGGCATCGTCTTCATCACCTGCGCCGCCGCCTTCTTCCCCGTCCTGGTCTCCACCCGGCACGCGGTGCGCGCACTGACCCCCGTGTGGGAGGAGGCGGTCCGCACCATGGGCGGCGGCCGGTGGCGGATCCTCGGCTCGGTGGTCCTGCCGGGCGCGCTGCCCGGCGTCTTCGGTGGTCTGTCGGTCGGCATCGGCGTCTCGTGGATCTGTGTGATCTCCGCCGAGATGATCTCCGGTCAATACGGCGTGGGATACCGCACCTGGCAGGACTACACGGTGGTCGACTACCCGGGCGTCTTCGTCGGCATGGTCACCATCGGTGTGCTCGGCTGGCTGACCTCCACGGCCGTGGAACTGCTGGGCCGCCGCCTGACCCGCTGGCTGCCGCGCACGGCGTACGCCCCCGCCACCCGTCCGAAACCCGCGCGGCCCGGCGCGGCGGCGGCGCCCGCCCGCGCCGCCGTACCCGAGGACACCCGCGCCCACCCCGAGGAGGCACGCGATGAGCACCTCGTCCGAGACTGAGACCGGGACCACCGGGACCGGCGCCGGGACCGGGTCCACTGAGACCGGTGCTGGGGCCGGGACTGGTGCCGGGGCCTGCACTGGGGCTGGGATCGGGGCTCGGGTCGGGACCGGTGCCGGGGCCCGTCCGTCGGCCGGCGCCGGGACGTCGCCCCGCGGCACCCGGCTCACGCTGCGCGACGCCATCCTCGGACGCCCGGACGCCGCCGCGGTGAGCGGTGTGGACGTCGACGTCTCCCCCGGCGAGATCCTCACCGTGGTCGGGCCCTCGGGCTGCGGCAAGTCGACGCTGCTGCGCACGCTGGCCGGTCTGCTGCCGCCGCTGGCCGGGACGGCGGAGCAGGACGGGCGCCCCGTGGACGGCCCGGGCGCGGACCGGGCACTGGTCTTCCAGGAGGACGCCCTCCTGCCCTGGCGCACCCTGCGCGCCAACGTCGAACTCCCCCTCGCCATCCAGGGCCTGCCCCGCACCGAACGCCGGCGACAGGCGACGGCCTGGCTGGAGCGGGTCGGCCTCGCCGCGCAGGCCGGGCAACTGCCGCACCGTGTCTCCGGGGGACAGCGCCAGCGCGCCCAGCTGGCCCGTGCGCTGGCCGGACGTCCCCGCGCCGTCCTGATGGACGAACCCTTCGGCGCCCTCGACGCCCAGACCCGCGCCGGCATGCAGGACCTGCTGGTGGAGGTACTGCACGGCACGGGAGCCACGGTCGTCTTCGTCACCCACGACGTGGACGAGGCCCTGTTCCTCGGAGACCGCGTCGCCCTGCTCGGCGCCGGCCGCCTGATCGCCGTACGCGACGTGCCCCGCCCCCGGAACCGCACCGCGCACGACGACCCGGCCCGCGTGGCGCTGCGGCGCGACGTCCTGACATCCCTCGGCACCTGAAAGGCCACCTGGTGGAGATCCCCGCCCTCACCGACGCCGAAGAACTCTCCTGCGACGTCCTCGTCATCGGCGGCGGTACCGCCGGCACCATGGCCGCGCTGACCGCCGCCGAACACGGTGCGGACGTACTGCTGCTGGAGAAGGCCCACGTCCGCCACTCCGGCGCCCTCGCCATGGGCATGGACGGCGTCAACAACGCCGTCGTCCCCGGCCGCGCCGAACCCGACGACTACGTCGCCGAGATCACCCGCGCCAACGACGGCATCGTCGACCAGTCCACCGTCCGCCAGACCGCCACCCGCGGCTTCGCGATGGTCCAGCGGCTGGAGTCGTACGGCGTGAAGTTCGAGAAGGACGAGCACGGCGACTACGCCGTCCGCCAGGTGCACCGCTCCGGTTCCTACGTGCTGCCGATGCCGGAGGGCAAGGACGTCAAGAAGGTCCTGTACCGGCAGCTGCGGCGGCGCGAGATGCGCGAGCGGATCCGCATCGAGAACCGCGTGATGCCGGTGCGGGTCCTGACGGCGGAGGGGCGGGCGGTGGGCGCGGCGGGTTTCAACACCCGCACGGGGCGGTTCGTGACCGTCCGCGCGGGTGCCGTGATCCTCGCGACCGGTGCCGCGGGCCGGCTCGGTCTGCCCGCCTCCGGCTACCTCTACGGCACCTACGAGAACCCCACCAACGCCGGTGACGGCTACGCCATGGCCTATCACGCGGGCGCCGAACTGACCGGCATCGAGTGCTTCCAGATCAACCCGCTGATCAAGGACTACAACGGTCCCGCCTGCGCCTACGTCGCCAACCCCTTCGGCGGTTACCAGGTCAACCGGCACGGCGAGCGCTTCGTCGACTCCGACTACTGGTCGGGCCAGATGATGGCCGAGTTCGCGGCGGAGGTCGCCAGCGACCGAGGTCCGGTGTATCTGAAGCTCAGCCACCTCCCCGAGGAGTCGGTCTCCGCGCTGGAGTCCATCCTGCACTCCACCGAACGGCCGACCCGCGGCACCTTCCACGCGGGCCGCGGGCACGACTACCGCACCCACGACGTCGAGATGCACATCTCCGAGATCGGTCTGTGCGGTGGCCACTCCGCCTCGGGCGTCCGGGTCGACGACCACGCCCGCACCACCGTCCCCCGCCTCTACGCGGCCGGTGACCTGGCCTGCGTACCGCACAACTACATGATCGGCGCGTTCGTCTTCGGCGACTTGGCGGGCGCGGACGCCGCCCGGTACACGGCCTACGCGGGCGAACTGCCGCCCGAGCAGCTGCGCGAGGCGCACGAGCTGGTCTACCGCCCGCTGCGCAACCCCGACGGCCCGCCGCAGCCCCAGGTCGAGTACAAGCTGCGGCGCTTCGTCAACGACTACGTGGCACCGCCGAAATCCGGCGCCCGGCTGTCGCTCGCCCTGGAGTCCTTCGAGCGGATGCGCACGGACATCGCGGCGATGGGCGCCCGCACCCCGCACGAGCTGATGCGCTGCGCCGAGGTCACCTTCATCCGCGACTGCGCGGAGATGGCCGCCAGGGCATCCCTGGCCCGCACGGAGTCCCGCTGGGGCCTCTACCACGAGCGCGTCGACATCCCCGAGCGCGACGACGCGGCCTGGTTCCACCACCTCGATCTGCACAAGTCCCCCTCCGGTGCGATGGAGTTCACGGCTCGTCCCGTGGCTCCCTACCTGGTGCCGATCGACGAGTTCACGCCGGTCGGCGGTCCTTCCCGGCACCTCGGCGAGGTGCACCCGGAACAGGTGGCGACGGCCGGGGCCCGCGATGCCGCGCCCCGCGCCACCGGGGTCCCCCCCACGGCCACCGCGGTCACCGCGACCGCCGAGCCGGGCGCCGCCGGTTCCCCCAGGCTGCTGGAACTGCTCGCCCTGGCCGAGAGCGAGCCCGACCTCGGCGCCCTCCGCCCGTACCTGTCCGACCTCGAACCGGGCGTCCGGCGTACGGCGGTCACCGTGCTCACCGAGACGGTCCCGGCCGGTACCGGTCCGGCGCTCGCCGCCGCTCTGTCCGATCCCGACGGCGAGGTGCGCTCCGCCGCGGCCGCGTCCCTGCGTGAACTGGCCGAGACGCTGACGCCCGAACCCGCCCTGGGCGAGCCCCTCGCCGAAGCACTGGCCCAGACCGACCCGGTCGTCCGCGCCACCGCCCTCGACCTGCTGCGCATCCTGCGGCTGGGCGACGCCGGCACGTTCGCCGCGGCCCTCGGCGACCCCGAGGTCCCGGTGCGCATCGAGGCGGTGCGCGGGCTGGTCTCGCTGGACGACGCGGAGTCGCTCTCCCCGGCCGCCGACGACTCGTCCCGCGAGGTGCGGGTCGCGGTCGCCAAGGCGCTGGGGACGCTGCGGGCGGCTCCCCGCACCGGCGGTGCCCTCGACCGGCTCACCGAGGACCCCGACGTCCTGGTCCGCGGCGCCGCCCTCGCGGCCCTGGCGGACACGGGCTGCCCCGCCCCGCTGGCGGCCCGTGCGGTCACCGCGCTGTCCGACCCGGCCTGGCAGGTGCGGGCGGGTGCGGCCACCGCGCTGTCCGCCGCCGACTCCGGCCGTGCGGTCCCCGTCCTCGCCAAGGCCCTCGCCGACCGGAACGCCGACGTCCGCAAGGCGGCCGTCCTCGCCCTGACCCGGCACACGGCCACCACCGAGGACGCCCGTACGGCGCTCGCGACCGTCACCGGTGACACGGACGCCGACGTCAGGGCGTACGCGACCCGGGCGTTGTGACGCCGCGGACGGACACAGGGACCTGGACCCGGGAGGACTGGCCCCAGCGAGTGCCTATATCCAGTCGTCGGGCTCCGGCTCCGGCTCGTGCTCGGGCCAGTCGTCCGCGCCGGAGTGCGAGCCGGAAGCGGTGGCAGGGCCGGCCGGAGAGTCCGGCGCGGGCGCCGGGACGGTGGCCGGTCCCTCCAGTCCGGCCAGCACCTCGATCACGCCCTCCCCGTACGTCGCCAGCTTCTTCTCACCGACGCCGCTGATGCCCCCGAGCTGCGCCACCGAGGTGGGCCAGACGGTGGCGATCTCCCGGAGGGTGGCGTCGTGGAAGATGACGTACGCAGGGACGCCCTGCTCACGGGCCTGTTCCGCGCGCCAGGCACGCAGCGCCTCGAAGGCGGGGACCAGCTCCGTGGGCAGCTCGGCAGCGGCGGCCTTCGCCTTGCGGTCACCGCGTCCGCCGCCCGCAGACCGGGTCGCGGCGGGCTTCTTGGGCTCCTTGCGCAGCGGCACCTCGCGCTCCCGCCGCAGGACCTCGCCGCTGGTCTCGGTCAGCACCAGCGTGCCGTACTCCCCCTCGACCGCGAGCAGGCCCTGGGCCAGCAGCTGCCGGGCGACACCCCGCCACTCGCCCTCGGTCAGCTCCTCGCCGATGCCGAACACGGAGAGCTGGTCGTGGTCGAACTGGATCACCTTGGCGGTGCGCTTGCCCAGCAGGATGTCGATGATCTGCCCGGCGCCGAACTTCTGCCCGCGCTCCCGCTTCAGCCGCACCACCGTCGACAGCACCTTCTGCGCCGCCACCGTGCCGTCCCAGGTCTCGGGCGGGGTCAGGCAGGTGTCGCAGTTGCCGCAGCCGGCCCGGTCCGGGTCCTGTCCGAAGTAGGCGAGGAGCTGGCCGCGGCGGCACCGTGCGGTCTCGCACAGGGCGAGCATGGCGTCCAGGTGGGACTGTGCCCGGCGGCGGAACGCCTCGTCGCCCTCTCCGGACTGGATCAGCTTGCGCTGCTGTATGACGTCGTTGAGGCCGTACGCCATCCAGGCCGTGGAGGGCAGGCCGTCCCGCCCCGCGCGCCCGGTCTCCTGGTAGTAGCCCTCGACCGACTTGGGCAGGTCCAGGTGGGCGACGAACCGCACGTCCGGCTTGTCGATGCCCATGCCGAAGGCGATGGTCGCCACGACCACCAGCCCTTCCTCACGCAGGAACCTCGACTGGTGCGCCGCGCGGGTGCCCGCGTCCAGGCCCGCGTGGTAGGGCACCGCCTCGATGCCGTTGCGCGAGAGGAACTCGGCGGTCTTCTCGACGGAGTTGCGCGACAGGCAGTAGACGATGCCCGCGTCCCCCGGGTGCTCCTCGCGCAGGAAGCTCAGGAGCTGCTTCTTGGGGTCGGACTTCGGCACGATCCGGTACTGGATGTTGGGCCGGTCGAAGCTGGCCACGAAGTGCCGCGCCGCCGGCATGTTCAGCCGCTCGGTGATCTCGCGGTGGGTGGCGTCGGTGGCCGTCGCCGTGAGCGCCAGCCGGGGCACGTCCGGCCAGCGCTCACCGAGCAGCGACAGGGCGAGGTAGTCGGGCCGGAAGTCGTGGCCCCACTGGGAGACGCAGTGCGCCTCGTCGATGGCGAAGAGGGAGATCTTGCCGCGGGAGAGCAGGTCGAGGGTGCTGTCCAGGCGCAGCCGCTCGGGCGCCAGGTAGAGCAGGTCCAGCTCGCCGGCGAGGAACTCCGCTTCCACCACGCGCCGCTCGTCGAAGTCCTGCGTGGAGTTCATGAACCCGGCCCGCACACCGAGCGCCCGCAGCGCGTTGACCTGGTCCTGCATCAATGCGATCAGCGGCGAGACCACGATTCCCGTCCCGGGCCTGACCAGGGACGGAATCTGGTAGCACAGCGACTTTCCGCCACCGGTGGGCATGAGCACGACGGCGTCACCACCGGCGATCACGTGCTCAACGACCGCCTCCTGCTCGCCGCGGAAAGCGTCGTACCCGAAGACCCGGTGCAGGGTGGCCAGCGCCTCGCTGTCCCCGTCCCTCACCTGCGCCGTCTCTGTCATCTCGCCGATCACGCCCGTCCCGCCCATCGTCTGGTCCCCCGTGGATACTGCCTCGCCCGTCCGGTCTGTCTGGTCCGTCCTGCCCCGACCACTGCCTCAACGATAGGGGCCCGCACCGACAGCCCCGGAGTTATCCACAGGCTGCCCGAGGCGGCCTGCGTCAAGGACACGGCGATCGTTCACACGTTCGCGGGAGACCCGCCCGTTTCCGGCGGACAGTCTGATTGCACCCGCGAGACTCCGTCCCATGGGAGCACTGATGAGCGTCTCACCGAAGGCGTCCACGCCCGACTAAGCGATCCCGCCGGAGGGCGGCTGGACCGCGGACGACCTGGACCGGCTTCCGAACCTGCCTCCGCACACGGAGCTGATCGACGGGAGCCTCGTCTTCGTGAGTCCGCAGACTCTTTTCCGCTCACGCGCTGTCGACTCAACTGGCAGCTTCAGTCCCTCGCCCCGGCGGAGTTCGAGGTCGTCCGAGAGCTCACCATCGACATCGACCGGCAGAACCGGCCCGAACCGGACGTGATCGTCGTGCGAGGCGACGTGGTGGACGACCCGGAGCAGACCCGCTACCCCGCCGAGGCCGTCACCCTGGCCATCGAGGTCGTCTCCGTGGAGTCCGTCTCCCGGGACCGCGAGACCAAGCCCGTGAAGTACGCCCGGGCCGGTATCGGCCATTACTGGCGGGTGGAGAACGAGAAGGGCCTCGCCGTCGTCCACGCCTTCGAGCTGGAGCCCACCACCGGTGCCTACACCAGCGTCGGCATCTTCCGCGAACGCATGAAGGTGAGCGCGCCCTTCCCGATGGATCTGGACCTGACCGGCATCACACCGCGCCGCGGCGGCGAGTAACCCCCGGCACACACGGCTGTGGTCCGGCACCCCTGCGAAGAGGTGCCGGACCACAGCCGCACTGCCGCGGTACCGCGGGCGCGGTGTCAGCGCACGAACACTCCCGCCTGTCCCGCCAGGTCCAGGAAGTACTGCGGTGCCACGCCGAGCACCACCGTGACCGCCACGCCCACGGCGATGGCCGTCATCGTCAGCGGGGACGGCACCGCGACGGTCGGACCCTCCGGGCGCGGTTCGCTGAAGAACATGAGCACGATCACGCGGATGTAGAAGAACGCGGCGATCGCCGACGAGATCACACCGATCACGACCAGCGGGGCCGCGCCGCCCTCCGCCGCCGCCTTGAACACGGCGAACTTGCCCGAGAACCCGGAGGTCAGCGGGATGCCGGCGAAGGCCAGCAGGAACACCGCGAACACGGCCGCCACCAGCGGGGACCTGCGGCCCAGCCCGGCCCACTTCGACAGGTGCGTCGCCTCGCCGCCCGCGTCGCGCACCAGCGTGACGACCGCGAAGGCGCCGATCGTGACGAAGGAGTACGCGGCCAGGTAGAAGAGGACGGACGAGATGCCCTCCGGCGTGGTCGCGATGACACCGGCGAGGATGAAGCCCGCGTGCGCGATCGACGAGTACGCCAGCAGCCGCTTGATGTCGGTCTGCGTGATCGCGACGATCGCACCGGCCAGCATCGTGATGATCGCCACGCCCCACATCACCGGCCGCCAGTCCCAGCGCAGGCCGGGCAGGACGACGTAGAGGATGCGGAGCAGGGCGCCGAAGGCGGCCACCTTGGTCGCCGCCGCCATGAAGCCGGTCACGGGCGTCGGCGCGCCCTGGTACACGTCCGGCGTCCACATGTGGAACGGCACGGCGCCCACCTTGAACAGCAGGCCCATGACGATCAGCGCGGAGCCCACGAGCAGCAGCGCGTCGTTGCCCATGGTGTTCGCGAGCGCCGGGGTGACGTTCTGGACGGTGCCGTCGACGACCTGGGCGATCGTGCCGTACGACATGGAGCCCGCATAGCCGTAGAGCAGGGCGATGCCGAACAGGGTGAACGCGGAGGCGAAGGCACCGAGCAGGAAGTACTTGACCGCCGCTTCCTGCGACATGAGCCGCTTGCGGCGGGCCAGCGCGCACAGCAGGTACAGCGGGAGGGAGAAGACCTCCAGGGCCACGAAGAGCGTCAGCAGGTCGTTGGCCGCCGGGAAGACCAGCATGCCGGCGACGGCGAAGAGCAGGAGCGGGAACACCTCGGTGGTGGTGAAGCCCGCCTTGACCGCCTTCTGCTCGCTCTCGCTGCCGGGTACGGCGGCCGCCTGCGCGGCGAAGGAGTCGACGCGGTTGCCGTGCTGCTCCGGGTCGAGGCGCCGCTCGGCGAAGGTGAACAGGCCGACCAGGCTGGTCAGCAGGATGGTGCCCTGCAGGAACAGGGCCGGTCCGTCGACGGCGACGGCGCCCATCGCCGCGATGCCTGCCTTGGTCGTGCCGTACCCGCCCGCCGCGAGCGCGACGATCGCGGCGAACGCCGCGATCAGCGCGACGGCGGACACGAACATCTGCGCGTAGTAGCGGGACCGGCGCGGCACGAAGGCCTCGACCAGGATTCCGATGATCGCCGCGCCGAGGACGATGAGGACGGGCGAAAGCTGCCCGTACTCGATCTTCGGCGCGTCGATCTTGGAGATCGGGTCGGCCGCCGTCGCCGCCGTTGTCCACAGGCTGTGGACGGCTGTTGCGCTCACTTGGCCGCCTCCACCTCAGGCTGGGGGTCCGTTTTGTGTACGTCGGACATGGTCTGCTCCACCGCCGGGTTGACGATGTCCGTCACGGGCTTGGGGAAGACGCCCAGGAAGATCAGCAGCGCCACCAGCGGTGCCACGACCACCAGCTCGCGCACCCGCAGGTCGGGCATGCCGTTCACCTCCGCCTTCACCGGGCCCGTCATCGTCCGCTGGTAGAGGACGAGGGTGTAGAGCGCGGCGAGGACGATGCCGAGGGTGGCGATGATGCCGATCACCGGATAGCGGGTGAACGTGCCGACCAGGACCAGGAACTCACTGACGAAGGGCGCCAGCCCCGGCAGCGACAGCGTCGCCAGGCCGCCGATCAGGAAGGTGCCGGCCAGGATCGGGGCGACCTTCTGCACACCGCCGAAGTCGGCGATGAGCCGCGAGCCGCGCCGCGAGATCAGGAACCCGGCGATCAGCATCAGCACCGCGGTCGAGATGCCGTGGTTGACCATGTACAGCGTGGCGCCGGACTGGCCCTGGCTGGTCATCGCGAAGATGCCCATGATGATGAAGCCGAAGTGCGAGATCGACGCGTAGGCGATCAGCCGCTTGATGTCGCGCTGGCCGACCGCGAGCAGCGCGCCGTAGATGATGCTGATGACCGCCAGGACCAGGATGACCGGTGTCGCCCACTTGCTGGCCTCCGGGAAGAGCTGGAGGCAGAAGCGGAGCATCGCGAAGGTGCCGACCTTGTCGACGACCGCCGTGATGAGCACGGCGACCGGCGCGGTCGACTCCCCCATGGCGTTGGGCAGCCAGGTGTGCAGCGGGAACAGCGGCGCCTTCACCGCGAAGGCGAAGAAGAAGCCGAGGAACAGCCAGCGCTCGGTGTTGGCCGCCATGTCCAGCGAGCCGTTGGCCCGCGCCTCGGCGATCTCCGTGAGCGAGAAGTTCCCGGCGACCACGTAGAGGCCGATCACCGCGGCCAGCATGATCAGACCGCCGGCCAGGTTGTAGAGGAGGAACTTCACCGCGGCGTACGACCGCTGGGTCGCCGCCGTCTTCTCACCGTGCTCGTGGGCACGGTCCCCGAAGCCGCCGATCAGGAAGTACAGCGGGATCAGCATGGCTTCGAAGAAGATGTAGAAGAGGAAGACGTCGGTGGCCTCGAAGGAGATGATCACCATCGCCTCGACGGCCAGGATCAGGGCGAAGAAACCCTGCGTCGGCCGCCACCGGCTGCTGCCGGTCTCCAGCGGGTCGGCGTCGTGCCAGCCCGCGAGGATGATGAACGGGATCAGCAGGGCGGTCAGCGCGATCAGCGCCACCGCGATGCCGTCCACGCCCAGTTCGTACCGGACGCCGAAGTCCGCGATCCAGGCATGGGACTCGGTGAGCTGGTAGCGGTCGCCGTCGGGGTCGAAGCGGACCAGGACCGCGACGGCCAGCCCGAGCGTGGCCAGCGAGACCAGCAGCGCCAGCCACTTGGCCGCGGTGCGTTTCGCGGCTGGCACGGCTGCCGTGGCGATCGCCCCGACGGCCGGGAGGGCCGCCGTGACTGTCAGCAGGGGAAAGGACATCGGTATCAGACCGCCCTCATCAGCAGGGTCGCGGCGACGAGGAGTGCCGCACCGCCGAACATCGAGACCGCGTACGAGCGCGCGAAGCCGTTCTGCAGCTTGCGCATCCGCCCGGACAGGCCGCCGACCGAGGCCGCCGTGCCGTTGACGACTCCGTCGACCAGGGTGTGGTCGACGTAGACCAGGGAGCGCGTGAGGTGCTCGCCGCCGCGGACCAGGACCACGTGGTTGAAGTCGTCCTGGAGCAGGTCGCGGCGGGCGGCCCGGGTGAGCAGCGACCCGCGCGGGGCGACGGCCGGGACCGGGCGGCGCCCGTACTGCGCCCAGGCGACGGCGACGCCGATGACCATGCAGGCCACCGTCGCCCCGGTGACCGCCCCGGCGCTGATCGGCGAGTCGCCGTGGCTGTGTCCGGTGATGGGCTCCAGCCAGTGCAGGAAGCGGTCGCCGATGCTGAAGAAGGCACCGGCGCCGACCGAGCCGACGGCCAGCACGATCATCGGGATCGTCATGAGCCCCGGCGACTCGTGCGGGTGCGGCGGCTCGTACGCGCCGCGCGTCTCGGCGGCGGGCTCCACGTCGGGCTTGGCCGGCGACGGCGTCGGGGCGTTGCGCCAGCGCTCCTCGCCGAAGAACGTCATCAGCATCACGCGCGTCATGTAGTACGCGGTGATGGCCGCGCCCAGCAGGGCGCAGGCGCCGAGGATCCAGCCCTCGGTGCCGCCCTTGGCGAACGCCGCCTCGATGATCTTGTCCTTGGAGAAGAAGCCGGACAGGCCCGGGAAGCCGATGATGGCGAGGTAGCCGAGGCCGAAGGTGACGAAGGTGACCGGCATGTACTTGCGCAGTCCGCCGTAGCGGCGCATGTCGACCTCGTCGTTCATGCCGTGCATGACGGAGCCGGCGCCGAGGAACAGCCCGGCCTTGAAGAAGCCGTGCGTCACCAGGTGCATGATCGCGAAGACGTAGCCGATGGGGCCGAGGCCCGCGGCGAGCACCATGTAGCCGATCTGCGACATGGTCGAACCGGCCAGCGCCTTCTTGATGTCGTCCTTGGCACAACCGACGATCGCACCGAAGAGCAGCGTGACCGCGCCCACGATGGTGACGACCAGTTGCGCGTCGGGCGCGCCGTTGAAGATGGCGCCGGAGCGGACGATCAGGTACACGCCCGCCGTCACCATGGTCGCGGCGTGGATGAGGGCCGAGACCGGGGTCGGGCCCTCCATCGCGTCCCCGAGCCAGGACTGCAGCGGCACCTGGGCGGACTTGCCGCAGGCGGCGAGCAGCAGCATCAGGGCGATCGCGGTGAGCTTGCCCTCGTCCGCCCCGGCCGCGAGTCCGGCCTCCCCGTGGCCGCCGAGCACCGGCCCGAAGGCGAAGGTGCCGAACCACAGGAACATCAGCATGATGCCGATGGACAGGCCCATGTCGCCGACGCGGTTGACCAGGAAGGCCTTCTTCGCGGCCGTCGCGGCGCTGGGCTTGTGCTGCCAGAAGCCGATCAGCAGGTAGGAGGCGAGACCGACGCCCTCCCAGCCGACGTACAGCAGCAGGTAGTTGTCGGCGAGGACGAGGATCAGCATCGCCGCGAGGAACAGGTTCAGATAGCCGAAGAAGCGGCGGCGGCGCTCGTCGTGCTCCATGTACGCGACCGAGTACAGGTGGATGAGCGAGCCGACGCCGGTGATCAGCAGGACGAACGTCATCGACAGCTGGTCGAGCCGGAAGGCGACGTCGGCCTGGAAACCCTCCACCGGGATCCAGCTGAACAGGTGCTGCGTCAGGGTGCGGTCCTCGGCGCCGCTGCCGAGCAGGTCGGCGAAGAGGACCACGCCGAGCACGAAGGACACGGCGGCCAGCAGGGTGCCGATCCAGTGGCCGACGCGGTCCAGCCGGCGTCCGCCGCACAGCAGGACGACCGCTCCGAGCAGGGGCGCCGCCACCAGCAGCGCAATCAGGTTCTCCACGTTTCAGCAGCCCCTCACAGCTTCATCAGGCTGGCGTCGTCGACCGAGGCCGAGTGGCGGGAACGGAACAGGGACACGATGATCGCGAGCCCGACCACGACCTCCGCGGCGGCGACGACCATCGTGAAGAAGGCGATGATCTGGCCGTCGAGGTTGCCGTGCATCCGGGAGAAGGCGACGAACGCGAGGTTGCAGGCGTTGAGCATCAGCTCGATGCACATGAAGACCACGATCGCGTTGCGCCGGATCAGCACGCCGGTGGCGCCGATCGTGAACAACAGGGCCGCGAGGTAGAGGTAGTTGACGGGATTCACTTCGGCGCCTCCTCGGACCGCCCGGACCCCGCCGGGCCGACGGCCTTGCGTTCCAGCCGCTCTTCGGACCGCTGCTCCAGCGCCTTCAGATCGCCCAGCGCCTCCATCGACACGTCGCGGATCTGGCCCCGGTCCCGCAGCGTCTTGCTGACCGTCAGCTCGGACGGGGTGCCGTCGGGCAGCAGGCCCGCGATGTCGACCGCGTTGTGCCGGGCGTACACGCCGGGGGCCGGCAGCGGTGGCAGGTGCTTGCCCTCGCGGACGCGCTGCTCGGACAGCTCGCGCTGGGTCTTGGCACGCTCGGTGCGCTCGCGGTGGGTGAGCACCATGGCGCCGACGGCGGCCGTGATGAGCAGGGCGCCGGTGATCTCGAAGGCGAAGACGTACTTGGTGAAGACGAGGGACGCGATGCCCTCCACGTTGCCGTTCGCGTTGGCCTGGGCGAGACCGGTGAACTCGGCGACGGAGGCGTTGCCGATGCCGGCGACCAGCAGGATGCCGAAGCCGAGCCCGGACAGCAGGGCCAGCCAGCGCTGCCCCTTGATGGTCTCCTTCAGCGAGTCCGCCGCCGTGACGCCGACGAGCATCACCACGAACAGGAACAGCATCATGATGGCGCCGGTGTAGACGACGATCTGCACGATGCCGAGGAAGTAGGCACCGTTGGCGAGGTAGAACACCGCCAGGACGATCATGGTCCCGGCGAGGCACAGCGCGCTGTGCACGGCCTTCTTCATGAAGACGGTGCACAGGGCGCCGATCACCGCGACCGTGCCGAGGATCCAGAACTGGACGGCCTCGCCGGTGGAAGTCGAGTAGGCGGCGAGCTGCGCGCTCATCGGCGGATCACCTCCTCCGACGCCGGCTCCGTCCCACCGAAGGTCGAGTCGCCCTCCTGGACGACCTCCCCCTCGGAGTGGGCGGCCTGCTGGACCGTGCCGGGCGCGGCCTCGGTCACCAGGCCCCGGTAGTAGTCCTGCTCGTCGGTGCCCGGGTAGATGGCGTGCGGCGAGTCGACCATGCCCTCCTCCAGACCGGCGAGCAGCTGGTCCTTGGTGAAGATGAGGTTGGCACGGCTGGAGTCGGCAAGTTCGAACTCGTTGGTCATCGTCAGCGCGCGCGTGGGGCAGGCCTCGATGCACAGGCCGCACAGGATGCAGCGGGCGTAGTTGATCTGGTAGACGCGGCCGTACCGCTCGCCCGGCGAGTAGCGCTCCTCGTCGGTGTTGTCCGCGCCCTCCACGTAGATGGCGTCGGCGGGACAGGCCCAGGCGCACAACTCGCAGCCGACGCACTTCTCCAGGCCGTCCGGATGGCGGTTGAGCTGGTGCCGTCCGTGGAAGCGCGGAGCGGTGGTCTTCTGCTGCTCCGGGTACTGCTCGGTCAGCCGCTTCTTGAACATGGCCTTGAAGGTCACGCCGAAGCCGGCCACGGGGTTCATGAAACCGGGGTCGGTCGCCTTGCCTTCCTGGTGTTCCATGGGTTCCTTCTGCTCCTCAGTCATCGGACGCCTCCTTTCCATCCGTAGATCCGCCCACAGGTCCGTCACTGTGAGTATCGGGCCCGCCACTGACAATCAGCTCCCGCTCCCGGCGGGGACGGCGCCTCGGCACCGGTGGCACCGCCTGCCCGGGCATCGGCGGGACGGGGAATCCACCGGCCATCGGGTCGAAGGCGGCCTCCGCCTCGGCCGGCGGTTCGGCGGCCTTGTCGCCCTTGTCGCGGTACATGTCCACGAGGAAGGACAACAGCAGCAGGACCAGGACGCCGCCGCCGATGTAGAGGGCGATGTCGCTGAAGCCGTAGTTCTCGTTCCTGAGGGCCCGCACGGTCGCGACCAGCATCAGCCAGACCAGGGAGACCGGGATGAGGACCTTCCAGCCGAGCTTCATCAACTGGTCGTAGCGGACCCGGGGCAGGGTGCCGCGCAGCCAGATGAAGAAGAACAGCAGCAGCTGGACCTTGACCACGAACCAGAGCAGCGGCCACCAGCCGTGGTTGGCGCCCTCCCAGAAGGTGCTGATCGGCCAGGGGGCCCGCCAGCCGCCGAGGAAGAGCGTGGTGGCGACCGCCGAGACCGTCACCATGTTCACGTACTCGGCGAGCATGAACATCGCGAACTTGATCGACGAGTACTCGGTGTTGAAGCCGCCCACCAGGTCGCCCTCGGACTCGGGCATGTCGAAGGGGGCGCGGTTGGTCTCGCCGACCATCGTGACGATGTAGAGGATGAAGGAGACCGGCAGCAGCACGATGTACCAGCGGTCGTTCTGCTGGGCGACGATCTCCGAGGTGGACATCGAACCGGAGTAGAGGAACACCGAGGCGAACGCGGCGCCCATCGCGATCTCGTAGGAGATCATCTGGGCGCAGGACCGCAGTCCGCCGAGCAGTGGGTACGTCGATCCGGAGCTCCAGCCGGCGAGCACGATGCCGTAGATGCCGACCGAGGCGACCGCCAGGATGAACAGCATCGCGATCGGCAGGTCGGTGAGCTGCATGGCGGTGCGGTGGCCGAAGATCGAGACCTCGTTGCCGGCCGGTCCGAAGGGGATCACCGCGATCGCCATGAACGCCGGGATGGCCGCCACGATCGGCGCGAGGATGTAGACCGCCTTGTCGGCGCGCTTGACGACGACGTCTTCCTTGAGCATCAGCTTGATGCCGTCGGCGAGCGACTGGAGCATGCCCCAGGGGCCGTGCCGGTTCGGGCCGATGCGCAGCTGCATCCAGGCGACGACCTTGCGCTCCCACACGATGGAGAACAGCACGGTCACCATCAGGAAGGCGAAGCAGAACACCGCCTTGATGACGACCAGCCACCAGGGGTCGGTGCCGAACATCGAGAGGTCTTCAGCGGCGAGGTACGGGCTCATGCCTCCACCTCCTTGGGGGCGGCGCCCGCGGACGTCGCCGGACCGATGCGGACGAGGGTTCCGGGCAGTACCCCGGCGTCGGAGGCGACGCCGCTGCCGGCCGAGTTCAGCGGGAGCCAGACCACCCGGTCGGGCATCTCGGTGACCTGGAGCGGGAAGGCGACGGTCCCGGCCGGTCCGGTGACGGCGAGGACGTCGCCGTCCTTGACACCCGCCTCGGCGGCCGTGGCGGCCGACACGCGCGCGCGGGCGGCGTGCCGGGTGCCGGCCAGCGCCTCGTCGCCCTGCTGGAGCAGTCCCTGGTCGAGCAGCAGCCGGTGTCCGGCCAGGACGGCCTCTCCGGCGGCCGGTCGCGGCAGCGCGCCCGCGGTCTGCAGGGGCTCGCCGCCCCGCGGTCCGTCCCAGGTGCCGAGCCGGTCGATCTCCGCGCGCGTGGTGCGCAGATCGGGCAGGCCCAGGTGTACGTCCATGGCGTCGGCCAGCATCTGCAGGACGCGGGCGTCGGCGGGAGCGAGACGGCGCGTCATCTGGTCGGGCTTGAGCGCGGCCTCGAAGAAGCGCACCCTGCCCTCCCAGTTGAGGAAGGTGCCGGGCTTCTCGGCGACCGCCGCGACGGGCAGGACCACGTCGGCGCGCTCGGTGACCTCGCTGGGCCGCAGCTCCAGCGACACCACGAACCCGGCCTCGTCGAGTGCCGCACGCGCGCGCGTGGGGTCGGGCAGGTCGGCGACCTCCACGCCCGCCACCAGCAGCGCCTGGAGTTCGCCCCGGGCCGCGGCCTCGACGATCTCGCCGGTGTCGCGGCCGTAGCGGTGCGGAAGGTCGGCCAGGCCCCACAGGGCGGCGACCTCCTCACGCGCGCGCGGGTCGGTCGCCGGACGCCCGCCGGGCAGCAGCGACGGCAGCGCGCCCGCCTCGATGGCGCCGCGTTCTCCGGCCCGGCGCGGGATCCACACCAGCTCGGCGCCGGTCGCCGCCGCGGTCCGTACGGCGGAGGTGAGGCCGCCGGCCACGGACGCCAGCCGTTCACCGACGACGATCACGGCGCCCTCGGCGCGCAGGGCCGCGGCCGCCTCGGCTCCGCCCTCCTCCAGACCGACGGCGCTCGCGAGGGCGTCCAGCCACTCGGTCTCCGTGCCGGGAGCTGCGGGGAGCAGGGTGCCGCCCGCCTTCTCCAGGCCCCGTGTGGCGTGCGTGGCCAGGGAGAAGACCTTCTGCCCGTGCTTGCGCCAGGCCTTGCGCAGCCTGAGGAAGACGCCGGGCGCCTCCTCCTCGGCCTCGAAGCCGACCAGCAGGACCGCGGGCGCCTTCTCCAGCGACGTGTACGTGACGCCGGAACCTCCCCCGAGGTCACGGCCGCGGCCGGCGACGTGAGCGGCCAGGAAGTCGGCCTCCTCGGCGCTGTGCACGCGCGCGCGGAAGTCGATGTCGTTGGTGTCGAGCGCCACGCGCGCGAACTTGCTGTAGGCGTACGCGTCCTCGACGGTGAGCCGTCCGCCGGTCAGGACCCCGGTGCGGCCCCTGGAGGCGAGCAGTCCCTGCGCGGCGATCTGCAGCGCCTCCGGCCAGGAGGCCGGCTCCAGCTCGCCCTCGGCGTTGCGCACCAGGGGCGTGCTGAGCCGGTCCCGCTGCTGGGCGTACCGGAAGCCGAAGCGCCCCTTGTCGCAGATCCACTCCTCGTTGACCTCGGGCTCGTTGGCCGCGAGGCGCCGCATGACCTTGCCGCGCCGGTGGTCGGTGCGGGTGGCGCAGCCGCCGGAGCAGTGCTCGCACACGGAGGGCGAGGAGATCAGGTCGAAGGGCCGGGAGCGGAACCGGTACGCCGCCGAGGTGAGCGCGCCGACCGGGCAGATCTGGATGGTGTTGCCGGAGAAGTACGACTCGAAGGGGTCGCCCTCGCCGGTACCGACCTGCTGGAGCGCGCCCCGCTCGATCAACTCGATCATCGGGTCGCCCGCGACCTGGTTGGAGAACCGGGTGCAGCGCGCGCACAGCACGCAGCGCTCGCGGTCGAGCAGGACCTGCGTGGAGATCGGCACGGGCTTCTCGTAGGTCCGCTTCTTGCCCTCGAAGCGGGAGTCGGCCTGACCGTGCGACATCGCCTGGTTCTGCAGGGGGCACTCGCCGCCCTTGTCGCAGACCGGGCAGTCCAGCGGGTGGTTGATGAGCAGCAGCTCCATCACACCGTGCTGGGCCTTCTCGGCCACGGGCGAGGTGAGCTGCGTCTTCACCACCATCCCGTCGGTGCAGGTGATGGTGCACGACGCCATCGGCTTGCGCTGGCCCTCGACCTCGACGATGCACTGGCGGCAGGCGCCGGCCGGGTCGAGGAGGGGGTGGTCGCAGAACCGGGGGATCTCGATGCCGAGCTGCTCGGCGGCCCGGATGACCAGGGTGCCCTTGGGCACGCTGATCTCGGCGCCGTCGATCGTGAGCGTGACGAGATCCTCCGGCGGGAGGGCCGCTTCTCCCCCACCCGAGGGAGCATTGGTGGTCACGGTCATGCCTTCACCTCCGTGCGGTCGGCCCAGGCCGTCGACTTGGCCGGGTCGAAGGGGCAGCCGCGGCCCGTGATGTGCTCCTCGTACTCCTCGCGGAAGTACTTGAGCGAGGAGAAGATCGGCGAGGCGGCACCGTCGCCGAGGGCGCAGAAGGACTTGCCGTTGATGTTGTCGGCGATGTCGTTCAGCTTGTCGAGGTCTGACATCTGTCCCTTGCCGGCCTCGATGTCGCGCAGCAACTGGACGAGCCAGTACGTCCCTTCGCGGCAGGGTGTGCACTTGCCGCAGGACTCGTGGGCGTAGAACTCGGTCCAGCGGGTGACGGCGCGCACCACGCAGGTCGTCTCGTCGAAGCACTGGAGCGCCTTCGTGCCGAGCATGGAACCGGCGGCGCCCACTCCTTCGTAGTCGAGGGGGACGTCGAGGTGCTCGTCGGTGAACATCGGCGTCGAGGAGCCGCCCGGTGTCCAGAACTTCAGCCGGTGACCGGGGCGCATGCCGCCGCTCATGTCGAGGAGATGGCGCAGCGTGATGCCGAGCGGGGCCTCGTACTGGCCGGGGCCCGCGACGTGGCCGCTGAGCGAGTAGAGCGTGAAGCCCGGGGACTTCTCGCTGCCCATCGACCTGAACCAGTCCTTGCCCTTGTTCAGGATGGCGGGAACTGAAGCGATCGATTCGACGTTATTCACCACAGTCGGGCACGCGTAGAGGCCCGCGACGGCAGGAAAGGGGGGACGGAGCCGCGGTTGACCCCGGCGGCCTTCGAGCGAGTCGAGCAGTGCGGTCTCCTCACCGCAGATGTACGCGCCCGCGCCCGCGTGCACGGTGAGTTCGAGATCGAGTCCGCTGCCCAGGATGTTCTCGCCGAGAAAGCCGGCCGCGTAGGCCTCGCGCACGGCCTCGTGCAACCGCCGCAGCACTGGGACGACTTCACCACGCAGATAGATGAAGGCATGCGAAGACCTGATGGCGTAACACGCGATGACGATGCCCTCGATGAGGCTGTGCGGGTTCGCGAAGAGGAGCGGGATGTCCTTGCAGGTCCCCGGCTCCGACTCGTCGGCGTTGACAACTAGATAGTGAGGCTTGCCGTCCCCCTGAGGAATGAACTGCCACTTCATCCCCGTCGGGAACCCGGCACCGCCGCGTCCACGCAGACCGGACTCCTTGACGTACGCGATCAGGTCGTCCGGCGCCATCGCCAGCGCCTTGCGGAGTCCCTCGTACCCCTCGTGCCTCCGGTAGACGTCGAGAGTCCACGACTCGTCCTCGTCCCAGAAGGCCGACAGCACGGGTGCGAGCAGCTTCTCCGGGCTGCTGCCCTTGATCTCGGCTGCCACGGTCATCACTCCCCCTCCTCGGCGGTAGGCCCTGCCGGGTTGGAAGGGTCGGATGCCGATGTGTCCTGCGGCGCGTCGTGCGAGCTGAGGTGTTCCGTCGGGGACGGGTCGTGCACGGCCCGGTCCTGCGGCGCGTCCTGCGGCCCGCCGTCCCGCGGGTGCACCACGCGCGCGGCGGGCGCCTCGCCCTTGGCGAGCTTGAGCCCGGCCAGGGAGGCGGGACCCGCGCTGCCGCCGGCCGCGACGGCGCCGTCCCGCTCGTCGGGGAAGCCCGCCAGGATCCGGGCGGTCTCCTTGAAGGTGCACAGCGGCGCACCGCGCGTGGGTGTCACGGGCCGGCCCGCGCGCAGGTCGTCGACGAGGGCCTTGACGCTCGCCGGGGTCTGGTTGTCGAAGAACTCCCAGTTGACCATCACGACCGGTGCGAAGTCGCAGGCCGCGTTGCACTCGATGTGCTCCAGGGTGACCTTGCCGTCCTCGGTGGTCTCGCCGTTGCCGACGCCCAGGTGCTCCTGGAGCGACTCGAAGATGGCGTCGCCGCCCATCACCGCGCACAGCGTGTTGGTGCACACGCCGACCTGGTAGTCGCCGCTCGGCCCGCGCCGGTACATGGTGTAGAAGGTGGCGACCGCGGTGACCTCGGCGGTGGTGAGGCCCAGCATGTCCGCGCAGAACTGCATCCCGGTGCGCGTGACGTGTCCCTCCTCCGACTGCACGAGGTGCAGCAACGGCAGGAGGGCGGACCGGGAGTCCGGGTAGCGGGCGATGACCTCGCGCGCGTCGGTCTCCAGCCGGGCCCGGACGTCGTCCGGGTAGGCGGGCGCGGGCAGTTCCGGCATGCCCAGGCTGACGCCCCGCTCCGAAGAAGAGGTGGTCACCGGTCGACGCCTCCCATCACGGGGTCGATGGACGCCACGGCGACGATGACGTCGGCGACCTGGCCGCCCTCGCACATCGCCGCCATGGCCTGCAGATTGGTGAAGGACGGGTCGCGGAAGTGGACCCGGAAGGGGCGGGTGCCGCCGTCGGAGACGACATGCACCCCCAGCTCGCCCTTGGGCGACTCGACCGCCGTGTACGCCTGTCCCGGCGGCACCCGGAAGCCCTCGGTGACCAGCTTGAAGTGGTGGATCAGGGCCTCCATGGAGGTGCCCATGATCTTCTTGATGTGGTCGAGGGAGTTGCCGAGGCCGTCCGGCCCCAGGGCGAGCTGGGCGGGCCAGGCGATCTTCTTGTCGGCGACCATGACCGGGCCGGGCTGGAGCCGGTCCAGGCACTGCTCGACGATGCGGAGCGACTGGCGCATCTCCTCCAGCCGGATCAGGAAGCGCCCGTAGGAGTCGCAGGTGTCGGCGGTCGGGACATCGAAGTCGTACGTCTCGTAACCGCAGTACGGCTGGGTCTTGCGCAGGTCGTGCGGGAGGCCGGTGGACCTGAGGACGGGGCCGGTGGCGCCGAGGGCCATGCAGCCGGCCAGGTCGAGGTAGCCGACATCCTGCATGCGGCCCTTGAAGATGGGGTTCCCGGTGGCGAGCTTGTCGTACTCCGGAAGGTTTTTCTTCATCTTCTTCACGAACTCGCGGATCTGGTCCACCGCGCCCGGCGGCAGGTCCTGGGCGAGTCCGCCCGGGCGGATGTACGCGTGGTTCATCCTGAGGCCGGTGATCAGCTCGTAGATGTCGAGAATCAGTTCACGATCACGGAAGCCGTAGATCATGATCGTGGTGGCGCCCAGCTCCATGCCGCCGGTGGCGATGGCGACCAGGTGCGAGGAGAGCCGGTTCAGCTCCATCAGCATGACCCGGATGATCGTGGCCCGGTCCGGGATCTGGTCCTCGATGCCGAGGAGCTTCTCGACGCCCAGGCAGTACGCCGCCTCGTTGAAGAACGGCGTCAGGTAGTCCATGCGCGTCACGAACGTGGTGCCCTGCGTCCAGTTCCGGTACTCGAGGTTCTTCTCGATGCCGGTGTGCAGGTAGCCGATGCCGCAGCGGGCCTCGGTGACCGTCTCGCCGTCGATCTCCAGGATGAGGCGGAGCACGCCGTGCGTGGACGGGTGCTGGGGGCCCATATTGACGACGATGCGCTCGTCGTCGGCACGGGCCGCGGACTGGACGACCTCGTCCCAGTCGCCGCCGGTGACCGTGTAGACGGTGCCTTCGGTGGTCTCCCTGGGGGAGGCGTGGGAAGTGCTCACGAGTACGACCTCCGCTGGTCCGGAGCCGGGATCTGGGCGCCCTTGTACTCGACGGGGATGCCGCCGAGGGGGTAGTCCTTGCGCTGCGGGAAGCCCTGCCAGTCGTCCGGCATCATGATCCGCGTCAGCGCCGGGTGATCGTCGAAGACGATGCCGAAGAAGTCGTAGGTCTCGCGCTCGTGCCAGTCGTTCGTCGGGTAGACGGCGACCAGCGACGGGATGTGCGGGTCGCTGTCGGGCGCGCTGACTTCGAGGCGGATCAGCCGGTTGTGGGTGATCGAGCGCAGGTGGTAGACGGCGTGCAGCTCGCGGCCCTTGTCGTGCGGGTAGTGGACGCCGCTGACGCCGGTGCACAGTTCGAAGCGCAGGGCGGGGTCGTCGCGCAGGGTGCGGGCGACCCGGACCAGGTGCTCACGCTCGATGTGGAAGGTCACCTCGCCGCGGTCGACGACCGTCTTCTCGATGGCGTTCTCGGGCAGGAGCCCCTGCTCCTCCAGCGCGCCCTCGAGTTCGTCGGCGACCTCGTCGAACCAGCCGCCGTAGGGCCGGCTCGCCGGCCCGGGGAGCCGGACGGAGCGGACCAGGCCGCCGTAGCCGGAGGTGTCGCCGCCGTTGTTGGCGCCGAACATGCCGCGCTGGACGCGGATCTCCTCGCCGCCCTGGCCCCGCTGGCCGGGGAGGTTCTCCGCGGACAGGTCCTTCTCGGGATTGACCTCGTTCGCGTCACCCGCGGTGTTGTTCGCGTCGCTCACCGCAGCAGCCCCTTCATCTCGATCGTGGGCAGGGCCTTGAGCGCCGCTTCCTCCGCCTCGCGGGCCGCCTCCTCGGCGTTCACCCCGAGCTTGGAGCTCTGGATCTTCTGGTGGAGCTTGAGGATGGCGTCCATCAGCATCTCGGGGCGCGGCGGGCAGCCGGGGAGGTAGATGTCGACCGGGACGATGTGGTCGACGCCCTGGACGATGGCGTAGTTGTTGAACATGCCGCCCGAGGAGGCGCAGACCCCCATGGAGATGACCCACTTCGGGTTCGGCATCTGGTCGTAGACCTGCCGCAGCACCGGCGCCATCTTCTGGCTGACCCGACCCGCGACGATCATCAGGTCCGCCTGCCGCGGCGAGCCGCGGAAGACCTCCATGCCGAAGCGCGCCAGGTCGTAGCGGCCGGCGCCGGTGGTCATCATCTCGATGGCACAGCAGGCGAGGCCGAACGTGGCCGGGAAGACGGACGACTTGCGCACCCAGCCCGCGGCCTGCTCGACGGTGGTCAGCAGGAAGCCGCTCGGCAGTTTTTCTTCGAGTCCCATGTCAAAGGCCCCTCAGTCCCATTCCAGGCCGCCGCGCCGCCATACGTACGCGTACGCGACGAAGACGGTGAGCACGAAGAGCAGCATCTCCACGAGCCCGAAAATCCCCAGGGCGTCGAAGGTGACGGCCCAGGGGTAGAGGAAGACGATCTCGATATCGAAGATGATGAAGAGCATCGCCGTCAGGTAGTACTTGATGGGGAAGCGCCCGCCGCCGGCCGGCGTGGGGGTCGGCTCGATGCCGCACTCGTAGGCCTCGAGCTTCGCCCGGTTGTACCGCTTCGGACCGATCAGCGTGGCCATCACCACGGAGAAGATCGCAAAGCCTGCCCCGAGGGCTCCCAGTACGAGGATGGGCGCATACGCGTTCACCGCTCCTCGCTCCTCTCAGTCGGCACTGACTGCTGGCGGTTGCACTGGACTCACAGCCGCCCCAACAGCCCCACGAGCCACGCCCGTCCCGACGAAGATCGCGAACATGTGAAGCAGGTCACAAGCCCAACTGCCTCGCATCCTATGCCCGACGCTCTGTGATCTGCGACACGGGGTATTGCACAAGCTTTGTGATCTCCACCACCTGACGAACGATCATGAAGTCGGATGAGCGGTGATCTTCACACAAGAAGCGTTCACCTGATCACCAGAGGTGACAATTTCGCTCGTCGTCGCTGGCCAGAGGGCCCCGGCAAGGTGCGTCTCCATATCAAGAGGGTTCCCTTGCATGCAAATTGGCGCTGGACGCAGACCCTTGATAGAGGAGGCGTTCACACATGAGGGGGAGGGCTGGGGGTCGGTGTGGACACGTGCACGCGTTCACGAGCGCCGTCGAGCACCGGTCGGACCATCCCCCCGCCGGCCGCCGGGTCGATCCGAGCCGCTCCGCACGCGACGGACGCGCACGCCGGGGTAACCGTTCCGTGACCTGTGCCACATTCATGAGAGGCGTCTGAGAACCGGGCTTGGCCAAGTGCCCCAACAAGTGGTAGGCGCGGGGCAATTCGGGCGTAACGATCAAAGACCGTGATCACAGGCCGGTTACGGCCCGTCCGCAATGTCCGTTACGGCGTCAATAAAGAGCGACACGCCCGGGATTCGACGGCTCGATTGAACAACTGTGGCGCAGCACACGTTTCTTGAAGGTATGGAGGAGCTACTGATACCGGTTGTCCCTATGTCCCACACCGCTCACATACGCAGCCACCGGAAACCCCGCCGCAACGCGTCGACGATCGCGATGCGGGCCGGAGTTGCCGGTGGCGTCCTCAGCACCCTGGCAGTGGCCGGTGCGTCGGGGTCGGCCAACGCGGCCGAACCGGTGACGCAGACCCTCGAACTGCCCACCCTGACGGCCGACCTGGCCGCTCAGGTCGCCCAGTCCGCGGACGTCACGCAGCAGGCGGCCGCGAGCTACCAGCTGCAGGCCGAGCGTGACGCGGCGGCCGCGAAGGCCGCCAAGCAGGCCAAGGCGGATCTCGCCGAGGCCAAGAAGAAGGCCGCGGAGGCCAAGAAGAAGGCCGAGGAGGCCGCTCGCAAGGAGGCCGCCGAGCGCGCCTCGCGCGCCGCCGAGCGCACCACCCTGAGCGCCTCCACGGACAGCGGCTCCTCCACCGGCACGAGCAGCGGCAGCAGCGCGAGCACCAGCACGTCCACGGCGACCGGTTCGGCCGCCGCCGTCGTCTCCTTCGTGCAGGCCCAGGTCGGCAAGGCGTACGTCTCCGGCGCCACCGGCCCGTCCGCCTACGACTGCTCCGGTCTCGTGCAGGCCGCCTTCAAGCAGGTCGGCATCAGCCTGCCCCGCGTCTCCCAGGCGCAGTCGACGGCCGGCACCCAGGTCGGCCTGGACAACCTCCAGCCGGGCGACATCCTCTACTGGGGCGGCGCGGGCAGCGCGTACCACGTGGGCGTCTACGTCGGCGGCGGCATGTTCGTCGGCGCGCAGAACTCCTCCACCGGTGTCGTCGAGAAGCCGCTGTCGTACGACCCGCCGAGCGGCGCGGTGCGCGTGCTGTAACCGGCACCCACCCCTGCACACGCGAAAGGGCCGTAGCCGCTCGGGGGCTGCGGCCCTTCGCGGGCTCCTGGCATGCTCGGGCGCGGGCCGGTTCCCTCCGGCCCGTCCACGAGCCGAAGGAGACAACGTCATGCCGAGTGTGTTCGTCCAGGGGCGGCCCACCGCCTCCTGTCCCCCGTTCGCGCCGGAGGCCCTGCGCGGATCGGTGCGACGCGTCACCGAGGTCGGCGAGGAGGTGCTGCACCGGCCCTGCCGTGACGTCACGGAGTTCGGGCCCGACCTCGCCGCGCTCATCGACGACATGTTCCGCACGATGTACGTCGCGGAGGGGGCCGGGCTGGCGGCCAATCAGGTCGGGGTCGACCTGCGCCTGTTCGTCTACGACTGCCCGGACGACGACGGTGTCCGACATGTCGGGCACATCGTGAACCCGGTCCTCGACGCCCTCGATCCGGTCGCGCGGCGGCTGCTCGACGAGGGCGAGGGGTGCCTGTCGGTGCCGGGCGCCGTCATGGCCGTACCCCGGCCCGACCGGGCCGTCGTGCGCGGCCTGGACAAGGACGGCGCGCCGCTCCTCATCGAGGGCACGGGCTACTTCGCGCGCTGCCTGGCGCACGAGACCGACCACCTGAACGGGCAGGTCTACCTGGACCGGCTCTCCGCCCGGGAACGGAAGGCGGCACTGCGGCAGTCGGCGGACCGGCGCGAGGAGGTCTTCGCGCGCCGGGCCGTCAACGCCGCGGCCTTCGCCGCCTGACCAGGCACCACTGGCCGGACGCCTCTGATCAAGCCGATCCGATCAGGCTTTCGGCGCGACCTTGCTCAGTCCGTTGATGATGCGGTCCATCGCGTCGCCGCCCGTCGGGTCCGTCAGGTTGGCGAGCATCTTCAGGGTGAACTTCATCAGGATCGGGTGGGTGAGGCCGCGCTGGGTCGCGATCTGCATGACCTTCGGGTTGCCGATGAGCTTCACGAAGGCGCGGCCCAGCGTGTAGTAGCCGCCGTAGGTGTCCTTCAGGACGCGCGGGTAGCGCTGCAGGGCGATCTCGCGCTGGGCGGGCGTGGCCCGCGCGTGCGCCTGGACGACGACGTCGGCGGCGATCTGGCCGGACTCCATGGCGTAGGCGATGCCTTCGCCGTTGAAGGGGTTCACCAGGCCGCCGGCGTCGCCGACGAGGAGCAGGCCCTTGGTGTAGTGGGGCTGGCGGTTGAAGGCCATGGGCAGGGCGGCGCCGCGGATCGGGCCGGTCATGTTGTCCGGGGTGTAGCCCCAGTCCTCGGGCATGGACGCGCACCAGGCCTTGAGGATCTCGCGCCAGTCCAGCTCCTTGAAGGCGGCGGAGGTGTTCAGCACGCCCAGGCCGACGTTGGAGGTGCCGTCGCCCATGCCGAAGATCCAGCCGTAGCCCGGCAGCAGGCGGTCCTGCGAGCCGCGCCGGTCCCACAGTTCCAGCCAGGACTCCAGGTAGTCGTCGTCGTGGCGGGGCGAGGTGAAGTACGTGCGGACCGCGACGCCCATGGGGCGGTCCTCGCGGCGGTGCAGGCCCATCGCCAGGGACAGCCGCGTGGAGTTGCCGTCGGCGGCCACGACCAGCGGCGCGTGGAAGGTGACCTCGCGCTTGTCCTCGCCCAGCTTGGCGTGCACGCCGGTGATGCGGCCGGTGCGGTCGTCGACGATCGGCGCGCCGACGTTGCAGCGCTCGTACAGGCGCGCACCGGCCTTCTGCGCCTGCCGGGCGAGCTGCTCGTCGAAGTCGTCGCGCTTGCGGACGAGTCCGTAGTCGGGGAAGGAGGCCAGGTCCGGCCAGTCCAGCTGGAGGCGGGAGCCGCCGCCGATGATGCGCAGGCCCTTGTTGCGCAGCCAGCCGGCTTCCTCGGAGATGTCGATGCCCATGGCGACGAGCTGTTTGACCGCGCGCGGGGTGAGGCCGTCGCCGCAGACCTTCTCCCTGGGGAACGCGGTCTTCTCGAGGAGCAGGACGTCGAGTCCCGACTTGGCCAGGTGGTACGCGGTGGTGGAGCCGGCCGGCCCCGCGCCCACGACGATCACGTCGGCGGTGTTCTCGGAGAGCGGCTCAGTCTCGACGGTCACGGCGGGATCTCCCCAAGTTCGGAATCTGCGTGCCGACCGGCACTGGTCATGGGCAGTCTATTCAGCGTCACCGACCACCCGGCTGAAGGGCTGCCCAGTGAAGCGACCTCTCCCCGTTGTACGGCTGCGCGTCCCCACCGACGAGGACGCCGTCGCCTGGCACCGGGTCTTCGACGACCCGGACGTCATGGAGTTCCACGGCGGGAGGCCGGCGGAGCTGTCCGTCTACGAGGAGCTGACCGCCCGCCAACGCCGGCACGACGCCGAGCACGGCTTCTGCCTGTGGACCATGGTGGACGAGTCCGACCGGGTCATGGGGTTCACCGGCGCCCAGCCGTGGCCGGGCGACTGGGGCCCCAAGGGCGCGATCGAGATCGGCTGGCGGCTCGGGCGGGCGCACTGGGGCAAGGGGTACGTCACGGCGGCCGCCCGGCAGACGCTGGAGCGGGTGCGCGGCGCGGGGGTCGCGGAGGTGGTCGCGATGGTCAACGCGCGCAACACCCGGTCCATCGCGGTCACGGAGCGGCTGGGCATGCGGCTCGCCGAGGTCTTCACGATCCCGTCCTCCGAGCAGCGGGGGCACTGCTACCGCCTCGCCCTGCACCCGCAGCACGGACGAGCGTGACGCAGAGTAACGAACTGTCACAGTCAGCCACTTGACGCTTCCGGGCGGTGCGCGGCGGGGCTACTGTGCCGGGTACCGCTGGGGGTGACGTCCGTGCGCCTGGTATCCGAGAACCCCGAGAACCGTGACGTCCGCGTACCGCGCCTGGTCGGTCTGACGGCCGTGGACGCGCACGAGGCCGCCCGCGCGCAGGGCCTGCTCCTGACCGCGCCGGACCGGCCCGATCTCCGGACCGCCGTCGTCGACCACGTCGTACGCCAGTACCCGCGGCCCGGTGCGCAGGTGGCGCGGGAGTCGACGGTGTACGTGTGGTTCGACTTCGGGGAGGGCGAGGGCGGCGGGGGCAGCCGTGAGCCGCGCGTGCCGCACCCGCCCCTGGGTGGGCTCCGCCGGGAACTGGCGGAGCCGGCCGAACCACCGACCTGCCGCGCCGCGCTCAGCTCGCCTTGAAGCCGCGGTGCAGCGTCACCACGCCGCCCGTCAGGTTGCGCCAGGCCACCTTGGACCAGCCGGCCTTGCCGAGCCGCTCGGCGAGCGCCGGCTGGTCGGGCCAGGCCCGGATGGACTCGGCGAGGTAGACGTACGCGTCGGGGTTGGACGACACCGCGCGGGCGACCGGCGGCAGGGCGCGCATCAGGTACTCGGTGTAGACGGTGCGGAACGGCGCCCAGGTCGGGTGCGAGAACTCGCAGATGACGACCCGGCCGCCGGGCCGCGTCACCCGGTACATCTCGCGCAGCGCGGCGTCCGTGTCCTGCACGTTGCGCAGCCCGAAGGAGATGGTGACGGCGTCGAAGACGTCGTCCTTGAACGGCAGCCGCGTCGCGTCGCCCGCGGTGAACGGCAGCCAGGAGTGCCGTTCCTTGCCGACCTGGAGCATGCCCTGGGAGAAGTCACAGGGGACGACGTAGGCGCCGGTGCGGGCGAAGGGCAGGGAGGAGGTCGCCGTGCCGGCCGCGAGGTCCAGGACCTTCTGCGCCGGGCGGGCGTCGACGGCTCTGGCGACCGCCTTGCGCCACGCCCGGTCCTGGCCGAGCGAGAGCACGGCGTTCGTCAGGTCGTACCGTTCCGCGACGTGGTCGAACATCGAGGCGACTTCGTGCGGCTGCTTGTTCAGGGAAGCGCGGGTCACGGGCCCATTGTTGCAGCACCGTGGTGCGCGCCCGCGCCGCAGCCCCCGGCCCACGGCGGCGGCACCGGCTCACGGCAGCAGCCGCGGCCTCCTCCGCGCGGCGACGTCCTCCACCCACCCGAACAGCAGCACGGACACCGCGATCAGGACCCAGCCCACCGCCAGCAGGAACCACTGGCTCCCCAGCGGCAGGTACGCCTCGAAGGCCGGCACGTCCCAGAGCCGGTCGATCAGCGGCACGGCCAGGACCAGGGCCAGCTCGTGCCAGAGGTAGACCGTCACCGCGCGGGCGTTGAACATCCACACCAGCCGGTCCAGCCGCCGCAGCCCGGCCAGTCCCGAGAAGTCGGTCCCGAGCCGGGCCTTCGCGTACATCAGCAGCGTCACGAACCCGGCCGACCAGAAGGCCTGCGCCAACGGGATGTCGTCCAGGTCGTACGTGCCGTACTCACCCTGGTGCGCGAAGGCGTACCAGGCGCCGCAGGCGAGGGCGGCGAGCGACAGGACGACGACGGCGACCGGCCTCAGACGGGCCAGCACCCCGTCGCGGTGGGCGAAGCCGAGGACCCAGCAGAAGAGGTACGTCGCCAGGTCGAGCAGCCCGGTCCCGAAGCGGTTGTCCGGCGGCTGCCACAGGAACCGGAACGCCACGACCGGTGCCAGGGACAGCAGCAGCACCGGCACGGGCGCGAGCCGGAAGACCCGCAGCAGCAGCGGGGAGAGCAGCACGAACCACAGATACGTCCTGAGGTACCAGAGGATCTCCCAGGCCTGCTCGCCCCACGCGCTGCCCGGCGGGTCGCCGAGCGGCACCACCCAGTAGACGATCTGCCACCCCGGCATCCAGCCGCGCGCCAGCATCGCGCCCACCACGAAGAGGCCCCAGCACCAGAACGGCGGCAGCAGGCGGCGCAGCCGGCTCCGGAGCACCCCCGCGGCGGGCCGCTGGAGCGAGCGGGCCATCAGGGTGCCGGCCAGGCCGAACATGATCCCCATGGAAGGGAAGAGCAGCCCGGCCCAGGGCCAGCCGAAGGCGTGGTACGCGACGACCCGGACCAGGGCGAGGGCGCGCAGGGTGTCGAAATACCGGTCCCGCGCCGGGGCACCACCGTCGGCGCGCACGGCCGGCACGGTGCGCGCGGCGCCCTTGCCGTGCGCCCCCATCAGCCCGTCCCCGTGGGCCCCGCCGGGGTCCCGACCTCGCCCGTCCGTTTCAGCTTCTGCCAGCGCAGCCGCCCGCCGGTCAGCGCGGTGACGCAGGAGTGGATGAGGACGAGGTACATCATCTGCCGGTAGGCCAGCTGCTGGAGCGGCAGCATCAGCAGATACCGGTACTTCTCCCGGTCGAGCCGGAAGGCGTACGCCGCGCACACCAGCTGCACGCCCAGCACCGCGAGCCACGCCAGGAGCGCGGCGCGGAAGTCGACGAAGACCATCGAGTAGACGGTGAACACGTCGATGAGCGGCGCGAAGACCGGCGTGACCACCTGGAAGAGCACCACCAGCGGCATCCCGACCCGCCCGAAGCGGCCCGAGGGCCCCTTGTCCGTCAGCGAGCGGCGGTGCTTCCACAGCGCCTGCATCGTGCCGTACGACCAGCGGTAGCGCTGCGACCAGAGCTGCCCGAGCGACCCCGGCGCCTCCGTCCAGGCGCGGGCGTGCTCCTCGTAGACCACCCGCCATCCCGCGCGGTGCAGGGCGATGGTGATGTCGGTGTCCTCGGCGAGGGTGTCGTCGCTCATGCCGCCGACCTGGAGGACCGCCTCGCGCCGGAACGCGCCGATCGCGCCCGGGATGGTCGGCATGCAGCGCAGCAGGTCGTACATGCGCCGGTCGAGGTTGAAGCCCATCACGTACTCGATGTGCTGCCAGGCGCCGATGAGGGTGCGCCGGTTGCCGACCTTGGCGTTGCCCGCGACCGCGCCGACGGAGGGGTCGGCGAAGGGCTGCACCAGGTGCCGTACGGTGTCGGGCTCGAAGACGGTGTCGCCGTCCATCATCACGACGATGTCGTACCGGGCCTGCCGGACGCCGTTGTTGAGGGCGGCGGGCTTGCCCGCGTTGGCCTGCCGCACGACGCGGACGCCCGGCAGCCCCAGGGACTCGGCGATCTCCGCCGTGCCGTCCGTCGACCCGTCGTCCACGACGATGATCTCGACGGGATGCGTACTGCGCGCCAGGGACCTCAGGGTGGCCTCGATGCACTCCTTCTCGTTGTACGCCGGGACGATCACGCTCACCGGCCCGGTCACCGGCGGACCCCAGCCGAACCGGCGTCGGTTGCGCTGTCTGTGGTGGCGGCGGGCGAGGACCAGCATCATCGCGAACCGGCCCATGACGGCCACACCCACAATCACCAGCCCGGCCGACAGCGCCGGGACCGTCCACTCGGCGACCGCGACGGCGGCGACGAGCGCCTTGCCCTCGTAGAGGGTGGCTCCGGTGGCGTCGTGGTGGGCGGCCTGGAGGCCCTCGCCGGAACCCGTCGCGTCCGGGGCCGCGGCGGAGGGCCCGCCCGTGGGCCGCTGACCGGCCTGATCGGCCATGACGCCGCTGACGGTGGTGAAGGTGTAGCCCTTCGCCTTCATCTTCTCGATGTACTTCGGCAGCGCCTCGATCGTCTGCGACCGCTCGCCCCCGGCGTCGTGGAAGAGGACGGACGCGCCCTCGTCGTCCTCCGGCGTCGCCCACTCGACGATCTTCGAGACGCCGGGCCGCTTCCAGTCGTCGCTGTCCGTGTCGATGAAGACGCTGGTGTAGCCGTCCTCGCCGAGGCTTTCGTAGACCGGCCAGCTGTAGTTGTCGATGGCGTCCGTCTGGGAGGAGTACGGCGCCCGGAACAGCGTGGTGGTGATGCCGGCCGCGCCCGCGAGGGCCAGCTGGGTCTGCTCGATCTCGCGGGTGACGCGGGCCTGGCTCTGGTAGGAGAGGTCGACGTGGGTGAAGGTGTGGACGCCCACCTCGTTGCCCTGCTCGACCAGGTCCCGCACGATGCCCGGGTGGCGCGCGACCATCGAGCCGACCAGGAAGAAGGTGCCGGGCACGTCGTACTTCTCCAGGATCTCCAGCACCTGCGGCGTCCAGGTGGGGTCCGGGCCGTCGTCGAAGGTCAGCACGATCGTCTTGTCCGGGACGGAGACGGTGGTGGCCTGTCCGCCAGGGAAGGACAGGATCGGCCCGCCGTCCAGTACGTCGTCGGGGACGTCGCTCGCCGAGGCCCCGGTACGGACGCGCTGGTCGCCGCCGACCTCCGCGCGCAGGTAGCCGTCGAGGAGCATCACGCAGGTCAGCGCGAGCAGGAGGAGCAGGGCGAGGAGGACGCGGGGGCGTTGCAGTGCGGCGGCCCGGCCCGCGGCGCGTTCCATGCGGGAGGGGGCGCGGCGGCGGCCCCGTGCGGGCGGGGCGGGGGGTGTGCTGGGCGTGGTCATGAGGGTGGGGGCGTCCGGTCAGTCGGTGCGGGCGGCGGTGGGAGCGGTGGCGGCGGTGCCGGTGACCGCGCTGGGGGCGGCGGAGGGTCCGGTGCTCGGCGGGGCACCGGTGGGAGCGGCGCCGCCCTGTGGACGCGTGCCGCCGCCGGGGCCCTGACCGCCCTCCGGTCCGCCACCACCACCACCACCGCCACCACCGAAGGGCAGCAGCGAGGACGGGTTGACCGAGATGCCGACGCCCATGAAGGCCAGGCCCAGGACGGCCGTGTAGCCGACGCACACGGCCCCCACCAGCAGGCCCAGCCGGCGCAGCAGCCGGGCCCGGCGCCCGGTGCTGTCGACGAACACGGGCCCCTCGGCGGCTCCGTCGTCGCTTGTGCGGCGGCGACCGCGCGTGGCGGCGCGGGATGCGGCGCGGGATGCGGCGCGGGGTGGGTAGGCAGGCTCGGAGTGCATGCCCCCGGACGTTAGGGAGCCTTGCCTGTCGTCGACTGGCAAGTTCTTGAGAGGTCCCGGTGAAAAGCGACCCATCCTGTCCGTTTCCTGGGAGATGGCGCCGAACCGCGCCCTTTCCTCAGCGAAGACCCAGGAACGCGTGCCACCTTCACTTGTCCGACGCCGACAACGGACGAGAACGGGAGTGTGCGCTCATGAGGGTTCACCGGAACGCGGCAGCCGGGTGCGCCCTGTTGTTCGCCCTGGCCGCCGCGGGCTGCGCCGGACAGGACGGCACCACCGACCCGGCAGCACCCGCGACCCCCACCGCGCCGTCCGCTCCGTCCGCGTCATCCACGCCGGCCACCGGCTACGCCCCCTACGTCAGTGCCACCACCGCCTCCGCCACCGACACGGCGGGCTCCCCCACGGCGTACAACCTGGCGTTCGTCATCGCGTCCGGCGACGACTGCGTCCCCCGCTGGAACGGCGTACAGGACATCGACGACGCCTCCGTCGCCTCCCGCGTCGAGAAGCTGAAGGAGTCGGGCGCCACAGTCCGCGTCTCCTTCGGCGGCGCGTCCGGCACGGAGCTGGCGGCGGCCTGCGACAGCGCCTCGGCGCTGGCGGCGGCGTACGGCGCGGCCCTGGACGCCGCCGGGTCCACACAGGCGGACTTCGACGTCGAGGGCGACGAGCTGGCCGACGCCGACTCCGTCACGCTGCGCTCGGAGGCGATCGCGCTGCTCCAGGAGGAACGGAGCGGCCTGGAGGTCTCCTTCACCCTCCCGGTGATGCCCTCGGGCCTGGACGGCGGCGGTCTGGCGCTGCTCGCGTCGGCCAACGACCACGGCGTACGGGTCTCCGCGGTCAACCTCATGACCATGAACTACGGCGAGTCGTACACCGACGACATGGGTGACTACGCCCTCGCCTCGGCGAAGGCCGCGCACAGCCAGCTGCGGAAGGTCTTCGGCACCTCCGACGCGGACGCCTGGCGGGGCATGGCGCTCACCTCGATGCTGGGCGTCAACGACGTCACCGGTGAGACGTTCACGCTCGCGGACGCGGCCGTGGTCCGGGCCTTCGCCGAGGAGAAGGGCGTCGCCTGGGTGTCGATGTGGGCGGCCTTCCGCGACCAGCGGTGTGGCGCGGACGCGTCGGCCACCGACGCGCTCACCACGTGCAGCGGCGTGGAGCAGGAGGACGGGGCGTTCGGTACGGCGTTCGGCGCGTAGGCCCCTCGGACGGGCCCGCGGGACCGCGCGGTCAGCGCCCCCGGTATACCAGACGGCCGCCCACGACGGTGGCCACGCACGTGGACGCGCCCTGACGCACGAGCGCGGCCCGGTCGGGTACGTCGAACACCGCGAACCGTGCGGGGTTCCCGGCAGCGAGCGCGGGAAGCAGCACCAGCGGCACCGGCGACAAGGATGCGGGCCCGGGCAGGGTGGGCGGACGCGCCGCCACGGCGAGCCCCGCTCCGCGCACCGCGTCCAGGGCCGCGCGACTGCGCAGCTCTCCGGCGACGGCGACCGTGCCGTGCGCCAGCAGGCGCTGTACCCCTCGGCGCGCGCTGGCGCCCCGCGCGGACGGGTCGGCGGCGAGAAGTGCGAGCGCGCGCTTCCCGAGGACCGGCTCGGTACCGAGCCGGTCCGCTTCGCGCGGGTCGGGGTGGTAGGCCTGTTCCAGCAGTTCCGGACCGTAGGGGTTGAGCAGTCCGGGCGTCATGAGTCCGGGCCACCGGCGCACCCGTGCCCGCGGGTGGTCGGCGGCCAGTGCCTCGTAGGGGCCGACGGCGGCGAGCTGCGCGCCGTCGACCACGACGGCCGCCTCGGGCGAGGCTTCGGCGACATGGATCGTCAGCACGGCGGCGTCAGTTGGAGGCGAGCAGCTTCAGCTCGGGGTGCGCCGTACCGCCCTCGATCGCCGTGGACGAGATGTGGGAGACGACGCGCTCGTCGACGGGGTCGTTCGCCGGGTCGTCGTGCACGACGAGGTGCTCGTACGTCGTGGCCCGCTGCGCCGGGACGCGTCCCGCCTTGCGGATCAGGTCGATGATCTCCAGCCGGTTGGAGCGGTGCTTGGCGCCGGCCGAGGACACGACGTTCTCCTCCAGCATGATCGAACCGAGGTCGTCCGCGCCGTAGTGCAGGGAGAGCTGGCCGACCTCCTTGCCGGTGGTCAGCCAGGAGCCCTGGATGTGGGCGACGTTGTCGAGGAACACGCGGGCGATGGCGATCATCCGCAGGTACTCGAAGAGCGTGGCCTGGGTGCGGCCCTTCAGGTGGTTGTTCTCGGGCTGGTAGGTGTACGGGATGAAGGCGCGGAAGCCACCGGTGCGGTCCTGCACGTCCCGGATCATGCGCAGGTGCTCGATGCGCTCGGCGTTGGTCTCGCCGGTGCCCATCAGCATGGTGGACGTCGACTCGACGCCCAGCCCGTGCGCGATCTCCATGATCTCCAGCCAGCGCTCGCCGGACTCCTTCAGCGGCGCGATCGCCTTGCGCGGCCGCTCGGGGAGCAGTTCCGCGCCGGCGCCGGCGAAGGAGTCGAGCCCGGCGGCGTGGATGCGGGTGATGGCCTCCTCGACCGGGACACCCGAGATCCGCGCCATGTGCTCGACCTCGCTCGCCCCCAGGCTGTGGATGACGAGCTGGGGGAACTCCTTCTTGATGGCGGCGAAGTGCTTCTCGTAGTACTCGACGCCGTAGTCCGGGTGGTGGCCGCCCTGGAACATGATCTGCGTGCCGCCCAGCTCGACCGTCTCCGCGCAGCGGCGCAGGATGTCGTCGAGGTCGCGGGTCCAGCCCTTCTTGGTGTCCTTGGGGGCCGCGTAGAAGGCGCAGAACTTGCACGCCGTGACGCACACGTTCGTGTAGTTGATGTTGCGCTCGATGATGTACGTCGCGATGTGCTCCGTACCCGCGTACCGGCGCCTGCGTACGGCGTCGGCGGCGGCGCCCAGCGCGTGCAGCGGGGCGTCGCGATAGAGGACGAGCGCCTCTTCGGGGGTGATCCGCCCACCGGCGGCGGCGCGGTCGAGGATGGGCTGAAGGTCGGCCTTCTCGGTCACCGGCGTCCCTTTCGCAAGGTTCGTAAGGGTTGTGGACGGACGCGACCAGCGTACGCCAGGCCTTTTGGCCGCTCGTGCTCAGGCCGCGTACGCCCCGGCCAGGACGCCCAGGAAGGCGCCCGCGATGAGGAAGGGGCCGAAGGGGATGGCCGTCTTGCGGTGCGCGCGCCGGGCGACGAGGAGGGCCCCGCCGTACAGCGCGCCGAGCAGGAATCCGGCGAAGGTGCCCAGCATCAGTGTGGGCCAGCCGTACCAGCCGAGGACGGCACCGGCCGTGAGGGCGAGCTTGACGTCGCCGAAGCCCATGCCGGCCGGGTTGATGAGGAACAGCACCAGGTAGCCGGCGCCGAGGGCGAGGGCGCCCAGCAGGGCGGTGGTCCACTCCCCCGCGTGCTCGGGCACGAGCGCGGTGAGGCCGAGCAGGACGAGCGCGGCCCCGGCCATCGGCAGGGTGAGCGGGTCGGGCAGCCGCCGTACCTTCAGGTCGACGACGGCCAGCAGCACGCCGACCGGGGCGAGCAGCAGCCAGACGGCGACCTCGGGCCGGGTCCCGGTGGCGGCGGCGAGGGCGGCGCAGACGAGGGCGGTGGCGACGGCGAGGGACGCGGTGCGGGGGCCGTAGGACGCCTGGCCGGCCGGGCACCGCGGACACCGGGCCCGGCCGAGCCAGCCCCGGACGGGGTGCCCGTCCGGGCACCGCTCGCGCCACGCCTGACCGGAGGGCGCGGAGAACCGGTAGGCCGCGCGGGGCAGCAGCGCACCCGTCGCCGCGCCCCACAGCGCGGCGACGAGGACGACCAGGAGGTCGAGGTCGGTGCTCATCCGGCGGCGGAGACGCCCTCGCGCCAGGTCGGCAGCAACTCGTCGAGCAGCGCCTCGGTGCGGGGCGGCAGTCCGCGTGCACCGCTGCGGTCCACGAGGTCGGCGGCGAGGGCGCGCAGCCGGTCGGGGTCGCCGGTGGCGTGCGTGGCGCGCAGCAGCTCGTGCCACAGGCGCTCGTCGGCGGGGGCCGTGCGCAGCGCCGCGTTCAGTGCCTCGATGGCCTTCTCCGCGCGGTTCTTCTCCAGGTGGAACTCGGAGAGCGCCAGCCCGGTGTCGGCGACGAGCAGCGGCAGCTGGGCGTCGACGATCTCGTGGGTGAGCCAGCGGTAGCGGCCCTCGGGCCGGTCGGCGAGCAGCGGCCCGCGCACCAGCACCAGCGCGTCGGTGAGCAGCCGCCCGCGCACCTGGCGGCTGCCGACGCCCCGGCCCTGGGTCGCCTCGTAGTAGAGGGAGCGCAGGACGTCGAGGTCGGAGACGACGGACTTGGCGAGGGTGAGCCGTCCGGTGGCGTCGGTGGCGAGCCGCGGTGTGCCGTCGGGGTCGGTGCCCAGCCAGGTCCGCAGCCGCTCCAGCAGCGCGTCGCGCACGTCCGGCGTCACACCGCGCGGCCACAGCGCGGAGGACAGCACGCGCGGGTGGACGCCCTCGCGGTGCAGCAGGAGCAGCGCCAGCGCCTCGTGCAGCAGGGCGCTGCGCTCGCCGTCGGGCGCGTCCAGGCCGATGATCTCGTACGACCCGACGAGGCGGGCGTAGACGGCGGGCCGGCCCTGCTCGCTGATGTCGACGAGGAACGGCGGGGCGTTGGCCGGCCGGCCGGGGCCGCCCTCGGGGTCGGAGCCGGGGTCGGCGTCGGTGAACAGCTCGACGACGGCACGCCGCTGCGCGGCCGGCAGCATCTGGGCGTCCAGTTCGAGCCCGAGCAGCGGTGCGAGCAGCCGGCCCTTGCCGGTGATCTCCATCTCCCAGGCGGCGCCGGGCAGGTCGGTGCCCTCGGTACCGACGAGGTAGCCGATGCCGAGCCGGCCGGCGTCGGCGGCGAGTTCGGCCAGCCGCAGCGCGTCCTCGTCGGAGGGCTGGGCGGCGAGCAGGACGAGGTGCGGGGCCCAGCGGGTGTGCTGGGCGGGCCCGGTGCGGCCGGTGAGCACGGAGTCGTGTCCGGCGGCCCCGAGCGCGCCGCGCCGCTGCCGGGTCTCGGCCGACATGGTCTCGAAGAGGTCCTCGAACCCGTCGAGGTGCCGGATCCGGTTGGGCGCGAGGGGCGTGAGGTCGTCCCCGAACCCGACCAGGGTGATGGTCATGCGGTCCGACCAGCCGTTGGTGGCCAGTTCGGCGGCGACCGACGCGAACACGGCGGCCCGGTCGGCCTCGGCGCCGCCGAGCGAGACGATGCCGGGCACGGCCTCCAGGTTGAGCAGCAGCCGGGAGTCGTCCATGGTGCCGAGGCTGACGAGACCGGGGTAGGGCGCGGCCGTCTCGGCGTCCTCGTACCGCTCGGCGTCGGCGCGGGCGAGCATCCAGAAGGTCTGGTCCTGGCCCTGCTGCCAGGGCGTGGGCGGCTTCCCGGAAGGCTGGGCGAGCTGGAGGTGCAGGTCGCCGTTGCCGCTCATCCAGGCCGCGTAGACGACGGGCAGCGGGCGGGACTCGGCGGCCAGGGAGGCGGCCAGTCCGCGCAGCGACCGGTCGAGCAGGCGTACGCCCTCGGGGTCGGCGCCGACGAGCAGCGCGTCCTGCACGTCCTGGGCGTCGCCGGTCGGCGTGGGCGGCTCCATGCCGCGGCGTCCGCCGACCGCGCCCAACGCCGACTGCCACATCGCCTGCCGGCGCCGGCGGCCGAGGGCGCCGAGCAGACCGGCGGCGAGCAGCGGCGCGGCGAGCAGTGCCTCGGGCAGCCCGAAGGAGTGTCCGGCCTGTCCGGCGGCGGGCGCGGCGTGTTCCCCGCCCGTGCCGGGGACGGGGGTGGCGGGCGTGACGGGGTTCGCGGGCGTGGGCGCGGGCCGCTGCTCGGGCAGGGAGACCTGGGCGTCGCCGCTGCCCTGCTGTCCGCCTCCGCCCTGGGCGTGGTCGCCGGTCCGGGCGTAGTCGCTGATTTGCTGCTGCACCTGCTCGGAGACGTTCGGCGCCTCGTCGGGCATCTCGACCAGCTCGCCGCCGCGGGCGTCGCCGGGCATCTCCATGATCCAGCCGGGCCGGATGAGCGAGGCCTCCGACAGCCGGGACCCGTCGGGCTGCACGCGGTCCTTGTTGAGCTCGAAGATCTCCTTGTAGCGCCGTCCGTCGCCCAGGTGCCGTTCGGCCACCTCCCAGAGGGAGTCGTGGTGACGCCCCTCGGGCGGCTGGATCCGGTAGTACTTCGTGTCGCCGTGCGCGGCGGAGGAGCCACCGTCGGCACGGGCGGCGGCCTGGCCCGCCTGGCCCGCCTGCTCGGCGAGGGCGTTGGCGGTGGCGGCGGCCTGCTCCTGCTGCTGGGCGAAGATCCCCGGCGTCTGCTGGGCGGCGGCGACGGAGGGCTTCTGGTTCCCCTCCAGGCTCTGCCCCAGCTGCGACAGCCCTGGCGTGAGGCTCGCCGCGGTGGCGCCGACGAGCAGCAGGGCGGCGACGAGCTGCCGGGCCAGCAACTGACTGGGCCCGGACCCGGGCACCCGCCCCGGCACCCCGACGCCGGACAGCGCGGCCTTGACCTCGACGAGCACGCAGGCGGTGAACTGCGCCCAGGCGAGCCAGACGATGACGGTGAGGATGTGCAGGAAGGTGCTGACGGTGATCTCACGCTGCAGCCAGTCGAGGCTCGGCGCGCCTCCCGGCAGCGGCCACCCGACGCTCACGGCCAGCGCGAACGGCACCCCGACGACCAGCACGAGCAGCACCACGAAGGCGAGGAACGCCTTGACGAAGTCCCCGAACGACCGCCGCCGCACCCGCACGGGCTGGGGCGTGCGGTTTCTCGGTGCGGAGGGTGCCGAGGGAGCCGTCGAGCTTGAGGAGCTTGATGTGCGGCGTCGCGGCATGGGCGGAGTCCCGGGTCGTGGTCGTGGGCGGCGAAGGCCGCGGGGGTGTTCGGTATGAGGGGTGTGCTGAGCCTACCGAGATCTTATGGACTCCCACCGACAGCGGCGAAGGGGCGAGGGAGGCTCACCTCACAACTTCCGCCCGCTTCACGCCCTTTGCCCGCCTCTGCGAGGACCCCCTTCACACTCCGCACACAATCCCCGAAAACCGGTCAGAGGCCGTGCACCCACCCCTGGTAGCTTCGTTCCCTGTCGCACACGTCGTATCCCGGGGGGAACACCAGTGGCCCGCAGCGCCCTCACCATGACCGCCGCCACCTTCGCCGCGACGGCGGCCCTGCTCCTGACCGCCTGCGGCGGAGAGGATTCCGCGCCGGACGACATCAAGGGAGCGGCGACGGGGAGCCCCTCGGTATCGGCGTCGGCGTCGGACACGGCCGACGCGAACCGGCCGGACGTGAGCCTGCCCGCCGACCTGAAGCTGGTGTTCGACTTCGAGAAGCCGTCGGACAAGGATCAGGCCGCGGCGCTGGAGGATGCGTCGAACTACATCCGCGCCCTGGACCACGGCATCGCGCAGCAGGATCCGAACGACCCGGCGTACCAGTTCTACTCGACAGGCGGCGCCGAGAAGTACGCCAAGTCCCAGATCGAGGCGTGGGTGAAGGACGGCTGGACGGTCACCGGAAACGACCGGTACTTCAAGGCCGACATCGATCCCGTGGGTGAGGGCAAGTCGGTGCTCGTCAGCTTCTGCCGCAACCAGGCGAAGTTCTACAGCAAGAAGGTGGAGACCGGGAAGGTCAACTACACCGACGAGAACCTGGACAGCTACCAGAAGTTCAGCCTGCTGATGAGCCCGTCCGAGGCATCGTCGGGGGTGTGGCAGGCGAGGCAGATCGAGGTGCAGGGCCGAGTGAAGGAGTGCAAGGGATGACAGTGCGACGTCGCACCCTTTACTGGTCTTCCGCAGCTCTGTCGATCGCCGTGATCGGGGGCCTGGCCCCGGCGGCCCACGCCAACGGCACCCCCGGCAACACCACGACCCCTCCGGCCGACGAGAGTCCCAAGGGCGACGCGAACGGCCGTACCCTGCTGTCGTCGGTCTCCCAGTCCAGGATCCAGCTCACCTACCCCGACGGCCGGACCGGCAGCGGGTCCATGGAGGACCTGACCTCCGTCGACCCCAACTGGGAGCCGCCGGTCTGCTGGTACGAGCCGGTGTTCACTCCCGAACAGCTCAAGTCCGCGGTCGCGGACCTGAAGAAGAACGGCGGCCTGGGTGCCGTGAATGCCCATGAGTTCTGGACCTCGGGCATCTTCGTGGACCACTACGAGGAGGGCGAGGAGCAGGACAACTTCGACATCAACGCGTCGAAGAACACCATGGCCACGGGCTACAAGGACTACAACGTGGGCAAGGACGGGATGTTCTGGCGCAGCGTGGTCCGCAAGGGGCACGAGCAGGACACCAAGGCCTGGGACTGCGGCCGCATCATGTTCTGGCAGGACGCCGGCACGATCCCGGACGACCCCCACGCCCCCACGCCGGAGACACTCGCGGCCTACGCGTACGACCAGATCGACGTGCCGAAGACCGAGGTCGAGCTGAAGCCGCAGACCAAGTCCACCGTGAACCTCCCCACCTGGGTCTGGCTGGACAAGGGCACCTTCAAGGAGGTCAAGGTCCGCGCCGAGCTGCCCAACACGGGGCTGTGGGCGGAGACGACCGCGAAGCCCGTCGCCCTTCACCTGGAGCCCGGCACGGCCGACGCCGAGACCTTCCCCGCGTCCGGTGACTGCGAGATCAGCGCCGACGGCTCCATCGGTACGCCGTACACGAAGGGCAAGGCCGACCAGACCCCGCCCTGCGGCATCCGCTACCTCCGTGCGTCCAACGGCGAGCCGTACCAGCTGAACGCCTCGATCACGTGGGAGATCTCCTGGGAAGGCACGGGCGGCGCCCAGGGCGACCTGCCGGACCGCACCTTCGAGACGACCCAGGACATGGAAGTCCAGGAGATCCAATCCATCAACCGCTGAACAGATCCTCGGCCCGCTCGGCGGTCACCGCACGGCGGGCCCAGATTTCGAGCTGATCCAGGTCGGAACAGGCAAGCACCCGCTCCCGCACGGCCTCGGGCACCGGGATGGCCCGCCACTCCAGAATCCGGAGGGTCATCCCGGCCCGGTCCTCAAGCCGCCCCTCTTCGCGGCCCTCCACGCGGCCTTCCTCACGGACCTTCTCGGCCACCGGGTTGTTGAAGAAATAGCGGATCTCCGACATCAGGTCCCTCCAGATCTCCTTGGCCCGGGAATCGGCCAGGCATGACTCGATGAGCTGTCCGAACACCGCGGCGCTGTCACCGTCGACGGTCCGCAGAGCGAAAGCCAACGGCTCCAGTATGGCGGCGGCCTGTGCGCCCCGCCCGTGCGTCATGGCCGACAGAACGGCAAGCGGGACGTCCCGCTCGGCCTCGCGCTCGCTCGCGATCACCGGCACGTTGTCCGGGCCGATCACCAGCGGCCGTACCGTCAGCGAATCCCAACCGGGCAACCCCCGACGGATGGGCTGCGCCGCCCAGCGTGCCGTCGCGCTGTTCTGCGTGATCACGACGAGGACCGGCTCACAGCGGTACTTCTCGTACAGGTACGCGAGGTAGTACGGCCAGCTGCCGCGCTTCCTCTCGTCCTTCTTCCCCTGCGACTCGACGACGAGCAGGTACGCCCCTTCGTCCGTCTCCACCCGCATCAACGTGTCCACACGCCGCTCGACGGGCTCGATCTCCGTGACATCGGCGTTCAGGACCGCGAAGTCACGCGGCTCCGGGAACGGAACGTGCAGCACCCTCTGAAACGCCCGCGTCAGCAGTGCCGGGTCCTTCTGGAAGACCCAGTGCAGTGCCTCGTGCGACGAGCCGACCATCAGCTCTCCCTCCTGTACGACGTGATCAACGCGCTACGCCGCGACAAGGTCACACCACACGTACTTGCCCCGGTTCCCGCCGCGGGCCAACGGCTGCCACCCCCACAGGTCCGCACACGCCCGCACGAGCGCGAGACCCCGCCCTTCCTCCGCCTCCGTGAGGGCGTCCAGGTTCCCGGGCGGCTCCGGTGGCCCCGGGTCGGCGTCCCACGCCCCGACCCGCAGCACACCCGCCGCCCACCGCACTCGCAGCGCGGCGGGCCCCTTGGTGTGCCGTACGGCGTTGGAGACCAGCTCGGTCGCGAGCAGTTCGGCGGTGTCCACGAGGCGGATGAGGCCGTGCATAGTGAGGATGAGACGGAGAGTGCGGCGACAGATGATCACCGCACGCGGGTCGTTGGGGATGTAGAGGGTGTACTCCCAGGGAGCCGCCGGGTCGACGGACTCGGATTCGGGCATGGGGAACTCCGTTCGGTGGAGAGGGGAGATGAGGGGCCGGTGGCGGTGCCGCAGCCGTGCCGACAGAACAGAGCGGTGCACTTCCGGACCACACTCCGCAGCGTGCTCGTTACGCCACTGAAGGTAAGGCACTAATTTCTGCCTCTGCAACCCGCTCGCGTAGTCTGCCACCCGAACGAGGCACTGACTCAAGGCTCTTGAGAGGAACAGGAGGACGCATGGCGCCGAGGAGCCACCCCACCGCACGGCAAGCGCGCCTGGGAGCGGAGCTGCGCAAACTGCGCGAGTCCGCAGGCTTGAAGGCCCGCGACGCGGCGGCGCTCCTCAACACGACGTCGGGACAGATGAGTCACATCGAGGCCGGTATCGCCGCGGTCAGCGCGGAGCGCATCCGCACCCTTGCGGCGCACTACTCCTGCACAGATGACGCCTTGATCGACGCGCTCGTCGCCATGGCGGGCGACAGGAGACGCGGCTGGTGGGACGAGTACCGCGAGCGCCTCTCCCCGGTGCACCTGGATGTCGCCGAGGCTGAGCACCACGCCACCTACCTTCGGGAAATCGTCACCACCTACGTCCCTGGGCTACTTCAGACCCCGGACTACGCCCGAGCGGTGTTCCAGTACATGAACCCCGAACTCTCGGAACGGGAATTGGACCTTCGGGTGGAACACCGGTTGAGACGCCGGGTTGTCATCGAGGGCGACGAGCCCACGCCGTACACGACGATCGTTCACGAGATGGCACTGCGTATCCGCGTGGCCGACCGCCGGGTCGCCCGTTCGCAGTTCCAACAGATCCTGGACCGGATCGAGGAGGGCCGCGTCGGCGTGCGCGTCATTCCGACCGACCAGGACGGCTTCGCCGGGGCCGGCGCTTCGATGCTGTACCTAGGAGGCAGGGTCCCCCAGTTGGACACGGGACTTCGGGACGCTCCGACGGGCGTCGTGTTCCTTGACGCGGAACCCCAGCTGATGCGGCTCCGAACGCTTCTCAGCATGGTGGAAGAGGCATCGCTGGACCCTCAGGCGTCGCGGAACGTCATCCACCACATGGTCAGAGAACTGTGAGGAGAACCATGACCGAGCCGCAGAACTGGCGCAAGTCCTCCTTCTCGGGCGGCGGAGAAGGCGATACCTGCGTCGAGATTGCGCTGCTCCCCGACCGCATAGCCATACGCGACTCGAAGGACCCGTCCCAAGGCACACTTACCGTTCCGTCCCGCTCTTTCATCGCCCTGGTCCAGAGCTTCAAGACGACCACTGTCTGACCGGGCGCACGCTCGGGTGCGATAAATTCATACGCGCGTTCCAAGCGAGGGCATCGCACGTGCACGGGGGAGAAACACGGTGTCGCACAGGCCGGCGGACTGGTACGTACTCGACCTGGACAAGGACCCGACTCCGGGCGATCCGGACCGCATTCGCAAACTCGCCGGTACGCTGCACGACTTCGCCGACGACGTGTCCGACGTCCTGCGCGACCTGAAGGGCATCGCCAAGGAGGAGGAGATCCTCTCCTGGGCGGGCAAGACGGCGGAGGTGTTCGCCGAGGAGTTCGAGGACGCCCCGAAGAAGCTGCGCAAGCTGAAGAAGTCGTACAACCTGGCGGGCGACGCGCTGGCCACCTTCTGGCCCGATCTCCAGGATGCCCAGGACAAGGCCGACAAGGCGCTGCGCGACGGCCGCAAGGCCCGCGAGGAACTCACCACCGCGCAGACCGCACTGACCGGTGCCGAGGACTGGGTGCGCAGGGCGACCGAGAAGACCGACTCGTACGACCCTGCCAAGAACGGCGGCAACGACGTCCCCAAGCCCGACGAGGCCGACGTCCGCCGCGCCACGCGTGACGCCCAGCACGCGAAGGCCCGCCAGGCGGCGGCGGAGCGGAACGTCGAGAGTGCTCAGAGCGCCCTGGACGCGGCCAAGAAGCTCGCCGGTCAGGCGAAGGGGCTGCGCGAGGAGGCCGCACGCCGGACCGTGACCAAGCTCCGGGAGGCCTCCGACGCCGGTATCCCGAACCGGCACTGGTGGGAGGAGATCGGCGACTGGGTCTCCGACCACTGGGACGAGATCGTCACCGTATGCAAGTGGGTCGTGACGATCGTCGGCATCGTCGTGATGATCGTGGGCGGCCCGTTGGGCTGGTTGGTCTTCGCTGCGGCACTCGTCGTGATGGCGGACACGATAAGAAAAGTCATCAAAGGGGAGGCAGGCTGGGGCGATCTCCTATGGGCCGCCTTGGACTGCATACCCGCCACCAAGGGCTTCACCAGCCTCGCCAAGCTCGGCAAGCTGTGGAAGGCGGGCGGCCTGCGGGCCCTGGGCACCGGGTTCATGAAGGGCATCGGTGGAGGGCTGCTCAAGAAAGTCCAGCAGCTGAGGTCGGGAGAAGGCCTACGCGGCATCTACCGCCCGTTCAAGGGTTCTACCCGCCTCTTCGGCGGCACGATTCCCTACCGGGCGCTCACCCCCAAAGCACGGCAATTGGCAAGGGATCTGACCAAAGGGCCCGTTCGCATCTCTCCCAACGAAGTCAACATATCCCATATGTCCGAACTTCAGCAGTTCCACGGAGTGGAGCACGCGGTCGTACAGAACCCATCGGGTCAGATGCGTCTCTTCCAGGGGGACGAGGTAACGACGATCGTCCCGAAGGAACTGCGCGACGAAGGCTACAAGTTCACCGTGCACACGCACCCCGAAGACCGCTTGCCCGGGCCGCCTGACGAGATGGAAGCCGCGCGCGGCATGAAGAACAGTATGAGCCGCGACCTGGACAACAAGAGGACCCCGCATATGGAAGCGGTCATCAGCCGCGACGGGCAAGTCCGGTTCTTCGACAACACCGGCGTTCTGGAATTACCTCCGGGCACTTACCCTCCAGGCGGCCCCATCAGTGAGCGCGGCGGAATCGTCCCAGTCACCGGCCTATGATGACAGAAGAATCGACGCACCGCCCACCTTCCGCTGCGATTCAAGTGACCCTAACCCGGACCGACAGGCGATCAATATGCCAGACGTGAATGAGTGCCAGATCTGTGGTGCTCCGGCTCCACTCATCACGGGACAGTGCGACAGTGTCGCCGGGTACCGCCTGCTGCGGGATCCATGGGCCCCGAAACCGTCCTTCCTCGACGGAAACCTCCACTTCTCCTGCCTGTCGGAGTCCGATCGAAACGGGCTCTTCTTCGACGAGTTCACCCGTATGCTGCGCGCCGGTCATGAAGAGATTGAGAGCCTGGACGGCTCTCTTCCTCCACTCACCAGGATGGGCCTGGGAATGACGGAAATCTTTTCCGGCACCGAATGCTGCGTGTTCCAGAGCGGCGTTGCCGATCGCTGGATGGTGGTGAAACGCAACGGGCCGTGGTTCCGTCTACGCCTGGACGACATTACGGAACTCGCCCGCGGCGCCGATCTCCGATCTTCCTCGGACGTCGTCCCGTACCGTCTTCCGGTCGACCTTGGCAGCGATGTCAGGGAGTTGAGCCTTGCGTCCCTGCTGTCCGTCCTGGGCGTGGCGGATCGCTACGAGCCGGACGTCGTGGAATACGAAGCGGTCGACTACTACCCCCCGAAACTGCTCCTCGAGTACGTGGCGCGCGCACCGTTGCGCCTACCTCGTGAAGCGGTCGCATTCCTCACGGAGTACGTTCAGGATTACACCCCGGTAAGTTACGACGACGAGGCCTGATGTCCACACGTTCCACGCCCCTTGGTGTATCCCTTTCAGTCCCGGAATCGTGGTGGGAGTTCGACATCCGTCCCGAAGGCCGGGAGGCGACGATCCGTGCCTTGGTGGATGAACGTCTCGATGAGACGCCCGAGCTGGCGCCGTACCGCGCCGATCTGACCGCCATGCTGCGGAAGATGGCCAAGGACGCTCACGACTCCGGTGCTCTGTACCTGGGCTGCATGGCCGAGAACTTCGACGGTGTGCCGCTCGCCGCGACCGTCACCATCTCCGTTCTCGGCGCCAAGAACAAGGAGGGAGTCGCCCTGTCCACCGATCCCCGGGCCATCGCCGACAGCCTGCGGACGATCACCGCGCGGCGGGAAGGGGACGCCTGGCGCGAGGTGACGACCGTCGAGATTCCCGAAGTGGGGTCGGCCGCGCGGACGTTCGGCGTGGAGGACGTGCCCGTGGCGCCGGGCGACAGCCGTACCCTTCGTATGGTGCTGACGCAGACGTACATCCCCGTCCCGGGAACCACCGACCAGGTCGTCCTCGTCTCCGGAGCCAGCCCGGTGCTGGATCTCGCCGAGGCGTTCCACGACATCTTCGACGCTGTGACCGGCACGTTCCGTTTCGTCTGACCCGCAGAGAGGACTTCGGGCCATGGGCAAGAGCGACCTCGCACTGCCGTTGACCGAGCTGGAGGACTACGGGCGCCGGCTGCGGTCCCTCAAGACGCGGCTGAACCACACGAAGAAGCTCTTCGAGTCCTACAAGGACGACATCGGCGACGGCAGCGTCAACGACGCCCTCGGCGACTTCGAGTCCAACTGGGAGGACGGCCGCGAGGACATCACCCAGCAGCTCGACGCCCTCGCCAGCATGTCGGACGCCGTGGTCCGCGAGTTCAAGAAGCTCGACGACGATCTCACCAAGAAGGTCAACGACGCCGTGAAGACGGAGGACAAGCGGGGCGGCAAGGGCGGTAAGGGCGGCGACAAGTAGCGGATGGCCAGGGTTCCCGTGCCTCATCTCGTCGGCGAGCCACAGTTGGAGGACGACTTCGCTTCCGGCACGCTCCCCAGCGAGCTGGCCGAGCCCTTGGCCAGGTTCTTGGAAGAAGCCGAACCCGTACTGATCTCACCGGGCACGCTGCCGGATCCGTTCTCCGACTCGGCACGTATGCGGACACGCGTGGGGGTCATGACCGACGGACGCTGGGTCTGGACCCTCGCCTGGTCGGACCACGTCAGACAGCACCGCGTGGCGCCGCCACCGGCCTTCGTCCGGCACGCCGTCTCGCTTCGTTTCTCGGCACCGGAGGTCAGCGTTGAACGAGCACTGGACATCGCACGGGCCGAGAGCATCCCTATCCCCGACTGAGGGCGCCCGGACGTCACGTACGGTCCGGGCCGTCGGGTTCTTCGACGAGCTCTCACCCGGCTGGGGGTTCCCCACCGACGGCACCATCGAAGACGCGGTCAGATCGTCTGCGGACAACGACGAGCGCCGACTCGTCGCCTACCTCCGGCGAGGCTCCGCGATCTGGTCGGAGATGGGCGCGCAGGCCGACGTGCTGGATCCCGAAGGGCCGACCCTGGTGAGCGCCGGCTCGCTCCTCACGGACGGTGTCTGGCTCTGGCGCGACGATCTCGCGTATTACGTGGACAAGTATCACCTGGTCCTGCCTGGAGACTTCGTCAAGCGTGCCAGAGAGCTGGACTACCGACCCCCGGAGGTCCCGGAGAGCAGGCTCGTCGAGATTCTTACGCGGGATCTCGGGATCCCTATGGGCTGAACGGCGCCGCCACGCCCGCTCATCCCACCTCGTTCTCCGCCACCGCCCGGGTCGGCAGGCGGCGCCCGCCGGCCTTTCGGGTCACAGGTGCAGCGTCCCCGCGATGGTGTCCACGATGCTTTCCAGCGGCTCGTCCAGGACCGGTTCCGTCCAGGAGACCAGGAGGGTGATGGCCGCGTCCGTCGTCGCGGGGCGGACGGCGTAGAAGAGGGTGTGGACGACCGGGCGGGGACCGAGGAGGCGTTTCCTCTCCTCGATGATGTTCTGGCGGATGCGGACCGCGTCGCCCCGGGGGAGGCCCACCTCGCGGACGTCGGGTTCGCCGAAGTCCCCCGCCGTCATGTCCTCGGTGAGGAGCGGGAGGGTGACCTCCGGGAACGTGGCGTCCGGGTGGATCGCGTCGAGTTCGAGGACGGCCGCCACCGTCCGGTGGCCGCTGAGGTACCAGCCGAAGGCGCCCAGGGGCTCGCGGGTACGGCTGTCGGCCGCGGCGCGCTTGAGGTTGCGGGCCAGGAGACGGGCGTTGCCCTTCTCGCCGTCGCGTGCGTACCGTTCGACCAGTTCCCCGGCCTGGTGCCGGGCCCAGTAGTCGAGGTCGATCGTCCCCGCGACGGGGAACGGAGGCTCGCGCTCACCCGGCCCGGCCGCGGGGCTCACCCCACCTCGTTCTCCGCCACCGCCTGGCCGTGGACCACCACGTCGCCGCCGTAGAACATGCCGGTGAAGACCGGGGAGTACGTGAGCTGGACCTCGACCTGCACCTGGGCCGCGTCGGCGGTGACGCAGTGGGTCGCGGCGATGTCCGCGCCGGTCATGTCCATCTCGGCGGCGAAGGCCTTGACGCGGGCGTTGCAGTTCTCGTAGTTGATCGGGGCGGGGCCGCCCACGTCGTCGTAGAGGGCCTCGCGGTCGATGTCCTGGGCGGCGTAGCGGGCCGCCTGTTCGGCGATGTCCGCGGCGCGTTCCCGCTTGGAGATGGACATGCCGCCGTCGATGACGAAGGCCGACAGGGAGAGGAAGACCAGCGCGAAGATGATGACCGCGCCGGCTCCCGAGCCGCGGTCGTCCAGCCGGGTGCGCCGGTCCGCGAGCCACTCGCGTACCTGGGATCTCACGCCGTCCTCCGGTACGGGTCCAGCGGGGAACTGAAGGTCGCCGACAGGGTGGTGGGGATGTCCAGGCCGATCGAGGCCAGGCCGCGCACCTCGCAGCTCACCTCGACCGTGAAGAGGGTGTCCGGTTCGAAGCCCGCGCTCTTCTGGACGACCGAGACCGGGCCGGAGCAGACGTCCGCGAGGTTCGCCTCGGCGGCCCTCTTGGCCTCCGCGATCGCCGTACCGTGGTCCTTCTGGATCGAGCCCGCGCGGGCCGCGTCCCTGGCGGCGCCGTCGAGTGCGCCGCGGCCGTCGACCAGCTGGCCGAAGGCCACCAGGACGAGGATGAAGAGGATCATCACGGGGGCCAGGATGACCACCTCGATGGTGGACAGTCCCCGGTCGGCGTCGTCACGACGCGGGCGGCCGTCCATGGGCCGGAAGGGGTTCATCTAGTTGCCCCCCTCCTGGACGAAGCGCTCGACCGGGCCCATCGACTGCGCGTGCACCGTCAGGTCCAGGCCCGGGAAGACCGTGGGGATGCGGGCCGTGATCTCCACCCCGACCGTGTTCTGCTCCGGCTGGAGCGTCTTCACGTCGGGGGACAGGACCAGCTGCGGGCCGAGTTGGCGGATGTAGCTGTCGACCACGTCCTGGGCCTCGCCCCGCCACGCGCCGGGCTGGGCGTCGGCCGTCGCGCGGGCCTTGCGCGCGCCCGCCTGCGCCGCGGCCTGCGCCACGTGGTCGGCGAAGAAGTACAGACCGAACTGCACCGTCGCGAAGATCATGAAGAACAGGACCGGAGTGAGCAGCACGAACTCGATCGCGGTCATGCCGGAGTCGTCGCCGCGGGTGGTCGCGGCCTCCCGCGCGGCATCCACCCTGCGGCGCACCCGTCTGTGTACGCCCCTGAGCACGCCGCGCGCGGCGCCCGGCGTCCTCGTCCCCGTCTGTCCCGTCACGTCGTCCCCGTCAGCGCCGTATGGCCCTAGAGCCGTATAGCCGTGTAGCCCGTGTACGGCCGGTCAGCAGGTCTTGCCCGCGTCCGCGCCCTTGATGCAGTCGCCGACCTTGTTGGCGCCGTCGCTGAGCGCGGCGTTGATGATGGCGGCCACCACACCGACGATCGCGACGACGACCGCGGAGATGATGACCCACTCGACCGCGGAGGCGCCGCGGTCCAGTTCACCGGAGCGGGCGCGGTCCACACGGGCCCGCAGGAAGGTGATCAGGAAGTCGACGGGCACGATGCCCGTGGTGCCGGTGCGGAGGTTCCGTCCGTTCATGGTGCGTTCTGTCCTCTCGTATCAGTTCGGGGAGCGAAGCGGCTCGGAGCTGTGGGCTCGGGGCCGGGGCGGGGGCGGGGAAAGCTGCGTCACACCTGGAACACCCTCATCGCCGCCGGGTAGATCAGGAACACCAGGAACCCGGCGCACAGCAGGAGCTGGGCCACGAGCATCGACTGGGACTTCTCACCCGCGCTGCCCTCGATCTCGGAGAGTTCGCGGTGCCGCATGGTCTCGGCGCGGGAGGCGAGGGACTCGCGGACCTTGGCGCCGTCGTCCGCCACCAGGGCGAGGGATGCGGAGAGGTCCTTGAGCTCCTCGACGCCCAGATCCTCGCCGAGCTGGCCCAGCGCCTGCCACTGGCTGATGCCGGTGATGCGCGCGTCGGCCAGCGCGTTGCGGATGCGGTGGGTGGCCCAGCCGTCCGACACCTCGGCCGCCGACATCAGCGCCTCCGGCAGACCGCGGCCGCCGGCCAGGCTCATGGAGACCAGGTCCAGATAGGCGCCGATCACACGCCGCAGGTCACGGCGCTTCTCTGCGGCGTCCCTGCGGACCTCCAGGTCGGGGAGGAAGAAGAAGACGACCGCGCAGAGCAGGGCCAGCCAGACCGGGACGATCGGGCTGTCGTTGAAGCCCAGCGTCCAGACGATCGCGAACAGCAACGGTCCGAAGAACAGCCCGCCCGCGGCCAGCAGCGCCTTCGTCGCCAGGAACTTCTCCCAGCTGCGGTCCAGTACCGCCAGGTCCGCGCGCAGCGAGCGCTGCTCCCAGCCCTGCTGGAGGTACAGCTCGGCGACCCGTGCGCCGACCTGGGCCCGCAGCGAACCGAGACGGCTGGTGTCCTTCGCCGCGCGGGACGACTCGTACGCCGCTCCGCGCGCCCGCATCGCGTCGATCCGGGCGACCTGCTGGATCGGGCTGCGCCTGCTCGGCATCAGTGCGCGGACCAGGGCGTAGACGCCCAGGCCGATGACGGCGCCCACCAGGACCGGCATGGTCAGGTTCATCGTCGTACCCCCTCGTCCCCAGACGCCGGCGACGGCTGCGCCGGTTGCGGCAGGCGCTGCACGGGCTGCCCCGGCTGGCCGGCGGGGCCCGGCTGGCCCGGCGTGCGGGGGCGCACGAACTGGACGTCGGCGCCGTCCCGGACCAGGAAGCGTTCCGGAGTCTCGATGGTCGACAGCTTGCGCAGCCACCAGAAGCCCAGCGCGAACAGCCCGCACACACAGGCCAGGACGAGCTGCCCGACGGGTGAGCCGTACGGCTCGACGAAGTCCCGGTTGAAGATGGACAGGCCGAGGACGAACAGGACCGACACCGCCACCACGATCTGCACGGACCGGCGGGTCGAGGCGCGCTGCGCCATCACGCGCTGGCGCATGTCGACCTCCTCGCGGGCCGACTTGGCCAGCGCGCCGAGGACCTGCCGCAGACCCGGGCCGCGCAGCCGCGCGTTGAGGATCAGCGCCGCGACGATGATGTCGGCGGACGCGTCGTCGATCTCGTCGGCGAGGTACTGGAGCGCGTCGGGCAGCGGGGTGCGCGAGCGCAGCCGGTCGACCAGGGCGTCCAGGTGGGGCCGCAGGACCGGCGCGGCGGCACGGGCCGAGGCCGGGATGGCCTGCTCCAGGCCGACCGCGCCCGCGATGGTGTCGCGCAGCGACTCCGTCCAGGAGGCGAGGGCCTCGACCCGCTTCATGGCGGCGCGCTCCTCGGAGGCACCGCCGAAAAGGCGGTCCCAGAAGAAGACGAGGACACCGGCCGCGATGCCGAGCACCGCCCAGCGGGTCAGGAGCAGGACGGCGAGGCCGACGAGGGCCGCTGCGGAGCCGCGCCGGCCCGCCCAGCGGATCAGCTCGTTGACGCGCTCGCTGGCCTGCCGCTTCTCGTGCTCGGGCTTGGCGGGCAGTCCGCGCACCGCGACCAGGAAGAGGGCGAGGCCGCCGCCGACGGCGACACCGCAGCCGAGCGCGTACAGGACGGTGGTCGAGAACAGTCCGCCCATGGAGCCGAGCGAGTCCAGTGCCGCGAGTGTGGTCATCCGCATCTTCCCCGTCACCCCCACGTTCCGTTGGGCCGGTAGCCGTAGGCGATGAGATCCTCCAGGCAGGCGATGGGGGCGTGCGGCACGACCTGGCCGTCGGGCGTCTCGGCGAACACCTCGCTGGACAGCACCCGGCCGTCGACGCCGTTGACCTCGCGGACCGAGGTGACCACACGCTGGAGGCGGCCGCCGCTGTGGAAGTCGTTGCGCCGCTGGACGAAGACGACGAAGTTGACGGCACCGGCCACCAGCATCTGGCTGGCCTCGATCGGCAGCCGCTCGGTCGCCTGGAGGGCGTACGTGGAGATGCGGTTGAAGACCTCGTGCGAGCTGTTGGCGTGGATCGTGGAGAGCGAGCCGTCGTTGCCCTGCGACATCGCGTTCAGCATGGTGACGATCTCGTCGCCGAGCACCTCACCGACGATGACGCGGGAGGGGTTCATACGCAGGGAACGGCGGACCAGTTCCGCCATGCTGATGGCGCCCTGCCCCTCGGAGTTGGGCAGCCGCTCCTCGAACGCCACGACGTTGGGATGGAGTTCGGGGAAGGTGTCGAGGCCCAGCTCCAGCGCGCGCTCCACCGTGATGAGCCGCTCGTGCGGCGGGATCTCGTTGGCGAGGGCGCGCAGCAGCGTCGTCTTTCCGGCGTTGGTGGCGCCCGCGATCATGATGTTCTTGCGGGCCCGGACCGCGCAGGCCAGGAAGTGGCCCAGCTCGGGAGTGAGGGTGCCGTTGCCGACCAGGTCGGAGATGAAGACCTTGCCCAGGCGGGCGCGGCGGATGGAGAGCGCCGGGCGCCGGGCGACGTCCATGACCGCCGACAGTCGCGAACCGTCCGGCAGCCTGAGGTCGAGCTGCGGGTTGGCGGAGTCGAAGGGGCGGGAGGACAGGCCCGAGTAGGCGCCGAGGATCTGGATCAGCTCGATGAGTTCCTCGTCGGTCTCGGCGACCGGCTCGCCGCGCGTCTCGCGTCCGTCGGAGTAGCCGACGAAGACGTGGTCGCAGCCGTTGATGTCGATGTTCTCGACCTCGGGGTCGTCGAGCAGCGGCTGCAGCCGCCCGACGCCGAAGAGCGCGGCGTGCACGGCGGCCGCGTACGCCTCCTCCGTCTCCGCGTCCAGCGGCGTACGCCCGGCGTTGATCTCGGCGCGGGCGTACTCCTCGAGTATCTGCGCGATGACGGCGCGGGCGTAGTGCCGCTCGTCCTCGGTGGACATCGGCGTGACGCCGGCGACCTGGTCCTGGCGGCGCTGCTCGGAGATGCGGTCGCCGGCGTCCTGCCGGAACCGCTTGACCAACGAGTGGTCGACAGCGGTCATCGGCCGGCCCCCGCGTGGCCGGACATGCCGGTGCCGGCGGGACCGGTGGGACCTGCCGCGCCCGGACCGGAGTGACCGGCGTGACCGGCGGGGCCGGTGGGCATCGACCAGGCGGCGCCGAACTGCTGGTACAGGTCCGAGGTGACCTTGCGGGCCGAGCGGATGAGCAGCGACTTCTCCAGCCGCCCGCGCCTGCGGCCGGCCAACTGGTCTGCACCGGCCGGGTCGTCGGCGATCGTGCCGACCACGCGGGCGCCGGTCTGGGCGTGCACCAGCATGTCGTTGACCTGGCCGGAGAGCTTGGCGGCGCTGTTGGTGTCGGCGACCAGGACCACGCCGATCAGCGGCATGCCGAGACTCGCGGTACCGCGCGCTCCGCCGTGCAGCTTGTTGGACAGGGCGGCGGCACGGTCGCGTACCCGGGCGATGGCCTCCGGCTCGGTGCGGGAGATCAGCAGCACCAGGGCGGCGTGCGGGAAGAGTTCGGTGGCCGGGGAGTCCCCGCTGACGCGGCCGCAGTCGGCGATGACGTCGGCGGGCGCGTTCGGGGAGTCGGCGAGGGAGGCGAAGGCCCGGCCGAGGGTGGGCCACAGGCCGGCGAGTCCGGCGGCCTGCTCGGAGATGCCGAGTCCGACGAGGACCTCGAGGCCGCCGCTGAGCGGCTGCACGTGGTCCCAGAGCTGGTCGGGCACGAGACCGCGGCGCGCGGTGGCGGCGATCGACAGCATGCCGGTGTTCGGGTTCAGCGGACCGCCGTGCGCGGCGGCCGACCGGTACACCAGGTCGCCGCCCGCCGGGTCGGTCTCGGCGAGCAGGACACGGCGCGGCCAGACCGCCGCGAGGGCGACGGCCGCGGTGGTGACGCCGGGGGAACCCTTGTCGGCGGCGAGGGCGATGAGGGCCATGGCTTCTTCGGTCGCCTTCTAGTTGCCGGGGATCAGGACGACGGCGACCTCGCCGGCGGACGCGGCCTGCGTCAGTGCCGCGGCGTCGTCCGCGTCGACGGTCAGCGTGACGGGCAGGTTGGTGCTGGCGAGGCTGTCGCCGGAGGACCCGTCGGCGGCCACGACCACCGCGCGCTCGACCAGCAACGAGTTGGAGGCACCGGCCGAGCCGGAGGCGCCGCCCTGGTCGCCGCTGCCGGAGGACTTGTTGCCGACGCGGTAGACGGCCACGTTGTCGCCCGAGTCCAGGCCCTTCGGGTACTGGCCCTCCTTGAGGGAGACGCCGACCGTGACCTTGCCCTCCTCCATGGCGGTCTTGTCGGCGAACATCTCGCCGACGACCACCGTGCCCTTGTAGAGGGTGGACTTGGCCTGGAGCTTCATCAGGCCCGCACGCTGGGACCAGGCCACGAAGTTGGCACCGGAGTCGTCGTTCACCATGACGGACTTGATGTTGTCGTCGGTGATGGACTCACCGGCCTTGATGTCGGCCGTCAGCTGGATGGCCTCCACCCGGTCCCCGGCCCGCAGCACCAGCATCGTCGCGCCCAGCGCGCCCACCAGGATCAGCAGCACCGCCAGCGCGGCCAGCGCCGGCTTGCGCTCGCGAGGAGGGCTGGGAAGCCGGTCACCGACCGACGGCTGAGCCGGAGCCGCGGAACGTCCCGCGCCCGCCCCCGTACGCTCCTGGATCTTCACGCAACCGCTCCCCGTACAACCAAGAAAATTGTCTGCCACGTACCCACTCGGACGCCGATCGCCCAAGTACGCAGAACCATCTGCGATTTCGGACACTTCGCCCGTGACCGCCCGACCGTTGGCGTCCCGGGGCATCCCCTGACGCACCCGCCCGACCTGGGCGAATAACCAGCAGTAAGGCGAGTGTCAAGCCATCGCACCGTATCAGCCGCTCATAAGCCCCTCAAGGCATGCCCACCCACTGCCCACCCGGCCCGCCCACCGTTACTCATCTGCAACTTCGCACCTGCGCAAGGCCGTTGAGCACGGCCCGCCGAGCGGGCCCTCCCACTGTGCTCGCGCTAATCCAGGGCGACCAGTCCCGGCCACCGTCCGCGTGCTGTTCGTCACGGAGCGCCCATGGGTCCTGCACGATTCACTCACGAGGGACCCGACGGCCCGTGCCATGATCTTCGCTCGGATCGGTGACGGGGCGAGCACGGAGGAGTACGGGGGGACACAGATGAGTCTGCTTCCGGTGAGCGGGGCGGCGTTGCTGTCCGACGCCCGGGTACGGGATGCCGCGCGGGACCTCGGCACCCGGTACGGCGTCGACTACACCGACGACGCGGCCGTGACGGAACTGCTGACGGAACGCCGCAAGGCCCTGGAGGCGGAGCAGCGCCGGCCGGCCGCCTGCCTGGGTCTGCTGGCGCTGATGGCAGGCATGTTCCTGCCGTTCGGCATCCCCGCGTCCCCGGCGCTGGACGCGCACCTGTTCGCCGTACTGGGTGCCGCGGGCGCCCTGACGGTCGTCGGCGCGGCCCTGGTCGTGCACGCGCGGTCCCGTTGGAAGCACGCGCTGCGGACCGGCCCCCTCGACGGCTACCGCGAGGTCCTCGGCATCGCCCGCGCCCACGGCATCCCGCTGGCGCACATACCGCCGTGGCTGGAGGGCCGGACGACGAGCGGGGGCGGGAAGGGCGCGGCACCGATCCCGACGTACCCGCCGGTGGGACCGACGCCGGTGGCCCCTTCGGAGGCCGCAACGGCGTCACCGGCCTCGGCCGCCGCGTCCGTACCCGTTCCTGTACCTGCACCTGTACCGCCGAAGCCCTGGGCCGTCTCGTACTACGAGCAGACGGCGGACGCGGGCGGCTGGCACGACGAGACGGGCTGCCTCCTGGTCCTCGCCGGCGCGGGCGGCGTGACCTGGGCCGCCACCGTGGGCACCGCGGTCGGGTACGCGGCCCTCCTCCTCGTTCCCGTGGCCGTCTGGGTGTGGCTGGCGGGCCGTCGCCAGGGCCGCGAGAAGGAGGAGTCGCGCGAGGAGGCCCGGCAGTACGTCAAGGCGCTGGAGGCGGCGCAGGCAGCGGGCGCACACATCCCGGAGCTGTCCCCGCAGCTGCGCCGGCTGGTCGAAGGCGACTGACCCCTCTCTCCCCCGCACCACCACCCACCCACGGAGCAACGGAGCACCCGTGAACCGCCCCACATCCCCAGCCCTCGCCGCCCTGTCCTGCAGCCTGAGGAGAGCCGGCTGACAGGACACGCCTACCGCTGCCGTGCGGCGCGGCTCTTCCCCTTGCCCTTCCTGCGCAGCTTCCGCAGTCGTTCACGCTCCCGCGCACGGCGCTGTTCGAGGACGGCACGGCGCCGACGGTGGGTGAGCCATCCCCCGACGGCAACGCAACCGACGTACACGAGGAGCGCGGGGCCGGTGCCGGGGATGTACGCACAACCCGTCTCGTACGACCGGCAGTTCTTGCCCTGGAGTCCGCTGAAGAGAAAGAGCACCGGTGCGACGGCAGCCATCCAGCACGCGCCGCGGGCCGCCCCGCACAGAACCCGGGAAGCGTGCCCCGAGCCGTTCACGCCGGGGCCCTCGAGCTTCCCCGACACGGCCCCGCCCCACCCGAGGAGCGTGACCAGCCCAAGGACGCCCCCGACACCCCAGGACCCCCCGGGCAGGTCGTACAGCACGGGCGCACTCTCGCGGGCGGCCCACCTCGACCCTCCGAACACGCCGACGAGCACCGCGGCTCCGGCCACGACGAACAGCACGAGCCCAACGCCGTCCCGCACCCGGAACCGGCGGTCACGATCCTTCGCCGCCTCGACCATGTCCCGCTCAGGCACCGCCGTACGCCCGGTCCCACCGGCTCTGCCGCACGGGCAGTCCCAGCGAACCCCCGGCGCACAGCAGGCTGAACACCAGCCACCGCACCACGTCGGATCTGGCCGCGGTCCTGGCCCCGGATATGACGTCAGCCACGTGACTCCTCGCCCCTCTCTGGCCCCTCGCGTGTCCAGGGCACCGTAGCGATTCCTGAAGCAGTTCACTCTGGCGAAACCGGGAAGCACGCAGATACCGTCAGTAGCCTTGACCGCACTTCTGTCTCACGGGGAGTTCACTGTGAAGCGCCGCTCTTTGCCCGTTGCTGCCGCGCTCGCCGCCTCAGCAGCCTTGCTGCTCACGGCCTGCGGGGGCGGGGACGACAAGTCCAGCGACAACGACAAGATCGCGGGAGCCGACCAGGGCTCTAAGACCCCGGAGCAGTCGGCGGAAGCCTCGGGAGCACCGGCGGAGGACAAGCCGGACGGCGTGGACCTGTCCCTCCCGAAGGACATGAACCTCGTCTTCGACTGGGACAAGCCGAAGGACAAGAACGAGGCGGCCGCGATGGACGACGCGGCGAACTACCTGCGTGCCATCTACCGGGGCGTCGACAAGCGCACGACCAAGGACGCCTCCTTGGCCGCCTACGCCACCGGGGACGGAATCCACTATGCCGAGACGCAGATCAACGAGTGGATCAAGGGAGGCTGGACCGGCACCGGCACTCGCCGTCACTACGACGCCACCACACGATCCGCCCCGAACGGCAAGTCCGTGGAGGTCGCGTTCTGTGCGGACACCGGGAAGTTCTACGGAAAAGAGGTCAAGACGGGGAAGGTGCTGAAGTCCGAGCCCAGCCTCAAGGACTTCAACTACTACAAGATCATCATGACCAAGTACCCCACCGGTGAAGGCCTGTGGCAGGCGTCCAAGGTGTTCGTCGAGACGGAGGCCAAGAAGTGCCAGTGAGCAGACCACGGCGAAACTTCTTCGGCAGCAGTGCGGCTGCCCTGGCTGCCGCGACCGGCATAATCTTCCTCGCTGTCCCGAACGCCGCCGCGGAGCCGGTGGACACCGGCAAGGGCGGCAGCGCGGAGCAGGAAGGCGGCGGCGACAAGACCGGCATCTACGCCGCCGCACGCATCACGTACTCCGGTTCCGTCGCGCCGAACGGCGGGACCGGGAACGTGACGTCCGCCGACGTCAACTGGACTCCCCCACCCTGCTGGTACGCCCCCTACCTCGGCGCCAAGGACTTCAAGAAGAAGATGTCCGCCGACATCAAGGAGGCCGCGAGCGCACCCGGCATGACGGGGACCCCGGCCGCGGCGATCGGCCAGACGAAGGCACACTACGAGGACGAGTACGGCTGGACGGACACCCCCGGCTACAAGGACTACAACGTCGCCAAGGACGGCGAGGGCATGTTCTGGGCCGGCGTGGAGAACCCCAACGAGCCGGACTACCTCAAGCGCAACTCCTGCACCGACCTCCCCTTCTGGGTGGACAACGGCGAGGCCCCGCCTCCCCAGTACGAAGAGGCCATCACCCCGGAGATACTCGCCGCCCTCGCGTACCAGCACATGGAACTGCCCGGCACAAAGGTCACCCTCGCCCCCGCCGGGACAACGAAGGTGAACCTGCCGACCTGGGCGTGGCTCGACAAGGCAGACTTCCACGAGGTCCAGGCCACGGCGGCCATCGACGCCCCCGGCTTCGCCCTCACGGCCACGACCACCGCCAAGCCGGTGTCGCTCAAGCTGGAGCCGGGCACCCCGGACGCCGAGACGTACCCTGCGTCCGGCGAGTGCACGATCAACGGCGACGGTTCCATCGGCGAGCCCTACGCCAAGGGCAAGGCCGACCGGACGCCGCCCTGCGGCATCAAGTACCTCCGCTCCTCGGGAGACGGCACCTTCGACCTCCAGGCCACCATCACCTGGGAGATCGCCTGGACCGGCACCGGCGGCGCGGGCGGCGACCTGCCCGACGGCACCTTCGAGAACGCCCAGGCGGTCACGGTCCAGGAGATCCAGTCGGTCAACCGATGAGCCGGGGTACGCTCGGGCACGGGTGCTCATCAAGAGAGGAAGAAGGGGAAGAGTCAGTTGTCCTTTCTGCGTTTCGCGAGCGATGAGGTCCTTGGCATGGCGAGCACGCTGGAGACCAGCGGCGGCCAGATGAAGTCTGCCTCCAAAGAGATGAAGCACGCCGACTCCAAACAGATCGGACACGGCGGTCTCGAGTCCGCCTGTGACGACTTCGCGGACTCCTGGGATTACGGCTTCGGTCAGCTGTCCAAGCTGACCAAAGGCGTTTCCAAATTCGCCAAGAAGTCCTCGGAGGAGTTCACCAAGCTCGACCAGAAACTGTACGACGAGCTGAAGAAGAAGCAGCGCGAAGGCAAGAAGTAGCCTGATACGCCCTCCACCGGTCACTTCAGCGGTTGCGGTCTTCCACGTCGAAGGTGAAGGTCCGGCCGATCTGCGCCAGGCGCCCGCAGTAGGAGTCGAGCAGGAACACCGACGGCGTGGAGATCGTCACGTAGACGCAGTAGTCACGTGGCGCGGGGACGACGAGTTGGAGCGAGGCCACCGGCAGGGTCGGGCGTATGGCCTCGCCGGTGTCGGCCGCGTCCACGACCCCGCTCTCGGCGACGAAGCTCGCGGGCAGAGTGAGCAGGCGGAGCGAGGCGGACATCACGGCCGGACCTGAGGGTAGTTTCACCGCCAGGAGCATGTCCTGTCGTCCCTGCACGCCCTTGCCCAGGGCGAAGTCGAGCTCTTGCAGGTCGTTTTCGTCAGCGAAGAACCTGTGGTGCTTCGCCCGGTAGACGCCTTCGGCTGTCAGCAGCCGATCGTGGTGCCCGCTTGCCTTCACGGTCACGGCGAGCAGTCCCATGGAAAGCCGTTCCTCGCCCGCGACGTCCTCGGTGCCCAGACACATCGCCGTCAGGTCGACGGTGTCCTCCCCGCCCGCGGAGAGTCCGGGGAGCATGGTCCTCATTTGCTCCGTGGCCGAGGCCAACTGCTCGTCGTCGGCGTCCGGGACGAGTCGTTTGAGTGCCTCGTCCCATCCCTCGACGGCCGTGGGGTCGGGCAGCCGCACGAATTCGTCGGGCACCGTGTACTGGAACGCGTAGGGGATCTGGCGGGCAGCGGCCGCGTCGATCGGTGAACGGCTCATGCGGCGGTTCCGAAGTTGCCGGGCCGGAGGCCCTTGGTGAAGCTTTCACCGGCAGAGGTGAGTGTGGTGGTGCTGTCGAATCGGGGGCCCAGTGGGCCGGGGGCCATCGTCTTCGGCTTGTTGTCCGGCGCCTCGTAGTCGACGAAGCCGGCTCCTGGACCGACGACGGGTATGTCGGAGATGTTCCAGTCGCCGTCCAGCCACCGGCCTTCGTTGGTGTTGGAGCCGAACGCGAAGCCGGCGCCGGTCACCGTGCCGACGACGTCGAGGGTCTTGCCCGTGGCGACGTGCACCCACCCCTTGCCCGCCGTGGCGAAGCCGCGCATCGAGTTCGCCATGCCGCTGGGAATCTTCGCAATGTTGCCCCACCCGCCGGGACCGATCCTGCCGAGCGTCGCCATGAGACCCTGCGAGGCACGCAGGGAGCGACCGGACTGCACCAGCGCCCGTCCGGCCTGAGCCAACTTCGCCCCGCCGAGAGAGGCGCCGCCGGCGACCACGCCGAGCGCGTCCCAGGCCAAGGTCTGCCACGTGACACCCTCCGCGCCACCGGCCATGGCGGCACCGTGGGCGGCCAGCGCGCCGACACCGACGATGAATCCGATGAGCCCAAGCGCGCCCACACCGGTGCCCAGCATCAGGGCGACAAGGCACACAACGCCGATGACCATGGCGATGTCGGCGAGGATGTCGCCGACAAGCTTCCAGAAGTTGGGGTCGCTGAGGACGTTCCACGCGTCGGACAAGAACTCGGTGAAGCCGTCCACGAGGTCGTCGAACCAGCCGGGCTCGGGCGGAGCGTCGTCCGCTGCCTGCTTGACCGTACGCGCCGTCGTGTCCGCCGCCGTGACGTACTCGGCGTGCAGGGTACGAGCCCGGCCCCGCACGGCTTCCAGCTCACCGTTCGCCGAGTCGTAGGCCGCCTTCTTGCTCTCCTTGTCCTTGTCGTGCTCCTTCTTCTCCTTGTCCGTCAACTGGGACGTGTCGTCGGGCAGACCGTCCAGGGTGCCCTTGGCCGTACTCACTTTCCTGGCCGCGGCCGCCGCCTCTTCCTCCAAGGCACGAGCCCGCGCCTGGAACCCGTCCAGGCTGGTCTCCCAGTTGGACAACGCCCGGTGGGCTGAGGCGACCGAATCGAGGGCCTTCTCCAGGTAGGGCGGGATCTTGTCGACGGACTTCGCGAACGCGTCCGCTGCCTTGCCCGTCCAGATGCCGTCCGAGGTGCCGATCTTGCTGAGCTGCGTGTGCGCCGTGCCGCTCTCGCGACTGACGCGGCCGATCGCGCTCACCATCAACCGCACCGTCTCCAGGTCTCCCGGAGCCGGGTCGAACCCCAGATTGGGGTACTTGGACGAACCCACTCTGTCCCCCTGTGTGTGTCTGTGTGTCGGACGCCTCCCACCGCGGGGAGCTTGCCTGACCCAGTGATAGGAAGCTATCCGTGGGGCGAGTGGTTGCACCATCTCGCCGATCACACGGTAACGGCGCCCCGGCGTCGTGCTACGACCCGGTCTCAGGAGGTTGGTCCGATGTTCCTGCAGCCCCAGCTCAGAGCACTGCTGCGGGACGGCTCGCAGGGCGCCGAGCGGCATGACGCCCGCAACCTACAGCGGTCGTGGCGCAAGTTCGCCGCCTTCGCCTACGTGGCCGAGCAGTACGGGTACCGGTACGAGGGGCTGTCCCCGCTCTCCCCGAAGGGAAGCCCCAACCCGTACTTCGCCTTCCGCCGGCTGCCGGACGCGGCGCAGCGGGCGGCTCGGAGTGGACAGCACTACCCCGCGGCGACGGAGGGCGGACAACTGCCCGGCATGCGGCCCGGAGGCAGCCGCTTGCGGCCGCTGGCCGAGGTACGGCAGGACGTCGATCTCCTGCACGCCCGCATCATGGTCGACTACAGCAGCACCCACCGGCGGCGAGGACTGACCGCCCTCCTGGTCCTGCTGGCCGTCATGCTCATTCCCCTGTCCCAGACCGGCTTCAGTTCTCAGTCACTGCTCGTGTGCGGCGGCATCTGGCTGTTCTTCGCCGCACTGTGGCTGACGGGCCTCGTCATCGCACGGCGGCGGTACACCAAGTACAGTCGCGTACTCCGCGACTCCGGGGTCGACTGGCCTCCGAATCCTTCACTCGCCTAGAGCCGTGGGAGGCCGGGCGAGGCGCCTCGCCCGGCGGAGACGGAACACGAGACGCCTCTCATCCGTTTCCCACGGCTCGATCACTTGACGCGTCGTCCAGAGCCCCGGGGCCCGGCCCATGACGTGGCGAAGCCAGGACAAACCGCCCGTCCCCCTCCTCACCAGGTGCTGCTGCCCCCGCACGGCGCCGCTTCCTCGGCGCCGTGGCCTCTTCAGCCGTACTACTTCCGCTCTGCTCCGGCCCGAGAGGGGCGGATACGCTCTCGTGAGAGTGGATACGTCGCCACATGGAGCCGAGGAGACCAGCCGTGACGTCCAGACGCGAGCAGCGTGCAATGGCGGACCGCCTGGGCGTGCACGCCGACGCTTGCGCGTGGTGCACGATCGACAAGATCCCGCAACCGCCGGCGGACGTGCTCGACGCTGCGGGCAACCCCCGGCTCCGCCCCGGAAAGCTGCGGCCGCTGGGCATGGTCGGGGCGGCACTCGCCGTGCTGTTCGCGCCCCTTGTCATGCTGTTGGCCCTCTTGTCCAATGCGGAAGAAGCGCTCAAGCGGACGCTCGCGACCAAGGAGGAGAAGGGGCGGCTGCGGGCCAAGGGCGAGGACGAAAGGCGCCGGGACGCCATCATCGTCCAGCGTGGCTTCGACCAGGTCTTCGACGGGAACTGGCACGGCAGTGCAGGGCGGTTCCTGCTCCGCTGGTACGACCACTCACCGCACCACCAGCGGCTACTGCTGGTGACGCCCGAAGAGCTCGTGCTGGCGGCTCCCCCGCGGCGCGTCAGCGTGGGACGCGAGAAGAGCATGCGGGTCGTCGCGCGGCTCTCGGCGGCCGAGGCGTACCTGATCGACCCATTCTCCGGTGAGTTCGCGACGCAGACGCTCCTGATCCGCTTCCAGGACGGCTCCTGGCTGCGTGTGGAGACGGAGGACCCTCGAAGCGCCCTGCACATGCACACACTGCGCCGACCTCACGCATCCTGACGCACGACGTTCCTGGCGTTCTGGCCGTCCCCACAGGCCCAGGATCTCCTCGACCGCGCCACGGGGCCGCCGCCCGGCAACACTTGACCAGTTCGCGCTGGTGAAATCGGGCCACTGGTCGATACCGTCAGTGAGCTTGACCCCAACGCCCGGAGGGATCCGAACGCCGCATGAGCGACCTGACACTCGACGACACCATCTTCCAGCACCTGAAGGAGACGTTCTCCACCATCAGTGACCGCATGGAAGCCACGCGCCGGACGTTGCGCGGCGCCGACGCCTCGGCCGTCGGCGAGCCGAAACTCATCGACGACGTCCAGGACTTCGCGGACGAGTGGGGCTACGGGATCAAGCAGCTGGGCAAGCACACGCAGGGCGCCGTGAAGATGATCAACCACATCGGAGACACGTTCAGCGACCTCGACCTGGAGCTGGCCGAGTCCCTCAAAGCCGCCAAGGCCAAGAAGGGGAAGTAGACGTGGCCGGTACGCGTCCAGCGTTCCCGAACATAGGCTGGGACCCGACCCCCGGAGATGTCGAGGACACCCGCGACCTCGCCAAGAAGCTCGGCGGTCTGGCCAGTGACCTGGGCACCGCGGTGAGAGAACTCGAGCGCATCGAATGCGGCGCCTGGAAGGGCAAGACCGCGATCGCGTTCACCGAGTACATAGGCGAGGACGTCACCCCGCTCATACGCAAGAGCTTCGAGTCCTTCGACAAGGCCTCGCGCGCGTTGCACCGCTGGTCCAACGAGCTGAAGGAGTTCCAGGACGAGGCGAACCGGCTGGAGAAGTCGGCCGGTGACAAACTCGACGCGAGGGCCGACGCCGAGGCCAAGGCCGACGGGAAGGGCAGCAAGGAACTCGGCGAGGCGTCCAGCGCGGTCGACGGAGTCATCCAGAAGGTCCACGACCTGGAGGAACGTTTCAGGGAAGCGGCCCGCAACATCGGCAAGGAGCTGGACAAGGCCGCCGACATCGCCCCCAACGAGCCCGGCTTCTGGGACAAGCTCGGCAAGGGCATCGCCGACGCCTGGGACGCGACCGGCGACTGGCTGAAGGAACACGCGGACCTGATCAAGGCGATCGGCGACGTGCTGAGCGATATCACGGCGGTCCTGGGCCTTCTCGCCATCGTCACGCTCCCGTTCCCGCCCCTCGCGGCCATCTTCGGCACGGCGGCTCTCATCGGCAGCGGGCTCACGCTGGCAACTCACGGCGTCGCCATGGCGGCGGGCGCGGACGTGAGTTGGGGGACCTTGGGGCTCGACGCCCTCGGTCTGATGCCGGGAATCGGCATGTTCAGCAAGGGCATCAAGGTGGCTGGGGAGACCGCAGACGTGGCCAGGGCCGCGGCCCAGGCCAAGGTCGGCCTGCTCGGGCGGGGCTTCCAGTACACGGATATCGGAAAGTCCCGGATTCTGATGTCGTTCGGCAAGGCGTCCAGGGATCTCTCAGGCGGACTCGGCAAGGCGGGCCTCGTGAAAATCGGCGGCACGTCAGACTTCGTCTATGAGGTCTCGCACGCCGGCAGCGGGCTGGCGTCACGTATGGGGGGCCTTGTGAGCGCGGGTTACCACGAGGGACAGTGGTTGGGCACGAAGGGGATCAACACCCTCTTCAAGGGCAACCTGGATCCGCTGAGCGGTGTCGGCAGGGCGATCGACGGCAGCCTGAAAATCGCGCCGAAGATCGCGACGCACATCGGCCAAGCAGTGTCCGGTGATTGACAGTGAAGGCAAGGGAACCCGTGAGCGAGGGCACACTGCGGTGAACATGTGGCAGCCTGATCCAGGAGAGACGCTGGTAGCGCGTTCTCCCGTGGCCTTCGCGACAGGAACCGCCCCACAGGTCAAGGGCATGCGCTGGTTCCGGGACACTGAGCGCACCGACATTCAGCATGAACTGGCAGGCTGGCCGGAGGGCCCGGCTTTCGCCGTACGTTCGGCGGGTGGCGAGGCCGCCCAGAAGACGCTGAAGGGCGTGGCCAAAGTCGCGGGTGTGGCGGTGATGGCCCTGCTCAGCGCGGCAGGCGGCAACGTCAGTGGCAGCAGCGTCGCACCCGCCAAGGACGGCTCGGACACCCCTGACGATCCTGCCGACGAGGTCGATGACTTTCCGGTCATGTGGGCTTCACCATCGACCCTCGCCCGCACCCTGCCATGGCAACTGGACCCCGGCCGGATGGACAGGAAGCGCGCGCTCACCCATCTGATCGTCACCGACCGCAGGTTGGTCGTCGTCCTCCTTCCTGTCCACAGGAAGGAGCCGGAACGTCTGGACGACGAGATGATCTGGCAGTGCCCGCTCACCGAAGTCGCCAGTGTCGTGCCCAAGAACTTCAAGAACGGCGAAGATTTCACCATCACCTTCGTGGACGGCTCGTGGTGCAGGCTCGGATCGTTCCGGCGCCACAAGCTCATGCGCTACCTGGCCCCGCCCCGTGAACTGATCCCGCTCAGCTCACTTTCCCCGAAACAGCAGGAGACTGTCCTGGCTTTCGCAGAGGAAGTAGGGATGCCGGACTCAGTGGCGCCCAACATCACTCGCAATCCAACCGGTCGTCTTCGTGTCGAGATCCTCCTTCCCAGCCGAACCACCTCTGATTTCGGCGCCTCTGAGACGACTATCACCATGGGTGCGGACGGGGAACGAATCGAGATCGACAACTTCCTTCCCGGCGACTTCTGACCCAGGACGTCAAGACTTTCTCAGAACGGGCCCAGGCAGCTCAATGACATCGACTTATGAAAACGCCGTTCCGGTAACACCTTCCGAACCTCCACCGCTCTGGTTCCTCACACCTGAGGGCTTCTTCGCACTGCCACTGGCCGAGCGTTCAGAAGACCGGGCCGCGCAGGCAGACGCGTTCGTGCGGAACCTCTACTCTCGAGGAGACGAGAGCATATGGGGCCCGTCGGCGCCGTACTATGCGGCTTTGGCGGAGCTACTGGCGGACACCGGTGTCTCTTACGCCGCACTGGGCCTGTTCTCCACGGCGGGGGAGGAACTCGCGCAGGACGGAGAGGAAACCCGGCGGGAGCCGGCCGAAGGCGCCGCCCAGTGTGCCTTCACTCTCGCAGCGGTTCCCACGGACCATGGGGAAGCCGACACCGACGTAGTGACCCACGGCATCGTTGCCACGTTGTCGAAGGATCCGTTCAACGACGTCCGCTGGCTCGACCTTCCGTGCGGCCCGGCAGCGGCCTGTATCACCTGGCGCCAGTACCGGATCAAGCCAGAAGTGACCGTCGACGGAGAAGCAGAGGAGGTTGTCACTGCTCAGATCCAGGTCCACGTCCCATTCCCCACGGGCCCTTTCACAGCTGTCTTCACGCTGCTCACTGCCTATGTGGACCAATGGCCACAGTTTTGCGACATGCTGGAAGCCATCCTTCAGACGGTCTCCTTCGTCGACCCTGCCGAAGCCTCGGCCGACGAGCCAGTCCGGAGGAGCGCTTCGCACCGCCAGTCTTGAGGGCCCGAGCCGCTTACGCGTCTCGCTCTCGGCAGAAGGCGATACGTCGCGAAGAACGGCCCCCGGACAAGGTTCCGAGGGCCGCTCCGAGCGACAACACGCATGCCTATCGGCAAGGAGTCACTTGCTCCGCGCCTGCTTCGCCAGCTCATCGTCGATCTGCTCGAACTTGTCGGCCGCCATGGTGAGGTAGTCGCCCATGCCGTCGAGGCCGTCGAGGGTGTCCTTGGCGCCGCGGGTGAACTCGTCGAAGTTGTCGTCGAAGGCCTTGGAGGAGGACTTCGTGACGTAGCCCGACTCGACCAGGTTCGCGATGTACTTGCGGAGGCCGTCGAGCTTCTCCTGGAGCTTTTCCTTCTCCTTCACGACATGCTTGGCGGCATCCCGCATGTCCTGATATGTGATGTCAAGGTCTTTGGGCATGAAGCCGCTTCCTCTCACAACGCCGCAGGGCCAACCCCCGTGGCTCCTCGTTTGCGGATCCAACCGGCGCACCGGTCAGACCGGTCGTATGTCACGACCGGTGTGATCGTCCGCTCTTGAGGCAGCAGCTTACGGGGGAGGCCACTGGTGTCACATCCCTGCGTTGCCAACGGGAACGTCCGGTCACCGCCCTGTTGCCGGACCGCGACACGCAGCGGATATCGTCGCCTGGACCGTGCGCCGTGGTGTGGAAGCGGCCGCAGGGGCTCGCCTGGGGAGGACAAGCGTGCGACTGACTCTGACCGTCGTCGATCCGTACGGCGGGGGCTCCGCCGACGTCGTGCTCGACGCGGATCCCGAGTCCACCGTCGGAGACATCGCCGAGGAACTGGCCAAGCAGGTCGGGGTCGCGGGCGCGCAGGTCATTCCGATCAGGCACCAAGGCCAGGCGGGTGCCGGCGGGGCGCCGCTCGTCTACGTCGACGGGTACGCTGTCGATCCGTCCGCCACGGTCGTCGGGTCGCCGTTGCGCGAGGGCGCGGTCGTCAGTCTGCAGGATCCGTCCGGGTGTCTGCCCGGGGAGCCCACCGGGCTGGTGGAGTTGCGGGTCGTCGGCGGGCCGGGGGCCGGGTTCGTGCACCGGCTCGGGGTGGGGAAGTACGACATCGGCAGCGGTCCCGCCGCGTACGTCCGCATCGAGGACCCCGAGGTCGGCGCCCGTGCCCTCACCCTCTCCGTCGCCACCGACGGGACCTGCAAGGTCGCCGTGCACGGGGACAAGGAGGGCGTCACCCTCGACGGGGAGCCCGTCAAGGACCGGGACGGGGACGACTGGCCGCTCGGGGGGCAGATAGCGGTCGGCAACTCGCTGTTCGAGCTGGCCCGGTACGCGCCGCCCAACGCCGCGCTCAAGTGGTCCGAGGACGGGGTGGGACTGGACTACAACCGGCCGCCGCGGCTGCGTCCGGCCGAGCGGCAGACCACCTTCCGGCTGCCCTCGCCGCCGCGCGAGTACGAGGCCCGGCCGCTGCCCTGGCTGATGGCGTTGACGCCGCTCGTCGGCGCGGTGGTCGCCGTGGCGGTGTTCGGGCGCTGGTACTACCTGATCATGGCGGGGCTCAGCCCGATCCTGCTGTTCGCCAACTACTTCAACGACAAGAAGCACGGGCGCAAGTCCCATGCCAAGCAGGTCAAGGAGTACGAGGAGCAGAAGGCCCGGATCGAGAAGGACGCGCAGGACGCGCTGGTCGCCGAGCGGGACGACCGGCGGCAGGCCATTCCCGACCCGGCGGTCGTCCTGTCCATCGGGACCGGCCCGCGGACGCGGCTGTGGGAGCGGCGGCGTACCGACCGTGATCACCTGCTGCTGCGGGTGGGGACCGGGCGGCTGCCCTCCGAGGTGGTGCTCGACGACCCGGAGCAGGACGACCACCGGCGCCAGGTCACCTGGAAGATCGAGGACGCGCCCGTCGCGCTGTCGCTGCGCGGCCTCGGGGTCGTCGGCATCGCGGGGCCCGGGGACTCGGCGCGGTCGCTGGGGCGGTGGGCCGTCGCGCAGACCGCCGCGCTGCACAGTCCGATGGACGTGCAGTTCTACGTACTGAGCGAGAACTCCGCGCAGAGTGACTGGGACTGGGTGCGCTGGCTGCCGCACGCGCGGCCCGCCGGCGGTCAGGACGTCAACGTCCTCATCGGCACCGACGCCGAGACCGTCGGCGCCCGCATCGGCGAGCTGACGCAGATCCTCGACGCCCGCAAGAAGGCCGCCGAACAGAAGGGCGGCGGCGCGCAGGGGACCAGCTTCGCCGACCCGGACATCGTGGTCGTGTGGGACGGTTCGCGGCGGCTGCGGTCGCTGCCCGGAGTCGTACGGCTGTTGCGCGAGGGGCCGGCCGTGTCCATGTTCGCCGTCTGCCTCGACTCCGAGGAGCGGTTCCTGCCGGGCGAGTGCCAGGCGTTCGTCGTCGCCGAGCCCAAGGCCGAGGAGAGCGGGCGGCAGGGGCGGGACGAGCAGCCGCAGCCCGCGCGGCAGGTCGCGGGGGGCTTTCCGTCCTTCCAGGCGTGGCACACCGACTCCCCCGCCGAGCCCGAGCAGCGGGCCCGTACCGAGAAGCTGCGGCTGCGGGTCGAGGAGGCGGGGGTCGAGCGGATCACCGACGTACGGCCCGACTTCGTCACGCCCGCCTGGTGCCTGCGGCTGGCGCGGTCGCTGTCCGCGCTGCGCGACATCAGCGGCGAGACCGAGGACTCCGCGCTGCCCGGCGCCAGCCGGCTGCTGGACGTGCTCCAGCTGGAACCGCCGACGGCCGACGCGATCGGCGCGCGGTGGCGGATGGGCGGCCAGTCGACGATGGCCGTCATCGGAGAGTCGTACGACGGACCGTTCGGCATCGACATGCGCAAGGACGGCCCGCACGGCCTCATCGCCGGTACCACCGGTTCCGGCAAGTCGGAGCTGCTGCAGACCATCGTGGCGGCCCTCGCCGTCGCGAACACGCCCGAGAACATGACCTTCGTGCTCGTCGACTACAAGGGCGGCTCCGCGTTCAAGGACTGCGTGAAGCTGCCGCACACCGTCGGCATGGTGACCGACCTCGACGCGCACCTGGTCGAGCGGGCGCTGGAGTCCCTGGGCGCCGAGCTGAAGCGGCGCGAGCACATCCTCGCCGCCGCCGACGCCAAGGACATCGAGGACTACCAGGACCTCGTCAGGCGCGACCCCTCGCACGCTCCGGTGCCCCGGCTGCTCATCGTCATCGACGAGTTCGCCTCCATGGTGCGGGACCTGCCCGACTTCGTGACCGGGCTCGTCAACATCGCCCAGCGAGGGCGTTCGCTCGGCATCCACCTGCTGCTCGCCACCCAGCGGCCCAGCGGTGTGGTCTCCCCCGAGATCCGCGCCAACACCAACCTCCGGATCGCGCTGCGCGTGACCGACGGCGGCGAGTCGTCGGACGTCATCGACTCGCCGGAGGCCGGGCACATCTCCAAGAACACCCCGGGCCGCGCCTACGTGCGCCTCGGCCACTCCTCCCTGGTCCCCTTCCAGTCGGGGCGCGTGGGTGGCCGTCGGCCCGGCGCCGCCGACCCCGCCGCGCTCGCGCCCTGGGTCGGGCCGCTGGGCTGGGAGGACCTGGGCCGGGCGGCGCTGACCAAGCCGAAGACCGAGTCCCGCGAGGACGACGAGATCACCGACCTCAAGGTGCTGGTGGACGCGGTGCGCGAGGCCAACCGGTCGATGGGCATCCCCGCCCAGCACAGCCCCTGGCTGCCGGCGCTGGACGAGAAGCTGCTGCTGGACGAGATCGAGGTCCCGGCGCTCGCCGGCGCCGTACCGGGCAAGCTGCCGCCTGCCCCGTACGGCATCGAGGACCTGCCGTCCGACCAGGCCCGCCGCCCGGTCGTCGTGGACTTCGCGAGCTTCGGGCACCTGATGATCGGCGGTGCGCCGCGCAGCGGCCGCTCCCAGGTGCTGCGCACCATCGCGGGGTCGCTGGCCCGCACCCACTCCACCGCCGACGTCCACCTGTACGGCATCGACTGCGGCAACGGTGCCCTCAACGCCCTGACCCGGCTGCCGCACTGCGGCGCGGTCGTGGGCCGCAACCAGACCGAGCGGGTGGTACGGCTGGTCAACCGGCTCAAGGGCGAGCTGTCGCGCCGTCAGGACCTGCTGGCCGACGCCGGGTTCGCGGACATCGGCGAACAGCGTGCCTCGGTGGCGGAGGACGAGCGGCTGCCGCACATCGTCGTGCTCCTGGACCGCTGGGAGGGCTGGGTGCCCACCCTCGGCGAGGTCGACCACGGGTCGCTGACCGACGAGTTGCAGACGATGATGCGCGAGGGCGCCAGCGTCGGCATCCACCTGGTCCTGACCGGTGACCGCACGCTGCTCGTGGGCCGTATCGCGACCCTCACGGAGGACAAGTACGGCCTGCGCCTGGCCGACCGCAGCGACTTCGCCTCGCTCGGCATCCCGACCCGCAAGGTCCCGGAGGAGATCCCGCCGGGCCGCGCCTTCCGCAACGAGTCCGGAACGGAGACGCAGTTCGCCCTGCTCTCCGAGGACACCACCGGCCAGGGCCAGGCGGCGGCGATCTCCGCGATCGGCGAGGCCGCCGCCGCGCGCGACGCCGACGTGCCGCGCGCCCGGCGCCCGTTCCGCGTCGACAGCCTGCCCAGCCGGATCTCCTTCCCCGAGGCCTGGGAGATGCGCGACCCGGAGGCGTCCCGCTCCAAGCTGTGGGCGCTGATCGGCATCGGCGGCGACGAGATCGTCGGCTTCGGCCCCGACCTCGCCGACGGCGTGCCGTCCTTCGTCATCGCGGGACCGGCCAAGTCGGGCCGCTCCACGGTGCTGATGAACGTCGCCCAGTCACTCCTCGCCCAGGGCACCCGACTGGTGGTGGCGGCGCCCCGCCAGTCGCCGGTGCGTCAACTGGAGGGCGCGGAGGGCGTGCTGAAGGTCTTCACCGGGGACGACATCGACGAGGACAAGTTCGAGGAGCTGATCGACGGGGCGAGCCCGGAGGAGCCCATCGCCGTCCTCGTCGACGACGGCGAGATCCTTGAGGACTGCGACGCCGAGAGCCAGATGAAGAAGATCGTCTCCCGGGGTGCCGAACGCGGCCTGGCCCTCGTCATCGCCGGTGACGAGGAGGACGTGTGCAGCGGCTTCTCCGGCTGGCAGGTCGACGCCAAGAAGGCCCGCCGCGGCATCCTGCTCTCCCCGCAGGAGTCCTCCAGCGGCGACCTCATCGGGCTGCGCGTCTCGCGCCAGATGGTCGGCGGCCAGGTCACGCCGGGCAAGGGCATGCTGCACCTCGGCGACGGGGAGCTGCGCACGGTCGTGGTACCGGGCTGAGCCGGTGGGAGGCGGGGTCCCCGCCGCGTTCCTCGCCTCCTGCCGCCCCCGCTACCCGGTCTTCGACAGCCGCGCCTTCGCCCGTCCCGACCTCTCGCTACCCGGTCTTCGACAGCCGCGCCTTCGCCCGTCCCGACTCCTCGCTCCTCGACGCGTAGTCCAGGTCGTCGCCGACCGGGGTGAAGGTGACGGTGGTGGGCGCGGGGTTGCAGCCGTCGTGGTTGCCCTCGGCGCCGACGGACCCGGCGACGATCTGCTTCTCCGTCACCTTCTTGAGGGTGATCACGTCGACGCAGACGCCGCCCAGTGCGTCGGTCTGGCGGAGCCTGCCCAGCTCCTGGCCGGCCCGCGCCTGCTTGATGGTGATCCGGAAGGTGCCCAGCGGCAGCTTGCCGTCCAGGGCGGCGGCCTGCCCCTCCCAGGTGCCGAAGTAGCGTGCGGGCAGCCCGCCGGGGGTGGCGGCGGGGGGTTCGTGGGAGGCGTCGCTGCCTCCGGCGTTGTTCGCGTCGTTGCCCGAGCCCGGCAGCAGGTCCAGGACGAACACCGACCCCACCGTCACCGCCGCCAGCGCTCCCGCCACCGCCAGCGCCACGGTGCAGCTGATCCGCCGGCCGCGCCCCTGGGCGCCCTGCGTCGAGGTCGCCGCGACGGAGAGCGCGAGCCTGCCGGACGGGTGCCCGGCGCCCGGCCCGGCGTCCGCATCGCCGCCCGGCTGCTCGGAGTCCCGCGGACCGGGGACGGACGAAGAGGGGGACGAGGAGGAGGGATACGGCGGCGGTGACGGCGGCGACGAGGACGCCGTAGGCACCGGCATCACCGGCGGCGGGCCGAAGACACCGGAGGCTGCGGGCGCCGCCCCACCCTCCGGCCCCGGCGAGGCATCCGCCCCGCCCGCCGTGACGGACGGCCGGCTGAATCCCACCGGTCCCGACGCCTCCCCGGCGGACGCCCCCGGCCCCGGCTCCGCCGCCTCCAGGTTCAGCAGCTGTACGGCGCTCCGGCTGACCCGCTCCACCAGCGCCCCCGGCAGCCAGCCCCCGGTCACCAGGCGGGCCGCGCCCTCGGGAGCCAGGCGCCGGGCCACCTCGCCGGGGGCCGGACGGGCGGCAGGGTCCTTGGCGAGGCAGGAGGCGACCAGCTCGCGCAGCCCAGCGTCCAGGCCGTCGAGCCGCGGCTCCTCGTGGACGACCTTGTAGAGCAGTGCGGCCGAGGAGTCCCCGGGGAAGGGCGGCAGCCCCGTCGTCGCGTACGCCAGCACGGCGCCCAGTGAGAAGACGTCCGCCGCGCCGGTCACGGCCTTGCCGAGGATCTGCTCGGGGGACATGTAGCCGGGCGAGCCGATGGACACGCCCGTCGAGGTCAGGGAGGCGGTGCCGTCCGTGGCGCGGGCGATGCCGAAGTCGATCAGGAGGGGGCCGTCGAGGGTGAGGAGGACGTTGGACGGCTTCACGTCACGGTGGACGAGGCCCAGCTCGTGCACCGCGGCCAGCGCCTCGCCGAGGCCCGCTCCCAGTGCCCGTACCGAGTGGACGGGCAGCGGGCCGCCGTCGGCCACGGCCGCCGTCAGGGACGGACCGGCCGCGTACGCCGTGGCGACCCACGGCACGCGCGCCTCGGGGTCCGCGTCCAGGACGGGCGCGGTCCAGGCGCCGCCGACCCGGCGTGCGGCGGCCACCTCGCGCCGGAACCGGGCCCGGAACTCCTCGTCCAGCGCGAAGTGCGGGTGCACGATCTTCACCGCGACCGTGCGGCCCCCGGCGCTGCGGCCCAGGTAGACCCGGCCCATGCCGCCGGAGCCCAGCCGGCCGAGCAGCCGGTAGGGGCCCACCACGGTGGGTTCGTCGACTTCGAGCGGCCGCATGGCGTCCACCCCTCCCCCGTACGCCGGTACCTGCCAGCAGGGTAGTGGGCCGCCCGCGGAAGGCCCCAGGGGCGAGGGGCCCGGCTGCGGATCAGGGCCGCAGCAGCTCCACCTTCACGTCCGCCGGGAAGCCGGTGGTCGGTCCGACCCGGCGGGCGAACTCGGTGACCGCCTCCAGCTGCGGGGCGCCGAAGCGGAAGTCCAGGGTGGTGAAGTACTTCGCGAGGGTCTCCTCGTCGAAGGCCTCCCAGCGGGCGGCCTGCTCGGCGACCTTCTCCACCTCCTCCAGGGAGAGGTTGCGGGAGGCGAGGAAGGCCTCGTGCACCTTGCGGGTGATGACCGGCTCGCGCTCCGCGTAGTCGCGCCGGGCCGCCCAGACCGCGAAGACGAACGGCAGGCCCGTCCACTCCTTCCACAGGGCGCCCAGGTCGTGCACGTCGAGGCCGTAGCGCGGGCCGTCGATCATGTTGGCGCGCAGGGCCGCGTCCCCGATCAGGACGGCCGCGTCGGCCTCCTGCATCATCAGGCTCAGGTCCGGCGGGCAGGTGTAGTAGTCCGGCTGGACGCCGAAGCGTTCCGCCAGGAGGAGCTGGGCGAGGCGTACGGAGGTGCGCGAGGTCGACCCGAGGGCGACCCGGGCGCCGTCCAGGCGGTCCAGCGGGACCTGGGAGACGATCACGCACGACATCACGGGGCCGTCGCAGCCGACGGCGATGTCGGGGAAGGCGACGAGGTCGTCGGCGTTCTTGAGGAATTCGACCAGGGTGACGGGACCGATGTCGAGATCGCCGCGCACCAACTGCTCGCTGAGCTTCTCCGGGGTGTCCTTCGTCAGCTCGAAGTCGAGGAGCGTGCCTGTTCTCGCGAGCCCCCAGTACAGGGGCAGGCAGTTCAGGAACTGGATGTGGCCGACGCGCGGCCGGGTGCGAGAATTGTCCACATCGCGAGGCTAGCCCTCCCCCGGGGTCCGCCCGTCGCCGACCCCCGGCGTCAGCCGAACGGCGCAGGTGTTCAAACGTCCGGGTGAAGTGATCTTGACCTCTGTTGCGCTCGGGGGCCTGCGTGCTAGGCTCACAGCAAGTTGCAGTTTGGTTTCCCTTGCAGTACAGAGCCTGCGGAGCATGTGACCGCGGGCTCTCGTCGTTCTCAGACGTATGCAGTTGTGCGGCATTCAAAGTCTTCACACTTGCTGGTTCTGGAGCAGGGCAACCCTTTGGGCCCAAGGAGGGCTTATGGCTACCGGAACCGTGAAGTGGTTCAACGCCGAAAAGGGCTTTGGTTTCATCGCCCAGGAAGGCGGCGGCCCGGACGTCTTCGTCCACTACTCCGCGATCAACGCTCAGGGATTCCGTTCCCTCGAGGAGAACCAGCAGGTGTCCTTCGACGTCACGCAGGGCCCCAAGGGTCCGCAGGCGGAGAATGTCACTCCTGTCTGATTGACAGCAGTACCCAAGGAGCCCCGCGCCGGTTTCGGCGACGGGGCTCCTGCCTTTCGAGAAACCTCCGCGCACATCCCGTCCGGCCCGGCTGTCGGTGGCTGCCACTAGGGTCCCGCCATGACTGACGCGCCGCGTACCGACGACACCCGCACCGACCCCGCCTTCGTGGCCACCACCAGGGCCTTCTACGACGCCGTCGCCGAGGACTACCACGTCCGTTTCCGCACCGTGCTCGACGACGCCCCACTGGACCGGGCGCTGATGGGCGCCTTCGCCGAGCTGGTGGGACCGCAGGGGCAGGTGGCCGACCTCGGCTGCGGGCCCGGCCTGGTCACCGCGCACCTGGCCACGCTGGGCCTGCGGGTCTTCGGCCTCGACCTGTCCTCCTCGATGCTCGCGATCGCGCGCCGCGAGAACCCGGGGCTGCGGTTCGAGCAGGGGTCCATGCTTGACCTCGAACTGCCGGACGGCGCCCTCGCGGGGGCGGTCTCCTGGTACTCGTCGATCCACACGCCCTGGGAGCGGCTGCCGGACCTCTTTGGGGAGGTGCGGCGCGTACTGGCCCCGGGCGGGCACCTGCTGCTGGGCTTCCAGGTCGGTGACGAGCCCCGCCACCACGACCGCCCGTGGGGGCACCCGGTGGCCCTGGACTTCGAACGGCGGCGGCCGGAACCGATGGCGGAGCTGCTGGAGCAGGCCGGGTTCACCGTGCTGTCCCGGACGGTGCGGATCACCGAGGAGACCACCGTCGCCCAGGTACCGCAGGCCTGCCTGATCGCCCGCCGCTGAGCACCCGCCGGGCGGGCCCTACGAGGGGTAGGGCCCGCCGGGCGGGCCCTACCCCTCGTACAGGGCCTCCACCGCCCCCGCGAAGTCCCGCATGATCACCTCGCGCCGGAGCTTCATGGAGGGGGTCAGGTGGCCCTCCCACTCGGTGAAGTCCCTCGGCAGGACGGCGAAGCGGCGGATGGACTCCGGACGGGAGACCAGCTTGTTGGCCTCGTCGACCGCGCGCTGGAGCACCGCGTGGACCTCCTCGTCGTCGGTCAGCAGCTCCGGCGGCACGGGGTGCTTGCCGTTCATCCGGCGCCAGTGGGTGACGCCGTCGGGGTCGAGGGTGAACAGGGCGGAGACGTAGGGGCGGCGGTCGCCCAGGACGATGCACTGGGAGATCAGGGGGTGGGAGCGCAGCCAGTTCTCCAGCGGCGCCGGGGCGACGCTCTTGCCGCCCGCGGTGATCAGCAGCTCCTTCTTGCGGCCGGTGATGGTCAGATAGCCCTCGTCGTCCAGGCTGCCGATGTCTCCGGTGGCGAACCAGCCGTCGGGGGCGGCCTGGACGACGCCCCCGGCCTGCGGGTCCCAGTAGCCGTGCAGGACCTGCTCGCCGGCGACCAGGATCTCGCCGTCGGCGGCGATGCGGATGCGGGTGCCGGGCAGCGGCCAGCCGACCGTGCCCAGGCGCGGCTTGAGCGGCGGCGTGACGGTGGCCGCGGCGGTGGTCTCGGTGAGGCCGTAGCCCTCGAAGATCTCGATGCCGGCACCGGCGTAGAAGGCGGCCAGGCGGCGGCCGAGGGGGGAGCCGCCGCAGATGGCGTACTTGACCCGGCCGCCCATGGCGTTGCGGATCTTCCGGTAGACGAGCGGGTCGTAGAAGGAGCGGGCGGTCTTCAGGCCGCGGCCGGGGCCGCCGCCCGAGCCGGTCTGGCGGGCCTCCCTGGCCTCCCCGTAGCGCACCGCCACCGAGACCGCGCGGTCGAAGGCCGAGGCCCGGCCGCCGGACTCGGCCTTGGCGCGGGCGCTGTTGAAGACCTTCTCCAGCATGTACGGGATGGTCAGCAGGCAGGTGGGGCGGAAGGCCGCCAGGTCGGGGAGCAGGTCCTCCGGTTTCAGGCTCGGCGCGTGGCCGAGGCGGACCCGGGCGCGGACGCAGGCCACGGCGACCATCCGGCCGAAGACGTGGGACATCGGCAGGAAGAGCAGGATCGAGGGCTCCTCGCCGGTCTCCGCCTTGAAGACGGGGTAGAGCAGCTCGATCGCGTTGTCGACCTCGGCGAAGAAGTTGCCGTGGGTGAGCACGCAGCCCTTGGGGCGGCCGGTGGTGCCGGAGGTGTAGATGAGGGTGGCCAGCGTGCTCGGGCCGAGCATGCCGCGGCGCACCTCCACCTCCGCGTCGGGCACCCGCGCGCCCAGCTCCGCCAGCCGCTCCACATGGCCCTTCTCCATGACCCACAGGTGCTTGAGGTCCGGTATGCGGTCCAGCTCCGGGCCGAGGGCGGCGGCCTGCGCGGTGGTCTCGGTGACCAGGGTGACGGCGCCGGAGTCCTGGAGGATCCAGCGGGTCTGGAAGAGGGAGGAGGTCGGGTAGACGGGGACGGTGACCAGACCGGCCGCCCAGGCGGCGAAGTCCAGCAGCGTCCACTCGTACGTCGTCCGCGCCATGATCGCGATGCGGTCGCCCGGCATCATCCCCTCGGCGATCATGCCCTTGGCCACCGCCAGCACCTGCCCGGCGAACCCGGCCGCCGTGACGTCGCTCCAGTCGCCCTCCGACGACCTGCGGCTGAGGACGACCTGGCCCGGGACCGCGGCCGCGTTGTCGAAGGGGAGATCGGCGAGGGAGCCGCGGCGCACCGGCGGCGCGAACGGGGGGACGTACGCCTCCCGCACGGCCCCGTCCAGCATCCGCGTCTCGGGCGCCACCAGGGTGGGGCCGGGCGAGTCGGCGTAGGCGGCGGATGCGGCGAAGGACGGAAGCGGGGTGGACACGGGCGGCTCCTGGGACGTGCAGCAAAGACACTGCTTCTGCTGTCGCTGCTCTGCTGCATGACGTACGTGCCTCGCGCGCCGAGGCGTTCATCGCCGGTCCGCGGACATGGGTTACCGGCGGTCAGTGACGGGATCGTACGGGGCCCGCGTGAGGAGTTGGTGCGCGTTCGGGGACGGTCCCGCGCCGGGCGTGTGCAGTGTTGAGGGTTACCTGAGGGTAAGTCACGTTCGTTCCAGTATGGCCGTGACGCCCTGGCCCCCCGCCGCGCACACGGAGATCAGGCCGCGCCCTGGGCCTTCCCGCTCGGCGAGCAGGGTGGCCAGCGTCGCCACGATCCGGGCGCCGGTCGCGGCGAAGGGATGGCCGGTGGCGAGGGAGGAGCCCGCCACGTTCAGGCGGGCCCGGTCCACCGGGGCCAGGCCGCGCTTCTCCCAGGCGGCCAGCGTGGCCAGCACCTGGGAGGCGAACGCCTCGTGGATCTCGACGAGGTCGAAGTCCGCGGTCCCGAGCCCGGCCCGCTCCAGCATCCGCGGGACCGCGTGGGCGGGCGCCATCAGCAGCCCGTCCTCGCCACCGGCCACGTCGCCGCCGACGAAGTCCACGGCCGCCGTCTCGTACGCCGTGAGGTACGCGAGGGGTTCGACGCCCCGGGCCTCGGCCCACTCCTCGCTCGCCAGGAGCACCGTCGCGGCGCCGTCCGTCAGGGGTGTGGAGTTGCCCGCCGTCATGGTGGGGCCGGGGGCGTCGAGCCCGAACACCGGCTTGAGCGCGGCCAGTTTCTCCACCGTCGAGCCGGGGCGCAGGTTCTGGTCGCGGGCCAGGCCGCGGAAGGGGATCACCAGGTCCTGGAAGAGGCCGCGTTCGTACGCCGCCGCCAGCCGCTGGTGGCTCGCGGCGGCCAGCGCGTCCTGCTCCTCCCGGGTGATGCCCCACCGGCGTGCGGTGACCGCAGCGTGCTCGCCCATCGACAGGCCGGTGCGCGGCTCGGCGTTGCGCGGGATGTCGGGGACCAGGTGCCCCGGGCGGATCTTGGCCAGGGCTTTCAGCCGGCCGCCGGTGGACTTCGCCCGGCGGGCCTCGAGGAGGATGCGGCGCAGCCGGTCGTTGACGCCGAGCGGTGCGTCGCTGGCGGTGTCGGCGCCGCCCGCGATCGCCGACTCGGTCTGGCCGAGGGCGATCTTGTTGGCGGCGGCGATCACGGCCTGGAGTCCGGTGCCGCAGGCCTGCTGGATGTCGTAGGCGGGGGTGCGCGGGTCGAGGGCCGAGCCGAGGACCGTCTCGCGGGCGAGGTTGAAGTCCCGGCTGTGCTTGAGGACCGCGCCGGCCACGAACTCGCCGACGGCGCCGGGTCCCTGGAGGCCGTGCCGCTCGACCAGGCCGTTCAGGGCGGCGGTGAGCATCTCCTGGTTGGAGGCGGTGGCGTACGGCCCGTCGGAGCGGGCGAAGGGGACGCGGGCGCCGCCGAGGACCGCGACGCGGCGCGTTGGCTGCGGTGCCAGAGGGCTCATCTCGACCTGCTCCTCACCCGTGACATAGGCTTACCTCCGGTAACCTTACTCCAGAGTAAGCAATTGTGGGCAGGGCCTGGTTCCGCAAGCCCGGGTCCGCAGGCCCTCGGGAAGACCTCTGGACCGTCGCAGCCGTTGGGGAGACAGGACATGGCCGACCGCTATCTCAGCTTCACCGGCACCGCACCCGGCCGTTTCCTCACCCGAAGGCTGGGGCTGCCCCAGCCCGCGGCACTGCGGCGGGACGCGTTCGACGGCGGCCTTCTGCACCTCACGGCCGGCAGGTCCGACCTCGGCCTCGCGCCCGTCCTGGCCCGCACGGGCCTGGCCCGGGACGGGGACGGCCGGCCCGCCGCAGTCGTCCTGGACGCCACCGGCGTACGGGACGTCGACGCGCTCGCCGAGGTGCACGCCGCGCTGCACCCCGTGGTGAGGTCCGTCGCCGCGAGCGGCCGCGTGGTGGTGCTCGGCGCCCCGCTCGACCCGGCCGACCACCACCAGGCCGCCGCCCAGCAGGCGTTGGAGGGCTTCACGCGCTCGCTCGGCAAGGAGATCGGGCGGGGCAGGACCGTCAACCTCGTACGGCTCACCGACGCGGCGCCCGCCGAGTCCACCCTCCGCTTCCTCCTCTCCCCCGCCTCCGCCTACGTCAGCGGCCAGGTGATCGAGGTCGGGCCGTCGGGCGAGGACACCGCGCCCGACGACTGGACCCTCCCCCTCGCCGGGCGCACCGCCCTGGTCACCGGCGCCGCGCGGGGCATCGGCGCGGCGGTCGCCGAGACGCTGGCCGGACAGGGCGCCCAGGTCGTCGTCCTCGACGTACCGCAGGCCGAGGAGGCCGCACGCCGGGCCGCCGAACGCCTCGGCGGCACTTCCCTCGCGCTGGACATCACGGCGGCGGACGCGGGCGAGCGCATCGCCGCCGCGCTGCCCGGCGGGCTGGACATCCTGATCCACAACGCGGGCGTCACCCGCGACCGGCGCCTGGTCAACATGCCCGCCGAACGCTGGAGTTCCGTCCTCGACGTCAATCTCGCGAGCGTCCTGCGCACCACGGACGCGCTGCTCGCGGCGGGCGCCGTCAACCGGGGCGGCAGGATCGTGGCCACGGCCTCCATCGCCGGGCTCGCCGGCAACGCGGGCCAGACCAACTACGGCGCGAGCAAGGCGGGGATCGTCGGCCTGGTCCGCTCGCTGGCGCCCCGCGCGCTCGCCGGGCACGGGGTGACGGTGAACGCGGTGGCGCCGGGCTTCATCGAGACGAAGATGACCGCGGCCGTCCCGCTCTTCATCCGCGAGGCCGGACGCCGTATGAACTCCCTCGCCCAGGGCGGGCTGCCGGTGGACGTCGCCGAGACGACCGCCTGGCTCGCGCACCCGGCCTCCGGCGCCGTCAACGGCCAGGTCGTACGGGTCTGCGGCCAGAGCCTGCTGGGGGCGTGATGACCGCCACGAGCCCCGCCACCCCCGCCACCATCACGCTGAGCGGCGTCCCCGCCCTCGCCCCGCTCCTCGCCCGCGGCGCGCTGCTGTCGCCCCTCAGGCGCCCCCGTCCGGACGCGGACTTCCCCCGCACCCGGCTGGTGCTGCCCGGCCTGCGCGTCGACCTCGCACGGCTGGCGGCGTACGAGCGGGTGTGCGGGTTCGCGACCGGCGCGGACGCGCTTCCGGTGACGTATCCGCACGTGCTGGGCTTCCCGCTGGCCATGCGCCTGATGAGCGCCCGGGACTTCCCGCTGCCCCTGCTCGGGCTCGTCCACACCTCCATCGGCATCACCCGGCGGGCCGCCGTGCCCGCGACCGGCGCGTACGAACTCGCCGTGCACGTCGAGGGGCTGGCCCCGCACCGGCGCGGCACCGAGGCGTCGGTGGTCACGGAGCTGCGCGCCGGTGCCGACGTCGTGTGGGAGTCCCGCAGCACCTATCTGGCCCGGCACCGCACCACCGCCCGGCCCACCGCAGAGGAGACCCCCTCGGGAGACCGGGAGCTCCTCCCCGCCCGCGCCGAATGGCGGCTGGCCGGTGACGTCGGACGCCGCTACGGCGCCGCGTCCGGCGACCGCAACCCGATCCACCTGCACCCGCTCACCGCCCGCCTGTTCGGCTTTCCGCGGGCCATCGCACACGGCATGTGGACCGTGGCCCGGTGCCTGGCCGAGCACGGGACGCCGGACGCGGCCGTGGTGTGGGCTCGGTTCCGGGCACCGGTGCTGCTGCCGGGAACGGTGACGTACGGGGCCGAGGACGGGCGGTTCGAACTGCGCGGCGCCCGCGACGGCCGGCTGCACCTGTCCGGCGAGGCCGGGCCCTACCCCGCCGCCTGAGCCACCGGCGCGGGAACCTGCACCGGTACCGGCTCCGGTCCCGGCTCGGGCTCCTCCGGCGGGCTCCACGGCCGCCCCGTCATCAGGTCGCCCAGGCCCGCCCAGGCGAAGTTCATCAGGGTCGCCGCCGCCTGCTTCGCGGTGACGCCCTCGGTGGCGCCCGCCCAGTCGGCGAGCGACTCCGCGGCGCCGACCAACGCCTCGGCCAGCCCGGCGACCTCGCCCTCGGGCAGATGCGGGTCCCGGTGCGCGTCACGCGCCGCGGCGGCGATCAGCTGCGTCACGAACGCGACGATCTCCTCGCGCATCGCCGCCACCTCGGCCGCGAACCGCTCCCCGTGCGTACGGGCGTGCAGGTGCAGCACCCGCCAGGCGTCCGGGTGCCGCGCGGTGTGGGTGAAGAACGCCCGCAGCCCCGACCAGAGTTGTCCGTCGGCGGACAGCCCCGGACGCACACCGGCCCGCACCGCCTCGGTGAGGGCGCGGGCCTCGCGGCCGATGCAGGCGCTGAAGAGGTCGTCCTTCGAGTTCAGGTACAGGTACACCAGCGGCTTGGACACGCCCGCCAGTTCGGCGATCTCGTCCATCGACGCCGCCATGTACCCGCGCCTGCCGAAGACGCTCACGGCGGCGTCCAGCATCTGCTGCTCACGGACCGCACGCGGCATCCGCTTGGTCTTCCCAGCACCCATGCGAATCAGCGTACGGTCCGTGCGGCGGTGATCAGGACGTCAGCGCGGTGCCGGCGTCCGGAACCGGGCGAACACCGGCGGTCAGGCGGCGACCGGAACGGGCTCCGCGTCCTGCTTCTGCCGCTCCGGCTCGTCGATCGGCGAGGCGTGCGCCTCGTCGTACGCCTTGCGGTCGAGCAGCCCCTCGCGGGCCGAGACGATGACCGGGACGAGGGCCTGGCCCGCGACGTTGGTCGCCGTCCGCATCATGTCCAGGATCGGGTCGATGGCGAGGAGGAGGCCGACGCCCTCCATGGGCAGGCCCAGGGTGGACAGGGTCAGGGTGAGCATGACCGTGGCACCGGTGAGGCCGGCCGTGGCGGCGGAGCCGACCACCGAGACGAAGGCGATCAGCAGATAGTCGCCGACGCCGAGCTGGATGTCGAAGATCTGCGCGACGAAGATCGCGGCGATCGCCGGGTAGATCGCGGCGCAGCCGTCCATCTTGGTCGTCGCGCCGAACGGCACGGCGAAGGAGGCGTACTCCTTCGGGACGCCGAGGCGCTCGGTGACCTTCTGGGTCAGCGGCATGGTGCCGACCGAGGAGCGGGAGACGAAGGCCAGCTGGATGGCGGGCCAGGCGCCCTTGAAGAACTGGAGCGGGCTGGCCTTGGCGACGGTGGCGAGCAGCGTCGGGTAGACGACGAACATCACGAGGGCGCAGCCGACGTAGATGTCGGCGGTGAAGGTGGCGTACTTGCCGATGAGGTCCCAGCCGTAGGTCGCGATGGCCTTGCCGATGAGGCCGACGGTGCCGAGCGGGGCGAGGCGGATGACCCACCACAGGGCCTTCTGGAGGAGTTCGAGGACGGACTCGCTCAGGTTCAGGATCGGCTGGGCCTTCTCGCCGAGCTGGAGGGCGGCGATGCCGGCGACGGCGGCCATGAAGACGATCTGCAGGACGTTCAGCTCGGTGAACGGCGTGATGACGTCGGTCGGCACGATGCCGGTCAGGAAGTCGATCCAGGAACCGGTGTGCTCGGGCTTGGCGCCGTCGGCGGGGGTGAGGCCGGTGCCGGAACCGGGGTTGGTGACCAGGCCGATGACGAGGCCGATGGCCACCGCGATCAGCGACGTGATCATGAACCAGAGGAGGGTGCGGGTCGCCAGGCGGGCCGCGTTGTTCACCTTCCGCAGGTTGGTGATCGAGACCAGGATCGCGAAGAAGACCAGCGGTGCGACGGCCAGCTTCAGCAGGCCGATGAAGGTGTCACCGACCTTCTCCAGGGTGGTGACCAGCCACGATATGTCCTGGCTGCGGGCCAGCCAGCCCAGCAGGACGCCGAGGACGAGACCGCCGAGTATCTGGGCCCAGAAGGGCACCTTGAGGTACTTCGTGAAGGACGGCGACGAGGTCTTCGTCGCCGGAGACGGTGAGGAAGGTGAAGACACGGACATGCTCCGTAGGGGGACGGGACGCGGGATGGGACGCGCTGAGCTGACGTGGGGACGACTGGCGAGGGGGGAACGTCAGGGGCGACAGTTCGCGGACGCGCACCGGCAGAGGTCCACGTGCAGGCGCGCCACGAGCGCGAGGCGCTGCGGTGTGGTGGGCGCGGCTGCTTGCTTCATGCACACGACTTTAACACCCATGCTTTGAGACACTCAAAGCCATGCTTTGAGAGGCAGGAGTGCACTACTGCCCGCAAAACGCAAAGCGCCCCGGTTTCCGGTGAATTCGGAAGCCGGGGCGGGCGTGCGTGACGGACGTTACGAGGTCTGGCCCTGCGCCCGCGCCGTGTCGTCGGCGCTGTCCTCCTGGCCGCGGTTGGCCTCCAGGTTGGCCTTCATGCGGGTCACCCGGCCCGCGACCTGGACCGAGGCCCGGTCCCGCTCCTTGCGCAGCGCGACGTAGCTGATGGGGGCGGAGATCAGCAGGGAGAGCAGGAGGATCCACATGCCGTTGGAATCGCCGAGGCCGCGCGGGAACACTCCGGCGTAGACGAGCCCCCAGACGACCACGAGGCAGCCTGCGAAGATCCCGAGGCGCATCAGCGTGTAGCGGAGCATCTCAATCCACTCTTCCGTTTCTGGCACAAAGAGGCACTGTCCAGTGAAACATGCCGGGCTGCCGATCTTGCACGGGGGTCGCGTCAGCCCAGAGGCAGCAGCATGAAGACGTCGTCCCGGTCGTCGCCGGGGGCGACCCGGATGGCGCCGGGGACCCGGCCGACCTCCTTGTAGCCGCAGGACTCGTAGAACCGCTCCAGGCCGAGGCCGCCCCGGCAGGTGAGCCGTATCGCCTCGATGCCTTCGCAGCTACGGGCGGCGTCGGCGGCGGCGGCCATCAGGTCCCGGCCGTAACCCCGGCCCTGGTGGCGCGGGTGGACCATGACCGTGTAGAGCCACAGCCAGTGCCGCATCAGCCGGTGGGTGTTGAGGGCGAGGAACGCGGTGGCGGCCACCCGCCCCTCCTCGTCGTGTCCGACGAGCAGACGGGTACGCCCTTCGGCCATGCCCGTCATGTGCTTGACCAGCTCGGGGCGGATGTCCTCCCGCGTCACCGGCGGCACGAAGCCCACGGAGCCGCCGGCGTTGGAGACGTCGGTCCACAGGTCGAGGACGCCGTCGCGGAGGTCGGGGGTGACGGCCGGTTCGAAAGTGAAAGTAAGGGACACGCCGCCATACTAACCATTACCCCAGGGCCCGTGCGGCGACTTTCAGGTCCGAGACCAGTCCCCGGTAGGCCCCCTCCCGGTCGTCGGCCCGCAGCACCGCCGACGGGTGCACGGTCGGCACCAGCCGTTCCGGACGCCCGTGGATCTCCTCCTCCAGCAGCGTGCCGCGCACCTGCGTGACCCGGAACGACGAGCCGAGCAGCGCCTTGCCCGCCGTGGCGCCCAGCACCACGATCAGCTCGGGCTCCACCCGGTCCAGCTCGGCGGCCAGCCAGGGGCCGCAGGCGGTCGTCTCGCGCAGGGTGGGCGCCTTGTGGATGCGGCGCTTGCGGGGCTCGGCCCGGGTGAATTTGAAGTGCTTGACGGCGTTCGTCACGTACGCGTCCGCCGGGTCCAGGCCGGCTTCCGCCAGCGCCCGGTCGAGGAGGTGCCCGGCGGGGCCGACGAACGGTCTGCCCTGCCGGTCCTCCTGGTCGCCGGGCTGCTCGCCGACGAGCATGACCCGGGCGGTCGCCTTGCCGGCGCCGAAGACGGTCTGGGTGGCGTCCCGGTGCAGGGGGCAGCCCCGGCAGCCGGCTGCCGCCTCGCGCAGGGCGGGCAGGCCGCCGCGCCTCGGAACGAAGGGTTCGGCAGAGTAAGCGTCCTCGGTACCGGCCATGCGGTGCGGGTACCCGCCGTTGTCCTGCGGACCCGTGCCGGGTGCGGCTGGGTGTGTGGTTGCTCGCGCGGTACCCCGCGCCCCTGGGTCAGGACAGTCCCCGGCGCCCGTTCAGGCGGCGTGAGTGCCTGCCCTGAGGGGCGCGGGGAACTGCGCGACCAGCCCGGCCCGCACCCGGCGGACAACCGAACCGCCCCGTGTCAGACCCGCATCGGCTGCGGCGACTCCCGGCGCGCCGGGTCGGGGCCCTCGTACTCCCGGAGGATCTCGTACCGCGTGTTCCGCTCGACCGGGCGGAACCCGGCGTCGCGGATCAGGTCCAGCAGGTCCTCGCGCGTCAGCTTGTTCGGCGTGCCGAAGTCGTCCGCGTCGTGCGTGATCTTGTACTCGACGACCGAGCCGTCCATGTCGTCCGCGCCGTGCTGGAGGGCCAGCTGGGCGGTCTGGACGCCGTGCATGACCCAGAAGACCTTGACGTGCGGGACGTTGTCGAAGAGGAGCCGCGACACCGCGAACGTCTTCAGCGCCTCCGCACCGGTCGCCATCTGCGTCCGCGCCTGGAGCCGGTTGCGGATCTTCCCGTCCTTCATGTCCACGAAGTCGTGCTGGTAGCGCAGCGGGATGAAGACCTGGAAGCCGCCCGTCTCGTCCTGCAGCTCACGCAGGCGCAGCACGTGGTCCACGCGGTGGCGGGGCTCCTCGATGTGGCCGTAGAGCATGGTGCACGGGGTCTTCAGGCCCTTCTCGTGGGCCAGGCGGTGGATGCGGGACCAGTCCTCCCAGTGGGTGCGGTGGTCGACGATGTGCTGCCGCACCTCCCAGTCGAAGATCTCCGCGCCGCCGCCGGTGAGGGACTCCAGACCGGCGTCGATCAGCTCGTCCAGGATGTCGGAGGCGGACATCCCGGAGATGGTCTCGAAGTGGTGGATCTCGGTGGCCGTGAACGCCTTGAGCGACACGTCCGGCAGCGCGGCCTTCAGTTCGCGCAGCGAGCGCGGGTAGTAACGCCACGGCAGGTTGGGGTGCAGGCCGTTGACGATGTGCAGCTCGGTGAGGTTCTCGCCCTCCATCGCCTTGGCGAGCTTCACCGCCTCCTCGATGCGCATCGTGTACGCGTCCTTCTCCCCCGGCTTGCGCTGGAAGGAGCAGTACGCGCAGGAGGCGGTGCACACGTTGGTCATGTTGAGGTGGCGGTTGACGTTGAAGTGGACGACGTCGCCGTTCTTCCGCGTCCGCACCTCGTGCGCGAGGCCGCCGAGCCAGGCGAGATCGTCCGACTCGTACAGCGCGATGCCGTCCTCGCGGGTCAGCCGCTCACCGGAGCGGACCTTCTGCTCCAGCTCGCGCTTGAGCCCGGCGTCCATGCGATACCTCTTTCTGAGACGAACTCGTCAACCGTACGCCCCGGCCCGGCGGCCGGTTGCAGAAGCTAGACCTCTTCGGGCAGCTCACCCACCCGGTTCTCCCACTTGGTGGAGAGAACGATGGTGGTACGGGTGCGGGACACGCCCTTGGTGCCCGACAGCCGCCGGATGATGCTCTCCAGGCCGTCCACGTCGGCGGCGCGCACCTTGAGCATGTAGGAGTCGTCGCCGGCGATGAACCAGCAGTCCTCGATCTCCCGCAGCTCCTTGAGGCGCTGGGCCACGTCCTCGTGGTCGGCGGCGTCGGAGAGCGAGACGCCGATCAGGGCGGTGACGCCGAGGCCCAGCGAGGCGGCGTCCACGGTGGCCCGGTAGCCGGTGATGACCCCGGCCGCCTCCAGCCGGTTGATGCGGTCGGTGACGCTGGGTCCGGAGAGCCCGACCAGGCGTCCCAGCTCCGCGTAGGAGGCCCGGCCGTTCTCCCTCAGGGCCTGGATGAGCTGCCTGTCCACCGCGTCCATGCGATCGAAGCCTTCCACTGAAGAATTCTGAAGATGTGGGTAACAACCGTGTGGGGGAGGTGATGCTCAGGTGGTGGGGCGGGCCCCGCCGAGGTCGCCGCGCCAGCGGCGGTAGAGGTCGTGCCCGACGCCCGCCGCGTCGAGGACGCGCCCGGCGACGAAGTCCACCAGGTCCTGGATGTGCGTCGCCCCCGCGTAGAAGGCCGGGGAGGCGGGCACCACGCTCGCGCCGGCGTCGTCCAGCGTCACCAGGTGCCGCAGCGTCCGGCCGTCCAGCGGGGTCTCCCGTACGGCCACGACCAGTGTGCGGCGCTCCTTGAGGGTCACGCTCGCGGTGCGCTGGAGCAGGTCCTTCGACAGCCCGAGGGCGACACCGGCCACGCAGGCCGTCGACGCGGGCACGATCAGCATGCCCTTCGTCGGGTACGACCCCGAGGACGGCCCGGCCGCGAGGTCGCCCGCGCTCCAGTGCCGCACCCGGTCCCCGTCGAGATCCACGTCGAAGGTGCCGGGCTTGCCGTCGGCTCCGCGGGCCAGCCACTCTCGCAGGTCCTGCTGCCAGTGGGCGTCGCGGAAGGAGATGCCGGTCTCGTCGAGCAGGGTGAGCCGCGAGGCCCGGCTGACCACCAGGTCGACGCTCTCGCCGGCGGCGAGCAGCGCACGCAGCACGGCGGCGGCGTACGGGGTGCCGGACGCCCCGGACACCCCCACGATCCAAGGCACGCGCTGCGTCTGTCCTGGCTTCATGATGCCGAGCCTAGTCGCAGGCTCAGGGCTTTCAGACCGTGAGGCCCCGTACGAGCAGATCCAGCAGCGCGCACACGAACAGGGCGATGCCGATGAAGCCGTTGACCGAGAAGAACGCCCTGTTGAGGCGGGTCAGGTCGGTGGGGCGGACGATGGTGTGCTCGTAGAGGAACGCGCCCGCGACGATCAGCAGGCCGAGCCAGAAGAAGACGCCGGCGTCGGTGGCGACGGCGTACCAGGCGAACAGGGCCGTGGTGATCGTGTGGCAGACGCGGGCGCCCCGGATCGCGGCCGGCACGCCGAAGCGGGCGGGGACCGACTTCACGCCGACCTGACGGTCGGTCTCGACGTCCTGGCAGGCGTAGATCAGGTCGAAGCCGCCGATCCAGATGCCGACCGCGAGGCCCAGGATCACGGCCTCCCAGGACCACTCGCCGCTGATCGCCAGCCAGCCGCCGACCGGGCCCATGGCCTGGGCGAGACCGAGTATGGCCTGCGGGAAGTTCGTGAACCGCTTGCCGTACGGGTAGACCACCATCGGGATCACCGCGACCGGGGCCAGCGCCAGGCAGAGCGGGTTGAGCAGGGCCGCCGCGCCGAGGAAGACGACCAGGGCGATCAGCGCGCCGGTCCAGGCGTGCTTGACCGACATGGCGCCGGTGACCAGTTCGCGGTGGGCGGTGCGGGGGTTGCGGGCGTCGATCTCGCGGTCGATGATCCGGTTGACCGCCATCGCGAAGGTGCGCAGGCCCACCATGGCGACGGTGACCAGGAGCAGCCGGCCCCAGTGGATGTTCCCGTCCCGCTGGTACATCGCGGTCAGCGCGGCGATGTAGGCGAAGGGCAGCGCGAACACCGAGTGCTCGATCATCACCAGGCGCAGGAACGCCTTGGTGCGCCCCGGCTGCTGCGGCAGGGCGGCGGAAGCCGATGTCACAGTCCGTACTCCTTCCAGCGGCGGTCGACCTTCGCCGCCGTCTCCGGGTCGGACAGCACCATGTCCGGCCAGCCCCCGTCCCGCGTGTACCCCTCCTCGGGCAGCTTCTTCGTGGCGTCGATGCCCGCCTTGCCGCCCCAGAACTGCTGGTAGGAGGCGTGGTCGAGGTGGTCGACCGGGCCTTCGACGACGGTGAGGTCGCGGCCGTAGTCGGTGTTGCCGAGCGCCCGCCAGGCGACCTCGTGCAGGTCGTGGACGTCGCAGTCGGAGTCGACGACCACGATCAGCTTGGTCAGGGACATCATGTGCGCGCCCCAGATGGCGTGCATGACCTTCTGGGCGTGCTTCGGGTACTTCTTGTCGATCGAGACGATCGCGCAGTTGTGGAAGCCCCCGGCCTCGGGGAGGTGGTAGTCCACGATGTCCGGGACGATGATCTTGAGGAGCGGGAGGAAGAAGCGCTCCGTGGCGCGGCCGAGGGGACCGTCCTCCGTCGGGGGGCGGCCGACCACGATCGACTGGAGCAGCGGGCGCTTCCGCATCGTCACGCAGTCGATCTTCAGGGCGGGGAAGGGCTCCTGCGGGGTGTAGAAGCCGGTGTGGTCGCCGAAGGGGCCCTCGGGAAGCATCTCGCCCGGCTCCAGCCAGCCCTCGACGACCACCTCGGCCTGCGCGGGGACCTGGAGCGGGACCGTCTTGCAGTCCACCATCTCGATCCGCTTGCCCTGCAGGAACCCGGCGAAGAGGTACTCGTCGATGTCGCCGGGGAGCGGGGCGGTGGAGGCGTAGGTCACGGCGGGCGGGCAGCCGAAGGCGATGGCGACCGGCAGCCGCTCACCGCGCCGGGCGGCGACCTGGTAGTGGTTGCGGCTGTCCTTGTGGATCTGCCAGTGCATGCCGATGGTGCGCTTGTCGTGGCGCTGGAGCCGGTACAGGCCCAGGTTCCGGACGCCCGTCTCCGGGTCCTTGGTGTGGGTCAGGCCCAGGTTGAAGAAGGAACCGCCGTCGTCCGGCCAGGTGAACAGCGCGGGAAGCCGCTCCAGGTCCACGTCGTCGCCGGTGAGGACGACCTCCTGCACGGGCGCGCTGCCCGGCTTCACCTTCTTCGGCGGTACGTGTGTCATCGTGCCGAGCTTCCCGAAGGCCTCGCGGATGCCGACGAAGCCCTGGGGCAGCTCGGGCCGGAGCAGCCCGCCGATCTTGTCCGAGATCTCGGAGTACGACTTGAGGCCGAGGGCCTTGAGCAGGCGGCGGTCGGTGCCGAAGACGTTCATCGCCAGCGGCATGTCGGAGCCCTTCACGTTCTCGAAGAGCAACGCCGGGCCACCCGCCTTGTTCACCCGGTCGACGATCTCCCCGACCTCCAGGTAGGGATCCACCTCGGCCTTGATGCGCTTGAGGTCGCCCTCGCGCTCCAGAGCCCTGAGCAGGGAGCGAAGATCGTCGTAAGCCATGCGGTCCAGTATCCCCGAGCGGCTACCCTGGCCCTGTACCTGGGGGCCGTGACGCGTCCCCAACCCCCTAGCTTCCCGCTGGAGAGGCCCCATGCTCCGGGTGCTGATGTTCCTCGTGCCGCTGGCACTGAGCGTCTACGCGTTCATCGACTGCATCAGCACGAAGGACGCGGACATCCGCCACATGCCCAAGCCGCTGTGGGCGATCCTCGTGCTGCTCTTCCCGCTGGTCGGCTCGATCTCCTGGATCATCGCCGGCAAGAAGCGGCAGCCCGCCGGCTCCTCGCCCTGGCAGGGCGGCGGGCGGCGGCAGTGGGTGGCGCCGGACGACAACCCCGACTTCCTGAAGTCGCTGGGCAAGGACGACGACGAGGACAAGGACGACGAGGACCGCAGCGGCGGCAGGCGGGACGAGCCCTGACGCTCCCCCCGTCACGGTCCGTCAGATCCGTCAGATCCTGGTCCAGCGCTGGGAGGCGGAGCCGGTACACGTCGTGGTCGTCAGGCCGATCATGGACGCCCGGCGGTTGAGGTCGAGGCAGCCGCCCGTGGTGAGGCTCCTGAGCGAACCGTTCGCCCCCTGCCGCCACTCTCCGCCCGGCTGTCCGCAGGCGGCCCTGACGAGCCAGGCGTTCGCGCTCCTGGCGTGGACGCACTGGGCCGTTCCCACGTTGAGCATCCGGAAGGCGCCGTCGGAGGTGCTCTGGAAGCGGAAGACGGCGGTGTCGCCCGAGCAGGCGCCGTCGTCGATGGGAGTGCCGACGTACATGCACTTCCCGCTCGATCCGTTCTTCAGCATGAAGCTGCCCGACGCGGACCCGCCGCCCTCCGCGTCGTCACCTGAGGACCCGTCCGACCCCGACCCGCTTCCGGAGCCGGAGGACGCACCCGCGTCGGACGAGCCCCCCGAAGCGGACGACCATCCCGCACCGGAGGCGCCCCCCGCACCGGAGACGCCGGAATCCGAGCCGCCGCCGGACGCGCCACGCGCGGCGGCCGCGTCCCCGCTCCCGTCCCCGCCGGGCGCGCCGCCGTCGCCGTCCCTCCCGCTCTCCTCACCCTTGGCCGTGTCCTTGCCGTCCTTGCCGTCCTTGCCGTCCTTGTCGTCCTTGTCGTCCTTCTTCCCGCCGTCGGGACTGGGGGACGCGGAACCGCTCGGGCCGGCGGCGGGGCCCGGGGCGGCCGTTCCGGTGGCCGCGGGCGGCGCGGCCGCGTTCCCGCCCTCGTCCGCGTCGTTCATCGCGTACGGCAGCAGCGTGAATCCGAGCGTCGCCCCGGTCACGGCGATCGGGATCACGAACGCCAGCACCTTCGTACGGCCCCGCCGCGGGCGCTTCTCCGGCTGTCCGTCGGCGGCGGCGGGGGCGGACGGCGCGGCGGGCACCCGCTCGCCCGCCTGACCGGCTCCACCCGCCCCTTCGGCCCCTTCGGCCTCTTCCGCCCCTTCCGCCCCGTCGGGCTCGTCCGGCTCGGGCAGGTGCGCGGGGTCCGGGACCCGTGCGGCGAAGGCCGCCCGCTCGGTCAGCCGCTCGGTGATGTCCTGCGGCCACGGCGTGGCGGCCGACGGACCGTGCGCCGCGGCGCGTTCGACGAGTTCGGCGGCGGTGGGGCGGCCCTCGTGATCCTTGTCGAGGCAGGACGCGACGACCTCGGCGAGTTCGGGGTCCAGGTCCCGCAACGGCTGGAGGTCGGGCTCCTCGTGCACGATGCGGTACAGCACCGCGTGCCCCGACTCGTCGCCGAACGGCGGCCGGCCCGACGCCGCGTACGCGAGCACCGAGCCCAGCGCGAAGACGTCGACGACGCCGCTGGACGCCCGCTTCCCCGAGGCCTGCTCGGGCGACATGTAGGCGGGCGTGCCCACCACCATGCCGGTCCTGGTCAACTGGCTCTGGTCGGCTGCCCGGGCGACGCCGAAGTCGATGAGGGTGAGTCCGTCGAGGGTCAGCATGACGTTGGACGGCTTCAGGTCCCGGTGGACCATGTCCAGGGCGTGCACCGCCGCCAGCCCGGTGGCGGCCTCCCGCAGGATGAGCCACAGCGCTTCGGCGGGCAGCGGCCCGTGCAGGTCGACGGCCTCGCGCAGGGTGAGCCCGGGCACGTAGGCGGTGGCGAACCACGGCGGCCGGGCCTCGCGGTCCCCCACGAGCAGCGGCGCGGTCGCCTCCGCGGGCAGCCGGGCGAGGTTGTCCAGCTCGTGTCCGAAGCGGCGCAGGAAGTCCTTGTCCTCCCCGGCGACCGACGGCAGCACCTGTTTGACGGCCGCGTACCGGCCCTCGTGGACGCCGAGATAGACGCGGCCCATGCCGCCGGCCCCGAGCCGGCCCAGCAGTGGGACCGGCCCGATCCGGCGCGGGTCGTCGTCCTCCAACGGCTCGGCGCCACTGCCCGTGAGGCCGGATCCGGCTTCCCCGCTCAACTCTCTCCCCGTTCGCCGGCGCCGCGTGCTCCGTGCGGGTGCCGCGGCCACTCCTCGGAAGCTACATCTTTAGCACGAGCGCCCCAACTGCTGTCCCGCGGAACGCCGATGAGTCCCCGTCAGCCGGGTCACGCGAGCTTCGCGACCCGCTCCGGGCCCAGCGCCCGGTCGAAGGCCCGTACGTCGCGGATGGCGCCGGGGAAGAAGTCCCGGGGCTGTCCGTCGAAGGAGGCCCGGCCGATCACGAAGGCGCCGGTGGCGGGTACGGGGCCGGTGTCCTCGACGACCGCCTCCTCGACCCCGTTGACGTACAGGCGCAGCTTCCCGGCGCGGCCGTCGCAGACGCCGGTCAGGTGGGTCCAGACGTGCGCGGCGGGGGCGGTACGGCCGACGGCGCGCAGGCCGGGCCGGGAGAAGGCCCAGCCGCTGTCCTCGCTGGAGTACTGGAGGTAGAAGCCGCTGGCGTCGGCGCTGTCCTGGCTGACGGCGGTGGCGAAGGTGCCCGGCACGGCGGAGAGGCGGACCCAGGCGGCGACGGTGAAGCTGCGGCCCGCGCCGGTCTCCAGCACCGGGCCGTCGGTGACGATCTGGCTGCCGGTCCCGTCGAAGGCCGCGCCCTGACCCGCACCCTGCCAGGCGACGCCGGTCACGGTGCCGTCGTGGCCGCCCGCGGTGTCCCGCGCGACCGGGCCGGAGACCTCGTCGAGGGGCCAGAGCCCGACAGGGACCGGCGGCGGCGGAGTCGTGGAGGAGGGTGCCGGGGAGGGTGCGGAACCGTCCGACGCGCCCGAAGGGTCCGAGGCCGCCGGGCGGTTGAGCCAGAACCCGGTCCCCACGCCGAGGGCGGCGAGTGCGCCCGCGCCGGAGAGCAGGAAGGCCCGCCGGCCGGGGCGACCGCCGTCCCCGGTCGCCGTGGGGTGTACGTCCGCCGGCGCGGGCGCCGTCGCGTGCGCCGGTGGCCGGGTGGTGTCGACGCGGGTCCGCGCCTGCGCCGGGGGCGGCGGGACGATCTCGGTGGGCACGGTGTCCGCGCGGGTCGGACGGACGGCCGGCGTCCACTGCTGGGCGTGCGGCAGGGCCGTCGCGCTCTCGCCGCCCAGCGGGCCGATGCGGGCGAGGATCTCGCGCGGGGTGGGCCGGTGGGCCGGGTCCTTGGCGAGGCAGTCGGCGATCAGGGAACGCAGGGCCGGGTCGGTGACGGCGTCCACGTCGGGGGCGTTGTGCACGACGCGGTAGAGCAGCGCGGGCGTCGGTCCGGCGCCGAAGGGGCCCGCGCCGGTCGCCGCGAAGGCCAGCACCGTGCCCAGGCAGAACACGTCGCTGGCCCAGGTGACCTCGTCCCCGTTGACCTGCTCCGGGGACATGAAGCCCGGGGAGCCCGCCATGTGTCCGGTGCCGGTGAGGGAGTCGGCGTCGACGCTGCGCACGATGCCGAAGTCGATGACGCGCGGCCCGTCCTCGGCGAGCAGCACGTTGGAGGGCTTGAGGTCGCGGTGGACGAGGTGCGCGGCGTGGATCGACACCAGCGCCTCGGCCAGCCCGGCGGCCAGCGTGAGCACCGCCCGCGGCTCGAACGGTCCCCGCTCGGCCACCGCCTGCTCCAGCGACGGTCCGGCGATGTAGCTGGTGACCAGCCAGGGCAGGGGCGCGTCCGGGTCGGCGTCGACGACCGGGGCGGTGAAGGCGCCGCTGACCATCCGGGCGGCCTGGACCTCGCGCCGGAAGCGGTCGCGGAACTCCGGGCGGCGCAGCAGCTCGGCGTGCACCACCTTGACCGCGACGAGCCGCCCGCCCGGGGACCGGCCGAGGAAGACGCGGCCCATGCCGCCCACACCGAGCCGGCTCAGCAGCCGGTACTCCCCGACGGAGCGCGGGTCGTCCGGCTCCAGCGCTGACACAGTTCCCTCCCGGCGTGCGGTCCTCGCCCCTGCGGGCGGGTCCAGCATAGGGGGGCCGTCAGCGGGCGACGCCGGCGAACTTCTCGACGGCGGCCGGGGTGACCGGGGTGAAGAAGTTGACCAGGTTGCCGTCGGGGTCGCGGAGGAGGAGCGCGCGGTTGCCCCAGGGCATGGTCGTGGGTTCCCTGACGAACTCCGCCACGAAGCCGGTGAGGTTGCGGTGCACGGCGTCCACGTCGTCCACCAGGAACTCGATGATCACGCTGCGGTTGTCGGCGGGCTGGGCGGAGCCGGGGGCGAAGAGCGGCACGGTGCGGGTGCTGCCGATCGCGAGGGTGCCCGAGGGGGTGCGCAGTTCCGCGAAGTCCTCGGTGGCCCGGTCCGCGCGCAGTCCGGTGGCGCGCTCGTAGAAGTCGACGAGGCGGGCGACGTCGCCCGTGATGACGCGGATCGAGACGAGATTCATCGGTTCACTCCAGTTCGGCCGGTGCGGTCCTGACCCACGCTAGGAGCAATACCGGTCACGATCCGGCCGGTATCGGCGGCAGACTTTGCCGCATGTCACGCCCCGTATCCCGCGTCCTCACCCTGCTCGAACTGCTCCAGGCGGGCGGGGTGCGCACCGTGGCCGAACTCGCCGACCGGCTCGGCGTCGGCGAGCGCACGGTGCGCCGGTACGTCGACCACCTCGTCGACCTCGACGTCCCGGTGGAGTCGGTGCGCGGCCGCTACGGCGGCTACCGGCTCGCCCCCGGCCACCGCATGCCCCCGCTGATGCTGACCGACGACGAGGCGCTGGCCGTACTGCTGGGGCTGGTCGCCGGGCGGCGGACGGGGCTCACTGCGGCGGCGGGCACGGCGGGCGAGACCGCGGCGGCGAAGGTCCGGCGGGTGCTGCCGGAGCGGCTGCGCCACCGCCTGGACGCGGTGCTCGACTCCCTCGCCTTCACGACCGCGCCGGCCGAGTCCGCCGCCCCGGAGGCCGCCGTCCTGCTCCCGGTCGCCGACGCGGTGCGCCACCACCGGCCGGTGGCCATCCGGTACACCGGCGGGCGCGGTGGGGGCCGCGAACGCACCGTGTATCCGTACGGGCTCGTCGCGCACGCGGGCCGGTGGTACCTGACCGGCCGGGACCTCTCGGCCGGTGCGGAGCGGACGTTCCGCCTCGACCGGGTGAGCGGCGCGAGGGTCCTGCCCGGCACCTTCGAACCGCCGCCGGGCCCCGGCCCGGCGGAGCGCGTGCTGACGGCACTGGCCACCGCGCCCTACCGGCACGCGGTGACGGTACGGGTCCGGGGGACTGCCGAGGAGATCCGCGCCCGGCTGCCGGCGAGCGTGGCGATCGTGGCCGCGGAGGACGGCGGGGACGACACCCCGCCGGGGGCCGGGGGCGGGCCGTGGTGTCGGGTCGAGATCCGGGCCGAGCGTCTGGACTGGCTGCCGGGCGTGCTCGCCTCGCTGGACCGCCCGTTCGTCGTCGAGCGGCCGGACGAGCTGCGGGGTCTCGTCGCGGACCTCGCGGCCCGGCTCATGGAGGCGGCCCGGCACCCCCCGCCGGGCGACTGACGCCGGACGCCAGGTCACCGCCAGGCCGTGGCGAGCGCGGCGGTGACGGCGGCGGTGGCCAGCAGGGCGAGGTTCAGGGCGACTCGGCGGTCCCCGAGGCGCAGGTGGACCCCGGTCGCGGCGATCTGCAGGACGACGAACCCGACGGCCGCGGCCAGGGCCAGCCAGGGCGCGACGCCGGTCAGCGGCGGCAGGACCAGCCCGGCCGCGCCGAGAACCTCGACCAGCCCGATGGCGCGGACGGCCGGCATCGGCGTGCTGTCCACCCAGGCCATCATCGGCCGCAGCCCCGCCCTGCTCCGCACCACCTTCAGCGCACCCCCGTAGAGGTAGAAGGCGGCCAGGAGCCCGGCGACGATCCAGTACGCGACGTTCACGACCCGGCGCTCCGGACCGGCTCGGTCGCGTAGCGGCTCATCGTGCGCAGGCTCTCCCCCGGGGTCGGGGTCCGGCCGTCGGCGTACAGCTCCCTCAGGTCGCGGAAGTACTGGACGTACAGGTCCGGGGTGAAGGTGCTGAGCATGCGGGCCGGTTCGCCGGTGGTGTTGGCGAAGGTGTGCGGTGCCCCCGGCGGGACCATCACGAGCGTGCCCGCCGTCGCGTCGATGTCCTCGTCCCCCACGGTGAAGCGCACCGTGCCGGAGATGACGTAGAAGCCCTCGTCGTGCCGGGCGTGGCGGTGCTGGGGCGGTCCGGGGGTGTGCGGGGCGAGCACGGACTCGGCCATGCCCAGGCGGTGGCCGGTGTGGCTGCCGTCCTCCAGGACGCGCATGCGGGTGGTGCCCAGGAGGATCGTCTCACCGTCGTCCGGGCCGACCACGGAGACGGCGGGGTCCCGGCCGTCGCTGTCGTGTGGTTCATCGGTCATGCCCCGATTCCACCGCCGGGGCACCGGGGGCGTCCAAGACCGGTTCCGCGCACTCGATACCGCACGGGTATCGTCGCAGGATGGAGCTACGTACGCTGCGTTACTTCGTGGCGGTCGCCGAGGAACTCCACTTCGGCCGGGCGGCCGTCCGGCTGCACATGAGCCAGCCTCCGCTGAGCCGGGCGATCAGGGCGCTGGAGACGGAGCTGGGCGCCACGCTGTTCCACCGCACCTCCGGCGGCGTCACCCTCACCGGGGCCGGGGCGGTGCTGCTCGACGAGGCACGCGCCCTGCTCGACCGGGCCGACCGGGTACGCGCGCGCGTGGCCACCGCGGCCGGTGCCGCGACCCTCACCGTCGGCATCCTCGGCGACAGCGCCGACCCCGACGTGGTCCGGCTGGCCGACGCCCACCGCGAGCGCCACCCGAACGTCGAGGTCACCGTTCGCGAGACCGACCTGACCGACCCCACCTGCGGGCTGCACGCCGGACTGGTCGACGTGGCGCTCACCCGCGGCCCCTTCGACCCGACCGGCCTGACCACGCACACCCTGCGCGCCGACCCGGTGGGCGCCCTGCTGCGCGCCGACGATCCGCTGGCCGGCCGCGCGGGCCTGGACCCGGCGGAGCTGGCCGACCGCCGCTGGTTCCGGTTCCCCGCGGGCACGGACCCCCTGTGGCAAGCCTTCTGGAACGGCGGGGAGCCGCGCACCGGGCCGGTGGTGCGCACCGTGCGGGAGTGCCGGCAGGCCGTCCTGTGGAACGGCACGGTCGGCATGACCCTCGCCGGTCACGTCCCCGACGAGGGGCTCGTCGTGGTCCCGCTGACGGGCCTGCCGCCGAGCCCGGTGGTGCTGGCCTGGCCGCGGACCGGCCCGAACCCGCTGGTCCGCGCGTTCGTCCGGACCGCGATCGCGGCGTACGACACTCCCTAGGCGCGGTTCCAGCGCTGAGCCGCCGACTGGTCGCAGGCCTCGTTCCGGACGCTGGTGCCGCTCATCGCGCTGACGGTGACGCAGCCGCCGGTCGCGGCGTTCACGAGGGTGCCGCCGGGCCCTGTGCGCCATTCCTGCCCGGTGGTACGGCCGCAGGGGAACGAGAAGACCGGGTGCCCGATCGCCGCGGTGTAGATGCATTGGCCCGAGAGCCCGTTGATGATCCACACGGTGCCGTCGGGCCTGCTCCGGAAGGTCCAGGTGGCCGCGTCGCCCGTGCAGGCGCCGTCGTACGGGGCGTCGGCGACGGCGGTGGTCATGCACCGACCGTTCTTGGCGTTCTTGAGCATGAAGACACCTGATCCAGGCGCGTCGCCGTCTCCGGAACCGGAACCGGAACCGGAGTCCGAGCCCGATCCGGAGCCCGAGCCGGAGCCGTCGCCACTGCCGGCACCGGCACTGGTACCGGCACCGGCACCGGCGTCGCCCCCACCGGACGAACCAGAACCGGAACCTGCCCCGGTCCCACCCGCACCCGCGTCCGCATCCGCTCGCGCACCACCGGCACCGCCCCGCTCCCCCGCACCCGCGTCGTCCCGCTCTCCGCCCTGCTCCCCGGGCGATCGGCTGGGTGACGCGGACGGGTCCGGCGTCGACGTGTGCGCCGCCTTCCCGGGCCCGGTCGCAGACGCCGCGGGGGCGCTCGACGCCGGTGCGGACGACGACGGCGACGCGTCCGCGCGGTCGCCGGGGTCGAGGGTGTACGGCAGGAGTTGCACGGCGAGTGTCGCCCCGGCGGCGACCACGACCGGGACGACGGCGAAGAAGACGCGGCTGCGGCGTCGCCGTTCGGACCGGTCCGGATCAGGCCGCCGGGTGACGGCGGAGTCGCGTTCGGCCTCCGGACCGGGCTCGGGCCGGGGCTCCGGTTCGGGGAGGTCCGCCTCCTCCGGCGGCTTCGTGACGAAGGCGGCCCGTTCGGTCAGCCGCTCGGTGAGGGCACGCGGCCACAGCGGCGGTTCGTACGGGCCGTGCCGCTCGGCGGTCTCCAGCAGTTCCGCGGCGGTGGGCCGGCCCTCGTGGTCCTTGTCCAGGCAGGACGCGACCACGTCGGCCAACTCCGCGTCCAGCTCCCGCAACGGCCCGAGGTCGGGCTCCTCGTGCACGATGCGGTACAGCACCGCGTGCCCCGACTCGTCACCGAAGGGCGGCCGCCCCGACGCCGCGTACGCCAGCACCGAACCCAGCGCGAAGACGTCCACGGCGCCGCTGGACGACGGCTTCCCGGAGGCCTGCTCCGGCGACATGTAGGCGGGCGTGCCCACCACCATGCCCGTCCTCGTCAGCCGGCTCTGCTCCGCGGCCCGGGCCACGCCGAAGTCGATGAGGGTCAGGCCCTCCAGCGTCAGCATCACGTTGGACGGCTTCAGGTCCCGGTGCACCATGTCCAGGGCGTGCACCGCCGCCAGGCCCCTGGCGGCCTCCCGCAGCAGCAGCCACAGCGCACCGGCGGGCAGCGGGCCGCCGTGGGCCTCCAGCGCCCCGGTCAGGGTCAGGCCCGGGACATAGGCGGTGGCGAACCACGGCGGCCGGGCGTCCCGGTCCCCGGCGAGCAGCGGCGCGGTCGCCTCCGCGGGCAAGCGGGCCAGGTTGTCCAGCTCGTGCCCGAAGCGGCGCAGGAAGTCCTCGTCCTCGGCGACGACCGAGGGCAGGAGTTGCTTGACCGCGGCGTACCGGCCCTCGTGGACGCCGAGATAGACCCGGCCCATGCCGCCGGCGCCGAGGCGTCCGATCAGCGGGATCGGCCCGATCCAGCGTGGGTCCCCGTCCCGCAGCGGTCCCGCGCCGCTGCCGTCCAGCTCCAACACGTCAGCCCTGTCTCCCCGTTGTCCCGTCGGCCGGGGACCCGCGGCCCGCCCGCTCCCCTCCGAAGTCCGGGCGGACGCGCGTCCCGCAGGGGACAGTCTGAGTCAGACGGGCCTAGGATTGGAAGGAACTTCTAGAAAATTATTCTAGAAAACGGGAAACGAGAGCGCGCCTGCCCATGAGCCCCAAACAACACCGCGGCGAGGTCACCTCCGGCCTCCTCCTGGACGCCGCCCTGCGTGTGTACACCGATGCGGGAGAACAGGGGCTGACGGTCAGCGCCGTGACCAGGGCGAGCGGCGTCAGCCTGGGGAGCCTCTACCACCACTTCGGCAGCATCGACGGGCTCGTCAACGCGCTGCTGACACGCTGGCTCGGACGACTGCTGGAGCAGCTGGCCGAAGCGGTGGCGCGCTCGCACGACGCGCGGACCGGCGTCCGCGCACTGGTCTGCGCCTACCTGGCCTTCGTCCAGGAGCATCCCGACGTGAGCCGCCTCCTGCACTCCTCCCGAGCGGACCAGGTGGGCATGTCACAGGGGAAGGAACTCCGCGACGTCCAGGAGGCCAGGATGCCGCCGCTCACCTCCTGGGTGATGCGGCACGTCCAGCGGGGCGAGATCGCGGCGCTGCCCCCCGCCCTGCTGGAGTCCCTCATCCTGGGCCCCGTCGTCGGGGTCAGCCGCCGCTGGCTGACCGTCGGGGACGTGGACCTGGACGAGGCCGCGCGGGTTCTGCCGGAGCGGATCTGGCGGTCGATCGGCGCGGACGGGGCGTAGGGCGGCGGGGCCGTCCCCCGAGGGAGCTACGGGCAGGTGTCCACCGCGGGGTGACGATCCGGGGCCGGTGGATCCATAGAGTCTTCATCAGTCGCCGAGCACCACAGGACGACAGAGAGAACTCCCCCCAACACCGCTTCCCCACCCCACCCTTGCCTGCTGGAGGCCCCCCATGTTCCGCACCCTCGCCAAGGCGACCGCCGCGATCGCCGTCGTCTGCACCGTGGCCGGCGCGGGACTCGTCCTGAACGAGGAATACGGCAAGGACGACTCCGACGCGAAGGACACCACGGCTTCCGCGGGAGCCTCCTTCACCGGCACGAAGAAGATGGACGTCGACGGCCGCACGGTCAACGTCTCCTGCTCCGGCCACTCGGACGCGGACCGGCCGCTGGTGATGCTGATGCCCGGCGGCGGCGAGGGCCTGGACAACATGGCCGCCCTGCAGAAGTCCCTCAGCAAGACGGACCGGGTCTGCTCCTACGACCGACTCGGGGAGGGCAGGAGCGACAAGCCCGCCCCCGGCACCCCGCAGACCGTCGACGACGCCGGCGGCCTGCTCACCAAGCTCCTCGACGACCTCGCCGGTGACCGCCCCGTCGTCCTGGCCGGACACTCCCTGGGCGGCTACATCGCCGCCCGCTACACCCCCGACCACACCGACCGCGTCAAGGGCCTGGTCCTCCTGGACGCCACCGTCCCCCACCTCACCCGTGACATGAAGCGCACCATCCCCGCCGACGCCACCGGCGCGGCGACCCAGGTCCGGGACGGCGCGCTCGCGGCCAACGAGGGCCAGAACCCGGAGCAGTTCGTCATCGCCGACGGCCCGGTCCGCTCCGCCGGGGACATCCCCGTCGAGATCCTCAGGCACGAGTCGCAGTACGCCGAGGTCCCGGACTACGGTCCCGCCCTGGAGAAGATGTGGGCCGAGGGCCAGCAGGAGTGGCGGCAGCTCTCCACCGACGCGAAGCTCACCACCGCCGAGAGCAGCGGCCACTACATCCACACCGACCGCCCCGACCTCGCCCTCAAGACGGTCCAGGACGTCACCGACCGCGCCGCCGAGGCCCGCTGACCACCCGCCGGACACCGGCCCCACAGACCGGCCCTGGGCCGTGGCTTCCCCCGCCACGGCCCAGGGCCTCCTCCCGTCAGACCCTCAGCCGGGTGCCGACGATCGCGGCCAGGTCCGGGGCGAGGCGCAGTTCCGTGGTGTGCAGGGCCGGGTGCTCCAGCCAGTGCAGCCGGGGACGGTCCGGGGCGCCGTCGAAGCGGGGCGGCCAGGTGGTGGCGGGGGTGAAGTCGTCGACCACCAGGGTGCCGCCGACGGTGAGGAGACGGACCGGGTCGGCGGCGCCGTCGCCCTTCGCCTGGCCTCCGCCGTCCAGCACCAGCAGGCCGTACGGGCCGCGTTCCCCGACGCGTCGCCAGTCTCCGTGGAGGATCTCGACCCCCGGGTGCTCCCGGAAGACCCGCCTGGCGACACGGACCCGCTCCGCGTCCCGCTCGACGCCGACCAGCCGGGTCCCCGGGCGGGCGCCGGAGGCCGGCCAGGCCAGGCCGACGCCGCAGCCCGTGCCCGTCTCGGCGATGGCGTGCGGTGCCCCCGCGGCCAGCAGGCGGAGCAGGCGGCCCTGTTCGGGACGGCACGAGTGGGCGAAGCCGTGCGCCCGCGCCGCCGCCACGGCCCGGGCGACCAGTCCCGGCAGGGTGCCGTCGTCGTCCCGGTAGGCGTCCGTCCCCTGAAGCGACATGGCCCGCATTATGGCTCTGCGGCCCCCGCATAGGCTGCGCCGGGTGAGCAACGGCGAGCGGCGGCTGCGTACCGTCGACCTGGCCCGTGCGGCCGGGCTGTCGACGCAGCAGGTCCGCAACTACGAGGACGCCGGTGTCCTGCCCCCGGCCGGGCGGACCGACGCCGGCTACCGGATCTTCGGCGGGCGGCACCGGGACGCGCTGCTGACGTACCGGGCGTTGCGGCCGGGGTACGGGGCGGTGACGGCGACGCGGGTCATGCGGGCGGTGCACGACGGGGACGTGGCCGCCGCCCTCGCCCTGGTGGACGCCGCGCACGCCGCGCTGCACGAGGAGCGGGTGTCACTGCGGGCCGCCGGCGAGGCGCTGGAGGCGCTGGCAGGGCGGGAGACCGCCGCCCCGGAGCCCCGTACCGACGCCGGGCCGCACGGGCCGCACATGCTGCGCATCGGCGAGGTGGCCGCGCTGATCGGCGTACGGACGTCCGCGCTGCGGGTGTGGGAGGAGGCGGGGCTGCTCGTGCCCGGGCGGGAACGCGGCACCGGGTACCGGCTGTACGGGCCCGCAGACGTGCGGGACGCTCGGGTGGTGCGGGCGCTGCGCCGCAGTCACCACCTCTTCGACCGGATCCGGCCCGTGCTGGAGGACCTGCGGCGGGAGGGCGGCAGCGAGGCGCTGCGGGCGGCGGTCGAGGCGCGCGGACAGGCCCTCACCGCGCGGACACGGTCGATGCTGGCGGGTGCGGGCGCCCTGCACGCGTATCTGGAGTGACGGGCGAGGCGTGAAGGGCGCCGGTGGGAAGGGTGAAGGACGGCCGGGCGCCGGGGCGTATCGGCGTTCGAGAGACCATCCGTTCCGTTGAACACTGCCGACACACCAGGTGCGCGGTCGCGGAGACGGCATTCCCTTGGTCGGGTCTGTACATCTGCGAACGGAGACCCCTCGTGCGAATGACCGACATCCAGCGCTGCGAGATCCGGCCCGGGCGCCTCGTCGAGTGGACGCTCAGTCCCGCGACGCTCGACATCGCGGCGGCGCTGCCCGAGGACGCGCGACCGCCCGCGTACATCCAGGAGTCGCACATCCGGACGGCCCGGTCGGTGCGCGAGGACGGCCTGTTCGTGCCGACCTGGCTCGGCGCGGCCTTCGACCTCCCGGGCCCGGTCGACCTCGACGTGCTCCAGGAGGCGCTGCGCGCCTGGACCCTGCGGCACGAGACGCTGCGCAGCGGGTTCCGGTGGAGCGGCGAGGGCGGGGACACGATGCGCCGGTTCACGCTTGACGCGGACGCCGTGGCCCTGCACCGCGAGGACGTGGGGGACTTCCCGGACGCGGCAGAGCTGGCCCGGCACCTCCAGGACCGCTTCGACCGCGTCGCGGACGCGCTGCGCTGGCCCAACCTCATCTACACGGCGGTCGTCCGCGACGACGGCGTCAGCGTCTACATGGCCTTCGACCACAGCAACGTCGACGCGTACTCCATCTACCGCATCCCCGCCGAGGTCGGCGAGCTGTACGCCGCGGGCGTCGCGGGACGGACCGTGCCGCGGCCCAGGGTCGGCTCCTACGTCGACTTCTGCGAGGCCGAGCGGGCGCAGGCGGACCGCATCGACGGCGACCACGACATCGTCGCCCGCTGGCGGGAGTTCATCCGTCGCTGCGACGGGCGGCTGCCGTCCTTCCCCGTCGACCTCGGCGTCCGGCCCGGCGGCCCGCTGCCCGAACAGCGGATGCTGCGCGAGCCGTTGGTGGACGCGGCCGACGCCGCCGCGTTCGAGGCGTACTGCCGTCCCTACGGCGGCAGCCTGGTCGGTGTCCTGGCCGCGACCGCGCTGATCGTCCACGAGATCGGCGGCGAACCGGTCTACCGCACCGTCGTACCCTTCCACACCCGGTCGCGGTCCCAGTGGACGGAGTCCGTCGGCTGGTACGTGGGCGGGGCGCCGATCGAGATCCCGGTGGAACGGGCCCACGACTTCCCCGCCGCCCTGCGCACCGTCCGCGCCGAACTCCAGGCCAACCGGCGGCTGTCCCGCATGCCGATCGACCGGGTGCTGCGCCTGCTCGGCACGGACTTCCGGCCGACCTCACCCGACCTGTACTCGATCGTGTCGTACGTCGACGCCCGTGACGTCCCCGGCGCGGCCCACTGGCCGGACCAGTCGGCGTACGCGCTGCTCCGGGTCTCGTACGGCGACCAGGTGTGCGCCTGGGTGACCCGGCTCCCGGAGGGCCTGTGGTTCGCCAGCCGCTACCCGGACACCGACGTCGCCCACAAGAACCTGCGGCTGTACGTCGAGCGCCTGCGGGACATCGTCACGGGCGTCGGTCAGAAGCCGACCGACTGAAGGGCGCCGAGGCCCACGTCCGCGTAGGAGTGCTTGCCGGAGACGAAGATGTTGACGCCGTAGTAGTTGAACAGCCAGCAGCCGAAGGCGACCAGGGCCAGGTAGGCGGCCTTGCGGCCCTTCCAGCCGGCGGTGGCGCGGGCGTGCAGGTAGCAGGCGTAGGCGACCCAGGTGATGAAGGACCAGGTCTCCTTGGGGTCCCAGCCCCAGTAGCGGCCCCAGGCGTCGCCCGCCCAGATGGCGCCCGCGATGATCGTGAAGGTCCACAGCGGGAAGACGGCCGCGTTGACGCGGTAGGCGAACTTGTCGAGGGAGGCCGCGGCGGGCAGCCGGTCCAGGACCGAGCTGGCGAAGCGGCCGGGCGTGCCGCCGGAGGCGAGCTTGCTCTCGAAGCTGTCCTTGAAGAGGTACAGGATCGTGGAGACCGCGCCGACGTAGAAGACCGCACCGCAGAAGATCGCCGTGGAGACGTGGATGTACAGCCAGTACGAGTGCAGGGCCGGGACGAGTTGGTCGCTGGCGGTGTAGAGGACCGTGACGGCGAGGCCGAGGTCGAGCAGGACCGTGGTGGTCAGCGGCAGGCCCAGCCAGCGGACGTTCTTCTTCAGGGCGAGCAGCGCCAGGTACACGCCGACGGCGACCGTCGTGAACGTGATGTTGAACTCGTACATGTTGCCCCACGGCGCCCGCTCCACCGACAGGGCGCGGGTGAGGACGCCGCCCGCCTCGATGGCGAAGGCGAGCACCGTGAGCGAGATGGCGACCCGTCCGTACAGGTCGCCCTTCTCGGTGCCGCCGTGCGCGCCGGGACCGTCGGGCACGTCGCGGGTACCGGTCGCGGACCGCACGACGACCGCGGGGCGCTCCAGTACGGCGGTGCCGCCGCCCTTCTTCACCATGACGGCCGGACCGGACCCGGCACCGGCCCTGGCTCCGGCCGTGCCGTCGGTGAGCGCGGCGGCGGTGCGGCCGACCTTGCTGCGGCTGCCGAAGAGCCACTCGGCGATGTACGCGAAGAAGGCCAGCGTGTAGACGGCCATCGAGGAGTAGATCAGCGTGTTGCTGACGTTCGCGAGATGCTCGTTGGTCGCGGCGGCCAACTCGGTTGCGGCGGCGAGAGTCACTTCTCAGCCCCTTCGGCAGGTACGACGTGGGTGTCGGGGGAATCGGGGGTGTCGTCGTTCTCTGGGGTGTCGGGCGCGGCGGATTCGTCGGGCACGGCGGGTGCCCGGTCGTACAGGACCCCGGCGAGCTCGCCCAGCTCCTCGGGGACCTTCGCGGACTCGCTGCGGCCGAGGCCGGCCATCTCCACGACGGTGACGCCGTCGGCGCCGCGCACGGCCCGCACCCAGACCCGGCGGCGCTGGATGAACAGGGAGCCGGCCAGGCCGAGGATGGCGACGACCGCGCCGCCGAGGGCCCAGCCGCTGCCGGGCTGCTCGGTGACCTGGAAGCCGGCCCACTCCTTGACGCCGTTGAAGGTGACCGAACCGGCGCCGTTCGGGAGGGTCATGGTGTCGCCGACCTTGAGCTGCTGCTTGAACAGCTTGCCGTCGGAGCCCTTGAACTCCTCCAGGTTGGTCTTGTCGAGCTGGTAGACGCTCTGCGGGATGCCCGCGTCGACGCCGAGGTCCCCGTGGTAGGCGGAGAGCGCGAGCATCGGGTTGAGCAGCGCCGGGAAGGTGGAGAGCATCGTGCTGCCCTTGCCGCCGTAGGTCGGCAGGAAGAACGCGTTGAAGCCGAGCTGCTCCTTCTCCCCCTTGGCGTTGCGGTAGCCGTCCATGACCTTGACGGCGCCGGAGGAGGTGACGTTGCCGTCCAGCGGCAGCAGGGCCACGGCCTGCTTGTCCATCACCACGTCGCCCTTGGCGTCCTTGACGGTGAGGACGGGGGCGTAGCCGTGGCTGACCAGGTACACCTTGGAGCCGTCGATGTGCAGCGGCTTGTTGACCTCGACGGTCTTCGACTTCTCGGCGCCGTCGGCACCCTCGTTGTAGGTGACCTTGGCCTCGTAGACGCGCGGGGTGCCGCGGTTGGGGCCGGTCGCCTCGTAGGTGCCGTGGAAGTCCTTCAGGGTGAAGCTGAAGGGGGCCAGGTCGTGGTCCGCGTCGAAGAGGTTCCCGGACTTGAAGTCGTCGTACTGGGTGAGGGTGTTGGAGAAGCCGTCGCCCTCCAGGACCAGCTTGTTGCCCTCGTACTTGAACAGCTGGCCCCAGGCGAAGGCGGTCAGCAGCACGATCAGCGCGATGTGGAAGGCGAGGTTGCCGACCTCCCGCAGGTAGCCCTTCTCGGCCGCGACGGCGTCCCCGGCGGCGTCCGCGCGGAAGTGGCGCCTCTTCAGCAGCTTCAGCGCGGCCTCGCGGACCTCCTCGGGCTGGGCGCCGGTGCGCCAGGTGGTGTAGGCGGGCAGCCGGTCCAGGCGCCGGGGGGCGCGGGGCGGGCGGCCGCGGAGCTGGCCGACGAACTGCCAGGTGCGCGGGACGATGCAGCCGATGAGGGAGACGAACAGCAGGATGTAGATCGCGGAGAACCACACCGAGCTGTAGACGTGGAAGAGGCCGAGCTTGTCGTAGACCGGCGCCAGGATGTCGTGGTTCCGGCGGAACTCCTCGACCTTCATGGCGTCGATGCCGTCCTGCGGGATCAGCGACCCCGGGATCGCGCCCAGCGACACCAGCAGGAGCAGGATCAGCGCGACGCGCATCGAGGTGAGCTGGCGCCAGAACCAGCGGGCCCAGCCGATCACGCCGAGCGAGGGCAGGTTCGGGGCCTCTTCCGCGGGGGCGGTGGACAGCTGGGAGCCGGCGGCGCCGAGGTTTTGTTCCTCGTCGGTCGTCGGGGTCTTGCCCGTGGTGGTGTTGCTCATCGGTCAGATCCCTACAGTGAAGCCGTTGGACCAGGTCTGCATGTCCTGCACGATGCTGTCCCACGCGCCGGTCAGCAGCAGCACGCCGGTCGCGATCATCATGGCCCCGCCGATCCGCATCACCCAGACATAGTGGCGCTTGATCCAGCCGAAGGCGCCGAGCGCCTTGCGGAAGGCGATCGCGGCGAGCACGAAGGGCACGCCGAGGCCGACGCAGTACGCGACGGTCAGTATGGCGCCGCGGCCGGCGGTGCCCTGGTCGGCGGAGAGCGCGAGGACGGACGCGAGGGTCGGACCGATGCAGGGCGTCCAGCCGATGCCGAACAGCGCGCCCAGCAGCGGCGCGCCGACCAGGCCGGTCACGGGGCGCTTGTGGAAGCGGAACTCGCGCTGGGTGAACCAGGGCATGAGCCCGACGAAGAAGACGCCCATGAGGATCATGAGCACGCCGAGCACCTTGGTCAGGGTGCCGCGTTCCTCCTGGAGCGTGGAGCCGAAGTAGCCGAAGAGCGCACCGCTGGAGACGAAGACGGCGGTGAAGCCGAGGACGAAGAGGGAGGCTCCGGCGACCATCCGGCCGCGCCGGGCCTCGCCGAGGTCCGTGCCGGTGACGCCGGTCACGTAGGACAGGTAGCCGGGGACGAGCGGCAGGACGCAGGGCGAGAAGAAGGAGACCAGGCCGCCGAGCAGCGCGATGGGGAGGGCCACGAGGAGGGCGCCGTTCAGCACCGTGCCGTTGTAGCCCTCGGCGGCGAGGGTGGTCACTGCGGACACGTCACTTCTCCGGCTGGAGGTACGGGGCGAGCATCTTGCGCAGCTTCTCCTCGCTGAGCGCCTGGAGGGTGCGCGCGGCGACCTTGCCCTCCCGGTCGATGACGAGGGTGGAGGGGACGGCCTGCGGGTTGAGGGTGCCCTTCTCGAAGCGGAGCATCAGCCTGCCCGCCGGGTCGTACAGGCTCGGGTAGGTGACGCCGTAGTCCTTCTCGAAGGCACGGGCCGGGCCGGTGGAGGTGTCGCGGGTGTTGATGCCGACGAACTGGACGCCCTGGTCCTTGACGTCCTGGTACACCTTCTCGAAGTTCTTGGCCTCGGCGCGGCAGGGCGGGCACCACGAGCCCCAGACGTTGAGGACGACGACCTTGCCCCGGTAGTCGGCGACGTCGACCTGCCCGCCGTCGACGGTCTTGCCGGACAGCTCGGGGGCGTCGGCGCGCTCGCCCTTCTTGGCGGTGGCGATGCCGTCCGAGCCGGTGATGAAGCCCGTCTGGCCGCCGCCGCCCGAGGTGCCGCCGGAGCTGCACGCGGACACGAGCAGCGCCACGGCGGCCGCGCCGACGGCGGCCCGGGCCGCCCGGCTACGGACCCGGACGCGGGCGTCGGCCGTGCGGTCGGCGGTGCGGTTCGTGCGGTTCGAGCGCAGGGGGGCGCGGCTGGCGGCACTCATGTGAAAAGTTTCGCATGTCCGTTCCGAGGATCTTGCGCACCCCCCTCGCGGGCTCGAACCCGCATTTCAGGGGGTGTTTCAGGCGCCGTTGGCGGGTGCGCCCGAGGTGGCCGGGGTCTCCTTGAGGAAGGCGTTCCAGCCGCCGGCCGGCCGCTGCCCCACCTCGACCGTACGCAGCTTGGCGAGCACCTCCGGCTTCTGCACGTCCAGCCAGTCGGTGAACTGGCGGAAGGAGACCAGCCGGATGTCCTCGCCCTTCTCCTTCTCCCGCGCGATGTGCTTGAGGGCGTTCTCGACGGCGTCCATGTAGATGCCGCCGTTCCACTCCTCGAAGTGGTTGCCTATGAAGAAGGGCGCCCGGTTCGTCTCGTACGCCCGCTTGAAGCCTGATATGTACGCCTTCGTGGCCTGTTCGCGCCAGCCCGGGTAGTTGTGCGCGGGGGCCTTGGTGGAGTTGACCGACTGGTTGGCGAGGATGTTGTAGTCCATCGAGAGGACCTCGAAGGAGTGGCCGGGGAACGGTATCTGCTGCAGCGGCAGGTCCCAGATCCCGTCCTTCTTCACCGGCCAGACCTGACGGCCGCCGGGCGAGGAGGCGTCGTAGCGCCAGCCCAGCTCGCGGGCGGTGGGCAGCAGGTTGTCCTGGCCGAGCAGACAGGGCGTGCGGCCGCCGACGAGTTCCTTGTCGTAGTCGAAGGGCAGCGCCGGCAGGTCGGTCCAGCCGCTGTTGGTCCTCCACTCCTTGACGAAGGACTTCGCCTGGGCGATCTCGCTGCGCCACTGCGCGGACGTCCAGTTGCCGACGCTTCCGCCGCCGCCGCAGAAGTGGCCGTTGAAGTGGGTGCCGATCTCGTGCCCGTCCAGCCAGGCCCGGCGGACGTTCTTCAGCGTCGCCTTGATGTGCTCGTCGGTGAGGTAGCCGATGTCGGAGGCGCCGCGCGGGTTGTTCGGCGGGTCGTAGAGGCGCTTCTTCGACTCGGGCAGCAGGTACAGGCCCGAGAGGAAGAAGGTCATGTGCGCGCCGTGCTCCTGGGCGAGGTCCAGGAAGCGCGGGAAGAGCCCGTTGCCGACCTCCCCCGCCCCGTCCCAGGAGAAGACGACGAACTGCGGGGGCGTCTGACCGGGCTCCAGCGGCACCGGGGTGTCCGGCTGGTGCGGCTGCTTGCCGGTGAACGACGTGGAACCGTCACCGATGGGCTTCGCCGGGGCCTCACTGCTGCCGGAGGGCGACGGTTTCCCGGCGTCGCCGGCCTGGTGCGAGCCGTCCGACGAAGGGTGGGAACCGGTGCCGCAGCCCGCGAGCCCGACCGCCGCCGCGGCCCCCGCGCCGAGTCCGAGTATCCCCCTGCGGGTGAGAGTGCGGTTGGAAGTGCGCATCGCAACCTCGTTCGTCGCGTCCTTGGTGGTCACTGGGTGAGAGGACGCGACGAACGAGCGGGTTCCGGAAATTTGTGCGGATTGGGTAACAGCGGGCCCACAGGAACGGTTCCGCAGGACCGGACCGGACCGGACCGGACCGGACCGGGGCGGGGCGGGGCGGGGCGGGGCGGGGCAGGGCAGGACGAGGCTGGGCGACCGTCAGACCCTCAGGCGCTCAGGCCCCGTACGCCTTCCCCTGCCCCTTCACGGGCTTGGCCCCCGCGAGGAGGTGCGCCGGGACGAGGTCGCGGGCGGGCTCGGTGTAGCCGACGGAGACGATCCGGTCGCCCCGGTAGGTGAACGTCGTCAGGGACGCCAGCGTGCACTGCCGCTTGCGCGGGTCGTGCCACAGCCGCCGCCGCTCGACGTACGACCGCAGGATCCAGATCGGCAGCTGGTGGCTGACGACCACGGCCTCGTGCCCGCGTGCCCGGTCCCGTGCGGCGTCGATCGCGCCCTTCATCCGCACGACCTGGTCGACGTACGGCTCGCCCCAGGACGGCTTGAAGGGGTTGACCACGTGCTTCCAGTTGGCGGGCCGGCGCAGGGCGCCGTCGCCGATGCCGAAGGTCTTGCCCTGGAAGACGTTCTCCGCCTCGATGAGGCGTGCGTCCGTGTCGAGGTCGAGCCCGTGCGTCTTGGCGATCGGTGTCGCCGTCTCCTGCGCCCGCTCCAGCGGCGAGGCGACGACGTACGTCACATCGCGGGGCGCGAGGTGCTCGGCGACCCGCTCGGCCATGCGCCGGCCCAGCTCGGAGAGGTGGTAGCCGGGGAGCCGTCCGTAGAGGACGCCGGTGGGGTTCTCTACCTCGCCGTGCCGCATGACGTGGACGACGGTCAGCTCGTCGTCGCGGTTCTCGTGGTTCTGGTTCGTGTCGCTCATGCCGTCGCCTCCGCGGCCGCGCGGGCCGCCGCCGGGAGGGCGTCGGCGATGCGCTGGACGGCCCGCTCGTCGTGGGCGGTGGACACGAACCAGGACTCGAAGGAGGACGGCGGCAGGTAGACGCCGCCGGCGAGGAGGGAGTGGAAGAAGGCGGTGAACCGGAAGGACTCCTGCGTCTTGGCGTCCTCGTAGTTGCGCACGGGCCGGTCGGTGAAGAACACGGAGAACATGTTGGAGGCGGTCTGCACCGTGTGCGCGACGCCCTCCTTGGCGAGCGCCTCGGTCACCAGCGACTGGATCCGCGCGGACACGGCGTTGACGGTGTCGTACGCGGCGTCGTCCAGGAGCCGCAGCTGGGCGAGGCCGGCGGCGGTGGCGACCGGGTTCCCGGAGAGGGTGCCGGCCTGGTAGACGGGCCCGGCCGGGGCGAGGTGCGCCATGACGTCGGCGCGCCCGCCGAACGCGGCGGCGGGGAACCCGCCCCCCATCACCTTCCCGAAGGTCATGAGGTCGGGCACGACCCCTTCGACCCCGTACCACCCGGCGCGGCTGGTACGGAACCCGGTCATGACCTCGTCGGAGACGAACAGCGCGCCGTTGGCCGCGCAGGCGTCCTTGAGGCCCTGGTTGAACCCGGGCAGCGGCGGCACGACGCCCATGTTGCCGGGCGACGCCTCCGTGATCACGCAGGCGATCTCGCCCGGGTGCGCGGCGAAGGCGGCGTGCACGGCCTCCAGGTCGTTGTACGGCAGCACGATCGTGTCGCTCGCCTGGGCGCCGGTGACACCGGGGGTGTCGGGCAGCGCGAAGGTGGCGACGCCGGAGCCCGCGGCGGCGAGGAGCGAGTCGACGTGGCCGTGGTAGCACCCGGCGAACTTGATCACCTTGGTGCGCTGAGTGAAGCCGCGGGCGAGCCGGATGGCCGACATGGTGGCCTCGGTCCCGCTGGAGACGAGCCGGACCTCCTCCAGCGGCGCGACCCGCTCGACCATCGCCTCGGCGAGCGCGACCTCGCCCTCGGCGGGCGTGCCGAAGGACGTACCGCGGGCCACGGCCTCCTGCACGGCGGCGATCACCTCGGGGTGCGCGTGCCCGAGGATCATCGGCCCCCAGGAGCACACGAGGTCGACGTACTCACGCCCGTCCGCGTCCGTCAGGTACGGCCCGGTGCCGGACACCATGAACCGGGGGGTGCCGCCGACGGCGCGGAAGGCGCGCACCGGGGAGTTCACGCCGCCGGGCGTGACGGCCGCCGCGCGGTCGAACAGAGCCTGCGAGGCCGGTGCTTCGTATGGATATGCCAGTTCGCTCATGACCTGCGACTTCTCCGACCTTCTCGACCTTCTCCGACGTATCGGACCCTGCGCGGCCCCAGGTTGCCCAGGGTGACTTCGACAAGGGTAGACAACCGCCCCGAACGCCGTGCCGTCTGCCAGACTGGAGCCCATCCACGCAGCTCACCGGGACGGCGCGGGCGCGGCTCCCGGCCGTCCCGCGAACGCGCGACGGACATATGACGTACATATGTTTCGCCGCACGTTTCGGCGAGCGGCCGTGGGGGAGGTCACTGACACGATGATCGGGTTGCGCGGCGGGGGCCACGCGTCCTAGAAAAGCAGTCGGGTGGAGATATGCATCGCGGTGGCGGACTGGGCGAGGGGACCGATGACCTGGGTCCTCGACGTGCCCGGCGGGGAAGGCACCGACGCGAGGCGGAGGAAGCGTCCGAAGCACGTCAGACACACGGCACACCGGGCGAGGCCGACCGGCTCGACGGGCGGGCCGGCCGGCTGGGGGCGGGGAGCAGGAATGGTGGTCGGGTGGGGGTGACCTACAAGTACTTCGGCGCGCCCGACGGCGCGACCGCGGCCCGCGTCCCGATCTCGATGCGCCCCGAGGAGCTGGGCGGCGACGAGCTCGGGATGAACGGCATGTTCACCAAGATCAAGCCGGAGACCATGGCCGCCATGGTCCTCACCGGCATCGAGGGCGTCCCCCTGCACAAGGTCCCCCCGCTGGAGCTGGTCGTCCTGCACCCCGACTACGCGGTCGTCAAGCTCCCGATGACGGTCGTCGACCCCCTGCGCGGCATCGGCGAGGAGGCGGTCGGCGCGGCCGCCTTCATATGGTCCACGGTCCCGGACCGAGGCGGCCCACGGGACGCGTTCAACGTGTACCAACTGCTGCACGAGTGGCAGGACTTCTCGCACCGGCTGCACGAGGCGGGGCATCAGCCTTATTGCCTGGTGTGGCCCTGAGCTGGGGTTTCGTGAGGGTCGGGCGGGGTCTTCGGGCCTCGCCCTTTTGCTTGCCGGGGAGGGGGCGTCAGGCGGCCAGGGCACATTGAGGGCACACCGGTCCTGCCAGGGGGCTGCCGAGGTGGAGTCCGGGTGGTGGGCAGGGCGCCGTCGGCTTCGCCTGTGCGGCACATTACGCGGGCAGATCCCATTTTCGGCCGTCCCGGAGCAGGACGGCACGGCACTCGCTCCACAAGCCCTGGATCTGGAAATCTACGGGCCGGCACGACGAATTGGAGCAGGAGGTAGCCCGCTCGTGACGGCGAACGCCAACCCCACCGTCAGGAGACGCCGCCTGGGAGCCGAGCTGCGTCGGCTTCGCCAGGCCAGTGGGCTGAAGGGCTCCGAGGTGGCAGAACGCCTCATGGTCTCCCAGCCCAAGATCAGTCATATGGAGAACGGCAACCGCGCCATCAAACCCCGTGATGTGCGCGATCTGTGCACCATCTACGGGGTGTCGGACCCGCAGGTCGTCGGCTCCCTCATGCGGATGGCTCAGGAGTCCGGACAGCACGGCTGGTGGCACTCCTACGGCGACATCCCCCAGAGCGTCTACATCGCCCTGGAGACGGACGCCGCCTCCCTCCACACCTACGAGTCCCTAGTCATCCCCGCGCTGCTGCAGACCCCCGCCTATGCCACCACGGTCATCGAGGAAACCATTCCCCGGCTCACCGCAGAAGAGGCGGCCGCGCACCTCAACGTGAGGTTGCGCCGTCAGCACCGGATCTACGACCCGGCTCGCCCGTTGCGTCTGTGGGCCGTCCTGGACGAATCGATGCTGCACCGCATGGTCGGCAGCCCCGACATCATGCGGGAGCAACTGGAACACCTGAACGTGCTTGCCACCGAGCCGCACATCACGGTGCAGGTTCTCCCCTACACGGCAGGGGCCCACCCAGGCATGTCAGGACAGTTCTCCATCCTGCGCTTCACCGACACGTCGGAGGCTGGGGTGGTGTGCCTGGACCGGCACACCAGCGATCTCTGCCTGGAGAAGCCGTCCGACGTGCAGCACTACAGCGTGCTGTACGACCACCTTCAGGCCCAGGCTCTCAGTCCTGACCGAACGCGCGGACTCATCAACGACGTCATCAAGGGATACATCGACGCGGTAAAGCGGCCCTGAGCGGTTCCCCGGCTCACCGCCGCCAGTCCCCGCGGTTCCGACGCCGGTCGTCACGGATCCGTTCCCGCCGGTCCCGGCGGCGGACGAGCTCGCCCGGCTCAAGGTCGCCCTCCATCAACCGCCCGACCGCGAGACCGACGGCGCCCAGCCCCAGGACCAGCAGGAACGCCCAGGCGTCCCCGAAATAGGCGGCGAAACCCAGGGCCATTCCCGTGATCAGGCCCACCATGGCTCTGCTCATCACGCGCTCCTTCGCCTACGCCGGCCCTTCGACCTCGACTACTGGACGCGCTGCCCCTCTTCCTCCTCTTCCTCCTCATCGGGCAGTTTCACGTCGCTCACCGTGATGTTGACTTCGACGACTTCCCGACCCGCCATCCGCTCCACGGCCGAAACCACGTTCTCGCGCACCTCACCGGCCACGTCCGTGATCGGGAAGCCGTAGTCGACGACGATCTCCAGATCAACGGCCGCCTGCAGCTCTCCGACCTCGACGCTGACTCCGCGGGTGGCGGACCGGCCGCTCCCGGCACCAGGCACCCGTTCCCGCATGGATCCCATCGCGCGGGCGGATCCGCTGCCCAGGGCATGGACGCCGCGCACGTCCCTCGCCGCCATTCCGGCGATCTTCGCCACCACTACATCCGCGATGGTCGTCCGGCCGCGAGACCCGGGCGCTCCACCACGCCTGACGCCGGTGTTCTCAGTCATCGGGACAGTCCTCCCTCACGAGGCCCACACGGCACTCTCGTTCAAATGTACGCCTTTCGTACTTTTTGCTCCAACCGGCATCGGGCACCCATCCACCCCTCAACACGGACCGCGTCGCGCCGCGAAATAAATCAAATCCCGCGCTTCCCGTCAGCCAACCCCGCCGACGTAAATATTAATTGCAGAATACTTGCGCGCATTGGGGTTCCTAATCTTCAACCGGGCACGACCCGCCCGCAATCAATCCTCCTCGGGCACATTTCTGCGTAATATTCCATCAATTCTCAAGCTTCCCGGGCAGAAAGAAGTCCCGGTAGCTCACGGCCCCTCCACAGGAAATGGCCTCTCAAATGAAGCTGAAGATCCCCCGGGCGGCCAGATGCCGCTCTTTGACCGGATGGCTGACCACAGGACTCGCTGCGACGGTTGCCGCCGTGATGGTCGCCGTCGTGCCGACACCTGCCGAGGCGATCGCCACGCCCGTCCCCCTCGGCACAGCTGCCAGTTTCTCGGTTCTGGCAGGCTCCGAGGTCACCAACACCGGACCGTCACTCCTCAGTCAGGATCTCGGAGTGAGTCCGGGGACGGCCATCTCCGGTTTCCCCCCGGGCCAGGTACTCGGTGCCGTGCACGCGGCGGACCAGGTAGCCAACAACGCCAAGAGCGACCTCGTCACGGCATACAACAACGCCGCGAGCCAGGCCACCGACTTCGCCCTCGCGGCGGGAATCGGTGCCGGTCAGACCCTGCTCCCCGGCGTCTACACCGCTTCGTCCGGTGTGGGCCTCACCGGTGACCTGATCCTGGACGCCGGCGGGAACCCGAACGCCGTCTGGGTCTTCCAGATCCCCGAGGCGCTGACGACGGCCTCCTCCAGCCGGGTGCTGCTCACGAACGGCGCCTCGGCGTGCAACGTGTACTGGCAGATCGGAAGTTCGGCCACGCTCGGCACCAACTCGACGTTCGTGGGCACCCTCATGGCTCTCACCTCGATCAGTGTGACCACGGGGACGAACATCGAAGGTCGGGCTCTCGCCCGCAACGGCGCCGTGACGCTCGACAACAACAGGATCTTCCCGGGCAGCTGCTCGAGCGCGACCTCCGGCACCACGTCCGGGACCACCACCGGCACGACGACCGGGACCACAACGGGCACGACGACCGGGACCACCACCGGTACGACGACCGGCACCACCGTCGGACTGATCGGTGGCGGCCTTTTGGGCGGGCCGCTCGTCACCGGCGGGGGCACCGTGGGGTCCACCTCCGGCAACACCGCCGGCAACACGGCGGGCAACACCGCAGGGAACACCGGTGGCAACAACGTCACCGCTGGAAACACCTCGGGCAACACCGCCGGCAACGCCACCGGCGGCCACGACGGCAAGCCCGGTGGGCCCGGCCACGGGGACGACCATGGCGGTAAGCCCGGTGGTGGCCACGGAGAGGGTCACGACGAGGGCGGCAAGCCCGGCAAGGAGCACGGAGGAATGCCCAGCAAGCCGGATCACGGCTACGGCATGGGATCTGACGAGTTCCCCGGCGGCTACGGCTACGGCGACGCCCCGAAGACCGAGGAACACGAGGACGCCAAGGGCTAGACAGCCCATCGAGCTGCGATGAGTCCCTTCACCGGATGACGGCGCGCTGCGGAATCACATCGATTCCGCAGCGCGCCTCCGGTGCGTCTCCAGATGCATACCGATCGCGGGCAGAAGACATGAAGGCAAGGTGGGCGGTGTCCAGCCGAATCGAACCAGTGGATGTGCAGGACCTCGGGCAGTGCGACTCCGGTCCGCCGCGGGAATGCCACGACGAAGCGGGCGCTTCCGGATCACGGCCGGTGGCCGTACGACTACTGAAAACGGTCCTGCATGCGACCGTGTTCCTCTGCCTGGCCGTGACTCTGGTCCACGTCGTCCTCGTCTTCTTCCACGTCGCACCGCCCAACCCCGTCTCTCGGCGATACAGCCAGCAGATCGACGCATGGGTCTACCCCCTCTTCGAACAGAACTGGCGGCTTTTCGCTCCCAATCCCGATTCCGTCAACCGACAGGTTTTGGCGAGAACCGCGCACGCCGGCCCCGATGGATCGATGCAGGTCAGTCCTTGGTTCGACCTGTCAGCCGTGGACAGTGAGGCCATCGAACACCAGGCGTTTCCCAGCCACACGGCGCAGAATCTGCTGCGACGCGCCTGGGCCGCTTACGCCGAAACGCACGGGAAGGACGACACCGCACGCTCGGAACGGGCCGTCATGCTCCAGAAATACATGAACAACATCGCCTCGGACCGCATCGCCGAACACCGCGGCGACAGCGTCCGCGACATCGACTTCATCCAGCTCCGAGTCATCACTCTCCCCGTCGCGGCGCCCGGCTCCAACGCAGCGGACAGCCCACCGAAACCTGTCGAGAACCGACTCCTGCCCTGGTGGAAGGTGACCTCTCATGGCAAGTGAGCAGCTGCGCAAGCTCCCAGCCGCGGCGATCGCGCTCGTCACCGGCCGGCCGGTATCCCTGTACGCCACGTCGGTGCTGCGCATCGGCTACGGACTGCTCTACCTGGTCTTCCTGCTCCGCGAGTTCCCGCACCGCCACGAGATCTGGGGGCCGGACTCCCCATGGACTCCCGCGCTGGCCGCGCAGCTCTTCGACCAGACCGGGTGGTACAGCTTCCTGCTCCTGTCCGACAGCCGCGCCTACTTCGAGCTGTGCTACGGGATGGCTGTGGTGACGTCCGCGCTGTTCATGCTCGGCTGGCGGACCCGGGCCACGTCCATCGTGTTCGCCGTCGTGGTGACGTCGTTCCACTCACGGTCGATCTTCATGACGGACGGAGGCGACAACCTGGTCCTCCTGATGTCCCTCTACCTCGTGCTCACCGCGTGCGGCCGACACTGGTCCCTGGACGCACGCCGCGAGCGGCGCAGGGCGGCTCGCGCGGCCGGTGCGGCGACCCGAGCGAAGAGTCCCGGCCCGACCGCTCGGCAACTCCGTGACGCCCGCGTCACCTTGACCACCGTGGTGCACAACTGCGGTGTCTTCATCATCGCGGCCCAGGTCTGCTTCCTGTACGGATCAGCCGGCCTGTACAAGGTCCAGGGATCGTACTGGGCCGACGGCACGGCACTCCACTACGTACTGCACCTCGAACTCTTCCAGCCCTGGCCCGCGCTCTCCCTCTTCCTGGACCAGTACCCTCTCGCGATCGCGGCCATCAGCTACCTGACCGTGCTCACCCAGGTCGCCTTCCCGTTCGTACTGTTCGGCAGGCTCAAGTACCCCGTCCTCGCAGTCCTATTGGGCATGCACGCCGGCATCGCGGTCCTGCTGGGGCTGCCGGTATTCTCGGGCGCCATGATCATCGCGGACGCCGTGTTCCTGCCCGACCGCTTCTACACCTCACTGCCCCGCCTGGGGCGCAGTACGGCACGGCGGCTCGGCCTACGGCTGCCGCGGCCCCGCGGAGAGACCGGGGTGGCCGGGAGTGGCACCGTGCCTCCGCAGGTCAAGTCCGGGAGCCTCGGCGTGCACCTGCGGTGACGGTCGGCGGAAGGGCGGAAGGGATGACACCGACGGTCCGCCGGGGCCACCGTCAGCGACGGCCTGCAGGGAGGGCGCAGGCCGCGGTTCCGCCCGGCAGGCGGTCGCGGTTGTTCGCGACGATCCGGTAGACGCCGTGCGCGACCCAGCGGAACGGCGGCAGGGTGAGCAGCGCGCCGAGAACGGCCCACCCCTTGCCTGCCCGCAGCAACAGCCTGGCCACCGCCTGCGCACCGCCGTGCACGGTCCCGTCGGGCGTGATCCACAGGGCCTCGTACTCGGCCTGACCCTGAGTGGCGCCCAGAGCGGCCAGGTCAGCGAACTGCCACGGCGTGATGGAGCAGTCGGGTCGTAGCAGGCGTTCGAGGAGGGTGACTGACGTCGTACAGAATCGGCAATCACCGTCGTAAACCAGCACAGGTCGGGTCCGCATGGCAGCAATCCTGCCTCACCAGGGCAGTCGGCCAGGGCAGGCCGCCCCATGGCGCTTCCGACGGTTCATCGTCACGAGCCGACGCGGCTGGGTTTTCGTGCCTCAGGCATGCGATGCAGCGGGTGGGGTCTGAGACGGCCACGGCCCGTTGATCGACCGGGGGCACCGATGTGCCCTGAGCGGAGGTCGGGTCGCCGCCCTTTACGCTTCGGCTTCGGCTTCGGTGAAGGCGTCGTCGATCGTCTTCCGGGTTCGACTCTCGCTGGACGGAAGAAGATGCGTGTACGTCCGGAGTGTGAAGCCCGGGTCCGAGTGGCCGAGGTATTCGGAGAGCGCCTTGATGCTCTCCCCCGCGTCCACGCCTCGACGAGCTGCTCAACGATCTGGCCACTGCCTCGTAGATCCCGGCGTCGGGGCCCTCCTGCCTCACCGGCCGGCCAACCGAAGGACAGGAGGCCGGTGAGCGGGGCGGGTCCGAGGAGTTCCCCCGACTCCACCTCTGCACGGACCCGCCCCACCCCCTGCCAGACGACATGGAGGCAACGTGCACCAACTGATCGCGAGCCCGTTCCTGGGCCAGTAGTACCTCCTCCTCCGACCCGGTCACGCCAGGGGGTTGGCCCTCCCCGAGTCCCGATTCGAGGAACTGCGCATGGCGGTCACCGAGGACCGGTCGGCCCCGGCCTGGCTCGCCGAGGCGACCACGGCCGCATGGCAGATGCCCGTGCCCACCGGGCCCCTGTGGGAAACCCTCCTTGTCCGGGAACGCTCCGCCTACGGGTACGTGAAGGCGGCATGGGAGATCAACCTCGGCTGTGACCACGACTGCGGCTTCTGCTACCTCGGCGAGAAGCGGTTCGAGTGCCTGGACTGCGACGACAAAACGCGCCTGCTCACCATGCTGCGCGATGCCGGCGTCCTGTGGCTCCAGATCACCGGCGGGGAGGCCCTGATCGACCCGCAGTTCGCCGCCGCGTACGAGTACGCCACCGGACTCGGCATGGTGATCCAGATCTCGACGAACGGCAGTCAGCTCCACAAAGTGAGGATGCAGGAGCTGTTCGTCCGACTGCGGCCCTACCGGCTGACGGTGAGCCTCTACGGAGCGACCGGAGAGACCTACGACGCCGTCACCCGCAACCGCGGCGCCTTCGACCGGTTCACCCGCGGCCTGGACGCCTCCCGCACGGCGGGACTGCCCGTCCGCATCAACATCATCGTCGCCGAGGAGAACGCCCACGAGGCGGACGACATGGTCCGCCTCGTGGAAGACCGCTGGGGCTTCCCGTACCAGGTCTTCACGAACATGTCCCCGACGATCGACGGAGAGGCGAAGCCGCTCGCCTCACAGGCCCAGAAGTACGTCCGCGCCCGCCGTTTCTTCACCGGCTGCAACGCCGGCCGCACCTTCTTCCACGTCGACCCGCACGGCATCGCCTCGGTCTGCAAGATCGGCCGCGATCCCAGCGTGAACCTCATGACCGAGGGCCTGACCGCCCTCCCCCGACTCGGCGGCATCGCCGAGTCCCTCCAGCTCCGCACCGGTGGATGCTCCGGCTGCTCGAAGATCGGCACCTGCAGGACATGCCGGCCGCTGGCCAAGCTCCACCAGGAGGCGGGGGACAACCGATCGCTCTACTGCCAACACGGAGGTTACGGAGCATGACTCCCACCAGCGCCACCCTGGCCCGACCCGCACCAGTCCCGGTCACCATCGGCCTGCGCCCGCCCACAGAGGCCACCGGCACCCTGCCCGTGCCCATCTCCGCGCCCCCGGTCCCTGAGGGTACGTTCCGGATCATCGGCGACCTGGACGTCGACGTCGCCGAGTCCGCCGGGTGCAGCTGCTCGGCCGGCGACGACCAGCCCTACTAGACCGGGGCTCCGCTCCGGCACGCTGCCCCGGCCGTACGCTGGCCGGGGCAGCCCGTCGCCTTCTCCGAGGAACCGCGCCGTGTCCATGATCCGCCGCCACTTCCACGACCTTCCCGTGGAGGCACGCCAGGCCATCGCCGACAAGGCGGGCCCCGTCCACGCCGCCCGCACCGCCGACGGAGGGCTGAACTCAGGCATCGCCGCGTTCCTCGACACTGATCAGGGCCCGGTCTTCGTCAAGGGCATCCCCACCGACCACCCACAGGCCCCGGCCCAGCGTCGAGAGGCCGCGATCAACCCGCACCTCCCCCGCGCCTGCCCCCGCCTGTACTGGCACATCGAGGTGGCCGGCTGGGACCTCCTCGGATACGAAGTCCTTCCGGGACGACACGCCGACTACAGCCCGGGCTCCCCAGACATGCCCCTTGTCGCGGCGGCTCTTGCGGAACTCCAGGAGACCACCGCTCCCACGGACGTTCCCATCAAGGCTGCGGAACAGCGCTGGGCCGCCTACGCCCCGCCAGGAACTGCCGCCCTCTTCTCCGGCGACACCCTCCTGCACACCGACCTCGCCCCGCACAACGTGCTCGTGGACGACCGCGCCCACATCATCGACTGGGCCTGGCCCACACGCGGCGCAGCCTGGATCGACCCCGCCATCCTCACCCTGCGCCTGCTCGAAGCCGGACACACGCTCGTTGAGGCGGATGCCTTCGCCCGCCGCTTCTCTTCCTGGCGCACCGCACCAGCGGAGGCCAAGGTCGCGTTCGCCGCCGCCAACGCCGCGGTGTGGGAGGAGATCTCCCGCATCGATGCCGCGCCCTGGAAGACTTCGATGGCCGGCCACGCGGTCGCCTTCCATATCCACCTGCGTGCCCAGGTCATCGGGAACCAGCCACCGTAAAGGGACTGCAGCCGGTGGCCAGCCCTTGCGAGGGCACACTCGGGGCTACGGGTCGGACCACTGTCAACGCTGACGTCCTACCGGGAGCAGGGAGGAACACAGCGACCAGGTCAGGACAGTGGCAAAGCGTCTGTTTCCTGGCACCGAGGCGGTCCAGGAAAACGCGCCGACAACGCCGTGCTCGCGAGTCGCGCGCATGTGGTGGACAGCGCCGGGCAGGGCTGGTGGCGCCCCGCAGCAGCCGACCGAAGGGATCCGCGAGAGCCTGCTTCTGCCTGTCGTCCCAACTGACTCAATCTCCAGACTGGTTGAGTAGAGCTCACGGAACGAGGATCGGCGCTACTCCGATCAGGTGACACCGAGCTCTGAGGCTTGAGGCATATGCCGCGATCCTGCGTTACTGGGCATATCCGACCAGGGCAGCCCGTTCCGTTCGGGGAGCGTGGCAACGGTGCGAGTTGCAGCCCTTCACACGTGGGGAGGTAAGCGGCTCCGCCGGGACCGCGATGGGCACCCCGGAGGGGTTGGATGGCCAGCCGGCATCGCGTGCGGTGCCGGCTGGTCTTTGCTCACGCAAGGGGAGGGCTCAAGGCGCACGCCGGTGGGACGCAGGTCTGCCCGCGCCCCCCTGCCGACGGAATTATGCGATTGACGTCTTGTCAAAGAGTAGTGCGTGTGGGGTACTTGAATTAGCGAACCGGCGGGCCGCCCATCCCAAGACCGGGGATCACGATCAAGGGCGGCATGTGCCGGTTCTTCTCCTGTGCGACGCCGAGCGAAGCCCCTCGGCACGGCGGCACTCTTCAGTCGTCTGCTCTTGCGTGCAACTCCTCCGCGAAGGTCGGCTCCCAAAGCTCACGGTTTCGCTGCGCCCTGTCTGTTCCTGTCAGCGAGGAGTCTCTCCATGCCCATCTCTCCGAACCAGGGATCCACCGGCGGCGGTACGCTGGTGACGATCACAGGTACGAACCTGTCCGGCACAACCGCCGTCACCTTCGGCACCAGGTCGGCCACCAGCATCACCAACGTCTCTCCGACCCAGGTCACGGCCGTGTCCCCGTCGGGCACCGGCACCGTCGGAGTCAGCGTGACCACCGCGGGCGGAACCAGCAACCCCGTCCCGTTCTTCTACGTCGGAGCCCCGTTCAAGTCCTCGGTCGGCCCGGCCTCCGGCCCGCTGGCGGGCGGCAACACGGTCACCCTCAACGGTGTCGGACTGGCGACGGCCACCAGCGTCGCCTTCGGCGCCAACACCGCCACACCCACGGTCGTCTCCGACACCCAGCTCACCGTCACCGTGCCGGCAGGAGCGGCGGCCGGCCCCGTGGGGGTGAGCGTGACCACCGCGGGCGGGACGAACAACGGTCTGTCCTACACCTACGTGGACGTCCCCACCGTGACCACCGTCGCACCTGCCTCCGGACCGACGTCGGGCGGCACCGGTGTCACCATCACCGGCACCAACCTCGACACCACCGAATCGGTCACCTTCGACGGCACCCCGGCGCCGTTCTCCGTGGTGAACGCCACCACGGTCTCGGCAGTGACCCCGCCCGGCGCCGCCGGTGCCGTCGACGTGGTGGTGACCAACGCGGCCGGATCCGACACAGCCGCCGACGCCTTCACCTACGTCGCCGGCCCCGGCATCTGACCCGCACCCCCGCTGCCGCCCGGCATACATCGGGCGGCAGCCCTGTCCACCGTTCGAGCGGGGGAACCCGTGCCGGGCGGACAGTCTCCGGCTTCTCCCGTGCGGTGACTCCCAGCCCGGGCCGGCGCCCTCGTCGGCCCGGGCTTCACCCAGGCTGCCATTGGAGCAACCTTCATGCCGCCCACGATCACTACCATCAACCCCACACAGGGGCCCACTACCGGGGGCACCGTCGTCACCCTCACCGGCACGGCGATGACGGGAACCACCGCCGTACGCTTCGGCAGCACCAACGCCACCTCCTTCACCGTCAATTCGGCCACCCAGATCACGGCTGTGAGCCCACCCCGCGCCGCCGGTGCGGCCGCAGTGACGCTCATCCATCCGACCGGGACCAGCAACTCGGTGACGTTCACCTACGTTGTCGCGCAGGTCCCCCAGATCACGGGGGTGACGCCTGCCAGCGGCCCAACGGCCGGCGGCACCACTGTCATCCTTTCGGGAACGGGGTTCACCGGAGCTACGGCGGTCACCTTCGCCGGAGTCCCAGCCACGTCGTTCCTGGTGAACTCAGCCACCCAGATCACCGCTGTCTCCCCCTCCGGCGTCGCCGGGGCCGCCGTGGTGACCGTCACCGCGCCGGGAGGCACCAGCGCCCCGGACGCCTTCTTCTTCTACGCAGCGCCGCCCGCTCTCCACAGCGGCAGCCCCGCCCAGGGCCCGACGGCCGGTGGCACTGTGGTCACACTCATCGGAAGCAACCTGCTCAACGCCGGCGCCGTGCTCTTCGCCTCCACCAATGCGGCCTCCTTCACCGTGGTGTCGGCAACTCAGATCACGGCCACCGCACCTCCCGGGACAGGCAGCGCCCCGATCACGGTGGTTACGCCGGGCGGCACGAGCAACCCCGTCGCCTTCGCCTACGTCGCCCCGCCCACGCTGTCGGCACTGGTTCCCATTGCCGGCCCGGCATCAGCGGGCACCGTGGTCACCCTCACCGGCACGAACCTCGCCACTGCCTCGGCTGTCACCTTCGGGAGCACGGCCACCTCGTTCACCGTGGTGTCCGACACGCAGGTCACCGCGGTCGCACCCGCAGGCGCCCCAGGTCCGGTCACGGTATCGGTCACCACGGCGGGCGGCATCAGCCCCGGGCTTTCCTACACACGAACCGCCACGCCCGGTATCTGACCCGGCGACCGGAGGGACAACAGCCTCACACCCTGCGCGAGCATCCGCTCGGTTCCCTCGCATGGCCGCCCGGCGAGCGGCGCAGGCCGCTAATCCGACCAGGCTACTTATCAGCGCCGCGTCCCAGGAAGGCAGAAGCGACCGCCATAGCGTGAGGGTCCACGGCACCCGCACTCTGCGGACCGGAAACGGAAGCAAGGAACCGAACGGTGCACATCACGCCACGTAGAGCGCGACTGGTCGTCGCCGCAGCCCTGGCCGCCACACTGGGGCTCGCCTCACCCGCCTGGGCCGTACCCTCGACCACCACGGTGACAGCCAACCCTCAGTCGACCGAGGTGAACGCCCCCGTGCAACTGGCGGCCACAGTCGACTGCCCTTCCGATCCCACCGGCGGCCTCGGCGTCACATTCTTCGACGGCAGTGACCTGCTCGACACCGTGCCTGTCAACGCCAACGGCCAGGCCACCTACACCGCCGCCTTCACCACCACCGGCACCCACACCATCACCGCCGCCTACAACGGCAACGCCGACTGCGACGCCTCAAACAGCATTACGACCGTCCAGGTCACCGCAGCCCCGACACCCCCCGGCCCGACCCCCGGCCTCTGTCTCCTGGCCTGCGGCGGCCTGATCAACTTCAACGTCGGCGACATCACCAACACCATCAACAACTCATACACATACAAGTCCCACGACCAGCGGCACCAGCGCTAGCTAGGCGGTTCCGTTCTGCTCGGCGGGCGGACCGGCCGAGGGCGCGCGGGATGTGGAGTCCGGCGAAGTAGATGGTCGCGATCGTCTCGTAACGGTGGCGATACCGCCTGAGCCCGTACGGCTTGCACCCGGTCGTCCGCATCCGGATTTTCCACAACAGATGGCGGCCCCGCTCCCAGTACGCTCGGCACAGTCCGGCTGGACGGTGTACCGGAACGGCGAAACGTCCTTCGCCGGCGCCCGATCACCTGCTCGACGCACTCACCGTGCCGCACCCGGATGTCGGCCCTACGTTGGCCTCATGAACGACCCGGAGCAGAACAAGGCCGCTGCCAAGGCGTTCTACGACCTGATGTTCAATCAATGCCGCCCCGCAGAGGCCATCGACCAGTACGCTGGCGACACCTACATCCAGCACAACCCGCACGTCGGCGACGGCAAGCAGGCGTTCATCGACTACTTCGAGCGCATGGCCGCCGAGTATCCGGGCAAGCGCGTCGAATACAGGCGTGCCTTCGCCGACGGCAACCACGTCATCCTGCACTGCCACCAGACCTGGCCCGACGAGGAGTACGCGGGCATCGACATCTTCCGCTTCGACGCCGACGGCAAGATCGTTGAACACTGGGACGTCCTCCAGGTCATCCCGCCCACATCCAAGAACGACAACACCATGTTCTAGGCGGTTTAGTTCTGTTCAGCGGGCGGAGAAGAGGAAGGTGCCCGTGATCTCAAGTCCGGTGAGGAAGATGGTCGCGGTCCTCTCGCAGCAGGTGGCGACGCAACACGGTTGATGTACTGCTCCACCATGCTGCGTTGCCGTACGCCTCTCAGCAAGCACTCGCGGATCGCGCGGAAGGAGTACGCCCCGTTCCCCGGCGCTGGTGCATCGCCGTCCTGACCAGCGACGAGGGCGAACGCCAGTGCCCGTCACCGGCCTCGGCCGCGACGTGTACATGCGTGGGCAGTCCGCCGCGGGACCGCCCGAGGGAACGATCGTCCGGTTCGCCGACCCGTGGGCCCTTCCTAGGGGCCCCGACCGCATGCCGGTGAGAGGGCACGGTTTCGCAGCCAGGGCAGGGCACATCCAGGGCACATGAGCCTGGGAATCGGCGTTGACCCGTGAGAACTACCGTGACGAGTTCCCGCAGGTCAACGCTCACTTCGCCGAGAAGAACCAGCTCAGCGCCCTCCCGCCCCCAATCGCTGCACGAGTGGCAGGACTTCTCGCACCGGCTGCATGAGGCGGGGCACCAGCCGTACTGCCTGGTGTGGCCCTGAGCCGGGGTTTCGGTGATCGTGGGCGGGGTCTGCGGGCCTCGCCCTTTTCCGTGCCGGGGGGGCCGTCGGGCGGCCGGGGGCACGGGCGCCGGTCACGGGCCGGTCGCGCCCTCCCGGGCCGCGAACGCCCCCCGGGGTGAGGAGCGGGATGTCGCTTGCCGACCACCATGTGGCCGCCACCTACGGCCCGTTTTCGGCGGTTTAAGGGCAAGGATGAGTGGTGCCGGCGCGACCGCGGGGCGAGTACTCCGCGGTCTTCAGCGCCGCGGTCCGCCACCGACCCGAGAAGGACGACGCCCCATGACTCTGCACAGGACCGCCGCCGACTGCGCTCAGGAGCTTCCCGGAGCCGAGCCGGATCATCCCTTCGGGGACGACTGGGAGGTCTTCAAGGTGCGCGGCAAGGTGTTCATGCTGATGACCGAGGTCCCCGGGCGGCCCGTCGTGATCCTCAAGGCGGACCCCGGCGAGGCCCTCGCCCTGCGGCAACACAACAGCCACATCACCCCCGGCTACCACATGAACAAGAAGCACTGGATCACGCTTGAGGACGGGGACGGTGTCGACGAGTCCCTCGTCCGGGAGCTCGTCACCGAGTCCTACCGGCTCGTCGTCGCCCACCTGCCCAAGGCCGAGCGGCCGGTCGACCCGCACACCTACGCCGGCGGCACGCGGGCGTCCCGGTGAGCGCGGTCGGCGACCGGCTCCAGGACGCCGCCCGTAAGGCGGCACTCGCCCTGCCCGACGTCAGCCACGGGCGCCCCTTCACCCCCCAGCTCGACGTGTACAAGGTCGCGGGCAGAGTGTTCCTCATCGTCACCGACGACCCGGACGAGCAGATCATCACGGTCAAGTGCGACCCCGAACACGCCCGCGCCCACGTGCGGCACTACGCCTCCGTCACGCCGGGCCGCTACCTCGACAAACGCCACTGGATCACGCTCGGGCCCGGCCCCGGCATCACCAAGGGGCTGGTCACGGACATGGTCGAGGACTCCTACGACCTGGTCGTCGACCGTTTGCCGCGACGCGACCGCCCCGACCCCCGGTGATCAATCCAGGCGCACCCGCCGGCAACGGGCGAGCCGGCGCCTGCCGGCGAAGACACCATCGTCAGGGTCGGTCTCGTCGCCTTGTCGCCCGGAGTCGCGGGTGGGAGGCCGTCACGAACCGCAGCAGCCGCCGCCGTCGGTCTGCTGGGTGCCGGGGGTGTCGAACAGGCCCGCGCCGCCGCAGACCCCGGTCTCGGGGAGGGTGAGTTCGACCCGGTCCGCGGAGTCGAGGTCGCCGGCGAGCGCGGCGGCCACGGAGCGCACCTGCTCGTAGCCGGTCATGGCGAGGAAGGTCGGAGCGCGGCCGTAGGACTTCATTCCGACCAGGTAGACGCCCTGCTCGGGATGGGACAGCTCGCGGTGGCCGTGCGGGTAGACCGTGCCGCAGGAGTGCTGGTTCGGGTCGATCAGCGGGGCCAGTGCCACCGGGGCCTGAAGACGCTCGTCCAGGCCCAGGCGCAGCTCGTCCAGGAAGGACAGGTCGGGGCGGAAGCCGGTCAGGACGATGACCTCGTCGACCGGGTCGAGGCGGCGGCCGTCCTCGCCCACCAGGACGAGGCGTCCGTCGGCGTCGCGTTCGAACTCCGCGGTGCGGAAGCCGGTGACCGCGTCCGCGTGCCCCTTGTCGACGGCGGCCTTCGCGGCGAGGCCGAGGGCGCCGCGGGCGGGCAACTGGTCGGCGGTGCCGCCGCCGAACGTGGAGCCGGAGATGCCGCGGCGCAGGATCCACACCGCGTGCGTGCCCGCACCGCCCTCGGACTCGGCCAGCTCGGCGAGGTACGCGAGCGCGGTGAAGGCGGAGGCGCCCGAGCCGATGACGGCCGTGCGCCTGCCCGCGTACCGGGCGCGGACGGCCGGGTCCTTCAGATCCGGTACGCGGTAGGTGATCCGGTCGGCCGCCGCCCTCTCGCCGAGCGCGGGCAGGCCACTGCCGCCGGCCGGGCCGGCCGTGGCCCACGTACCGGAGGCGTCGATCACGGCGCGGGCGTGGATACGCTCCTCGCGGCCGTCGGCGTTCTCGACGTGCACGACGAACGGCTGCTGCTCCCGGCCGGCGTCGACGATCCGGTCGCGTCCGGCCCGGGAGACACCGGTGACGGCGGCACCGGTGCGGACCCGCTCGCCGAGGACGTCGGCGAGCGGCCGCAGGTACTGCTCGGTCCAGTCGCCGCCGGACGGGTACGTCGCCGGGTCGGGGCGGGTCCAGCCCGTGGGGGCGAGAAGCTTCTCGGCGGCCGGGTCGACGACCTCGCCCCAGGTGGAGAACAGGCGTACGTGGCTCCACTCCCGGACGGCCGCGCCGGCGCTGTCGCCCGCTTCCAGGACGAGGTGCTCGATGCCTCGCCCGGCCAGGTGTGCGGCGGCGGCCAGTCCGACCGGACCGGCGCCAATGATGATCACGGGCAGCTGCGGGGTGCTCATCGTGCTCGGTCTCCTCTGGAGGCGGAAGGGCGGCGCACGAAGTTTGATTCGACGCCTGTCGATACAACGGAGATTGCCACCTGCATCGACGAGTGTCAACATAGACGCATGTCGAAATCAGAGGCCATGGAGAAACCAGAGGCCGTCGAGAAACAAGAGGCCGTGGAACTGCCCGTCCTCCAGGACGCCGACGTCGTGCCCTGCTGCCCGCCGATCACGGCCGGGGAGCTGTCCCCGGCCGACGCGGAGCGGACGGCCGCCATGTTCAAGGCGCTCTCCGACCCGGTGCGGCTGCGGCTGTTCTCCAAAGTCGCCTCCCACCCGGGGGGCGAGGCCTGCGTGTGCGACATCGCCGACGTCGGCGTCTCCCAGCCGACCGTCTCCCACCACCTGAAGAAGCTGCGCGAGGCCGGGCTGCTGACCTCGGAGCGGCGCGGCACCTGGGTCTACTACCGGGTCGCGCCGTCCGTGGTGGCGGCCATGGCCGCCATGCTCGACCTGCGCGGGTGAGTCAGCCGCCCGGACCGCGGTGACTCGGCCGGGCGGCCGTGAACGTCCGGCGCCGGGCCAGGGAGACGTGGACCAGCGCCACGAGGACGGGGACCTCGATGAGCGGGCCGACGACGCCGGCGAGGGCCTGGCCGGACGTGACGCCGAACGTCGCGACGGCGACCGCGATGGCCAGCTCGAAGTTGTTGCCGGCGGCCGTGAAGGCGAGCGTGGCGGTTCGGTCGTAGGCGAGGCCGACGGCCTTGCCCAGGGCGAAGGCGCCGAACCACATCACCGCGAAGTAGAGCAGCAGCGGCAACGCGATGCGGGCCACGTCGAAGGGCTGCGAGGTGATCGTCCTCCCCTGGAGGGCGAAGAGGACGACGATCGTGAAGAGCAGGCCGTACAGCGCCCAGGGGCCGATCCTCGGCAGGAACTTCCGCTCGTACCTCTCGCGGCCCACCCGGCGCTCGCCGACGCGTCGGGTGAGGAAACCCGCCAGCAGCGGGATGCCGAGGAAGACGACCACGTTCAGGGCGATCTTCCCCATGGAGACGTCCAGGTGCTCCCCGTCGCCGAGGCCCAGCCAGCCGGGCAGCAGGTCGAGATAGAACCAGCCGAGCAGGCCGAACGCGATCACCTGGAAGACGCTGTTGAGGGCGACGAGCACGGCGGCGGCCTCGCGGTCGCCGCAGGCGAGGTCGTTCCAGATGATCACCATCGCGATGCAGCGGGCCAGGCCGACGACGATCAGACCGGTGCGGTACTCGGGCAGGTCGGGCAGGAAGGTCCAGGCCAGGGCGAACATCACCGCGGGCCCCAGGACCCAGTTGAAGACCAGCGAGGACACCATGAGCTTCTTGTCGCCGGTGACGGCGTCGAGCCGGTCGTAGCGGACCTTGGCCAGGACCGGATACATCATGATCAGCAGGCCGAGCGCGATCGGCAGGGAGATCCCACCGAGCTCCACCTCCGCCAGTACGTCGCCCAGGCCCGGGACGACCCGGCCCAGCCCGAGGCCGAGGCCCATCGCGAGCAGGATCCACACCGCCAGGTACCGGTCGAGGGTGGAGAGCTTGGCGACGACCGAGGAGTCCCCGGCGTCGGACACGGGCGTCGTGGTGGGCTCGGTGGGGGTCACGGGCAGGCCCTCTTGTTCCCGGCGGCCGTGCGGGCGGAGGCGGCGAGCTCGCCGAACTGCCCGGACAGGCCGGCCAGGACCTCGGGCTTGAGCCGGTAGTAGGTGTAGCGGCCGCACGGCTCGGTCTCCACCAGCCCGGCCTCGCGCAGCACCCTCATGTGGTTGGACAGGTTGGTCTGCCTGGCCCCGGTCTCCTCGACCAGGTGCGTGGTGCACAGCGTCTCGCGCGCCAGCAGGGTCACGATCCGCAGCCGGAGCGGATCGCCCAGCGCCCGGATCACATCAGGATCGACTGAAGTCAGCATGGGCTGATACTTTCACATCACTGTTCGCCGATGCCGGCGGATGCCCGACACCCACGACGGACCGCGAGACGAGAGCACCCCGATGCACGAGAAATCCGGCAGGAAGCCCTCCGTCCTGTTCGTCTGCGTCCACAACGCCGGCCGCTCCCAGATGGCCGCCGCCTGGCTCACCCACCTGGCAGGCGACCGCGTCGAGGTCCGCTCCGCCGGCTCCGCACCGGGCACCGAGGTCAACCCGGCCGCCGTCGGGGCGATGGCCGAGGTCGGCATCGACATCTCCGCCGAGATCCCCAAGGTCCTCACCGTGGACGCGGTGAAGGAATCGGACGTGTGCGTCACGATGGGCTGCGGCGACACCTGCCCGGTCTTCCCCGGCAAGCGCTACCTCGACTGGACGCTGGACGACCCGGCCGGCCAGGGCCTCGAAGCGGTCCGCGCCATCCGCGACGAGATCCGGACCCGCGTCGCCGCCCTCATCGCCGAGATCGACGCCGAGGGCGCGTCGAAGACACGGGCGCAGGGGCCCGGAGGACGCCGCTGACCCGCGCCGACGGAGCGGTGTTCCGCTCCTCCTTCCGGCGTACGCCCGGTAGTCCCGGCCCGACCCGCGGGTGACAGTGGCGGGGGACGGGTGCCGCGGCGGCCCGTCCCGGCACGCCGTTCGCGAGGGAGCGTCGATGGCACGGAACGCGGGTCCTCGGCGTGGGCGGCGCTCAGTGGTCCGGCCGCCGCACGGCGGTGTCTCGTGAGCCACCCGGGCACCCTCGTCCTGATCACGGCCGCCGCGGTCCTGGCGCCGCTCCTCGTCCACGCCACAGGGCGGCGGGTCCGTGTCCCGCTGGTCATCTTCGAGATCGTCCTGGGCATCCTGATGGGGCCCGACGTGCTCGGCTGGGCCCGTCCCGGCGAGGTCGTCGACACGCTGGCCGACCTCGGTCTGTCCATGCTGATCTTCCTGGCCGGCTACGAGATCGATTTCGCCGCCGCCCGCGGCGACACCCTGCGCCGCGCCCTGTGGTCCTGGCCGGTCGCCCTGGCCGCCGGGATCGCGCTGGCGCTGCTCGTCAGCGGCGGGGACGTCTTCGAGGCTTTCGTCGTCGGCACCGCCCTCACCAGCACCACGCTCGGCACCGTACTGCCGATGCTGCGGGACCGCGGCGAGCTGCGCGGGCGATTCGGGACGGTGATCTCGGCGTTCGGCGCCGTCGGCGAGTTCGGGCCGGTGATCGCCGTGGCGCTGCTGCTCAGCGGACGCCGGCCGGCCGAGTCGGCGGCGCTGCTGGCCGCGTTCGGGGCGATCACGGCCGCCGCCGTGTTCTGGGCGCTGCGCCCGAGGCCGCCCTGGTTCGCCCGGCTGACCGAGCTGACCCTGCACAGCAGCGGCCAGTTCGCGGTCCGGTTCGTGATGCTGCTGCTCGCCTGCATGCTGGGCCTCGCCGAGGTCTTCGGCCTCGACGTGCTGCTGGGCGCGTTCGCCGCCGGCGTGCTGACCCGGCTCGTACTGCACCGGGCCGCGCCCGCGAGCAGCGGGGAGGTCCTCGGCAAGGTGGAGGCCATGGGCTTCGGCTTCCTCGTGCCCCTCTTCTACGTCGTCACCGGCATCGAGTTCGACCTGGACGCGCTGTTGCACGACCCGGGCGCCCTGCTGCTGGTGCCGGGCTTCCTCCTGCTCTTCCTGCTGGTGCACGGCATCCCGGTGTACGTCCTCGCACCCAGGGACCTGAGCCGCAGGGACCGGGGGGCATTGGCGCTGTTCACCTCCACGTGCCTGCCGCTGGTCGTCGCCATCACGGCCATCGGTGTCGACCAGAAGCTGATCGACACGGACCTGGCGGCCTCGCTGGTCGGTGCCGCGATGGTCTCCGTACTCGTGTTCCCGCTGATCGCCGCGCGGGTGCGGGCCACGGACCGGACGGCCGGGGCGGCCCCGCTGGCGGGCGGGGCGAGGGACTCGGAAGCCTGGTGACCTCTGGACCTGATACCCCAGGGGGGTATATAGTCCGGGTCATGGACCACAGCACGCACCAACACGGGACCACGTGGGCGACCGCGATGCGGGCGACGCTGCACTGCCTCACCGGGTGCGCCGTCGGCGAGATCCTCGGCATGGTCATCGGCACCGCCCTGATGTGGGGCAACGTGCCGACCATGGTGCTGGCCATCGCCCTGGCCTTCGTCTTCGGCTACTCCTTCACCCTGTTCGCCGTCGTGCGCGCCGGGGTGTCCATGAAGGCCGCGGTCAAGGTGGCACTGGCCGCCGACACCGTCTCCATCGCCGTGATGGAGCTGGTCGACAACGGGATCGTCGCCCTCGTTCCGGGCGCGATGGACGCGCACCTGTCGGACGGGCTGTTCTGGTATTCCCTGCTCGGCGGCTTCGCCGTGGCGTTCGTGATCACCACGCCGGTCAACAGGTGGATGATCGGCCGCGGCAAGGGCCACGCCGTCGTCCACGCCTACCACTGACCGCCCCCGGCACGCTGCGCGCCGGTCTCAGCCCAGGCCGGCGAGCAGTTCCTCGCACGCCTGCTCGCAGCCGCGGCACGCCTCGGCGCAGACCCGGCAGTGCTCGTGCATACCGGCGTGCCGGGCGCACTCGTCGCCGCACGCCCCGCAGACGGTCACGCAGGCCTCGAGCACGGCCCGGGTCACGTTGGCGTCGTAGCCCGTGTGCCGGGACAGGATTGCGGCCGTGGCGCCGCAGACGTCGGCGCAGTCCATGTCGGTGCGGATGCACTTGGTCAGATCGGCGACCGTGCTCTCCGACAGACAGGCGTCGGCGCAGGCCGTACATGCCTGGGCGCACCTGAGGCACTCCTCGATGCACCTGGCCATGGCGTCCCGGTCCACGCCGCCCAGGCCGGCCGGGTAGGTACGGAGCAGGTCGTTGACGGTGGTGGTCATGGTGGCCGCTCCCCTTCCGCTCGCGTGTACGTCTCGGTGCCTGCCGGGTTTCACCGTGCGAGGCACCACAAACCGCCGCCGGACCTCCGTGGGTAAGCTCGCCGCCGTGGCCGCCGTCCGCCGACCGAGAGCAGCGAGAAGAGCACCGTGAGCCCGTACGACTGCGAGTACGAGTACGAGAAGGACGGCGCGGCCATCTACCGCCAGTCGTTCGCCACCATCCGCGCGGAGGCCGACCTCTCCGGCCTGCCGGCGGACGTCGGCCGGGTCGCGGTCCGGATGATCCACGCCTGCGGCATGGTCGACCTGGTCCGCGACCTGTCCTGGACCCCCGGCGTCGTCTCCCGCGCCCGCGAGGCCCTGAAGGCCGGTGCGCCGGTGCTGTGCGACGTACGGATGGTGGCCAGCGGTGTGACGCGCGCGCGGCTGCCCGCGGACAACGACGTCGTGTGCACCCTGTCCGACCCCGCCGTCCCCGAGCTGGCGGCCCGGCTCGGCACCACGCGCAGCGCCGCCGCGCTCGAACTGTGGCGCGACCGGCTGGAGGGGGCCGTGGTCGCCGTCGGCAACGCGCCCACCGCGCTCTTCCGGCTGCTGGAGATGATCGACGCGGGGGCGCCCCGCCCGGCCGCCGTCATCGGCGTACCGGTCGGCTTCGTCGGTGCCGCCGAGTCCAAGGACGCGCTGGCGGCCCACCCCTCGGGTGTGGAGCACCTCGTCGTACGGGGGCGTCGCGGGGGCAGCGCCATGGCCGCCGCCGCGGTCAACGCGATCGCCCGCGAGGAGGAGTGAGCCGCGGGACGGCGGGTCGTACGTGACCCGACGGAGCGGCGTCGCGCACGGTTTCTAGCGCGGTGAGCGCCTCGCGTGCGCCTCCGCGACCCACCGGGCCGCCTGTTCGGGTTCCGGCACGACCCGCACTCCCTCGGGCACCGGGGGCCTGCGCACCACGAGCACGGGCAGCCCGGCCTCACGGGCGGCCGTCAGCTTCGGTGCGGTGGCCGCTCCCCCGCTGTCCTTGGTGACCAGGACGTCGATCCGGTGCCGGCGCAGCAGCTCGCGCTCCCCGTCGAGGGTGAAGGGGCCGCGGTCCAGCAGCACCTCCATGCGGGGCGGACAGGGCGCCTCGGGCGCGTCGACGGACCGTACGAGGAACCAGGTGCCGGTCAGGCCGGCGAAGGCGGCCAGGCCCGTGCGGCCGGTGGTGAGGAAGACGCGCCGGCCGAGCGCGGGCAGCAGTGCGGCGGCCTCCGTCAGGGAACCGGCCTCGTGCCAGACGTCCCCTTCGCCCCGCCGCCAGCCGGGTCGGCGCAGCGCGAGGAGAGGGACCCGGGCGGTCGCGGCGGCGTGTGCCGCGTTGCGGCTGACGGTGTCGGCGAAGGGGTGCGTGGCGTCGACGAGGACGTCCACCGCGTGTTCGCTGAGCCAGGCGGCGAGTCCTCCGGCGCCGCCGAAACCGCCGACGCGCAGCTCGCCCGGCGGTGTCCTGGGCGCGGCGACCCGGCCGGCCAGCGAGGTCGTCACGCGGAGCCCCGGGAGCGGTCCGGCCGGTCCCGCCGGACCGGCTGCCAGCAGTTCGGCGAGGCGGCGGGCCTCCGTGGTGCCGCCGAGGATCAGCACGTGCACGGCAGAGCCTTCCCTTCCTGGGGTTCTCGCGGGCGGTCGCGTCGACCCAAGCACACCCTCCGCTCCACGGTGCTCCCCGCGTGTCCGGGCCATACCGGAAGACGATCGGAAGCGCATCGGAACTCCGGAAATCTGGTTCCGGAAGCGCCGTCACTGGTCGGATCGGTCGATGCACATGGCACATCGGCCCACTCGGGGGCGCGTGCCGTATCCGCCCGGCCGGATACCGGCGGCAATGAGGTGACAGATGAGCAGTACCCGCGTCCCGTCCGGCGCCCGGGGTTCCTACCCCGCACCGGGGCTCGCACTCACGCCCGGCCCCGTACGCAACCAGGCCCTGGCCGTGATCGCGATCCCGTTCGTCCTCATAGTCGTGCTGGCCGTCGTGCTCGCCACGACCGGCCCGGACGACGGGGCACCCGCCACCGACGGGCTCTACGGCAGCGGAGCGCTCCCGGGCTGGGGGTCCGACCCGACCGACGACGGCACGACCGACGACGGCACCTCGGGCGACGGCACCGACCCCGACGGCACCAGCGGCCTGACGGGCGGAGACACCTACCCCTGGGACGACGACACGTACGGCGACGACACGTACGACGACGGCACCACGGACGACACGGCCACGGACGACACGGCCACCGACGGTGCCACCAGTGACGAGACCGGGCCGGAGGCGACCGTGACGGCGTACTTCGACGCCATCAACAACCGCGACTTCGCGGCCGCGTGGGAGCTGGGCGGCAAGAACCTCAACCAGGACTACGACACCTTCGTCGCCGGCTTCGCCACGACCCAGCGGGACGACCTCACCGTGACCGGCACGTCCGGCGACTACGTCTCGGTCACGGTCGTGGCCTGGGAGACCGACGGCACGCAGACGACGTACGTGGGCACCTACACGGTCGGCGGCGGCGTCATCACCGCGGCCGACATGCGGGAAGGGAACTGAACAGCCATGACCACCCATGCCGCCCCGCCGCCCCCGGACGCGACGAGCAACGCCACCCGGCTGATGTGCGCGGGCACCTATCTCGACCCCGTCTACCGCAAGGGCGTCATCCGGGAGCTGCTGACCCACCGCTACCGGGTGGTCGCCCCCTCCTACGGCTACGACGCCGCCCCCGTCCTGGCGCACGCCCTGGCCGCCCACAACCTGCGCCGCAACCAGCTGATCGCCCTCGGGACGGGCGCGGTCGTCGTCGCCCTGCTCATGGCCGCGGACGTACTGGGCGGCTGGACGGCCGCCCTGTTCGTCTTCTGGCTCGCCTGGGCCACGATGTTCCTGCGCCGGCTCGCCATCCTCCAGACCCTCGCCGAGCACCTGGCGCCCCCCGCGGGCGGCCGCACCGGATTCGACGGCTCCCACCCGATCACCTCGCGCCTCACCCCGGAACTGGTCGGCAAGATCAACCGGGAGCAGGCCTCGGACACCGTGTACTACGGCGGCTACAAGCCGTTCGTCGGCGCCGGCCACTCGATCAAGCGGTGGGCCAACGCGGAACTGCTGCTCGGCGTCCCGAAGTCCCGGGCCGGCGCGTTCGGCCAGGGGCTGCTCAACGGCCACGTCCCCGCGCAGCACGGGCCGGCGGACGACGCGGACGGCACGGGCGAGGCCGGGCGGACGGAACGCAAGCCGATCATCCCCTTCACGGTCGACGACATCACCACCCGGGTCTGCACGGAGATGCTCGCGGAGCTGCGCGACAAGCCCGTGCCGAGCGACCGCGTCGAGCTGCTCTCCGTCGACCGGCGCCGGTTCACCAAGGCGGTGCGGACCGCCGAGGGCAGCGACCCCGTCGCCGTGCTCCTGGACACGCCCGACCCCGACCGTCCCGACCACGACGCAGGACACTGGCGGGAGGACTACGACGCCCGCCGCGAGTACCTGTGCGTCCGCATCGGCGCCTGGCAACAGGAGCTGGTCACCTCGGTGTTCATCGGATTCGACATCAAGGGCAGCACCCTGCACACCGAGTTCTACACCTACGTGCTCGGTCCCCTGCCGGAGAGCTTCCACCTCGCCGACCGGCTGCCGGCCACGATCGGCGGCAAGCTCATGCTGCGCATCGCCTGGGACGTCACCCGCAGCGCGCCCGGCGAACTCCTGCGGCTGATCGCCAACCCGCTGCGCGAGCGGCTGCCCAGCCGCTTCGGCACCGACACCGTCCGCAAGCTGGTGGGCCAGCCGGCCGACACCAGCGAGTTCCGGCTCGGCCGCTACGCCCTGACCGCGGTGGACTGCGGCGCCCTCACCAGCGTCCGCGAGCTGGCGCCCAACCACGACTTCCACCACTTCTTCCAGGAGTCGGACGCGATCAAGTACGTCCAGATCATCGAGCGCCACCTGCTGCAGATCGTCGGCGACTTCCTGCGCGACCACGACGTCGACACCCGTGAGCACGACGCGAACCAGACCAACATCCTCCAGCAGAACTTCGGCGCCAACAGCACCAACAACTTCGGCGGCAACCAGAGCGTCGGCAACACCAACACCACCCAGACCTTCGGCAGCAACTCCGGCGTCACCAGGGAGGCACGGCAGGCATGAGCGGCCAGCAGTTCCACGGCAACAGCTTCGGCCAGGGCAGCACGAACAACTTCGGGGGCAACCAGAGCGCCGGCAACACCGACACCACCCAGACCTTCGGCGACGACTCCCCCGTGCACGCCGCGCCGCCCTCGCCGTCCACCCCGCCCGCACAGCCGTACGCCGGCGGATGGCGGCGCCAGGCCGCCGCGGCACCCGGGGACGCCGAGCGGGCCCGGAGCGTCTTCGTCGTGCACGGCCGCGACGACCAGGTGCGGCGCGAGGTGTACGAGCTGCTGCGCCGGCTCGATCTGCGGCCCAAGGAGTGGGAGGACCTGGTCCGGGCGACCGGCCAGGCCTCCCCCTTCCTGGGGGACGTGGTCGCCGCCGCCCCCGCACAGGCCCAGGCGGCCCTGGTCCTGCTCACCCCGGACGACGTCGTCACCCTCCACCCCCAGCTGCGCGGGCACAACGAGCCCGACCACGAGACCCGGCCGGTGTGCCAGCCGCGCCCGAACGTCCTGATCGAGCTGGGCATGGTGCTGATGGCCTACCCGGAGCGCACGCTGATCGTCGAGGTCGGCGGGGTGCGGCCGATCGCCGACATCGCGGGCCGCAACGTCATCCGCTTCGACGGCTCCGAGACGGCGCTCGGCAAGGTCGTGGAGCGGCTGAAGCTGGCGGGCTGCACGGTCAACGACACCGGCTCCGACTGGCGCCAGACCTACCCCTTCCGCCATCTGTCCGCCTACCACCGCAGGCCGTAGGCGCACGCCACCGCCGGCCGTACGCGTCCGGCGGATCCGGCGCCGCTCGGGGGACCGGCGCAACCGGCCCCCGGGGCACGTCCCGTCACCGCGGTACGCGCCCCGGGGGCCGGCGCCGTCCCGGGGGGCCGGGCGGGGCCGGGGACAAAGCGGGCCAGGGACAAGCGAGGCAGGGTGCCCTACGCGGCACCGCCCGAGCCGGCCGCCGCCAGCACCCCGAGGAACGCCGCCACCTCCGTGAGGTCCACCCGCTCCAGCTCGGCGGGGCGCAGCACGACCCGCAGTTCGCGGCAGATCACCCGCTCCCGGGAGTGGGTGATGAAGGACAGCAGGATCAGGCGCAGCAGGCTCTCCTCGTCGAGACCGTGCAGCCGGGACAGGCCCGAGCCGATCAACGGCACGGCGACACGGTCCAGTTGGCCGTGCCGGTACACGGCGTCCCACACCCGGCCGAGGCTGAGCCACAGCTCCTCGGTACTGGAGCGTGCCACGAAGTCGTTGCCCAGCCGGCTGTGGGCGACCCCGAAGACCAGCCGCGGCCGGCTGCCGAGCACCGCCACCGTGCCGACCGGGTAGCGGTCGAGCTTGCCGTACGGCTTGTCCGCGCGCGTCTCGCGGGCCACCGGCACGGCCGCGCGCAGGGCGGCGTCCAGCTCGTCGTCCAGCCGCCGCGCGTCACCGTCGTAGCGGCGCTCCAGCAGCTGCCCCTGCACGCTGGCGCCGCTGATCACCACGCCGTCGCGGACGTCCGTGTCGAAGGTGTCCGAGAACCCGACGACGAGGTGGGCGGGCTCCTCGAAGAGGTCACCCGGTCCGACCGTCACGGACATCCGCGGCCGCACGAACTCCTGCTGCACGACCACCGTGGGCCTGCTGCGCACCACGGCCCAGGCCAGACACAGCAGCACCGAGGCGGCGGCCACCGGCGCCGGACCGGGAACGGCCGCGGGCCACAGCTGCCCCACGAACTGCAGCACCGCCGACACCCCGCCGAAGGCCGCCATCACGCTGCCCGCGAACAGCCGCCGGGAGCGCGCCCCGCCGAACGCGCCGCGCCGGCGCCCGCGGCTCAGCCGCCCGCTCCCCCGCGGCGGACGGACGGCCGGACCGGTCCCGCGCGAACCGAGCGAAACCACAACTCCCCCAAACGGACAATTGATACGCTGCCGAAACCTCCCCCGCGACCACCGGTCGGGAGAGGGCGAAGCGAGTGGAGACCACTTGTATGGCGCGCATCCGTGTGAGCGTCCTGGGCCCGGCCCGGCTGGAAGTCGACGGCGTACCCGCCCGGTTGACCCCGCTGACGACACGGCTGCTGGTCCGCCTGGTGGCGGCGGACGGCGAGCCCGTACCGGTGCGCCGGCTGCACCGGGACGTGTGGGCGCTCGACGGCGAGCAGCCGCACGCGGCCCAGCGCCACCGCAACGAGGTGCAAAAACGCGTCCTCGAACTGCGCCGCGCCCTCGATCCCGCGCAGCGCGGCGACGGCGCCCGGGTGCTGCGCACCGAGCAACTGCTGGCCGGCCCGGCGCCCGAGACGGCGTACCGGCTGGTGCTCGGGCCCGACGAGCTGGACTGCGCGGAGTTCACCGAGCTGGTCGACTCCGCGCTGCTCGCGGCCCCCGCGTCGGCCGCCGACCGGCTGTCCGCGGCGCTCGCGCTGGTGCGTGGCCGGCCCCTGGCCGAGGCCGGCGACGACGACTTCGCCCGGCCGCTGGTCCGCCGGCTCACCGCGCTGTACGAGACCGCCCGCCGCCAGCTGATCCGCAGCCGGATGGACATGGGCCGCCACGACCTCGCGCTGCCGGTCGCCGAACGGATGGCCCGGGAGCGCCCGGACGACCAGGACGTCGCCGCGCTGCTCGGCACCCTGCGGGCCCGGCTGCGCGAGCGGCACGGGCGGGAACTGCTGCGGCAGCCGTTCCCCGGCGCCGGTGACCTCGTGGTGGTGCGGGGCGACCTGTTCGACCAGGAGGACGCCAATCTGGTGGTCGGGTTCACCGACACCTTCGACACCGCCACCGAGCAGGACCTGGTGATCAGCCGGGAGAGCGTCCAGGGCCAGCTGGTGGAGCGGCTGTTCGGCGGCGAGCGCAAGCAGCTGGACGACCGGCTCCAGGCCGGGCTGAGGGCGTTCAGGCCGCTGCGCACCGAGCGGCCCCAGGACAAGCCGCGCGGGCGGCGGGTGCGCTATCCCCTCGGCACCACCGTCCCGCTGACGGTGGGCGGCCGCCGGGTCTTCGCCGTGGCCTACTCCCGGCTCGGCAACGACCTCGTGGCCCGCTCCGGCCCGGCCGACCTGCGGGCGAGCCTGGACACGCTGTGGCCGGCCGTCGCCCGCTACGGCATGTACCGGCCGGTCGCGATCCCCCTGATCGGCTCCGGTCTCGCCCGGATCGTGGAGCTGGACCGCACCCGGCTGCTGCTCATGATCGTGGAGAGCTTCGCGGAACACTGCCGCCGCGACCCGGCCACCGCCCCGGAGCTGCGCGTCGTGATCCGCCCGGCCGACCTGGAGCGGACCGACCTTTCGGTGCTCGGCAGGTATCTGCGCACCGCGCGGCTCCCCGGCTCCCGCACGGGCCCCGGCATCACCGGCGCCGACGTCGGCGCCGGCACCGGGAGCCAGGACACCGGTGCCGGCGCCGGCGACAACGGTGGGGCGTACGGCCGCCGGTGACGTCGACATGCCCCTACGGCATCAGCGACCCCGCTTCCGGAGCCAGCCGCGCACCGCTTCCGAACCGCTTCCGGTCCGGGTCCCGGCGCCGACCGGTGCCCGGTCCGGGCGGGGACGGCGGCGCTCGTTACCGGGAGGCCGCGCGGGCGGCGCCGTCCGGCCACACGACGTCGACGGGAATCCCCGCCTCCCGTGCCGCGAGCACCACGTCGGCGGTGCCGCCGCCCCGGCCGCCGGGCGGTTCGCCGTTCCACACGGCCACCAGCCGGTCGGCGCGTTCCAGGAGCAGGGCGTTGGCGGCCTCGTACGCCTGCCGGTCGGCCCTCTCGCGGGGCAGTACGACGACCTCGTCGGCGGCCTCGACGAGGCGGTCGAAGAGCGGGGCGCCGTCCGGCTCGACCGTGCTGCGGCGGTAGTCCCGCGAGGGGACGACGACGACCAGCCGCCCGCCTGCGGCCAGCACGGCTTCGGCGAACAGCGAGTCGGCTCCCTTGGCGATGCAGGAGATCCCGACGAGCGCCTCCCCGGAGCCCGGCGCCCGGTCCCGCTCCCGGTAGCGGTCCAGCAGTCCGTCCAGGGCGGCCCGGACCGCGGGGACGCTCTCCTCCGTCAGGTCCATGTGCCCGGTCACCGCGAGGACCGTCACGGTCTCCCCCTCGGTCGATGGCCTGGTGGCAGGCCCCGGATCCTATCGCGGCCGGTCGCTCACCGGACGACGACGGCGCAGAACCCCATGAGGTAGGAGACGGCGAAGACGACCGGGACCCACTGCTCGACGTAGGTCAGCGGCAGGTACCGGCGCCAGTCCCGGCCCTCGCCCAGCGCGCCCCACTCCGCCCGGCTGTACGCGAACGCCGGGAGCCTCTCCTCGAAGGCGCCGATCACCGCGTACTTGGCGCGGTTGAGCTGCCGGTACGAGCGCACCATGACGTACCAGGCGGCGCACTGAACGAGCAGGATGACCAGCCCGGCCAGCAGCAGCGGAACGGGCGCGTCGGCCGTCGCCCCCGCCGACACCGCGGCCACGACGGCCACGACCGCGCTGTTGAGCGACAGGAAGAACGTGTTGGTCAGGTTCCGCCGGGCGCTGACCCGGTCGGCCATCTCCACGCAGAGCTTGTACTGGTCGAGCACCGCCTGCCGGTAGCGGTCGTCGGCCACCGAGTACTCGGCCGGCCCGACCTCCGTGTTCCACAGCGCGTCCCCGACGTCGCTCATGCCTCGCCGTGCCTCCCGTCCGCCCGGCGTTCGAGTTCGGTCAGGCGCACCATGGCGGGCCACATGGCACGGTCCAGAGATCCCACGAGCTGGTCTTCGAGCGGTGAGGGCCGACGCAGGGCGACGAACTTGGCCGTCCAGTCCGGCTCGAAGTGGATGATTCCCCGGACCCAGGACGACAACGCGCGGCTGCGCCGATACGCGGGCAGCACGCCGGGTGTCAGGTCGCCCGCGAGCGCGCGGGCCGATGGGCGCCACCGAGCGAACCGGTGCGCAAGAGCGTGTAGTAGGCGAACCCCTGCAACAGCACCCCCGCCGCACACAGCACGGTCCCGCCGGCCAGGTGCCACGAGGCCGGTTTCCTGCTCGTGGCGTAGAGCACGGCCACCGCGGCCACACCGCACAGCACCGCCGCCTGCGCCGGCCCCCAGGTGACGGCCACCAGGACGGACAGGGGGAAGACTCCCACCGTCCACCGGGGGACCGGGAGCTCCGGCGCCCGTTCGGACTCTCGCGTCGCGGGCTCGGATCTGCTCATCTCGGCCACACCGTAGTGAGCAGCCGACCGGGCCCGACGGGAACCGGATCGGGGTCACCCGATCCGGTGACGCGGCCCGTGCGGGGCCCCGCCGGCCACCGCCCTACGGCGCCGGGCTCGGCCCCGGGACGCTCAGCGCGGCCAGCCGCTCCTCGAAGGGCGTGACCTCCTCGAAGGAGTCCCGCTTCGGCAGCGGGCGACGTGCCGACGGTCCCGTCAGCCCCGCCATCAGCGCCGCCAGCTCGGTCGCGGCCCGCTCGATCCGGGCGTCGAGTCCCTCCGCGCCCCAGTCCTCGGAGGCGGCGTACACCCCGGTGGGGACGACGACCGCCTTGAGGTAGGCGAACAGCGGCCGCAGCGCGTGGTCCAGCACCAGGGAGTGCCGGGCGGTGCCGCCGGTCGCGGCGATCAGCACCGGCTTCCCGGTGAGGGCGTCCTCGTCGGTGACGCTCAGCGCGTCGAAGAAGGACTTGAACAGTCCGCTGTACGACGCCGAGAACACCGGCGTGACGACGATCAGCCCGTCGGCGGCCGCGACCTCGGCGAACGCGTCCGCGAGCGCCGGTGCCGGGAAACCGTTGGTGAAGGTGTGCGCGATCTCCACTGCGAGGTCGCGCAGCTCGACCACCCGGACGTCGGCCGGAGCGGGCTCGGGCGCGGTGGCGGCCGGGGCGGCGGCCGCGGCCAGCCGGTCGGCGAGCAGCCGGGTGGACGACGGCACGCTCAGTCCCGCGGAGACGACGACGAGCTTCATGCGCGCGCTCCTTCCTCGACCTGATCGTCCCGCTTCTCCTGCCCGGCGGCCTTCGCGGCCAGCAGGGACGCGTGGGTCGGCGCGTCCGGCACGTCCGCCGGGCGGCCCTTGGCGAACTCCTCGCGCAGCACCGGCACGACCTCCTCGCCGAGCAGGTCGAGCTGCTCCAGGACGGTCTTCAGGGGCAGCCCCGCGTGGTCCATCAGGAACAGCTGGCGCTGGTAGTCGCCGGCGTAGTCGCGGAAGGCGAGCGTCTTCTCGATCACCTGCTGCGGCGAGCCGACGGTCAGCGGCGTCTGCTCGGTGAAGTCCTCCAGCGACGGTCCGTGTCCGTACACCGGCGCCTCGTCGAAGTACGGCCGGAACTCGCGGACCGCGTCCTGGCTGTTCCTCCGCATGAACACCTGGCCGCCGAGGCCGACGATCGCCTGCTCGGGCGTGCCGTGCCCGTAGTGGGCGTACCGGGCCCGGTACAGCTCGACCATGCGCTTGGTGTGGTCGGCGGGCCAGAAGATGTTGTTGTGGAAGAAGCCGTCGCCGTAGTACGCGGCCTGCTCGGCGATCTCCGGGGAGCGGATGGAGCCGTGCCAGACGAAGGGCGCGACGCCGTCCAGCGGGCGCGGGGTGGACGTGAAGCCCTGGAGCGGCGTACGGAACCTGCCCTCCCAGTTCACGACGTCCTCGCGCCACAGGCGGTGCAGCAGGGCGTAGTTCTCGACGGCCAGGTTGATGCCCTCGCGGATGTCCTTGCCGAACCAGGGGTAGACCGGGCCGGTGTTGCCGCGGCCCATCATCAGGTCCGTCCGGCCGTCGGCCAGGTGCTGGAGCATCGCGAAGTCCTCGGCGATCTTCACCGGGTCGTTCGTGGTGATCAGGGTGGTGGAGGTGGACAGCACCAGCCGCTCGGTGCGGGCCGCGATGTAGCCGAGCATGGTCGTCGGCGACGAGGGCACGAAGGGCGGGTTGTGGTGCTCACCGGTCGCGAAGACGTCGAGCCCGACCTCCTCGGCCTTGAGCGCGATGGCGACCATGGCCTTGATGCGCTCACGCTCGGTCGGCGTACGGCCCGTGGTCGGGTCGGGCGTGACGTCGCCGACGGTGAAGATGCCGAACTGCATGATCGCTCAACCTCCAGGTTGTTGACTGTTCAACTATACCCCTGGAACGGACCACCGCCGGCCGTTATTCCGCAGGTCCGCCGTCCGACGGAGGTGCGGTGCGTGCGAAGCTGCCCGCATGTTCGTACTGCGCTCCGCCGCCCTCTTCGTCGTCGCCGCGCTGTTCGAGATCGGCGGCGCCTGGCTGGTGTGGCAGGGGGTGCGCGAGCAGCGCGGCTGGCTGTGGGCGGCGGGCGGGGTCCTGGCCCTGGGCGCCTACGGCTTCGTCGCCACCTTCCAGCCCGACGCGCACTTCGGCCGCATCCTCGCCGCGTACGGCGGGATCTTCGTGGCCGGCTCGATCCTGTGGGGCGTGGTCGCCGACGGCTACCGCCCCGACCGCTGGGACATCGCGGGGGCGCTGGTCTGCCTGGCCGGAATGGCCCTGATCATGTGGGCACCGCGCAACGGCGGCTGACTACCCTGGGCGGCGACCGTCCGCACCGCCCTCCGTACGCACCAGGAGCAGCCCATGGCCACCGCAGCGCCCGCCCCGTCCGCCGCCTCCCGTATCGCCGTCGTCACCGGCGCGAGCAGCGGCATCGGCGCCGCGACGGCCCGGCAGCTGGCCGCCGCCGGGTACCGGGTGGTCCTCACCGCCCGCCGCAAGGACCGCATCGAGGCGCTGGCCGAGGAGATCGAGGCGGCCGGCCACAAGGCGACGGCCTACCCCCTGGACGTCACCGACCGCGAGGCCGTCGACGAGTTCGCGACCGCCTTCAAGACGGTCGGCGTCCTCGTCAACAACGCGGGCGGCGCGCTCGGCGCCGACCCGGTGGCCACCGGCGACCCGGACGACTGGCGCCGCATGTACGAGACCAACGTCATCGGCACCCTCAACCTCACCCAGGCCCTGCTGCCCAAGCTGGAGGCGAGCGGCGACGGCACGGTCGTGGTCGTCTCCTCGACCGCGGGCCTGTCCACCTACGAGGGCGGCGCGGGCTACGTCGCCGCCAAGCACGGCGAGCACGTCCTGGCCGAGACCCTGCGCCTGGAGATCGTCGGCCGCCCGGTCCGCGTCATCGAGATCGCGCCCGGCATGGTCAAGACCGACGAGTTCGCCCTGACCCGTTTCGGCGGCGACCAGGACAAGGCGGCCAAGGTCTACCAGGGCGTCGCCGCCCCCCTGACCGCCGACGACGTCGCCGACACCATCACCTGGGCGGTCACCCGCCCCGCCCACGTCAACATCGACCTCCTGGTCGTCCGCCCCCGCGCCCAGGCCTCGAACACCAAGGTCCACCGCGAGGGCTGACACGGGCGGCGCCCCGGGCGTCAGCCCTTCACGCAGACGACCTGCTTCAGCTTCGCCACGACCTCCACCAGGTCGCGCTGCTGGTCGATGACCTGGTCGATCGGCTTGTAGGCGCCCGGGATCTCGTCCACCACGCCGGAGTCCTTGCGGCACTCCACACCCCGCGTCTGCTCCTCCAGGTCCTTGGTGGAGAAGCGCCGCTTCGCGGCGTTGCGGCTCATGCGCCGGCCGGCACCGTGGGAGGCGGAGTTGAAGGAGTCGGCGTTCCCGAGGCCCTTCACGATGTACGAACCCGTGCCCATGGAACCGGGGATGATCCCGTAGTCACCGGAACCCGCGCGGATCGCGCCCTTGCGGGTCACCAGCAGGTCCATGCCGTCGTACCGCTCCTCCGCCACGTAGTTGTGGTGACAGGAGATCTCCTGCTCGAAGGCCGGCTTCGCCTTCTTGAACTCCTTGCGGACCACGTCCTTGAGGAGCGCCATCATGAGCGTGCGGTTGTACTTCGCGTACTCCTGCGCCCAGAACAGGTCGTTGCGGTACGCCGCCATCTGCGGGGTGTCCGCGACGAACACCGCGAGGTCGCGGTCGACCAGCCCCTGGTTGTGCGGGAGCTTCTGGGCGACGCCGATGTGGTGCTCGGCCAGTTCCTTGCCGATGTTGCGGGAACCGGAGTGCAGCATCAGCCAGACGGAACCCGTCGTATCCGTGCACACCTCGACGAAGTGATTGCCGCTTCCGAGCGTTCCCATCTGCTTCCCGGCTCGCTCGTGACGGAATTTGACCGCTTCCGCGACCCCGTCGAACCGCCCCCAGAAGCCGTCCCATCCGGCCGTAGCCAGCCCGTGGAAGCGGCCCGGGTCGAGCGGGCTGTCGTGCATGCCCCGCCCCACCGGAATCGCCTGCTCGATCTTCGAGCGCAGCCGGGACAGGTCGCCCGGGAGGTCGTTGGCCGTCAGGGACGTCTTCACCGCCGACATCCCGCAGCCGATGTCGACGCCCACCGCCGCCGGGCACACCGCGCCCTGCATGGCGATCACGGAACCGACGGTCGCGCCCTTGCCGTAGTGCACGTCCGGCATGACCGCGAGGCCCTTGATCCACGGGAGGGTCGCGACGTTGCGCAGCTGCTGGAGCGCGACCTCCTCGACCGTCGCCGGGTCGGTCCACATCCGGATCGGCACCTTCGCGCCCGGCATCTCCACGTACGACATATCGTCCTCATTCCCCCGGAAAACAAACAGAAGTCTCAAAGCGCAAAACCGGCGCCAAGGGCAGCCAAAGGGACGACTGACCGGCGTTCACGGCGGCGCGTGCGATACACATTGTCTCCAGGGGACGCCCCCGCGCGGCAAGCGAATAACCAGCGGGGACACTGGAGTACCGACCACAGCCACACCCGGCGAGAGGAGCCGCACCGTGCAGCGGAAGGCCTATGTACCCGGCGTCGCCGCCCTCCTGGCGGCGTTGCTGGCCGGCTGCACCGGCGGCTCGGACGGCGGCGCCACCGCCGACGACTCGAACCCGGGCGAGCCCGGTGTCGCGACCGAGGCGGCCGAGCCCGGCAAGTACCGCACCCTTCCGGAGCCGTGCGGCGCCGTCGGCAACAAGACGCTCGACGCCCTCCTGCCGGGCATCGAGGAGATCACCGACGAGGAGCAGCGCGAGAAGGCGTACGCGGGTGAGCCGACGCTCGCCTACGACACCGACCGCAAGGTCGGCTGCCGCTGGAAGGTGGAATCGGCGCAGGCCACCGACCATCTCTTCGTCGACTTCGAGCGGGTGGTGTCGTACGACACCTCGGTGAGCGACGACAGCGAGGCCGAACAGCTCTTCGCCCAGCAGGTGGAGGCCGCCGACCTGCCCGAACCGGTGGTCTCGGAGTCCGGGTCCGCCGGGGACTCCCCGTCCGGCAGCCCGTCGGCGTCCTCCGGGGACTCCGGGGAGCCGCCCGCCGGCGCGGGCGGTACGCCCTCGTCCTCCGCCTCGGCGTCCTCGTCTTCCTCCTCGTCGTCGTCGGCGTCCTCGTCGAACGCGTCCCCCGACGCGACGCCCACCGACGTCCAGCCCCGGCTCCTGGACGACCTGGGCGACGAGGCGTTCGTGGACGACGCGCTCAGCAGCTCCGGTTCGACGGCGAAGCGGCGCACGGTGACTGTGGCGTTCCGCACGTCGAACGTCATGGTGACCATCGAGTACGCGGAGCAGTCGGCGACGCTCGGCGTCGTGCCGGACAGCGAGGAAATGCAGGACATGGCGCGGAAACTGGCCTCTCAGCTGGCGGATTCGCTGGGCGGTTGAGGCCCGGCGGGGCTCCTGCGCGCCCGCGCGCGGTGCCCCCGAAGCGGGACCGCACGATTTCTTCACCGCGTACCGTGGCCCCTCGGACCCGTTCCGAACGCAGGAACCACGAGTGCCATGAGTGAAGGAACCATGCAGCTACGAGCCCAGCGTGACCAGCGAGACCCGCAAGCGAAGCGAGCGAAGCGACTCACCCGCGTCCTTGTCGGCGCGGCCGCCGTACCCGTGATGCTGGTGGCAGCCGGCTGCTCCTCGGACTCCGGCTCCGACGACGGCAAGGACAAGGCCGCGGAGGAGTCCGCCGCGTCCAAGTCCGCGAGCCCGTCCCCGACGGTCCGGGCGGCGGCGTTCCGGAAGCTTCCCGAGCCGTGCTCGGTGGTGACGAAGAAGACGCTGAAGGACCTGGTGCCGAAGGGCGACTCCGGCAAGGAGGGGACGTCCAACGACACCGCGATGCGGGCCAGTTGCTCCTGGGACAGCCTCGACGACAACGGCGTGAAGGGCTCTCAGTTCCGCTGGCTGAGCGTGTCGATGGTGCGCTTCGAGTCCGACGTGACGCGCGGCGAGGGCGACAAGCTGGCGCGTGACCACTACCTGAAGCAGCTGAAGGACGCGCAGAGCGCGGAGGGCGCCAAGGGCGTCAAGACCACGCCGGTGAGCGGTACGGGCGACGAGGCCGCGGTGGTGCGCTACGACCTGAAGAAGAAGGAAGGCACCTTCAAGCAGCAGACGGTCGTGGCGCGGGTCGAGAACGTCGTCGTCACGGTCGACTTCAACGGCGCGGGCCTGGCGGGCGACAAGACCCCGGACGCCGACGACCTGGTGAAGGACGCCCAGAAGGCGGCCAAGGAGGCGGTGGCCGCGGTGACGAAGGCCAACGGCGCCGCCGACGGCGGGAAGTCGAGCGGTGCGCCGTCACCCTCCGGTTCGTCCTCCGAGAAGTCCTCGAAGGCGCCGTCGGAGTCGCCGTCGGGGTCGTCCTCGAAGGCGCCCGCGAAGGACAGCTGACGGTCTCTTCGACCCACCGGTCACCCGTCCCCCGCACACATGTGCCACTCTGTTGCGCGCAACAACACGCAAGGGGAGGGGAGTACGGGTGGCCGGCCCACTTCAGCTGACACGGACGCACCGGGTCCTCATCGGCATGGTCGTCTTCGGTGCCGTCGTCATCGCCGGGATCGGCTTCGCGGGTTCGTACGCGGCGGTGCGCGAACTGGCCCTCAAGAAGGGCTTCGGGAACTTCAGCTACGTCTTCCCGATCGGCATCGACGCGGGCATCTGCGTGCTGCTCGCCCTGGACCTGCTGCTGACCTGGATCCGCATTCCCTTCCCGCTGCTGCGGCAGACGGCGTGGCTGCTGACGGCGGCGACGATCGCCTTCAACGGCGCGGCGGCCTGGCCCGACCCGCTGGGCGTGGGCATGCACGGCGTGATCCCGATCCTGTTCGTGGTGTCGGTGGAGGCCGCCCGGCACGCGATCGGCCGGATCGCCGACATCACCGCCGACAAGCACATGGAGGGCGTCCGCCTCACCCGCTGGCTGCTCTCGCCGGTGCCGACGTTCCTGCTGTGGCGGCGCATGAAGCTGTGGGAGCTGCGCTCCTACGAGCAGGTCATCAAGCTGGAGCAGGAGCGGCTGGTCTACCAGGCCCGGCTGCGGTCCCGCTTCGGCCGCGCCTGGCGCCGCAAGGCCCCCGTGGAGTCCCTGATGCCGCTGCGGCTGGCCCGGTACGGCGTCCCGCTGGCGCAGACCGCCCCGTCGGGCCTGGCGGCGGCGGGCATCGAACCGGCCCTTATCCCGCCCGCGCCCCGGCCCCAGGAGCCCGCCCCCCAGGCGGCACCCCCCGCCGAGCAGCGGGCCGAGCTGGTCGGCGCCCGGGAGGCGGAGCCGGCGCGGCAGGACGGGCCGGCGGTGGAGCAGAACCCGTGGCTGCACGCCCGGGACCCGCAGTCGGTGGAGTACCACGGCGACTACGACCCCACGTACGACCCGGACCAGTACGCCCAGTGGGAGGCGGAGCAGCGGCAGGCCGACCAGTACCGGCAGCAGTTCGAGGAGGAGCCGCCCGCGCAGGAGCCCGCTCCGGAGGAGACCGGCAGCTTCCCCATACCGGTCGGGCCGCACCGCACCCGCGAGCTGGGCGAGGGCGGCGGCACGCCGGAGCCCGAGGGCCCGGACGAGGACGACTACTACCAGGTCTTCAAGCAGTCGCTCGGCAACGGCAGCGGTTACCCCACCCCGCGCGAGTTCGCGTACGACGTCGAGGCCACGTTCGGCGTCGCTCTCCTGGACGCCGACGCCAAGCGCATGGTCCTGCGGTTCCAGGAGCGCCACGGCGCGGAGCTGGAAGAGGAGCACATCGCCTGAGCCCGACGGCGCCGCGTACGGCGAGAGGGGGCGCCCGGTGCTGCACCGGGCGCCCCCTCTCGCCGTACCGACGGGTCGCGGGTCCTACTCCCCGAGCAGGGTCCGCACCCGGTCCTGCCCCACCGCAAGCAGCAGCGTGGGCAGGCGCGGGCCGGTGTCGCGGCCGACGAGCAGGTGGTACAGCAGCGCGAAGAACGTCCGCTGGGCGGTCTTGATCTCCGGCGGCAGCTCCTTGGGCGTGGCGTCGGCGGGGAAGCCCGCCTGGACCTTGGGGACGCCGTAGACGTGGTGGGTGAGCCCGTCCAGGGACCAGTGGTCGGCCAGCCCGTCGAGCAGCAGCCGCAGGGACTGCCGGCTCGGCTCGTCGAGGGACTTGAGCAGCTCCGCGTCGGGCTCCTGGCGCACGATGGTGCGCTGGTCGGCGGGGACGTGGGTGTTGATCCACGCCTCGGCCTTGTCGTAGCGCGGCCGGGCCTCGTCCAGCGAGGCGATCGGGTCCGCCGGGTCCAGCTCGCCGAGGATCCGCAGCGCCTGGTCCTCGTGGCCGGCGGTGATGTCGGCCACGGAGGCCAGCGTGCGGTACGGCAGCGGCCTGGGCGTCCGCGGCAGCTCACCCACGGCCGTGCGCACCGCGCGGGAGTGGGCGGCGGCGTCGGCGGGGAGGGCCGAGCCGTCGGCGACCTTGGCGTCGAGGCGGTCCCACTCGTCGTACAGCCGCTGGATCTCCTGGTCGAAGGCGATCTTGAAGGACTGGTTGGGCCTGCGGCGGGCGTACAGCCAGCGCAGCAGCTGCGGCTCCATGATCTGGAGCGCGTCGGCCGGGGTGGGCACCCCGCCCTTGGACGAGGACATCTTGGCCATGCCGCTGATGCCGACGAAGGCGTACATCGGGCCGATCGGCTGCTTGCCGCCGAAGATCCCGACGATCTGCCCGCCGACCTGGAACGACGACCCGGGCGAGGAGTGGTCCACGCCGCTGGGCTCGAAGACGACGCCCTCGTACGCCCAGCGCATCGGCCAGTCGACCTTCCAGACCAGCTTGCCGCGGTTGAACTCGCTCAGCCGCACGGTCTCGGAGAAGCCGCAGGAGGTGCAGGCGTAGGTCAGCTCGGTCGAGTCGTCGTCGTACGCGGTGACGGTCGTGAGGTCCTTCTCGCAGTTGCCGCAGTACGGCTTGTACGGGAAGTACCCGGCGGAGCCGGAGCTGCCGTCGTCCTCGGCGGCGGCGCCGGAGCCCTCGGCGGCCTCCAGCTCGGCCTCGTCGACCGGCTTCTGCGACTTCTTCGCGGGCGCCTTCTTCGTCCGGTACTGGTCGAGGACGGCGTCGATGTCCCGGCGGTGCTTCATGGCGTGCAGGATCTGCTCGCGGTAGACACCGGAGGTGTACTGCTCGGTCTGGCTGATCCCGTCGAACTCGACGCCCATCTCGGCGAGCGAGGCGACCATCGCGGCCTTGAAGTGCTCAGCCCAGTTCGGGTACGGGGAGCCCTTCGGGGCCGGGACCGAGGTCAGGGGCTTGCCGATGTGCTCGGCCCAGGTCTCGTCGACGCCCGCGATGCCGGCCGGCACCTTGCGGTAGCGGTCGTAGTCGTCCCAGGAGATCAGGTGCCGCACCTCGTGGCCCCGGCGGCGCACCTCGTCGGCGACCAGGTGCGGGGTCATGACCTCGCGCAGGTTGCCCAGGTGGATCGGGCCGGAGGGGGAGAGTCCGGACGCGACGACCACAGGTTTGCCCGGGGCACGACGCTCCGACTCGGCGATGACCTCGTCCGCGAAACGGGAGACCCAGTCGGTGGTCTCTGTGCTCTGAGCCACGATCGGCACGTCCTCTTTCCTGAGACTTCTCTGGAACTGCTCCGGAGACAGCCGGTACGGTCGCACGGCTGTCCGTCCCATTCTCCCAGCCCGGCCCGCATCCGCGAAAACCGCTTTTCACCGCATGGGATACTCGGTTTCTGTACTACTTCCACGAACCCGAGCAGAACGGCAGCCACTCCATGGCCTCGGTCACGTCCCTCACCGACTCCGTCCAGCAGCAGCTCGCGTCCGCCCTCACGGCCACCCGGCCGGAGGCCGCCGGCGCCGACCCGCTGCTGCGACGTAGCGACCGGGCGGACTACCAGGCCAACGGCATCCTCGCCCTGGCCAAGAAGGCGAAGGCCAACCCGCGGGAGCTGGCGGCCGAGGTCGTCGCCCACATCACCACCGGTGACGAGCTGATCAAGGACGTCGAGGTCTCCGGGCCCGGCTTCCTGAACATCACCGTCAGCGACGGCGCCATCACCCGGAACCTGGCCGCGCGGCTCGCGGACGGCGAACGGCTCGGCGTGCCGCCGAAGCGGGACGCGGGCGTCACGGTCGTCGACTACGCCCAGCCGAACGTGGCCAAGGAGATGCACGTCGGCCACCTGCGGTCGGCCGTCATCGGCGACGCCCTGCGCGGCATGCTCGACTTCACCGGCGAGCGGACGATCGGCCGGCACCACATCGGCGACTGGGGCACCCAGTTCGGCATGCTCATCCAGTACCTGTTCGAGCACCCCGGCGAGCTGGCCCCGGCCGAGGACGTCGACGGCGAGCAGGCCATGTCGAACCTGAACCGGGTGTACAAGGCGTCGCGCGCGCTCTTCGACGCGGACGAGGAGTTCAAGGAGCGGGCCCGCAAGCGGGTCGTCGCCCTGCAGTCCGGCGACAAGGAGACGCTGGAGCTGTGGCAGCAGTTCGTGGACGAGTCGAAGGTCTACTTCTACTCGGTCTTCGAGAAGCTCGACATGGAGATCCGCGACGAGGAGATCGTCGGCGAGTCCGCGTACAACGAGGGCATGCCCGAGACTGCCCGCCTCCTGGAGGAGATGGGCGTCGCGGTGCGCTCCGAGGGCGCGCTCGTGGTGTTCTTCGACGAGATCCGGGGCAAGGACGACCAGCCGGTCCCGCTGATCGTGCAGAAGGCCGACGGCGGCTTCGGCTACGCGGCCTCCGACCTGACCGCGATCCGCAACCGCGTCCAGGACCTGCACGCCACCACGCTGCTGTACGTCGTGGACGTACGCCAGTCGCTGCACTTCAGGATGGTCTTCGAGACGGCCCGCCGGGCCGGCTGGCTCGGCGACGAGGTCACCGCGCACAACATGGGCTACGGCACGGTGCTCGGCGCGGACGGCAAGCCCTTCAAGACCCGCGAGGGCGAGACCGTACGGCTCGAGGACCTGCTGGACGAGGCGGTGCAGCGGGCGGCGCAGGTCGTGCGGGAGAAGGCGCGGGACCTCACCGAGGACGAGATCCAGGAGCGGGCGGCGGAGGTCGGCATCGGCGCCGTGAAGTACGCGGACCTGTCGACGTCGCCGAGCCGCGACTACAAGTTCGACCTGGACCAGATGGTCTCGCTCAACGGCGACACCAGCGTGTACCTCCAGTACGCCTACGCCCGTATCCAGTCCATCCTGCGCAAGGCCGGCGAGATCCGCCCCGCCGCCCACCCGGAGCTGGGACTGCACGAGGCGGAGCGCGCGCTGGGCCTGCACCTGGACGCGTTCGGGGACACGGTCTTCGAGGCGGCCGCGGAGTACGCCCCGCACAAGCTGGCCGCGTACCTGTACCAGCTGGCGTCGCTGTACACGACGTTCTACGACAAGTGCCCGGTCCTGAAGGCCGAGACGCCTCAGCAGGTGGAGAACCGCCTGTTCCTGTGCGACCTCACGGCCCGCACCCTGCACCGGGGCATGGCCCTGCTGGGCATCCGGACGCCCGAGCGGCTCTGAGGACGGACGGAAGGTGAGGGCGGGGGCCCGGCTCGCCCCGGCCCGTCCTCACCGCAGCAGTGCCGGCCCCTCGGGGGCGTCGATGCCGAACTCCTCCGCCAGGACCCGGCGGGCCTCCGCCTCGTCGGCCGTCTTCCGCTCGGTGACCGTGCCGTCGTCGGTGCGCGTCACGGTGACGCGGTCGCCGTCGAGGAGCAGGTGCGCGTCCGGCGTGAGCCGCTGGACGTAGGGGCGCCGGGCGAACGGGGAACGCGGGTTCGTGGCGACGTGCCAGTTGATCACCTCGTAGTCGGACGGCTCGAACGGCTCCAGGGTGAAGGCGTACTGCGCCTCCCAGCCGCCCGCCACGTGTGCCTGGAGCACCCACATCGCCAGCGGCCCCCGGTGCGGCGCGTGCACCAGCCGGTGCCGGCGGCCGGCGTCGTGGAACTCGGTGTCCGCCAGCAGCGGCACCGGTTCCAGCAAGGAGCCGATGGCGCCGAAGCCGACGTCGGCCAGGTAGGGCCGGGACTCGCCGGGCAGCTCGGCGAGGAGGGCCATGTGCGTGCGCGGACGGTCCTCGAAGCGGTCCGCGCCGACGACGACCCGCGCGGTCAGCCGGGTCACCCGCACGCCGAGCGCCTCCAGGGCCGCCGCGAACAGGGTGTTGTGCTCGTAGCAGTAGCCGCCGCGCCGGCGGCCGTGGACCAGCTTGGCCACCAGGTCGGACAGGTCGAGGGAGGGGGCCCGGCCGCCGAGGGCGTCGAGGTTCTCGAAGGGGACGGCCCGCAGGTGGGCGAGGTGCACACCGCGGAGCGTGGCCGCGTCGGGCCGCCGCCCGCCCTCCCAGCCGATGCGCTCGAAGTAGGCGTCGAGGGAGAAGGGTGTCGTCGTCCGTGCGCTGTCAGACATTGCCTCACCGTACGTGCGGCGACGGCACCCCCGCCCTCGGCATTTGGTCCTACGACGGGAGTCGGGTCGCCCGGCGCGCCGTGCCCAGCCCCTCCCCCAGCCTGCGCAGCCCCTCCGCGATCTCGTCCGGGGTCTGGGTGACGAAGCACAGCCGCAGCGTGGCGCGGTCGGGCTCGCCGGCGTGGAAGGGGGCGCCCGGGACGTACGCCACGTCGTGCCGGACCACCTCGGGGAGCAGGGCGGTGGTGTCGTACCCCTCGGGCAGCCGGGCCCACAGGAACATGCCGCCCTCGGGACGGGTCCACGCCGACCCAGCCGGGAGCGCGTCGGCGAGGCCCGCGAGCATGGCGTCCCGGCGCTCCGCGTAGACGGCGGCGACGCGGGCCACGTGGGCGTCCAGGTCGCGGTCGGCCAGGTAGCGGGCGGCGGCGAGCTGGTTGACGGTCGGGGTGTGCAGGTCGGCGGCCTGCTTGGCGACCGCGCAGGCCCGGAGCAGCTCGGCGGGCGCCCGCAGCCAGCCCAGGCGCAGGCCGGGCGCCATCACCTTCGAGAAGGAGCCCAGCAGCACGGTCCGGTCGCGGGCACCCTCGTAGGAGGCGATCCACGGCACCCGCTCGCCCTCGAAGCGCAGTTCGCCGTACGGGTCGTCCTCGACGATCCACAGGCCGCGGCGCCCGGCGACCTCGGCGACGGCGGCGCGGCGGGCCGCGGGCATCGTGCGGCCGGTGGGGTTGGAGAAGGTGGGGACCGTGTAGAGCAGCTTGGGGCGCTCGCGCACCACCAGCTCCTCCAGGGCCACCGGGTCGATCCCGTCCTCGTCCCCGGGCACCGCCACCACCCGGGCGCCCGCGAAGCCGAAGGCCTGGAGCGCGGCCAGGTAGCAGGGGCGCTCGACGAGGACGGTGTCGCCGGGTTCGAGCAGGGCGGTGGCGAGGAGCGACAGGGCCTGCTGCGAGCCGGTGGTGACGAGGATGTCGTCGGCGCCGGTGGCCAGCCCGCGCACCGAGGTGCGGGCAGCGAGCGCGGCCCGCAGGGTGGGCTCGCCCTCGGTGGTGGAGTACTGCAGGGCCCGCGCGGGCGTCTCGGCGAGGACGTCCCGGTACGCGGCGGCGATGCCCTCCGCGTCGAACAGTTCGGGGGCCGGCAGCCCGCCCGCGAAGTTGATCACCTCGGGGCGGGCGGTGACGGCGAGGATGTCCCGTACCGGCGAACCGCCGATCGACCGGGCCCGTGCGGCGAGCGGCGGGAGCGGGGCGGTGGCGGCGGAAGCAGTCTCAGTCACGGTCATGCGCGCAGCCTAGGCAAGTGGGTGCCGCCTACAAGGAACTTTCCGCGATCCGGACACCCGTGCGACCCGCGACCGCCGAGTGCCGAGCCGTCAGCCCTTGACGCCCAGCCCGCCGTACACGTTGATGTCCGCGTCCGTGACGTCGTTGATGTCCATGTACCGGACCTTCTCGATGTCGTCGAGCTCGGCGAGGTACGACTCCTCCGGCCGCTCCGGCACCGGCGCCGCGTGGTCCGGCCGCCAGTGGTGCACGGGCACGACGCCGGGCTCGGCGAGTTCGAGACCGGTCTCGGTGAAGAAACGCTCGACGTCCTTGCGGGAGCGCAGCACGAAGGTGAACCCCCGCTCCGTGTACGTCCGCTGGACCGCGCGGATGCTCTGCGGGTTGAGGTCCTCCGTGAGGTGGCTGAGGACGAGCCGGCTGCCGGCGGGCAGCGCGTCCATCAGCTCGCGGACGATCGGGTACGCCTCCTCGTCCTCGACGAAGTGCAGGATGGCGACGAGGCAGAGCGCCACGGGCCGGTCGAAGTCGAGGGTGGCGGCGGCCTGTTCGAGGATCCGCGCCGGGCTCTTCAGGTCCGCGTCGATGTAGTCCGTACGCCCCTCGGGACCGCTGGTGAGCAGGGCACGGGCGTGGGCGAGCACGACCGGGTCGTTGTCGACGTAGACGACCCGCGACTCGGGGGCGATGCGCTGGGCGATCTGGTGCACGTTCTCGGCGGTCGGCAGCCCGGTGCCGATGTCCAGGAACTGCCGGATGCCGTCCTCGCGGGCGAGCGCGGTCACCGAGCGCCGCAGGAAGTCGCGGTTGTGCCGTACGTCGAGGTAGCCGCGCGGGTTGGCGGCGAGCCCGGCGGCCGCGGCGTCGAGGTCGGCGGGGTAGTGGTCCTTGCCGCCGAGGAAGACGTCGTAGACCCGCGCCGGGTGCGCCTTGCTGCTGTCGATCCTCCTCCGCAGCTCCGCGGGGTCCTGGCTGAGGGCGTCACCGGGCATGCGCGTCCCACCTTTCGGATGTCGCCTGACGAAGCGAACCGGTTTGATGGTCAACAACCTATCCCCCGCGGGGACTTGCCGGTGCGCCGATGCGCTCTCGGGACCGGGCCGGCCCCGGCCCGCCTCAGCCGCCCTCGACCAGCTCCCAGGCGCTGCTGCCGAGGGGGTAGGCGTAGTAGGAGTCGTCCCGGGAGGCGCTGGTGCGGAACGGCTTGCCGTTGTCGTCGACGCGCGTCGTGCCGTGCCGGCCGCCGCTGGACCACTCCAGCTCCAGGTACCAGCTGACGTCGTGGCCGCTGGTGTGCGCGTTGACCTTGAAGACCTCGGGGTCGGACTCGCTGACGCTGTAGGGGAAGTCCCGCTGGCCGCCGATCGGTGTCGCCGTCGGGGTGCCGAGGTCGAGCGAGACGTCGAAGGCCGTGGTGTTCACCTGGCCGCCGCAGCCGTTGCCCATCACGTACTGGTCCCAGTTCAGCGGCGCACCGCTGCTCTTCACCCTCACGTGCAGGTCCTCCAGGACCACCGTCTCCGGGCCGGTGCCCTGCACGGTGAGGACGACCGTCTGCCGGTTCGCGGAGACCGCGTTGAGGGGAGTGGCCCAGCCGACGGCGTCCTGCTGGGCCGGGGGCTTGGGCACGTTCTTCGCGCTGCGGTCGATGAGGAAGGCGTGCTCGCAGGGCACGTCCCAGTAGTACGGGGTGGTCGACACGGTGAGCGGCGGCCCGGCGGCGGGTGCCTCGCGGCTCGGCGTGGCGGTGGCCGGACGCGACGGTGACGCGGAGGGGGACCCGGGCCGGGACGCGGAGGCGGAGGCGGACGGGGAGGACGTGGAGGCGCTCGCGCTCGGGGAGCCCGAGCCGGTCGCGGTCCCGGTCACCGACGCCGAGGTCTGCGCGACGGCCCCGGCCGGACCGTGCCTGCCGTCGTCGTCCGGCCCCGACACGAGGTTGGCGACGAGCGCCACGGCGGCGCTGACGGCGACTACGCCGGTCGCGGCGTAGAGCGCGGCGCGCGGGACCCGACGGCGGCGCTCCGGGGCCGACGGCGGGCCCGATGCCGCCGGGGCCGACAGGGTCTCCGAGGCCGCCGGGGTGGGTGAGGCCGGTGCGACCGGTGAGGCCGGCGAGCCGCCGTCCGCGACCGAGCCCACGGCGCTCTCGGCACCCGCAGTGCCCTCGGCGCCCGCCGCGCCTTCCGCACCCCCTCCGCCGTCGGCCTCCTCCTTCCGCACACCCCGCAGCGCGTCCGCGCGGATCCAGCGGCGGTGGAGTTCGAGCAGTTCCTCGGGCGTCGCCCGGCAGGCCCGGGCGAGGCGCTCGACGGGCGCGAACTCGACCGGCACCACCTCCCCGCTGACGTACCGGTGCAGGGTCGAGCCGCTCATGTGCAGCCGCTTGCCGAGTGCCCCGTAACTGAGTCCGGACCGCTCCTTCAACTCCCGAAGCAGTCCCGCGAAGTCGTCCCCCGCCACCGTTCCTCCCTCTCCCAGCATCCCCGTACCGTGTCCCAGAGGGACGTTGTTCCCGCAGGTCAGAGCGTTCCTGCCGTCCCATCGTCCCGCATGTTCCCCCGTCGCTGGCGGCCGGGACGATCAGGGCCGCAAGCTGTGGTCATCCAAGCAGCCGCTCCCGGCGAACGGTCGAGCGGCTCGCCTCAACTCTCACATTCACAGGGGACCTTCCATGTCTGCACGCCGCATCACCCGTACCCGTCTGTTCGCCGCCACCACGGTCGCGCTGGCCGCACTCTCCCTCACGGCCTGCGAGGGCGACGAGCTCACGGGCTCCCCGGCGCCCGAATCCGCCACCTCCGCACCGGCGGAGGGGAACAGCGCCCGGCCGGCGGGCGGCGCGAAGGGCGACGCCGGTGAGACGGGCTCCACCGGCTCGAACGGCTCGAACGGCTCGAACGGTTCCGCCGGAAAGGACAACGCGTCGGACTCCGCGTCCGGTTCCGGTTCCGGGTCGGGGTCCGGGTCGAACGCCGGATCCGGAACCGGCGGCTCGAAGACCTCCGACACCTCCGACGGCTCCGACTCGGACCTCCCCGGCAAGTGCTCCGCGTCCGACGTCCGGATCACCGCGGCGAACGCCCCCCGCCCGATCAACCACCTGCTGCTGACCGCCACCAACACCGGCTCGAAGACGTGCGCCCTGCCGCAGTACCCGGCGGCCCGGTTCGGTGAGGCCCAGTCGGTGCCGCCGGTCGCGGAGTCCAGCAAGCCGCAGTCGCTGACGACGCTGGCCCCCGGTGAGTCGGGCTACGCCGGCGTACGGCTGTCCTCCGGCGACGGCAGCGGCGAGAACGGCTACGACACGAACACCCTCACGATCCCCTTCGAGGACGGCTCCGTCGCCACGGTCAAGCTGCCCGCCGGCGGCGTGTACGTCGACACCGCGCTGACGGTCACCTACTGGCAGACCGACGCGTCGAACGCGCTCGAGTACTGAAGGGGTCCGCGCACCCGCACCCCTTGTGCGAAGGGCCGCCACCGGTCGCTCAGCGCAGTGTGCGAGCGACCTCGGTTGCCCAGTACGTCAGGATGTTGCGCGCGCCCGCCCGCTTGATCCCGGTGAGGGACTCCAGGATGGCCCGGTCGCGGTCGATCCAGCCCTTCTCGGCGGCGGCCTCGATCATCGAGTACTCACCGGAGATCTGGTACGCGGCGACCGGCACGTCCGAGGCCTCGGCGACCTTGGCGAGGATGTCGAGGTAGGGCCCGGCCGGCTTGACCATCACCATGTCGGCCCCCTCCTCCAGATCCAGCGCCAGCTCCCGCAGCGCCTCCCGCGCGTTGGCGGCGTCCTGCTGGTAGGTCTTGCGGTCGCCCTTGAGCGAGGAGCCGACGGCCTCCCGGAAGGGCCCGTAGAAGGCGGAGGCGTACTTGGCGGTGTACGCGAGGATCGCGACGTCCTCCCGCCCGATCTGGTCGAGCGCGTCCCGGACGACGCCGATCTGCCCGTCCATCATCCCGCTGGGGCCCACGACATGGGCGCCCGCGTCGGCCTGGACCTGCGCCATCTCGGCGTACCGCTCCAGGGTCGCGTCGTTGTCGACACGCCCCTGACCGTCCAGCACCCCGCAGTGCCCGTGGTCGGTGAACTCGTCGAGACAGAGGTCGGACATGACCAGTAGTTCGTCCCCGACCTCGGCCCGTACGTCCCGCAGGGCGACCTGGAGAATCCCGTCGGGGTCGGTGCCCGCCGTACCGGCGGCGTCCTTCTTCCCGTCCTCCGGCACCCCGAAGAGCATGATCCCGGAGATCCCGGCCTCGACCGCCTCGGCGGCCGCCTTCTTCAGCGTGTCCCGGGTGTGCTGCACGACACCGGGCATCGCCGCGATCGGCACCGGCTCGCTCACGCCCTCGCGGACGAAGGCGGGGAGGATGAAGTCGGCGGGGTGCAACCGGGTCTCGGCGACCATCCGACGCATCACGGGGGTGGTCCGCAGCCGCCGGGGCCGGGTGCCGGGAAAGGATCCGTACGTCGTCATACCACCTACGCTACGCCCGCCCCACCCATGCCTTTGCCGACGACGAGTCGGCCCGGGCCGGCCCCGGACAACGCTTGACCTCAACCGGACTTCAGCTTCTACGGTCGGCGACATGGACTACTCACACGGCGACGCCGAACTGATCCGCCAGCCCATCGGCTACTGGAGCTGGGCGGCGTACAAGGCCGTCGTCACCCGGACCCGGGGGGCCCTGGCCGAGCTGGGCACGACCCAGCCCCAGTGGTGGGTCCTCGCCCAGGTCGGCCGGGCCGGCACCCCGAAGACCCGCGCCGAGGTCTCCGGCCTCCTGCGGAACTACCTCGACGCGGGCCCGGAGGCGATGGAGTCGGAGATCGACGCGACGATCGCGGCGGGCTGGATCACCGAGACCGCCTCCGACGGCCTGCTCTCCCTGACTCCGGAGGGCAGGACGTTCTTCGAGAAGGCAGCCGCCCTCCAGGACGACCTGTGGACGGAACGCCACGCCGGAATCTCCGACGAGGAGTACCTGACCACCATGAAGGTGCTCCAGCGTTTCATCCACAACACGGGCGGCCGGGCCTGGCACCACTGACCGGCACCACCGAGGGGTGCCCGATTCCGTGTCCGATTCCTTCAAGGCAACGGCGACGGCCGCCCGCTACCGTCACCGGCATGAACAGCACCGGCAGGGAGTCGCGCCACCTCGGCGTCCACATCGACCGCACCGCGTCCGACGTCTACGCCTACGCCTCGGACCCGGCCAACCTGCCCGCGTGGGCCCACGGGCTCGGCGGATCCATCGAGAGGAGCGCGGACCACTGGGTCGCGGAGTCCTCCCCCATGGGCCGGGTCACGGTGACCTTCACCCCGCCCAACGACCTGGGCGTACTCGACCACCACGTCACGCTCCCCTCCGGGGAGACCGTCCACAACCCGGTCCGCGTGATCGCCGACGGCACCGGCAGCGAGGTGGTGTTCACCGTCCGCCGGCAGCCGGGGACGACCGAGGCCGACTTCGACCGCGACGCCGGCACGGTCGCCGCCGACCTGGCCCGGCTCAAGGAACTGCTGGAGTCCGACTAGAGCGTGGTGGCCGCCGGAACCTGCCCGGCGACCCGCACGACGTGCTTGCCCCGGACTCCCCCGGCCTCCAAGCCGCGTTGGGCGTCGGCGACCCCGTCGAGCGGGTGGACGGTGTCGACGACGGGGACGATGTCACCCCGCTCGGCGAGCCGGGCGGCCTCGGCGAGCAGCGCGCTGTCGGGGTTGCCGCTGAAGAAGCGGATGCGCCCCTTCCCGTGCACGACGGAACCGAGCACCGTCGCGATCCCCGCGAGCGGCCGGCCGAAGTCGAGGGTGACGGCGACCATCCGCCCGCCCGGCGCCAGCAGCCGCCGCACCCGGGCCTGCTCGGTGCCGACGGTGTCGAGGACGACGTCGAAGCGGCCGAGCGCGGACAGCGGAGTCCTCCGGTGGTCCAGCGCCTCCTCGGCCCCCAGCCCGCGGACGAAGTCGAGGTTCCGCCCGCCCGCGAGCGCGACGACCTGCGCCCCGAGCAGCTTGCCCACCTGCACGGCGACACTGCCCACACCCCCGCTGCCGCCCCGCACGAGGAGCCGCTCACCGGGTTGCAGGGCGGCCTTGTCCCGCAGCGCGGTCAGCGCCGTCGTCGCGCCCGCGATCAGCGAGACAGCCTCCTCCGGGGTGAGGTTCGCCGGCGCGGCCGCGATCCGCCGCGGGCCGACGGCGACGTACTCGGCCATGCTGCCGGTACGCCGCCCCAGCAGCCCCCACACCCGCTCCCCCTCCCGCACCCCGGTGACGGCCGTACCGACTTCCGCGACGTCCCCCGCGAAGTCGATGCCGCACCCCTTGGGAAAGGCCCGCCCGGTCACCAGGCGCACCTTTCCGGTCCGGTCGTGGAGGTCGCCGCCGTTGACCGCGGCGGCCCGCACCCGCACCAGCACCTCGTCGGGGCCGATGGCTGGCACCGGCCGCCGCCCGACGTAGAGCACCTCGGGAGGCCCGTAGCGGTCGAAGAGAACCGCCTTCATCTCACCCATGTCTCACGATCCGTATCGCGTCCGGGAAGCGCGGAGGCGAGGCCCGCGTCCGCTGCTAATCTCACGCTAGGCCCATAAGTGGACGACACCCTCCACTTGCCTCGGAAGTGAGAAACATGCCTGATCAGACCTCTCACAACCCCCTCGGTCCGGCGGCCGGAGAGGCCCCGGCGGGGCTGCGCGCCGACGCCCGCCGCAACCGCGAACGCGTCCTGGAGGCCGCCCGCGAGATCTTCGCCGCCCAGGGCGTGGACGCCCCGATGAGCGCGGTCGCGCGCCGGGCCGGGCTCGGCGTGGCCACCCTCTACCGACGCTTCCCCACCCGCTCGGCACTCGTCACCGCCGCCTTCGAGGACCAGCTGGCCATGTGCGCGACCGCGTTCGACGAGGCCATGGCGGACCCCGACCCGGGCCACGGCCTGTACGTTCTCCTCGAAAAGGTATGCACCACGCTGGTCACCGACCGCGGCTTCGAAACGGTCTTCATGGCCGACTTCCCCGAGGCCCTGGACTACGACCGGGAACGCGCCATCGCCGAGGACCGCCTGTCCCACCTGGTCCAGCGCGCCCGCGACGCCGGCCGACTCCGCGAGGACTTCGACCCGGCCGACATCCCCCTGCTCCTCCTGGCCGTCAGCGGCCTGGCGGGCCAACCCCCCGAGACCGCCGTCCCCGCCGCCCGCCGCCTCCTCACCTACCTCTTCCAGTCCTTCCGGGCCCACCCCCCGTCCCGCCCCGGCCCACTCCCCCCGGCCCCACCTCTGGACCTGTCGGGGCTGCGGCTACCGGTGGCGGCGCGGACGGCTACGGTGCGGCCATGAACGAGACGCCCGGTGACGACCGCCGCCTGCCACCCGCCCTGGCCGACGTGGCCCGCGTCGAGTTCGACTACGCCGACGGCGACGGGATCGACTTCGAGCCCTACGCCGCGTTCGACTCCGCCGAGGAGACCACTCGCTGGCTGCGCCGGTGGACGGGGAACGCCGAAGCCGACGGCTCCGCCTACCGCGTGTTCGGCCAGGACGGCGCCGGTGGCCGCGCGGCCCTCTGGCACGGACGCCCCGGCCGCCCCCTCACCGAGCAGCCCGTGGTGTACGTGGGATCGGAGGGCGAATGCGACGTGGTCGCCGGGAACCTGTCCGACTTCCTGTGGCTGCTCGCCGACGGAATGGGCCCCGCCGAGGCGGACGAGGAGGGCACGGAACGCCCCGACCCCGACCTCACCGCACTCGCCGAACGCCACGCCACCACGCCACGCCGCCCGGCCGCGGACATCGTCAAGGAGGCCCGCGCCGCCTTCCCGGCCTTCGCGGAGGACCTCCGGTCCCTCTGCCGGTGAGCGGCCGCCCGGACACACCCGGCTCACGGGGCCGACGGCGGCCTGGACCGACCGTGCCGGACCTGCCCCCGTACGGCCTGAACCGCGCGACGACGACGGGGCGCCCCCGAACCAGGAGCGCCCCGCATCACCTCAGGTCGACGACCGCCGTCTCCGCGACCCCGGCCGCCGTTCGCTCGGCCGCGTCACCGGGTCCCCCGCCTCCAACGCCGCCGCCCGGCGCCGCAGGCCGAAGTCGGCCAGAGCCTCCGCCAGCTTCAGGACGGACGGCTCCGGTGCCATGACGTCGACGCGCAGCCCGTGTTCCTCGGCCGTCTTGGCCGTCGCCGGGCCGATGCAGGCGATCACCGTGACGTTGTGCGGCTTGCCCGCGATGCCGACGAGGTTGCGGACCGTGGAGGACGAGGTGAAGAGCACCGCGTCGAAGCCGCCGCCCTTGATGGCCTCCCGCGTCGTGGCCGGGGGCGGCGAGGCGCGCACCGTGCGGTAGGCCGTGACGTCGTCGACCTCCCAGCCCAGCTCGATCAGACCGGCGACGAGGGTCTCGGTGGCGATGTCCGCCCGCGGCAGGAAGACGCGGTCGATCGGGTCGAAGACCGGGTCGTACGGCGGCCAGTCCTCCAGCAGACCGGCGGCCGACTGCTCGCCGCTCGGCACCAGGTCCGGCTTCACGCCGAAGGCGATCAGGGCGTTGGCCGTCTGCTCACCGACCGCGGCGACCTTGATACCGGCGAAGGCGCGGGCGTCCAGGCCGTACTCCTCGAACTTCTCGCGGACCGCCTTCACCGCGTTGACGGACGTGAACGCGATCCACTCGTAGCGGCCCGTCACCAGGCCCTTGACCGCCCGCTCCATCTGCTGCGGGGTGCGCGGCGGTTCCACCGCGATGGTCGGGACCTCGCTGGGGACGGCCCCGTAGGACCGCAGCTGGTCGGAGAGCGAAACCGCCTGCTCCTTGGTGCGCGGCACGAGGACCTTCCAGCCGAACAGCGGCTTGGACTCGAACCACGACAGCTGGTCGCGCCGGGCGGGGGCGGAACGCTCGCCGACCACGGCTATCACCGGGCGGCCGCCGTCCGGGGACGGCAGCACCTTCGCCTGCTTCAGCGTCTGCGCGACCGTGCCCAGCGTCGCCGTCCAGGTCCGCTGCCGCGTCGTCGTCCCGGCGATCGTCACCGTCAGCGGAGTGTCCGGCTTGCGGCCCGCCGACACCAGCTCCCCGGCCGCCGCGGCCACCGAGTCCAGCGTCGTCGACACGACCACCGTGCCGTCGGAGGCGCCCACCTCGGTCCAGCAGCGGTCCGACGCCGTACGGGCGTCCACGAACCGCACGTCGGCGCCCTCCGCGTCGCGCAGCGGCACACCGGCGTACGCGGGCACACCGACGGCGTTCGCGATACCCGGGACCACCTCGAAGGGCACCCCGGCCGCGGCGCACGCCAGCATCTCCTCGGCGGCGTACGTGTCGAGCCCGGGGTCCCCGGTCACCGCACGCACGACCCGCCTGCCGCCCCGCGCGGCCTCCATGACAAGATGTGCGGCATCCCGCACAGCGGGGGCGCCGAGGGTCGTTGACGCACCGTCAACAACCGTCAGCTGGGGCGCGCCTGTGCCCGGATCCGACGGATCGGCATCCGTGTGCACTTCCGACACGCCCTGCCTCGCATGCGTGCGTACGACGTCGAGCACCTCGTGCTCGGCGACGAGGACGTCCGCGTGCGCCAGCGCCTCGACGGCGCGCAGAGTCAGCAGTCCCGGATCTCCGGGTCCGGCACCGAGGAAGGTGACGTGCCCGTGTTCCGGACCGGCGGGAAAGGTGGTGGGGCTCAATGTGCTCGCTCCCCCATCAGACCGGCCGCGCCCTGGGCGAGCATCTCGGTGGCGAGTTCGCGACCGAGTGCCAGCGCCGCCTCGTGCGTCTCGGGCACGGGACCGGTGGTGGACAGCTGCACCAGCGTCGAGCCGTCGGTCGTGCCGACGACGCCGCGCAGGCGCATTTCCTTGACAATCTGCCCGTCGGCCAGAAGGTCGGCCAGCGCGCCCACCGGGGCGCTGCAGCCGGCCTCCAGGGCGGCGAGCAGTGACCGCTCGGCCGTTACGGCGGCCCGCGTGAACGGGTCGTCGAGTTCGGCGAGCGCGGCGATCAGCGAGGCGTTGTCCGCCGCGCACTCGATCGCCAGTGCCCCCTGGCCGGGGGCCGGCAGAACCGTGTCGACCGACAGGAAGTCGGTCACCTCGTCGATGCGCCCCACCCGGTTCAGCCCGGCGGCGGCCAGCACGACCGCGTCCAGCTCACCGCTGCGGACGTATCCGATGCGCGTGTCGACGTTGCCCCGGATCGGGACCGTCTCGATCTCCAGCCCGTGGGTGCGGGCGTACGCGTTCAGCTGCGCCATGCGACGCGGCGCGCCCGTACCGATGCGTGCCCCGCGCGGGAGGTCGGTCAGCTTGCGCGCGTCCCGGGCGACGACCACGTCCCGCGGGTCCTCGCGCTCCGGGATCGCGGCCACGACCAGGCCCTCGTGCTGCGCGGTGGGGAGGTCCTTGAGCGAGTGAACCGCGAAGTCCACCTCTCCCCGCAGCAGCGCGTCGCGCAGCGCGGCGACGAACACGCCCGTACCGCCGATCTGCGCCAGGTGCTCGCGCGACGTGTCGCCGTACGTGGTGATCTCGACCAGCTCAACGGGCCGACCGGTCACCTGGCTCACGGCGTCCGCCACCTGGCCGGACTGGGCCATGGCGAGCTTGCTCCGCCTGGTCCCCAGCCTCAGTGCCTTCTCAGTCATGCCGGCCCTCGGTTCTTCTCAGTGGTGCTGTTCCCGGCGCTGGAGACGGAGGCCACCGTCTCCTGGTCGAGGTCGAACAGGGTGCGCAGCGCGTCCGCGTACCCGGCACCGCCGGGCTCGGCGGCGAGCTGCTTGACCCGCACCGTCGGTGCGTGCAGGAGCTTGTCGACCACACGCTTGACGGTCTGGGTGATCTCGGCGCGGTGCTTGTCGTCGAGGCCCGGCAGCCGCCCCTCCAGGCGGGCGATCTCACCGGCCACCACGTCCGCGGCCATGCTGCGCAGCGCGACCACGGTGGGCGTGATGTGCGCGGCGCGCTGGGCGGCGCCGAAGGCCGCGACCTCGTCGGCGACGATCCGGCGGACCATGTCCACGTCGGCGGCCATCGGGGCGTCGGCGGAGGCGTCGGCGAGCGACTCGATGTCCACCAGACGCACCCCGGCCAGCCGGTGCACGGCGGCGTCGACGTCGCGCGGCATCGCGAGGTCGAGCAGGAACAGCACGGGCTCGGGTCGCGGCACCTCGGCGACCGGCTCCGGACGGCGGCGCTCGGGGATGCGCCCGACCCGCGTCGCCGTCGCGGCGAGCGCGCCGATCAGCTCCGCCTCCGCCTCCGGACCGGTCCGGCCCGTCTCGCGCGAGCGGTCCACCGCCGTACCGCCCGCGGCCCACGCCCCGTGCTGCTCCAGCGTCGCGGCGTCCAGGCCGGCCACGGCGGCCTCGCCCATGACGGAGAAGCCGGACGGCACGGAGGAGACGGAGGAGAGGTCCAGGGGGCAGTTCTCGTCGCCGCCGGTACCGGCACCCGGCAGTGGCGTTTCCGCACCCTGCCGGTCCTCCCGTACGCCGACGGAACCGGCGCCGGACTCGACGGCGGGCGCGCCGGTGCGGCCCTGCACCGTCGCCGCCACGGAGTCGGCCGTGAGGACGAGACCCGTCGCACCGGTGCAGGAGACGGCCACGTCGGCACGTGTCAGCTCGACCGGCACCGCGTCCATCGGTACCGCGCGGGCCAGCACGTCCGTGTCGTCGCCCTCGGACAGGATCTCGGCGAGGCGCTCGGCGCGCTCGAAGGTGCGGTTGGCGACCACGATCTCGGCGACCCCGGACCGCGCCAGCGTGGCGGCGGCCAGCGAGGACATCGAACCGGCGCCGATGACCAGCGCCTTCTTGCCCCGGGCCCACCGCTGGACGTCGGCTCCGGCGGACAGCTGCTCCAGGCCGAAGGTGACCAGGGACTGTCCGGCGCGGTCGATGCCGGTCTCGGAGTGGGCGCGCTTGCCGACCCGCAGCGCCTGCTGGAACAGGTCGTTCAGGAGCCGTCCGGCGGTGTGCAGGTCCTGGGCGCGGGCCAGCGAGTCCTTTATCTGGCCGAGGATCTGCCCCTCGCCGACCACCATCGAGTCGAGCCCGCAGGCCACCGAGAACAGGTGGTGGACGGCCCGGTCCTCGTAGTGCACGTAGAGGTGGGGGGTGAGCTCCTCCAGGCCGACCCCGCTGTGCTGGGCGAGCAGCGTGGACAGCTCGGCGACACCGGCGTGGAACTTGTCCACGTCGGCGTACAGCTCGATGCGGTTGCAGGTGGCCAGCACCGCGGCCTCGGCGGCCGGTTCGGCGGCGACCGTGTCCTGGAGCAGCTTGAGCTGCGCGTCCGCGTTCAGCGAGGCACGCTCCAGCACGCTCACCGGGGCACTGCGGTGGCTCAGCCCGACGACGAGGAGGCTCATGCCGGCATCACGGCGGGCACGTCCCCGTCGGGTCCCTGGTCGGTGGAGGGCTGCTGCTTGCGCGCGGCGACGGGCGGCACGACACCGGCGTCGCCCGCGGCTTCCTCGCCCGCCTTGCGCTGCTCGTGGAAGGCGAGGATCTGCAGCTCGATGGAGAGGTCGACCTTGCGCACGTCGACGCCCTCGGGGACGTTCAGGACGGTCGGCGCGAAGTTCAGGATGGAGGTGACACCGGCGGCCACGAGGCGGTCGCAGACCTGCTGGGCGGCACCGGCGGGGGTCGCGATCACACCGATGGAGACACCGTCGTCCCGGATGATCTTCTCCAACTCGTCGGTGTGCTGCACCGGGATGCCGGCCACCGGCTTTCCGGCCATCCCCGGGTCGGCGTCGATGAGCGCGGCGACCCGGAATCCGCGGGAGGCGAAGCCGCCGTAGTTGGCGAGCGCGGCGCCGAGGTTACCGATTCCCACGATCACAACCGGCCAGTCCTGGGTCAGGCCGAGTTCACGCGAGATCTGGTAGACGAGATACTCGACGTCGTAGCCGACGCCCCGCGTCCCGTAGGAGCCGAGGTAGGAGAAGTCCTTGCGCAGCTTCGCGGAGTTGACCCCCGCGGCGGCCGCCAGCTCCTCGGACGAGACCGTGGGCACCGAGCGCTCGGAGAGCGCGGTCAGTGCGCGGAGGTACAGCGGAAGCCTGGCGACGGTGGCCTCGGGAATCCCTCGGCTGCGGGTCGCCGGTCGGTGTGTTCGGCCAGTTGCCACGGTGCTCCTGCGGGTAGAGCGGGGCTGTAGGCGGTCATACGTCCCTACATGACCGCCCCGTCGAATGCAGGCTATGTCTTTGTGAACGCGTGCACAAAGATGGTGTCCGATTTGCCCGGCCAACGTGACCGGGGTCACGCGCCCCCGGCGCACGGGACGGGAACCGGCGCATACACGCCCTCGTTCCTCACTCATCGGGGGCAAAGCCGCACACACTCCTCACGATCAACGCCCCCGAGACCTGGTCGCCATCGATCCTAAGCGACCATACGGACTACTTGTACTGATCGGTCAGTGCCTTGCGCAGCCGTTCCTCGTTCACACGCCAGAAGGTGTGCTGCCGGCCGTCGACCAGCACGACCGGGATCTGTTCCCAGTACTGGTCGTGGAGTTCGGGGTCCTCGGTGATGTCCTTCCCCTCCCAGGGGACACCGAGCTCGGCACAGACCTTCTCGACGACGAGCTGTGCGTCATCACACAGATGACAGCCGGGTTTGCGAATGAGGGTGACGAGATGGTTCTCGGAGTGCTCAGGGGGCTGCGTGGGCTTCCGGCGGAAGAGGGGACTCATGCCGGCCATTCTCGCGCGCGCGTGCGCCCCCTCGGCGGGAAGCCCTTTAACGGCACGGTCGCCCAGAGTTCACAGCCCGCGAACCTCTCGACTCCGAAGCGTCCGAACAAACTGGCTATGCTCACGGGCATGGCCGCTCTTCGATGGCTCACTCCCCGTAGGCGCTCCGCCACGGCGCGGAGCGTGTTGGCAGGCGAGGCCTCGGCGGAGGCGGCGCGCAAGTCCGCGGAGGCCGCCGAGACCGCCGGGAGAACACCGGAAGCCGCCGCCGCCTCCGGCGCCGCGGAACCGGAGTTCCCGGTGCACGGCGACGACCGGGCGGCCGCCTTCTTCGACCTCGACAACACCGTGATGCAGGGCGCCGCGATCTTCCACTTCGGCCGGGGCCTGTACAAGCGGAAGTTCTTCGAGACCCGCGACCTCGCGCGCTTCGCCTGGCAGCAGGCGTGGTTCCGGCTGGCCGGGTTCGAGGACCCGGAGCACATGCAGGACGCCCGCGACTCCGCCCTGTCCATCGTCAAGGGCCACCGGGTCTCCGAGCTGAAGTCGATCGGCGAGGAGATCTACGACGAGTACATGGCCGAGCGGATCTGGCCCGGCACCCGCGCCCTCGCCCAGGCCCACCTGGACGCCGGACAGAAGGTCTGGCTGGTCACGGCGGCCCCGGTGGAGATCGCCCAGGTGATCGCCCGCCGCCTGGGCCTGACCGGCGCGCTCGGCACGGTGGCCGAGTCGATCGGCGGCGTCTACACGGGCAAGCTGGTCGGCGAACCGCTGCACGGCCCCGCGAAGGCGGAGGCGGTGCGCGCCCTGGCGGCGGCGGAGGCCCTGGACCTGTCCCGCTGCGCCGCCTACAGCGACTCCCACAACGACATCCCGATGCTGTCGCTGGTCGGACACCCGTACGCCATCAACCCGGACTCCAAGCTGCGCAAGCACGCCCGCGAGCTGGAGTGGCGCCTGCGCGACTACCGCACCGGCCGCAAGGCGGCCAAGGTCGGCATCCCCGCGGCCGCCGGCGTCGGCGCGGTGGCGGGCGGCACCGCGGCGGCCATCGCGCTGCACCGCCGCCGCCGTTGACCCAATCGGGATGACGTACCCCCGGGACGGGCTCTCCAGTCCCCTGTACTCACATCGACCACAACACGCTCTGTAGTCATCCGGAATTCGAACCGTTCCGGTCACCGAGCGATCATTTTGGCGCAGCTGATCGAGCGTCAATCGGGCACGGAAGCGACGTAATCGATGATTTGAGCAACTGGGCGTAGCAGTGCCTGCACGAAGCGTTATTCTCCTCAGACGCATTCCGGTGCCCCACCTTCGCTACGACGGGTGAATGGTTCCGTACTGCACGTGATGGAAGCTCTGCCTCTGGGAGTCCCGTGTACCCACACGTCGGGGTTGACGCCTCGGGCCTGGCTACGCTGCGCGCAACGGTCAAATCAGCCCAAGACCTGTTGCGCGGCTTCGTCCCCACCGCGTATGCCGTCCCCGCCCTCGCCGCGGCCGCCGTGCCCGCCGGTCCGTGCTACGCACTGGCCGAAGGAAGCGCCGCCGTCGGCAGACGCGCGCGGTCGTCCTCGTCCGGGGCCGCCGCCACCACCCACCGCCGCCCCGCCGCGGACAGCGACAGCGCCCGCATGATGGAGCTGGTCGAGCGGGCCCAGGCCGGCGAGGCCGACGCCTTCGGCCGGCTCTACGACCAGTACAGCGACACCGTGTACCGCTACATCTACTACCGCGTGGGCGGCAAGGCCACCGCCGAGGACCTCACCAGTGAGACCTTTCTGCGGGCTCTGCGACGCATCGGCACCTTCACCTGGCAGGGGCGCGACTTCGGCGCCTGGCTCGTGACGATCGCCCGCAACCTGGTCGCCGACCACTTCAAGTCCAGCCGCTTCCGTCTCGAGGTCACCACCGGCGAGATGCTCGACGCCAACGAGGTCGAGCGCTCGCCCGAGGACTCCGTCCTCGAGTCCCTCTCCAACGCCGCCCTGCTGGAGGCCGTACGACGGCTCAACCCGCAGCAGCAGGAGTGCGTGACCCTGCGCTTCCTCCAGGGCCTCTCGGTCGCCGAGACCGCCCGTGTCATGGGCAAGAACGAGGGCGCCATCAAGACGCTCCAGTACCGGGCCGTGCGCACCCTCGCCCGGCTGCTCCCGGACGACGCCCGCTGAAGCCGCCCCCCGAGGGCGCTCACCCTTCGCATTTCCCAAGTCACCACTGGTGAGAGTCTGTTGAGTCCGCGGTCCGATCATCCACCGTCCGTAACCCAAGTGCCGCGCCGCTCGTTGTGCGGGATGCAGGCTCCCTGTGGTCACTCCCTGGCCGACTCCGATCACCCGATCGGATGGTTCCGATCAGGGCGTGCAACCCTCAGGACCCCCTGGGGAGTCGACCGTGATGACGAGAGGAGGTGCCGCCAGTGATCGCGAACGTATCGGCACACCGGCGGGCGAACGCCTTCGCCCAGGCCCTGGAGGAGCAGTCGGATCCCGGGGCGGCGGCCGAGCAGTCCGGAGGGCCGGCGACCGCCGGGGCCACCGCGGAACCGACCGAGCAGGGTCACCTGGTGACCCTCGCCCATGGTCTGGAGACGCTGCCCCGGCCGAAGCTTGATCCCGAGGTCAAGGTCGTCCAGCGGGCCCAGCTCGTGGCCGCCTTCGAGGCCATGCTGCAGGAGGGCACCGCGAGCGGCGGGGCGGCGGACACGTCGGTACCGGAGCAGCGCCGGGCACGCGGCGCCCATCGGGCGGCCCCGCTGAGCAGGTTCCGGCCCCGCTCGCGGCTGGCCAAGGGCCTCACCGCGGGCGGACTGAGCGTGAGCGTGGCCGCCGGGGCCTTCGGCGGAGTCGCCGCCGCCAGTTCGGACGCCCTGCCCGGCGACTCGCTCTACGGCCTCAAGCGCGGCATAGAGGACTTCCGCCTCGGCCTCGCCGACGGCAACGACGAGCGGGGCCGGGCTTACCTGGACCTCGCCTCGACCCGGCTCAGCGAGGCACGCCGGCTGATGGAGCGCGGCCGCAGCGGCCCCCTCGACCACGAGTCCCTCGGCGAGGTCCGCCGCGCCCTGTCCGGCATGCGGCACGACGCCTCCGAGGGCCACCGTCTGCTCAGCGCGGCCTACGCCCTCGACCCGGACTCGCTGGCCCCCATGCAGGCCCTCTCCGCCTTCTCCCAGTCCCACCGGGAGACCTGGGGAGCCCTGCGCGAGCGGCTGCCCGTGCAGCTCGGGGACGTCAGTGAGCAGGTGTCGTCGGTGTTCGACGCCATAGACGACGACGTGGCTCCGCTGGAGTCCATGCTGCCCCGGCCGCCCGCCGAGGACGACGACAGCGGGGACGGCGGCCGGCCTGGCGGTTCCGGCTCGACGACCACCGGCACCCCCGGCTCCGGCCACTCGTCGCCGCCCCGCACCGGCGACGACGGCACGTCCGAGCGCGGGCGTTCCCAGTCCGGCCGGCCCAGCGAGTCCACCGACTCCGGCGACGAGAGCGACGGCCTGCTCGGCGGCGGCACCGGCGGCCTGCTCGACCCGCCGAAGGACGACAGCGGCACCGCCACCCCGTCCACGGGCGGCAACACCCCGCCCGCGAAGCCGGACGTCACCCTCCCGCCCCTCCTCCCGGGCCTCCTGCCCGGCCTGGGCATCGAGGCGGAGGACGCGGACTGAGCCCGACGGGGCGCCCCCACGCCAGGGGCGCCCCGTCATCGCCTCAGAAGAACACCGACCGCCGCTGCACCAACAGCTTGTAGAGCGTGTGCTGAATCTGCTCCCGTACCTGGTCGGTCAGGTTGAACATGAGCACCGGGTCCTCGGCCGCCTCCGGTGCGTAGCCGTCCGTCGGGATCGGCTCGCCGAACTGGATCGTCCACTTCGTGGGCAGCGGCACCGCGCCCAGCGGTCCGAGCCACGGGAAGGTCGGCGTGAGCGGGAAGTACGGGAAGCCCAGCAGCCGCGCCATGGTCTTGGAGTTGCCGATCATCGGGTAGATCTCCTCCGCCCCGACGATCGAGCACGGAACGATCGGCGCCCCCTGCCGCAGGGCCGTGGACACGAAGCCGCCGCGCCCGAACCGCTGGAGCTTGTAGCGCTCGCCGAACGGCTTGCCGATGCCTTTGAAGCCCTCCGGCATCACCCCGACCAGCTCGCCCTGTGCCAGCAGCCGTTCGGCGTCCTCCGCGCAGGCCAGGGTGTGGCCCAGCTTGCGCGCCAGCTCGTTGACCACCGGCAGCACGAACACCAGGTCCGCCGCCAGCAGCCGCAGGTGCCGGTCGGCCGGATGGTGGTCGTGCACGGCGACCTGCATCATCAGCCCGTCGAGCGGCAGCGTCCCGGAGTGGTTGGCGACGATCAGCGCACCGCCCTCGGCCGGGATGTTCTCCACGCCCTTCACCTCGACCCGGAAGTACTTCTCGTACACCGGCCGCAGCAGGGACATCAGCACCTGGTCGGTCAGCTCGGCGTCGTAGCCGAAGTCGTCGACCTCGTAGTCCCCGGTGAGCCGGCGGCGCAGGAAGGACAGGCCGGCCGCGACGCGCCGCTCCAGGCCACCGTCTCCGCCGTCCTCGCCGCCCTCCACCACCGGCTGGGCCCCGGGCGGCTCCTGCGGCCCGGGGGCGGGGTCCGCTGCGGAGGCCCCCCGTACGGGCAGCGGCTGCACCTCGCCCACCGCCCCCTCGCCCACCGGCGCCGACTCCGCCGAACTGCTCCTGCGCCGGCTCCCCGCGCCGCGGCTCCCCCGCGACCGGTCGTCGTCGAACGGAATGACCTTGGCGTCCGCCATCGTTGATGCGCTCCTCAGTTGGCGCTCTGCGTCGGGAGGTGACCGCTGCCCCGCCGGGACAGCTCCGCGATCCGGTCGACGGCCCCCGCGAGGGCCTCGGGCGGCAGCAGTCCGGCACCACGGCCGCGGGCGAAGTCCGCGAACGCCCCGGCCGTCGAGTACTTCGGCCTGAAGCCCAGCGTCTCGCGCATCTGCGTGGTGTCCACCACCCGACCGTGGGTGAGCAGCCGGATCTGCTCGGGGGAGAAGTCCGTCATCCCCAGCGTACGCACGAGCGATCCCGCCCAGGTGACCGCCGGCAGCAGCAACGGCACCGTGGGACGGCCGAGCCGCCGTGAGCACTGGGAGAGCAGCAGCACACCGTCACCGGCGATGTTGAAGGTCCCGCTGTTCAGCGTCCCCCGCCGGGCCTCGTGCGAGCAGACCCGCAGCACCTCGATCACGTCGTCCTCGTGCACGAACTGCAGCCGCGGGTCGTAGCCGAACACCGTCGGCAGCACCGGCAGTCCGAAGTACGAGGCGAGCGGCGTGTCCGCGGCCGGGCCGAGGATGTTGGCGAACCGCAGCACGGTCACCGACACGTCCGGCCGACGGCGCGCGAAGCCCCGCACGTACCCCTCGACCTCGACCGCGTCCTTGGCGAAGCCGCCGCTGGGCAGGGACTTGGGCGCGGTGGTCTCGGTGCAGACGGCCGGGTCGCGCGGGGCGGACCCGTAGACGTTCGTACTGGACTTCACCACCAGCCGCCGCACCGTCGGCGACTTCTGGCAGGCGCCGAGCAGCTGCATCGTGCCGATGACGTTGGTCTCCTTCACCGACGTACGGCTGCCGCTGCCCAGCGGTGTACCCGTCACGTCCAGGTGGACGACCGTGTCCGCCCGCGTCTCGGCGAGCACCCGTCCGATGGCCGACTGCCGGATGTCCGCCTGGACGAACTCCGCGCCGCCCAGATGGTGCTCGGGCGCGACGGCGTCCACGCCGACGACCCGCTCCACGTCGGGATCACGCTGGACGCGCCGGACGAACCGGCCGCCCAGCTGCCGGGCCACTCCGGTCACGAGCACGACCTTGCCCAAGATCAGCGCCTTCCTTCCGCCCTGCTCCAGCCCTGCTCCGGCCAACTTAGCCGGTAGGTGTTGCCCCGTGATGACCGACGGACAGGGCAGATGACGAAAACACGACTGTGGCCCCCCACCGGATGCGGTGGGGGGCCACAGGTCACGCTGACGGCGCAGCGTCGCTTACTTCTTGTTGCGACGCTGAACGCGCGTGCGCTTCAGCAGCTTGCGGTGCTTCTTCTTGGCCATCCGCTTGCGCCGCTTCTTGATAACAGAGCCCACGACTATCCTCGCTCACTTCTCATCACTCGGTTGGTGAGCGCCATGGGCCCACACGACCTACGAGGGGCCAGCCTACCGGTCCGAGCGCTGAGGGTGTAATCGAGGGCCGTCAGGCCGTTTCCACCCCCACGTAGCTCTCGCGGAGGTACTCGTGAACCGCTTGCTCCGGGACACGGAACGACCGTCCCACCCGGATCGCGGGCAGATGACCGCTGTGCACCAACCGGTACACGGTCATCTTGGACACGCGCATCACCGAGGCGACTTCCGCCACGGTAAGGAACTGAACCTCGTTCAGAGGCCTTTCGCCAGCTGCAGCCATGACACACCTGAACCTTCCGCACTCGACGGCCACCGGCTTCCCCTTCCGGTGACTCTTCGTCGCTGCGTGCTCACTCCCCAATGTAGGGGCGGGTGATGCGAATGGGGAAGAGGTGCACCCATCGCTTCCCTACCGTGACAGACACGCCCGATTGAGTACGTAGCGGGTAAGCGGTCGGTAGTACTCAGACCGCACAGCGTCATCAAGTGGAACGGCGACGGACACGAGCCCCTCGGCCTGACCGACGAAGAGCGCGGGATCGTCCGTATCGGCCGGCCCGATGGCCTCGAACCCCAGCTGACCTGCTCCGCAGGCCCACCCGTGGTCCCCGATCACCAACTCGGGCAGCGGCCCACCGCCCGCGGCCGCGGCAGCCAGCGCGGCCCGAACCGGCAGCGGCGAGTGCGTGTGCGCGCCGGGCTCACCACCGGCGTGCCCGGCGCCGGGCTCCCGCACCAACGCGACTCCACGGACGTAGTCGAGGCGGTACGTGCGTAGACCGAACCGGGTCAATATGTCGACAGAGCGACCCTGCGCCGGGGTGAGGACAGCACATCCCGCCGCCGACAGCGCCTCGGCCAAGGCGGCGTAGAAACCGAGCAGTCGATGCGGATGCCCGGTGCCGAGCAGCACCGGAGCACGACGCCTGGCGACCGCCGCGAGCCGGTCGGCGAAGTCGTCCAGCGCCGCAAGGGTCCGGTCCGGGTCGATCACGTCCGGACCCGAGGTGTCGCGCGGATCGGCCGAAACCCCGCACCTCCGCGCCATCAGCCCCAGCAGCTCCCGCAGCCCCCAGGCCCGCTCCGGGTCGATCCCGAGCAGCACCCGGGGGTCCCTCGCGGCGAACAACCGGTAACTCCGCAGACTCACCTCCCGGGAGGTCGCCACCACCCCGGCCAGCCGGACATCAAGAAGATGAGCCCGAAGAGCTCCACGGGTCAGCACCCCTCCGATGCTGCCGGTTCACCCGGCACACCGGACCCGAAACGGGAGAACCTACGCACGGACGGCGTAATCGTGGCTGCGGGCACCCGGCCGGCGCCGGTTCGCGCACGCCACCCCCGCCCGGCGCCGGGCCACCAGGGAGCCGCTGCTACGGCAGCAGCCCCCGCAGCGGAAACACCGCCCGCCGGGCCGCCCGCACCGCCTGGTCCAACCGGTCCGCGGGGTCGTACCCCGACTCCCACGGGGCCCAGGACACCGGCCACCGCCCATCGGTCATCCGCTGCGGCCCCAGCTGCCGCGTCCGCGCGAACACCTCCTGCCGCCACCCCTCCGGAATCACCGTCTCCGGCTCCACCGGCCGCCCCGCCGCGATCCCCACCAGGTGAGTCCACGACCGCGGCACCACCTCCACCACGGCGTAGCCGCCCCCGCCGAGCGCCACCCACCGCCCCCCGGCGTACTCGTGCGCCAGCTCATGACACGCCACCTGCACCGCCCGCTGCGCGTCCAGCGACACCGCCAGATGCGCCAGCGGGTCCTCGAAGTGCGTGTCGGCACCGTGCTGCGTCACCACCACCTGCGGCCGGAACTCCGCGAGGACCTCGGGCACCACCGCGTGGAACGCCCGCAGCCACCCCGCGTCCCCGGTCCCCGCCGGCAGCGCGACGTTCACGGCCGAACCCTCGGCGCAGTCCGCCCCCGTCTCCTCCGGCCAGCCGGTCTGCGGGAACAGCGTCGCCGGATGCTCGTGCAGCGACACCGTCACGACCCGCGGGTCCTCCCAGAACGCCGCCTGCACCCCGTCCCCGTGATGCACGTCGACGTCCACGTACGCGACCCGCTCGGCCCCCAGCTCCAGCAGCCGCGCGACCGCCAGCGCCGCGTCGTTGTACACGCAGAACCCGGACGCCGCGCCCGGCATCGCGTGGTGCAGCCCGCCCGCGAAGTTCACCGCGTGCAGCGCGTCCCCGCGCCACACCGCCTCCGCCGCCCCCACCGACTGACCGGCGATCAGCGCGGACACCTCGTGCATCCCCGCGAAGGCCGGGTCATCGACCGTCCCGAGCCCGTACGACCCGTCCGCCGCCCCCGGATCGGCCGACGCCGCCTTCACCGCGTCGAGGTAGTCCTCGCGGTGGACCAGCCGCAGCGTCGACTCCCCGGCCGGACGCGCCGCGACGACCTCCACCTCCCGGTCGAGCCCGAGAGCACCGACCAGACTTCGCGTCAGGGCGAGCCGGACCGGATCCATCGGGTGCTCGGGACCGAAGTCATAGCCCGTTACTGCCTCGTCCCACATCAGCTGTGCGCGGCCGCTCATGACCGCCACCGTATCGGTCCGGTTGAGTCCCGAACGACCTGGCGTACACGACCGTCACCAGCACCAACACCATCGGCACGAGCATCGCCCCGCGATAGCTCCACGCGTCCCCCAGCGCCCCCACCAACGGCGAACCGATCAGGAAACCGACGTAGTTGAACACATTGAGCCGCGCCACCGCGGCATCGGACGCCCCCGGACGACCGTCCCGCTCCGCCGCCAGCCGCCCCGCCGCCGCGAACGTCTGCGGCACCAGCACACACAGCCCGAGACCCAGCAGCGTGAACCCGAGCATCCCCACCCGGGCCCCCGGCGCCGACGCCACCACGGCGAACCCGCCCGCCGCGACGACCGCCCCGCCCCGCACCACCGCCACGGCACCGAACCGCCGCACGCCGAAGTCCCCGACGGCCCGCCCCACCAGCGTGGTCACCATGTAGACGTTGTACGGCACGGTGGCCAGCTGCTCCGAACTCCCCAGCACGTCCTGCAGGTACTTCGCGCTCCAGTTGGAGACGGTCGAGTCCCCGATGTACGCGAACGTCATCACCAGGCACAGCGGCAACAGCACCTTGAAGCCGACGCCTGCGCCGACTCCGCCCCCGCCGGCACCCTCGCCCTCCGCGCCGCCGCGATCCCCGTCGACGTACCACCGGCTCCCCACCAGCGCCGCCGGCAACAGCAGCACCACGACCGGCAGGTACGACACCCACAGCGCCAGGTCCCAGTGCGCACCCGCCCACGCCAGCGAGGCCCCGAGAATCCCGCCCAGGCTGTACGCCGCGTGGAACCCGAGCATGATGCTGCGCCCGTACGCCCGTTGCAGGCTCACCCCGAGCATGTTCATCGACGCGTCCAGCGCCCCCACGGCCAGACCGAAGACGCCCAGGGCGACGGCCAGCACCGCCACCCGGTCCCCCGCCCCGACGCCGAGCAGCGCCAGCAGCACCACCGGCTGGGACCACCGCAGCAGCAGGCTCGGCCGCACCCGCCGCACCAGGCGCTCGCTCACCACGCTCCCGGCACCGGCCAGGATCGGCACGGCGGCGAGGAAGCCGGGGAGCAGCGCGTCGGAGACGCCGTACCGGTCCTGGATGGCCGGGATACGCGTCACCAGCAGCGCGAAGGCGACCCCCTGGGCGAAGAAGCCGAACGCGAGCGAGGCCCTGCCGCGCCGCAGCACATCAGTCATGGCGGCGAGCGTAGGGCCCCGGCTTACCCGTGGGTAGATCCAACCAAAGATGAATTCTTCTCAGCTTCCAGGGCCCCGCCACCCGCGTCGAGCGAGTCGGCCGAGCCGGCATCGCTGACGGCGGCTCCGACCATGTGGACCATGGGCCCCGCCCCCAGCGCACCGCTCACCACGAAGGCGACGGCCATCGTGACGATCATGACGACCGTCCCGAGCCACACCATCGTGTCGACGGGCAGCGTGTAGACCCCCACGATCCGCACCGCGCACTCGCCGACGAAGGCGGCCCCCCACACCGCCGAGAACCGCAGCTCCGCCCGCCTGAAGGCCGAGGACTCCCGCCGCAGCCTCCCCCAGGCCGCCTCTCGGACCGCGTCCCCCTTGACCAGCCACGGCTTGAGCGTCCCCGTCATCAGCGGCCGGCCGAGCAGCACCGACCCCAGCAGCGCGAACCCGACCAGGCTGGTGATCGCGCTGTCCTTGACCAGCATCAGCCGGGCGTCGCCCGTTCCGAAGCCGACCAGCAGCCCCGCCAGGTTGGCCAGCAGGACGAGCAGCGGCAGCGCGTTCACCTCCCGCTGCCTCAGCACTCCCCACCCGGTCCGCAGCACGGGCACGACACTGCTCCAGCCGAGCGCCGCGACCGCGCTCGTCCCGAACGCGCCCGTCAGCAGGTAGTACGACCCGACGGGCACTCCCACGTCCAGGAGCAGCGTCACGAAGGTCCGAGACTTGCGAGGCTTGGTCATGCCCTCAGCTTCGCGGCCGGACGGGGTCCCGCAGTAGAAACAACCGTCCGGATCAGCGCATGACAAATGTCAGATGTCAGCCGCGCAGCAGATCGGCCAGTTCCCCCATGTCCCCGAAGAGTCGCGTGGCCCCGGCGAGCTTGTCGGCGGGCGTCATCGCAGTGAACCCGTACACGTCCATACCGGCCGCGACGGCGGCCCGCACACCGAGCGGACTGTCCTCGACCACGACGCACCGCTCCGGCGCCACTCCCATCCGCTCCGCCGCGTGCAGGAACAGATCCGGCGCCGGCTTCCCCCGCCCCACGTCCTGGGAACTGAAGATCCGCTCGTCGTCGAACCACCGGTCCAACCCGGTCTTCCGATGCCCCACCCGAATCCGCTCATGGCTCCCGGACGAGGCCACGCAGTACGCCACCCCGTCCGCGGCCAGCTTCTCCAGCACCCCGACGGCTCCGGGAACCGGCTCCAGCTCCCTCTCGAAGGCGGCGAACACCCGCTGGTGAAACACGTCGTCGAATTCCACGGGCAAGCTCCGCCCCGTCCGCTCCAGGACGAGATCGTGCACGCGGTGCATGGCGGCACCCATGTAGTCCCGCAGCGAGTCCTCGTAGGACGTCGGGTGCCCCAGCTCGGTGAGATAGCCGGCGAGCAGCCGATTGGAGATCGGCTCGCTGTCGACGAGAACACCGTCGTTGTCGAAGATAACCAGGTCGTAGCGCATACAGCGACCCTAAACGCAGAAAGCCCCGCACCGTTCCCGGTGCGGGGCTTTCCCGTAATAATTGTTCGGCGGCGTCCTACTCTCCCACAGGGTCCCCCCTGCAGTA
>JODU01000009.1 GCA_000720845.1 Kitasatospora aureofaciens | reverse complement strand
TGGCAGATCTTCCGCAGATCCCGCATCAGTCCCAACCGCATGAGCGTCATCACAAAGGCCGTCCTCGCCCTGGAGAAGCAACGCTGAAAACGCTCAGTGGACCACCGGCTGCGCGGCGGCCTGGTAGGTGCGGCGCAGGAAGCGGATGAGGGCCTTGTTCTCGAACTGGACCACCGAGCAGCCCTGCGGGGAGTGGAACTCGACCACGGCCTGCACCCGCCCGCACGGCCACACCCGCACCTCGCCGCTTCCGGCGGGCGCGCGCAGGCCCTGTTCCAGCAGCGCGCGGGAGAAGGTCCACTCGCGGGAACGGGACGCGCGGCCGCCCTTGCCGGGCACGGCGACGCACACCATCGAGGGGTCGAGCTCGGGGTCGTAGCGCAGGACGACGGGTATCGCTCCGCCGTCGTCCTCGTCGGCGAGGTCCCCGTCCGTCAGGATGTGGGCGGGTGCGTACTGTTCGACTACGGACATGGGGTCGCCCCTTACGCTCTGCCACCTTTGTTGAAGCTGCGGGTCCACCCCCATTCCAATGTCCCATATTTCCCGGCTCACGCTCTGTGAGCCGGATATCACATGTGAGATCGGCCTTTACATCAGCCTTTACCTCGCTCTTGCGAACGAGTTGCAACTGGTCTCTATCATCGAACCGTGCATGTACCTGACGGATTCATCAACGCCCCGACCTCCGCCGTGACCGGAGTCGTCGCCGCGGGCGCCATCGCGGTAAGCCTGCGCGGTGCGCGCCGGGAACTGGACGAGCGGACGGCGCCGCTGGCCGGGCTGGTCGCCGCGTTCATCTTCGCGGTGCAGATGCTGAACTTCCCGGTCGCGGCCGGGACCAGCGGCCATCTGCTCGGCGGCGCGCTGGCCGCGATCCTCGTCGGGCCCTGCACCGGCGTGCTGTGTGTCTCCGTCGTCCTGCTCATGCAGGGCATCCTGTTCGCCGACGGCGGTCTGACCGCGCTCGGCGTGAACATCACCGACATGGCGATCGTCACCACGGTCGTCGCCTACGCCCTGTTCCGGGGCCTGGTGAAGGTGCTGCCGCGCACCCGCCGCTCGGTCACCGTCGCGTCCTTCGTCGCCGCGCTCGTCTCCGTCCCGGCCGCCGCCCTCGCCTTCACGCTCCTGTACTGGATCGGCGGCACCACCGACGTCTCCATCGGCAAGGTCGCCACCGCGATGATCGGCGTGCACGTGCTGATCGGCATCGGCGAGGCCGCGATCACCGCGCTGACCGTCGGCGCCGTCATCGCCGTACGCCCGGACCTGGTGTACGGGGCACGCGGGCTCCGGCAGCGGCTCAAGCTGCGGGTGAACGGCGAGCTGGTCGACGCACCCTCCGGGGCCGCACCGGCGCCCGCACCCGTCGCCGCCCGTTCGCACCGCAAGGTGTGGATCACCGGCCTCGTCGCCTCCCTGGTCCTGGCCGGCTTCGTCAGCTTCTACGCCTCCGCCGACCCCGACGGCCTGGAGAAGGTCGCCTCCGACAAGGGCATCGACAAGAAGGCCGAGGAGCACGCCGCCGCCGACTCCCCGCTCGCCGACTACGGCGTCAAGGACATCACCGACGCCCGGGTCTCCGGCGGCCTCGCGGGCGTGATCGGTGTCGGCGTCACCGTCGTCGCGGGCAGCGCCGTGTTCTGGACGGTACGCAGGCGCCGCAGCGACGACACCTCCCCGACCAGCACCGAAACGACCGTCTGACGTGGGTGCGGGGCACGCGCACCGGCTCTACCGGCACGGCCACTCCCCCGTGCACGGTCTGCCGCCGCACACCAAACTCGCCGCGACCTTCGCCTTCGTGGTCGTCGTGGTGTCCACGCCGCGCGAGGCGATGTGGGCCTTCGGCCTGTACGCGCTGCTGCTCGCGACGGTGGCGTACGCGGCCCGGGTCCCGGCGTCCTTCCTGCTCAAGCGGCTGCTGATCGAGGTGCCGTTCGTGGCGTTCGCGGTGCTCATGCCGTTCGTGGCGGAGGGCGAGCGGGTCGGCGTGCTCGGCCTGTCCCTGAGCGTCAACGGCCTGTGGGGCGCCTGGAACGTCCTGGCCAAGGGCACCCTGGGCGTCGCCGCTTCCGTGCTCCTCGCCTCCACCACCGAGCTGCGGGAACTGCTCCTCGGTCTCCAGCGGCTGAGGCTGCCGCCGCTGCTGGTGCAGATCGCCTCGTTCATGATCCGGTACGGCGACGTGATCGCGGACGAGATGCGGCGCATGCGGATCGCCCGGGAGTCCCGCGGCTTCGAGGCGAAGGGCGTACGGCACTGGGGCGTGCTCGCCAAGTCCGCGGGGGCGCTGTTCATCCGCTCCTACGAGCGCGGCGAACGCGTCCACCTGGCCATGGTCAGCCGCGGGTACGCCGGTTCGATGCCGGTGATCGACGAGGTGACCGCGTCCCGGGCGCAGTGGTCGTACGCGCTGGCCCTCCCGTGTGCGGCGCTCGTCGTGTGTCTGCTGGGATGGACGCTATGACAGCCAACCCGGCCTCCCTCGACGTCTCCGGTCTCGCCTTCGCCTACCCCGACGGGCACCAGGCCCTGTTCGGCGTGGACTTCTCCGTCGCGCGCGGCGAACGGGTCGCGCTGCTCGGGCCGAACGGCGCGGGCAAGACGACGCTCGTGCTGCACCTCAACGGCATCCTGACCGGCGGGACCGGCACGGTCACGGTGGCCGGGCTGCCGGTCGACAAGCGGAACATGGCCGAGATCAGGCGCCGGGTCGGCATCGTCTTCCAGGACCCCGACGACCAGCTGTTCATGCCGACCGTGCGCGAGGACGTGGCGTTCGGACCGGCGGCGGCCGGGGTGAAGGGGGCGGAACTGGAGGCGTGCGTGGAGCGGGCGCTCACGCTGGTCGGCATGGCGGAGTTCAAGGACCGGCCGCCGCACCACCTCTCCTTCGGCCAGCGGCGCCGGGTGGCGGTGGCGACCGTGCTCGCCATGGAGCCGGAGATCCTGGTCCTGGACGAGCCCTCGTCCAACCTCGACCCGGCCTCCCGCCGCGAGCTCGCCGACATCCTGCGCTCCCTGGACGTCACGGTCCTGATGGTCACCCACGACCTGCCCTACGCCCTGGAGCTGTGCCCCCGTGCCCTGATCCTCAGCGACGGCGTGATCGCGGCGGACGGACCGACCTCGGCGCTGCTCTCCGACGACGGCCTGATGCGCGCCCACCGCCTGGAGCTGCCCTTCGGCTTCGACCCGCGGTCGGTGCCGGCGAGCGGGTGAGGAATCGCGGACGGTCGGTGGCGGTTGCACCCACTGTCACGGGCGAGCGAGAGGGACGCGGGAAAGTGGATGGGGACGTGAACGCGGACGTGGACGTGGACGGCACGGTGGCCGAGGGCTTCGAGCCGGTGAGGGACGCGTTCGTACGGAACTTCACCGCGCTCGGCGAGCGGGGCGCGGCCGTCGCCGTCTACCGGGACGGGCGCAAGGTCGTCGACCTGTGGGGCGGCACCAGGAACGTCGACGACACGGCCGGCACCGAACCGTGGCGCCGGGGCACCGCGCAGGTGGTCCGCTCGGCGACCAAGGGCGTCGCCGCCGCCGTACCGCTGCTGCTGCACCGGCGCGGGGAGCTGGACCTGGACGCGCCGGTGGGCGAGTACTGGCCGGAGTTCAAGGCGCACGGCAAGGAGCGGGTGCTGGTCCGGCATGTGCTGAACCACCGGGCCGGGCTGCCGGTCCTGGACTGTCCGCTCACCCCCGAGGACGCCCTCGACCCGCTCAAGGGTCCCGCGGCCCTCGCCGCCCAGGCGCCCGTGTGGGAGCCGGGCACCGACCACGGCTACCACGCGCTGACCTATGGCTGGCTGCTGGACGAGCTGGTCCGCCGGGTGACGGGCGGGCGGGGCGCCGGGCAGTGGATCGCGGACGAGATCGCCGGGCCGCTGGGCCTGGACCTGTGGGTGGGGCTGCCCGCGGCGGAGGAGACGGCCGGACGGGCCGGACGCGTCGGCCCCCTCCCGGACCCCGAGCCGTCCGGGACCGGTCCGTCGGGCAACGGCCCGCGGCTGCGCCCCAAGCGCTCGGTCACCGAGGCCTACGAGAACCCGGACTCCCTCACCCGCCGCGCCTTCGCCGCGATCACCCCGTTCCCCGACCAGAACGACCCGGTGTACCGCGCCTCCGCGCTCCCGGCCGCCAACGGCATCGCGACGGCCGACGGCCTGGCCCGCTTCTATGCGGCCCTGATCGGCGAGGTCGACGGCGTGACGCGCGGCCTGCGGCTGTTCGACGCGGCGACCATGGAGCTGGCCCGCGCCGAGGAGTCCGCCGGACCCGACCGGATCCTGGTCGTGGGCACCCGGTTCGGCCTCGGCTTCATGCTGCACGGCAGCGCGTCCCCGTTCCTGGCCCCCGGCTCCTTCGGCCACCCGGGCCGCGGCGGCTCCCTGGGCTTCGCCGACCCGGAGGCCGGCGTCGCCCTGGGCTACGTCACCAACGGCTTCCGCAAGACCGTGACGGCGGACCCGCGGGCGCAGGCGCTGGTACGGGCGGTCCGCGCGTCGCTCGCGCAGGGCCCGTCCTAGAGGCGGGCACCGGCCGGTTCAGACGTGGATGGGGTGCGACACACGGCCCGACGCCGCGTCGATCTCGTCGTGGGCCTTGGTGAGCAGCTGCATCGCCAGCTCGTTCAACGCGCGTGCGCCCGCGACCTCCTCACCGACCCGTGGCTGCTGGGAGTCGACCCGGTGCCGGCTGGCGTGGCCGTGCGCGCGGACCTCGGTGCCGTCGGGGAGCCGCACCATCGCGACCGCCCGCGTGTGCTGGTCGTCCTCCACGAACTCCAGCTCGACATGCCATCCCACTGTGGTGTGCATCATGACGATCACCTCCGGAACACCTCCTTCCAGGGTGCGCCTCGCGACGGCCGTGCGCACCATCCCGGCGCTCGCGGCTATCCGGTGTGCAGCATCAGCCCGATCCCGACGACCAGCAGGCCCGCCGCCGCGATCCGGGACGCGCCGAACCGCTCCTTGAAGAACACGGCCCCTATCGCGGCGCCGACCAGGATGGACGACTCGCGCAGGGCGGCGATGGGCGCGAGTTCGGCGCGGGTCTGCGCCCAGAGCACCAGGGCGTAGGCGGTGACGGACAGGGCCGCGCCGACCAGTCCGAGACCGGCCTGCGGCCGCAGCAGCGCCCACGCCCCGGAGCGGTGCCGGTACAGGAAGCAGGCCGGCAGGACCGTCCCCTGCACCGCCATCAGCCAGGCGATGTAGCCGAGCGAGGACCCGGAGGCGCGTACGCCGAGGCCGTCGACGACCGTGTACGCCGCGATGGTCACGCCGGTCGCCAGGGCGGCGCCGATGGCCGCCCAGTCGGGCCGGCGTCCGCGCAGCCCCCACAGGGCGACGCCGGTCAGTCCCGCGCAGGAGACCAGGATGCCCGCGGCCGCCCAGCCGTCCGGCACCTCGTGGGCGAAGACCGCGGCGAGGACGGTCACCAGCAGCGGCGCGCTGCCGCGGGCGATCGGGTAGGCCTGACCGAAGTCGCCCAGCCGGAAGGAGCGCATCAGCAGGGCGTAGTACGCGACGTGGACGGCGGCGGAGGCCAGGAGGTACGGCCACGCCCCGGCCGCCGGGAACGCCGTGAACGGCAGCAGCGCGAGGCCGATGAGCAGCCCGCCGCCGGAGATCAGCGCGAACCCGGTCAGCTTGTCGGTGATCCGGTGGGCGATGGCGTTCCAGCTGGCGTGGGTGACCGCCGCGAGCAGGACCGCGGCGGTGACCAGCGGGGTCACGCGGAGCGCTCGCGCACGTCCACGAGGGTGGCGCCGGCGGCGGCGACGAGGTCCTTGGGCTCCATCGGGAAGACGGCGTACGGGGTGCCGGCGGCGGCCCAGACGACGTCGTGGGCGAGCAGCGACCGGTCGGCGAGCACCCGGGTCCTGGTCCGGTGCCCGAAGGGCGGCACCCCGCCGATCGCGTACCCGGTGGTCTCCCGTACGACGTCGGCCTTGGCCCGGGTGACCTTCTGGGCGCCGAGTTCCTCACGGACCCGGTCCAGGTCCACCCGGGAGGCGCCGTCCATGAGGACGAGTACGGGCACGCCGTCCGCGGCGAAGATGAGCGACTTGCAGATCTGGCTCAGCTCGCACCCGATGGCGGCGGCGGCCTCGGTGGCGGTGCGGGTGGCCTCCGGGAAGCGCCGGGCCCGTCCGGCCAGGTCGCCGAGGCCCAGTTCGCCGAGGGCGGCGGCGAAGCGCGGGTGGGCCGCGGAGGCGGCGGCGGAGTCAAAGGCGTCGTCGGTCGTCGTCATGGACCGCACCGTAGCGGTACGTGTAGCCCGCAGGCGACCGGGTTGCGGGGCCGTCGGGTCCCCCGGAACGGAGGAAGCCGGTGAGGGCAGCCCCGTCCCCACGGAACCCTCACCGGCTGGTCTGTGCCGTCCTCCTGTCAGAGGCCGCGGCGGCTGGTCAGGTGCGCACCAGCTCCCGCTCCTCGTCGGGGTCGGCGCCCCGCTCGGCGGCCGTGCGCAGGCCCTCGCCCTCGACGTCCACGTTGGGCAGCGCGCGGTCCAGCCACTTCGGCAGCCACCAGGCCTTCTTGCCGAGCAGGGCGAGGACCGCCGGGACGATGGCCATGCGGACCACGAACGCGTCGAAGAAGACGGCGATCGCGAGGCCGAAGCCGATCATCTTGACCATCGACTCGCTGGAGCCGATGAAGCCCGCGAAGACCGCCATCATGATCACCGCGGCGGCGGTGACGACCCGGGCGCCGTGCTTGAAGCCGGTGACGACGGCCTGGTGGGGCTTCTCGCCGTGGACGTAGGCCTCCCTCATGCGGGTGACCAGGAAGACCTCGTAGTCCATGGCCAGGCCGAAGACCACGCCGACCATGAAGATCGGCATCATCGACATGACCGGACCGGTCTCCTCCACGCCCATCAGGCCGGACAGCCAGCCCCACTGGAAGACCGCGACGACCGCGCCGAGCGCCGCCATGACGGAGAGCAGGAAGCCGAGGGCCGCCTTCAGCGGGACCAGGATCGAACGGAAGACCACGATGAGGAGGAGGAAGGCCAGGCCGACGACCAGGACCAGGTAGGGCACCAGCGCGTCGTTGAGCTTCTGGCTGACGTCGATGTTCATCGCCGTCGAGCCGGTGACCAGGGTCTCGGCACCGGTCTTGGCCTCGATGTCGCCGCCCGCGTCGCGGATGGCGTGCACCAGGTCCTCGGTCTGCACGGAGGACGGCTTGGAGTCCGGGACCACGGTGATCGTCGCGGTGTCGCCGCCCTTGTTGGGCGCGGGCGGGGTCACCGCCACGACGCCGTCGAGGTCCTTGATCTGCTTCTCGACGTCGGTGAAGGCGTCCTTCGGGGCGTCGCTGCCCTTGGCGTCCACGACGACCATCAGGGGGCCGTTGAAGCCGGGGCCGAAGCCCTCCGACAGCAGGTCGTAGGCGCGGCGCTGGGTCGTGGACGTCGGCTGGGAGCCGTCGTCGGGCAGGCCCAGCTCCAGGGAGGCCGCGGGGACCGCGGCGGCGCCGAGGCCGATGACGCCCAGGAGGAGGACGGCGAGGGGGCGGCGGACGACGAAGCTCGCCCAGCGGGTGCCCAGGTTGGCCTTCGGCTGCCCGGCCGGCTGGTCCGGCTTCGGCTCGCCCTTGCGGGAGCGGCCCAGCAGCTTGCCCTTCGCCCCAGCGGGCTTGACCCGGCGACCGGCGTAGCCGAGCAGCGCGGGGATCATCGTCAGCGCGATCAGGACCGCGATGGCGACGGTGCCGGCCGCCGCGATGCCCATCTTGGTGAGCATCGGGATGTTGACGACCGCGAGGCCCACCAGGGCGATGACGACGGTGAGTCCGGCGAAGACGACCGCGGAGCCCGCGGTGCCGACCGCCCGTCCGGCGGCCTCCTCGCGTTCGCGCCCCTCGGCGAGTTCGGCGCGGTAGCGGGAGACGATGAACAGGGCGTAGTCGATGCCGACCGCGAGGCCGATCATCATGGCCAGGATCGAGGTGGTCGAGCCCAGTTCGAGCGCGCTCGCCAGCGCGGTGATCGAGGAGACACCGATGCCCACGCCGATCAGGGCGGTGAGCAGCGGCAGCCCGGCCGCGACCAGGGAGCCGAAGGTGATGACCAGGACGACGGCGGCGACCGCGATGCCGATGACCTCGGTGGCGCCGGTCTCCGGGACGGCCTGGAGCGCGTCACCGCCGATCTCGACGGTCAGCCCGGCGTCGCGCGCCTGCTGGGCGGCGTCCTCCAGGGCGTCCTTGGTGGACTCCTCCAGCTCCATGCCGGAGACGTCGTACTTCACCGAGGCGTAGGCGATCGTGCCGTCCTTGCTGACGGCGTTGCCCGTGTAGGGGTCGGCGACCGAGGCGACCTCGGAGCCGTCCGCCAGTTCGTCGACGGTCTTCTCGACGGTCGCCTTGTTGCCGGCGTCCGTCATCTTCTCGCCGGAGGGCGCCTTGAAGACGACCCGTGCGGTCGCCCCGTCGGCGCTCGCTCCGGGGAAGCGCTGTTCCAGCAGGTCGAAGGCCTTCTGGGCCTCCGTTCCGGGGATGGAGAAGGAGGAGTTGCCGGCGGGCGGGGCGCTGGCGGCGCCGACGCCGGCGAGCGTCAGCAGGGCCACCCAGATCAGGGCGACGAAATGCCGTCGGCGAAAGGCGAGCCGGCCGAGTTTGTAGAGGAACGTGGCCACGGGGGCGTACTCCCGGTCAGGTCGTGGATCTTCAGGGCAGGGGTGATCGGCCCGACGACGTGAGCGGTTACGTCAGGTGGGGCTCAGATGGGGCTCAGAGGTTGCGTGGGGAGGTCAGTGGGTGGAGACGCCGAGGGCGGGGAGGATCACGGCGTCGACGTAGGAGGCGAGGAACGCCCGGGTCGGCGGCTGGTCGTCCAGCAGCGTGCGGGTGGCGAAACCACCGACCATCATGTGCACGAGGAAGTCCAGCGCCGGGCAGTCCGCTCTGATCTCACCGCGGTCGACGGCGCGTTGCAGCACACGCTGGAACTCGGCCATCTCCGGTTCGATGAGCTGTTCCCGGAACGCCTGGCGGAGGTCCGGGTTCTGGTGCAGCGCCATGGCGACGCCCCGCATCAGCGCGGAGTTCTGTTCCATGGTGCAGTCGTCCTCGCGCACCATGAGGGCGTGCAGGTCACCGCGGAGCGAGCCGGTGTCGACGTCGCCGATCTTGCCCGGCTTGTTGTGCCGCATGGCCTTGACGACCAGCTCCGGCTTGCCGCCCCACTGGCGGTAGAGCGTCGCCTTGCTGGACCGGGTGCGAGCGGCCACGGCGTCCATGGTGAGGGCGTCGTAGCCGACTTCGCGGAGCAGGTCGAGCACGGCCTCGTACAGCTCGGCCTCGCGCTCGGGAGTGATCCGGCTGCGGCGCGCGGTGGCGGTCTCCGTCATCTCGCTCACTCCTCTCCGTTCCGGTCGACCGGTCCACTCGACTGGAACGACACCGTTTCGTACATGACGAATGTACCCCACCGCCTAGCGAAACGAAACGGTTTCGTACGTGGTGTGGGTCACGGTTGTCGGCACCGTATAAGTTGCCGGTACCCGGCACCCGGAAAAGCATGGGGCGGGTGAGTTATCTGCGCCTTCCGCACCTCAGTGGCGACCAGCTGTGCTTCGTGGCCGAGGACGACCTCTGGCTCGCGTCCCTCGACGGTCCGGGGCGGGCCTGGCGGCTCACCGTCGACCGCACCAAGGCCGGGCCCCCGCGCTTCTCCCCCGACGGCCGCCACATCGCGTACACCAGCTGGCGCACTCTGGTGCCGGAGGTCCATCTGGTGCCGGTGGACGGCGGCCCCGGACGGCAGCTCACCCACTGGGGCGGCTTCGACACCCGGGTCTGCGGCTGGTCGCCGCCCGATCCCGACGGCACCACCGCCGTCCTCGCCGTCGCCTCGCACGGAGAGCCCTTCTCGCACCTCACCTGGGCCTACAAGGTCGCCCCCGACGGGGACCCCGGCCGCAAGCTGCCCTGGGGCCCGGTCACCGACATCCAGGCCGCCGACCTCGACGGTGAGCGCAGAACGCTCCTGCTCACCGGCACCCCGCCGCACGAGCCGGCCGCCTGGAAGCGCTACCGGGGCGGCGCCACGGGCCGGCTCTGGCTGCACGGCGAGCGGCTCCTGCCCGATCTCGACGGACACCTCGCCGCCCCGATGTTCGTCGGCGACCGGATCGCCTTCCTCTCCGACCACGAGGGCGTCGGCAACCTCTACTCCTGCGCCCACGACGGCACCGGTCTGCGCCGCCACACCGACCACGACGCGTTCTACGCCCGCAACGCCTCCAGCGACGGCACCCGGGTGGTGTACCAGTGCGCGGGCGACCTGTGGATCGTGGACGACCTCGCGCCCGGCTCGGCGCCGCGCAAGCTCGACGTACGGCTGAGCGGCCCGCGCGCGGGACGGCGTACGTACCAGGTACCCGCCACCCAGCACGTGGGCGGCGTCTCCGTCGACGAGACGGGCCGCGCGAGCGCCGTCGTCGTACGCGGCAGCCTGTACTGGCTCACCCACCGCGACGGCCCGGCCCGCACCATCGCGGACACCCCCGGAGTACGGGTACGGCTGCCGGAGATGCTCGGGGAGAGCGGACGGATCGCGTACGTGACGGACGCGGAGGGCGAGGACGCCGTCGAGATCTCCTACCTGCCCCGGGCGACCGGCGGCCGCGCTCCCCGGCGGCTGGCCTCCGGACGCCTCGGCCGGGTCCTGGAGCTGGTCTCGGACCCGGCCGGCGACCGGCTCGCCGTCGCCTCGCACGACGGACGCCTGCTGATCCTCGACGTCACCGAGCCGGACACGGAGGTGACGCTGACCCTGGACGCGGTGGACGCCGGGTATCCGGCGGACCCGGGGGAAGCGGGCGCGGCGGAGACGGCGGCCGGGACGGACACCGGCACGGCGGGAGACGGCGGGGCAGACGGCGGCACGACCCGCGGCACGGCGGAAGGCGACCCCTCGGACGGCACCACCCCGGGAAGCGACCCCGCAGCCGGCGACAGCGCGACCGGCGGCACCGCCACGCCGGGCGGCACCGCCACCCCCGGAACCGCCGGAGGCCAGGTCACCGAGTTGATCCGCTCCGTCAACGGACCCGTGCGCGACCTGGCCTTCTCCCCCGACGGGGCCTGGCTCACCTGGTCGCACCCGGGCATCGGACGCAGCCTGCGGCAGATCAAGATGGCCCGGATCGACGGACCGGAGGGCACCCTCGTCGTCGACGTCACCAACGGCCGCTTCGAGGACGAGAACCCGGTGTTCACCCGGGACGGCCGCTACCTCGCCTTCCTGTCCTGGCGCGGCTTCGACCCGGTGTACGACGTGCACACCGGCGACCTGTCCTTCCCGCTGGGCTGCCGCCCCTACCTGGTGCCGCTGTCCTCCGCGACCCCCTCCCCCTTCGCCCTCAACCCCGAGGGCCGCCCCGCGGCCGGCGGTCTGGACCCGCTGGAGGACGAGACCGGCGAGGGCGGCGCGGTGACCGTCGAGGTCGAAGGACTGGAGAACCGGGTGACACCGTTCCCGGTCACCGCCTCCAAGTACTCGGCGCTGGAGCCGGTCGCGGGCGGCGGCCTGGTCTGGCTGCGCTGGCCGATCTCGGGCGCGCTCGGCGAGACCTTCGCCAATCCGGCCGACCCGAGCGAGCGGCCCACCCTGGAACACTTCAACCTGGCCAAGGCGAAGAAGTCCGAACTGGTCGACCACCTCGACTGGTTCCGGGTCAGCGGCGACGGCAGCCGCCTGGTCGTGCTCGACGAGGGCGACCTGCGCGCCGTACCGGCGACCGAGGTCGGCGACGGCGACTCGACCACCTGGATCGACCTGCGCCGCATCCTGCACGAGGTCGATCCGGCCGCCGAGTGGCGCCAGGCGTACGACGAGGCGGGGCGCCTGATCCGCGCCTACTTCTGGGACCCCGGCATGTGCGGCATCGACTGGGACGCGGTCCTCGACCAGTACCGCCCGCTGCTCGAACGGGTCGCCTCCCCCGACGAGTTCGCCGACCTGCTGCGCGAGGTGCTCGGCGAGCTGGGCACCTCGCACGCCTATGTCGTCGCCGCCCGGCGCAACGAGGGCCCGGCCCACTACCAGCGCTGGCAGGGCCTGCTGGGCGCCAACTTCGCCTGCCGGGACGGACAATGGGTCGTCCTGCGGATTCTGCCGGGCGACTCCTCCGACTCCAAGGCCCGTTCCCCGCTGGCCGGCACGGGCATCCGCGACGGGGCGGTGCTGACCCACGTCGACGGCCGCCCGGTCGACCCGGTCCTCGGACCGTCCCCGCTGCTGGCGGGCGCGGGCGGTACGACGGTGGAGCTGACCTTCTCCCCCGCCGAGGGCTGCCGGGGGCCCTCCCGCCGGGTCGCCGTGGTACCGCTCGTCGACGAACGCCCCCTGCGCTACCAGGACTGGGTGGCCAAGCGCCGCGAGGTGGTACGGGAGCTGAGCGGCGGCCGGTGCGGCTACCTGCACATCCCCGACATGGGCGGCTCCGGCTGGGCGCAGTTCAACCGCGACCTGCGCATGGAGGTGTCCCGGCCCGCGCTCATCGTGGACGTGCGCGGCAACGCGGGCGGGCACATCAGCGAGCTGGTCATCGAGAAGCTGACCCGGACCATCCTGGGCTGGGACCTCACCCGGGACGCCCAGCCGGTGTCGTACACCTCCAACGCCCCGCGCGGTCCGGTGGTCGCGGTCGCCGACGAGGCGACGTCCTCCGACGGCGACATGATCACGGCGGCGTTCAAGCTGCTGCGCCTCGGCCCGGTGGTCGGGCAGCGCACCTGGGGCGGCGTGGTCGGCATGACCGGCCGGCACCGGCTCGGCGACGGCTCGGTGATCACGGTGCCGATGAACGCGGCCTGGTTCGACGCCTACGGCTGGTCCGTGGAGAACTACGGCGTCGCCCCCGACGTCGAGGCGCTGCGCTCACCCCTGGACTGGGCCGAGGGCCGCTACCCGGTGCTCGACGAGGCGGTGCGGCTGGCGCTGGAGCTGCTGGAGACCAACCCGCCTGCCACGCCGCCCGGTTATGACGCCGTACCGGACCGGTCCCGTCCGCCGCTGCCGCCGCGGGAGTAGAAGCCTCCGCGAAGCCTCGGGTGGCACGGGAAAGGGCGCCCACCCGCAACAGCCGGGGGCGCCCTCTCACTTCAGCGGCGGCGCGTCAGGCGTCGAAGCTGTCCTGCAGCCGCTCGTCCTCGTCGCGGCGGCGCGAGGAGGACGGGTTCTGGTGCTCCGACTCGCGGCGACGCGCGGCCGGGTCCGTCTCGTCCTCGTCGCGGCGGCGGTCGCGGTTCTGGAACTGGTCCCGCGCCTGCTCGGCCCGCTGCTTGCCCTGCTGCTGCATGCGCTCGGCCTTGTCCTGGAACTGGTCCTTCATACCCATGTGGGTTCACTCCTGTGGTGATCGGGCCCGACCGGATCGGCCGGGCGCTCGATCAGATTCACACGAGCGGTGACCGTGCGCATGTCGATCACTTACGGACCGTAGTCGCCCTGGTGGGACGCTGTTCGTCGGCCGCTCCACCGGCGCCGACCAGACCGATCCGCCGGCCGTTCAGCCGGTCTCCGAAGCGCCGCATCTCGCGCTGTCCGACGGTGCCGATGACGGCCGGCAGGTAGCCGCGCACGCCCTGCATGCCGCGCAGCCACCACTGCCCGTAGACGTGCGCGGAGCGGCGCTCGACGCCCTCCACCAGCCGGTCGACCGCCGGGCCGAGCGGATAGGTCTTGTTCGACGGCCAGGGCAGCCGCTGCCGCAACTCCCGCATGACGTCGTCCTGGTCGGCGCCGCGCACCATGTCGGTGTCGGTCCAGGACAGGTAGCCGACGCCGACCTTCACGCCCCGGTGCCCGACCTCGCCGCGCAGGCTGTGCGCGTACGCCTCGACGCCGGACTTGGAGGCGCAGTAGGCGCTCATCATCGGGGCGGGGGTGAGGGCGGCCAGCGAGGCGATCTGGAGCAGGTAGCCGCGGCTCTCCAGCAGCGCGGGCAGGAAGGCGCGGGCGGTGACGGCCGAGCCGATCAGGTTGACCTCGATGACCCGCCGCCAGGACTCCGGGTCGGAGTCGACGAAGGGACCGCCGGTGGCCACACCCGCGTTGGCGACGACGATGTCGACCTTCCCGAACCGCTCCTCGACCTCCGCCGCCACCCGGGCCATCGCCTCGTGGTCGGTGACGTCGGCGTGCCAGTGGTCGCTGTCGCTGTGCAACCGGGCGGAGACCTGCTTGAGTTCGTCCGGCTCCAGGCCGACCAGCGCCACCTTCACCCCGCGCGCGGACAGCTTGCGGGCCATCAGCTCCCCGACGCCCCGCGCGGCCCCGGTGACGACGGCGACCCGCCCTTCCAGACTCACCCTGCTCATGCGCTCTCCTCGGCGTGTACGGCACGCTCACCGCGTGCGCTGGGTATGTAGGTGGCCGCGAGGGCCCGTATCTTCCCGCTGACCAGCTCCGGGGCCTCCACCGGCGTCATGTGGCCGAGGCCCGGGAGTTCGGTGAGGCCCACGCAGTCGGGCAGCGCTGCGGCCAGCGCGCGGGCCTGCACGGGCGGCGTCAGCCGGTCCGCCGTACCGACCACGATCTCCACCGGCATGCGCAACTCCCGGACTCCGTGGTCGAGGTCGAGCAGGTCGAGCACCTGGGACCAGCCGTGCCGCACCCGGCTGGGACAGGCGTGCACGATCCGGGCGCAGGCCTCGACCATGTGCGGGCCCGAACCAGGGCCCATCGTCCCGTACTTGAGGATCCGCCGGGCGAGCGGTGTGACGGGCCCGAGCGGCGCCCGGGAGCCGAGGATGCGCCGGGTCAGCCAGGTGCGTACCCGGCCCGCCCGCATCGGGACCACGGTGGCGGACGCCACCAGCCGTGCGCTGCCCGTGCTGCACAGCAGGACGGCGGCCGCGTGCTCGCGTACCGCGGGCCGGGTCGCCGCGGCCATCAGCGTCATCCCGCCCATGGAGTGCCCCGCGATCACGGCCCGCTCGCCCGGCGCGAGGGTGGCCTCCAGGACGGCTTCGAGGTCGTCGGCGAGCGGCTCGGTGCCGTACGCCGGATTCGCCGGGCTGCGTCCGTGGCCGCGCTGGTCGTAGGCGATGACGCGGTGGTCGGCGGCCAGTTCGCGGATCTGCGCCGCCCAGAAGGCGGTGGAGCAGCACCAGCCGTGCGCGAGGACGACCGCGGGCGCGTTCTCGGGTCCGTGCACCTCCACGTGTATCCGGGCGCCGTCGGCGGCGGTGACGGTCAGCTCGCGGGCGGGCGCGGGCGGCGCGTAGGGCCCGTCGGCGACGTGGAGCAGGCGGCTCACGCGCTCACCTCCGCCTCCGCGTCGACGGCCTTCGCCGTGGTCTTCGCGGGGGCCGGGCGCAGCACCTCGTACTCCGCGAGGTCCACGCGCCGTGTCTCCCGCCGGAACTCGGCGGTGGTGCCGGGCCAGACGGTGGTGTTGCGGCCGCTCGCGTCCAGGTACCAGCTGGTGCAGCCGCCGGTGTTCCACACCGTGCGCTTCATGCGCTCCTGCACCCGGTGGTTCCAGTTGCGCACGGCGGCGGGGCGCGGGTCGAGGGCGGTGCGGCCGCCGAGGACGTTCAACTGGCGCAGGTAGTCCGCCATGTAGTTCAGCTGCGACTCGATCATCAGGATCATGGACGAGTTCCCGAGGCCGGTGTTGGGCCCGATGACCGTCATGAAGTTGGGGAAGCCGGCCGCCGTGCCGCCGCGCAGCGCCTCCATGCCGCCCTTCCAGGTCTCGGCCAGCGTCCGCCCGTCCGCGCCCACGACGCGCTCGGCGATGGGCATGTCGGTGACGTGGAAACCGGTGCCGAAGATGATCGCGTCGGCCTCGGCCTCGGTGCCGTCGGCGGCGACGAGGGTGGACCCGCGCACCTCGCTGAGCCCGCTCGCGACCACGTCGACGTTGGGCCGGGCGAGCGCCGGATAGTAGGTGCTCGACAGCAGGATCCGCTTGCAGCCGATGCGGTAGTCGGGGGTGAGCTTGGCGCGCAGGGCCGGGTCCTTGATGGCGGCGCCCATGTTGCGCTTGGCGATCTGCTCGACGAAGCCCAGCTCGTTGGGGTGCTTGGTGAATGCCTGCACCTGGAGTTCCCGGATGCCCCACGCCAGCCCGCGGCGCAGCTTGGTGGTGGCGGGCACCGCCCGGTGCAGGGCCCGCTCGACGCCGCTGATGGCCCGGTCCATGCGGGGCATCACCCAGGCCGGGGTGCGCTGGAAGAGGGTGAGCCGGCCCGCCTTCGGCTGGATGGACGGCACGATCTGGATGGCGGAGGCACCGGTGCCGATCATGGCGACGCGCTTGCCGGTGAGGTCGTAGTCGTGGTCCCAGCGGGCGGAGTGGAAGACCTTGCCGGGGAAGGAGTCGAGCCCCGGGATGTCCGGGACCTTGGGGTCGGACAGCGGCCCGGTCGCGGAGACGACGACGTCGGCGGTGAGCGTGCCGCGCACGGTCTCGATCTCCCACCGCAGCTGCTCGGTGTCCCACGCCATCCGCTTCACCTCCGAGTCGAAGCGGAGGTGGGGGCGCAGCCCGAAGGTGTCGGTGACGTGCTCCAGGTAGGCGCGGATGTGCTCCTGCCCGGAGAAGGTGCGCGGCCACTCGGGGTTGGGCGCGAAGGAGAAGGAGTACAGGTGGGAGGGCACGTCGCAGGCGCAGCCGGGGTAGCTGTTGTCCCGCCAGGTGCCGCCGACGCTGCCGGACCGCTCCAGTACGACGAAGTCGGTGATCCCTTCGCGTCGCAGCCGCACGGCGGCCCCCAGCCCGCCGAAACCGGACCCGATCACCGCCACCCGTACGTGTTCGTGAACCTGCTCGTGCTCGGCCATCTGGGAGCCTCCACGCTTGCCTGGACCGTCTGGAACCTGGAACCGTCTGGAACCGTGCCAGTGAACACTGGCGCAATGGGAGCGTAGAGCAGCTCCGTACTCATGGGTAGGGGGCGGACGGAGGAAAGTTACCCGCGGTACGCCATAAGGTCGTGGATGTGACCGAGAAGCGCGAATACCGCATGGAGGAACTGGCCCGGCTGGCCGACATCACGGTGCGCACCGTGCGCTTCTACCGCGAACGCAAACTGATCCCGCCACCCCGCCGCGAGGGCCGCATCGCCTGGTACGACGACCACCACCTGGCCCGGCTGCGCACCATCGCGGCGCTGCTGGACCGCGGCCACACCCTGAACGGCATCGCGGAACTGGCCGACGCCTTCGACCACGGCCGCGACGTCGGCGACCTGCTCGGCCTCGGCGAGCCCACCGAGGAGACCCCGGTCCGCCTCACCCCCGAGGAACTCGCCGCCCGCTTCGAGGGCGAGGTCACCCCGGAGAACCTGGCCGCCGCGATGGAGCTGGGCTACCTCGGCACCGACGGCGACGAACTGGTCCACATCAGCCACCGCCTGCTGGAGGTCTCCTCCGCGCTGGTCCGCGAGGGCATCCCGCTCGGCGAGGTCCTCCAGGCCGGCGCCCGCGTCCGTGAGCACGCCGACGCCCTCGCCGAACTCTTCGCCGGCCTGATCCTGCGCCACGCCCCCGAACCGGAACTCCACCGCCTGCGCCCGCTGGCCCGCAGCGTGGTGGAGGCGGAACTGTCACTGGCCCTGGACCGGCGGATGCGGAAGGGGCCGGAGTAGATCTCCGCCCCGGCCGTCAGGGGCCGTAGACCACCGTCACCGGCGCGTGGTCGGACCAGCGTTCGGCGTGCGTGGCGGCCCGCTCGACGTAGCCCTTGAGGGCCCTGGCGGCCAGCCCGGGGGTGGAGAGGTGGTAGTCGATGCGCCATCCCGCGTCATTGTCGAAAGCCCGCCCGCGGTACGACCACCACGAGTACGGCCCCTCGACGTCCGGGTGCAGCGCGCGCACGACGTCCACGTACCCGCCCTCCGCCGGGTCGAGGACGCGGCTGAGCCACTCGCGCTCCTCCGGCAGGAACCCGGAGTTCTTCTTGTTGCCCCGCCAGTTCTTCAGGTCGGCCTCGCGGTGGGCGATGTTCCAGTCGCCGCAGACGACGACCTCGCGCCCCTCGGCGGCGGCGCGCTCCCGCAGCTCCTTGAGGTAGGCGAGGAACTCGCCCATGAAGCGGACCTTCTCGTCCTGGCGCCCGGTGCCGACCTCGCCGGAGGGCAGGTAGAGCGAGGCGACCGTCACACCGGGCAGGTCGGCCTCGACGTAGCGGCCGCTGGTGTCGAACTCCGTCGAGCCGAAACCGACGCGGACGGCGTCGGGCTCACGGCGTGTGTAGAGCGAGACACCGGCCCGGCCCTTGGCGGCGGCGGGCGCGTGCGTCACGTGCCAGCCCTCGGGCGTACGGACGTGTTCGGGCAGTTGGCCCGCTTCGGCCCGCACCTCCTGGAGGCACAGCACATCGGCGGAGGTGTCGGCGAGCCACTCCACGAAGCCCTTCTTCGCGGCGGCGCGCAGACCGTTCACGTTCACGGAGGTCACGGTGAGCACCAGGGCACGATACCGGCACACTGGACGGTGTCCCGCTCCGGATACGCATCGATATACGGTAGGAAGCATGAACATACGCCGGGTCCCCTTCGACCACCCCGACGCCGTGAAGCTCAACGACGAGGTCCAGGCCGAGTACGACGTCCGCTACGGCGACGGCGGCGACGCCACGCACCTGGACCCCTCGGACTTCGCGCCGCCGAACGGCCAGTACCTGATCGCGTACGACGAGAACGACGTCCCGGTCGCCTCCGGCGGCTGGCGCAGCCAGGACGCCAACGACGAGGGCAACCTCGACGGGGACGCCGAGCTCAAGCGGATGTTCGTGATCGAGCAGATGCGCGGGCGCGGGCTGGCCCGCCGCATCCTGGCCGCACTGGAGGAGGACGCCCGCGCGGCGGGCCGGGCCCGGATGGTGCTGGAGACCGGCACGAAGCAGCCGGAGGCCGTGGCCCTGTACACGTCCAGCGGCTACGAGCCGTGCGCGAAGTTCGGCTACTACCGCTTCCACGAGGACAGCCTCTGCTACGCGAAGGCGCTCCAGGTCCCGTAGGACGGGAAACGGCGAAGGTCCCGCCCGATCGTGAGATCGGACGGGACCTTCGTCAATGTGCGTGGACCTGAGGGGATTTGAACCCCTGGCCCCCTCGATGCGAACGAGGTGCGCTACCGGACTGCGCCACAGGCCCTTGCAACGAGTGAAACTCTAGCACCCCGCCCGGCCTGCTCAAAAATCGCTTCTACTCGTTGGCCGCGCGGGGGCGGTCGCCGTCGTCGTACTGGTCGAAGAGCGGTGTGCGGCCCCGCTCCCTGGCCCGGCGGGCCGACGCGGCGCGGCGGGCGTCGCTGCGGCCCGGGGCCTCCGGACGCTCCTCGGCCTGCGCGGCCGGACGCTCGTCGGCACCGGCGGCCGGACGCTCCCGGTCCGCAGCGGGGGCCTGGGCGGCGTCCTCCCGGTCGGGCGCGACGGCACTGGAGCGGGCCGAACTCCACGCGTCCGGCGCCCCGAGGTCCACGTCGGGCGTGGCGCGGGGGGCGACTGGAGCGGTCACGTAGGTGGGCAGGGGCACCGGCACCGGGTCCCAGCTGTCGCCCTGCGGGCGCCCTCGGCGTTCGCGCTGCTGGTCGACCCACTCGGCGTGGTCGGTCTGCTCGACCAGCGCCCGCCGGTCCGCGGCCAGCGCCGACATTCCGGCGCCGGGCTCCGCGTCGGGCCCCTCGTCCGGCTCCTCGGTGTCGAGGTCGCCGACGGTGCCGGGGGCGGAGGGGACGGGCCCGCGCCGACGCGGGCGGGGGTCGCGGTCCCGCAGGCGCTGTGCGGCGGCCTCCGCCTGGCGCCGGTCCATCTGGAAGGCGAAGCGACGGCGCTCCTGTGCGCGCAGGTGGGCGATGTAGGCGCTGAGCAGCACCGCGGGCACTCCGGGCGCCCACAGGAACGCGAGTCCGCCGACCGCCGCGACGACCGTGCCGAGCGTGAAGGCCAGGAACAGCATCACGGTCGTACGCCGACGGCGTGCCAGCACCTTGCTGCGCCGGGCCCGTGCCGCGGCCTCCGGCGAGACGGGCGCGCGCCGGGCCTGCGGCACCCGTGCCCGCGCCGGTGCCGCGCCGGTGCCGGTGGACTCGGCGGGTTCCGGGGACTGCCCGGGTCTCGGGCCGCGCTCGGGTACGCCCGGCTGCGGGCGCGCCGTCTCGGGCCGCTCCGCCGTCTGCCGCGGCAGGCCCGGCCGGGTGTGCCGTCGGGTCCTGGACACGGCGAAGGCCCGGACGTCCACCGAGTCGGTGACGGCGTCCGGGGCGTCGGCGTCGGGCTCCGCCTCGTCGGCGGAGCGCGACCGCAGGTCCTTGGCGTACCGGCGCTCCATGCCCGCCCGTCCGGACAGGAGCCGGATGGCGGTGCTGAAGCGTTCCGTCGGACGGGCCTCGTTCAGCTCGTCCTGCCTACGGAGCCACATCGGCACCAAGTAGGCGGCCCAGGCCCCGACGATGACTGCGTAGATGAGGCCGCTGCTGCTCACGCCTCACACGGTAGAGGGGTTTGCGTGAGGCCATCCGCCAATTGAGCCGGTGTGTCGCACGATCTGGCTGATATTTCGAACTTTTCTTGTGATCGATCCGATCAGCCGACTGCCAGGACCGCGAAATTATCCGCTTCCGGATGGTCGCGACTCGATCAATTTCGAACGTTTATTCAATTCCCAGGGTTGCCGGCGTTGCCGCTGGAGCCGGTGGAGCCGCTGTTCCCGGCGTTCGGTGTACTGCGCTGCCGTGACCGGTGCCATCGCCGCAGGAGCCCCTCGGGGACCTCTTCCGCGGTGAGCGCGAAGACGAGGTGGTCCCGCCAGGCTCCGTCGATGTGCAGATATCGCGGCCTGAGACCTTCCTCACGGAATCCGAGTTTCTCCACGACGCGGCGGCTGGGCGCGTTCTCGGGGCGAATACAGACCTCGACCCGATGCAGTCCGACGGTGCGGAAACAGTGGTCCACGGCCATCGCCACGGCCGTCGGCATCACGCCGCGGCCGGCCACCGCCTCGTCCACCCAGTAACCGACGTGGCCGGAGCACATCGAGCCCCAGGTGATGCCGGCCACCGTCAACTGGCCGACCAGCCGCCCCTGGTACTCGATGACGAACGGCAGCATCCGGCCCGCGTGGGCCTCCGACCTCAGGTGCCGCACCATCTGGCGGTAGGTCGGCCGGTGCGCGATCGGGCCGCCGGGTCCGGGCGGCGGAATGGTGGCCTCCCACGGGCGCAGCCAGTCCCGGTTGCGCCGGTTGACCTCGCGCCAGGTCCGCTGGTCGCGCAGCCTTATCGGCCTCAGGACGATGTCGCCGTCCCTCAGCTCGACGGGCCATGACGGGCTGTTCAGCTCGCACCCCCACCGCTGGCGGGTCTCGGGTGGTCGCCGCCGCGGAGCTGGTCCACGGCGTGCTTCAGCAGCGGCTCCAGCACGGCGAGGCCGTCCTTCACCCCGCCGGAGGAGCCCGGCAGGTTGACGATCAGCGTCCCGCCGGCCACTCCGGCCAGCCCCCTGGAGAGCACCGCGGTCGGCACCTTGTCCCGGCCGTACGCCCGGATCGCCTCCGCGATGCCCGGCACCTCGTAGTCGATCACCGCCCGGGTCGCCTCGGGGGTGCGGTCGGTGGGCGAGATGCCGGTGCCGCCGGTGGTGACGATCACGTCGTAGTCCGCGTCGGCGCCCGCGCGGAGGGCGGCTTCCACGGGGTCGCCGTCGGGGACGACCCGGGGGCCGTCGACGGCGAAGCCGAACCGGCGCAGCCCCTCGGCGATCAGCGGTCCGCCCTTGTCCTCGTAGACACCGGCGGCGGCCCGGTTGGACGCCGTGACTACCAGGGCGGCGTACGGGCCCGGCAGGGCGCCGCCCCCGGAGTCGTCCGGCGTCATGACCGGTTCCAGTCGCCGGACTTGCCGCCCGTCTTCTGCTCCACCCGCACGTCCGTGATGACCGCTCCCTTGTCGACCGCCTTGACCATGTCGACCACGGTGAGCGCGGCGACGGAGACCGCGGTGAGCGCCTCCATCTCGACGCCCGTGCGATCCGTCGTCTTCACCGTGGCGGTGATCTCCACGGCGTCGTCCGTGACCGACAGGTCCAGTTTCACACCGGAGACCGACAACGGGTGACACAAGGGGATCAGGTCGGGAGTGCGTTTGGCGCCCATGATGCCGGCGATCCGGGCGGTGGCCAGGGCGTCGCCCTTCGGCACACCCTCGCCGCGCAGCAGCTCGACGACGCGGGGCGCGACGAGGACGCGCCCACTGGCGCGCGCGGTGCGCGCGGTCACGTCCTTGCCGGACACGTCGACCATCCGGGCGGCGCCCGCCTCGTCGATGTGCGTCAGCCGGCCTTGCGGGTCCTGTCCGCTCCTGGGCGGTCGGTCCTGCGTACTCATGCTTGTGTGGCGCTCCCGGTCCTGGCCCGGCGCGGTGCGGCGCGTGGGCCTGCTGTGCGCGACACGGTACCGCCATCGGGGACCGGTCAGCCGAGCAGGACCACCTCGACCTCGGTGCCGGGCTCGACGGACTCGGTGTCCTCGGGGACGACGATCAGCGCGTTCGCGTGCGCGAGGGCGGCGACGAGGTGGGAGCCGGAGCCGCCGACCGGGGTGACCGATCCGTCGGCGTGGCTGCCCCGCAGGAACTGGCGGCGGCCCTTCGGCGAGGTCAGTGCCTTGCCGGCGGCCAGGGACGCGGTGACCGTCGGACGGTGGACGTCGGGCAGGCCCATGAGGGTGCGGATCGCCGGGCGCACGAACAGCTCGAAGGAGACGTACGACGACACCGGGTTGCCGGGCAGGGCGAGCAGCGGGGTGTGGTCGGGGCCGATCGAGCCGAAGCCCTGGGGCTTGCCGGGCTGCATGGCGAGCTTGCGGAAGTCCACGCCGCCGCCCGGCTCGTCCTCGTCGCCGACGTGCGCCAGCGCCTCCTTGACCACGTCGTACGCCCCGACGCTCACGCCGCCGGTGGTGACCATCAGGTCGGCGCGCACCAGTTGGTCCTCGATGGTGGACCGCAGGGTCTCGGCGTCGTCGGCGACCGCGCCCACGCGGTAGGCGATGGCTCCGGCGTCGCGGGCGGCCGCGGTGAGGGCGAAGCTGTTGGAGTCGTAGATCTGACCGGACGCCAGCTGCTCGTCGGGCTGGACCAGTTCGCTGCCGGTGGAGAGCACCACCACGCGCGGGCGCGGGCGCACCCGTACGGTGCCCCGGCCGATCGCGGCGAGCAGGCCGATCTGCGGCGGGCCGAGGACCGTACCGGCCGTGAGGGCGCGGTCGCCGGAGCGGACGTCGCTGCCCTGCGCGCGCACGTGCGCGCGCGCCTCGGCCGGCCGGTACACGTGGACGTGGCCCTCGGCGCCCTCCGGGGCCAGGCTGCGGGCCCGCATGCCGGCCACCGGGCCCTCGCCGAGCCCGCCGTCGGTCCACTCCACGGGGACGACGGCCTCCGCGCCGGGCGGGAGCGGTGCTCCGGTCATGATCCGGGCGGCCTGGCCGGGGCCCACGGCGACCGGGTCGGTCTGGCCGGCGGCGACGTCCCCGACGACCTCCAGGACGGCGGGGAACTCCTCGCTGGCGCCCGCGACGTCGGTGACCCGCACCGCGTACCCGTCCATGGAGCTGTTGTCGAACGGCGGCAGGGACAGCGGCACCGTGATGTCGTCGACCAGGACGCACCCCTGGGCGTCGAGCAGGTTCAGCTCGATGGGGTCCAGGGGGCGGACGGTGGCGAGGACGTCGTCCAAGTGCTCCTGGACCGACCACAGCCGGTCCGGGCCGGAACCGGCCGTGGCGGCGTGGTCGTGTCCCGTTTCACGGTGCGCGCTGCTGCTCAACGTCCTTGCATCTCCTCGGCCACGTAACTGCGAAGCCAGGTCCGGAAGTCCGGGCCCAGGTCTTCACGTTCGCATGCGAGTCTGACAATGGCACGCAGGTAGTCGCCGCGGTCGCCGGTGTCATAGCGGCGGCCCTTGAAGACGACGCCGTGCACCGGGCCGCCCACTGACTCGTCCTCGGCGAGCTGCTGGAGGGCGTCGGTCAGCTGGATCTCGCCGCCGCGGCCGGGCTCGGTCTTGCGGAGTATGTCGAAGATGTGCGGGTCGAGGACGTAACGGCCGATGATGGCGTAGTTGGACGGGGCGTCGGCCGGGTCCGGCTTCTCGACCAGTCCCCCGACCTTCACGACGTCGCTGTCCGCGGTGCTCTCCACGGCCGCGCAGCCGTAGAGGTGGATCTGCTCCGGCGCGACCTCCATGAGGGCGATCACACTGCCGCCGTACTGCTCCTGGACGTCGATCATGCGCTGGAGCAGCGGGTCGCGCGGGTCGATGAGGTCGTCGCCGAGCAGGACCGCGAAGGGCTCGTGGCCGACGTGCGGGGCGGCGCACAGCACGGCGTGGCCGAGGCCCTTGGGGTCGCCCTGGCGGACGTAGTGCATCATCGCGAGGTCGCTGGATTCCTGGACCTTGGCCAGGCGCCCCGCGTCGCCCTTCTTCTGGAGGGCGGACTCCAGTTCGTAGTTGCGGTCGAAGTGGTCCTCCAGGGGGCGCTTGTTGCGGCCCGTGACCATGAGGACGTCGCCGAGGCCCGCGGCCACGGCCTCTTCGACCACGTACTGGATCGCCGGCTTGTCGACGACCGGCAGCATCTCCTTGGGAGTGGCCTTGGTGGCCGGCAGGAACCGGGTACCGAGACCGGCTGCTGGGATGACAGCCTTGCTGATCCTGGGGTGGGACTGAGTCATGCGCGCCACCATATCCGGTGCCTATAGGGAGAATCTGTGACTCGGGATCATAGGCGCTCATATGAGCGCATTAGCGCGGTACGGGAGTCACCGATGTCTCATCTCGGCCCTGTGGGCGAACCTGACAAGCGGACGTTGCGGCGGGATTTCCTCGCGGCGAGGAACAGGCTGACGCCGGACGACGTGCGGGAAGCCGCCGAGGCGCTGGCCGGGCGGGCGCTCGGGCTGCCGGAGGTGGCGGGGGCGCGCGCCGTGGCGGCGTACGTCTCCGTGGGCGCCGAGCCGGGCACCCTCGCGCTCCTGGACGCGCTGCGCGCGCGGGGGGTGCGTGTCCTGCTGCCCGCGCTGCTGCCGGACAACGACCTGGACTGGGGCGAGTACACCGGAGCGGGCTCCCTCGCGCGCGTGCGGCACGGCGGGCGGATGGAGCTGTTCGAGCCCGCCGGTGAGCGGCTGGGTCCCGACGCGGTGACGCGGGCGGACGTCGTGCTGCTGCCGGGGGTCGCGGTGGACGGCCGCGGCCTGCGCCTGGGGCGCGGCGGCGGCTCGTACGACCGGGTGCTGGCGCGTCTGGAGGCGGCGGGCGCGCGTCCCGCGCTGCTGGTGCTGCTGTACGACCGCGAGGTCGTCGCGCACGTCCCCGCCCAGCCGCACGACCGGCCGGTGGACGCGGTGGTGACGCCGTCGGGGGTGCGCAGGTTCCGCTGACGGGCCCTGCTGACGGGAAACGGCCTCCACGCGCGCGTGGAGGCCGTTCTCGTGCGACGGGTGCGGGGCTACGGCTTGAGCACCAGCGTGTCGCTCGTGCTCTCGTCGACGGCCTTCCTGGAGAAGGACCACGGCAGCAGCTCGCCGTTCGCCCACTTGTCGGTCTGGTCGGTGTAGTGGGCGCTGTAGGCGTGTCCGGAGGCGCCGCTGAGGTTGATCCAGCGGGACTTGTCGAGGTCCCCGAGGTTGACCACCATCCGCATGGACGGCACCCAGATCACCCCGTAGCCGCCGGCCGCGTTCCAGCCGGAGGCGTTGACCGCCGCCTCACCGCCGCTGAGCTTCCAGGGGCCGCGGTTGAGGGCGTACTTCAGGAAGCCGGGGCCCTCGGTGCCCAGGGTCTGGTTCTTCAGGAACAGTCGGTGCAGCCGGCCCCAGTTCCAGCTGTCGATGTCCTTGCCGAGCTTGGCGGTCAGCTCCCAGCGGGCGTCGGTCATGGCGCGCTTGAACAGGTCGTCGCGGTTGTGGTCGGCGCCCTTGCGGGTGCCCGAGGCGGGCGTCGTCCACCAGTCGCTCTTGGGCTTCTCCATCAGCGTGCGGACCACCTCGAACCAGCGGTCGCCGCCGTCCGGCTGCGCCTGGTCGGCGTCGCGCTGGCCGCACTCGCGGACCTTGTCGGTCTCGTCCGCCGGGCCGGTGGTGTTGACCGGGTCGACCCACAGGCACTGGCCCTCGACCCGCAGCTCCTTGGGCAGCTTGTTGCCGAAGGCGAGCTTGAGGATGTTGCGCCAGACCGCGTTGAAGTACGCGGCGGCGGCCGAGTCGGCGTCCTGGGTGTAGTCCCAGCCCTCCAGCAGCTTCTGCGCCTCGCGGACGTCCTTGTCGGCGATGTCGATCTTCAGCAGCTGGGGCACCAGCAGCTTGGCCATCTCGCTGCTGTTGTCCAGCTGCATCTGGCGCATGTCGTCGGTGGAGATCTTGCCGCCGTCCTTGATCTTCTGCTCGATCAGGGAGGTGATGCGCTGGCTGCGGGCGCCGTAGCCCCAGTCCGTGGTGAGCGTGTACGGGTACTCGTCCTTGTCGACGACGGCCTGGTTGGCGGTCACGATGTAGCCGCGGTCCGGGTCGTACTCGTAGGGCAGCTCGTCCTGGTCGATGTACTCGCCGGTCCAGCGGTACTTGGAGCTCCAGCCCGGCGCCGGGACCGAGCCGTCGTGGTCCTCGGCGCGCACCGGGATCCGGCCGGGCAGCGTGTAGCCGATGTGCTCGCTGTCGGCGTAGACCAGGTTCTGCGAGGGCACGTCGAACAGGGTGGCGGCCTCGCGGAAGTCGTCCCAGTTCTGCGCCCGGTCGATCGCGAAGACGGCGTCCATGGTGGTGCCCGCCTCAAGCGCCGTCCAGCGCAGGGCGACGCCGTAGCCGTCGCCGCGGTCGGGGGCGGAGCTGTCGACGGTGGCCTTCTTGCCGGTCTTCACCAGTTCGTCGTCGCGGTCGGAGAGCAGCGGTCCGTTGTTGGTCTCGCGGACGACGATCTTCTTCGCGTCGCCGCCGGCGACCTTGATGGTCTCCTCGCGCGTCTCGAAGGGGACCACCTTGCCGTCGTACTGGTAGCCCTCGCCGGTGATCTTCTCCAGGTAGAGGTCGGTGACGTCGGCGCCGGAGTTGGTCAGGCCCCAGGCGATCTCCTGGTTGTGGCCGATGACCACGCCGGGCATGCCCGCGAAGGTGTAGCCGGCCACGTCGTAGCGGCACTTGTCGGAGACGGTGCGGCAGTGCAGGCCCATCTGGTACCAGACGGACGGCAGGGACGGCGACAGGTGCGGGTCGTTGGCCAGCAGCGGCTTGCCGGTGATGGTGTGCTTGCCGGAGACGACCCACGAGTTGGAGCCGATGCCGTCGCCGTTGACACCGACGGCGGTGGGGACGTCGTCCAGGACGTCCTGGAGGCCGGCCAGTTGTCCCTGGAGAGCGTTGCCGGAGCCGGCTCCCGTGCCGGTACCCGTGCCCGTGCCGGTACCGGTGCCCGTGCCGGTACCGGTGCCCGTGCCGGTACCGGTGCCCGTGCCAGTGCCGCTGCCGTCGCCGTCGCCGCCGCTCGACGCACCGCCGTCGCCGCCGTCGAACGTCTGCGTCAGCTCGTCGTACTGGCCCTCCTGGACGATCGCCTTGTTGCGGTCGTACGGGTAGGCCGGGTAGAGGTCGGCGATCTGCTTGGGGCCGAGGCGGCTGGTCATCAGCGCGCGGTCGACCTCGTCCTGCATGTTGCCGCGCAGGTCCCAGGCCATCGCCTTCAGCCAGGCCACCGAGTCGACCGGGGTCCACTCCTGGGGCTTGTAGTCGTTGGTGAACCCGAGGGCCGCGTACTCCAGGGAGATGTCCGCGCCGTCCTTGCCCTTCAGGTAGGCGTTGACGCCCTTGGAGTACGCCTGGAGGTACTTCTTGGTGGAGTCCGAGAGCTTCTCGTCGTACTCCTTCTTCGCCACCCGGTGCCAGCCCATGGTGCGCAGGAACTCGTCGTTGTCGATCTGGCTCTTGCCGAACATCTCCGACAGGCGCCCGGCGGTCATGTGCCGGCGCACGTCCATCTCGTAGAACCGGTCCTGGGCCTGGACGTAGCCCTGCGCCATGAACAGGTCCTCCTCGGTGGAGGCGTAGACCTGCGGGATGCCGTACCCGTCGCGCTTGACGTCGACCGGCCCCGACAGGCCGTCCAGCGTGATCGATCCCTTGGTCTGCGGGAAGGACGCGCGGACGGTGCTGACCGACCAGTACGCCCCGTAGGCGAGGCCGCCGATGAGGGCCAGGACCAGCACGAGGACGAGCAGGCGGCCCTTGCGCCCCTTCTTCCTTGCGGACGTGCCGGGCTGCTGACCCGTGGGGGCGGTGGTGGTGGGGGGCATCGCTGTCCTTGCTGTCCTAACACGAGCGGCAGGGGCGGGCTGTGCTTCGTACCGAGGCTGGACGCCGAGCGCTGAGCGCCGAGCGCTGGAGCAACTGTAGGCGCAGGCCCGGCTCCGCCATGACGCGGAGTCGGGTACAGGAACGCACGGGCGTTCGATCTTGCCAAGCCGAGCGTCAAGAAAGCGTCAAGAGTTAGGTAAGGTAACGAAGTAGTTGCCCGCAGAGCATGGCTGATTCGTGTGCCATAGGGATGCGCCGGTGCACGCCTCGCGTGCCGAGCGGGCGCGATCGCCCGCGCTGTGATTCACGCTGTGCGCCAGGGAAGGGAACGGCCGCTGACTGTCCACCACCTCAACCAGCTCCTGCTCGTCTGCTCGCTCGTCCTGCTCATCGCCGTGGCGGCGGTCCGGATCTCCTCGCGCAGCGGGCTCCCCAGCCTGCTCGTCTACCTGGCCATCGGCGTCGCCATGGGCCAGGACGGCATCGGCGACATCAAGTTCGACAACGCCGAACTGGTCCAGGTCATCGGCTACGGCGCCCTCGTCGTGATCCTGGCCGAGGGCGGACTCGGCACGAAGTGGAAGGAGGCGAAACCGGCGCTCCCGGCCGCCTCCGCGCTGGCCCTGGGCGGAGTGGCGGTGAGCGTCGGCGTGACCGCCGCGGGCGCGCACTACCTGACCGGTCTGGAGTGGCGGCAGGCGCTGATCGTCGGAGCCGTGGTCTCCTCCACGGACGCCGCGGCCGTCTTCTCCGTGCTGCGCCGGATTCCGCTGCCCAAGCGGATAACGGGCACGCTGGAAGCCGAGTCCGGCTTCAACGACGCCCCGGTGGTCATCCTCGTCGTCGCCTTCTCCACGGCGGGACCGATCGAGCACTGGTACGTGCTCATCGGCGAGATCGCGCTGGAGCTGGCCATCGGCGCGGCCATCGGACTCGCGGTCGGCTGGCTGGGGTCGTGGGGGCTGAAGCACGTGGCGCTGCCCGCCTCCGGCCTCTACCCCATCGCCGTCATGTCGATCGCCATCACGGCCTACGCGGCCGGCGCGATGGCCCACGGCAGCGGCTTCCTTGCCGTCTACCTCGCCTCGATGGTCATGGGCAACGCGCGGCTGCCGCACTGGCCCGCCACCCGGGGCTTCGCCGACGGACTCGGCTGGCTCGCCCAGATCGGCATGTTCGTCCTGCTCGGCCTGCTGGTCACCCCGCACGAGCTGGGCGACGACATCCTGCCGGCCCTGGTCATCGGGCTGGTGCTCACCATGGTGGCGCGCCCGCTGAGCGTCGTGCTGTGCCTGGTGCCCTTCCGGGTGCCGTGGCAGGAGCAGGCCCTGATGTCGTGGGCCGGACTGCGCGGCGCGGTGCCCATCATCCTGGCGACGATCCCCATGGTGGAGGGCGTCGCGGGCAGCCACCGCATCTTCAACATCGTCTTCGTCCTGGTCGTCGTCTACACCCTGGTGCAGGGCCCGACGCTGCCGTGGCTGGCCCGCAAGCTGCACCTGGGCAAGGGGGACGAGGCGGCCGACCTCGGCATCGAGTCGGCGCCCCTGGAGCGGCTGCGCGGACATCTGCTGTCCGTGACGATCCCGGAGGGTTCGAGGATGCACGGCGTCGAGGTCAGCGAGCTGCGGCTGCCCACCGGGGCCGCCGTCACCCTCGTGGTCCGCGACGGAACGTCCTTCGTACCGCTGCCGACCACGGGGCTGCGCCGCGGCGACGAACTCCTGGTGGTCGCCACGGACCCCGTCCGGGACGCCGCCGAGGCGCGGCTGCGCGCGGTCGGCCACGGCGGCAAGCTGGCCGGCTGGCTGGGCACCGGAGACACCGAAGACGCCCGCGGCAATCGCAGGTGACCGTATGACGGGTGCTCCCTTTCACAGGCCGCACCCGTCCCGCCCCCTGTACGATGAAGGCCGCACCTGATCGGACCACCTCTGCCTGAAGCAGAGCTGGCGCGACCGTATGGCGGTCGGATCGCCCCCTCATCCACGCGGGCTCCGGCATCTACCGCAGTCCGCGCAAGTGGACAGCTCTCGGCGCTCCCGCACGACGACACCACGAAGCGGGGACGCGCTACCAGGCGGCAGAAAGGCACGGGCCGTGGCATCCACGGTCACCCGTCCGGGATACGGGCAGCTGCTGCGCACCCGCGGCGTCTGGACGTTCCTGCTCCCCGGCTTCGCGGCACGCCAGCCGTTCGCCATGCTCACGCTCTCCATCGTGCTGCTGGTGCAGCACACCACCGGCTCCTACGGCGTCGCCGGCGCCGCCGCGGCCGTCACCGGCGTCTCCATGGCGGTGTTCGCCCCGTACAGCGGCCGGCTCGCCGACCGCTACGGGCAGCGTGCCGTCCTGCTGCCCGGGGTCCTCGTGCACGCGGCGTCCGGCCTGACCCTGACCGCCCTCGCGCTCACGGACGCGCCCCTGTGGGCGCTGTTCCTCGCGGCGGTGCCCACCGGTGCCTCGGTGCCGCAGGTCGGGCCCATGGTGCGGGCACGCTGGGCCGCGCGGCTCGCGGACTCCCCCCTGATGAGCACCGCGGCCGCCTTCGAGTCCGTCACCGACGAGCTGACCTTCGTCCTCGGTCCCCTGCTGGCGACCGCCCTGTGCACCGCCGTCGACCCCGCCGCGGGCCTGGTCACGGAGGCAGCGCTCACGCTGGTGGGCGGACTGCTGTTCGCCGCGCGGAAGAGCACCCAGCCGCGGGTCGGCGGCACCGACGGCGACCACGCGCGCGTGGAGCACGTTTCCGCGCTGCGGGTCCCCGGCGTGCGGGTGCTGATCGTCGCCTTCCTGGGCATCGGTTCCGTCTTCGGCGGCATGCAGGTGTCGCTGGCCGCGTTCACCGAGTCCATCGGCGAGCCCGGCCTGAACGGTGTCCTGTACGGCGTCTTCGCGGCGGGCAACATGATCTCCGGCCTGGCCTGCGGCGCCATCGCCTGGAAGGTGGCCCCGCAGCAGCGCCTCCTGGTCGGCTACGCCGCCCTCGCGCTGACCGCGTCCGGCCTGTGGGCCGCGCACTCGGTGCTCGTCCTTGCGGGTCTCGGCCTGCTGGTCGGCATGTGCGTCGCGCCCGCCATCGTCACCGGCTACACCCTGGTCGAGGGCCTGGTCCCGGCGGGCGCCCGCACCGAGGCCTTCACCTGGCTGACGGGCGCCGTCGCGCTGGGCCAGGCGGCGGCCGTGACCGTCGCCGGACAGCTGGAGGACCGGCTGTGGGGCGGCGCCGGATTCCTGGTGCCGATGGGCGGCACGGTCCTGGCCCTGGCGGTCCTGGTGGCGCTGCGCTCGCGGCTGGCACCCCGGTCCCACGGCCGCACGGTCGCACGTGGTGTCGGTCACCGCGCGCCCGCCGCAGTGGACTGATCCCGAGGAATAGGTCACTATAGACCGTCGTTAGCACTCATCGAGTGAGAGTGCCAGGAGGAAGACAGTGCCGACGTACCAGTACCAGTGCACCGAGTGCGGCGAGGGCCTCGAGGCGGTGCAGAAGTTCACCGACGACGCCCTCACCGAGTGCCCGAACTGCCAGGGCCGCCTGAAGAAGGTGTTCTCCGCGGTCGGCATCGTCTTCAAGGGCTCCGGCTTCTACCGCAACGACAGCCGCGGCAGCTCGTCGAGCAGCTCGCCGGCGTCGTCGTCCTCGAAGGCCGCGTCTTCGTCGTCGTCCTCGGACTCGGGTTCGTCCTCGTCGTCGTCCTCCTCGGGCTCCGGCTCCTCGTCGAGCTCCGGCAGCTCCTCCGCGGGCTCCACCGCCGCGTAGCACCCGGTTCCCACCGCCCGCGCGGGACCCACTTCTTACGGGACCCTGTCGTCGTCCGACGACGGGGTCCTCGGCGTGCCGCGGGGCGGTTAGGGTGCGGGCATGGCGAACAAGGTGACGGCCGGGAACGCGCGGGCCGAGAATGTGCAGGCCGAGATCGGCGTGATCGGCGGCTCCGGGTTCTACTCGTTCCTCGACGACGTCACCGAGGTCCGGGTGGACACCCCGTACGGGCCGCCCAGCGACTCCCTCTTCCTCGGCGAGGTCGCCGGCCGGCGGGTCGCCTTCCTCCCGCGGCACGGTCGCGGCCATCATCTGCCGCCGCACCGGATCAACTATCGCGCCAATCTGTGGGCGCTGCGCTCGGTGGGCGCGCGCCAGGTCTTCGGCCCGTGCGCCGTCGGCGGCCTGCGCCCCGAGTACGGGCCGGGCACGCTGCTGGTGCCGGACCAGTTCGTCGACCGCACGAAGTCGCGCCCGTCGACCTACTTCGACGGGCTGCCGCTGCCCGACGGCACGGTGCCCAACGTGGTGCACGTGTCGCTGGCCGACCCGTACTGCCCCACCGGACGGGCCGCCGCGCTGAAGGCCGCCCGGGGGCAGGACTGGGAACCCGTGGACGGCGGCACCCTGGTCGTGGTCGAGGGGCCCCGCTTCGGGACCCGCGCGGAGTCCCTGTGGCACCGGGCGCAGGGCTGGTCGGTGGTGGGCATGACCGGCCACCCGGAGGCGGCCCTCGCCCGTGAACTGGAGCTCTGCTACACCTCCCTGACCCTCGTGACCGACCTCGACGCCGGTGCGGAGAGCGGTGAGGGTGTCTCGCACGAGGAGGTGCTGCGGGTGTTCGCGGCCAACGTCGACCGGCTGCGGGGCGTGCTGTTCGACGCGGTGGCCGCGCTGCCGGCGGCCGGAGAACGGGACTGCCCGTGCGGGGCGGCACTGGGCGGGATGGATCCGGGGATCGCGCTGCCGTAGGGGTGCGGAGGGCGGGCCGGAAGCCGGGGAACGCCACGTTCCGGTGAGGGAGTTGTCCACAACCGGTCGGTGGTCCACGGGCTTCCGTGGGACCCGGCGGAAAGCCTCATCGTGGGAGCGCAAGCCGGTCCCTCGTCACAGGTGGTGGTCACCGTGTTCCGTCCCGCCCTGCCCTCTGCTTCCTCGTTCCCGTCTTCCTCGTTCCCTCCCGCCGGGTCTTCGCCGTTCCCTCCCTCGCCGGCTTCGCCGCTTCCGCCCGGCACCGACGCACCGCCCACCTGCGAGGTGCCGCACTTCGCACCGGTGCGGGTGCGCGGCGGCCGCAGTGCCCTGCACCGGCTCCTGGCGCACCGACGGCGTGCCCTGGCCGCCGGGCTCGCCGTCACGGCCGCCGCGCTGGTGGCGGCGGGCCCGCATCCGGGAGCCGGCGGGCAGGACCCGCGGCGGGCCCGCGGCCACCCGGTGGCCGATCCGGTGGGCGAGCGGCACGGCACCCGGCTCGTGGCGGCGCCGGTGCGCATCGCCGACGCGGGCACGGTGCGGCTGCTCAGGCCGGGCGACCGGGTCGACGTCGTGGCGACCGGCGGCGGTGCGGGCGGGCCCTCCGTGCTCGCGCGCGGCGTGCGGGTGACGAAGGTGCCGGAGCCCGTGGCGGATCCGGCGGCGGGCGGGGCCCTGGTCGTCGTCTCGGTGCCGCGCGCCACCGCCCACCGGCTGGTCGGCGCTGGTACCACGGAACGGTTGGCGGTGACTCTGTGCTGAGCCGGTCAAGTCGCTCGTTCGAGGGACCGGATTGGACAGGACGGCCCAACGCTGTCGTAGGTTGCGAGGCGTTTGGTCCCTACACCTGTTCAAGCGAGGAGTGCTCCCACCGTGAGCGAGAAGAACGAGCCGAGTGTCTGGCAGGGCTTCAAGGCCTTCCTGATGCGCGGCAACGTCATCGACCTGGCGGTGGCGGTCGTCATCGGCGCCGCCTTCACCAAGATCGTCAACTCGGTGGTGGAGGGGGTCATCAACCCGCTGGTCGGAGCGTTCGGCACGCAGAGCCTGGACGGCTACAGCTCCTGCCTGAAGGGCCCGTGCACCGGGACCGGCGACAGCGCGACGGGCGTGCGGATCCTGTGGGGCCACGTGCTGGGTGCCACCCTCACGTTCCTGATCACCGCGGCCGTCGTCTACTTCCTGATGGTGCTGCCCATGTCGAAGTACCTGGCCCGGCAGGAGACCCGCCGCAAGGCCAAGGAGAGCGCCGAGGAGGTCATCGAGGTCTCCGAGCTGGAGGTGCTCAAGGAGATCCGCGACGCGGTGGTCGCCCAGCGCGGTTCGGGGCACGACCGCACTTAGCGGCCGCGCGCGCCGTTCACAGGTGGTGGGGCGGCTTCTCGTCGAGGAAGCGCTTCAGGTCGGCCGTGCTGTCGGCCTCGGGCCGCTCGCCCCAGCCGCGGTCGGTGTCGTCCGAGCTCTGCCGGTCCAGCGGGTCGTCGAAGACCAGCGCCGGCCTGGGCGCGCGGGGCTCGGGGTCGGGGGTGCTACTCATGCTCCCAGGGTACGGCTCGCCCCCGTGGACGACGTCCCCCGCGCCCGGTCCGTCCCGGTGGAGGGGGGGTCCGTAAGCACATCCACGCCGTCTCTGCTGTGCTGGGAGCCATGATGTCCAGTCCCTCATCCGCAAGCGCGCCCTCCGGGCCGCCGCCCGACGGCCACCCTCCGGTGCGCCGCCTGAAAGCCCGCCACCGGCACGAACCCCACCGCGCCGCCACACCGCTGGAGCTGTTCTTCGACCTCTGCTTCGTCGTCGCCATCGCCCAGGCGGGCGTCCAGCTGGTGCACTCCGTCGCCGAGGGGCATGCCGGCGAGGGCGTCCTCAACTACGCGATGGTCTTCTTCGCCATCTGGTGGGCGTGGATGAACTTCACCTGGTTCGCCTCGGCGTACGACAACGACGACGTCCTCTACCGGGTCGTCACGCTGGTCCAGATCGCGGGGGTGCTGGTCCTGGCGGCCGGGGTCTCCCGGGCCTTCGAGGACCACGACTGGGTGGCCGTCGTCATCGGCTACGTGATCATGCGGGTCGCCATGGCGGCGCAGTGGCTCCGGGCGGGCAGGTCCGCGGCGCCCCCGGAGAGCACCATGGCCCGGAGCTACTCGGCGGGTGTGCTGCTCTGCCAGATCGGCTGGCTGGGTCTGCTGTTCCTGCCGGAGGGCGACCGCGCCTGGCTGTTCCTGGTGATGGTGGTGCTGGAGCTGTGCGTGCCGGCGTTCGCCGAGCGCAAGCACCCGTCGTCCTGGCATCCGCACCACATCGCCGAGCGGTACGGGCTGCTCACGATCATCGTGCTGGGCGAGACCATCGCCGCGGCCACGGTCGCGGTGAAGTCGGGCATCGAGGAGAACGACGCGCTGGGCGAGGTGCTCCCGATCGCGGCGGGCGGACTGCTGATCGTGTTCGCGGCCTGGTGGATCTACTTCGTGGTGCCCGTCCACAGCTATCTGAGGTCCAGCAGACAGTCCTTCCTGTGGGGTTACGGTCACTACCTGGTGTTCGCCTCGGCGGCGGCGATCGGGGCGGGACTGGAGGTGGCGGTGGAGCAGGCCGTGGGCAAGGCGCACCTCTCCACGACGGCGGCGTCCGCCGCGGTGACCGTGCCGACGGCGGTGTTCCTGCTCACGGTGTGGGCGTTGCACGCGCGGCACTTCAAGGTGGGCGTCGCCGAGCAGCTGGTGCTGCCGACGGCCGCGCTCCTGGTGCTCGGCTGCACCTTCCTGGGCGGCGTGGCGGTGCTCGTAGCGGGGATCGTCCTGGCCCTGAGCGTCACGGCCGGGGTGGTCCTGACCGCGTCGCGCACCGGGAGGGAGCGCCGGGAGGAGGCGCCGGCCGCCTGAGACCCGGCCCCGCCGCGCCGCCGGTCCCCGCCGACTCCCGCGCCGCCGGTCCCCGCCGACTCCCGCGCCGCCGGTCCCCGCCGACTCCCGCGCCGCCGGTGGTGGCTGGACGAGACTGGCGGTATGACAGTTGACGCATTGACGGACGTCGCCGGTCTGCTGGTGGGGCATGCGACGCGGGCCGGGGACGGGTGGCTCACGGGGACGACGGTGGTACTCGCGCCGGAGGGCGGGGCGGTCGCCGGTGTGGACGTGCGCGGCGGCGGCCCCGGCACCAAGGAGACCGACGCCCTCGATCCGCGCAACCTGGTGCAGAAGGTCCAGGCTGTGGTGCTGACCGGCGGCAGCGCCTACGGGCTCGACGCGGCCTCGGGCGTGATGGCCTGGCTGGAGGAGCGCGGGCGCGGGGTGCGGGTCGGACCCGACCCGGCGCACGTGGTGCCGGTGGTGCCCGCGGCCTGCGTCTTCGACCTGGGGCGCGGGGGCGACTTCCGGGCCAGGCCGGACGCGGCCACCGGGTACGCGGCGGCACAGGCGGCGCAGGCGAGCACGCCGGGAGCCGGGGTGGCCGAGGGGTGTGTCGGGGCGGGCACGGGTGCCGTGGTCGGCACGCTGAAGGGCGGCGTGGGCACCGCGAGCACCGTGCTGGACTCGGGGGTCACGGTGGCGGCGCTGGTGGTGGCCAACGCGGCGGGGTCGGCGACGGATCCGGAAACGGGGGTGCTGTACGGGGAGTTGTTCCGCGGCGGGCCGGTGGCGTACCCGGCGCCGGACGTCCACGCGGCCGCGGGGCGGCGGCTGGCCGAGGTCGCGGCGAGGAACGCACCGCCGCCGCTGAACACCACGCTCGCCGTGGTCGCCACCGACGCCGACCTGTCCAAGGCGCAGGCGCAGAAGCTGGCCGGCACCGCGCACGACGGCATCGCGCGTGCCGTACGGCCCGTGCATCTGCTCAGCGACGGGGACACGGTGTTCGCCCTGGCGACCGGCGAGCGCCCGCTCGACGCCGGGCAGCCGCTCGCGCTGAACGAGGTGCTGGCGGCGGGCGCGGACGTGGTGACGCGCGCGATCGTGCGTGCGATCCGGGCCGCCGAGCCGGTGGACGGTCCGGGCGGGGCCTGGCCGTCGTACGGGGAGCTGTACGGCGGTCCGGGGGGCCGGGAGGCCTGAACGGGCGGGTGCGCCCTGCCGGTTGGCCCGGCCCGTTGACCCGGCAGTGTTGCGATTGTCCGGGTTTTGTCACGCGTCGGCCTTCCCGGCGGCCGGCGGGAACCCCACCGGCCGCCGGACACCTCTACACGGCTGAAGCGAACACCGCACAACACCCGAACCTGGAGCAGCCCGTGACAACGCCCGACATAGCCACGCGGCGCGTACTGGGGGCCTGTGCCGCCCTGGTCGTCGGCGCCCTCACCCTCACCGCCTGCGGCGGAAGCGCCAGCGCCGACGACAAGAAGGACGGCAAGGGCGGCGCCGGGTCCGCCGACACCTCGGTCGCGAAGCTCGTGATCTCGGCCAAGGACGGGTCGAGCGGCGCCTCGATCAACTCGACCGGCGTGAAGGTCAGCGACGGCAGGCTGACCGAGGTGAAGATGACCGTCGCGGAGACGGGGGCGGCCGTGCCGGGCGCGGTGTCCGGCGACGGCGGCAGCTGGAAGCCGAAGGAGCAGCTGGAGCGGGGCACGAAGTACCGGATCACGGCCCGGGCGAAGGACGCGGACGGCCGCACGGCGGCCGCCGACTCGGTCTTCACGACCGTCTCCTCGAAGAACAGCTTCGTCGGCACCTACACCCCGGACGGCGGCAGCACGGTCGGGGTGGGGATGCCGGTGTCGTTCACCTTCGACAAGGCGATCACCGACAAGAAGAGCGTGCAGTCGCACATCACGGTCACCTCCAGCAGCGGGCAGCAGGTGGTCGGGCACTGGTTCGGCGGACAGCGGCTCGACTTCCGGCCCCAGGAGTACTGGAAGGCCGGCTCCAAGGTCACGATGAAGATCGACCTGGACGGGGTGGAGGGCGCGAACGGCCTCTACGGCGTGCAGAAGAAGACCGTCACCTTCACCGTGGGCCGCGCGCAGGTCTCCACGGTGGACGTGAACACGCAGACCATGACGGTGGTGCGCGACGGCAAGACTCTCAAGTCGGTCCCGATCTCGGCGGGCAGCGCCTCGAACCCGACGTACAACGGGCAGATGGTGATCTCGGAGAAGTCCGAGCAGACGCGCATGAACGGGTCGACGGTCGGGTTCGGCGGCGAGTACGACATCCCGGACGTGCCCCACGCGATGCGGCTGAGCCAGTCCGGCACGTTCATCCACGGCAACTACTGGTACAACCGCGGCAATCCACCCTTCGGCTCCCAGGGCACCAGCCACGGCTGCGTCGGGCTGGCGGACGCCCAGGGTGCGCAGGGCGACACCCCGGGCAAGTGGTTCTACGACCACTCGCTCATCGGGGACGTCGTCATCGTCAAGAACTCTCCGGACGACACCGTCGCGCCGGACAACGGCCTCAACGGCTGGAACATGCCCTGGAGCGAGTGGACCGCCCAAAGCGCCGCCTGATCGGCCTGTGACCAGGGAATTTTGACGGTTCGTCGGGCCGCGCGGAAACTTTTCGCGCGGCCCCCGCGTTTTTCGTGCGTACGTTTTCTCGGTTCCCGGACATGATGTCCGACCGAGGGGCTACGGTATGCACCCACAAGGTGACATGCAGCAACGCCGGGAGAAACCTTGAGCGTTCCGTACGAGACGGCAGCGTACGAACCACCCGAGTCGCCCGAGTCTCCGGAGGAGCACCTCATGCGGCTGCTCGGACGCGCCCTGAACTCGTTCGAGCTGCCCGACGAGATCCTGCGGCGATTGGACTGCGCGCTGGCGCACGACGGTTCGCTGCACTCCGCGCACCACAGCGCGGGGCTGCACCGCGAGACGTACCGGCACACCTGGCTGCTCGCCGACGGCTCGGCGCTCACGCTCTGGGAGCTGGTCCACAACACCGCCCCGGGCAGCGAGCCGCAGCACGAGGTCTACGTGGACGAGGAGGAGCTGCGCGCCGCCGGCTCCCGGCTGGCGCTGCCGCCCGACACCCCGGACTTCGAGCTGCCGGTACAGGTGCAGCTGTCGCCCGTCCCCACCCCGCGCCACGCCTACGTCCCCGACGCCTCCGCGGACCACGCCCGGCGGCTGCTGCGCCGCGCGGAGAACGCGGACCGGCCCGACGCCGACCTCGCCGACCGCCTGTCGACGGCGTGCGGGCACCAGATCACCCAGGCCTTCGGCGGTCCCGGCCGCGCGGGCCGCGCCCGGATCGGCTTCTCGCTCTACGAGCACGCGTTCCTGCTGCGCGACGGTGTGGAGGTCTCCCTGTGGGAGGTCGAGCACACGGCCACCCCGGACGGGCGCCACATGTGCGAGGTGTACGACAGCGAGGACACGGCCCGCCGGGCCATGGAGCGGCGCGCGGCACAGGTGTCCCCGTAGCGCGCCCCGCTCCCGTCCGGCCTGCCGGGACCCGCCCTACGCGGCCACCGGCTGCTTCGTGTCCGGCGCCGGTGCCGACGGGTCCGCGCCCCCGCCGGGTCCCTGGGCCGAGGCGCCCGTCACCGGCTTGCGCAGCCCCTTGAGGACGATCACCAGGGCCGTGGTGACACAGACACCGGCCGCGATGGCGACCAGGTAGAGCAGCGGGTTGCCGATCAGCGGGACCACGAAGATGCCGCCGTGCGGGGCGCGCAGTGTCGCGCCGAAGGCCATCGAGAGAGCGCCGGTGACCGCGCCGCCCACCATCGAGGAGGGGATGACGCGCAGCGGGTCGGCCGCGGCGAACGGGATCGCGCCCTCGGAGATGAAGGAGGCGCCCAGGACCCAGGCGGCCTTGCCGTTCTCGCGCTCGGCGGCGTTGAAGAGCCGGCCGCGCACCGTGGTGGCCAGGGCCATCGCCAGCGGCGGGACCATGCCGGCCGCCATCACCGCCGCCATGATCTTCATCGCCGAGTCGCTGGGGCTGGTGACCGCGATGCCCGCGGTGGCGAAGGTGTAGGCGACCTTGTTGACCGGGCCGCCGAGGTCGAAGCACATCATCAGGCCGAGCAGCGCGCCGAGCAGGACCGCGTTGGCGCCGGACAGTCCGTTGAGCCAGTCGGTCATCCCCGACTGCGCGGACGCGATGGGCTTGCCGATCACGACGAACATCAGGAATCCGACGACCGCCGCCGAGACGAGCGGGATCACCACCACCGGCATGATGCCGCGCAGCGCCTTCGGTATCGGTACCCGCTGGATCGCCAGCACCACCGCACCGGAGATCAGTCCGGCCGCCAGACCGCCGAGGAAGCCGGCGTTGATGGTCAGGGCGATCGAGCCGCCCACGAAGCCGGGGACCAGGCCCGGCCGGTCGGCCATGCCGTAGGCGATGTAGCCGGCCAGCACCGGGACGAGGAAGGCGAAGGCCACGCCGCCGATCTGGAAGAGCAGCGCCGCCCAGCTGTCCGCCTGGGTCCACACGAAGTGGTCCATCACGGAGGGAGCCTTGTTGATCTCGTAGCCGCCGATCGCGAAGCCCAGGGCGATCAGCAGACCGCCCGCGGCGACGAACGGGACCATGTAACTGACGCCGGACATCAGCCACTTGCGGAGCTTGGTGCCGTATCCCTCACCGGACTCGCCGCCGCGCTCGACGGGCGTCGCACCGGCCGACGGCGCCGCGCCCGGGGACGCGGAGGTGACCTCGCCGCGGGCCGCCTTGTCGCGGACCTCGGCGATCAGCTCGCCGGGCCGGTTGATGGCCGCCTTGACGCCGGTGTCGACGGTGGGCTTCCCGGCGAAGCGGTCCTTCTCGCGCACGGCCACGTCATGAGCGAAGATCACGCCGTCCGCCGCAGCGACGACCGCCGGGTCGAGCCGGGTGAACCCCGCCGAGCCCTGGGTCTCGACGACGACCTCGACGCCCTCCTCGCGGCCCGCGTTCTCCAGCGACTCGGCCGCCATGTAGGTGTGCGCGATGCCGGTGGGGCAGGAGGTGACGGCGACGATCCGGAACGGGCGGGCGGGCCCGCCGGAATCCTGGCCGGTGCTGCCCGGGGCGGTCTCGGCGGAGGCCGCCGCCGAGACCGCCCCGGTGTCTGCTTTATCCGTGACGTCCGTAGCGTCCGCGGTATCCCCGCTGCCTGTGGACGCCTCAGGGGCGCCGGCGTCCTCGGCCGGGGCCGGCTCCTCCCCGCGGATCAGCGCGGCGGCGGCCGCCGCGTCGCCCGCCGAGCGCAGCGCGGCCGTGAACTCGGCGTTCATCAGCTGCCGGGCCAGCGAGGAGAGGATCGTCAGGTGGGCGTCGTCGGCGCCCGCCGGAGCGGCGATCAGGAAGATCAGGTCGGCCGGGCCGTCCGCCGCGCCGAAGTCGACGCCGGCCGCGCTGCGCCCGAAGGCGAGCGTCGGCTCGGTGACGTGCTCGCTGCGGCAGTGCGGGATGCCGATGCCGCCGTCGAGGCCGGTCGGCATCTGCGCCTCGCGGGCGGCCACGTCGGCGAGGAAGCCCTCCAGGTCGGTCACCCGGCCCAGGGCCACCATCCGCTCCGCGAGGGCACGCGCCGCCGCTTCCTTGGTGTCGGCGGACAGGTCGAGGTCGACCAGGTCCGCGGTGATCATGTCGCTCATCGCGGGCTCCTTAGCTCGCGTATCGCCCGGAACGTGGGGTGAGGGGCGGGGGCGGGGAGGGGGACGGGGGCACAGCGGTGGGGGTCGGGGGCGGCTCTGGGGAGAGAGCCGGGGGACGGGCCGCGAAGGAGACCGGGGCTCATGACGCCGGCTCCTTCAGTACGCGGTTCACGGGCACCTCGGCCGTGACCGTCACGGCGGCCGGGTCGAGGTCGTACGGCGTCGGCATCACGCTGCCGGGCAGCTGGACGGCGGCGGCGCCGTGCGCGACGGCGGAGGCGAGGGCGCCGGGGCCCGTCCCGCCGGCGACGAGGAACCCGGCGAGGGAGGAGTCCCCGGCGCCGACGTTGCTGCGTACGGCGTCCACGCGGGCGGTGCCGAACCAGGTGCCCGCGTCGTCCACGAGCAGCTGTCCGTCGGCGCCCAGGCTGGCGAGCACGGAGCGGGCGCCCAGCTCCCGCAGCTCCTCGGCGGCCTTCACCGCGTCGCCGACCGTGGCCAGCGGACGCCCGACGGCCTCGGCCAGCTCCTCGGCGTTCGGCTTGACCACGTCGGGCCGCTCGCGCAGGGCCCGCAGCAAGGCCGGTCCCGAGGTGTCCAGGGCGATGCGGACACCGGCGGCGTGCGCCCGGGCGACCAGGTCGGCGTACCAGGACGGGGCGAGTCCGCGGGGCAGGCTGCCGCAGCAGGCGATCCAGTCCGCGCCGGGCGACTGCCGCCGTACGGTCTCCAGGAGCAGTTCCCGTTCGGCCGGGGAGAGTTCGGGGCCCGGGGCGTTGATCTTCGTCAGGACGCCGTCGGCCTCGGCGAGCGCGATGTTGGAGCGGGTGGGCCCGGTGATCGGCACCGGCGCGACCTCGATGCCCTGCGCGTCCAGCAGGTCGGCGACGAGAGCGCCAGGGGCACCGCCCAGCGGCAGCACCGCGACGGTGCGCTGCCCGGCGGCGGTCACCGCGCGCGAGACGTTCACACCCTTGCCGCCGGGGTCGACCCGCTCGCCGGTGGCCCGGACGACCTCGCCGCGGTCGAGGGAGGGCACCTCGTAGGTGCGGTCCAGCGACGGGTTGGGGGTGACGGTCAGGATCATGCGCGTACTACTTCCGTGCCGGCGCGCTCGATGTCGCCCGCGTCCTCGGGGGTCAGTCCCTGGTCGGTGATCAGCAGGTCCACGTCGCTCAGGGCGCCGAAGCGGGCGAACTGCTCCTGCGCGTACTTGGAGGAGTCGGCGAGCAGTACCACGCGCCGGGCGGCGGTCAGGGCGGCCCGCTTGACGGCGGCCTCGGCGAGGTCGGGGGTGGTCAGGCCGTGCTCCACGGAGAACCCGTTGGCCGCCACCACGGCCACGTCGGCGCGGATCTCGCCGTACGCGCGCAGTGCCCAGGCGTCCACGGCGGCGCGCGTACGGTGCCGCACGCGCCCTCCGACGATGTGGAGCTGGATGCCGGGGTGGTCGGCGAGGCGGGCCGCGATGGGCAGGCTGTGGGTGACCACGGTCAGCGAGGCCTCCGGCGGGATCGCCGCGGCCATGCGGGCCACCGTTGAACCGGCGTCGAGGATCATGGTGCCCTCGGCCGGCAGCTCCGCGAGGGCCGCCCTGGCGATGCGGTCCTTCTCGTCGGCGGCCGTGGACTCGCGCTCGGCGAGGTCCGGTTCGAAGTCGAGCCGCCCGGCCGGGATCGCGCCGCCGTGCACCCGGCGGAGCAGACCGGCGCGGTCGAGGGCCTTGAGGTCGCGGCGGATGGTCTCCGCCGTCACCTGGAACTCCTCGGCCAGCGACACCACGTCCACCCGGCCGCCGTCCCGGGCGAGCCGGAGGATCTCCTGCTGCCGCTCCGGTGCGTACATGACCGTTCACCTCCGACCCGTGCCCGAACCTGTGGTTTCGCTCGGAGATTACGCCTGGTTGTCCGGAATGTAAACAGCAACCAGAAGCATTCGGGCTCAAGCAGGCATGAACGGGCATCTGCACGAGAGAGGGCGGGCCCGGCACCTCCGTGCCGGACCCGCCCCTGCCCACTGTCCCGTCCCGCGAGCGCGGTCTCAGACCAGCGCGGGTTCCTTCTCCTGAGCCGGGTCCTCCGCCCCGCCTCCTTCCACGTGCTGGGCCGGCCGCCTGGGCAGCGCGAACATCAGCAGGAAGATGACGGCCAGCACCGCGGCCACCCACCCGAGCGCGCTCTGGAAGGCGTCCACGTAGGCGGGGCCGATGCGGTCGGGGGTCAGGTGGTCGCTCATCGTGCCGAAGAAGACCACCGACACCAGCCCGAGTCCGAGCGCGTTGCCCATCTGCTGCACGGTGTTGATGAGCCCCGAGGCCGCCCCGGCGTGCTCGCGCGGCACCTGGGAGAGCACCGCGTCGGTCAGCGGCGCGACGATCAGGCCCATGCCGAGCCCCATCACGGCCAGCGGCAGCGCCATCTGCCAGGAGGTGATGGCGAGCCCGTAGCGCCCGGACTCCCAGATGTAGAGGAGCACTCCGGCCGCCATCACCAGCGCGCCCCCCTGGAGCACCTTGCGCCCGAAGCGCGGTACCAGCTTCTGCACCGACACCCCGGCGGCCGTGGACACGGCGATGGAGAACGGCACGCCGGTCAGCCCGGCCCGCAGCGGGCTCCAGCCGAGGCCGAACTGCATGTACAGCGTCCACACCAGGAAGAAGATGCCGAGCGCGACCCCGAAGACCGTCTGCACGGCGATCCCGGCCGCGAAGCTCTTGACCTTGAACAGCGACAGCTCCACCAGCGGCGAACCGTCCCGCGCGCTCTTGCGCCGCTCGTAGGCGACCAGGACCGCGAGGACCACGAGCGAGCCGGCCATCGAGACGTGGCCCCACAGCGGCCAGCCCAGCTCCTCGCCCCGGGTGAGCGGGTAGATCAGCATCAGCAGGCCGAGCGTGACCAGCGCGACCCCGACCAGGTCGAGCCTGAGGGCGCGCGGCGCCTTCGACTCCGTGATGAAGCGGCTGCCGAGGACGAGGCCCGCGATGCCGACCGGCAGGTTGATGAGGAAGATGGGCCGCCATTCGAGGCCGAAGAGGTTCCACTCGGTGAGCAGGGCGCCCAGCAGTGGACCGGAGACGGCGCCGAGTCCGACGATCGCGCCGAACAGCCCGAAGACCTTGCCGCGTTCGTGCGCCGGGAAGGTGGCGTGCACGATCGACAGCACCTGCGGCACCATCAGCGCCGCCATGCCGCCCTGGAGGATGCGGGAGGCGACCAGCATCTCCGGGTTGGCGGCGAGGCCGCACAGCGCCGAGGCCAGGGTGAAACCGCCGATGCCGACGAGGAAGACCCGCTTGCGGCCGTGGATGTCGCCGAGCCGCCCGCCGGTGATCAGCCCGGCCGCGAAGGCGAGGGCGTAACCGGCGGTGATCCACTGGATCTGGCTGAAGGTGGCGCCCTCGTCCTTCTGGATCGAGGGGAGGGCGATGTTGACGATGGTGACGTCCACCAGGTCCATGAACGCCGCGGTCATCACGATCGCCAGGGCGAACCAACGACGTCGGTCGCCCGCGGCGGACACGGCGGGCGGGACGGGAGCCGGATCCCGGGTCTGCTTGAAGGTCATGGGAGGAACTTAGGAGGCCAGTAGGTCGGATGATGTCCTAGATCTGCGGCATCCTCGAACGCATGACGACGGACACCCCGGCCCGGTTGCTGACGCTCCTCTCGCTCCTGCAGACGCCCCGCGAATGGCCCGGCGGCGAGCTGGCCGACCGGCTCGGGGTCTCCCGGCGCACCGTCCGGCGGGACATCGACCGCCTGCGCGAACTGGGCTATCCGGTTCAGGCGACGATGGGCTCCGACGGCGGCTACCGGCTGGTTGCGGGCAAGGCGATGCCGCCGCTCGTCCTCGACGACGAGGAGGCGGTGGCCATCGCGGTCGGGCTGCGGGCCGGCGCGGGCCACGCGGTCGCGGGCCTGGACGAGGCGTCGGTGCGGGCCCTGGCCAAGCTGGAGCAGGTGCTGCCGTCCCGGCTGCGGCACCGGGTCACCACGCTCCAGTCCGCGACCACGCCGCTGACCAGCGGGGACGGGCCGAGCATCGCGCCCGAGACGCTGACCGTGATGGCCTCGACGGTGGCCGGGCACGAGCGGCTGCGGTTCGCCTACCGGGCGGCGGACGGCAGCGAGACGCGGCGCGTGACGGAGCCGTACCGGCTGGTGTCGACGGGGCGGCGCTGGTACCTGGTCGCCTACGACCTCGACCGGGACGACTGGCGGACCTTCCGGGTCGACCGGGTGAGCGAGCCCTTCGCCACGGGGGCGCGGTTCGCTCCGCGGGAGCTGCCGGCGGGGGACGCGGCCGAATACCTGCGGCACTCGATGCAGCGCCGCAGCGACTCCTACGAGATCGCGGTCGTCTTCCACGCGCCGGTCGAGGCCGTCACGCCGCTGCTGCCGCACTGGTTGGGAACGCCGGAGGCGGTGGACGGCCGCTCGTCGTGCGTGGTGCGGGCGACCGTGTCCGGCTCCGTGGAGTGGATCGCGGCCCGCCTGGCGACGACCGGCCTGGACTTCCGCGTCCGGGAACCGGCGGAACTGGTGGACTGCGTACGGGAACTGGGCGCCCGCCTGACCCGGGCGGCAAACCCGGACTGACCCCTACGAGCCCCCGCCGACCGGCACGAGGCCCCGCCCCCCCGGGCGCCGGGACCCCGCCGACCGGCACGAGGCCCCGCACCCCGCACAGCACCCGCCCACCGGCCACAGGACCGGCACCCCCGCCACCGGGACCGCCGCCCGGCCCAAGATCCGGCCGCAGGGCCTGGCCCGACCGGCGGCGGGAGTCAAGCCCGGCGTGGACGGGCGACGAAAGCGCGCCGGCCTACGGCGGGGACCAGCCGCCCGGCACGACGCCCCGCCCACCGGCCACAGGACCGGCATCCCCGCCACCCGGACCGCCGCCCAGCACGAGACCCGGCCGCAAGGCCCGACCGGCGGCGGGAGTCAAGCCCGGCGTGGGACGGGTGACGAAAGCGCGCCGGCCTGCGGGGCCGGACCGGCCGCCCGGTGCGGGACAGACCGCGAGGGCGAGCTGGCCGGCGTGCGCGGGCGAAGACCGGCGGGAGACCGGCGGCGAGAGTTGCTGACCGGACGGGCAGCGGCGACCCGCCCGTCTGCCGCGAGGCCGGCTGGCCGGCGGGGCGGGCCGAACCGACGTGGGACGGGCGGCGGGGGTTCGCTGCCCGTGGTGGTGCCCGTCCGGGGCTCAGCCCCGTTCCGAGGGGTCGTCCCCCCAGGTGAAGCCCCGCAGTACCGCCAGGTTCAGCAGGGCCTGCTCCAGGGGGCTGCGGGCCTCCTGGGAGGTGGACGACGCCCAGCGCTCCGTCGCGACGCGTACGGCCGAGCCCGCCACGGCGGCGGCGAAGTGCAGCCTGGGGGAGGCGGCCAGACGCGCGGCAACGTTGTCGTCGCCCCCGGACATCCGCGCGGCCAGCGCCTCCACCAGCCCTCGCTCCGTGGCGTGGCAGACCTCCGCCCACACCTTGCGCAGTGCCGGACTGCTCTCGGCCAGCCGGATGAGGGCGCGGGCCCACTCCCAGGAGGGCGCCGACACACCTGCGCCGGGGGTCAGCGTGTGCCGCACGGCGTGTTCCAGGGCCGCGGGCGGGGGCAGTTCGGCCGGGGCCTCGCGCACCGCCCGCACCCAGCGCTCGGCGCCCAGGGCGTAGAGCGGGGCGATCGCCTCCTCCTTGGCGGCGAAGTAGCGGTAGAAGGTGCGCGGGGCGACACCCGCCGCCCGGGCGATGTCCTCGGCCCGGGTGGCCCGCAGGCCCTGGCCGGCGAAGAGGCGGGCCGCCGCCCGGGCGATCTCCATCCGGGTCTCGGCCTTGCGCCGCTCGGTCAGGGAAACCGGCCCGGCCGGTGGGGCCGGGAGGGCAGGTGGGACCGGTGCGACCGGCCCCGGTCCCGGGTCGGGAAGTGCTGGAACGGTGCTGCTCACTTCGGCAGGCTATGCCGCTGTGGCAGAATCTGCCATCCGGCGGGCCACCCCGGGGTTCAGGTTCGGGGTGGCCCGCCTCTGGGCTCTCCCCCGGCTCCCGGCCGGCCTCGTCTCTCAGGAGAAGGAGCCGGGCTGCGGCGCCCCGGGGGGAGGGGCGCCGCAGCCCGGCTCGGGAAGTCCCGGCGCCGGGGGGAGTGCGTCGGGACGTGGTCCAGTGTGCTGCGGTCGCTGCGTGGTGGGTCGGTCCGAAGCCGTTGCCCGCCCCCGACCAAGGGGCTCGAACGTCTTTTTCCCGGACTCCGCGAGTTGAAGCAGCGTTGTACAGCCATGTTTGCGCGGGGTTCGACCACCGGCGTACGCCCCATCCGCCACGTCACGCCCCCGCGTCACGCGGCGGCCGGGCCGCACGGCCGGCCGTCGTCCCGGCCACGCTACGCCGCCGCCTCGAAGCCGGTGTCGCGGGCCAGCTTCTTCAGCTCCAGCAGCGCGTGCTTCTCGATCTGGCGAATGCGCTCGCGGGTGAGGCCGTGCTCCTTGCCGACCTCGGTCAGCGTGCGCTCGCGGCCGTCGTCGATGCCGTACCGCATCTTGATGATGGAGGCGGTGCGCGGGTCGAGGCGGCCGATCAGGTCGTCCAGCTCCTCGCTGCGCAGCAGGGTCAGCACCGACTGCTCGGGCGACACCGCCGAGGTGTCCTCCAGCAGGTCGCCGAACTGGGTCTCGCCCTCGTCGTCCACCGACATGTTCAGCGAGACCGGGTCACGGGCCCAGTCGAGCACGTCGGTGACACGCTCCGGCGTCGAGCCCAGCTCGGCCGCGATCTCGGCGGGCTCCGGCTCACGGCCGTGCTCGCGGTTGAACTCGCGCTGCACGCGCCGGATCCGGCCCAGCTCCTCCACCAGGTGGACGGGCAGCCGGATGGTGCGCGACTGGTCGGCGATGGAGCGCGTGATGGCCTGACGGATCCACCAGGTCGCGTACGTCGAGAACTTGAAACCCTTGCGGTAGTCGAACTTCTCGACCGCGCGGACCAGGCCGGCGTTGCCCTCCTGGATGAGGTCGAGGAGCGGCAGACCGCTGCGCGGGTAGCGGCGGGCGACCGCGACGACCAGACGGAGGTTGGAGCGGATGAAGACGTCCTTCGCCCGCTCGCCCTCGTCGATCAGGGCCTGGAGCTCCTCACGGGTGGCGTCGGCCCCCGTCTCCTCGTACCCTTCGAGGACCTGCCGCGCGAACACACCCGCCTCGATGGTCTGGGACAGCTCGACCTCCTTGGCGGCGTCGAGCAGCGGTGTCCGGGCGATCTCGTCGAGGTACATGCCGACCAGATCGCGGTCGGCGAGCTCGCCGCCGTTCGCGCGGACGCTGGTTGCCGAGCCGGAGGTCTCGCCGGCGGCGGACTTACGACGGGCGACGGCACGGGTTGCCATGCGTGCTCCCTTGCGATGGTGGTTCAGCGGGTGGTCCGGTGGACGCTCGGGCGCCTTGCGGAGTTGTCTCCGTTGTCTCCAGCCCCTCTCGGGACTCTCCTCGGGTGCCCTGCATCCGATGGAAACAACGACTGGAATCCGGACAGAATTCCCAACCCGCCCCTCAATTTTTCTGATCATGCAGTACCCTGTGCCGCCACACGAGGAGGGGCGATGCTGTCGGGAACTGCGGAGGTCCAGGTCAGGCCGGGAGTCGAGGACGATCTCAAAGCCCTCACCGCCCTCTACAACCACTACGTACGTGAGACGCCCATCACGTTCGACACCGAGCCGTTCACCCCCGAGGAGCGCCGCCCCTGGCTGCTCTCCCACCCGGAAGACGGCCCGCACCGGCTGAGGGTTGCCACGGACGCGGACTCACAGGAGATTCTGGGGTACGCCACATCCAGCCCTTACCGCGCGAAGCCCGCCTACGCGACCTCGGTGGAGACCACCGTCTACGTCGCTCCGGGGGCCGGCGGCCGCGGCATCGGCTCGCTCCTCTACGCGTCCCTCTTCGACGCCCTGGCCGGCGAGGACCTCCACCGCGCCTACGCGGCCGTCGCGCAGCCCAACGAGGCGTCCGCCCGGCTGCACGCACGCTTCGGCTTCCGGCACGTGGGCACCTACCGCGAGGTGGGCCGCAAGTTCGGGCGGTACTGGGACGTGGCCTGGTACGAGAAGCCGCTGTAGCCCACCGGCCGCCGTCGAGGGCACTCTCCCGCCCCGCGCTCAGCCGAACTGCACCGACCGCTTGGCCAGCCCCAGCCAGAACCCGTCGATCACGGACCGCCGCGAGTCCAGCTCACCGGCCGCGTCCGCCGCGCCCATGGTCACGAACAGCGGGGCGAAGTGCTCGGTGCGCGGGTGGGCGAGCCGTCCCGCAGGAGCCTTGCGGACGAAGTCGAGCAGCCCGTCCACGTCCCCGCCCTCCAGCGCGCGCCTGCCCCAGTCGTCGAACTCCGCGGACCAGGAGGGGGTACCGCCCTGGCGCAGTGCGGCGAGGTTGTGGGTGAAGAAGCCGGAGCCGATGATCAGCACGCCCTCGTCGCGCAGCGGCGCGAGCCTGCGGCCGATCTCCATGAGCCGCGCCGGGTCGAGGGTCGGCATGGAGACCTGGAGGACCGGGATGTCGGCGCCCGGGTACATCTCGACCAGCGGCACGTAGGCGCCGTGGTCGAGGCCGCGGTCGGGGACGTCCTGCACGGGCGTGCCGGGGGCGCGCAGCAGCTTGCGCACGGACTCGGCGAGCGCGGGTGCGCCGGGCGCCCCGTAGCGCACCTGGTAGTAGTGCTCGGGGAAGCCCCAGAAGTCGTAGACGAGGGGGACGGTCCGGGTGGCTCCGAGGGCGAGCGGGGCCTCCTCCCAGTGGGCGGAGACGACGAGGATCGCCTTCGGGCGCGGCAGGTCCGCGGCCCACGCGGCCAGTTCGCCGGGCCAGACGGGGTCGTCGGCCAGCGGCGGGGCGCCGTGGCTGAGGTAGAGGGCGGGCATGCGCTTCGGGGCGGCGGTCATGGCTACTGCTCCAATACTTGAACTCTCAATCTTTACTTGCCATCAATCTACGCCGAGTTTGTTTAACATTCAAGGAGTCGTTTCGTAGAGTGGGACCCATGAACGACGAACCCCGTTGGCTCACCGCCGAGGAGCAGCTCGTCTGGCGCTCCTACATCGAGGCCGCCACCCTCCTCGAGGACCACCTCGACCGGCAGCTCCAGCGCGACGCGGGCATGCCGCACGTCTACTACGGCCTGCTGGTCAAGCTGGCCGAGTCACCGCGCCGGCGGCTGCGGATGACGGAGCTGGCCAAGTACGCGAAGATCACCCGGTCCCGGCTCTCGCACGCGGTGGCCCGCCTGGAGAAGAACGGCTGGGTCCGCCGCGAGGACTGCCCCTCCGACAAGCGCGGGCAGTTCACCATCCTCACGGACGAGGGCTACGAGGTGCTGCGCCGGACCGCCCCGGGCCATGTGAACGCCGTACGGCAGGCGGTCTTCGACCGGCTCACCCCCGAACAGCAGAAGTCCCTCGGCGAGATCATGCGGATCGTCGCCGAGGGACTCCAGCCGAGCGAAGCGGGTGCGGACCTGCCCTGGCTGCGCTGAGCGCGCGGCCGGGGCAGGTCCGGGGGAACCGTGCGTACGGGGCGTCCCCTCCCCGTACGCACGGGTGGAACAGAGGCCCGAGTGGGTACCGGGTGCGGCGTCGTCAGTGGGCGACGACCGGCACCGGCAGCTCGTCCTCGACCGCGTCACCCGCACCGGAACCGGCGACGGCCTTGCCGCTGCCCGGCCGCCCGGCATTGACGAAGGTCAGGGCGATCGCGGACGCCACGACCAGGATGCCGACGGCGAACCAGATCGCGCTGGTGTAGCCCTGCACCTGGCCCTGCAACTGGACCAGCTGCTGCTGCGAGCGGGAGGTCGCACCCCCGATGTGGTCGGCGATGTACGACGTGGTGGCCGAGGCGGCGATCGTGTTCAGCAGTGCCGTACCGATCGCACCGCCCACCTGCTGCGAGGTGTTGACCATCGCGGAGGCCACGCCCGCGTCCCGCGGCTCCACGCCCATGGTGGCCAGGGACATGGCCGGCATGAACGCCGTACCCATGCCGAGGCCGAGCAGGAGCATGCCGGGCAGCAGCACCGCGGCGTAGGAGGTGTCGACCTCCAGCTGGGTGAGGAAGAGCATGCCGACGGCGGCGACCAGGAAGCCGGGGCCCATCAGCAGCCGGGGCGCGACCCGCGTCATCAGGCGCGTGCCGATCTGGGTGGAGCCCGTGATCATGCCCGCGATCATCGGCAGGAAGGCGAAGCCGGTCTTCACCGGCGTGTAGCCCTTCACGATCTGCAGGTAGTAGGTCAGGAAGAGGAAGAGGCCGAACATCGCGATGATGGCCAGACCCAGCGAGAGGTAGATCCCGCCCCGGTTGCGCTCGGTGATCACGCGCAGCGGCAGCAGCGGGGCCTTGACCCGGGACTCGACGAGCACGAAGGCCAGCAGCAGCACGGCCGAGCCGACGAACATGCCGACCGTCAGGGCGTCGCTCCAGCCGTTGGACTCGGCGCGGGTGAAGCCGTAGACGAGCGCGACCAGACCGAGGGTGGACAGGATCACGCCGGGGATGTCGAGCGGCGAGCGGTTGCGGCCGCCCTGGGGCTCACGGATGACGAAGTACGCGCCGGCCGCGGCCACGATGGCGAACGGGATGTTGACGAAGAACGTCCAGCGCCAGTTCAGGTACTCGGTGAGGAACCCGCCGAGGATCAGACCCACGGCGCCACCGCCACCGGCGATCGCACCGTAGATGCCGAACGCCTTGGCGCGCTCCTTGGCGTCCGTGAACATCACGGCGAGCAGCGAGAGCGCGGCGGGTGCGAGCAGGGCACCGAAGACGCCCTGGAGGGCGCGGGAGCCGAACATCATCGCCTCGTTGGTGGCCGCGCCGCCGAGCGCGGAGGCAACGGCGAAGCCGGCCAGGCCGGTGACGAAGGTGCGCTTGCGTCCCCACAGGTCGGCTATGCGGCCGCCGAACAGCAGCAGACCGCCGAAGGCGAGGGCGTAGGCCGTGACGACCCACTGCCGGTTGCCGTCGGAGATGCCGAGGTCCTGCTGTGCGGAGGGGAGGGCGATGTTCACGATGGTGGCGTCGAGGACCACCATCAGCTGGGCGAGCGCGATGAAGACCAGCGCTTTCCAGCGACCGGCGTCCGGGGCGTCGCTGACGCCGGAGGCCTTGACGGCTGCTTGAGACATGGGGATACCCACTTCGGACTTCGTGACGGAAAAAGACGAGAAAAGGGACGGCCGAAGCCGCACCGACGACCCTCCGTCAGCGGGAGGCTGACGTTCCGGCGTCGGTGACGGAATCGGCTGTACTACTGGCTGTACGTGCACTACTGGCTGTACGTGCACTACTGGGCGTGCACTACTGACGTGTGCTACTGGGCGTGGCTACTGGCGGTACTGCTGCGGTACTACTGGTCGCAGGGCCGGCGCAGGTCCTCCAGGGTCACGGCCGCACCCGGGAGGACGGAGCGGGCGGGAGCCCGCAGCCCGTCCAGGAACAGCTGCAGATGGCGATGGACGAACCGGTCGGCGCTCACGCACCCCGTACCGGCCGGGGGCCGGCTGAGCTGGGCCGCGGCGATCATCAGATCGCCCACGCCCACGTCGCCGCGGAGCTGACCGGCCGCCTTCGCCCGGTCCATGACCTCGGCGACCAGGTGCTCGACCCGTCCGCGGGCCGCCTCCAGGTCTGGGTGGTGCTGGTCGAACGTGCTGGCCACCATGGGGCACAGGGCGCTGATCCGCTCGTCGGCGGAGGCGTGCACGAAGCGCTCCAGCGCCTCGAACGCGTCACCGGTCTCCGCGAGGGCCAGCTCGGCCGCCCGTGCCGTACGGTCCATGACCGAGCAGACGACCTCGCGGACGAGGGCGTCACGGTCGGGGAAGTTGCGGTACACCGTGGCATTGCCGACGCCGGCCCGGCGGGCGACGTCGTCGAGCGGCACGTCCGGGCCGTTCTCGACGAACATCTCCCGGGCGGCGGTGACGATCCGCTCCCGATTGCGCAGAGCATCGGCGCGGGGCCGGGCCACCTTGCGCTGATCGGGGATCGCGGTCTGCACGGCGTACTCCTTGATGTCAGTGGTGTCTGTGGTGTCTGTGAGGGTGTCGGCCACGGGTGTGACGACTGGGTTCGCGATCCGGGGAGGGACTCCCCGCTTCGCTCGGACACAGGTCTAAACGGGGAAACGATCCCCGGTTATTTCCCACTCCCGAAGAACTTTCCCGTGACCTGGGTCACATCAGGATCCCGCCCCGTCCCCCGGTCGGCGGCTACCGGCGAGAAACCCACGATCGGCCTCTCCAGCGCGCGTCCGCCCACCCCTCGGCACAGGGTGAGCGCAAGGGTGCAGCCGGTGCCGGGCGGCTGCCGTGGCCGGGGAGGTCCGCATGCAGCCGCCGCCGCAGGCGCAGCCGCCGAGCCGCCGCATACGCCCGCGCAGACTGGCCGCGGCCGGGACCGTCGCCGTCCTCACCCTCGCGCTCAGCACCTCGGCCGGCACCGGACGGCTCGCGCCCGGCACCTCGACCTCGGGCCCCGGCCCCGCCGCCCTCTCCCGCTCCTCCGCGCACGGCCCCTGCATGATCGGCGGCGGCGCCGAGATCCAGATGTCCGAGGGCGTGCCCACCTCCACCGGCTACGCCCGCTCGACCGGCACCGTCCGCGCCCTCAATCTGATGATCGACTTCTCGGACGCGCCCGGCGAGGGCAAGGCGCTCGACCGGTACGCGGAGTTCTTCCCGCAGACCGAGGAGTGGTTCCGCACCAGCAGCTACGGCCGCCTCGACTACCACCCCGAAACCCCGATCCGGGACTGGCTCCGAATGCCCAAGTCCTTCGCGGAGTACGGCATAGAACGAGGCGCCCCCTTCGAACCCGGCTACCGCAAACTGGTCCAGGACCTGGTCGCGGCGGCCGACGCGAAGGTCGACTTCCGCTCGTACGACCTCCTGAACGTCCTGGTCACCCCGAACGCGGGCCCCTCCGCCCTGGACACGGTCCTGTCCGTGACCTTCGCCGGGAACCAGGAGGCCCCGGTCGCCGACGGCGTCCCGGTGGCCAACGCCTCCTTCGTCTACTCCCGCCAGGACGACGGCTCCGGCTCCTGGGACGAGACCGGCTACCGCGTACTCCCCCACGAGAACGGCCACGTCTTCGGCCTCCCCGACCTCTACACCCAGGAGGGCGGAGGAGCCGTCGGCCACTGGGACATCATGAGCGAGGACTGGGGCGCCAACAACGACCTCCTCGGCTGGCACAAGTGGAAGCTGGGCTGGCTCGCCCCGTCCCAGGTGCACTGCGCGTCCGCGCCGGGGACTACGGAGTACACGCTGACGCCGCTGGCCCGCCGGGGCGGCGACAAGCTGGTGGTCCTCCCGCTGAGCGGCACGTCCGGCTACGCGGTCGAGCTGCGCACCCGCGAGGGCAACGACGAGACGGTGTGCCGGCCCGGCGTACTGATCTACAAGGTCGACGCGGACGTCGACACCGGCATGGGCCCGGTGCGGGTCTACGACTCCCGGCGCGACAGCGGCGGCTGCACCCGCAGCCCCAACGTCCACGCCGAACTCTCGGACGCCACCTTCACCCCGGGCGAGACCTTCAAGGACCCCCGCAAAGGCGTCACGATCAAGGTGTCGGAGCCGAAGAAGGACAGGACGGGAGCTGTCCGGGTGAGCGTCACCCGGAGGTGACGCCGGGGCGGCGGGACCGGCGGGAGCACCGGGAGGTGCTCAGGTGTACCGGGGATGGGATCGGGAGGAATCGGAGGATCAGGGTGCTCGGGGATCGGGCTACCGTAGGCGCCCTGCCTGATCGCCGTACCGGAGAGCCGATGCCCGCCCACACCACTCCCGACGCCCCCCGTGACGGGGCCCGTGGCCCCAGCGGGGCCGATGGTGCCCGAGACGGGACCGCCACCGCGCCGGACACGGGCGTCACGGCCGAGGCGTCCCCGGCGACGGAAGCGGCCACGGCGTCCGGGGCGGCCGCGACCGGGAGAGGCACACCGGCCGGGAGGGCCACACCGCCCGAGGCGGACACGCCGGCCCAGGCGGCCACGTCGGCCCAGGCGGCCACGTCGGCCGAGGCGATCGCACCGGCCGAGGCGGCCACGCCGACCGAGGCGGTCACGCCGGCCGAGGTGGTCACGCCGCTCCTCCGCGGCATCGCCGTACTCCGCCGGCTGACCGGGGCGAGCGACGGCACCCTCAGCCTCAGCGCCCTGGAGAAGTCCACCGGCCTGGCCCGCTCCACGGTCGACCGCCTCACCGCGACCCTCGCCCGCATGGGCTACGTCCGCCTGGACGGCCGCGACGTGACCCTGGCCCCCCGCCTGATGGAACTGGGCAACGCCTATCTCGCCGCCCTCCGCCTCCCCGCCCTGCTCTCCGCCCGCGCCGACGCCCTGGCCGACGAACTGGACGAGTCGGTGTCGCTGGCGGTCGGCGACCGGGACGGCATCCGCTTCATCCACCAGGCCACCCGCCGCCGCGCCATGTCCCTGAGCTTCCGCATCGGCGACCTGCTCCCGGCCGAACGCACCGCCCCCGGCCCTCTCTTCGCCACGCAGTGGACGGACCCCGACTGGCACCACTGGCGAGAACGCCGGGCCGCGGACCCGGCGGACCACACCTTCCCCGCCGTACCACCCCGCGAACACCCCACCCCGGACGAGGACTTCACCCTCCGTACGGCGAGGGCGGCGACGGACGACTACGCGCTGGACGACCAGCTCATCGAACCGGGCCTGGTGGCGCTCTCGGTCCCCGTACGAGACCCCGGCACCGGCCGGGTGGCCTGCGTGGCGAGCGTCGTGAGCCACACCAGCCGCCACACGGCACCGGACCTGCGGACGGCCCTGCTCCCCCGCCTGCGCGCGGCGGTCGCGGCGATGGAGGACGACCTGCGCACCGCACCGCCGCCGGAACCGGGGCCGCCCCGGGCGGGCCTCGCCACCTGGACGGGCGCGTCGAAGCAGGAACTGGGCCGGGAGTTCGTGGAATCCCTCGCCCGCGGCCTGACCGTACTGACCGCCTTCGGCGAGGGCCGCTCCGCGCTGACCCTGACCCAGGTCGCCAAGGCGACCGGCCTGGCCCGCGCGACCGCCCGCCGGGCACTGATCACCCACGTCCACGCGGGCCTGGTGGCGCCCGCCCCCGACCACACCTTCACCCTCACCCCCCGGGTCCTGTCCCTCGGCTTCCCGCCCCTGTCCCGCACCTCCCTCGCCGAGATCGCCCAGCCCCACCTGACCGCTCTGGCCGACCGCGTCCACGAGTCGGCGTCCCTGGCCGTCCTGTCGGAATCGGGCGAGGAGATCCAGTACACGGCCCGGGCGTCCACGACCCGCGTCCTGAGCGCCCGCGTCACGGTCGGCGCCCGGCTCCCGGCCCGGGCGACGGCCCCGGGCCACGTCCTGCTGGCCCTCCCCGAGGCCCGGACGCGGGGTTACGCCCTGGTCGACGAGGAACTGGAGGCCGGCCTGCGCTCCGTCGCGGTCCCGGTGCGCGACCGTACCGGGCGGGTGGCGGCGGCCCTGAACGTCGCGATGCACGCGGCCCGCCGCACGACGGACGCCTGCCGCACGGAGATCCTCCCGGAGCTGTCCCGAACGGCCACCCGCATCGAGGCGGACCTCGCGGTGGCGGGCCGCTTCGTCCACGTCCCCCTGACGTGACGCGGGCCGGCACCCACCTCCACCTCCACCCCGGCCCCCGATCCGCTAACCTGTTGGCACCGCCGCCCAGCGACGGCACGCCTTCGTAGCTCAGGGGATAGAGCACCGCTCTCCTAAAGCGGGTGTCGCAGGTTCGAATCCTGCCGGGGGCACCAGTTCAGAAGGGGGCCACCTCCGGATTTTCGGAGGTGGCCCCCTTCTGACATCCACGGCTGCCATCAATGCGTGCGGGCGTCCACTGTCGCCTGCGTCCTCACCTGATGCCGCAGACTCACACTGTCAGACGATCTTCAGGATGCGTCGACGTAGGCGTGATGGGCGTCACAGACGGTGCAACGGAAGAGCATGGCTGTCATCCCCTCGCCGAGGTGGGTCAAGAGGCGCTCAAGCTGGATTTCGTCGTGGTGGCCACCGATGCGCAGATCGGTACGCAGCTGGTCGAGGGCTTCGGGATGCTCCGCCAACTCGGTGTACCCGACTTCGCCCACGAAGGCACTCGCGTCGCGGCAGTGGACTAGCCAGTGCGGATCCTGCCAAGCGTGGAACCCAGGTGTGCGGCGGGTGACTTCGTACAACACTTCGTCGCTCACGCCGTCGAGCCCGTAGGAGTCGGTGAATTCACCCGCGAAACGATCAGCCGCGCTTCCGTCTGCGATGCACCAGGGGCAGAAGCGTCCGCTGACCTCTTGCGCGGAGTAGAAGGTTGCCGTGTAGATCCAGCCCGTGTTGCGGCCGCAGCAGGCGCACGACTCGGCGGACGCGCGGATGGACCCGCTTGCCAGAGGATCCGGGTGATACCGGAAGAAGGGCAGGTCGGCACTCATCGCAGCTTCTTGATCTGCGCGGCGATGGCCACGCCTACTGATCCCATGAAGGGCAGTCTGTCCACAAGGAAGTACGGGATCAAGTGGCGTCATCGAACTGCTTCCGGCCCGCCAAAAGGCCCCAGACCAATCACGGTCCGGGGCCCTTGATACCTACGTGCTTCGACTCCGTTGGTCACTGACGACCAGGGCGCCTCCGCAGCAGCCGGTCCATGTGGCTCATGGCCTCACGCTGCGTGTCCTGCACGACGTGCGTGTAGACGTCCATGGTGATGCTGATCTGTGAGTGCCCGAGGATCTCCATCACGACGCGAGGCGCGACTCCGGCCGCCGTGAGAAGCGTGGCGGTGCCGTGCCGGGCGTCGAGCAACCGGATGACGCGGAGGCCGGCGGACTGGGCGACGCGGGTGAAGGAGCGGTAGACGTTCCGCGGCTCGACCTGGCGGCCGGTGCGGGTGGTGAAGATGTAGCCCGACTCCTGCCACTGCTCCCCCGCCTTGACCCGAGCAGCCGCCTGCCGCATCCGGTGCCAGCGCAGGGGCGCGATGCAGAGGGCGGGCAGCGGGACGGCCCGGCGACGGCGACTCTTGGGATCGTCGTCGTAGAGGACACCGCCGACGCTGCGTCTGCTGGCGGACGTAGAGAACGCGGTTGTCGAGGTCGAGTTCCGACCAGCGCAGGCCGATGATCTCTCCCCGGCGGAGCCCCATGCCGCGCCGTAGTGGTCTCGAAGTGCCATTCCTCGGAGGGCGCCCGATCGTGGATGCCCCAGGTCAGTTCGACGTGGCTACCACGGTGCTCCGCTGAGAGTTTCAGGTCAAAGCACAGGGAGTGCCGGGTACGTGTGCCTTCCCAGCCCCCGGAAGTCCTCGGCAAGCGAGCCGAGGAAGGTGTCGAGACCGTCGCCGTTCCAGGTCTCCACGGAGGTCGACTGCTCCGGCTGTACAGCAGCGAAATACAGCATCCACAACGACCAGACCTGTCCTACGGCAGCCGCACCGAGCCGATGCATGTCCCCATACGACCGGTCGGGCCGATCCACATTGAGCTACGGATCAGAAGGCGTACCGTGCCGAGTGGTGAGGTCGTCCGCACGGTAAAGGCCGCGACCCGGGGTGCGACAAGGGTCGGCTGCCTCACCACCACCGCAGGACCGTCCCACTCGGGACCAGTTCAGTGGCTTGATCCCCTCGGACCGGTCCTTTGTCGTGAGCCGTGGCCGACTGCGGGACCGTAGTGGTGGGTGGGGGCGATGGCGGAGACGCTTACAGGAACAGGCGGATCGTCTCGACCACGAGCGGATACAGCGGAAGCACGATGAAGGTCCAGCCAACCAGCCGTGTGACGCCCCCGTAGCGTCGCTCGGCTGCCTGGGACGGTGGCCCGATGCCGGACTGATAGAGGCTGCTCCGGAACCCTCGGTAGTCCCGGACGATGGCTGTGCCCAGAGCGACGAAGGGGACAGCGATGGCCAGGGCGATGAACCAGTCCACGCCCGCAGGGTAGTTGAGGCAACGCGACGCGATGCCCTCGGTGCCGGGCGCGGCGTCGCACCTGCGCTTTCGCAGAGAGCCCTTACGATGGGCCCGTGTCCAGGAGCATCCGATCGAGCAGCCGCCCAGGCGGGCGGCTGTTCGCGGTGCTGGTGCTTGCGGTGCTGGCCGGGGTGCTGGGGATGCACGGTCTTGCTCCCGGTGGGACGTCGGCGGTGCGGGCGGGTGCTGGGCACGAGATGGTGATGGCCGCGGCGGACGGGGTTCCGCACGCGGACGGGGGGTGTACGCACACGGATGGCGGAGCGGGTCACCTCGATCATGCCGATGGGACGTGTGCGGCCGCCGGCGTCGGTTCGGCGTACACACCGCCCGCGCTGACCGGCGCCCTGCTGAGCGTGCCTGCGGCCGTGGCGCCCGGTGCGGTGTCCCCGCGGTCGCCGCACGACGGCCGCGCTCCGCCCGACCTCTCCGAACTGCAACTCCTGCGGATATAGAGCGACCCGCAGGCGCCCGTGTGCCCGGTGTCTGCCGGTGCCGGGTGCCGTGCCTTCGCACACTCCACATCCGTTTCCACCGCGTGCCGCGAAACGGCTCGCGTCAAGGAGTTGCACCACCATGATCCGCAAGCGTTCCCTCGTCCGCCGTACCGCCGCCGTGACTGCCGCAGGTGCGGCAGCACTCGTCCTGGCCGCCTGCGGTGGCAACGGCGACGACGACGGCTCGGCCGGACACGGCGGCCACGCCGCCACCGCCTCCTCGTCCGCCCCGGCGTCCGCGTCGGCATCGGCATCGGCATCGCAGGGGCAGCACAACGCTGCCGACGTCGCCTTCGCGACGGGGATGATCCCCCACCACCGCCAGGCCGTCGAGATGGCCGACCTCGCGCCCGACCGTGCGGGGTCGGCCGAGGTGAAGAAGCTCGCCGCCGGCATCAAGAAGGCCCAGGACCCGGAGATCAGGACGCTCTCCGGCTGGCTGGCCTCCTGGGGCGAGGACGTGCCCGCCGAGGGTGCCATGGACCACTCCACGCACGACATGGGCGGCATGATGACGGGCGAGGAGATGACCGAGCTGGAGAACTCCTCGGGCAAGGCGTTCGACACCGCCTTCACGCAGATGATGATCAAGCATCACGAAGGCGCGGTCGAGATGGCGAGGACCGAGCAGGCCGACGGCGCCTACGGACCGGCCAAGAAGATGGCCGGAGAGATCATCGACTCGCAGAGCGCGGAGATCGAGCAGATGAACGAACTGCTCGGCAAGGGCTGACCGCACCAGGCCGGTGCGGGGCGGACACCGAGCGCGTCCGCCCCGCACCGGCCCGTGCCCGCGGCTCACCGCGAGACCCGGGTATCACTCCGCCGTCCCGCGGAGTCGTGTTCCTGCGGGCCGGAGACAGGCCTGGTCACGATACTGAGGGCATGCCCGGGCAACTCCGTGCCATGGTCCTGCCGGACCGGCAACGCCGATCTCTGGACGAGCTCCAGCAGGACCTCGATCTCTCGTACGGGGACAGCCGGTCGAAGCAGTCGGCCTTCTGGACCATGCTCACGCTGTCCGCGGTCATCGCGGCGTGCGGGATCCTGACCGACTCCACCGCCACCGTCATCGGGGCGATGATCATCGCTCCGCTCTCCACCCCGATCATGGGTATCGCCCTCGGTGCCGTACAGCGCCGCCGCGCCACCGCCGCCGCCTTCGTGGGCCTCGGGTGCCTGCTGGTGATGCTGGTCGGGGCGGTGGCCTCACTGGTGGTGCCGCAGTCCTACGACCTGCTGACCAACGGCCAGATCTCCGGCCGGACCTCCCCGGGACTGCTCGACCTGGTCTCCGCCCTGGCCACGGGCTTCGCCGGGGCCGTGGCACTGGCCCGCAGGGACGTCGCCGCCGTACTGCCGGGGGTGGCCATCGCGATCTCGCTCGTGCCGCCCCTCGTCGTCACCGGCGTCTGCGCCGGCCAGGCAGCCTGGTGGCCGGCGCTGGGCGCCCTGGTGCTGTTCCTTTCCAACCTCTTCGCCCTCGTCTTCGCCGGCATGGTCGTCTTCACCGTCCTCGCCTACGCCGGGACCGCCGGCCGGCGCGCCCACCGCGGGCCACGGCGCGCCTACGTCATGCTCGGGCTGCTCTTCACGGCCGTACTGCTCCCCCTGGCCGCCAACACGGTCGCCACCGTGCTGCTCAACACCTGGACCCTCAGGGCCAAGAGCGCCGCCGAGCGGTGGCTCACCCACAGCCCCGGCGCGACGGTCACCAGCGTCGACACGCAGTCCAGGACCCTGTACATCCACGTGCGCGGACCCGATGAACTGCCGCCGATCAAGAGCCTGCTGAACGACCTGGAGGGCGAGATCCCCGACGGCATCCCCATCGTCGTCGACACCACGCGCGGCCAACAGATCACGGCCGGACGGGTCGGTGGGTGACACTCGCCGGCAGATTCACGGCGGGCCGGCCGGCCCCGGCAGCGCGCAGGCCGCCGGTCACTGCCGGGTCACCGCGCGGGAGATGCCCGCGGTGACCGTCGTGGCCAGGATCCAGCCCGCCGCTATCAGGGTGTAGGACAGCCACTGGCCGGGGCCGTGTGGGGCGAAGGCCGGCTCCTGGCCGAAGGTGATGATCGGGACGAGGAGGTCGAGGGTGTAGAAGACGGCGTTGAAGGGCGGTGCCTTGCCGGGGTCGAGGGGGGCCGGGGTGTGCAGGGCGAAGTAGAGGGACCCGCAGGCGAGCAGGGCCAGGAGCCACAGGCCTGCGCGGAGGGGGCGGTAGCCGTAGCCGACGGACAGGTCCTGGGCGTGGCCCCACAGGCGGGTGTGCGCGGGGAGGGTGGCACGGCGGTGGCGCTGTTTGGCCAGCAGGACCGTGCGGGCTTCGTCCTCGTGGCCGAGACGCCGGTAGGTCGCCGCCAGTTGCTCGTACGGCTGGGGGAGGTAGTCGCCGGTCGTGCGGCGGATCCAGCGGACCCGTTCCGCGGCGGGGAGCGGGAACGCGAGGGTCTCGTACGTCGCGTCGGCCAGGCGGAGGTCGGTGGGCCAGGTGTCCCGGTCGTCGTACAGCGTGCCGAGTCGGGCGTTGCGGGCGTCCACCGCTCCGTCGACCGGCCGGCGGGTGCGCAGGTCCGTCTCCCGGGCCTGGACCGCCCGCAGGGACAGGGCGGTGCCGTCCCCGTGGGTCAGTTCGGCGTCGCGGAAGCTCAGTTCCGTACCCACGCGTGTGCCGTCGAGTTTCACCGCGCCGTCGACCGTGAGGCCGAGGCCCAGGTCGAAGTTGCGGTCGACGGTGACGTCCACCGCCTCCAGGGCGGTGTCGCCCGGGTTGCTCAGCCGGGCCCCGCAGAAGCCGATGGCCGCCGCGACGGTGGCCCCGGAGAGGATGATCCGGCCCTCGGCGCTGAAGCCGGGGTGGAAGGTGAAGTCCTCGGCGACACGGACGTGGTAGGCGTCCAGGGCGTGACGGCCGGGGGCGCGGAGCGAGGCGCCCTCCAGGTCGAACTCGCCGTCTATGGACGCGCCGGAGAGGCGGAACGTCCCCTCGACGGCCAGGTTCGCGCAAAGCGCGTCGCCGCCCACATGGGCGTGGTTGGCCGATACGGCCTCGCCCGCGGGGAAGCCGATCGCCGTCTCGCGCAGGTCCAGGTCCCCGTTGATCTGCGCGCGGTTGAGGACCAGGGGGCCGGTCAGGCGGCAGTGGGTGACGACCAGGCGCCCGTCGATCTGCGCCGTGTCGGCCACCAGGCCGGGCAGCGTGCAGTCCGTGAGGACCAACTGCCGGGTCCGGGCGCCCTGCAGCAGCGGTGCTTCGTCGAAGCGGCAGTCGGTCAGGTGGATCGGTGCCGCGACGTCGGTGAACCCGAGGTCCAGGCGGCCCGTGATGTGCGCACCGGTCAGACGCAGCGCGGGGCGGTCGCCGGGGGCGGGCTCGGCGTGGGCGCCCAGCAGCAGTGCCGCGACGACGTCCGATCGGATCACCGGGTCCGGCGCGGCCGGGTCGTCGGACACGTCGAGGCGGCGGCCTTGCGAGAAGGCGTCCCACAACCGGCGTTCATGGGCGTTGAGTTCGTCGATGCGCACGAACGACGATCTTCCTGGCCGACCGTGCGCCGGACAACCCCGGTTCCGTCCGCTCCGTCCGCCTCTCAGGCCGGGCGGCGTGCCCCGCGGGTGAGGCGGAGGGCGGAGGCCAGGAAGAAGACGCCGCCGAGGAAGGCGTAGCCCGCGAGGCTGCCCAGCGACGGGTCGTCGGCGCCGGCCTGCGTGGCGAACGAGATGCCGGCGAGCGTCGAGATGGCGCCGCTGACGATCATCGCCCACTGCCCGCCCAGTCGGCGGCGGACGGCGCCCGCGACGAGCTGGACGATTCCCGCGGTGACGGCCCACGCGCCCCAGACGCGCAGGACGGCGGGGATGCCCGAGGTCGCGGCGAGGGCGAGGGCGAGGACCGTCAGGGAGCTGATCGCGATGTTCGCGTACAGGGGTGCGACCGGTGCGCCGTCCGCCCTCGCCGACCGGACGTCGACGACCGCGGCCGCCACGTCGAACAGCGGGTAGACCAGCAGGAGTGTCGTGCTCAGCGGGCCCAGCGTGTCGGCGGTGGCGAAGAGCAGGGCGGCCCATACGGCGGCGAACGCGAAGCGGAGGAAGTACAGCTTCCGGAGGGTGGCGGGGAGGCCGGCGGGCGATGCGACGACGAGGGTGTCCACGGGAGTGCCTTTCGGTGAGGCGTGCGGTGACCAATGCGGTGCGGATGCAGCGAGAGTGAGAGAGGGAGAACGTTCGGTCTCGTCGTGCAGTCAACGGCCTCCCGCCATCGCTGTCAAGACCGAACGTTCTCCCTCAGCGCCTTGATACGCTGGCCCCATGAGTCCGAGCACAGAAGCCCGCAACACCTCCGCCGCGCGAGCCCGGCTGCTCGGTACCGCCACGAAGATCTTCTACGCCGAGGGGATCCACTCCGTCGGCGTCGACCGGATCACCGCCGAGGCGCAGGTCACCCGGGCCACGCTGTACCGGCACTTCTCCGGCAAGGAAGACCTCGTCCTCGCCTACCTCGACCAGGCCGACCAGGGGATCCGGGAGCAGGTGGCCGCGGCCATGGGCAGTACGCCCTCGGCCGTCGGCCAGGTCCGGGCCGTCGCCCGGTCCATCGTCGAGGGGATCCGGTCGCCCGGCTTCCGCGGCTGTGCCTTCCTCAACGCCGTGGCCGAGTACCCCGACCCCGCCCACCCGGTGCACCGCGCGGTGCTGGCCCACCGGCAGTGGTTCCTGGACACCGTCACGGAGCTGCTGGCACGGGTCGGCGACGGCGACGTGCCCGCCGATGCCGCCGGGCGGCACCTCGTCATGCTCCGGGACGGCGCGATGGCCGCCGGGTGCCTCTTCGATCCGGAGCTGGTGTCCGAGACCTTCCTGCACGGCGTGGAAGGGGTCCTGGAGCAGAGGACGGCGGCGGCGGACGAGGTCGACAAGAAGTCCCGGAAATAATTGCCGCCCGGCCGTCCGGCCGTGTCGAGAACGAGGTTCCGGCTCCGTCCCAGGGGTGAACGAGGCCACAATGGCCGCACCAGCACCTAGGAGACGCATCATGGCCAAGTACCTGCTGCTCAAGCACTACCGTGGCGCCCCGGACCCGGCCAACAACGTGCCCATGGACCAGTGGACGCCGGACGAGATCTCGGCGCACATCCAGTACATGAACGACTTCGCCGCCCGGCTCGAGAAGACCGGCGAGTTCGTCGACGGACAGGCACTCGCCCCCGAGGGCACCTGGGTGCGGTACGACGGTGAGGGGAAGCCGCCGGTCACCGACGGGCCGTTCGCCGAGACCAAGGACCTCATCGCCGGCTGGATGGTGATCGACGTCGACGGCTACGAGCGCGCCGTCGAGCTGGCCGGGGAGCTGTCCGCCGCCCCGGGGGCGGGCGGGAAGCCGATCCACGAGTGGCTGGAGCTGCGTCCGTTCATGGGCGCGCACCCGACCGTCACGGAGTGATCCCGCCGATGGACGAGGCCCTGATCAGGAGCCTCACGCCCGGCGTGCTGACCGCCCTCGTCCGCCGCGGAGCCGACTTCGCGGCGGCCGAGGACGCGGTCCAGGACGCGCTGGTCGAGGCGGTCCGCGCCTGGCCGGCCGACCCGCCCCGGGACCCGAAGGGGTGGCTGGTCACCGTGGCCTGGCGGCGGTTCCTCGACGCGACCCGCGCCGAGACCGCCCGCCGGCGGCGCGAGGACCGCGTCGAGGAGGAGCCGGCGCCCGGGCCCGCCCCGGACGTGGACGACACGCTCCAGCTGTACTTCCTGTGCGCGCACCCCTCGCTGACGCCGTCCTCCGCCGTCGCGCTCACCCTGCGCGCGGTCGGCGGGCTGACCACCCGGCAGATCGCCCGTGCCTACCTGGTGCCCGAGGCGACCATGGCGCAGCGCATCAGCCGGGCCAAGCGCACCGTCTCCGGCGTCCGGTTCGACCGGCCCGGCGACGTCGGCACCGTGCTGCGCGTCCTCTATCTCGTCTTCAACGAGGGCTACTCCGGTGACGTCGACCTCGCCGCCGAGGCCATCCGGCTCACCCGGCAGCTGGCGGCCTCGGTCGACCATCCGGAGGTGTCGGGGCTGCTGGCGCTGATGCTGCTCCACCATGCGCGGCGAGCCGCCCGGACCGCGTCCGACGGCAGTCTGGTGCCGCTCGCCGAGCAGGACCGCGGCCGGTGGGACACCGCGTCCATCGCCGAGGGGGTACGGATTCTGCAGGCGGCGCTCGCCCGGGACCGGCTGGGCGAGTTCCAGGCCCAGGCCGCCATCGCCGCCCTGCACGCCGACGCGCCCACCGCCGGGGAGACCGACTGGGTGCAGATCGTGGAGTGGTACGACGAGCTCGCGGGCCTGACCGACAACCCCGTCGTCCGGCTCAACCGCGCGGTCGCCGTCGGGGAGGCCGACGGACCGCGCGCCGGGCTGGCGGCGCTCGCCGCGCTGGACGACGCGCTGCCCCGGTACACGGCGGTTGCGGCGTACCTGCGCGAGCGTGACGGCGACCTGGACACGGCGGCGCGGCTGTACGCCGAGGCGGCCCGCAAGGCGTCCGACATCGCCGAACGCGACCACCTGACACGCCAGGCCGCCCGCCTCAACTCCCGTCACCGGCAGGGCCGCTGACCAGCCCCGGGGAGGGCCGGCGGCAGCCCGGCCCCCACGGCGTGCCCTGGGCGCGGCGGCCGTACTCCGCGAGGGCCGGGGTCAGCAGGTCGAAGGCCCGGGGTGCCTCCCGTGCCAGCACCTCGGCGATCTCCGGGTTGGTGCGCCCCGCCAGGGTCAGTTCCTGGATGCGGGTGAACAGGACGCGGTGGACGCCGCCCAGCAGGGTCGCGGCCGTGCGGGGGGTGATGTCGTCGGGCGGGGCGCCCGTCGTGTCGGCCAGGGCCGCGGCCAGCGCCTCCTCCCGACGGTCGTGCAGGCCGCGCAGACACGAGGCGAGGGTGGGACTGTCCGCGATCATGCGGATGAAGGCCGGGCCGGCGAAGCCCGCGACCGGGTCCTGGGCCGCCACGGCCGCCAGGAAGGCGCGGCGCAGCGCCGCCAGGGGGGTCTCGTCGGCTCCGCGTGCCGTCACGGTGGTGGCCAGGGCGGCGACGAACTCGTCCTGGTGGTCCAGGGCCAGGTCCTCCTTGCGCGGGAAGTAGTTCGTCACCGTCTTCTTGGCGACGCGGGCGGCGTCGGCGATCTCGGCGATCGTCGTGTGCTCGAAGCCGCGCTCCATGAAGAGCCTGGTGGCGTGGTCGGAGATCAGCTGCCGCGTCTCGCGCTTCTTGGCCTCGCGCAGGCCCAGCGCCGGGGCGTCGTTCGGGTCCATGGGCGAATCTTACCTCGGTAGTATTTTTATGTTGACAGCCAGAATAGCCTCAGCATACCTTTCTCCCGATGAACGAATTCAACGAGAGGCACGACACCGACTCCGTACGCGAGTTCACGGTCGGCGACGCGGACGCCGGCCCGTACGCGCTCACCGAGGGACCGGACGGCGCCCTGTGGTTCACCCTCGTCCACCGGGGCGCCGTCGGCCGCAGGGACCCGGACGGCGGGCGGGTCACCGTCCATCCGGTCGGCGAGGGGCCGACCGTGATCGCGTGCGGGCCCGACGGAGCCCTGTGGTTCACCGAGTACCGGACGCACCGCATCGGCCGGATCACCCCGGACGGCGACTACTCCTCCTTCGCGCCCCTCACCCCCGAGGGCGGACCGTTCGGGATCACCGCCGGGCCGGACGGGGCCATGTGGTTCACGCTCTCCGCGGCCGACCGCGTCGGCCGCGTCACGGTGGAGGGCGACGTCACCGAGTACGCGGCGCCCGGCGCCTTCCCGTCCGCCCTCACGACCGGGCCGGACGGCGCCCTGTGGTTCACCCTCAACCAGGGCAACGCCGTCGGGCGGCTGACCACCGACGGCCACGGCACCGCGTTCCCGCTGCCGACGGAGGGCGCCGCACCGGTGGGCATCGCCGCGGGGCCCGACGGCGCCCTGTGGTTCACCGAGATCGGGGCCGGGCGGATCGGCCGGATCACCGTGGCCGGCGACATCACCGAGTACCCGCTGTCCGACCCCGCGGCCGGGCCGCACGCGGTCACGCCGGGGCCCGACGGGGCGCTCTGGTTCACCGAGTGGGGCAGTGGCCGGATCGGCCGGATCACCACCGACGGCGGCGTCACCTCGTACGCCCTCTCCCGCGCCGACAGCGAGCCGCACGGCATCGCCGCACACGGCGGCGCCCTGTGGTGCGCCCTGGAGACCGGCTCCCTGGCCAGGATCGAGGTCCCGTCCTGACCGGCGCCGCCCCCGATCCCACACCCCGCGCCCGCTCCGGGTGCCGTCCCCGACCCGGTGTGCGGCACCCCCTCGCGCAGCATCCGCGTGTCCCCACGGAAGGAAGCATCCGCTTGACCGACCCGACGCACTCCCCCGTCTTCGACGCCGCCGCCGAGTTCGACCGGCAGGTCCGCACCCTCGTCTCGCTCGGCTACCCGGCGCTGTCCGGCCGCACCCCGGACCGGTTCGCCGAACTGGTGGCGCCGCTGCGCGCCGAGGCCGTGGCCCGCACGGACTCCGCGGCGTACGCGGGACAGGAGCCCGCCGTCACCGGCCGGATCCCCTTCGTCCTGGTCGTCGGACGCGAACTCGCCCCGGTCGAACGGACCGTGCCGCTGACCACCCTGCACGGCGGCCGGCTGCCCGGGTTCGTCGACCGCACCTTCGAACCGGGCTCCCTGGAACGGTTCGTCGCCACCGGGCCGGCCCTGCCGCCCGGACCGGACGGCGTCCACCTGCTGTTCGACGTCGAGCGCGGGGAGGAGTTCTGCGGGGTCGTGCCGGCCGACGCGATGGCCACCGTCGCCGGGCGGGGCCGCACGCCGCTCACCATCGAGGAGGGCGTCGCCGTGCTGACCCAGGTCCCGGAGGTCCTGGTCAAGAACAAGTGCTTCTCGCTGGGCGGTTCACGGTGCGGCGACCGACGGGTCCCGGCGCTCTGGATCAGCAAGCGCGCCCCGAAGCTCGGCTGGTGCTGGGAGGGCAACCCGCACACCTGGCTCGGCATGGCGTCGGCCGGTGCGCGCCACGCCTGAGCACCGTCACGCCTGACCGCTCGGAGTTCCCGAGCGGTCCTCGGCCCGGTCGAAGCCGAGTCGCGCCACCGGACCGGCACGTCGCACGGACCGGTACCTCTCGCGGACCGGCGCCTCACGCGGACCGTATGGCCGCCCGCCTGGGCAGCAGCCCCCCGTCGGGCGCGTCCCGGCGGCTCGCCACCGTCAGTGTCAGCGTCACCGCGAGCGAGGTGAGCGCCATCACCGACATGGCCGTCGCCGGTGAGGTGAACTGGGCCACCGTGCCGGCCAGGGTCGCGGCGAGGCCCTGAAGGGTGAGCATCCCCGCGGAGTGCAGACCGAGGGCGTGCCCGGAGAGTTCCTCGGGCGTGAGGGCGACCAGGCGCTCCTGCTGCACCAGGCTCGCGCCGAAGCCCACCGACGCCAGGCCGACCAGTACGGCCGTCAACGGCAGCGGCGGGCGCAGGAAGAGGACCAGGTACGGGGCCGCCAGCAGCACCAGGAGCGGGACGCCGAGGCGCGGGCGCAGCCGGGCGGGCACCAGCCGGCCGATCGTGACATCCCCGGTGAGCATGCCCAGCGCGCCGCAGGCGAACAACGTGCCCGCGGCGCGCGGGTCGTAGGAGACGAACAGCGATTCGCAGCCGACGACGAGGCCGTTGGGGATCCACAGGGCCAGGTACACGTGGCGGCGCGGACGGGCGGACCAGAGCAGGGCGTTGGCCCGCCGGGTGGCCGTGACGGAGGGGCGGCCGGAGACCCGGGGCGGGCGGCGGGTCAGGCGGAGCGCGAGGGCGGCCGAGGTGCCGTACAGGGCGGCCGCGAGCAGCAGGCACAGGCGCGGCGACAGCAGGGTCACCAGGACGCCCCCGGCCGCGTATCCGGCGATCTGCATGACGCCGCTCATCATGTTGAACAGCGAACGCCCCGTCAGGTAGCCGTCCTTGGCGAGGATCTCGGTCAGCAGGCCCCAGCGGACCCCGCCGCCGAGCGAGGCGATCAGCCCCTCGACGAGGACGATGACGAGCATCGCCCACACCGGCAGGCCGGGCAGCGCGAGGGCCGCGGTGGCGGCCGCGAAGCAGAGCGAGAGGCCCGCCAGCGTCGCGCGCGGCGGCAGCCGGTCGGCGCCGGAGAGGAAGAGCGTGGCGCCCAGCACCTGGGCGAGCGCCGGGCCGAACATGCTGACCGCGGACAGCAGCGGCGAGTTCGTCGCCCGGAACACCAGGGTGCCGAGCGCGAGGCCGCTCACCGTCTGGGCGGCGATGTTGGCGGAGGAGGAGAGGAAGAGGGGGCTGAACTCGGGCGTGCGGAAGAGGTCGGCGTAGGTCCTGCGGGCGGTGTCCGGCATGCGGGGAGTGTGGGGCGGAGCCGGGCGCGGCCGTTATTGTTTCGCGCCGAGGCGAAAGGTGCGGAGGACGGGGACCGTATGGGCTGGTGGGAGATCAACGCCGACACCCTCGCGCGCAGCCGTTTCGTCGTCTCGCCGCTCGACGAGACCCTCGCCTGTCTGAAGTTGCTGCACGCGGGAGTGGCCGGGCACCCCGGTGAGCGGGCCTGGCTCGCCACCCACCGGCCCGCCCATCTGCGCCGCATGGCGGCCGACCCGGTGACCGCGCTGCTGGTGGCCTCGGGCCTGGGCCGGGAGTGGAACGCCGACTTCCTCACCCCCGCCCCGGCCGAGGGCGTCGGCTTCGCGGAGGGCGTCGCACGGATCCGGGCGACCCGGCCCGACGTGGCGCGCGCCGACCTGGCCGTCTCCCTGGGGGGCACGCTCCCGGCCGCCCTGGACCGCGACGACCTGCCGGAGCGGGCCGCCACGCTGCTCGAGGAGGTCTGGGCCGAGGCGGTACGGCCGGACTGGGACCGGCGCCGCCGGGTCCTGGAGGCGGACGTCGTCGCACGGACCGCGCAGGTGAGCCGGGGCGGCTGGGCGACGGTGCTGGACGACCTGCGGCCGGGCACCCGCTGGCTGGGCGACAACCGGCTCCAGATCAACCTGAACCCGTACCCGCCGCGCGAACTGTCCGGGGCGGAGCTGATCCTCGTCCCGATCACCGCGCAGCGGCACGGCTGGGTGGCCTGGGAGGAACCCGAGCGGTACGCGGTGGTCTACCCGTGCGCGGGCGCCCTCGCGGACGACGGTGCCCGGCACGTGCCCGCCGCCCTCGGCGCGCTGCTCGGCCCGGCCCGCGCGGGCGTGCTGACGCTGCTCGGCACCCCCATGAGCACCAGCCAGCTGGTCGGCGTGACCGGCCAGGGCCTCGGGTCGGTCGGCCGGCATCTGCGGGTGCTGCTCGACGCGGGCCTGGTGGAGCGGCGGCGCGCGGGCCGCTCGGTGCTGTACTCGCGGACACCGGCCGGGGAGGTGCTCGTCGAGGCGGGCATGGGCAGCGGGAGGGGGCCGGGGGTGCCGGGCTAGCATCCGGTGCATGACGACCTCAGCGAACACGCGGAACGACGACAGCCTCCCCCTCGACGTCGAGATCGGCGCCCTCCAGGGCGGGACCGCCGACCTCTCCCAGTACGCCGGCCGGGTCGTGCTGGTGGTCAACGTGGCCTCCAAGTGCGGGCTGACCCCGCAGTACTCCGGCCTGGAGCGACTGCACGCGCGGTACGCGGAGCAGGGGTTCACCGTGCTGGGCGTGCCCTGCAACCAGTTCATGGGCCAGGAGCCGGGCAGCGCCGACGAGATCGCCGAGTTCTGCTCGGCGACGTACGGGGTCACCTTCCCGATGACCGAGAAGGTCGAGGTCAACGGGGAGGGCCGGCACCCGCTGTACGACCGGCTGACCGGCTTCGCGGACGCCGAGGGCCACAGCGGGGACATCCGCTGGAACTTCGAGAAGTTCCTGATCGGCCGGGACGGCAGGGTCGCCGCCCGCTTCTCGCCGCAGACCGAGCCGGAGGCGGCCGAGGTCGTGGCGGCCGTCGAGGAACGCCTCGCCGGTTGACCTTGCCCCTGGGGGAAGGCCGATCGTCCCCGTCACCGGGCGGAACAGCCGCCCGGCGACGGAGGATGACGGCGTGGACGACTACGTGGACGGCGGCGTGGACGAGGTGTGCGACGACGAGTTGCTGACCATCGGCGCGTTCGCCGCGCGGGCCCGGCTGTCGGCCAAGGCACTGCGGCTGTACGACCGGCTGGGCCTGCTGGCGCCCGCCCACGTGGACGGGGCCACCGGCTACCGCTACTACCGCGCCGGACAGGCCGAACGCGCCCGGCTCGTGGCCCTGTTGCGCCGGCTGGACATGCCGCTCGCCCGGATCGCCGAGGTGGTCGGGGCGGACGGCGGCCGCGCCGCCGGTCTGCTCGACGCCTACTGGGCGGACGTGGAGACCCGGGTGGCCGGGCAGCGCACGCTCGTCGAGTACCTCCGTGGACGACTGTCGGGAAGGGACTCCGAGGTGTACGGAAAGTTCGTGGTCGAGACGGTGGACGTGCCCGAGCACGTGGTGCTCAGTGAGACCCGGCACACGCTGGCGAGTGAGCTGCCGGCGTGGATCGGGGCCTCGCTGGGGCGTCTGGAGGAGGCAGCCCGGGGCTGCGGGGGCGTGACGGCGGCGCCGTACGTCGTCTACCACTCGGACGTGTCGATGGAGAGCGACGGCCCGGCCGAGTCCTGCGTGCCGGTCGCCGACGAGGCGGCCGCGCGGGCGTGGAGCGGGGAGCGGGGACGGGCGTGGCAGACGCGGGTACGGGTGGAGCCGGCCGGCCGGCTGGCCTACACCCGGATCACCAAGGCCCAGGTGGCGTACCCGCAGATCCTGGCCGCCTTCGGGGCGGTGGAGGAGTGGATCGCCGCGCAGGGACTGACGGTGGCCGGGCCGTGCCGCGAGGTGTACTTCGCCGACTGGGAGGCAGCGGGCCCCGAGGACCCGGTGTGCGACGTGGCGTTCCCGGTGAGCTGAGCTGATCCGGGCCGACGGGCACCCTCTCGGCAAGGTCGGCGAACTGGTCGAGAGGGCTCCGTCGGTGGTACCGGCGGGTGAGGCGTGGCGGCGTTACTCCTTGACCGACGTCACGAAGGCGGTCCACGCGTCGGCGGGGAACGCGAGGACCGGGCCCTCAGTCACCTTGGAGTCGCGGACGGCGAGCGCCGCCACGACCGGTGACCGGACCTCGACGCACGCGCCGTTCCCTCCGGAGTAGGAGGACTTGGTCCACGATTCCTGGGCGCCCTGAAGAATTGCCATGTCTGCTCCGATGGCGAGTCGCGAGTGTGGTTTACGCCAATGACGTTTGATCTTTGGCGTGATCGACGCTACTCGCTGGCCTCCCCGCACGGAGCAGGCATTCACTCGACCGGATGGCATATTCCAGGTGAGTCTTCCGGTGCATCGGGGCAGGGGTGTACTATCCCGCCTTCGCCCGGTTTCTCGGGCTTCAACGGCTCAGTCGCGCGTATTCCTTCGCCACGTCCTCGATGCGCTGCCGCGACTGCTCCACGTTCAGGGCCTGGGCCCGCAGGTGCTCGTACATCACCGTGTACTTCTGCACGTCCGGCGCCTTCTCCAGATACAGGTCGCTGGTCACGCCCTCGATGTACACCACGCTGGAGTCGGCCGTGTCGGCGAACTCCAGGATGGAGTACTGGCCGTTGATACCGGGGTGCGCCCCGACGTCGAAGGGCAGCACCTGCACGGTGATGTGCGGCAGCTGCGACATCTCGGCGACGTGCTCCAGCTGCTCCCGCATCACCTGCCTGCTGCCCACCACCCGGTGCAGGCAGGCCTCGTCGAGGACGACCCACAGCCGCAGCGGGTTGTGGTCGGCGGAGATGCGCTCCTGCCGCCGTATGCGGACCTGCACCCGTTTCTCCACGTCGGCCACCGACGTCTCGGGCAACGCGCCCTGGATGAGGGCCTCGGCGTAGGGGCGGGTCTGCAACAGGCCGGTGATGATCTGGGGTTCGTAGGTCCGCAGCGACTCCGCGTCGGTCTCCAGGCCGATGTAGACGCTGTACGGGATGTCCCCCGAAGGCGTGCCACCAGCCCTGCTGGCGCGAGTCCTTCGCCATCTGCATCAGCGAGTCGACGATGCGCTGGTCCTCGACCTCGTACACCCCGCACAGGTCGCGGACGTCCCGCTGGCTGATGCTGCGCCTGCCGTTCTCCAGGCGGCTGATCTTCGACTGGGAGACCAGCAGCCGCTCGGCGACCTCCTCGGCCGTCATGCCCTTCAGCTCACGGAGCCGGCGCAGCTCCTGGCCCAGCCGACGCCGCCTTACGGTGGGATTGACACTCGACGCCACGGGACGCGCACCTCCGGCTGGGTGACTCATACTTGCCACTTTGTGTATCTGCTGCTGAGCAGACTGCCACCAAGGTGCTTTCTACCGCTGGGAAACGGTCGATATGCGCCGCGTACACGCCAGTTCGGAACGCCACCCCCACATGCGGCCGCGCGGGGTGGCGGAACCTTTCCGCGGTCCGGGCGGGCCGGACACACGGTCGGTTCCGCCGCCCCGCGCGGACCTGCGGCTCCCGTGACCGGGCTTGGGGACTGGCGGTGCGGCGGTGCGGTCGTGCTGTGGTGCGGTGCGGTGGTGCGGTGGTGCGGTCTTCCGGCCTGCGGCGGTGGCTAGTGGGCTACCGCCCGCGCCATCGACCCGTGGCGCGGTTGCGCCGGAACGCCGCGGGCGGGTTCCGGGGCGGGCCTGGCTCCCGGTCCCGGGGCCTGGCGGCCGGCCGGGGCCTGACTGCGGCGTGGCTGTGCCGCAGCGCCGTTCTGGACGTCCATCACCGCGTGCGCCACCAGACCGCCCATGGGGTCGTGCCTGATGAGGTCCCGCAGCCGGGACCGCGACGAGCGTCCTTCGTTGCCCGGATAGAGGTGCTTGCCGAGTCCGACCGCGTGGGCCAGCGCGGCGAGCGCCGCGGTCCGCGGGTCCGGCGGGACGCCGGTGCGGATCGCCGAGTCCAGCCGGGCCTTGATCTCCCTGCTGATCGCCGTGTCCGTCGCCTGGTAGCGAGTCGTCGGCAGCACCCCGCACATCTGGCCCTCCACGGCATGCACCATGCCGCATCGCTCCAGATGCGAGAGGTAGGTCTGGCGCAGCCCCAGGCGGGGCCCGCCAATCCAGTTGACCGCCCGTACGGGAGCGCCACGCCTTCGCAACAACTCCAACGCGCAGTCGAGTGTTGGATCTCCTGTCGGCCGTGGGGCCACCACGGCGATACGATCCCCGTCTGGGGCTATCCGTCCGGCCAGCGCCAGCTCCACCAGCTGTGCTCCGGCCAGACCGAGGTCGAGCGACTGCGGCTGTGCGGTGGTGCCCGTGGTCGGGTCCAACGCCAGCAGCAGAAGCTCCTCCGGAAGTGTTCTGCGGCTCCTGCCCATCCATGCCTCCCCGCGTGGATGACAGACAGGGTGACCCCTCTCACATTGGTCTGTCGAGGGTGCGTGACCGCTTCGTAGTGGAACCAGTAGGTATGTCGTTCTCGTCTTCCGCGTGGGTTCCACCCGTACACAGGACACTGGTAAATGGTTTCGGTACGGGTTCGGTAGCGCGCACAGGACGTGCGGCGCATGGAGGAGGCATCGGTGGCGGGCGAGTCCCCCGACAGTTCGAAGCAGCGCGAGTCGTCGGAAGAACCGACGTCGGGGAGCGCGGGTCCGGTTCCCGAAGCCAGGACCGAGGCGAGCGAGCGGAGTGATCCGCGGCTGGCGGTGGCACGGGAGGACGCGAAGCGCTCCGCGGGGTCCGGTGCCGGGTCCCGCGGTGGCGTCGACACGGCGACCCGCGTGCTGTCGGTCCGCGAGACGGAGGCGGAGGCCTCCGGCGGTGACGACGACGCCGGGACGCCCGAGGCGGCCGATACGCCGTCGGACGCGTCCGGGGAGTCCGAGGGCGACCGCGTGGAGTCCGCCGCCGGCAAGGACGGCCGGCTGCGGGACGCCGTCGCGGCCTGGGTGGCCACCGCGGACGAGCGCGCCGCGGCCAACGCGCGGCTGGAGGACGCGGAGAAGCCGTCCGGGGACGGCGGCGAGTCCGGCGGCCGGCGGGCCGCCACGGCCGCGGACACCCACGAGGACGAGACGGCCCCGCGGCCCGTCGGCGAGCCCGAGGGCGCCGCGGACGACGACCCCACCGCAGGCACACCATCGGCCCCGGGCTCCGGCACGGACGCAGGCCCGGACCCGGACGTGGCCCCGGCCCCCGGCTCCGGCACGGGCCCGGCGTCGGACACGGCCTCGGCCTCCGGCACGGGCCCGGACTCGGACGCGGGTGGGGCGGCGGGCTCCCCCGCCGCTACGGACCGCGGCTCGGACGAGGGGGCGGGGACCGACACCGCTTCCGGCGCGGACGCCGCCCCGGAGGCGGCCTCGGACTCGGCGCCGGTGTCCGACACGGACCCGAAGCCGGGCGCGGACACCGACCCGGAGCTGGACTCCGGTGCCGACGCCGGCGCTGCCTCCGAGCCGGAGCCGGGCTCGGGAACCGACCCGGAGCCGGGCTCGGGAACCGACCCGGAGCCGGGCTCGGACGCGCAGACGCGCGCGGACGCCGACCAGGGTGCGAAGGCGGGCGCCGACGCCGACCCGGACGCCAAGGCGGGCTCCGGTGCGGACGCCGACCCCGAGCCGGGCGGCGACGACGACCCCGAGCCGGGCAGCCGTGACGGCGACCCCGAGCCGGGCAGCCGTGACGGCGACCGCGAGTCGCCGGTCGATCAGCCCACTGCCGTGTTCAAGGCGCCGCGGCCCGCCGTGGATCAGCCGACGACCATGCTGAAGCTGGGCGACGCCGCCGCCGCGTCCAAGAAGGCCGGGAAGGCCGGGAAGGCCGGGCAGTCCGGGCCGGGCGACGACGCCGAGCGGACCAGCAAGTTCGTGGCGCTGCGGAATCCGGACGATCCGGCGACCCGCAAGCCCCCGCGGGCCCCGGAGAACCCGGAGAACCCGGAGACCCCGCCGGCCCGGACGCCCCCCGCCGAGGCGCCCAAGGCGTCGCAGGCGCCCCGCACCGGGGTCACCGCCGCCAGGTCGCACGTCGGGCCTGACCGGACCACCCAGCAGCCGCTGCCGCCCAAGCCGCCGCTGGACCTGCTGGCGGAGCTGACGAACACCCCGCCGCCGCCGGAGACCCCGCTGCGCACGACGGTGCGCCGGGTCAAGATCTGGACGCCGCTGGTCATCCTGCTGCTGATCGTCTTCGGCGTCGTGCAGTCGATGCGCCCGCTGCCCGCGCCCACCCTCGACCTCACGGCGCAGGACAGCTTCACGTTCGACGGCGGCAAGCCGGAGATCCCCTGGCCGTCCAGCGGGCAGGCCGCGCTCGACGTGCAGGGCATCGGCTCCTTCGGCTCGTCCGGCGACCAGAAGCCGGTGCCGATCGCGAGCGTGGCCAAGGTCATGACCGCGTACGTCATCCTGCGCGACCACTCGCTCAAGAGCGGCGCCGACGGCCCGAAGATCAAGATCGACCAGGCGGCGGAGGACCAGTCGCAGGCCGGACAGGAGTCGACGGTCAACGTCACCGCGGGCGACTCGATCTCCCAGCGCGAGGCCCTGGAGAGCATCCTGATCGCGTCCGCGAACAATGTGGCGCGGCTGCTGGCCCGCTGGGACGCGGGGTCCGAGAAGGCGTTCGTGGCGAAGATGAACGCCGCCGCGAAGGACCTCGGCATGACCAACACGACGTACACCGACCCGTCGGGGCTGAACAACACGACGGTGAGCACGGCCGTGGACCAGGTGAAGCTGGCCAAGGAGGCGATGAAGGAGCCCGCGTTCCGCGAGGTCGCCGCGATGATGTCGTACGACGACTACAAGGGTGTCAACCACTCCAACTGGAACCACCTGGTCGGCCACAACGACGTCGTCGGCATCAAGACCGGCACCACCACCTCCGCCCTCGGCAACCTCGTCTTCGCGGCGAAGAAGGAGGTCGGCGGCGAGACCCGGACCATCGTCGGTGCCGTGGTGCGCCAGCCGGCGGGCGGCGCGGACAACACCATCCTCGGTGCCGCGCTGGACTCCAGCGACAAGCTGATCCGGGCCGCGCAGGACACCCTGAGGTCGTCGACGATCCTGAAGAAGGGCAGCGTCGTCGGGTACGTCGACGACGGCCTCGGCGGCCGTACGCCGGTCGTCGCGACGCAGGACGTCAAGGCCGTCGGCTGGGCCGGACTGACCGTGAAGCTGACCTTCGACGCGGACGAGGTGCCGCACACGGCGCCGGCCGGCACCAAGGTCGGCACCCTCACCGTCGGAGACGGCGGCACCAGCGGCGCGGTCAAGGTGCCGGTGGCCCTGCGGGACGACCTGGCCGAGCCGGGCCTCTCGGCCAAGCTGACCCGCCTGGGCTGACGGGCGGCCCGTCCGGGCCGAAGCGACGCCCCGTGCCCCCGCGGCCACCCGGCCGCGGGGGCCTTCGCGTCCTCGCGGCCCGCGGGCGCCCCGGGGCCGCGAAAGGCAGGAGGCAACGGTGCGGGGGCGCGTGCTAGCGTCACGAAGCGGGGCAGTCGCCGGTCGCGGGAACGGGACACGGCCCAAAGGAGAAGACGGGACACGGGGAGTGCCTTCAGGTGGCCACTGCGGAGCCGACACGCGCCGACGACACCGATCCGGGTTCGGGAGGCGGCCCGCGACCACGCGTACCCGCGCCCCGCAGGGACGACGGTGAGCCCCGTCCCGACGGGCACCGGCCGGCCGAGCCGAAGGCGCCCTCGGCGGTGAACGCCGCCTTCCTCGCCCTGCGCGAGCGCATGCTGCGCCACCCGGTGCTGTCCGTGACCGCCCTGGCCGGGGTGCTCCACATAGCGTGGTTCTTCACGTTCGCGAACAGCGGCGGCGACCTCGCGGCGCAGGACGCGTGGGCCGAGTTCGTCGGCCGGCACCCGGCCTCGGCGTACAACCTCGCCTGGTACGGCGGCATGCATCCGGTGTCGTACAGCGTGATCTCGCCGTATCTGATGTCGGTGCTCGGCGTGCGCACCACGATGATGATCGCGGGGACGGTGTCGGCCGGGCTGCTGACGATGGTCCTGATCCGCAGCCGGGTGGTCCGCAATCCGCTGTGGGCGTCGCTGGCGGGCCTGTTCGCGCTGCTGGGCAACGCGGCGTCGGGGCGGGTGACGTTCGGGCTCGGCATGATGTTCGGCCTGGGCGCGGTCGCGGCGGTGTTCTGCTGGCCGTACCGGTGGCGGCACGAGCGCTGGGCCAAGGGGCTGTGCGCGGCGCCGCTGGCCGCGCTGTCCACCATGGCCTCGCCGGTCTCGGGCCTGTTCGTGGGCCTGGTGGCGGTCGCCCTGTTCCTCCAAAAGCGCCGCCCGGGGGCCTGGGCGCTGGGTGTGGCGCCGAGCGTGGTCGTCGCGCTGTCGGCCGTGCTGTTCCCCTTCTCCGGCACGCAGCCGATGGGCTTCGGCTCGGCGGTACTGCCGATCCTGTACGCGGGCCTGGTGTACTGGTTCGTGCCGGACACCTGGAGGACGGTGCGGATCACGTCGGCGGTCTACGGCCTGTCCGTGCTGCTGGTCTGGCTGATCAGCTCGCAGATCGGCTCCAACATCACACGCCTGCCGATGCTCTTCGCGGGGGTGGCGCTGGTGGCGGCGCTGCCGTTCACGGTGCCGAAGTCGCGCAAGTGGTACGCGCTGGTGGTCTCGATCGTCGGCTTCGTGGGCTGGATCGGCTTCAAGTCGGCCGACGACATCATCCACACCACGCCCGCCGCCTCCTGGGCACGGGAGCTGGCGCCGCTCGTCAACGAGTTGCAGGAGGTCGGCGCCGAGCAGGGCCGGGTGGAGGCCGTACCGGCCCGCTCCCACCGGGAGGCCTCGGCGCTCGCTCCGTACGTGAACCTGGCCCGCGGCTGGACCCGGCAGGCGGACATGGAGCGCAATCCGCTCTTCTACGACGACACGCTCAACTCGGCGAACTACCACGAGTGGCTGAAGCGCTGGGCGGTGCACTACGTGGTCCTGCCCAAGGACGAACCGGACGGCGACGGCGGCAAGCGCGAGCGGGAGCTGCTCCAGCGGGGCCTGCCGTATCTGAAGCAGGTCTGGGGCGACGCCAACTGGCAGCTGTTCCAGGTGACCGACCCGACGCCGCTGGCGGAGCCCGACGCGGTCGTCCAGCGGGCCGAGCAGGACGAGTGGGTCATCGACGTGCGGCGGCCCGGCCGCATCCTGATCCGGATGCCGTACTCGCCGTGGCTGAGCCTCGTCGACGACGAGGGCAACAAGCTCGAGCCGCCCCAGGAGACGGAGGCCTCCAAGGACGCCCCGGAGGGCACGCCGAAGACGTACGACAACGTCAACGGCTGTCTGACGGAGACCGAGGAGACCGCGGACGGCGACGTGTGGACGACGCTCGTCGCCCCCCGGGCGGGTACGTACCGGCTGTCGGCGCCGTACGGGCTGAAGCGGGGCACGCCGTGCCCGGACGAGCTGAAGTAGCGGACCGGGCGGCCGCCGCCCACCCCCGCCGACGTTCATGTAGGTGAACGCAGGTCAGTAAGCCGAACCTTTTTACTTCCTCTTGACCTTCCGCTTCCTTGTCGTGCCCGCGTCGTCGCACCCACGATGAGCGGGCACTTCGCGGCCTGCCACGCCCCTACCCCGCTCGTGCGAAGTGCCAACCAGCTGAGCGGAGTTCACAAGGCGGACCCCGGAAGGGGGCACATGAACGGTCTCGACTGGTCCGTGCTCATCGGCTACTTCGCCGTCATGGTGGCGATCGGTGTCTGGTCGCACAAACGTGTCGACGACGTCAGCGACTTCTTCACGGCCGGCGGCAAGATGCCGTGGTGGCTGTCCGGCATCTCGCACCACATGTCGGGCTACAGCGCGGTGATGTTCACCGGCTACGCCGGCATCGCCTACACCTACGGCGTCACGTCCTTCGTGACGTGGTCCTTCCCCATCGCGCTCGGCATCGCGATCGGCTCCAAGCTGTTCGCGCCGCGCATCAACCGGCTGCGCTCACGGCTGCACGTGGCCTCGCCGCTCGAGTACCTCAAGAACCGGTACAACCTGCCCACCCAGCAGGCGCTGGCCTGGTCCGGCATGCTGCTGAAGATCGTGGACGTGGCCGCGAAGTGGGCGGCCATCGCCACGCTGCTGTCGGTCTTCACCGGCATCTCGCTCAACCAGGGCATCCTCATCACCGGCGTCATCACGGGCATCTACTGCACGATCGGCGGTCTGTGGGCGGACGCGCTGACGGAGCTGGGGCAGTTCATCATCCAGCTGCTGGCCGGTGTCGCGATGTTCGTGGCCGTCGTCATGAAGCTCGGCGACCACGGCGGCTTCTTCGGCGTCTGGGACGAGCCCGCCCTCCAGGGCCACGGGAAACCGCTGGTCGGCCCGTACGGGACGGTGTTCCTGCTGGCCTTCCTCTTCATCAAGCTCTTCGAGTACAACGGCGGCATGCTCAACCAGGCCCAGCGCTACATGGCCACGGCCAACGCCCGCGAGGCCACGCGCTCCGCGCGGCTGTCGGCGGTGCTGTGGCTGGTCTGGCCGTTGGTGCTGTTCTTCCCGATGTGGATGTCACCGCTGCTGGTGGAGTCGCAGAAGCCGGACGGTTCCGACTCCTACGCCCTGATGACCGAGCAACTGCTGCCGCACGGGCTGCTCGGACTGGTCATCGTCGGCTTCTTCTCGCACACCATGGCCATGTGCTCCTCGGACGCGAACGCCATCGCGGCCGTGTTCACCCGTGACGTGGCGCCGGTGCTGTCGAAGCGGGCGCGCGGCTGGGGCCGGCGGTCCGGACTGCTGGCCGCCCGGCTGACCACGGTGATCTTCCTCGGTCTGTCGATGGCGGTGGCGACGCAGGTCGACTCGCCGACGTTCAAGGACATCATCACCGTCGTGATCAAGTGGGTCGCCGGGCTGATGGGCCCGATCGCGATCCCGATGATGCTCGGTCTGCTGCGGGCCTTCCGCCGCTCGGGCCCGACGGCGGCGCTCACCAGCTGGGGTCTGGGCCTGATCGCGTTCTGGCTGGTCAACTACCCGATCAACTGGAACGTGGACGGCGGGGTGCCCCTGGAGTACCAGGTCTCCGTCCCGCTGGCGGTCTCGCTGATCCTGTACGTCCTGGTCGGCTACCTGAAGCCGGAGGACACCCCGGAGCGGCTGGCGATCATCGAGCGCGTCAACACGGACGGGGACGGCGACGCCTCCGGCGCGGCGGCCGCGATCCCGGCGCAGAAGGACGACGAGGCGGTGAAGCCGGTGGGACGGAGCCAGGTGGGCGACTAGGCGCCGTCCGGCCGGGCGTGAGCGACCGGTGCCCGCACGGGGGGGCACCGGTCGGGATCAGCGCAGCTCCTGGATGCGGATCTGGTTGCCCGCCGGGTCCCGGAAGGCGCAGTCGCGGATGCCGTACGGCTGCTCGGTCGGCTCCTGGACGATCTCGGCGTTCCCGGAGCGCACCTTCTCGAAGGTGCCGTCGAGGTCCTCGGTGGCCAGGAGGATCCACCCGTAGGTGCCCTTGGCCATCATCTCGGCGATGGTGCGGCGCTCGGTGTCGGTGATGCCGGGGTCCACGGCGGGGGGCGACAGGAGCAGCGAGACGTCCGGCTGGCCGGCCGGGCCGACCGTGATCCAGCGCATCTTGCCGTTCCCGACGTCCTGGCGGACCTCGAAGCCGAGGACGTCCCGGTAGAAGGCCAGGGACGCCTCCGGGTCGTCGTGCGGGAGGACGGTGGTGTGAATGCTGATGTCCATGGCTGCCACGCTAGCCGCGGCCCCCGGGCCACCGCTTCTCGAAACCTGACCGCTGCGCCCGACCTGGCCGCTACGCCCGCGGATACCGCGCCAGCCACCCGGGGGACGAGCCGGCCGGGCCGTGCAGGGCGGGGCCCTGGGTCATCTCCATGGCGAAGTCGTCGGCCAGTTCCAGCACGGTCGGGCGGCCCTCCAGTTCGGCCAGCCAGGCCGGGGGCAGGGCCGTCTCGCCGTGCAGGGCGCCGAGCAGGCCGCCGGTCAGGGCGCCGGACACCGCCGAGGGGCCGTCGTGGTTGACGGCGAGCCGCAGCCCGTGCCGTACGTCCTCGCCAACCAGGGCGCAGTACACGGCGGCGGCGACTATGCCCTCCGCCGTCCCCGGGCCGATCAGCTCGGTCACCCGGACCGGGCTGGGCAGTCCCTGCCGTACCGCGCCCAGCGCGTGTTGCAGGGCGTTGGTCACGGGCTCGTGCCCGGGCCGGGCGACGAGCAGCGCCAGGGCCCGCTGCACGGCGGCGTCCAGGCTCTCGCCGCGTGCCAGCCCGTGCACGATCACGGCGTACGCGCCCGCCGCCAGACAGCCGGTGGGGTGGCCGTGGGTCTGCGCCGCGCACTCCACCGCGAGCTGGGCGACCAGCTGCGGCTCCCAGCCGACCAGGAGCCCGAAGGGCGCCGAGCGGGCGGCGGCCTCGGGCCCGCGCTCACCGGGGTTCTTGGGCGACTCGGGGGTGCCCATCGTCTCGTCGCCGAGGCCGAGCAGCAGCGCGCGCGGCGCGTCCCGGCGGACGTACAGCCACTCCTCGTGGGCCAGCCAGCCGTCGTCCTTGCGCCGCAGGTCGGGCCCCCAGTCGCGCTGGGTGGCGGCCCAGCGCCGGTAGGCCCGGTGCAGGTCGGTCGGCGGGTGCCAGGCGCCGGTGTCCCGCCGGACCTGGGCGCGGATCAGCCCGTCCACGGAGAACAGGGTGAGCTGGGTGAGGTGGGTGACGGCACCGCGCCGGCCGTAGGCGGGGGCCAGGTCGGACAGTCCCTCCGCGCCGTGCTCCTCCCGGATCGCGTCGAGGCCGAGGCCGGCGACGGGCGCGCCCAGGGCGTCCCCGAGGGCCACACCGAGCAGCGTCCCGCGCACCCGGCTGCGGAAGTCCTGCTGTTCGGCACGTCCCCAGACGGCGCCGGCTGTCCCGCCCACCCTGGACCTCCCCTCGGCACCGTCCACGCCACTGCCCGTGCGTACGGCCGCCCGTACGTACGACGTCCAGCACTGTATGCGAACGGAAGTGGTCGGTCAGGGCCGGAACCGTGTGGAAACGTTCACGTACCGGCGCAGACCTCGCGGCAGCAGCGGACGAAGTCCTGGACGACGGGGTCGGCGTCGTCGGCGGGGGCCCAGGCGACCCCGACCCGGCTGGGAGCGACCCCGGTGACGGGGCGGTAGACGACGCCGGGCCGGGTGTAGAAGCGGGCCGCCGACTCGGGCGCGAGGGCGATGCCGTAGCCGTTGGCGATCGCGGTGAGCCAGTCGTCCGGCTGCTCGGTGACGGCGCCGATGCGTACGGGGTGGCCCCCGCGCTCGTCGGCGGCCAGCCAGTACGCACGCCAGGGGCCCGTCTCGGCCGGGGCGGCCACCAAGGGCTCGTCCCGCAGTTCGCGGATGTCGATCGTCTCGCGTGCGGCCAGGGGGTGTGTCCCGGCGAGTGCCACGCAGCGTGGCTCACTGAACAGCTCCACCACCCGCAGCGCCTCCTGGCCGGGGAACGGCAGCCGCACCAGGGCGACGTCGACGTCCGAGTCGGCGAGCCCGGCGGACGGATTCGACCAGGCGGCCTGCCGCATCTCGGCCCGCCAGCCCGGCCGGCGCCGGGAGAACTCCGAGACGATCGGCTGCGTCGCCTCGTTGGCGGCGCTGGCGAGGAAGCCGACCCGCAGGACGCGGGCCCCCCGGCTCGCCACGGCTCTCGTCTCCCGCAGCGCCGCCTCCCACCCGGCCAGCAGGGCGGGGACCCGTTCCGCCAGCGCCCGGCCCGGCCCGGTGAGCGTCATGCCGTTCCGCGAGCGGGTGAACAGCTCCGTGCCCACCACGGCCTCCAGCTGCCGGATCTGCTTGGTCAGCGCGGGCTGGGACACGTACAGCCGCTGGGCGGCCCGGGTCAGGCTGCCTTCCTCCGCCACGGCCGCGAAGTACCGCAGCAATCGGGTGTCGACATCCATTCCACCAGGTTATAGACGCAGGTATTGGACGTCGCGGCGGGCGGCGGTGAGGCTGGACGCAGGTTGCCGCTGAAAGGGGTTCCCGTGTTCACCGCCTATGTGGTCGTCACCGTCGCCGCGATCGTCGCCGACGTCGGGATCGCCGTCGCGGACCTGGTGCGGGCCAGGTCCGTCCTCGCCAACTCGGCCGAGGTGGCGGTCCCCGAGTCGTGGCTGCCGGGGCTCGCGGCGCTCAAGGCCGCCGGAGCCGCCGGGCTCCTCGTCGGTCTCCTGGGCGTCCGGCCCCTCGGCATCGCCGCCGCGGCCGGTCTCGTCCTCTTCTTCGTCGGCGCGGTCGCCGCGCACGTCCGCGCCCGGGTCTTCCACAACATCGCCTTCCCCGCCGGGTACCTGGCTCTGCACGCGGCCGCGCTCGCCCTGGTGGCCGGGGTGAGCGGAACGGCGTGAGCCCGGACCGGAGGGCCCGTACGCTGCGAAGTGATCACGTTCCCGGGCCCTGCCTGCTCGCCCCGTCCCGGGCTTGGGAATAGTGCTGCCATGACCAACATCCCCCGCAGCACCCTTTTACTCGCCTCCACCGTGCTCACCGCGGTCCTCGCCCTCTACATCGCCCTCGTGGCCCTCGGGAACATCACGGACTTCGACAACAACCAGCAGTACGTGCGTCACGTCCTCGCGATGGACACGACGTTCAAGGACGACGACCTGATGTGGCGGGCGATCACGAGCAAGGGGCTCCAGGACACCGCCTATGTGGCGATCATCGTGTGGGAGACCGCGGCGGCGCTCGTCCTGATCTGGGCGACCTGGCTCTGGATACGCCGGCAGCACGCTCCCGCGCGGCGCTTCACCACGTACGGCACGCTCATGCTGATGCTGCTCTTCGGCGCCGGGTTCCTCGCGATCGGCGGGGAGTGGTTCGCGATGTGGCAGTCGGAGGACTGGAACGGGCTGGACGCGGCGACCCGGGTGCTCCTGTTCAGCGGCGTGGTGCTGATCGTGGCGCACCTGCCGTCCGGCGAGGCGGAGACTACGCGACCACGGTGACCGTGGTGCCGGACGTGCCGAACTCCCAGAGCGCGTCGCCGTCCGCCTCGGTCAGCCGTATGCCGCCCGTCCTGGCACCGCCGGCGGGCGGCGGCGGGGAGGACCCGTCCACGGCGTTGGAGAAGGCGACCCAGACGCCGTCCTCCTGGGTGAAGTACATGATCTGCTCGATCCGGACCCCGTCGGAGCCCGTCGTCGGTTCCTGGCGGCGGGTGCCGACGCTGTACTTGCCGGGGTCGGGGTCGACCGTGCCCGGCCACACCTTGAACGACCGCCGGGTGGCGTCGCTGGCGTCGACCAGCCACACCCGGTCCTGACCGACCGAGTAGACGACCCGCCGCCCGGAGCCGGAACCCTCCGGTACCGGGGCCGGGGCGGTCTCCTTCGGCGCGGGGTGCGCGTCCGCGGACGCCGACGGCTTCGGCTTCGTCGCCACGGCGGTGGGGTGGGGCCCCTGGTCCGCCTGCACGGCCAGGACGGTCACCGCCGCGATCGCGCCCACGGTCAGACCGGAGACCCACGCCCATGAGGGAAGTCGGGCAGGCACGGGCACGCATCTCCTCAGCTACGAGAACCCCGACACACCGGGGGCCCGATCATCGTACTGCGCGCCCGCCGCACTCCCGAAGCGCGCGCCCGTGCCCGCCGACGCCCGCGACGGCTCAGTCCAGCACCGGCAGCAGCTCCGGCAGGTGCCCGTCGGAGTCCCGCGCCGCGCGCTGCCGCTCCTCGGGGACCGGGCCGTAGAGGGTGGTGCGCGGCTTCGCCGGGCGGCCCGCGGCGTCGGCGACCGCGATCAGGTCCCTGACCGACTTGTACGACCCGTAGGAGGAGCCCGCCATGCGCGAGATCGTCTCCTCCATGAGGGTGCCGCCGAGGTCGTTGGCGCCGGAGCGGAGCATCTCCGCCGCGCCCTCCGTGCCCAGCTTCACCCAGCTCGTCTGGATGTTGGGGATGTGCGGGTGCAGGAGGAGGCGGGCCATCGCCGTCACCGCGCGGTTGTCCCGGAGGGTGGGGCCGGGCCGTGCGATGCCCGCGAGGTACACCGGGGCGTTGGTGTGGATGAAGGGGAGCGTCACGAACTCCGTGAAGCCGCCGGTGCGCTGCTGGATCCCGGCGAGCGTGCGCAGGTGGCCCAGCCAGTGGCGGGGCTGGTCGACGTGGCCATACATCATCGTGGACGAGGAGCGGATGCCCAGTTCGTGGGCGGTCTCGATCACCTCGATCCAGGTGGCCGTCGGCAGCTTGCCCTTGGTCAGGATCCAGCGGACCTCGTCGTCGAGGATCTCCGCCGCCGTGCCCGGAACGGAGTCCAGGCCCGCCTCCTTGGCCGCGGTCAGCCACTCGCGGACCGACATCCCGGTGCGGGTCGCGCCGTTGACGACCTCCATCGGCGAGAAGGCGTGCACGTGCATGCCGGGGACGCGTTCCTTCACCGCCCGCGCGATGTCGAAGTACGCGGTGCCGGGCAGGTCGGGGTGGATGCCGCCCTGCATGCAGACCTCCACCGCACCCACCTCCCACGCCTGCTGCGCGCGGTCGGCGACCTGGTCCAGCGAGAGCGTGTAGGCGTCGGCGTCGGTGCGGCGCTGGGCGAAGGCGCAGAAGCGGCAGCCGGTGTAGCAGACGTTGGTGAAGTTGATGTTGCGGGTGACGATGTACGTCACGTCGTCGCCGACGACGCTCTTGCGGACGTCGTCCGCGACGGAGCACAGGGCGTCCAGCGCCGGACCGTCGGCGTGCAGCAGGGCGAGGGCCTCGTCGTCCGTCAGCCGCGTGGGGTCGTCGGCCGCCGTGGCCAGCGCGGCACGTACGTCGGTGTCGATGCGCTCGGGCGCCATGCCGGGGGCCGCGGCCTCGCGCAGGGCGCCCCAGTCGCCGTACACCTCGTCGAAGTCGTCGCGGCGGTCCGACGTACGGCCCTCGGTGTCGATGGTGGCGTGCAGGTCGGTGCGGCCGGTGGCGGTGAACGCCTCGTCCGGCTCCTGCCAGGCGTGTCCCTCGACCACCGCGGCCTCGCGCGCCAGGCCCGTCTCCGGATCGGCGAGCGCCGCCACGTGCGGGCGCAGCCGGGGGTCGAGCCAGGGTTCGCCGCGCTGGACGAACTCCGGGTACACGCACAGACGTTCCCTCAGCTCGAACCCGGCCGCCCGGGACTTGGCGGCGAGTTCGTCGATCTGCGGCCAGGGGCGCTCGGGGTTGACGTGGTCGATGGTGAGCGGGGAGACGCCGCCCCAGTCGTCGATGCCGGCGCCGATCAGCCGCTCGTACTCCGCGTCCACCAGGTTCGGCGGGGCCTGGAGGCAGGCGGACGGGCCCATGATGTGCCGGGCGACGGCCACGGTGGCGACCAGTTCGTCCAGCTCCGCGTCCGGCATGCCGCGCATCGCGGTGTCGGGCTTGGCGCGGAAGTTCTGGATGATCAGTTCCTGGATGCCGTGGTAGGAGCGGGCGACGCGGCGCAGCGCGAAGAGGGACTCGGCCCGCTCCTCGTACGTCTCGCCGATGCCGATGAGGATGCCGGAGGTGAAGGGCACCGAGGAGCGCCCGGCGTCCTCCAGGACGCGCAGCCGTACGGCGGGCTCCTTGTCGGGCGAGCCGTGGTGCGGGCCGCCGGGCTCGGACCACAGGCGGGTCGCGGTGGTCTCCAGCATCATGCCCATGGACGGCGCGACGGGTTTGAGCCGCTGGAAGTCCGTCCAGGTCATGACGCCGGGGTTGAGGTGCGGGAGCAGGCCCGTCTCCTCCAGGATGCGGATCGAGATCGCGCGGACGTAGGCGATCGTGTCGTCGTACCCGTGGGCGTCCAGCCACTCCCTGGCCTCGGGCCAGCGGTCCTCGGGCTTGTCGCCGAGGGTGATGAGGGCTTCCTTGCAGCCGAGGGCGGCGCCCTTGCGCGCGATGTCGAGCACCTCGTCCGGCGACATGAACATCCCGTGGCCGGCGCGGCGCAGCTTGCCGGGGACGGTGACGAAGGTGCAGTAGTGGCACTTGTCCCGGCACAGCCGGGTCAGCGGGACGAAGACGCTCTTCGAGTACGTGATGACGCCGGGCCGCCCGGCGGCCTCCAGGCCCGCGTCCCTGACCCGGGCGGCGGACGCGGTGAGGGCGTCGAGGTGCTCGCCGCGCGCCTGGAGCAGCACGGCGGCCTCGGCGGCGTCGAGGGCGACGCCGTCCCGGGCGCGTTTGAGGGCGCGACGCATGGAGTTCTCGGTGGGGCCGGTGGGGTCGGCGGGTCCGGTTCCGGAGCTCGCGGAAGTCGTCATCCTTCGAGCATACGAGCGGCGTGATCACACCGGGTGTCCCGTCCTGCCGCCCACCGCCCGGTTCCCGGTCCTCAATGCGCCGAACCCCTTTCCTTGTCCGGGAGTTCACGGCTCAATACGAGGGTTGCACGCACCACCCCCTGCACCACCGATGTCATGTCACTGACGACACTGGGAGCAGCAGCATGTGCGAGGACGACCACGGGCAGGACCCTGCCGGGATCGGCAGACGCGCGGTGTTCGCGACGGGAGCCGCCGCCGCGCTTACGTTGGGAAGCGTGAGCTTCGCCTCGGCGGCACCCCGGGAACGGCGCGGGACAACGGTGCGCGGCACCCTCCCACCCGGCTCCCCCGACTTCGTGTACGTCCCGGTGGAAGTCCCCCGGGGCGTGCGCGAGATCCACGTCGCCTACACCTACGACCGCCCCACCGTCCCGGCCGGCACCCCGGGCAACGCGCTGGACATCGGCCTCTTCGACGAGCGCGGCACCGAGCTGGGCGGCCGGGGCTTCCGCGGCTGGTCGGGCGGGGCGCGCACGGAGTTCTTCGTCCGCGCGGACGCCGCCACCCCGGGCTACCTCCCGGGGCCGGTGCGTGCGGGCACCTGGCACATCGCGCTCGGCCCGTACACGGTGGCCCCGCAGGGGCTGTCCTACGAGATCACGGTCACGCTGACCTACGGCGAGCAGGACCTGACCCCGCGGCCGGTGTACCCTCCCGAGCGGGCCAAGGGGCGGGGCCGGGCCTGGTACCGGGGCGACTGCCACCTGCACTCCGAGTACTCCGACGGCCGCTACACCCTCGCCGAGATCGCGCAGCTGGCGCGGTCGGCGGGCCTGGACTTCATCAACTCCTCCGAGCACAACACGCACTCGGCGCACCCGCACTGGGCCCACCTCGCCGGGGACGACCTGCTGATCCTGCTGGGCGAGGAGGTGACGACCCGCAACGGCCACGTCGTCGCCCTCGGCACCGACCCCGGCACCTTCGTCGACTGGCGCTACCGGGCCCGCGACAACCGCTTCGGCCGCTTCGCCCGGCAGATCCGCCGCGCCGGGGGCCTGGTCGTGCCGGCCCACCCGCACGCCACCTGCATCGGCTGCAACTGGAAGTTCGGGTTCGGGGAGGCCGACGCGGTCGAGGTGTGGAACGGCGCCTACACGCCCGACGACGAGGTGGCGCTCGCCGACTGGGACGGCATGCTGGTCGCCTCCGTGCGCGAGGGGCGCGACGGCCGCGGGGGCGGCCGGGGCTGGATCCCGGCGATGGGCAGCAGCGACTCCCACCGCTCCCCCGACGTGATCGGCCGCCCGCAGACCGTCGTCCTGGCCGACGACCTGACCCGCGAGGCGATCCAGGAGGGCATCCGGGCGGGCCGGTCGTACGTGGCCGAGTCGTCGAAGGTGTCGCTGTCCTTCACCGCGTCCGGCGGCCGGGGCGAGCACGCCGGGATCGGCGAGCGGCTGCGCGTGGCCGCCGACACCCCGGTCACCGTCCGCCTGGAGGTGACGGGCGCCCCGCGCTGCACGGTGCGCTTCGTCACGGACCAGGGCGTGCTGTTCACCAGCGATCCGCTGCCGGTGTCCGGCGCGGGCACGGTGGAGTGGCGCACGACCGCCTCGTACGCCGCGTACGTACGGGCGGAGGTGCGGCACGAGGCGGCGGCGGGCCCGCTGCCGGGCGCGCTGGCGGCGTTCACCAACCCGGTCTTCCTGGGGAGTTAGTCTCCAGGGGCCACCGGGCTCCGTCACCGACCGCGGAGCCCCCGAGCGAGACGGAGCGGGGACCCACGATGCCGAAACCGCCGAACCCCGAGCGGAAGTACCGGACCGTCACGGCCTTCCAGCGCCGGCTGAACGCCGTCGTGCGCCGGCTGCCCGGCCAGACCCTCCTGGAGACCACCGGCCGCGCCTCCGGTCTCCCCCGCCGCACACCGGTGGGCGGCCGCCGGGAGGGCGGCTCGTTCTGGCTGGTCTCGGAGTTCGGCGAGCGCTCGCAGTACATCCGCAACATCAAGGCCGACCCGCGGGTACGGGTGCGCATCCGGGGCCGCTGGTACCCGGGGACGGCCCACCTCCTGCCCGACGACGACCCGCTGGCCCGCCTGCGCCGCCTCCCCCGCTTCAACAGCATGGCGGTACGGGCGATGGGCGTCACGACGGGGCATCTGACGGTACGGGTGGAGCTGGAGGGGCAGGGGTAGCGAAGCTGATGAAGAACCTGTGATCGGCGTCTCCCACGGCTGACGTGGTCGGCATGAACAAGGCAAACTGACGTGGTTGCTCAGGATGTCTAGGGGGACGGCATGGACGGTGGACCGCGGGTTCCGGAGCAGCGGCGTCCCGGATTCCCGGCGGACGGGGAGGAATCGGGTGCGCTGCGCTTCGGTGTGCTCGGGCCGGTGCGCGCCTGGCGGGGCGGGGAGGCGCTGGCCACCGGCTCCCCCCAGCAGCGCGCGCTGCTGGCCGCCCTGTTGCTGCGCGAGGGCCGTACGGCCACGGCGGCCGAGCTGATCGACGCCCTGTGGGGCGAGGAACCGCCGTCGCAGGCGCTGGCGGCGGTACGGACCTACGCGTCCCGGCTGCGGAAGGTCCTCGACCCCGGCGTGCTGGTCAGCGAGTCCGGCGGGTACGCCGTGCGGGGCCTGGCCGAGGGGGCGTCGGACCTGGCCGCGGCCCAGGACCTTGCCGCCGGGGCCGAGAAGGCCAGGACCGCCGGGGACCTCTGCCACGCCCGTGACCTGCTGCGCCGCGCGCTGGCCCTGTGGGACGGCGAGGTACTGGCCGGCGTGCCCGGCCCCTACGCCGAGACGCAGCGCGTCCGGCTGGAGGAGTGGCGGCTCCAACTCCTGGAGACCCGGCTCGACATGGACCTGGAGCAGGGCTGTCACGCCGAGGCGGTCTCGGAACTGACGGCGCTCACCGCGGCCCACCCCTTGCGTGAACGCCTGCGCGAGCTGCTGATGCTGGCCCTGTACCGCAGCGGCCGCCAGGCGGAGGCGCTCGCCGTCTACGCGGACACGCGCCGCCTGCTCGCCGACGAGCTGGGCGTCGACCCGCGCCCCGGCCTCCAGGAACTCCAGCAGCGCATCCTCCGGGCCGACCCGGGGCTGGCCGAGCCCCCGGCACCGGCCGCGGAGACCGCGCCGGCGACGGTCCGGCCGGCGCAGCTCCCGGCGACGGTGTCCGACTTCACCGGGCGGGCGGCCTTCGTCCGTGAGCTGAGCGACGTACTGTCCGCGGCGTCCGGCGAGTCGGGCCGCGTGATGGCGGTCTCGGCGCTGGCCGGCATCGGCGGTGTCGGCAAGACGACCCTCGCGGTGCACGTCGCCCACCAGGCGCGGGCCGCCTTCCCGGACGGGCAGCTGTACGTCGACCTCCAGGGCGCGGGCGCGCGGCCCGCGGAGCCGGAGGCGGTGCTGGGCGCTTTCCTGCGGGCCCTGGGCACGGCCGACTCGGCCATCCCGGACTCCCTGGAGGAGCGCGCCGCCCTCTACCGCTCCGTCCTGGACGGCCGCCGTGTCCTCGTCCTGCTGGACAACGCCCGCGACGCCGCCCAGGTACGGCCGCTGCTGCCCGGCACGGACGGCTGCGCGGCGCTGGTGACGGCACGGGTGCGGATGGTGGACCTCGCCGGGGCGCACCTGGTCGACCTGGACGTGATGTCGCCCGAGGAGGCGCTGGCCCTCTTCACGAAGATCGTCGGCGAGGAGCGGGTCGCCTCGGAGCGGGAGGCGGCGCTGGACGTCGTCGGCGCGTGCGGGTTCCTGCCGCTGGCGATCCGCATCGCCGCGTCCCGGCTGGCCGCCCGCCGCACGTGGACCGTCTCGGTCCTGGCCGCGAAGCTGGCGGACGAGCGACGCCGGCTGGACGAACTGCAGTCCGGCGACCAGGCGGTCGAGGCCACCTTCGAACTGGGCTACGGGCAGCTGGAACCGGCCCAGGCCCGCGCCTTCCGCCTGCTGGGCCTGGCCGACGGCCCGGACATCTCCCTCGCGGCGGCGGCGGCCGTCCTGGACCTCCCGGTGGAGGACGCTGAGGACCTCCTGGAGTCCCTGGTCGACACGTCCCTGCTCGAATCGGCGGCCCCGGGCCGCTACCGCTTCCACGACCTGGTCCGCCTCTACGCGCGTGCGTGCGCGGAACGAGACGAGAACCCGCCCAGCGAGCGGGAGGCGGCGCTGTCGCGGCTGCTGGACTTCTACCTGGCCACGGCCGCGGGGGTCTACGCGATCGAGCGGCCGGGGGACCGGCTGGTGGAGGACCTGGAGTCGACGCGGTACCCCGGCCTGCGCTTCACCGACGGACCCGCGGCACTGGACTGGCTGTACACCGAGTCGTCGTCCCTGCTGGCCTGCGTGCGCCAGGCCGCCGGCACCGCGCGGCTGCGCCGGGCCGTCGACCTCCTGTGGGCCGCCCGGGACCTGGCGGAGTCGGGCGCCAACTCCCGTCAGTACGAGGTGACGGCCCTGGCGATGCGTGAAGCCACGCAGGCGGTGGGGGACACCCGGGCCGAGGGCAGAGCGCGTATCGCCCTCACCGGCTTCCTGCTGGTGTCGGGCCGCATCCGGCCGGCCGCCGAGGAGGCGGCCCTCGCCATGGAGCGCGCGACCGCCTCCGCGGACCCCACCGCCGCGAGCTGGGCCGCGCAGGACTGCGGCCTCATCGCTCTCCACCGGCACCGTTACTCCGACGGCAAGATGTTCTTCGACCGTGCCATCGAGGGCTTCCGGGCTGCCGGGAACGGCTTGTGCGAGGCGACCGCCCTGTGCAACCTCTCGCGTGCCTACATGGGGATGGGCAACACCGCCAAGGCCGTCGAGTTCGCGGAGAACGGCCTCGCCGTCCACGTCCGGGTCGGCAGCACCATGCGCCTGGCCAACGGGCACTACGCCCTGGGTGTGGCCCTGACCACGGCCGGCCGGCACATGGACGGCCTGGCGCAGTTCTCCCGGGCCCTGACCATCTTCCTCGACCACCGGCAACGGCTGTGGGCGGGGACCACCCACTTCAGGATCGCCGAGACCCATCTGGCGGCGCGGCGCCCCGGCCCGGCCGCGCAGCACGCCGAACAGGCCCTGGCCCTGGGGTGCATCGGCGGTGACCAGACGCGCGGCCATGTCCTGAAACTCCTCGGGCAGGCATTGAGCGATCTCGGACAGGTCGACCGGGGCAGGGCCTGCTGGCGTGAGGCGCTTCCCCTCTACGAGGCGAACGGCGCTCCCGAAGCGGCCGCCGTACGAGCCCTGCTGGAGCCCGCGACAGCGGCCTGACGCCGGCGACGGCGGGCGTTCAGCGTTCGTTTATCGGCCTCGGGCACTCTCGTCCCTGTCACACCGTCGCGTCGGGGGGCAGACGGGTGACCAGCGAGCCGACGGATTAGTGTGCGGCTCCGAACGTCCGTCCGGTGAGCCACGGGGGAGTCACCGGACGGACGTTCCACACTCGTTCACCATCGCAGAGGAGCACGCGCATGAGCGACAAGAAGACGGAGCCGGTCGCCACCCCGCAGGACAACAACATGCCCGTCCCGCCGGCAACGGACGAGACCATCACCACGATGGACAACAACATGCCCGCCCCGCCGGCCAAGGACACCATCACCACGATGGACAACAACATGCCGGCCCCGCCCGCCCTGGACCGGGACGGCGACGGCAAGTAGACCTTCCTCCACACGGGGATCGGCCGCGGCGGCGCGGAGGGGAGCCGCCGCGGCCGACGTGTGTCCGGCGTCAGCCGAGGAGGGCCTGGGTGATCTGCCGGGTGGTCTGCGCGGCGACCCGGGGATGGCCGGCGGCGTGGGCGACATGGGCGTTCAGCCCCGTGGCCAGGGCCCAGCCGCGTCCCCGCGTCCACGTGGCGTCGTCCACGCCGAGCGCGTCGCGGAAGACGGCACGGCTCGCGGGCGACATCAGGGTGAAGGCGATCATCAGGTCACGGGCCGGGTCGCCCCGGCCGAGCCCTTCGAAGTCGATGACGGCGCTGAGGCGGCCGTCGACCGTCAGCAGGTTCCCGGTGTGGAAGTCGCCGTGGAACCAGACCGGGGGCCGGTCCCAGCCGGGGGCGGCCAGCGCCTCGTTCCACAGGTCCGTGAGCGCCGCCGCGTCGAACACGCCGTCGGTGCGCGCGATCGCCTCCCGCGTCGCGCGGTCCCGCTCGGACAGCGGGCGGCCGGTGAGACCGTCCCCGGCGCGGTCTTCGGGAGCCTCGAACCGCTGCAGGGCGGTCAGGAAGCCGGCCAGTTCCACGGCGGCACCGGCCGAGTCGCCCAGCGCCGCCACGGTGGCCACCTCACCCTCCAGCTAGCGGGAGACCGCCCACGGCCACGGATATCCGAAGCCGGGCTCGCCCACCGCCACGGGCTCCGGGACGGCCAGGGGGAGGTGCGGGGCGAGCCGGGGAAGCCACCGGAACTCCTTCGCGGCCTGCCCGACGGCACCCGCGTGACGGGGCAGCCGGACGGACAGCTCGTCGCCGAGCCGGTGGATCACGTGGTCGGAACCGGCCGGGTCGACCGGCTCCAGCGGGAGCGCCGACCACTGCGGGAACCGCGCGTCGACCAGCCGTCTGACCAGCGTCGCGTCGATGCGCGGTCCGGTGTCTACCGAGGTCACACCGGTGCCGTCACGGTGTGATCCAGTTCGCAGTGGTCCGGGGCGGCGGAGCCGTCGAAGGGGACCCGGACCGCGGTGACGCCGTCCGCCGGGACGGTGACCTCCGCACTGCCTTCGGTGAGCGTCGTGCCGTCCGCGTCCTTGAAGAGGACCGTGACGGGGAACGTGTACTCGGCCGGGTTCGGGTTGGTGACCTCGACGGTGGACCACGACTGGGTTTCCGTGGCGCAGGTGACCAGCATCAGGGTGGCGGCCTCGACGCCGGCGGTGCCGCCGCTGCCGCCGCTGCCCGTGTCGTCGTAGGTGTCGTCGTCGTAGTCGTGGTGGCCGCTGCCGCCGGTGCCGTACGTGTCGTCGTCCTTGTACGCGCCGCCGCCCGAGGTGGACGACGAGCTGTCGTGGTCCTGGCCGGAGCTGCTGCAGCCGCCGCCCCCGTCGCCTCCGTGACCGTGGCCGTGGCGGCCGGTCGAGAAGCCGGTCAGGCTGAGGACCACCAATGCCGAGATCGCCGTGTACCTGAGTGCTCGCCCCCGTGTCGTCATGGTGATCACGCTAGTGCGCGGATGTCACGGACACGTCACCGACCGGGCACGGCCCCTCACGCCGTGCAGGGCATCACGTCGTACGGCTCCGCACGCCGTACGGCCCCTCACGTCGTCCGGGCCGTCCCCGTGCCCTTCTCCGCGTCCAGGGCGTACACGCAGCGGTCCTTGCTGCACGCGTACACGATGCCGTCGCGGACGACCGGGGAGCCGGTGATCTCGCCGCCGGTGGCGAGCTTCCAGCGCAGGCGGCCGTCGTCGGCCTTCAGCGTGTAGAGCAGGTGGTCGGTCGAGCCGAAGTGGATGCGGCCCTCGGCGACCGCGGGCGCGCCCACGATGTCGCCGCCCGCCTGGAAGCGCCACTTGGGGGTGCCGGTGACCGCGTCCAGCGTGTAGAGCCCCTTGCCGCTGCCCACGTGGACGTGCCCGGCGGCGACCAGGACCGGGTCGGTCGAGGAGCGGGCCTCGGTCGCGATGCGCCAGCGGTCGCGGCCGTCGGTGGCGTCGAGGGCGTAGACGGTGCCGAGGTAGTCGGCCAGGTAGACGCCGCCACCGGTCACGGCCGGGCCCGGCACGAAGGTGGGCGGGGCGAGGAAGACCGCCGGGGCCTCGAAGTGCCAGCGGACGTGGCCGGAGGCGACCTCCAGGGCGAGGACCCGGGTGCCGGCCGCGACGTACACGTAGCCGTCGGGGGCGTGTCCGAGGCGGACCGGAACGCCGCCGCAGGAGGCCGCGTCGCCGATCGGGTACGACCATCTCTCGTCGCCGGTACGGGCGTCCAGGGCGCGCAGCCGGGCGTCCTGCCAGACGTACGCCGTGCCGTCGTGCAGCGCGGCGCCCGCCTCGGGGGACTCGAAGTCGGTCTGGGCGCCGGTGACCTCCCACAGCTTCTGGCCGGCCGAGGCCTCCCAGGCCTGGACGCCGCCGCCGCGGGTGGCCGTGAGGACGGTGCCGCGGTCGGCCTGGAGCGAGTACACCCAGGCGTCCGTCTGGACCCGCCAGAGGTCGGCGCCCTCACGGGCGTCCAGGGCGAAGAGGGTCGGTCCGTCGGAGGCGTGGATACGGCCGTCCGCGACCGCCATCGACCAGGCGACGTCCCGGGTCTTGAAGCGGCGGCGGCCGGTGCCCACGTCCAGGGCGTGCACCTCGAAGGAGGTGACGTAGACCAGGTCCTCGGCGACCCGCGGCGTGCCCCAGACGTCGTTGGACATCCGGAACCGCCAGGGGCGCCACCCGGCGGGCGAGGCCTCCGGGGGCGCCGGGGACGGAACCGGTACGGCTGGGTCGGCGCCGTTGACACCGGGGCGCGGGCGGGACCAGGACGCGGCGAGGGCGGACTCCGGCGGGGGCGCGGCGACGGCGGCGGCGCGCATGTCGGCGACGCGCGGGCCGGGGCCGATGGGCACCGGGGCGCCGGGCAGCCGGACCGGCCCGCCGTCGGGGGCGCCGGCGGGAGCGGGCACCGCCGGGCCGTGCGCGGGCGGCCCCGGTACGACGGGGTCGTGCGCGGGCGGGGGCGGCAGCGGGGGCGCGTGGACGGGGGCGCGGGCGCCGGAGGGGCCCGGGCCGCGGCCGCCGGCCGTGGTGGCGGGCTTGGCCGCGGGGCGGCCGTTGCGGCGGCCCTCGATCAGGCCCACGGCCCGCTCGGGCAGCCACGCGGACGCCGTACCGCTGTCGTCGGAGCCGGAGCCGAAGAGGTGCGGGGCGAGCTGGGCCTGGAGGTCGGCGGGGTTGGGACGGCCGGTGGCCTCCATCTGCATGCAGGACTCGATGAGCGGGCGCAGCTCGTCGGGCAGGCCCTCCAGGTCGGGGCCCTCGCGCAGCAGCATGAAGACCGTCTCGACCGGGTTGGCGCCGTGGAAGGGCGGGTGTCCGGTCGCGGCGAAGACCAGCATCGAGCCGAGCGAGAACACGTCGCTGGCCCCGGTGACGCTGCGGGAGTCCTTCGCCTGCTCCGGGGACATGTAGGCGGGGGTGCCGACGGCGACGTTCGTCATGGTCAGACGGGTGTTCGAGACGCCGGACGCGATGCCGAAGTCGATCACGCGGGGGCCGTCCTCGACGACGAGGACGTTGGAGGGCTTCAGGTCGCGGTGGACCAGGCCCGCGCCGTGGATCGACTGGAGCGCCTCCGCGACGCCCGCGGCCAGCCAGCGCACCGCCTGGGCCGGCAGCGGCCCGCACTCGTTCACTATCTCCTCGAGGGAGGGTGCGGGTACGTAGGCCGTGGCCAGCCACGGCACCGCGGCGCGCGGGTCGGCGTCGACCACGGCCGCCGTGTAGAAGCCCGAGACCGCGCGGGCCGCCTCCACCTCGCGGGTGAAGCGGACGCGGAACAGCTGGTCCTCCGCCAGCTCCGTGCGCACCGTCTTGATCGCCACGCGCCGCCCGGACGCCGAGCGCGCGAGATAGACCAGCCCCATGCCGCCGGCGCCGAGCCGCCCCAGCACCTCGAACGGCCCGATCCGCCGCGGATCGTGCTGCGTCAGCTGATCCACCACTTGCCTGCCACCTCCCCGTACGGGCCGCGCCACCCACATATGTACGCGACCGAAGTGCAGCGTCTCACCACCGCACCTCCGTGGCGCCACGCACCCCGATTCTTCCTGTCCGAGGCGCTGGTGGCGAACCTGGCGACAATCGGGGTGTCTTGCCTGATTCCGGGCAAAGAACCCTGCACGCGACCGTTCCCGGCCCCCCCCTCGGCGCCGTGGCCGCCGTTCAGCGCTGCAACAGCGCGAACGACGCCCCCTGGCCGTCCGAGACCACCGCCACCCGCCCGTACGACGTCCCGAAGGGCGGCACCCGGACCCGGCCGCCGAGCCGGGTCACCGCGGCGAGACCGGCCTCCACGTCCTCGGTCAGGAAGTGGACGAGGAAGTGCGGCGGCATCTGCGCGGCGAAGACGTCCGAGACCCGGGCGCGGCCGAAGTCGGGGGACGCGTCCGGGCCGAAGAGCACCTCGTGGAACAGGTCGCCGTAGAAGGCGTTGGCGGCCTGCGTGTCCCGGGTGTACAGCTCGGCCCAGGCGAAGGTGCCCGGTTCGTGCCGGCGCCCGAAGCCCGGGTGGCGGCCCGGCTGCCAGAGCCCGAAGACCGCACCGTCGGGGTCGGCGGCGAGGGCGGCGGTGCCCAGGTCACCGACCGAGTGGGGCGGGGTGACGACCTGACCGCCGGCCGCCCGGATCCGCGCGGTCAGGGCGGCGGCGTCCGGGGTGTGGAAGTACACGGACCACACGGTGGGCATCCGGCCGTCCGTCTTGCGCACCAGCGCGGCGACCGGCTCCCCGTCCAGGCACGCCCGTACGGACTCCCCCGCCGCCCCCTCCCCCGTCTCCTCCGCGCTTTGGAAGGTCCAGCCGAACAGCTCGCCGTAGAAGCGCCTGCCCGCCTCCACGTCGGAGAGCTGTGCGTCCACCCAGCAGGGGACGCCCTCCCGGCGGCCGGACGGACGGTCCGACGCCCTCTTCTCGAATGCCCCGTTTTCGGCCATGCCGTCAAAAGTAACCGCGCCGCCCGCACCCCGCAGACCAGGCACACCAGCCTCTCTCCACCCCCGCACCCCATTTGCAGTCGGCCGAATCGCGCTCGGATCACCCGTCGGTAAGCTGACGGCATGACAGGACAAGTGCGTACCGTCGACGGCCGCGTGGCCGGTCGGCGTGGGCAGGCGACCCGGCAGAAACTGCTCGACTGCCTCAGCGAAATGCTCAGCTCCTCCCCCTATCGCGATGTCAAAGTCATCGATGTCGCCCGCAAGGCGGGCACGTCGCCCGCGACCTTCTACCAGTACTTCCCGGACGTCGAGGGCGCCGTCCTGGAGATCGCCGAGCACATGGCCGCCGAGAGTTCCTCGCTGGCCGGACTGACGGCGGGCCGCTCCTGGGTCGGCAAGGCCGGCTGGCAGACGGCGCAGGAACTCGTCGACGGATTCCTGGAGTTCTGGCGGAAGAACGACGCGATTCTTCGCGTGATCGACCTCGGCGCGGCGGAGGGCGACAAGCGGTTCGCCAGAATCCGCATGAAGATCCTCAACTCGGTGAATTCCCCCCTCACTGATTCCGTCGCGGAACTCCAGGCAAAGGGCAAGGTCGACAAGGACGTGAACCCCGCGGCGATCGCCGGGTCACTGGTCGTCATGCTCGCGGCCGCCGCCTCGCACCAGAAGGGTTTTTCCTCCTGGGGTGTGAAACAGGCTGAACTCAAGCCGCATCTCGCTCTGTTGACCTATCTCGGCATCACCGGAAAGAAGCCCGCCAAGTAGCAGGCAGTACGCCACGCGGCAGCCTGTCATCTCCGCTCCGCCGCGTCGCCGCCCGTCGTACTTCCCGCACCTCCCGCGCCTCTGCACCTCTGCACTCCGCACCTCTGCACTCCGCACCTCTGCACTCCGCACCTCCAGCCTTTTGCCGCCCCGTCGGCCGCCCGCTCGAACTCGGCGACCGTGCCCCGGCCCTCCGGCCGCACCGGCACGACGTCCAGCGCCTCGAAGTTCAGCCCCGTGACGGCCCCGGACGGGGAACAGCCGCCCGTCCGGCCGACGTTGTCCCAGCATCCGTACCCGCATCGCATCCGCATCCGCTGGAGGAGACCGCCATGGCCCTGACCCGCGAAGAGCGTGAGACGTTCCTGGCCGAGCCGCACATCGCCGCGCTCGCGGTCGACGCGGGGGCGGGACGCGCCCCGCTGACCGTGCCGATCTGGTACCAGTACGAGCCCGGCGGCGAGGTGTGGATCATGACGGGCCTCGACAGCCGCAAGAACAAGCTGATCGGCGAGGCGGGCCGGTTCTCGCTGATGGTCGACCGGCTGGAGCCCACCATCCGCTACGTGTCGGTGGAGGGGCCGGTCGTCGAGACCGTCACTGCGACGGAGGAACACCTGCGGGAGATCTCCGCGCGCTACCTCCCGGCCGAGAAGGTCGACGGCTACGTCGCCTTCGCCTCGGCCAACCACGGCGAGCAGGTCCTCGTCCGGATGCGCCCCGAACGCTGGGTCTCCTCCGACCTCGGCTCCGTGTGAGCCCCGGGCACCCCTGGCCGCAGGACGATCGGGGTATGGGAACCGATCTCCACGAGCTGCTGAGGTCACTGCGGGTGTGGGACCCCGCCGTCACCGAACTGCCGCCCCTCGACCCGGCCGACGCGCCCGGCGACCCGCTGGAGCTGTTCACCAGCTGGTTCGCCGAGGCGGTCGCGGCCGACGAGCGCGAGCCGCACACGGTGACGCTGGCGACGGCGGACGCCGAGGGCCTGCCGGACGCGCGCGTCGTGATGCTGCACGGCGCGGACGCGGACGGCTGGGCCTTCGCCACCCACGCCGACAGCCGCAAGGGGCGCCACCTCGCCGCCCGCCCGTACGCCGCCCTCACCTTCTACTGGCCGGTGCTGGGCCGCCAGGTACGGCTGCGCGGGCCGGTCGCCGTCGCCCCGGCCGAGGAGGCGCGGGCCGACCTGCGCGCGCGGTCGGCCGGCGCGCTGGCCGCCGCGCTCACCGGCCGGCAGAGCGCGGAGCTGGACACGCCCGACGAACTGGCCCGCGCCTCTGAGGCGGCCTGGGAGCGGGCCGAGCGGGAACCGGACGCTCCGGTGGCGTCCTGGACTCTGTACCGACTCCGCCCCGACGAGGTGGAGTTCTTCCAGGGCGAGGCCCGCCGGCGCCACGTACGGCTGTCCTACCGCCGGGCGGAGAAGGGAGGTTGGGACCGGCGGCTGCTGTGGCCGTGAGGTGCGCTCACCGCTCACCGCGCGCCGGGCGGCGTCGGCTCCTGGTCCGTCGCCAGGCGTGCGTGCAGGTGCACGTCCCGGAACGCGTCGTGCCGGCCGGCCTCGAACATCGCCTCGCGCAGGGTGCCCTCGGCGCGGTAGCCGCTGCGCTCGGCGACGCGGCAGGAGACCTCGTGTCCGACGGCGTGGCCCAGTTCCAGGCGGTGGAGGCCGAGTTCGGCGTAGGACCAGCGGGAGGCGAGCAGCAGGGCCCGGGTGGCCACGCCCCGGCCCCGGGCCTCGGGGAGCACCCAGTAGCCGATCCGGGCCACCTTCATCTGCCGGCTGATCTCGTTCAGGCCGATGTGCCCGAGCGTCGTACCGCTCTCGTCGTCGGTGATCCGGAACGACGCCGACCTGCCGTCCGCCGCGTCCCGCGCCCGCCCCCGGAGCGACTCGCGGGCCCCGGCGAGATCGGTCCACAGCTTGAGCGGTGTGTTCCAGCGCTGGAACTCGGGGTCGAGGCAGCCGCGCAGCCACGTCTGCGCGTCGTCGTCCGAAGCGGCGTCCCAGGCGCGCAGGCGCAGGCCGTGTCCGCGCGGTTCGGTGCGGGAGAGGGAGGGGTCGAGGGTGTACATGCGTGTGTGGGCCATCCGGCCATTCAAGCCGACCGGTCCCGGTCGTGACCGATCCGCAACCGATTCCGGTCTTGACCGAGACCCATCAAGCGAGGGCGCGATTACGCTCGCCGCATGGCCGACTCCACCGCGTCCGCTGAACCGCAGCGGCCCGCCCACGCCGCGGGCCGGCCCGTGTACGTCATAGGCGCCGGTCCCGGCGGTCTCGCGGTCGCGCGCGCACTGCGCGCCCGCGGTCTGCGGGCCGTCGTCCTGGAACGGGCCGACCACGTCGGTTCCTCCTGGCGGCGCCACTACGACCGGCTGCGGCTGCACACCACCCGCCGCCTCTCCTCGCTGCCCGGCCTTCCGATGCCGCGCCGGTTCGGACGCTGGGTGGCCCGGGACGACGTGGTGCGGTACCTGGAGAAGTACGCCGAGTACCACCAGCTGGAGATCGTCACCGGCGTCGAGGTCTTCCGCGTCGAGCGGGTGCCCGACGGGGCCGGGTGGCTGCTGCACGCCGCCGGGGGCCGGGAGCTGGCCGGCGCCGCGGTGGTGGTCGCCACCGGTTACAACCACACCCCGCGCGTGCCGGACTGGCCCGGCCGGGACACGTACACCGGCGAGTTCCGGCACGCCGCCGAGTACCGCGCCCCGGCCCCGTACGCCGGCCGGGACGTCCTGGTGGTCGGGGTGGGCAACACGGGCGCGGAGATCGCCGTGGACCTGGTGGAGGGCGGGGCCGCCCGGGTCCGGCTCGCCGTGCGCACGGCGCCGCACATCGTCCGCCGCTCGACCGCCGGATGGGCCGCCCAGTACACCGGTGTCCTGTGCCGGCGGCTGCCGGTCGCGCTGGTGGACCGGCTGGCCCGGCCACTGGCCCGGATCAGCGTGCCCGACCTGTCGGACCAGGGGCTGCCGCGTCCCGGCACCGGGCTCTACAGCCGGGTGGCCGAGGGTGCCATCCCGGTGCAGGACGTGGGCCTGATCGACGCGGTGCGCTCCGGCCGGGTGGAGGTCGTCGCCGCGATGGACGGCTTCGAGGACGGCAAGGTCCTGCTGGCCGACGGCACCCGCATCGCCCCGGACGCGGTGATCGCGGCCACGGGGTACCGGCGGGGCCTGGAGGGGCTGGTCGGGCACCTCGGCGTCCTCGACGGCTCCGGCCGGCCCCTCGCCCACGGGGGCCGCGCCCCGGCCGCGGCACCGGGCCTGTACTTCACCGGGTTCACCAACCCGATCAGCGGCATGCTCCGCGAGCTGGCGATCGACGCGGAGCGGATCGCCGGCGCGGTCGCGAAGAGGGAGGCGGGGCGGGTGTCGCGGCTGCCGGGCTAGCTCCGGGTGAGGATCAGCAGGTCACCGGCGTCCGGGTCGCCGAACAGCGCGAACAGCTCGGGCGCCTGTTCGCTCCCGCCGATCCTCCAGTGCGTCGCCTCCCCGCAGTCGCCGTCGAGCCTCACGAGGACGGCCTCGCGGTCGCCGTACCGGTCGCGGGTCCAGGTGCCGGTGCCGCCGCACCTGGTGTAGTCCTGGTCCGCTTCGAAGTCGGGCTGGGCCGGGACCCGGGTCAGCTCGGCCCGGCCGCCGGGGGCGAGCCGCAGTACGGCCCCGTGGTCTCCGCGGTAGTCCCCGGCGAGCTGCCCGGCGGACAGCCGAGGGGGTTCGTAGTCGTCGGCGAGGGCCGCCACGGCCAGCCCGCCGGCGACGAAGAGGACGAAGCAGGCGGCGGCCGAACGGAGCCAGACGCTCCACCCGCCCCACGCCCGCCGGCGCAGTGGGGCGAGGAACAGCACGGGAAGGATTCCGGCACCCGCGAACCAAGGGACCGTGTCGCTGAGCGACCAGTCCCACACCATGTGCCCCAGCACGGCCCACCCCGCGCCGACCAGCACGGAAGCCACCGCGTGCCGGGCCCACTCGGGCCCGCGCGGGCGGCGCGGGAAGAGACGGGACAGCGTCGCGGCGGGCATGATCTGCGCACTGGAGTGCAGGACTCCGAGGAGCGGCAGGATCAGCGGGACGCAGAGGACACCGAAAGCTCCCCCGCCGCGCCCGTAGTCGTCCTGCCCCGCCCCCACGAGGAGCCACCACGCCAGCCACACCAGCGGCAGTTGCGCCGCGCACAGCGCCGCCGCCAGGTTCCACTCGTCGTTCGACCACGCCAGGCGCCGCCGTCCGGCCGCCCCCGGCCCTGCTCCCCACCCCATGCCCGGGAGCCTACGACCTGCTCATGACAGTGCGGTCACCGGCACCGGACGCCGCCGGATCACCAGTGCCATCAGGGCCGCCGCCGCGCACAGCGCCCCGGAGGCGATCCACACCACGTCGTAGGAGCCGAAGTGGTCGCGGGCCACGCCGCCGAGGAAGGCGACGAGGGCGGCGCCCACCTGGTGGGAGGCGAGGACCCAGCCGAAGACGATCGCGCTGTCGTCGCCGTAGTGCTCGCGGCACAGGGCGAGGGTGGGCGGGACGGTGGCGACCCAGTCGAGGCCGTAGAAGACGATGAAGAAGAGCATCGGCGGGTGGACGCTCGGCGCGAGCAGCATGGGGAGGAAGAGGAGGGACACGCCGCGCAGGGCGTAGTAGACGGCGAGCAGGCGGCGCGGTTCGAAACGGTCGGTGAACCAGCCGGAGGCGATCGTGCCGGCCACGTCGAAGACGCCGATGACGGCGAGCAGCGAGGCGGCGGCGGTGATCGGCATGCCGTGGTCGTGGGCGGCGGGCACGAAGTGGGTCTGGATCAGGCCGTTGGTGGAGGCGCCGCAGATCGCGAAGCTGCCCGCCAGCAGCCAGAACGGGCCGGTGCGGACGGCGGAGAACAGGACCGCGAGGGCACGGCGGGCGGCGCCGGGGACGGGCGCGGGCTTGGGCACGAACTCCTCGGCGCCGTACGGCTTGTGGCCGACGTCGGCCGGGTGGTCGTGCAGCAGGAGCCAGACGAAGGGGACCACGGCCAGGGCGGCGAGGGCGACGGTGACGGCCGCCGGGCGCCAGTCGTACGTCTCGACGATCCAGGACAGCAGCGGCAGGAAGATCAGCTGTCCGGAGGCGGAGGCGGCGGTGAGGACGCCGGTGACCAGGCCGCGCCGCTCGGTGAACCAGCGGTTGGTGACGGTGGCGGCGAAGGCCAGGGCCATCGATCCGGAGCCGAGGCCGACCAGCAGCCCCCAGCACAGGATGAGCTGCCAGGCGGAGTTCATCCACACCGTGAGGCCGGAGCCGACCGCGATCACCATCAGAGCGACGGCGACCACCCGCCGGATGCCGAAGCGGTCCATCAGCGCGGCGGCGAAGGGCGCGGTGAGCCCGTAGAGGGCGAGGTTCACGGAGACGGCGGCGCCGATCGTGCCGCGCGACCAGCCGAACTCCTGGTGGAGCGGGTCGATGAGGATGCCGGGCAGGGAGCGGAAGGCGGCGGCCCCGATGATCGTCACGAAGGTGACGGCGGCGACCCACCAGGCGCGGTGCACGCGCCGACGGCGGCGGGGGCCGGTGTGCTCCGGCCGGTCGGTGGGGGCCGGCTGGTCCACGGGGGAGGCGGCGGCGTCGGTTGTCTGGGTCACGTCACAGAGTCTCCGAGCGGGGCCGCGTCCGATCCAGTGGCCCGAAGGACAGCGTTCGCTAGGATCGGGCCATGGCCTCCGACACCCTCGACGCCCCCGCCGCTCCCGCCGCCTCCGACGACCCCCGTACCCCCGTCCGCCCGCACCGCGTCGTCGTCCTCGCCCTCGACGGCCTGCTCCCCTTCGAGCTGGGCATCGCGCAGCGCATCTTCGGCCTCGCCCGCGACGAGCAGCGGCGCCGGCTGTACGAGGTCGTCACCTGCTCGGTCCGCCCGCCGGGCCCGGTTGCCACGGACGCCGACTTCGAGATCCTGGTCGGCAACGGCCCCGAGGCCCTGGCCACCGCCGACACGGTCGTGGTCCCCGCCTCCTACGAGTTGGGTCCCGTCTACGAGGAGGGCGTGCTGACCGGGGAACTGGCCGCCGCGCTGGCCCTGGTGCGGCCCGGCACCCGGCTCGTCGCGATCTGCACCGGCGGGTTCGTACTGGCCGCCGCCGGATATCTGGACGGCCGTCCGGCGACCACGCACTGGGCCTCCGCCGAGCACTTCCAGGGGCTGTTCCCGAAGGTGCGGGTGGACGCCGACGTGCTGTTCGTCGACGACGGGGACGTGCTCACCTCGGCCGGGGTCGCGGCCGGGATCGACCTGTGCGTGCACATCGTGCGCCGGGACCACGGCACCGCCGTGGCCAACGAGGTGGCCCGCCGCACCGTCGTACCGCCGCACCGGGACGGCGGGCAGGCGCAGTACATCGAGCGGCCGGTGCCCGATCCGCAGCAGTCGTCCACGACGGGGGCCCGCGCCTGGGCGCTGGGCCGCCTGCACGAGCCGATCCAGCTGCGGGACATGGCCGCCCAGGAGTCGATGTCGGTACGCACCTTCACCCGCCGGTTCCGCGAGGAGGTCGGCGTCAGTCCCGGCCAGTGGCTCACCCGGCAGCGCGTCGAACGGGCCCGGCACCTGCTGGAGTCCACCGCGCTGTCGGTCGACCAGATCGCCCAGGACGCGGGATTCGGCACCGCCCAGTCGATGCGGCAGCACCTGCAGGCGGCGCTCGGGGTCACGCCGACCGCATACCGGCGCACGTTCCGCACGGAGTTGTCCACAGCCTGTGGACAGTGAGCGGGACTCGTCGGCCGGCGGCGCGGCGTTGTCCGCCCCGAGCACGGCACCGCGCGCCGCCACCCGACTCCGGCGCTCCCGCCCGGCTCCCGTCGCCCCCGAGGGAACCGCCGCCGACACGACCCACGCTCGTCGAGGGCTCCGTCACCGAGCCCTCGTCGTCCCCTCGCGGCGAATCGTTGCCTACAAGCGTGAGGAAACGGTCACGATCCGTCAACCAGGGAGGGGGATTTCATCCCTTGCGTTCCGTTTCGCCGGGCCGCGCACGGAAGCACACCCCGGCGCACGGCCGTTACACCACTTCGTACGCGAAGCCCTCGTACGCCACCGTGCCGCCGCCGCTCCCGCAGGCGGGCGGACTCTCCTCGCCCGCGGCGCACCGGTCCAGTTCGCACCAGATGCGCTTGCCGGTGCCCTCCCGGCTCCAGCCCCAGCGGTCGGCGAGGCCGTCCACGAGGGCGAGGCCCCGGCCGCCCGTCGCCTCGCCGCCCGCACAACGGGGCACGGGGGCCCGGTCACTGGCGTCGTCCACTTCGAGGCGGACGGTGGCCTCCTCGGTCTCCTCGGTCACCGCGCCCGGCAGCACCAGCCGCAGCACCGCCGAACGCCCGGTGTGCACCACGGCGTTGGTGACCAGCTCGGAGACGAGCAGGACCAGCGTCTCGGCGAGTGGTTCATCGGCCCGTATCCCCGAACCCGCGAGCCGTGAACGCGCCCAACGCCGGGCGCGCCCCACTTCCGAGGGGTCTGGACGGACCTCCAGCTGCACTTGAAGCACCTGCACCGCTCACACCATCCGAACCGGCGGACACAAAGGCTCGCGCCTCATGAGGGCCACGATCGTAGCCATTTCCAGCATGGCCAGAACAACGGCCGGGGCAGGGGTCACGGAACGTGAATCCCCCGCAGGACAGCATGGTTGACGTACAGTCACGCCAACAAGCGCTTCGGGCATATTCCAGCGCGAAGGAGTACGCGTGCGGCATACTGTGCGACGCACGTTCCGTGGAGTCGAACAGGCGGTTGCCGACGGCCGTCGCACCCTGCGGGGCAAGGCGCACACCGCCGGTTCCGGAGCCACCACAGGGGCAACTCCGGCACCGCCGGCGCTCGGGACCACTCGCATCTCCCACAAGGTACCGGAGTGTGGCACCGACTCCGGGCCGTAACCGGCGACTCGGCGGACACGCCCCGGTATCAACGCTCCGTGACGCCGTTCCGCCACGATCCGCGACACCCGGGGGGGGCGGGCTGCTCCGTGCGCGCTACTCGGGCACGGTGAAGTAGCGGGCGAAGGCCGGGACGATCTCCGCCTCCCCGATCCTGCCGTCGCCGTCGGTGTCGAGCGCGGCGGCGGCCGGCCGGGCGAGGTCCTCCGGCACGCCGAACGCGGTCAGCGCCCGCGCGGTGTCCGCGACGGTGGCCGCTCCGTCACCGTCGGTGTCGGCGACGTCCAGTGCGGCGTGCAGGAAGGGGCGGGCGATCTCGGCGAAGCGGTCCGGCTTGTCCCGCAGCCGCTTGACCGCTCCGGTGACGAACTCCTCGCGGGTGATGCGCTGGTCGCCGTCCCGGTCGGCGATGCCGGCCAGGCCCTGCCAGAGCGCCTCGGCACCGCCGTACAGGGCCTGCCCCTTGTCGGAGCGGGCGGCGACGCCGAACTCGGCGAGCAGGGCCTTGGCCGCCCCGCTGAAGTCGGAACGGTCGATGTGGCCGTTGCCGTCCTGGTCGAAGGTGGTGAACCGCGCGGCGATCCTGCGCTCGTACTCGCTGTTGACCATGTCTCTCTCCGGCCGCCTCACGTCGGTGTTCGGGGGTACGTCTCGCCGGGAGCGTACGTCGCCGGACGCCGCCGCGGACGGGACTTGCCGCGATGGGCCGCGCCGCGCCGTCGCCGGGGCTCACCCCGGCGCCGTCGCCGCCGCCGTCGCGCGGCCTACGCGGACAGGGGGCGCGGCTCGTCCCCGGTCGCCGAGTCGAGGTCGGGGTGGCAGTCGAAGAGCCGGCGCACGCCCAGCGCGCCGAGGACGCGGTTGACGTGCGAGCCGTCCACGGCGCCCTGGGCGGGCAGTATCAGGCGCAGCCTGCCCTGGCAGGAGCGGATGAGCCGCCGGGACGCGATGAGGACGCCGACCCCGCTGGAATCGCAGAACAGGACCTCGGAGAGGTCCAGGACGAGGCTGTGCCGCCCCTCGGCCACCGCGTCGTGCACGCGCTGCCGCAGCACCGGTGACGTCACCAGGTCCAGTTCGCCCGACACCTGGAGCACGGCCCACTGGCCCCGCTCGCCGCCGGTCACGTTGAACGTCACCACCATGCCCTTCACCCGTCGGAACGTCTGGAAACTCCGGGAAACTCCCGAAACGGAAGCCGCGCTTACGCTTCTGGCGGCGCGCCTGCCCACCGGCCGTTCCCGCAAACGCCGCGACGGAAACGGAGACCGGTCGGAACTGGCTTGTTTCAGACGGTTTCGATCCTGTTCGATCGAATTCGGTCGCACGATAGAGGGTAGTGGAGGTGCATATCACCTCCGGCCGGTCGGGGGCGCGCATTGGAACAAAGGGGCGTGCGCTGTCGGACGTGCCGACTACATTCGGGGAGAGTGCGGCCGCAGGCTGGGACCAGGAGGGGGTGGAGGGACCGGATGGCGAAGAGGGACGTGCCACTGCGCTGGGACCGCAAGATGCAGCAGCGGCTCGCACGCGGCGAGGCCGCCGCCCTGGGCGAGCTGTACGACCGGTTCGCCTCGCTGGTGCACGGTCTGGCGCACCGCGTGCTCGACGACGAGCGGGCCGCCGACCGCATCACGCGCGACGTCTTCGCGCACGTCTGGGAGCATCCCGACGCCTACGACCCCCGGCAGGGCCCGCTGCGCACCTGGATCGCCGGCCTCACCCACCGCTTCGCCGTCCAGCGGCTGCGCGCGACCGAGACGGCGGCCCTCGTCCGGGGCGGGCCGGGCACCGCGGAGGAGTTGGAGACCAAAGTGCGGCACGCCTCGGTCGCCGCCCGCGCCGACTACATCGTGCAGTCCATGCCGGCTCCGCTGCGCGCCGCGCTGGAGCTGGCCTACTTCCAGCGCCGCGACTACCGCCAGACCGCCGCCGACCTCGGTGTCACGGAGGACGAGGCACGCCGCCGCCTGCGCCTGGGCCTCCAGCTCCTGTCCACCGCCCGCGACGCAGGCACCGCCCCGCACCAGCCCGGGGCCCCGCCCGGATACGGGGGTGCGGCATGACGGCGTACGACGCGGACGACGCGGACGACGGCGACATCGGGCACGGGGAGAAGGGGGAGCACGGAGAAGCCGGCGCCACCGGCCCCGGTCCCGGCACCAGGGCGCGCATACCGCTGCCCCGTGCCTCCGTCGAGGACGGCGGGCGGGTACTGCCCGACCCGGCGCCGGCCGCGCTGGAGCACCAGGTGCTCACGTCACTGCTCGGTGCGTGGGCGCTGGCCGCCTGCTCGGCTCAGGAAGCGGCGGCCGTCGAGGATCACCTCGAGGAGTGCGAAGCCTGTGCCGAGGAGGCGCTGCGCCTGCGCGAGGCCGTCGCCCTGCTCCAGCGGCCGGAGAGCCTCGATCTGAACCCCGCCCTGCGCACCCGGGTCCTGGACGGGTGCCTGGAGCGGCGTCCGCCCCGCATCCCGGTGCCCGAGTGGGCCACCCCCTACGACGCCGAGACCGCGCGCCTCGACGCGCTGCTCCAGGACTTCGGGGACGCCGAGTGGCACGCCCCGGTCCGGCTGCGCTGGTTCGAGGCCGACGACACCGCGAGCCGCCGCACCACCGTCGCCGGGGTCATCGCCCACCTGCTGACGGTCGACGGGACGGTCGCCGTCGCCCTGGGCCTCGACGACCCGCTGGGTGACATCACCGCGCCCACCCGCGCACCGGCCGCCCGCACGGAGGCGTACTGGCGGGCCTCGCACTACCCGCCCACCCGCGCGGTGCGCGCGCCGTGGCGTGAGCAGAGTCACAGCATCGTCCGGACCGTGGCGTTCACCGGTGACGCGGGCGGGATGCCGGTCTCGTACGGCGACTTCGAGCTGCCGTTGCGTGACGCGATGCTGGACCGGGCGTTCGAGTGCTGGGTGCACGCGGAGGACATCGCCGAGGCGGTGGACTATCCGTACGCGCCGCCGTCCGCGCGCCATCTCAACGGCATGATCGACCTCGCGGCCCGGCTGCTGCCGGGCGCCCTCGCGGCCCGCCGCCGGGCCGGACTGGCCGCGCCCGGCGACCGTCCCCACCTGGTCACCGCGGGCGAGCCGGGACGCAGCCTGCGGCTGGAGATCGAGGGCTCGGGCGGCGGCGAGTGGCTCATCCCGCTGGACTCCCCCGGCGCGGTGGGCTCCGCCGACCACGAGGTCGCCCATGTCGCCCTGGACGGCGTGGAGTTCTGCCGGCTGGCCGCGGGCCATGTGCCTCCGGCGGAGGCGGCGGCGGGTCAGGTGGGGGACCGGGAGGCGATCCGGGACGTGCTGTTCGCTGCGGCCGGCTTGAGCCGGATGTAGGGGGCGGTTGCGGATTCGTCGGCGGCTGCGGGTCTGTGGGGGGCTCGCGCAGCTCCCCGCGCCCCTTGAGGGCGTGCAGTGGATGCCCCTTCAGGGGCGCGGGGAGCTGCGCGACCAGCCACGAGGCATCCGCAGCCGCCGACGAGGCGGAAGGCCCCGCCCCACTGGGCGCCGCTAGGCGAAGACCACCGTGCGGCGGCCGTTCAGGAGAATCCTCCGCTCCGCATGCCACTTCACGGCCCGCGCCAGCGCCTGGCACTCCACGTCCCGCCCGATCGCCACCAGCTGGTCCGGCGTGACGTCGTGGCCGACGCGCTCGACCTCCTGCTCGATGATCGGCCCCTCGTCGAGGTCGGCCGTCACGTAGTGCGCGGTCGCGCCGATCAGCTTCACGCCCCGCGCGTGCGCCTGGTGGTACGGCTTCGCGCCCTTGAAGCTCGGCAGGAAGGAGTGGTGGATGTTGATGATCCGCCCGCTGAGCGCCTTGCACAGGTCGTCCGAGAGCACCTGCATGTAGCGGGCCAGCACGACCAGTTCGACGTTCTCCTCGCGCACGATCTCCAGGACCCGGGCCTCGGCCTCCGGCTTGGTGTCCTTCGTCACGGGGATGTGGTGGAAGGGGATGTCGTAGGACCCCACCAGCTCCGCGAAGTCGGTGTGGTTGGACACCACAGCCGCGATCTCCACGGGCAGCGCGCCGATCCGGGCGCGGAAGAGCAGGTCGTTCAGGCAGTGCCCGAACCTGCTCACCATGAGCACGATGCGCATCTTCGCGTCGGCCCGGTTGATCTGCCAGTCCATGTGGAAGGCGTCACCGATCGCGGTGAAGCTGGCGCGCAGCTTGTCCACGGTCACCGGCTCACCGGCCGAGAAGTGGACCCGCATGAAGAACAGACCCGTGTCGTGGTCCCCGAACTGCTGGCTGTCCTCGATGTTGCAGCCGGTCATGAACAGATAGCTCGAGACGGCGTGCACGATGCCCTGCTTGTCGGGGCAGGACAGGGTGAGGACGTACTGGTCGGCCGGGGCGTCGGCCGAGGGGACGGCGGCGGAGGACTGCGCGTTCATGCAGCACAGGGTCCCATATCCGGCCCCCCGGACCGCGTGCCGTCCCGTCAGGCGGACCGGGTCAGGATCTGCAGCACCTCGAGCGAGCGCGGCTCCGCCTCCGGGTCCTCGCCGTCACTGGTGGCCAGCCGTACGTGCGCGTCGCGCGCCGCCCGCACCGCCTCCGGCCAGTCCGCGTGTTCCAGGTACGCGGTCACCGGCGCGTCCGGCCCCACCTGGTGCATGATCCGCAGGACCCGCAGCACGGCGGTGTCGACCAGCGCCGCCTCCTGCGAGTCGCGGAAGACCGTGCCCACGTACTTCTCGGCCGACCAGTGGTCCAGCCAGGTGTCCTCCACCAGGCGGTACACGGCGTCGGTGACGTCCCCGTAGCCGTCGACGCCGGCCAGCCAGACGTCCCGTTGGAAGGCGGGGGCGGAGAGCATGTGCAGCGCGGAGCGCACCTGGCTGCGCCAGCGCCACCACGGCATGTCGTTGAGTGGCATGCCGCCCATGGTGGAGGAGCGACGGCCGCGACGGGAAGAGTTCTCCGAACCTTGCACGGTCGTCGATCCTACGTTCCTCTCTCCCGCCTCCCTCCGGCACCCGCAATTCACCTCCGCGTCACCGCTCGTTGACCGCGGGTCACTCCCGGGTTGGCCGGGTGACGGAATCGTGCGGGTACATGACCGGCAGGCGTCCCATCCGCAGCACGTTCCCCGGCGGCCTCCGCGGCCGCTCCCGGGCCACCCGCACCGGCGTCCTGTCCGCGGGCGCGCTGGTGGCGTGCGCGTCACTCGCCGCCGGCTGCGGGGTCGTCCCCGGTGCCACGGGGGGCTCCGGGGCCGACCCCATCACCGTCATGACCTGGGCGCCGCAGGACACCGGCGCGACCAACAAGCCCGGCATGCCCTCCCTGGCCCAGGCCTACGCCCGCTGGGTCAACGCCCAGGGCGGCCTGGGCGGCCGCAAGCTCAACGTCCTGACCTGCAACGACCACAACGACAGCGTGACCGCGGCGAAGTGCGCCCGCCGTGCCGTCAAGGAGAACGCGGTCGCCGTCGTGGGCTCCTACAGCCAGTACGCGGACTCCTTCTTCCCCGTCCTGGAGGGCGCCCGCATCCCGTACATCGGCGGCTACGGCCTCACCAACACGGAGTTCACCAGTCCCCTGTCGTACCCGGTCAACGGGGGCCAGCCGGCGCTGCTCGCGGGGCTCGGCAGCGCGCTCGCCGACGCCTGCGGGCCGGTCACGCTCGTCCGGCCCGACACCATCGCGGGCGACCAGCTGCCCGGGCTGCTGGACTCGGGCCTCGTCTCGGGCGGGCACGAGCGGTCCCACGACCAGCGGGCGGCCGAGGACGCCACCGCCTACGACGACCAGTCCGGGCAGGCGCTGGCGCGGGAGGGCACCGGCCGAAAGAAGCCGGGGTGCGTGGTGCCGGTCCTGGGGGACCGCACCGGCACCTTCATGGACTCCTTCCGGCGCGCCCGCGAGGACCACCCCGGCGTACGGACCGCGACCGTGCTCGGCAGCGTCGACCAGACGACGGTCAACGCGAGCGGCGGAGCGTCCGGGCCGTACGAGGGGGCGTACGTCACCGGCTGGTACCCGTCGGTGGGCGACCCGGCCTGGGACGGGCTGAAGAAGCTGATCAAGGAGCAGGCGTTCGGCGACAACAACGTCGACGCGGCGGACGCCGGGGTGCAGACCACCTGGATCGCCTACACCGTGTTCAAGCAGGTCGTCGAGTCGCTCGGCGACGGCGAGGTGAGCGCCGACACCGTACGGCGGGCCCTCGACGACGGTCTGGAGGTCCGCACGGGCGGGCTCACTCCCGACCTCCGCTGGACGTTCGCCGACAAGCTGGCATCGGTCGGTTTCCCGCGCCTGGTCAACGCCGACGTCACCCTCCAGGTCGTCCGGGAGGGCCGCCTGGTCTCGGCCCGCCAGGGCACCGTGGACACCACCCGCACCCTGCAGAACGCGGACGTGGCCTAGGGGGCTGCCCCGCCGGACAGCGCCCCGGCCGGCTCACCGCCTCACAGCTGGGTCGGCCGGCGCTCGGTCAGGCCGTACTTCTTGGCGATGGCGTTCCAGAGCGCCGCGGCCTTGGCCTTCTCCTTGCTGGCCGTGCCGCTCGCCCGGTTGGCCTCCGAGGGCTGGGTGGCGGCCTTGCCCTTCTTGCAGCCCTTCTTGCCGGCCGTCCGGTCGGCCCAGGCCGCGTAGTGGTTGTCGGCCGACGCGGAGGCCTGCCACGCCTTGGTGAGCGCGGTGGTCAGCTCGGTGTGCCGGGGCAGCTGGTCCACCGACAGCTTGGAGAGGCTGTCGACCAGCCCGTTGCGCTGCTTGGCGGCCTCGCGCAGGTCCTTGGCCGCCTGGGACAGGTTGTCGCAGGTCTTCACGTCACCCACGGCGTTGATCACCGTGGTGCGGCCGGTGCCGCTCTCGGCGAGCAGCTTGTCCAGCTCGACGGCCTGCTGCCGGACCGGATCGACCGTCGGCGAGGCCTCGGCGGACGCGGACTCGGACGCGGGGGCCGTGGCGGACACCGTCTGGTTGGCGCCCTTGTCCTCGTCCTCTCCCCCGCCGGCCATCATCGCGCCGGCGCCGACCCCGACGACGGCGATGCCCACGCCGACGGCCACGAGGACCGGCAGCCGCGAACCGGTACGCCCGCCCCGGCCGCCCCGGCCGCCTGCGTCGTCGTTGCCGCGCCGCCTGCCGCCGCCACCGCCGCCGCCCGGGCCCTGCGGGACGTACCCGGCCTGGCCGCCGGGGTACGGCGCCTGGGGCGCGTCGAAGCGGGGCATCTGCTGGGTGGCCGAGGCCGGGCTCTCGGCCCCCGGGGAACCTCGGAAGAGGCTGTCGAACTCGGCGGGCGGCTGACGGCCCTCGTCGACGCCGGGCCCGGCACCGAACGGGGCACCGGCGGGGCCGCCGGGCACGGGCGCGATGAACTGCGTGGCCTCGGCGTCGGGGTTGGGCGCGGGCGCGGCGGGCGCGGGCTGGTGCCCGGCCACGGGCGGCGCGGCGTACTGGGGTGCCTGGCCGAGGTACCGCGTCGACTCGCCGGCGTGCGGCTGCACGGGTCTCTCCGGCGGCAGCGCGCCCGGCCCCGCGGGCGGGACCGGCGGTATGTACTGGGTGGCGCCCTCGTCGGCGGGCGGGACCGGCGGCAGGAACTGCGTCGCGCCCTCGTCGGCGGGCGGCAGCGGCGCGGCACCCCCGCCCTGCTGCTGGTACTGCTGGTACTGGTGCTGCCCGTACGGCGGCTGCGCGCCGTAGGACGGGTCGCCCGCCGGCGTGCCGTACGACGGCGGCTGCGCGCCCTCCGGCGGCAGCGGACCGGGTCCGGCCTGCGGCGGCAGGGCGCCCGGGGCCTGCGCGGGGGAGCCCTGCGCGGGCGGCCAGGCCTGCGGGGCCGAGGGCGGCGCGGACTGCCGCGGGGTCTCCGGGGCGCCCCACGGCTGGGCGTCGGGCGGGGTGGGCCAGCCCTGGCCGGGGGACGGGCTCTGCTGCTCGGGGCCCCAGGGGCGGTCCCAGGCCTGGCCGCCGGGCGGCGCCGAGGCGGGCGCCGGGCCACCGGCCTGCGGGCCGACGGGAGTGCCGGCCAGACCGGGCAGCAAGGGCTCGCCGCCGTCCGAGGGCAGCACGATGCCTTCGCGCGCTTGCCGCGGCGAGGGCTCCTCGCCCTGTCCACTCTGCGTCACCGGGACTCCTACGAATGGGGGACCTTCGGAATCGTCGGCTCACGCTACCGGGTCCCCCGAGCCCACTGCCACGCCGCCCGGGGCGTCGACTCCTTCCCTGTGACAGCAGTAACAAAACCAGGCCGCGGTGCGCTGTTGATGTCCCTTTCCGCTCACCGCGGCGGAGTTTCACGCGTGTTCACTCATCCGCGCCCCGTCCGTTCACGCCGCGGCCTGCAGGTCGAGCCGGGCACCGAACTCCCTGACCACCGCTTCTTCCCGGTACGGCTCGAGCCGGGCCTGGAAGTCGTCCAGGTACTCGGCGCCCCGGTTCGAGCGCAGCGTCTCCAGCAGTTCGACCGCCTTCGTCGCCGTGTTGCAGGCCTGTTCGATCTCGCGCTGCTGCACCTGCGCCGTGGCCAACAGCACATGGCCGATGGCCCGCCTGCGCGCCCGTGACTCGGGGTGCCCGTCCAGGGACTGCCGCGCGTAGCGGGCGGCCGCGTCGGCCTGTCCCAGGTCCCGGTGGCAGTGCGCCAACTCGTCGGCGAGGTAGGCGTCGTCGAAGTGCGCGATCCACACCGGGTCGTCCCCGGAGGCCGGATCGGCCGACTCCATCGCGCCGACCGCCCGCCCGGCCGCCTCGTGGGCCGCCCGTACGTCGCCCAGCAGCGCGTGGCCGCGGGCCTCGGCCGCGTGGAACATCGACTCCGCGCGCGGAGTCACCCGCCCGCGTGCGCCCTCCTGCGCCGCCCGCGCCAACTGGGCGATCTCGCGCGGGTTCCCGAGCTGTGCGGCGAGGTGGCTCATGGAGGCGGCGAGGACGTACCCGCCGTAGCCGCGGTCCCCGGCGGCCTGGGCCAGCCGGAGCGACTGGATGTAGTACCGCTGCGCGAGGCCCGGTTGGCCGGTGTCGACGGCCATGTATCCGGCCAGTTCGGTCAGGCGCGCGACGGTGGCGAACAACTCCCTTCCGACCGCCTCCCGGTAGGAGCCGGCCAGCAGCCCCGAGACGACGCTGTTCAGGTAGTGCACGAGGACCGGGCGCACGTGCCCGCTGCCGTACTGGTGGTCCAGGTCCACCAGGGCCTGTGTCATCGCCCGCACGGCCGCCACGTCGGACTGGCCCACCCGCGGCCCGGCCGAACGCGACACCTGCGGATCGGGGGCGGAAATCAGCCAGTCCCGGCTGGGCTCGACGAGCGCCGAGGCGGCGACGGAGGAACCGGACAGGAAGTCCCGGCGCCCCACGTCGCTGCGCCACAGCTCGCAGACCTGCTCGATGGCCCCCAGTACCGTCGGCGAGAACTGGAGGCCGACGCCGGACGCGAGGTTCTTGCCGTTGGCCATGCCGATCTCGTCGATCGTGACCGTGCGGCCGAGCTTGCGTCCGAGCGCCTCGGCGATGATCGCCGGTGCCCGGCCCCGCGGTTGCTGTCCCCGCAGCCAGCGGGCCACGGAGGTCTTGTCGTACCGCAGGTCGAGACCGTGCTCGACCCCGCACACGTTGACCCGGCGGGCGAGGCCCGCGTTCGAGCAGCCCGCTTCCTGAATGAGCGCCTGCAGTCGTTCGTTCGGCTGCCGCGCGACGAGAGGCCTTGCGGCCATGGCGTAACCCCCATGCGGTCTCATGCGGTCTCGATGCTGTCCCGGCGGATCGTCGGACGAAATGGAACGGATCCGGCCGTGAAGATCAATGCCCAGTCGATGTGCCGACAATGCGAGACTTACGAAGCTTGCGATGCTTACGAGGATTGCCGGGGTAACGGCCGGTGCCGGCCCCAGTCCTGGCTACCCAGCTCCCGCGCTGAATCCTCCTGCGCGCCCCCACCTGTGCACCCATGCGCCCCGAGTGCCGTGCCGACGCCCCTCCCCCGCGCGCGCCGCCCCCGTAACCCCTGGTGGGCCCGGGAGTTGAGTTCCACGTGGAAGAGACCATCCCCGGCACCGAAGCCGCCCAGATCCCGCAGCAGCGCGGCACGTCGCTGCTGGAGACCGCCGTTCGCTACGCCGAGGAGCGTCACTGGGACGTGCTTCCCGGCACCTGGCTGGTGCCCGCCGACGGGGTGCAGCGCTGCTCCTGCGGCGACCCGGCGTGCGCCGCCCCGGGCGCGCACCCGGCGCGCGAGGACTGGGCGGCGCAGGCCACCGGCAGCGCGACCGTCGCCCGGCGGATGTGGCAGAAGCAGCCGGGGGCGTCGATCCTGCTGCCCACGGGACGGACGTTCGACGCGATCGACGTGCCGGAGACCGCCGGGTTCCTGGCGCTGGCGCGGATGCAGCGGATGGAGCTGACGCTGGGACCGGTGACGCTGGCGCCGGACCGGCGGATGCGGTTCTTCGTCCTGCCGGGGGCCGGGGCGAAGGTGCCCGATCTCGTGCGGCGGTTGGGGTGGTCGCCCCGGGTTCTCGATCTGGGCGTGCTCGGGGAGGGGGCGTACGTGGCGGCGCCGCCGACGCGGTTCGGGTCGGCGGGTGCGGTGCAGTGGGCCTGCCGGCCGACCGCTGCGAATAGGTGGTTGCCGGATGTGGAGGAGTTGATCTCGCCGTTGACGTACGCGTGCGGTCGGGATCGTTAGGGGGCGGGATCGTCAGGGGGCGCGCCCCTTCATCTGCCGCGCTGCCGCGACTTGGCGGCTGACGGCCGTGGGTGGCCTCTCGCGCAGTTCCCCGCGCCCCTGGTCGGCGCTGCTCCCCCGTAGGGTGCCAAGTCGACGGAGGGAGACGTGGTGAGTAACAGCGCCGTGCGGGTTCAGGGGCTCTGGAAGCGGTTCGGGCAGCAGGTGGCCGTGGGCGGGATCGATCTGGAGCTGCCGGCGGGGAAGTTCATCGGGCTCGTCGGGCCCAACGGGGCCGGGAAGACCACCACGCTCTCCATGGTGACCGGGCTGCTGCGGCCGGATCAGGGGTCGGTCGAGGTCGTGGGGCACGACGTGTGGCGCGATCCGGTCGAGGTGAAGGCCAGGATCGGGGTGCTGCCCGAGGGGCTGCGGCTCTTCGAGCGGCTGTCGGGGCGGGAACTGCTCGGCTACACCGGCCGGCTGCGCGGGCTGCCCGGCGCGGAGGTCGACAAGCGGGCCACCCAGCTCCTCGACGTGCTCGACCTCGCGGGGGCCCAGCACAAGCTGGTCGTCGACTACTCGACCGGCATGCGGAAGAAGATCGGCCTCGCCGCCGCACTGCTGCACAATCCGGAAGTGCTCTTCCTGGACGAGCCGTTCGAGGGCGTCGACCCGGTCTCCGCGCAGACCATCCGGGGCGTTCTGGAGCGATACACCGCCTCCGGCGCCACCGTCGTCTTCTCCTCCCACGTCATGGAGCTGGTGGAGTCGCTGTGCGACTGGGTGGCCGTCATGGCCGCGGGCCGTATCCGTGCCACCGGGACGCTCGCCGAGGTCCGCGGCGAGGCGGCCTCGTTGCAGGAGGCGTTCCTCGAACTCGTCGGTGCGGGGGGCCGGGACGCCGGTTCGGACCTGGACTGGCTGGGCGGCGGATCCCGATGAGCACGCGGACCTCACCGGCCGCGTCGGGCCCGTCCGGCTCGTCGGGCCGCCCACCGGCCGCCTCCAGCGCGTCCGTCACCTCCGTCACCTCCGTCTTCGTGCGGCTGAAGCTGTCGCTGCTGTGCAACGGGCTGCGGCAGTCCGGCGGGCGGCGGGCCGCGTACATCGCCTCCGCCGTCCTCGTGCTGCTCTTCGCCGCGCTCCAGCTGATCGGCCTGATCGCACTGCGCGGGTACGCCCACGTGGACTCGCTGGTCGTCCTGCTGGCGGCGGTGCTCGCGCTGGGCTGGGCGGTGATGCCGCTGTTCTTCCCCGGCGGCGACGAGACGCTCGACCCCACCCGGCTGGTGATGCTGCCGCTGCGGCCCGGCCCCCTGGTGCGGGCGCTGCTCACGTCCTCGCTGGTGGGCATCGGGCCGCTGTTCACCCTGTGCATGTTCGCCGGTTCCGTGGTCGCGGTCGCGCACGGCGGGGCGGCGTACGCCGTCGGGGTCGTCGGCGCGGTCCTCGCGCTGCTGGTGTGCGTGACCCTGGCGCGGGCCGTCGCCGCCGCCAACGTACGGCTGCTGACCAGCCGCAAGGGCCGCGATCTCGCGGTGCTGAGCGGGCTGGTCGTCGCGGTGGGCGCGCAGCTCGTCAACTTCGGCGCGCAGCGGCTGGGGTCCGCGGGGCTCGGTGAGCTCGACCCGGTGGCCGACGTGGTGCGCTGGGTGCCGCCGGCGTCGGCGGTCGGCGCGATGGACTCGGCGAGCGACGGTTCGTACGGCGTCGCGCTGGTCCAGCTGGCGCTGACGGCCGCGGCGCTGGGGCTGCTGCTGTGGGCGTGGGCCCGCCACCTGACGCGGCTGATGACGGCGCCCGACGGCTCCACGCTCCAGAGCGACGCCGGGGCGGTGCGCGAGCGCGGCTCGGCCGGACTCGCCCGATGGCTGCCGGCGGGCCGTACCGGCACCACCATGGAGCGCACCCTGCGCTATGTGTGGCGCGACCCGAAGACCAAGGCGGCGTGGGTGACCTCGCTGGCCATCGGCCTGATCGTGCCGGTGTTCAACGCCTGGCAGGGAACCGGGTCGGTCTACTTCGCGTGTTTCGCCGCCGGGATGCTCGGCATCCAGATGTACAACCAGTTCGGGCAGGACACATCCGCGTTCTGGATGGTCGCGATGACGATCTCCTCGACCCGGGACGCCTACGTCGAGCTGCGGGCCCGCGCGCTGGCGCTGCTGCTGATCACACTGCCGTACGCCACCCTCGTCACGGTGCTGACCACCGCGCTGCTCGACGACTGGCGGGCCCTGCCCGAGGCGCTCGGCCTGTCCTTCGCGCTGCTCGGCGCGATGCTGGCGACCGGCGCGTGGACCTCGGCACGCTTCCCGTACTCCATCCCGCAGGAGGGGTACAAGAACGTCGCCCCCGGTCAGGTCGGGCTGGCCTGGGTCTCGATCTTCGGGGGCATGATCGGCGCGGCCCTGCTGTGCGCGCCCGTGATCGCGCTGACGATCTGGCTGAACGTGAGCGGGGGCGCCGGGGGCCTGGGCTGGGTGCTGCTGCCGGTCGGCGCGGTGTACGGCGCGGCGCTGACGCTGCTGGGCCTGCGGCTGGCCGCGCCGCGCACGGCGGACCGGCTGCCGGAGATCCTCACGGCGGTCAGCAAGGGCTGACGGGCGCTCAGGCGTCCCCGAGGGAGTTCAGGAACGGCTCGATGGCCGTCCGCCATGCCTCCGGCTGGTCGTAGTGGACGAGGTGGCCGGCGTCGGCGACCTCCGCGTACTGCCCGTGCGGCAGGACGCGGACCATCTCCTGGGCCTCGGCGCGGCCCAGCTCGCCGTCGAGGCCGCGCACGACCAGGGTGGGGCAGCGCACCTGGGCCAGCTCCTCCCAGTGGGCGTCGTAGACCCAGGTCTCGCGGGAGCGCAGCATCTGCTCGGGCTCGAAGACGGGGCGCCAGCCGTCCGGGGACTCGGCCATCACCTCGGCGTAGAACTCGCCGCGCGCCGGGTTCGGCCGCTCCACCCACGGGTCGTCCTCGCCGAACCACTTGCGGACGTCGGCGAGCGTGGCGAACGGGACCGGCCAGGCGCGGAACCACTCGGTCCAGGTGTGCTGGGAGGCGGCACCGAGGGCGGAGGCCCGCATGTCGCAGACGATCAGTCCGCGGACCAGGTCGGGGCGTTTGGCGGCGAGCTGCCAGGCGGTCAGCGCGCCCATGGCATGGCCGATGAGGACGGCCGGGCCGAGGCCGAGCTGCTCCAGGGCGGCCTCGACGTCCTCGACGTAGGCCTCCCTGGTGTAGGCGGCCCGCGGGGGCTTGTCGCTGCGGCCGTGGCCGCGCTGGTCGAGGGCGACGGCGCGGTGGCGGGCGGAGAGCCAGCGGGCCGTGGGGGCCCAGTGCGAGGCGCGGCCCATCAGGCCGTGCAATAACAGCACGCCGGGCCGGTCTCCGGCACTGGATGCGGAGGGGTCGCCGGATGCGGAGGGGGACGGGTCGTGCGCCCGGTCGGTCTTGGGTGGGTCGCCGAACTCCCAGGCCGCGAGGCGTACGCCGCCCGCGCCGGTCACATCGATGCGCCGCGCCATGGATCCTGGCACCCCCAAGCTCCGCTCGGACCCGCCCGCCCTCACGGGCCGGCCGTCCTGTGAACCGTGTCCTGCCTGCCGTGCAGAGTAACGAACTTATCGAATACTCATTCGAAAGAGCCGTTCCGACGAGCAACACCCCTCATTCGAGTGACACCGCTCAGGGATTGATCGCCGCCGCCCAGGGGAGATCTTCAACGGGAGGCGGACCGCTCGGGGAAAACGGTCCGAGGGGATTGACCTTGAGAGCTCGGGGCTCCAGGTCAGCACAGGGGAGGACAGGCCCCGGCGCCACACGGCGCCGGGGCCCTCTCCGTCTCTCCGGCACGCCCCTCCCCCTCTCCGGCCGGGCGACATCGCTGTCAGCCACGGGCCAAGAGCCCTTCATGTCCGCTGCCTCACGCCACAGCCTCGCACGCGAAGCGTCCGGCCGCTGCCGTTCGGCGCACAGGAATCCCGCAACGACGGGACCCGGTCGACGGCCCCCTCCGGGACCCGGTCAGCGCTTCGCGACGAACACGTGGGAGGCGGTGTCCGCCTCCAGCTCGGCGGCCTCGCCACCGCTGCCCACCAGCACGCCGCCCGCCGACTCGGTCACGCTCACCACCGAGCCGGGCTGCACCCCGGCCCGCCGCAGCGTGTACATCAGCTGCGCGTCGGTCTGGATCGGCTCGCCGATCCGGCGCACGACGACCGTCTTGCCCTCGAGGCCCGGGTCGAGGTCGGCGAGGGACACCATGCCCTCGTCCAGGAACGGATCGGCCCCGTCCGTCTCGCCCAGCTCCTCCAGGCCCGGGATCGGGTTCCCGTACGGCGACTCGGTCGGGTGCCGCAGCAGCTCCAGCACCCGGCGCTCGACCGCCTCGCTCATCACGTGCTCCCAGCGACACGCCTCCGCGTGCACCTGCTCCCACTCCAGGCCGATCACGTCGACGAGCAGGCACTCCGCGAGCCGGTGCTTGCGCATCACGCGCGTCGCCAGCCGCCTCCCCTCGTCGGTCAGCTCCAGATGCCGGTCCGCCGCCACGGACACCAGCCCGTCGCGCTCCATCCGCGCCACCGTCTGGCTGACCGTGGGACCGCTCTGGTCGAGCCGCTCGGCGATCCGGGCGCGCATCGGGACCACACCTTCCTCCTCCAGCTCCAGAATGGTGCGGAGGTACATCTCCGTGGTGTCGATCAGTCCGGACATACGTGCCCCTCGATGAGATTGCCGGAGGCTACGGCCCACCGGCGCGTGCGCTGGCCCTGCCACCAATTCTGACGCATACCACCGACAACCGTGCCTCGCCGCGGAAAGCCGGGCCCGACGGCGCCCGCCCGGACCCTCCCCCGCCGCGTCGACGCCGTATTGACACCGCGCTGGTCCAGACCGCACCGTGATCCGCGACGCAGCCACTCCGAAGGGGTCCCGCATGAGCGACCACAAGCCGGCCGGTCAGTTCCTCGACGCGGCGATCGACCTCCTGCGACGCGTGCGCGACGAGGAGGCGGACAGCGTCGAGGCGGCCGGCACGCTGCTCGCCGACACCGTGCTGAGCGGCGGCCGGCTCTTCGCCTTCGGCGCCGGCCACTCCTCCCTCGCCGCCCAGGACGTGGTGTACCGCGCCGGCGGACTCGCCCTGATGAACCTGCTCGCCGTGCCCGGCGTCGTCGGCGTCGACGTCATGCCCGCCACGCTCGGCTCCGCCCTGGAACGCGTCGACGGCCTCGCGAGCGCCGTCCTGGACTCCTCCCCGCTGCGCGAGGGCGACGCCCTGGTGATCATCTCCCTCTCCGGGCGCAACGCCCTGCCCGTGGAGATGGCCATGAACGCCCGCGCCCTCGGCGTCCGGGTCATCGGCGTGACCTCGGTGGCGTACGCCTCCGAGACCACGTCGCGGCACGTCTCCGGCACCTTCCTCAAGGACCATTGCGACGTCGTACTGGACTCCAAGATCGCCGTCGGCGACGCGGAACTCACCCTCGACACCGTCCCGGCGCCCTTCGCCCCCGCCTCCACGGTCGTCACCAGCGCCCTCATGCAGGCCATGACCGCCACGGCTGCCGCCACCCTCGCCGACCGGGGCGTCGAACCCCCGCTGCTCCGCTCGGGCAACGTGGACGGCGGCCACGAATGGAACGGCCGCGTACTGGAGCAGTACCGGGACCGCATCTTCTACCGCCGCTGAGCGGGTCCGGCGGCCCGCACCGGCTACGGGCCGTCCACCGCGCCGGCCAGGTCCAGCGCGTTCGCGATCCGCACCGCCACGTCCTCGGCGTACATCGCGTCCGGCCGCTCGAAGGCGCTGCGTCCCGCGCCGCGCAGGAACGTGACGACGCCCAGCGTCCGGCCGCGGCTGCGCAGCACCGCGCACAGGCCGTGCACCGTGTCCTCGGGCCACTGGCGGGCCGAGGCCCACCGGCGCACCTGCTCGGCCGGGACCGCCCGCACGCCGGCGCTGGCCCGCACCGAGCCCGCCCGCTCCACGCACTGCACGGCGGGGTGCCCCTCGCCGTAGCGCACCGGCAGCCCCGACGCCCCGGACGGCACACTGGGCCCCGGCGCGCCGGACGGGGTGGCCGCGACCCGCACCAGCCGCACCGGCTCGGCCGCGTCGGTGTCCACCACCGCCCCGCCCACCACCCGGTCGATCAGGGCGTGGTCGGCGAACCCGGCCAGCGCGAAGTCCAGATGGACGATCGCGGCCTCCGCCGGGTCCTCGCACTCGGCCGCGGCACGCGCCGCCCGGTGCAGCTGATTGGCCCGGAAGCGCAGCAGCGCGGCCTCCTGCTCGCTCTGCTTCGACTCCGTGACGTCCTGGAACAGCCAGCCGACGCCCAGCGGCACCGGCTCCTCCGCGAGCGGCGAGGCCAGCCGCACGAACCCACTGCGCCAGCACCGGCGCCGCTCCCCCTCCGGCGTGCGCACGCTCACCCACATCTCGGCGGGCGCGGGCGGCGCGCCCTCGGCCAGGACGTGCGTCAGCGCGTTCTCCAGCTCCTCGACGCCCTGGGCGAGCAGATCGCCGAGCGGGCGGCCCAGCACGGAGGTGCGTCCGGCCCCGAGCGCCCGTGCCGCGTGCGTGTTGACCACGGCGGGGCGCAGGTCCACGTCCACCAGGACGACACCCCAGCTCGCGTCCTCCAGCAGGGCCTCGCTGAGCGCGATGGACCGCTCCAGGTCGATCTGCGCGTGCACCTCGCTGAACGCGCAGTACACCCCCGCCGGCCGCCCGTCGGGCCCGCGGACCGCCGCCGACTGGGTGCGCACCAGGACCCGGCCGCCGTCCTTGGTCAGCAGCGCGAACTCGTTCACCTGGCGGCCCGGCGCCCGCATGGCGGACAGCAGCCGGTCCTCCACCTCGCCGGCGTCCGCGCTGCGCACGGCCCAGCCGGCGAAGCCCTGCCGTCCCACGGCCTCGGCCGCGCTCCATCCCAGGATCCGCTCCGCCTCGCGGTTCCAATGGGTCACGACCCCGTCCGCGTCGAAGGCGCACAGGGCCGCGTCCATGCCGTCGAGGAGCGCGGCCAGCAGGTCCGCGCCGTCCCGCTCGGGCTGCTCCGGCTCGTCCGGCCCCAGCTCGTCGGTGGCCCCACTATGCCGCGAAGCACTCACCTGGACCCCCTGCAGGCTGCGTCCGCCGTACCGTACGTCGGTTCGCTCACTGGCCTTCATTCAACTCGAACGTGATGCAGCACACACCGAGTTCCCGCAAGTTCGCGGAAATCGTTGTACTGCGGAAACTCGGCATAAGCCCCCGTCATGACGGGGCACGGCGGATCATGCCGGGCGGGCGGCGGCGAGCCTCAGGTCGACCCACTCCTCGCGCTCGCCGTCGAGCACGTACCGCTCCTTCTCCACGAACCCACGCGCACGCGCGAACCGCAACCCGTCGGCGTTGGCCGCCAGCACCACGGTCTCCACCGCCCCGGCCTCCAGCTCGCGCGCGTGGGCCAGCCCCGCCTCGTAGAGCGCGGTGCCGATCCCGCGCCCCCGGTACGCCGGCAGCACCCGCGCGATCACGGTCGCCGCCCGCTCCCCGCCGTCGGGCGGCCGGACGGTGGAGCAGCCGACGAGCACGTCATCGAGGTAGGCGTTGGCCAGCCGGTTGCGTCCGGCGCGCTCGCGCGCCTCGTCGAGGGTCATGGCGGCCGGCGGCACGATCACGTTGTGCACGTGCCGCCACTCCTCGACCATGGCGTCCCCGTCCACCGGCTCGATCCGCAGTGCCGGGCCCGCGCCGGTCGCGACCGTGCCGCGCCGCGCGTACACCTCGATCTCGATCCGCATCCGCTCGTCCGCGAGCCCGCAAACCATCATCGTCGCGGCCGGCCGCACCCGGCCGAACGCCCGCCGCAGCACGGGCCAGCACGGCTCGAAGTCCTCCCGCGCGGGCAGCAGGTAGCGCACCCGCACCACGTCCGCGAACGTGCATCCCGCCTCGGCCAGCGCGGCCCCGATGTTGCGCAGGCACTGCTCGGCCTGCTCCACCACGCCCTCGGGGATCGTCATCGACGCGTAGTCGAACCCTGTCGTCCCCGACACGTGCACCCAGTCCCCGTCGACGACGGCCCGGGCGTACCCGATCCGCTCCTCGAACGTCGACCCGCTGACCACTGCCCGCCTCACCGGCGGGACCCCCTCGCGTTCCGTCATGGGCGAAACCGTAGGTGACCAGGGAAGACGCGTCCATGGGAGATCAAGGACGAATCGATCCGGAAATTCGATTGATCGGCGGCCGACGGGTTCCTAGGGTGGGCCGTACACGAGAAGGGAGGTGGTTCGGCAGATGTATGACAACCGGACGCGTGAGGTGGCTGCGGGCTAGCGGCCCGGCACCACACGGAGTGCGGCGCCGGACCAGCGCGTGAGAGAAGCGCGCAGCCGGCCCAATCCCCAGCAGTCACCCGACCCGCGAGTCGCCGGTACGTCCGGCCGGCTCCTCCACGGAGGAACCAGACTCGCGGGTCGCCTGCGTTCAGGGACCGGGGCCTCAGTCCGCGATGTCGGCGTAGCCCTCGATCTCGCGCGGGTCGCGGGTGCCCGGGCCCACGTAGCGGGCGGAGGGGCGGACCAGGCGGCCGGTGCGCTTCTGCTCCAGGATGTGGGCGGACCAGCCGGCGGTGCGGGCGCAGGTGAACATCGAGGTGAACATGGGGGCCGGAACCTCGGCGAAGTCCAGCATGATGGCGGCCCAGAACTCTACGTTGGTGGCCAGGACCCGGTCGGGGCGGCGGGCGTGCAGCTCGGCCAGGGCGGCCTTCTCCAGGGCCTCGGCGACCTCGTAGCGCGGGGCGCCCAGTTCGCGGGCGGTACGGCGCAGGACGCGGGCGCGGGGGTCCTCGGCGCGGTAGACGCGGTGGCCGAAGCCCATGAGGCGTTCGCCCGCGTCGAGGGTCTTCTTGACGTAGGCCTCGGCGTCGCCGGTGCGCTCGATCTCCTCGATCATGTGCAGGACGCGCGAGGGGGCGCCGCCGTGCAGCGGGCCCGACATGGCGCCCACGGCTCCGGAGAGGGCCGCGGCCACGTCGGCGCCGGTGGAGGCGATGACGCGGGCGGTGAAGGTGGAGGCGTTCATGCCGTGCTCGGCGGCGGAGGTCCAGTAGGCGTCGACGGCGGCGACGTGCTTGGGGTCGGGCTCGCCGCGCCAGCGGATCATGAAGCGTTCGACCACCGACTCGGCCTTGTCGATCTCGCGCTGCGGGACCATGGGCAGGCTCTGGCCGCGCGCGGACTGGGCGACGTAGGACAGGGCCATGACGGCGGCGCGGGCGAGGTCGTCGCGGGCCTGGGCGGCGTCGATGTCCAGCAGGGGCTTGAGGCCCCAGGCCGGGGCGAGCATCGCGAGGGCGGACTGGACGTCGACCCTGATGTCGCCGGAGTGCACGGGGATGGGGAAGGGCTCGGCGGGCGGCAGGCCGGGGTTGAAGGCCCCGTCGACGAGCAGGCCCCAGACGTTGCCGAAGGAGACGTGCCCGACCAGGTCCTCGATGTCGACGCCGCGGTAGCGCAGGGCGCCGCCCTCCTTGTCGGGTTCGGCGATCTCCGTCTCGAAGGCGACGACTCCCTCTAGCCCGGGTACGAAGTCGGACATCAGGCGGCTCCTCGTGATCAGTGGTGTACGGCGACCTGGGCGGAGACGGTGCGGCGCCTCCATGGATCCACGGTCGTGTCCCCGACTCGCGGTCCCGGCGGTCACCCCTGTGATGCCCCGTACGGCCGTCGGTCATCCGGCCGGAGCGGGACCAAGCACCATATCCCCGGGTGCCAGGTTTGGGGAGTGGGGTGGCACCGGGTGCCACCCCGGTCGGGGGCGGGGTGGATACGGCAGGATGGGCGGCGTGACCGATCGCGAAGCCGATTCCGGCGTCCCCGCCGCCTCAGTCCCCTTCGATCTCGCCTCCATGCGCAAGCAGTACCGGGCCGAGGGGCTGTCCGAGACCGAGCTGGCGGCGACGCCTGTCGAGCAGTTCGCGCGCTGGTTCAAGCAGGCGGCGACGGACGGCGGGCTGTTCGAGCCGAACGCCATGGTCGTCTCCACGGCGGACGAGCGGGGGCGGCCCAGCTCCCGCACGGTGCTGCTGAAGCACTTCGACGAGCAGGGGTTCGTCTTCTACACCAACTACGACTCCCGCAAGGCGCGCGAGCTGGACGCCAACCCGAACGTCTCGCTGCTGTTCCCCTGGCACCCGATGGCCCGGCAGGTCGTGGTCACGGGCGTCGCGCGCCGCACCGGGCGGGACGAGACCGCCGCGTACTTCCGGACCCGGCCGCACGGCTCCCAGCTGGGCGCCTGGGCCAGCGCGCAGTCGACGGTGGTGGCCGGGCGGCGGGCCCTGGACGCGGCGTACGCGGAGCTGGCGGCGCGTTATCCGGAGGGCGAGCAGGTGCCGGTGCCGCCGCACTGGGGCGGGTTCCGGGTGGTGCCGGACGCGGTGGAGTTCTGGCAGGGCCGCGAGAACCGGCTGCACGACCGGCTGCGGTACGTGGCGCAGGCCGGCGGGGGCTGGCGGGTGGAGCGGCTGAGCCCGTGAATGGCCGGTGGCACGGTGCCGGCACTGGGACAGGTCGCGGGAGCCCCGCACATCAGCTGTCGGCTGAGCAACCTCCGCGACGACTGACCGGCCGCCTCAGTCCAGCGCCTCGTCCAGCAGTCGTGCCCACTGTTCGACCACCCTCTCCCGGCGTGCCCCGTCGTCGGTGAGGAGGTTGGCGAGGCCGAGGCCGCGGGCCATGTCCAGGAGGCCCTGGACGGTTTCGCGGGTGCCGGGGCGGGTCTCGTCGGCGCCGAGGAGGTCGACGGCGATGCGATGGCTCTCGCGGCCGACGCGGGCCTCCAGTTCGGTGACCCGGCCGCGCAGCTGCTCCTCGTTGGAGGCGGCCACCCACAGGTGCAGGGCCGCGCGGAAGAGCGGGCCGGTGTAGAGGTCGACGAGGGCGGCGACCACCGCGCGCCGGTCGTCGGCGGCGGCGCCCTCGGGGAACAGGGCGCGCAGCGCCACGGAGCGTTCCTCGGCGACGTACTCCACGGCCGCCGTGAAGAGGTCCTCGCGGGTCGGGAAGTGGTGCTGGGCGGCGCCGCGGGAGACTCCGGCGTGTTCGGCGACGACGGAGACCGTGGACCCGGCCCAGCCGCGTTCGGCGAGGCAGGCCACGGCGGCTTCCAGGAGCCGTTGCCGGGTGGCCCGGCTGCGGTCCTGCTTGGGCACGCGCTCCGCGCGGTCGGCCGTGTTCACGGCGCCGCTCACACCACCCATTCCGGATCCCGTCGTTCGAGGAAGGCCGTCATCCCCTCGCGGGCCTGCGGGGAGGCGAACAGCCGGGCCGAGAGCGCGGTCAGGTCGGCCGCGTCCCGGTCGAAGGCCTCCAGCACCCTAGCCGTGAGCAGCCGTTTCGTCTCGGCCAGGCCCTGCGGTGAGGCACGGCGCACACCGTCGAGGACGGGTTCGAGTACGGCGTCCACGTCGTCGCCGGCCGCGGTGACCAGGCCGATCCGGGCGGCCTCGGCGGCGTCGAAGCGCTCGCCGGTGAGGTAGTAGCGGGCGAGGGCGCGGGGGTCGGCGCGGGGCAGCAGGGTCAGGGAGATGACGGCGGGCGCCACGCCGATGCGGACCTCGGTGAAGGCGAAGGTCGACTCCGTGGACGCGGCCGCGATGTCGCAGGCGGCGACGAGGCCGAGGCCGCCCGCGCGGACGTGCCCCGCGATCCGGGCGATCACCGGCTTCGGCACCTCGGCGATCTGCCGGAGCAGGCCGACGAGGGCGTCCGGGCGGGGCGGGTCGCGCAGGTCGGCACCGGCGCTGAAGGTGGTGCCGGTGTGGGTGAGGACGACGGCGCGGACGCCGGGGTCCCCGCCCGCGTCGGCGAGGGCGGCGGACAGGGCGCCGACGAGGGCGGCGGACAGGGCGTTGCGGTTGTGCGGGGAGTCGAGGGTGAGGGTCTCGACGCCCCGCGCGCGCGTGCGCTCGACGCGGGCGGTGGGGGTCACTGCTGCTCCCTCAGCTGTCGGCGGAGGATCTTGCCAGAGGCGGCGCGGGGGACGGTGTCGACGAAGGTGACCCGGCGGACGCGTTTGTAGGGGGCGACGCGTTCGGCGACGTACATCATGATCTCGCCCTCCGCGAGGGCGGGCGCGGCCGGCCGGCGGACGACGAAGGCGTGCGGTACCTCGTTGCCGTCGTCGTTGTAGGCGCCGACGACGGCCGCGTCGGCGACGCCGGGGTGGGTGAGCAGGAGGGCCTCGAGTTCGGCGGGGGCCACCTGGAAGCCCTTGTACTTGATCAGTTCCTTGACGCGGTCGACGACGAACAGCCAGCCGTCGGTGTCGACGTGTCCGACGTCGCCGGTGTGCAGCCAGCCGTCGGTGTCGATCATGGCGGCGGTGGCGTCGGGGCGGCCGAGGTAGCCCTTCATGATCTGGGGGCCGCGGATGAGGATCTCGCCGGACTCGCCGGCGGGAAGATCCTTGCCGGGGTCGGTGAGGGACACGATGCGCATCTCGGTGCCGGCGATGAGCTTGCCGACGGTGCCGGGCGGCGCGTCGGCCATGGCGTCCAGGGGGACGACGTGGGTGCCCGGGGACAGTTCCGTCATGCCGTAGGCCTGGCCGACGGGTGGCAGGCCGAGCCGCCGGGAGCAGGCGGCGGCGAGGCGGGCGTCCAGAGGTGCGGCGGCGCTGACGACGTACCTCAGGGAGGAGAGGTCGTAGTCGGCGACCAGGGGGTGCTTGGCGAGCGCGAGGACGATCGGCGGGGCGACGTACAGGCTGGTGATGCGGTGGTTCTGGATGGCGGCGAGGAACTGCTCCAGGTCGAAGCGGGGCAGGACGACGACGGTGGCGCCGAGCCGCAGGGGGGCGTTCATCAGGGCGGTCAGGCCGTAGATGTGGAAGAACGGCAGCACGGCGAGGACGCGGTCGCCCGGCGCGGCCGGCATCAGCGGTTCGAGCTGGGCGAGGTTGGTGGCGATCTGCCGGTGGGTGAGCATGACGCCCTTGGGGGTGCCGGTGGTGCCCGAGGAGTACGGCAGGGCGGCCACGTCCTCGGCCGGGTCGATCGCGACGGACGGCTCGGGGGCGGTCGAGGCCAGCATGTCGACGAGCGAGCGGTGGCCGGGCGCGCTGTCGCAGACCAGGATCTCCCGGACACCGCCCGCGAGTTCGGCGGCCCGGCGGGCGGTGGACAGGAGCGGTGAGACGGTGACGATCCAGCGGGCGGCGCTGTCCTTGAGCTGCTTGGCGAACTCCTCCGCCGTCGCGAGCGGATGCACCGTGGTGACGGAGGCACCCGCGCGGGTGGCGGCGTAGAAGGCCGGCGGGAAGGCGACGGTGTTGGGGCTGTGCAGGGCGAGGACGTCGCCCTTGCGCACGCCGGACTCGGCGAGGGCGGCGGCGACGCGCCGGTGGAACCGGTCCACCTGCTCGTAGGTGAGGGTGGTGCCGTCGGTGCCGTCGATCAGCGCCGGGGTGCTCCCGAAGGCGGCGGCCCCGCCGAGCACCGCGTCGTGGATGGGCAGGTCGACGGGCGGGACGTCTGCGTACTCGCTGCGGAACACGGTTCCTCCAACGCCGTTCGGACACGGCCTAGTACGACTTGGGCAGGCCCAGGGTCTGGTGGGAGACGTAGTTGAGGATCATCTCCCGGCTCACCGGGGCGATACGGGCGACGCGCGACGCCGTTATCAGCCGGGCGAGCCCGAACTCGCGGGTGAGGCCGTTGCCGCCGAGGGTGTGCACGGCCTGGTCGACGGCCTTCACGCAGGCCTCCCCGGCCGCGTACTTGGCCATGTTGGCGGCCTCGCCCGCGCCGACGTCGTCGCCCGCGTCGTAGAGGTGGGCCGCCTTCTGCATCATCAGGCGGGCGAGTTCGAGGTCGATGTGCGCCTGGGCGAGGGGGTGGGCGATGGCCTGGTGGGCGCCGATGGGGGTCTTCCAGACGGTGCGCTCGCGGGCGTACTCGACGGCTTTCGCGAGAGCGTGGCGGCCCATGCCGATCGCGAAGGCGGCCGTCATCACGCGCTCGGGGTTGAGGCCGGCGAAGAGCTGGAGGAGGCCCGCGTCCTCGTCACCGACCAGGGCGGCGGCGGGCAGCCGGACGTCGTCGAGAGTCAGCTCGAACTGCCGCTCCACCGCGTCGAGTTCCATGTCGATGGGGCGGCGCTCGAAGCCGGGTGCGTCGCGCGGGACGATGAACAGGCAGGGCTTGAGCCTGCCGGTGCGGGCGTCCTCGGTGCGGCCGACGATCAGGGTGGCGTCCGCCATGTCGACGCCGGAGACGAAGACCTTGCGTCCGGTGAGGATCCAGTCCCCGGTGGCCGGGTCGCGGCGGGCGGTGGTGGTGATGCGGTGGCTGTTGGAACCGGCGTCGGGTTCGGTGATGCCGAAGGCCATGAGGCGGGTGCCGTCGGCGAGTGCCGGGAGCCACTCGCGCTTCTGCTCCTCGGTGCCGAAGCGGGCGATGACGGTGCCGCAGATCGCCGGGGAGACGATCATCATGAGGAGCGGGTTGCCCGCGGCGCCCATCTCTTCGAGGACGAGGGAGAGTTCGGTGATGCCGCCGCCGCCTCCGCCGTAGGCCTGCGGCAGGTTGACGCCGATGTAGCCGAGCTTGGCCGCCTCCTGCCAGAAGTGCCTGTTCTCGGCGAGGTCGCGGATGCGGGGGTGGTTCCTGGCGAAGGTGGATACCGCTTCGCGGAGGGACTTGTGCTCGTCGGATTCGATGAGGGTGGTCACTGTGCTCCTTCGGGTGCGGGTTCGTTGTGGCTGGTCGCGCACACGCGGCGGAGCCGCATCTTCAATGCGGCCCCGCGCCCCTACGTCGCTTGCACCACCGCCAGTAGCGAGCCGACCGTCACTTGTTGTCCCGGTACGGCGTTCAGCTCGGCGAGTGTTCCCGTGGTGGGGGCCGTGATCCGGTGTTCCATCTTCATGGCCTCCAGCCACAGGAGGGGCTGGCCCGCCCGGACGGTCGTGCCCTTCCTCAGGCCCTCCGCGACGCGGACGACCGTGCCCGGCATGGGGGCCAGGAGGGAACCGGGGGCGTGCTGGGCGGTGGGGTCGGGGAAGCGGGGCAGGGCGGTGAGGCGGGTGGCGTCGACGTGGATGTGGTCGCCGTAGCGGGCGATGGCGAAGCGGCGCTGGACGCCGTCCGTTTCGAGGACGACCCGCTCGGCGTCGGCGTGGACGACGCGGACGCCGTCGGCGGTGAGACCGGTGCGGGTGTGGCGGTAGCGGACCTCGTGTTCCTCGCCCGCCATCGCGTAGCGCTTGACCTGCGGTTGCGAGGGCAGATTGCGCCAGCCGCCGAAGCGTCCCGCCCGGGTGCTCGCGTCGGCGAGGGCCGCGGCGAGCGGGGCGAGGGGGTCGGGGGCCGGCTCGGTGAGGGCGGCCAGGTGGCGGTCGTAGAAGCCCGTGTCCATGCGGGCGGAGGTGAACTCCTCGTGGCGCAGGGAGCGGACGAGCAGGTCGCGGTTGGTGACCGGGCCGTGGATCGCCGCCCGTTCCAGGGCACCGGCGAGGCGGCGGACGGCCTCCGCGCGCGTGGGTGCGTGGGCGACCGCCTTGGCGAGCATCGGGTCGTAGTGGACGCCGATGTCGTCGCCGTCGGTGTAGCCGGTGTCCAGGCGGATGCCGTCGGGGACGGCGAGGCGGTGCAGGCGGCCGGTCTGCGGGGCCCAGCCGTGGGCGGGGTCCTCGGCGTACAGGCGGGCCTCGACGGCGTGTCCACGCGCGCGCGGGGGGTCGTTCTCGAGGGCGTGGCCTTCGGCGATCCGGAGTTGGAGGGCGACGAGGTCGATGCCGAAGAGCTCCTCGGTGACGGGGTGCTCGACCTGGAGGCGGGTGTTCATCTCCAGGAAGTGCGCCCTGCCGCCGGCGACGAGGAACTCGACGGTGCCGGCGCCGGCGTAGTCGACGGCGCGGGCGGCGCGTACGGCGAGGTCGTGGAGTTCGGCGGTGAGTTCGGGGGTCAGGCCGGGTGCCGGGGCCTCCTCGATCACCTTCTGGTGGCGGCGCTGGAGGGAGCAGTCGCGGGTGCCGAGCGCCCAGACGGTGCCGTGGGTGTCGGCGAGGATCTGCACCTCGACGTGGCGGCCGTTCTCCAGGTAGGGCTCGACGAAGACCTCGCCGTTGCCGAAGGCGCTCGTGGCCTCGGCACGGGCGGCGGTCAGTTCGGCGTCGAGGTCGGCGAGGTCGCGTACGACGCGCATGCCGCGTCCGCCGCCGCCCGCCGCCGCCTTCACCAGCACCGGCAGGTCGGCCTCGGTGACGTCGGTGAGGGGCGCGATGCCCATCAGTTCCTTGGCGCGGGTCTTGGACGCCATCGCCTCGATGGCCTCGGGCGGCGGCCCGATCCACACCAGCCCCGCGTCCCGCACGGCGCGCGCGAAGTCGGCGTTCTCGGAGAGGAAGCCGTAACCGGGGTGGACGGCGTCGGCTCCGGCGGCGACGGCGGCCTTCACGATCAGGTCGCCGCGCAGGTAGGTGTCGGCGGGGGACGCGCCCGGCAGGCGTACGGCCGCGTCGGCCACGCGCGCGTGGAGGGCGTTCTCGTCGGCGTCCGAGTGCACGGCGACGGTCCGGATTCCCCACGCGTGGCAGGTGCGGAAGACGCGGCAGGCGATCTCGCCCCGGTTGGCGACGAGTACGGAGGCAATCATGTGGTTCCTCACATCCGGAAGACGCCGAAGCCGCCGCGCGCGCCCTGGTAGGGGGCGGTGTGGATGGCGGACAGGCACAGGCCGAGGACGGTGCGGGTGTCGCGCGGGTCGATGACGCCGTCGTCGTAGAGCCGCCCGGACAGGAACATGGGCAGTGACTCGGCCTCGATCTGCTGCTCCACCATGGCGCGCAGGGCGGCGTCGCCCTCGTCGTCGTACGGCTGTCCCTTCGCGGCGGCGGACTGGCGGGCGACGATGGACAGCACGCCGGCGAGCTGCTGGGGGCCCATGACGGCGGACTTGGCGCTGGGCCAGGCGAACAGGAAGCGGGGGTCGTAGGCGCGGCCGCACATGCCGTAGTGACCGGCGCCGTAGGAGGCGCCGAGGAGGACGGACAGGTGGGGGACGCGGGAGTTGGAGACCGCGTTGATCATCATGGCGCCGTGCTTGATGATGCCGCCCTGCTCGTACTCCTTGCCCACCATGTAGCCGGTGGTGTTGTGGAGGAACAGGAGCGGGATGTCGCGCTGGTTGGCGAGCTGGATGAACTGGGCGGCCTTCTGCGACTCCTCGCTGAACAGGACGCCCTGGGCGTTGGCGAGGATGCCCAGCGGGTAGCCGTGCAGGGCCGCCCAGCCGGTGGTCAGGCTGGTCCCGTACAGCGGTTTGAACTCGTCGAAGTCGGAGGCGTCGACGATCCGGGCGATGACCTCGCGCGGGTCGAAGGGGGTGCGCAGGTCGCCGGGGACGATGCCGAGGAGTTCCTCGGGGTCGTACTTGGGCGGCTCGGCGAGGGGCGGATCGGCGTACGCCTTGCGGTGGCCCAGGCGGGCGACGACGCGGCGGGCCTGACGCAGGGCGTCGGGCTCGTCGACGGCGAAGTGGTCGGCGAGGCCGGAGGTGCGGGCGTGCATCTCGGCGCCGCCCAGGGACTCGTCGTCGCTCTCCTCGCCGGTGGCCATCTTGACCAGGGGCGGCCCGCCGAGGAACACCTTGGCGCGCTCCTTGACCATGATCACGTGGTCGGACATGCCGGGGATGTAGGCGCCCCCCGCGGTCGAGTTGCCGAAGACGACGGCGACGGTGGGGATCCCGGCCGCCGACAGCCGTGTGAGGTCCCGGAAGATCGCGCCGCCGGGGATGAAGATCTCCTTCTGGGAGGGCAGGTCGGCGCCGCCGGACTCGACGAGGCTGATGCAGGGCAGCCGGTTGGCGAGGGCGATGTCGTTGGCGCGCAGGGCCTTCTTCAGCGACCAGGGGTTGCTGGCGCCGCCGCGCACGGTGGGGTCGTTGGCGGTGATCAGGCACTCGACGCCCTCGACGACGCCGATGCCGGTGACGAGCGAGGCGCCGACCGTGTACTCGCTCCCCCAGGCCGCCAGCGGCGACAGCTCCAGGAAGGGCGTGTCCGGGTCGAGGAGCAGCTCGATGCGCTCGCGGGCGAGGAGCTTGCCGCGCTTGCGGTGCCGGGCGACGTACTTCTCGCCGCCGCCCTCGAGGGCCTTGGCGTGTTCGGCGTCCAGGTCGGCGAGCTTGGCGAGCATGGCCTCGCGGTGCGCGCGGTGGTCGGGGTCGGCGGGGTCCAGGGCGGAGGCGAGGACGGTCACAGCGCGTTCCCCGGGGCGTACGGCGGGACGGTCACAGCAGAACCTCCGGGATGTCCAGGTGCCGGGCGCGCAGCCATTCACCGAGCGCCTTGGCCTGCGGGTCGAAACGGGCCTGCGCGGCGACGCCCTCGCCGAGGATGCCCTCGACGACGAAGTTCAGGGCGCGCAGGTGGGGGAGCTGGTGCCGGGTGAGGGGCAGGTCGCGGGCCTCGGGGATCAGCTCGCGGAACCGGTCGGCGGTCAGCGCGTGGACGAGCCAGCGCCAGGCGTCGTCGGTCCGCGCCCACACGCCGACGTTGGCGTTGCCGCCCTTGTCGCCGCTGCGGGCACCGGCGACGAGGCCGAGGGGGGCGCGGCGGGCGGGGCCGGGCGGGAGGGGCTCGGGCAGAGGTGGTTCGGGTACGGCGCGGAGTACGGCGGTGTCCTGGGCGGCCGGCACCGGGACCCGCCGCCCGTCATGGAGGACGGCCACATGGTCGACGGCACCATGAGGAACGTACACATCCTCGAACACCCCATAGGGCGCGCCCTTCCCAGGTGGCGCGAGCACATGGAACCCGGGGTAGCCGGCTAGGGCCAGCTCGATCGCGGCGCCGCTCAACGCCCGCCCGACGGCCTGCTGGTCGGGGTCGCGGACGACGAGCCGCAGCAGGGCGCTGGCCGTCTCCTCGGTGGGCGCGTCGGGCCGGTCGGTGCGGGCCAGGTCCCAGCGGACGTCGGCGATCTTGCCGAGGGCGGGTTCCATCTGTGCCCGGACCAGACCGGCCTTGGCCTCGATGTCGAGGCCGGTGAGGACGAAGGCGACCTCGTTGCGGAAGCCGCCGAGGCGGTTGAGGCCGACCTTGAGGGTGGGCGGCGGCGCCTCGCCGCGCACGCCCTCGACGCGGACGCGGTCGGGACCGGCCTGGCTGAGCCGTACGGTGTCCAGCCGGGCGGTGACGTCGGGGCCGGCGTACCGCGCGCCGCCCGTCTCGTACAGCAGCTGGGCGGTGACCGTGCCGACGTCGACGAAGCCGCCGGTGCCGTCGTGCTTGGTGATGACGGAGGTGCCGTCGGCGTGCAGTTCGGCGAGCGGAAAGCCGGGGCGCCGTACGTCGCCGTCCTGGAAGAAGGCGTAGTTGCCGCCGGTCACCTGCGCCCCGCACTCCAGCAGGTGCCCGGCGACGACCGCGCCCGCGAGCCGGTCGTACTCCGTCGGGCCCCAGCCGAAGTGCGCGGCGGCGGGCCCGGTGACCAGGGCGGCGTCGGTGACCCGCCCGGTGACGACGACGTCAGCGCCGGCCCGCAGGCACTCGGCGATGCCGAAGCCGCCGAGGTAGGCGTGGGCGGCCAGCGCTCCCGGGTGGGCGGCGGTGAGGTCGTCGCCCTCGACGTGCGCGACCCGCACCGGGATGCCGAGCCGCCCGGCCAGTGCCCGTACGGCGTCGGCGAGTCCGGCGGGGTTGAGGCCGCCCGCGTTGGCGACGATCCGCACCCCCCGCTGGTGGGCGAGCCCGAGGCATTCCTCCAGCTGCCGCAGGAAGGTGCGGGCGTATCCGGCGCCGGGGTCCTTCAGCCGGTCGCGGCCCAGGATGAGCATGGTCAGCTCGGCGAGATAGTCACCGGTGAGGACGTCCAGCGGGCCGCCGGTGAGCATCTCGCGCATGGCGTCGAAGCGGTCGCCGTAGAACCCGGAGGCGTTGCCGACGCGGAGCACGCTCACCGGGTCTCCCCCTGCGGCGGGCGTCCGGCTCCGGGCGGTCCGGCGAAGGCCTGGGCGATGTCCAGCCAGCGGTCGGCGTCCGGGCCCTCGGCGGTGAGGGCGAGGTCGGCGCGGTGGGCGCGCTGGGTGGCGAGGAGGCAGAAGTCGAGAGCGGGGCCGGTGACGCGCTGCGGGGCGTCCTCGGGGCCGTACGTCCACAGGTCGCCGCCCGGGCCGGTGAGTTCGACGCGGAACGGCTCGGCGGGCGGGGTGAGTCCGTGGGTGGCGTAGGCGAAGTCCCGGGCGCGGACCCCGATACGGGCGACGTGCCGCAGGCGGTCGGTGGGCGGGCGGGACACGCCGAGGGTCGCCGCGATGTCGAGGCCGTGGGCCCAGGTCTCCATCAGGCGGGCGGTGGCCATGGAGGCGGTGGCCATGGGCGGGCCGTACCAGGGGAAGCGGGCACCGGGTGCGGCGGCGCGCAGTGCCGCGTCGAGGGCGGTGCGGTCCTGCCGCCAGGCCGCCAGCAGCGCGGCGGGGTCCTGCTTCGCCCCCTCCTCGGCGCCGTCGTCCACGTACCGGTCGGGTGCGGCGAGGGCCTGCTCGACCAGTCCCGTGAACCCGTCCTCGTCGGTGACGGCGACCAGGGCGGCCCGGTCGGTCCAGTTCAGGTGCGCGATCTGGTGGGCGATCGTCCAGCCGGGCGCCGGGGTGGCCAGGCGCCAGTCCTCCGGTCTCAACCCGGCGACCAGGGCGTCGAGTTCCTCGCCCTCCTCGCGCAGGTCGTCGATCACGGGCGTCGGGTCGGACACGGTCGCTCCCCTCGGGCACGGCGATGTGCGGCGCGGTGTGGGGAGGAGCATGGCAGGGCGGGGATTAACAATCAAGCACGCTTGCATGATTTTCGCAGCGATGAAGGCGAGAGCGGCCCGGCGTCGATGCGCCGGGCCGCTGGACGACCGCGCGGTCTCAGTTCTTCCCGGCCGGCCAGACCGTCGTGTCCATGGAGATGAAGGCGGCCTCCGGCAGGGCGGTCGACTTCACCTGGACAACGAACAGGGCGATGTCTCCGTTGTTCCGCCGGACGCAGATCTCCTGGCCGGCGGACGCGGCGGCCAGCGGGAGGCGGTGGACGGCATCCCGGGCGGTCATGTCGCGGCACTCCTCGTACGTGGCGCCCGGGTCACCGAACAGCATCGTGAAGACGCTGGTGTCGCTCTCCAGGGCGCAACTCGGGTTCGCGCAGTCGAAGCGGACGTCCCCCTCGCGGTCCTCGCGCATGGTGCCTTCGGTGAGGCTGATCGAGTTGTCGGCGTTCACCAGCAGGGCGCCGTGGGCGTGGGCCCGCGGCGGCGTCGTACCGGACGCGGAGCCGTCGGACCCCCCGTCCGGCCGTCCGGCCGCCGAGTCGCCCCCCGCACCGGCCCCCGACGCGGTCTCCTCCCCGGCCGCCGCGGCGGACCCCTCCGCCACCGGACCGGGCGTAGCGGACGCGGAATCGGACGCGGAGCGGGACGCCGACGCGGAAGCGACCGCGTCCCGGGCCCGGTCGAGGCCGCGTCCCGCCGCGTCCAGCAGCGCCGAACCCGCCGCGATCACCAGGCCGCACGCGACGACGGCGGCGGCCGAGAGCAGGACGGCGCGTCTCCTGCGGCGCCCGCGCTCCCGAGGCCCGTCGGGCCGCCGCGGCACGAACGGCCCTCCCGGTCCGGCGCCGCCCGGCCAGGGCGCCGGAACGGTCCCCAGCGGGGCGGTCCACGGCGCCGTGTGCGCCGCGGTCGGGCCCGGGACCGCGGCCGGTGCCTCGGCGGTCGCCGGTCCGGTGGCCGCGACCGGCGGCACAACCGTCACCGGCGGCCCGGCGATCTCCCGCCACACGGCGGGCCCGGCCTCCTCCCCGCCGTCCCGGCCCAGCTCCCTGCGGCACCACTCGACGATCTCCGCCGGGGTCGCCCGTTCCTCGGGGTCGGCGGCCAGGCACCGGCCGAGCAGGCCGCGCAGGCGCTCGGGCAGCCCGGACAGGTCGGGCTCGGAGTGGACGATCCGGTACAGCACGGTGGCGGCCGGGCCGTCGCCGTACAGCGGCTTGCCCAGGGCCGCGAAGGCGGCCGTCTGCCCGAGCGAGAAGACGTCGGTGGCCGCCGTGATGTCGCCCGCGGAAGCCTGCTCGGGGGCCATGAACTGGGGCGTGCCGATGGTGGCGCCCGTGGCGGTGTGCGCGGTGCTGTCGGCGGCGAGCGAGATGCCGAAGTCGATGACCCGCGGTCCGTCGGCGGCCAGCAGTACGTTCGCCGGCTTGAGGTCCCGGTGCACGATCCCCGCGCCGTGGACGGCCTGGAGCGCCTCGGCGACCCCGGCCATCAGCCACAGCACCGCGGGCACCGGCAGCGGCCCGCTCCGGGCGACGGCGCCCGACAGGGAGGGCCCGGGCACGTACAGCGTGGCCAGCCAGGGCGGTACGCCGTCCGGGTCGGCGTCGATCAGTTCGGCGGTGTAGGCGCCCTTCACCCTGCGGGCGGCCTTGATCTCCCGGCCGAAACGCCGCCGGAAGGCCGGGTCGTCGGCCAGTTCCGACCGTACGACCTTGATGGCCACGGGCCGGCCGCCCCGGGTGTGCGACAGGTAGACCCGTCCCATGCCGCCCGCTCCGAGCCGGGCCGCGAGACGGTAACCGCCCACGGCGCGCGGGTCGTCGTCCTGCAAGGGCTGGAAGACCTCGGCGGGGTGGTTCATCGGTTCCCTCCCCGTGATCCCGATGAGCTGACCAGGTACGCAGCCTATGCGGTGCGGGTGGCGGTCCCGCCCGCCGGGGCGGTCGCCGGGGCGGTCACGGCAGCTCGGGGAGCGCCTTCGCCCGCCGACGTCCCACCTGGGTCCGTACCGCGCCCATGCTCGCCGCGATGACCAGCGCGATGGCGGCGGACTGGGTGGCGGTCAGGGCCTGGTCGAGGATGAGGAAACCGGCCGCCGCGGCGATGGCCGGTTCCAGGCTCATGAGGATGGCGAAGGTCGGCGCGGGCAGACGCCGCAGGGCGAGGAGTTCGAGGGTGTAGGGCAGGACGGAGGAGAGCAGGGCGACCCCGGCGCCCAGCGCGAGCGTCTCCGGGTCGATCAGCTTCGCCCCCGACTCGACGACGCCCAGCGGCAGGAACAGCAGCGCGCCGACCGCCATCGCCAGGGCCAGTCCGTCGGCCTGCGGGAAGCGGCGTCCGGTGCGGGCGCTGAAGACGATGTACGCCGCCCACATGGCGCCCGCCGCCAGGGCGAAGGCGGCACCGGCCGGGTCGAGGCCGTCGAAGCCGCCGCCGCCCAGCAGGAAGACGCCGGCCAGGGCGAGCGCGGCCCAGACCAGGTTGACCGCGCGGCGGGAGGCGAAGACGGACAGGGCGAGCGGGCCGAGCACCTCCAGGGTGACGGCGGGGCCGAGCGGGATGCGGTCGACGGCCTGGTAGAAGAGGCCGTTCATGCCGGCCATGGCGATGCCGAAGACGACGACCGTGCCCCAGTCGGCCCGGGAGTGGCCGCGCAGCCGGGGGCGGCAGACCACGAGCATGACGACGGCGGCCACGGCCAGCCGCAGGGTCACCACGCCGAGCGCCCCGGCCCGCGGCATCAGGCTCACCGCCAGCGCGGCACCGAACTGCACGGAGATCCCACCGGCGAGGACCAGGCCGACCGGGCCGAGAGCACCGAACCGCCCGGTCGGCGCACCGCCCGGCGCATCGCCTGGCCCACCGGCCGGCACAGACGCGGGGGCGACGGCGGACGCGGTGGCCGGGGACGAGGTGCCGGGGGTGGCGCTGGGGGTACTCACGGGGGCTCCGGGACGGTGTGCGGGTGGACGTCGTTCAGCACGCTGCACTGCACGGTACAGCGTAATGGACGCTGTCAGGCATGTACTGCTTTTACGCAACTGTCAGGGCCGGGACGTACGGCTGTCAACGCACGTCCGCGGGGCGAGCCGGGACCGGCCGGCCCCGGCCGGTTACCGAGCGGGTACCGTCCACCGGGTGAGACGACTCCCGACCCGCCTCTGGCGCCTGCTGCGCCCCGTCCAGAGCCGCCTGATGTGGCTGGTGAACGCCAAGTTCGTGGTCGGCGTGACCGGCGTCGTACGGGACGACGAGGGGCGGGTCCTGATGCTGAAGCACCGGATGTGGGCGCCGGGCCGCCAGTGGGGTCTGCCGAGCGGCTTCGCGCACAAGGGCGAGGACTTCCGGCAGACCGTCGTCCGGGAGGTCAAGGAGGAGACGGGCCTGGACGTGGAGGTGGGCCGGCTGGTCATGCTGACCAGCGGCCTGCGCACCCGCCTGGAGGTGGCGTACGAGGCCCGGCTGCTGGGCGGCGAGCTGCGCCTCGACCCGTTCGAGATCCTGGAGGCCCGCTGGTGCCGCCCTGACGAACTCCCCGAGGACGTCCAGCCGGTGTGCCGTCCGCTGGTGCGGGGCGAGACGGTGCCCTGAGCGCCGGGTGCGGGAAGGCGGTCACAGCGACCGTGAAATGATCCGGCCGGCGCCCCACGGCGCCCGCGCCTCGGCCGAGTTCGGAGTCCCGGCAGTGCTTTTCGACGTCAATCGCGGCGAACTCGTCGACGCCTTCGGCGAGTCCGGGCTCGCGACCCTGCCCGCCGCCGCCTTCCCGCCCCTCGCCGCGGACACCGACGGCGCCCGCCTCCTGCGGACCGTCGGCGTGCCCACCGGGACGCTCCGGCTGCGTGCGCCGGACGAGGAGACCGGACGGCTGCCCGCGGTCGGACGCGTCGTCGACACCGGGGACTTCGAGGACGCCCCGCCGGGGGCCGGCGACTGGCCCGTCATCGGCTGGCTCCTCAGCGCCCACCTCGCCCTCGACCCGGGTTCCGGCAAGGTGTACGCCTTCGACGCCGGCGAGGAGACGGTGCGAGGGCTCCACACGGACGTCTCCTCCCTGGTCCGGGTCACCGCCCGGTTCCAGCGGCTGCTGGCGGAATTCACCTTCGACGGCGACGACGAGGAAGCCGGCTTCGAGCGGCTCGACCGCCAGGTCGAACGCATCCGCCGGGAGACGAGCCGCATCGACCCGCTCCCCTTCCAGGACGACGAGACGGTGTGGTCGGTGGTCGGCGAGGAGATCGCCATGGGGCAGCGGTTCGAGGGAGACAGCCCGGGAGCCCTTTCGCTCTACGGGTGACGGCCGGGTGACGGACACCCGCCCGCCCGGACCGCCGCCGGTCACCCCCGTGCTCGCCGGTCATCCCATGCTCTTGGCACCGTCCAGGGACTCCCGGATGATGTCGGCGTGGCCCGCGTGCTGGGCGGTCTCGGCGATGACGTGCATCAGCACCCGGCGCGCCGACCACTCGTCGCCGGCCTCGAACCAGGGCGCCTTCGGCAGCGGCTGGGCGGCCCCCAGGTCGGGCAGGGTGGCGACCAGCTCCTCGGTCCGGCGGGCCACCTCGGCGTAGTCGTCCAGCACACCGGCCAGCGTCTCGCCGGGCAGCATCCTGAACTCGTCGGCCCGCCGGGCCCAGTCGTCCTCGGTCATGGCCGTGAAGTCGCCCATCACCGAGGGGCCGTTCACGATGAAGCCGGTCCAGCCCCGCTCGACCGCGGTGACGTGCTTGATCAGGCCGCCCAGGCACAGCTCACTGGCGGTGGTCCGCAGCCCGGCCTGCTCGTCGGTGAGGTCGCGAGTGGTGAAGCGCAGGAAGTGCCGGTGCTTGGCCAGCGTCGCCACCAGGTCGGCGCGCTCGCCGGTGAGGGCCGGGGCCTCGGTCAGGTCGCGGGTGGTCGGCTCGCTGGTGAGGGACTCAATGGTGGTCATGGTCTCCGCCTTCCGGTGTTCCTGCTCCGTCGGTCGAGGAACACGCTATGGGCCGTATAGGTCAGGTCTCGTCCTAGACCGCCGGCCACCGCGGGGCTTCCGGAGAAGGCCGGGACAGCGCGGGGGGCCTAGTGGGCGATCTCCCCGCCGCCCATCAGCAGGCCCAGCCCCTCGGTGTCGTCGAAGGTGTCCTCGGACAGCCGGGTGACACCGGCGTCGGACGGCCCGTCCGCGGTGCCGGGCAGCAGGAGGGCGACGCCGTCGACGGTGTCGCCGCCCGGCGCGGTCACCACGAGGTCGGCGTGGGAGTCGCCGTCGAGGTCGGTGAGGCCCACGGCGGCGCCGAAGTCGGCGTCCCCGCCCGGGGCGGCGCCCAACTCGTCCCCGTCGAACAGCCGGGCGCCCGCACCGCTGACCCCGTCCGGCCCGCCCTCCAGGTACAGCACCTGCTCCGGCCCCGGCTCTCCGTACACGTCCCACCGGGGAGCCCCGGCGACCACGTCGGTGTATCCGTCGCCGTTGACGTCGCCCGTGTCCAGGCCGGTGAAGACGGCGTCCTCGTCCTGAGGTTCCTCGCCGGGTACGCCCGGGGTGTCCCGGTCGACGGTCGTCGTCCTCTCCCCCGGCCCGGTCTTCGACCCGTACACCACCGTCACCGAGCTGCGGCTCGCGTCGCCGCCCCGGGGACTGAGCACCAGGTCGCCGTACCCGTCGCCGTCCACGTCGCCGATCGCCCCCTCGCCCGCGTCGGGGAGCCGGATGCCCTCGGGCTGCGTGAAGCCGTCCCGGCCGCCGTGCAGATAGCTGACCGGCCGGGTCCTCTCCCGCCAGGGCACCTCGGGTCCGGTGTCGGCGTCGTGGAAGCTCACCAGGTCGTCGATGCCGTCGCCGTCGAGGTCCCCGGCGAGCAGGTCGCCGTAGTTCGCGCTCCTGACGTCCGGGGCGGGACGGCGCGGAGCGGGGACGGCGCCCGTCGCGGCGGGGGTGCCGTCCCGCCCGAAGGGCCCCTTGAGCAGCCCCTTGCCGGAGCCGAGCCCGAAGACCAGGTCGGGGTGCCCGTCCCCGTCGAAGTCACCGCCGACGAGCTGCTCGTCCAGGATCGGGTCGATGCCCCAGGCGACGTGACTGCCGTCCGTCCCCGGCACCCGGGCGGCACGCGAGAGCCCGTCCTCGGACCCCCACATGATGATCACGCTGGGCTTCCAGTCGAAGACGGAGGCGGCGAGGTCGGTGTACCCGTCCCCGTCGAAGTCGCGAGCCACGACATCGGTGCCGAAGAAGGCCTCGTCCCGGTTGCCGCCCGGTATCCCCGGGTCGTCCTGCGTCAGGTACTGGCACCGGGCGATCCCGGTCCCGTCCCCCGCCCCGTACGCGACCTCGATGCTCCCCCCGCCGACCCCGTCCGCCACGCTCCCCATCGAGCCGAGGGCCAGGTCCGGGTGCCCGTCCCCGTCGAAGTCGGCAACGCCGTCCGGCGCGGGCCGGTCCGACGCGGGGGCGGTGGAGGCGGTGCCGTGGACTCCGCCCGTCCCGCACCCGTACGGCGCGGCGATGCCGGCGGGCTCCCCACCGGCGATCACCACCCCCGCCGCGACCACCAAGGCGACGAGGGCCGCGCCACACCCGGACACCCACGCCCGCTTGCCGCCCCACCGCCGCCGATCTGCCGCTTGATCCGAACCGTCCATACGAACGATCACGCGTCGGCGGCGGCGCGCGGTTCCGGCACCTCGGAGCGGGAAGCGCTCCTCCCGCTGATCGCGCGGCTGACAGTGGCGCCGTTCACGCGAACGGACTCACCCGATCGCGAGCCGTCAGACCCGCTCCAGGGGCCGGTGCGGCCCGCTGGGAAGCTCCGCTTTGATCGTGTCGCCCGGGCGCACTGCGCCACCCGCCTTCACGATGCTCATGATTCCGGCCTTGCGTACGACGTTCCCGCTCTCGTCGCGGCCGACCACCTGCTTCAGCAGCCCGTCTCGGAAGTTGTCGATCTGCAGGCAGGGGTTGCGCAGGCCGGTCACCTCCAGCACTGCGTCGTCGCCGACGCGCAGCAGCGTGCCGGCCGGCAGGCCGAGCAGATCGATGCCACGGGTGGTGATGTTCTCGCCGAGGTCGCCGGGCGCCACCTTGAATCCCTCCGCACCGACCTCTGCGAAGAGCTCTTCATGGATGAGGTGGACCTGGCGCAGGTTCGGCTGGGTGGGGTCCTGCGCGACGCGTGAGCGATGCTTGACCGTCACGCCGGCATGGACGTCGCCCTCCACCCCGAGCCCGGCGAGCAGCGTGATGCCGTCCCGGTTCGGCTTGGTGAACGAGTACACGCCGTTGCTGCTGACTGCCGCCACCGTCCCGCTCATCCTCGGCCCCCTCCTCAGTGACACGATCGGCCACGACCCTAGCCCCCGCCCATGGGATCGGCACAAGGCGCCGGTCGGGGCAGGCCGAAATCCCGTGGAGCCCAGCTGCGCGGCATGGGAAGCTCTTCGGCGCCCGCTGACGGAAGGGAAGGCCGACAGGTGTACGTACCGCCCTCTGCACGAGCTCTCGACGACGACGAGCGTGAGCTCGTGGAGCTGGCACGCCGCACCATAGACGCGCATACCGACGCCGGGCCCGACGAGGACGGGGTCCACACGATGGGCGCCGCGGTCATGGCCGCCGACTACCGGATGTTCGCCGGCGTGAACCTCTACCACTTCACCGGCGGCCCCTGCGCCGAACTCGTGGCTCTGGGAGCCGCGCGAGCCCGGGGTGCCCGCCAGATGCGCTGCATCGTCGCCGTGGGAAACCACGGACGCGGGGTCGTCGGTCCGTGCGGGCGCGATCGGCAGGTCTTCGTGGACTACTACCCCGCCATGCGCGTCATCGTGCCCACGCCCGCGGGGCTCAGATCCGTGCTCGCCGCCGACCTGATGCCGCTGACCCAGCAATGGACCCCGGAAGGCATGAAGGGTCTCGACCCGTCGCTCTACCAGGACCCCTATACGGCCGGTCCCCCGGTCATCCGGTTCAACCCCCGCTACCTCGAAGACGTCCGCTCCGGCACCAAGACCAGAACCACCCGCTTCCGGGACCCGGCCCAGCTCGGGCCGGCACGGCTGGTGTTCGAAAGCGACCCGGAAGTCGTGCTGTCGGCAGAAGTGACCGGCATCAAGCACTGCCTGGTCAGCGAACTCACCGACCAGGACGCCCAGGCCGAGGGTCTGGCGACCGCGGACGAACTCCGGAAAGGCCTCAAGGGCCACTACCCGGATCTGGCGGGAACCGACGAGGTCGACGTGATCACCTTCCAGGTCGACGACGGAACCGGTGCCCCTCGGACCGCGGAGGCGTGGCGGAGAGCCGGGGACACTGGCTCCGGGACCTGACACTGATCCCACGGTGCCATCCGGGCTCCCGGGATCAGCCTCCGGGCGTACGCCCAAGTACCGCCCCGGGCCGACGCGTTGAGCGGGCACCGGCGCCTAGCGTCGTCCGCATGACCGGAAGATCACGCACCTCACGCAGGACCGTCCTGACCGCGCTGATCGCGGGGGGTCTGTCCGTCCCCCTCCTGGGAGCGGCCCCCGCGTCGTCGGCTCCCGACACCGCCCTGGAGCTGCCCACCCCCACCGGCCCCCACCCCGTGGGCCGCCGCACCCTGCACCTCGTCGACCGGCACCGCGCCGACCCCTGGGTGCCGACGGCGCGCGGCAGGGAGCTGATGGTGTCCGTTTCCTACCCGGCACGCCCGTCCGGTGGGACCCCGGCGCGGTACATGACCGAGAGCGAGGCGCAGCGGCTCCTGGAGGTCAAAGGACTCGCCGGGGTCGTGCCGGCCGCGACGGTCGCGGGGACGCGGACGCATGCGCGGGTCGGCGCACCTCCCGCGCCGGGTCGCTTTCCCCTCGTCCTGCTGTCCCCCGGCTTCTCGATGCCGCGCACCACGCTCACCGCGCTCGCCGAGGAACTGGCCGGCCGCGGTTACGTGGTGGCCGCCGTGGACCACGCCTACGAGTCCGTCGGCACGGAGTTCCCCGGCGGCCGGGTCCCGCCCTGTGTGGCCTGCGACCGGGTCGGCGTCGACGTCGAGGAGGCGGCCGTGGTGGAGGGCCGGGCCGCGGACCTGTCCTTCGTGATCGACGAGTTGACCGGCCACCGGCGCGCGGGGGCGCTCGCCCCCGTGATCGACTCGCACCGTATCGGCGTCGCCGGGCATTCGATCGGGGGAGCGGCCGCCATGGCGACGATGGCCGCCGACCGCCGCGTACGGGCGGGGGTCAACCTCGACGGGGGGTTCTTCGTGCGCGACGCCGGGTCCGGACTCGGCCGGCGTCCGTTCATGATGGTCGGCGCCGAGGACGTCCACGGTCCCGCCGACACCGGCAGCGACTGGCCCGCCACCTGGGAGCGTCTGCACGGCTGGAAACGCTGGCTGACCGTGACCGGGGCCGGGCACTTCTCCTTCACCGACATCCCCTGGCTGGCGGAGCAGCTGGGGCTGGCGGATCCGGAGGTCCCGCTCTCGGGCGAGCGGGGTTGGTATATCACCCGGGACTACGTCCGTGCCTTCTTCGACCTCCATCTGCGGGGCATCCCCCAGACGCTCCTGCACGGCCCCACGCCCTCACACCCCGAGGTCGCGTTCCACCGGCCGTAGCCACCACCGGAGCCTCACTCCAGCCCCTCCGCCAGCACCTCCGCGAGGTGCCGCCCCCGCACTCCCGCCAGCTGCTCCAGCTGGGTCCGGCACGAGAAGCCGTCCGCCAGGACCACCGCGCCGTCCGGGGCCTCGCGCACCGCCGGGAGGAGCTGGTCCTCCGCGCACGCGGCCGACACCTCGTAGTGGCCGTCCTCGAAGCCGAAGTTGCCCGCGAGACCGCAGCAGCCGCCGCTCAGCCCGCCGGTCAGGCCCGCCGACTCGCGCAGCCGCCGGTCGGCCGCGTCGCCCAGGACCGCGTGCTGGTGGCAGTGGGTCTGGCCGGTGACCGGACGGTTCACGGCGGGCGGGGTCCAGTCGGGGGCGTGGCGCTCCAGCACCTCCGCGAAGGTCAGCACCCGCGCCGCCAGCCGGGCCGCGCGCGGGTCGTCGTGCAGCAGCTCGGGCAGGTCCGTGCGCAGGGCGGCGGCACAGCTCGGCTCCAGGACGACGACCGGTGCGGACGTCTCCAGCACGGGGGCCATCAGGTCCAGCGTGCGGCGCATCACCGTGCGGGCGCGGTCCAGTTGGCCCGTCGAGACGTACGTCAGGCCGCAGCAGACCTGCCCCCGGCGGGCCGTCAGCAGGGACAGGAGCGGGGCCGCCGACCTCGACGTCCCGTCGCCGACCACCGCACGTCCCCGCAGCGTCGGCGGCAGCACCACCCGCAGCCCCGCCGCCTCCAGCACCCGTACGGCCGCCCGGCCGACGGAGGGCGAAAGGTGCTCGGTGAAGGTGTCCGGCCACAGGACCACCAGGTCGCCGCCCCCGGCCGGCCCTCCCCGCCCCCGCCACCACCTGCTGAACGTCTCCCCGGCCAGCCGCGGCACCTCCCGCTCCCCGGCGATCCCGCCCAGCCGCTTCGCCACCGCGGCCAACGGCCGTACCGACGCGAGCGCGTTGACGACCGGCGCCACCCGCGCCCGGGCCGCCCAGCGCAGCCACACCGGCAGCCACCCCATCACGTAGTGGGCGGCGGGGCGGCGGCGCCCGGCGTAGTGGTGGTGCAGGAACTCCGCCTTGTACGTGGCCATGTCGACCTCGACCGGGCAGTCGGAGCGGCAGCCCTTGCAGGACAGGCACAGGTCCAGGGCGTCCCGGACCTCCGGCGAGCGCCAGCCGTCGGTCACCAACTCGCCCGCGAGCATCTCGTGCAGCAGCCGGGCCCGGCCGCGCGTGGAGTGCTGCTCGTCCCCCGTGGCACGGAAGGACGGGCACATCACGCCCGCTCCCGACACCGACGTCGTACGGCACTTGGCGACCCCCACGCAGCGGCGCACCGCCGCCGAGAAGTCGCCGCCGTCGGACGGGTAGCCGAACTCCACGTCCACCGGCTCGCGCGGCAGGACGGAGAAGCGGAGGTTCGCGTCGAGCGGCGCCGGGCGGACCAGCATGCCGGGGTTGAGGAGGTCGTCCGGGTCCCAGACGGCCTTGGCGCGTTCGAAGAGGGCGACTGTCCGCGTGCCGTACATCCTCGGCAGCAGCTCCGCCCGCGCCTGCCCGTCGCCGTGCTCCCCGGACAGCGAGCCGCCGTGCGCCACGACCACGTCCGCCAGCTCCTCCGAGAAGCGGCGGAAACGGGCCACCCCGGCGTCCGTCAGCAGGTCGAAGTCGATGCGTACGTGGATGCAGCCGTCACCGAAGTGCCCGTACGGCGTGCCACGCAGGCCGTGGGAGGTCAGCAGGGTCCTGAAGTCCCGCAGGTAGCCGCCCAGCCGGGCGGGTGGCACGGCGCAGTCCTCCCAGCCGGGCCAGGCCTCCGAGCCGTCCGGCATCCGCGTCGCCGTACCGCTCGCGTCCTCCCGGATGCGCCACAGCGTCCGCTGCCCGGCCGGGTCGGTGACCACGAGGGCGTCCACGACGTCCGCCGCCCGGACCACCGCCTGGGCACGCGCCCGCGCCTCCGCCTCCGTGTCGCCGCCCGTCTCCACGAACAGCCAGGCCCCGCCCCGCGGCAGCCCCTGCGTGGACGGCACCAGGTCCACCGCCATGCCCTCCACCGTGAGCGGACCGAGCGGCAGCAGTCCGGCCGCCGCCTCCGCCGCACCGGCCTCGTCGGCGTAGCCCAGCACCGCCAGCGCACGCGCGCGGGGCGACTCGACCAGCCGTACGACCGCCTCGGTCAGCACGCCGAGCGTGCCCTCCGAGCCGCAGAAGGAGCGGGCCACGTCCGCGCCCCGCTCCGGGAGCAGGGCGTCCAGCGCGTAGCCGGAGATGCGGCGCGGGAGGTCCGGGAAGCCGGTACGCAGGCAGGCCAGGTCGCCGTCCACCAGCGCGCGCAGGCCCTCGGGCGCCCCGGACCACGCCTGCCCGAGCCGCAGCCGCCGCCCCCGCGCGGTGAGCACGGTCAGCTCGCGCACGCTGTCCGCCGTCGTGCCCCAGGCCACCGAGTGGGAGCCGCAGGAGTTGTTGCCGATCATTCCGCCGAGGGTGCAGCGGCTGTGGGTGGCGGGGTCGGGCCCGAAACGCAGTCCGTGCGGCGCGGCGGCGTCCTGGAGACGGTCGAGGACCAGCCCCGGCTGGACGACGGCCGTACGCGCCTCCGGATCGATTCCGACCAGCCGGTTCATGTGCCGGGTGAAGTCCAGCACCACCCCCGTGCCCGTCGCCTGCCCGGCGATCGACGTACCGCCGCCCCGCGCCACGACCGGCACCCCGCGCTCCCGGCACACCTCCAGCACGCCCGCCACGTCGTCGGCGTCCCTCGGGGCCACGACACCGAGCGGGACCCGCCGGTAGTTCGAGGCGTCCATGGTGGTCAGCGCCCGGGACGTGGTGTCGAACCCGACCTCGCCGCGGACGGCCCTGCGCAGTGCTGCCTCCAGATCGGTCATGCCCTCCAGCATGGGCTCTGGTAGCTCCCTACAGGTCCGCACGGCGGAGATCTCGTCTCATCGGACGGACATGTCTTCGCCCGGTTTGGCCGAGGCGATACCCTCCGGCTCGTGGCTGAGATCCAGATTCCTGCTGACATCAAGCCCGCGGACGGTCGATTCGGCGCGGGCCCCTCCAAGGTGCGGGTGGAGGCGCTGGACGCCCTGGCCGCCACCGGTACGTCCCTGCTCGGCACCTCCCACCGCCAGGCGCCCGTCAAGAACCTGGTCGGCAAGGTCCGCGAGGGCATCCGCGAGCTGTTCCGGCTCCCCGACGGCTACGAGGTGATCCTCGGCAACGGCGGCTCCACCGCGTTCTGGGACGTCGCGACCCACGGCCTGATCGAGAACAAGTCGCAGCACCTGAGCTTCGGCGAGTTCTCCTCCAAGTTCGCCAAGGCCGCCAAGCTGGCGCCCTGGCTGGCCGAGCCGACCGTCGTCTCCGCCGACCCGGGCACCCACCCCGAGGCGCGCGCCGAGGCCGGCGTGGACGTGTACGGCCTCACGCACAACGAGACCTCCACCGGTGTCGCCATGCCCGTCAAGCGCGTGGCCGGTGCCGACGAGGGCGCCCTCGTCCTGGTCGACGCGACGTCCGGCGCGGGCGGCCTGCCGGTCGACATCACCGAGACCGACGTCTACTACTTCGCCCCGCAGAAGTCCTTCGCCTCCGACGGCGGCCTGTGGATCGGCGTGTTCTCCCCGGCCGCGATCGAGCGCGCCGAGCGGGTCCACGCGTCCGGCCGCCACGTCCCGGAGTTCTTCTCGCTGCCGACCGCGATCGACAACTCCCGCAAGAACCAGACGTACAACACCCCGGCGCTCGCGACGCTCTTCCTCCTGGGCGAGCAGCTGGACTGGATGAACGGCCAGGGCGGCCTGGACTTCACCACCGGACGCACCAAGGACTCCTCGACCCGCCTGTACACGTGGGCCGACGAGTCCAAGTACGCCACCCCGTTCGTCTCCGACCCGGCCAAGCGCTCGCAGGTCATCGGCACCATCGACTTCGCCGACGACATCGACGCCGCCGCCGTCGCCAAGGTGCTGCGCGCCAACGGCATCGTCGACACCGAGCCGTACCGCAAGCTCGGCCGCAACCAGCTGCGCGTCGCGATGTTCCCGGCGATCGACCCGGCGGACGTCGAGGCGCTCACGAAGTGCGTCGACCACGTGATCGAGAAGCTGTAGCCGCCACCACCGGTCCAACGACGAAGGGCGCCCGCCGCACGATCCGCCGGGCGCCCTTCGTGCGTCCGTGGGCTCTACTCCTCGACGAACAGCTCCTCGGCGCGCTCCACGCTCAGCGAGCGGTCGAGCCAGGTGCCCAGCACGTCGAGATCCGTGCAGACGGTGACTCGCTCCCGGACGGACTCGGGGATCTCGACACCCCGCACCTCGAGAATGTGCAGAATGTCTTCTGCCTTGCCCTCGGCCTTGCCTTCGGTCTGGCCCGTGGCACGGCCTCCGAGCCAGGACTCCTCGACGATGGTGTTACTGCCCGGGAAGTTCGGGGTGTAAGTGGCCATCAGGTGCCTCCAGTAGTCACGACCCGGGCCTTCGCCCAGTCCGATTTCGACGATCTCCGCCCAGTCCACTCGGTCGACGTCCACAGACCCGGACTTCTCGGCGTCGTCCGCCACTCCTGACGCCAGCGCGTCAAGTATCGCAGTCAGCCCCGAATCCGTGGCGTAGGCGAGTGCGGAGAAGACGGGTCCGGCTTGCCCTGCGACTCCACGGCGAGCACGAAGCCACCCTCCTCGCCGGGCACGTGCACCCGGAAGACGCTGTCCACTCGGCGCTCAAGTGGCCTGATCTCGGTGAGGTCGGTGTCCACTCCGAGGTGTCAGGCCAGCCCCGCCGCGATGGCGCGGCGGATCGCGTCCGGGCGGTCGCGGAGGTGGGCCTTGGCGAACAGGTTGTTGATGTGGGTCTTGACCGTGGCCTCGCTGATGAAGAGCTTCTCGGCGATGCCCCGGTTGGACAGGCCCTGGCCGATCAGAGCGAGGACCTCGCGCTCGCGGGGTGTGAGGTCGTCCGGGAGGGGCCGGCCGGGAGCGGGCGCCGCCTGTGCCCTGGCCGTGGCGAGCAGGCGGGCCTGGACCTCGCGGTCGAGCACGGACTGGCCCGCGCCGGCGGCCCGGATGGCCCGGGTGATGTCCTGGCGTCCCGCGTTCTTGGTCAGGTAGCCGCGGGCGCCCGCGCCCAGGGCGCCGAGGATCGAGTCGTCGTCGGCGAAGGTGGTCAGGACGACCACCGCCACCTCCGGATGCTCCTCGGTCAGGCGGCGGGTGGTCTCGATGCCGTCCAGCACGGGCATGCGCAGGTCCATCAGCACCACGTCGACGGGGCCGGCGGCGACCGCCGCCAGTACCTCGCCGCCGTCCGCGGCCGCCGCGACGACCTCGATGTCCTCGGCCAGGCCGAGCACCGCGGCCAGCGGCTCCCGCACAGCGGCCTGGTCGTCGGCGACGACCACCTTCAACCGCGCCGGTCCCTCAGTCTGTTCGCTCATCCTGGAATCACCGCTTCCACCTGCCAGCCGCCCTGGTCCGGTCCCTCGGTGACCGGCCCCGCGGTGACGCTCCCGCCCAGCAGGGCGACGCGCTCGCGCATTCCGATCAGGCCCATCCCGCTGCCGATGCCCGGGGTCACCGCGCGGGTGGCGGGCCGGTTGCGGACCCTCAGTGTGATCGATGCGGCGGTGAACGTCAGCTCCACGGCGACCTTTGCGCCGGGAGCGTGCCTGGCCGCGTTGGTCAGGGCCTCCTGGGCGATCCTCAGCAGGTTCTGCGTCACCTGGGCCGGTGCCTCCCGGACGGTGCCCCGGACCGTCGGAGCGTCGTGGTGGCCCGCCGATTCGATCATCGCGGTCAGGCTCTCCAGCAGCGGCAACGTGTCCTCGCGCAGCGCGTGCACGGTCCACTGCGCCTGCTTCAGGCTCTCCTTGACCAGGCCGTGGGCCTTGTTGTTGGCCTCCCGGACCTTCTCCAGGTCTCCGGTGTCGAGCAGGGCGTCGGCCAGCTCCAACTGCATGTTGATCCCGGCCAGGGAGTGCGCGAGGACGTCGTGCACGTCCCGGGCGATCCGGCCGCGCTCGGTGAGGACGGCGGTCCGGGCCTCCGCGCGGGCGGCGCGTTCCGCCGACTCGGCGGCCGAGAGCGCCGACCGTACGGCCTGGCGCTGGGTGCGGTTGAGGATGCCGACCACGACCGGGACGCCGGTGGTGAGGCCGAGCACCCAGGGCAGTTCCGGGTCCCCCGGACCCAGGTGGAAGTACAGGACACCGGCGCAGAGCAGGGAGCACGTCCCCGCGAGGGCGAGGGCCCGCCTGGTGTCGAGCCGGTAGCCGATGTGCCCGGCGAGGAAGAACGCGAACAGGTAGCTCGTGCCGCTGCCGCTGACGCCGATCAGGGCGGCGGCCGCGGCGATGCCGGAGGTGAGCCAGGTGAGCGCCACCCGCGGGGGCACCCGGTGCTCGGGCACGCCCCGGCCGAGCAGCGCCGCGGAGTTGAGCACGAACAGGACGGCGACCGCCAGGCCCTGGCCGCCGAGCCCCAGGGGCCGGATCGTCAGGACTCCCACGGCGACGACCGCGAAGCTCAGGCCCCACTGCACACGCGGGTCCTGACCGGGCACCGGCCGCGGGTCCGCCCCCGGGTGCGGGGGCGGGGTGTTCTCGGTGGCGGACACCGGCAGAACATAGCGCACGGTCAGGCCGTACGGTCGAGGACGGGCGCGGTGGAAGCCGCGGGAGCCACGGCCCCGGCCCGGACGCGGCTGCGTACGTAGATCGTGGCCACCCGCGTGACCACCTCGGTGACCGCCATCAGCACGAACGCCGTCACCCACGCCTGGTCGCCCGTGATGTGGTGAGCGATGCTGAACCGGGCGACGTCGTCGGCGCCGCCACCGTGCTCGACCCAGACCTGGAAGCCCATGCGGGCGCCCATGCCCAGCACCCACAGGATCGCCGACACCGCCCCGGCCTTGATCATGAGGTGCCCGTCGAGCGCCCGGATCCGGGTGTAGATGCCGCCCGCGACGCCGAGTACGGCGCCCGCGCCCGCCAGGGCCGCGATCAGCACCAGGTCGTTGCCACCGGTCGGGACGGAGTCCAGGTACGAGTACGCCACGAAGGCCACGATCCCCAGCGGGATCAGGAAGGTCCTGCGGTCGAGCCGGCCTTCCCGCAGCTGCCGGAAGACGACGAGGACGAGGGCGATGTCGGTGATCCACTCGGTTGCTGTCATGCCTTCAAGGCTCCTCGGACCAGGGCCGCGACACCTGGACCCACGGGTGGAGCCGGGGGTGGAGATCCACCGCTCCCCCGGCCTCCACCCCCGGCCCGGCCGCCCCCGCCCGGAACACCCCTACCGGCTCAGCCGCTGGAACCTCCGTACCGCCAGCGGCAGGAAGACCGCCGTCAGGATCACCGGCCACACGCCCGCCATCAGCAGCGCGTGCTGCTCGACCCACGAGTCGCCGCCGCCGACCGGCGTGCCGAACAGCTCGCGGGCGGCCGCCGCCGTGGACGAGATCGGGTTCCAGGCGGCCACCCAGCCCAGCCAGTCGGGCATGAGCTGCGGGGCGACGAAGATGCTGGAGATCATCGTCAGCGGGAAGGCCACGGCGAACAGGCCGCCCGCCGCCTCCGGGTTGGGGACCAGGAGGCCCAGCCACACGCCGATCCAGATCAGCGCGAACCGCAGCCACAGCAGCAGTCCGAACGCGGCCAGGAAGCCCCAGCCGCCGTCCGGACGCCAGCCCATGGCCACCGCCGTCAGCATCATGATGGCCAACTCCGCGCAGGCGACGACCAGATCGGTCACCCCGCGCCCCGCCACCACCGCGGACGACGCCATCGGCATGGAGCGGAACCGGTCGATGACCCCCTTGGTGGAGTCGTACACGACGACGGTCGCGGTGTTGATGAAGCCGAACGCCATGGTCATCACGAACATGCCCGGCATCAGGAAGTCCTTGTAGTCCCCGCCGCCGGGCACCGTCATCGCGCTGCCGAAGACATAGCCGTAGAGGAGGACCGACAGGATCGGGAAGCCCAGTTGCCAGGCGATGTTGACGGGCTGGCGCTGGTAGTGGGTCAGGCCGCGGCGGACGATGTTGCCGCAGTCGGCGAGCAGCCAGTACAGCCTCCCGCGCTCGGGCGGGGCCGTCGCCGGCCCTGCGGCGCTGTCGAGGTCGAGGGCACTCATGCCGCCACCGTCTCCTTCTGCGCGCTCGACGCGCTCCGCGTGCCCTCGGCGTGCTCCGCGCCCGTGCGGTGACCGGTCAGGCGCAGGAACACGTCGTCCAGGCTCGGCCTGCGCAGTCCGATGTCCTCCACGGCGACGCCCTCGTCCTGGAGGGTGCGCGCCACCTCGGTCAGGGCCGACACCCGGTCGGTGACCGGGGCGTGCACGCGCAGCGCCTCCTCTTCCACCGCGGGTTCGCCCCTGCAGACCCGGGCGACCGTCTTCACCGCCCGTGGGATCTCGGCCCGGTCGGCGACCACGACCTCGATCCGGTCGCCGCCGACCAGGTTCTTCAGCCCGTCCGGGGTGTCGTCGGCGATGGCCCGGCCCCGGTCGATGACGGTGATGCGGGAGGCGAGCTTGTCGGCCTCCTCCAGGTACTGCGTGGTCAGCAGGACCGTCGTGCCGCCCGCCACCAGCGCGCGGACCGACTCCCAGACCTCGCCCCGGCTGCGCGGGTCCAGGCCCGTCGTCGGCTCGTCCAGGAACAGGACAGCCGGGGCGAGGATCATCGACGCGGCGAGGTCGAGGCGGCGCCGCATGCCGCCGCTGTACTTGCCCACGCCCCGGTCGGCGGCGTCGGCCAGGTCGAACCGCTCCAGCAGCTCGGCCGCGCGGGCCCGGGCCCGCCTGCCGCCCAGGTGGAACAGGCGGCCGAACATCTCCAGGTTCTGCCGGCCGGTGAGCACCTCGTCCACGGCCGCGTACTGGCCCGTGAGGCCGATCCGCGCCCGCACCTCGCGGGCCTGCCGGGCGATGTCGAGGCCCGCCACCTCGGCCCGTCCCCCGTCCAGGCGGATCAGCGTGGACAGGATGCGCACGGCCGTGGTCTTGCCCGCGCCGTTCGGCCCGAGCAGGCCGTGCACGGTGCCCTCGCGGACGGTCAGGTCGAAGCCGTCCAGGGCGTGTTTGTCGCCGTACCGCTTCTCCAGGCCCTCGGCCCGTACCGCGTACGTGTCGCTCATGGGTCCCAGCCCCCTTTCACTTCCCAACTGAGTACACCGTACCCGATTGCGCGTACGGCGTACCCAGTTTTCGGACGCGGTTCTAAACTGGCCCCATGGCAAGCGGTGCGGAGACCAGCGGCAGCGGCGACATCGGCCGCACCCTCGAACTGTTGTGGGACACCGGCCGGCGCCCCAGCCGGGGCCCGAGGCCGGGCCTGACGCTGGAGCGGATCGTGGAGGCCGCCGTCGAGGTCGCGGACCGGGACGGTCTGGGCGCCGTCTCGATGCGCCGGATCGCCACCGAGCTGGGCACCGGCACGATGTCCCTGTACCGCTACGTCCCCGGCAAGGGCGAGCTGCTCGACCTGATGCTGGACCGCGTGCAGCGCCCGTCCCAGAACCCCGCCGACCTCGGCGACGGCGGCTGGCGCTCGGCGCTGGAGGCCCTCGGCCACGCCACGCTCGCCCTCTACCGCCGCCACACCTGGCTGCTGGAGGTCAACCAGTCCCGCCCGATCCTCGGCCCCTCCGCCCTGGACAGCATGGAGAAGGTGCTCGCCCGGATCAAGCCGATGGGCCTGACCGACGCCGAGCTGGTCTCGGCGATCGTCATGATCGACGGGTACGTCGTCGGGGCCGCCCGCACGCAGGTGTACGAGCGGGAGGCGGAGCGCAGGTCCGGGCTGACGGACGCGGAGTTCTGGCAGGCCCAGGAGCCGGTGCTGGTGAAGGCGATGAACAGCGGGCGCTACCCCGTGCTGTCCTCCCTCTCCGAGGACGCCTTCGGCACCGGCTTCGACCACTTCGAGTTCGGGCTGCAGCGCATCCTGGACGGCCTTGAGGTCCTGGTGACCGCGCGCCGGGCGGCGGACGGCTCAGCGGCGGCGGAAGAGACGGCGTAGGCCCAGCAGGGCCGCGAGCGCGAGGACCAGCCCGACCGCGCCGACCTTGAGCGTCACCCCGCCCGGACCGTCGGACCCGGCGGAGTCCCCGCCCGATTCGGCACCGCCCCCGCCCGAACCGCCGCCCTCCCCGGGCACGTCCTCGGCCTTCACGGGGCTGTCGGCGCCCTCCATGCCCAGCAGCAGCTTCTTGCCGTCGACGGTGTAGGTGGCGGACTCGCCCTGCCCCAGTGGCACGCTGATCCGCCCCTCGCGCTGGATCTTCCCGCCGTTCCAGTCGTACCAGATGCCCCCGAGGTAGCCGCGCACCGCGAGCTGCTCGCCGTCCGGGGAGAACGCGGCGTCGGTGGCCCACAGGTCCACGGGGACGGTGGGCTTGAAGACGTTGGTGCCGGAGGACGACAGCTTCGCCGGGCCCTCGTACAGGTGCCCGCCGTCCTCGCCCTTGTCGATGATGTAGACCCGTCCGGTCTTCGGGTGGACCACCATCGACTCCGCGTCACGGGAACCGTCCGTGTACTTCACCACGTACTGCGTCGCCTTGACGGTCTGGTCCTTCAGTTCCGTCGGCTCGGGCAGCTCGTAGATCCACACGTACGGCCAGGTCACGCCGTCGTTGTCGCCGATGTCGCCGACGAAGATCTTGTGGCCGGGCCCGATGGCGATCGCCTCGACGTCCCGGGGCGTGCCGACGCCGGACAGCGCGACGCGGGCGACGGTCTCGCCGGTGGCGCCGTCCACGGCGTAGAGGTAGGGCCCGGTGTCCTGGTCGTTGTGCGTCCAGTAGATGCCGGGGTGCAGGCGGGAGGCGGCGAGGCCGCTGGACTCGGTGATGCGCGGGTCCTTGATCGTGAAGCCGTCGCTCCCGGCGGGCCCGTCGTCCCCGTCCGCCGCTGAGGCGGGCACGGCGAACGCGCCCACGAGAAGGGCCGAGGCGAGGAGGGCGAAGGGTCGGCGCATGCGCCAAGCCTGCCATCCCGCGCGGGCGTTCATGTCGGCGGTCACCCCGCCGGTCACCCCGCCGGTCACCCTGCGTGGTCGGGCTCACATCGCGCCGGCCGGATCGATCGTCCATGATGAGCGGATGCTCAGGTTCATGTTCGTCGGTGACTCCATGACGATCGGAAGCGCCGGCGAACACACGTGGCGCTACCGGCTGTGGCGGCACCTGCGCGACTCCTGCGGCCGCCCCTTCACCTTCGTCGGCCCACGCGAGACCCTCCACGACCAGGTTACGGACACCCCCACCTCACACGCCTACGCCGATCCCGGCTTCCCCCGCGCCCACCTGGCCGGCTGGGGCGAGGGCTGGCACCACATGACCCCGCTGATCGGGGAGACCGTACGGGACTTCCGCGCCGACGTGCTGCTGGTCTCCCTGGGCCTGATCGACCTCGGCTTCTACACCAACGCCGAGCAGACCAACGACAACGTCCGCGCCTTCGTGGCCGCCGCCCGGTCGGCGAACCCGCGTATCCGCGTCGCCGTGCTGCCGGTCCTCCACAACATCCGGGTGGAGGCGGACCCGTCCTTCGCCGAGCAGGTCGCCCACTTCAACGAACTCCTCGCGAAGACCACCACCGACCTCGACGACCCGGGCTCCCCGCTGCTGCTCGTCCCGCCGCCCGCGGCGTACGACTTCCACACGGACACCTACGACGGCACCCACCCCAACGAGAGCGGCGAGCACCGCATCGCGGAGGCCTTCGCCACGGCGATGGACGAGGAGTGGGGGCTGGGCGGGCCCTACTCCCCCGCCCCGTAGGCCGCCTGGATCTCCCGGACCAGCCGGTCGGCACAGGACCGCACGGACCGGCCGCTCCAGTTCTCCGTCTCCTGCCCGAGGTAGACGGCGCGCGCGTGGGCCAGCGGCGGCCGGAGACCGGCGGGCAGGCGCGTCAGGGCCCAGTCGGCCACCGCGTCCTTGGACCGGATGTCACCGGTGACGAGGGTGCTCCAGACCCGGGCGAGGGTGAGCAGCACGTTGCGCGTGTCCGACCCCAGCTCCTCCAGCAGCCCCGGCACCCCGGCGGCGATCGCCCGGCGCAGATCGCCGTGGGGCACGGGGTCGAGGAGGGTCGCGGGCGACGGGCCGTACAGCGGGGCGTCGGCGCGCAGCACCATGGTCAGGAGCGGGGCCAGGTCGGGGTCGTCCTCCGGCTCCGGGACGGTGCCGCGTTCGTAGGCGTCGCGCAGCCACTCGCCGTACAGGTACTCCCGGCGGGGCGGATACAGCCAGGGCCGGACCTCGTCCCGTACGACGGCGATCAGCTCGACGGGGCGTCCTTCGCCCCCTGACACGCCGAGCAACTCCCCGGTGAGCCCTTCGCGGTGCCCGTACGTCGTCGGACGCGCCAGCACGACGAGGAGGTCGAGATCGCTGTGGGGTCGCAGCCCGCCGAGAGTGGCGGAGCCGTGCGCGTAGACGCCGAGCACGTTGCCGTCATCGTCGTCGAGATGGCGCCGGGCGAGGGCGACAAGGTGGTCGGTGCGGTCCCGGTCCCGCTCTGGCACATGCGCGTCCTCTCCTGTCCAGGTCGCCGTGCGTATCGTTGTACGGCGCGGCTGCTTCCGCCCGTGGGACAGCCGGGGAGGAGCGCCACGATGACCGTCCTTGAAGACAGGATCGCCATGGCCGACGCCAACACGGAGTGCTTGGATGCGTGGTTCGAGCGCCTGGAGCGGATGCCCGTCCCCGAAGGATTCAGGGTCGAGATCGTCGGGGGCAACGTCCACATGACACCGCAGCGCGACACGCATTGGGCAATCATCCGCCGGATCGTACGGCCCATCGAGGACCGGTTCGGCATGGACGTCGTGGTCCTCTCGAACGTCCGCATCGACTTCCCAGGCCACAAGAACGGCTTCTGCCCCGACGTGGCCAAGCTCCGCGACGGCGCGAAGCAGGACGAAACGGGCCACTGGCGCTACGAGGACGTCGAGTTCGTAGCCGAGGTCATCTCCCAGGGCACCGCAGCCAACGACTACGGCCCCAAGAAGCTCGCCTACGCCGCCGCCGAGGTCCCCCTCTACCTGATCGCCGACCCGTACCAGGGCCGCTGCCACATCTTCACGCACCCGAAGGACGGCGACTACACCACCGAGACGAGGGTCGTCTTCGGGGAGGACCTGAACCTCACCGACACCGTCCTCGACCTCACCCTCAGGACCGACGCCTTCCCCCGCGACTGAGCGGGCCCGCTTGCCTGGAGCGCACTCCAAGTCGTTGGCTTGGGGACCATGAAGTACACGCAGCTCGGACGCACGGGACTCAAGGTCAGCCGGCTCGTCCTCGGCACCATGAACTTCGGTCCGCAGACCGACGAGGCCGACAGCCACGCCATCATGGACGCGGCGCTGGACGCCGGCATCAACTTCTTCGACACCGCCAACGTGTACGGCTGGGGCGAGAACAAGGGCCGTACCGAGGAGATCATCGGCAACTGGTTCGCCAAGGGCGGCGACCGGCGCGACAAGACGGTCATCGCCACCAAGGTGTACGGCAACATGGGCGCCGACGGCGAGGCGTGGCCCAACCACGACAAGCTGTCCGCCGTGAACATCCGGCGTGCCGTCGACGCCAGCCTCAAGCGGCTCCGGACCGACCACATCGACCTGTACCAGTTCCACCACATCGACCGCGCCACCGGGTTCGACGAGATCTGGCAGGCCATCGACACCCTGGTGCAGCAGGGCAAGGTCCTGTACGCCGGGTCGTCGAACTTCCCCGGGTACAAGATCGCGCAGGCCAACGAGACCGCCGCCCGGCGCGGCGGGACCATCGGCCTCGTCAGCGAGCAGTGCCTGTACAACCTGGCCGAGCGCCGCGCCGAGATGGAGGTGATCCCGGCCGCGCAGGAGTACGGCCTCGGCGTCATCCCGTGGTCGCCGCTGCACGGCGGGCTGCTCGGCGGGGTCATCAGGAAGGAGGTCCAGGGCGGGCGCCGGGCCTCGGGGCGCGCGGCCGACACCCTGGCCGACCCGGCGAAGCGGGCGCAGATCCAGGCGTACGAGGACCTGCTCGACAAGCACGGTGCCGAACCGGGCGAGGCGGCGCTGGCGTGGCTGCTGACCCGGCCCGGGGTGACCGGCCCCATCGTGGGTCCGCGGACCGCCGAGCAGCTCGCGTCGGCGCTCAGGGCCGTGGAGCTGGAGCTGTCGGACGAGCTGCTGACCGGGCTCGACGAGATCTTCCCGGGTCCTGGGCCCTCCCCGGAGGCCTTCGCCTGGTAGCGGAGTGAGCTGGTGAGCGGGGCGGCGGCCGCCCCACGGGCCGGTCAGCCGAGGGCCGCCGCCACCGCCACCACCACGAGCATCAGCACGAGCACACCGGCCATGATCCGGTTACGGGTCTTCGGGTCCACGTCCCCGAGCCTAACCGGAGGCGCCGAGCGGCATGCGGGCGACCGCCTCGTAACGGGGCTGCTCGCCCGCCACGCCCGACTCCGGCAGGTTGCTGCGGACCAGCGCCAGGTCGGACACGGTCCAGGTGGGCCCGGTGAAGCCGGCCAGCGCCTCGACGTAGGGGCGGACGTCGAACGCCTGCCTGCTGCGGGCCAGGGTCAGATGCGGCTTGTAGCGCCGGTGCTCGCTCATCGGGACGCCCGCCCTGCGTCCCGCCGCCTCCGCGCGGTCGGCGAGCAGCCGCAGGGTCGCCAGACCGCCCTCGGCGCCCGCCCACAGCGCCCGCCCGCGCCCGAACTGGCCGCCGCCGCGCAGCGCCAGATCGAAGGGCGCGGTGCGGTGCGCCGCCCGCTCCAGGCGCGCCGTCAGATCGGGTACCAGCTCGTCGTCGACCTCGCCGTAGAAGGCGAGGGTGAGGTGCCACCCGGGCCGGCCGGTCCAGCGCAGCCCGTCCGCACCGGGCAGCCCGCGCAGCGCGGCCACCTCGTCGGCGAGCGCGGCGGTGACGTCCTCGGGCGGCAGCACGGCGGCGAAGAGTCTCATGCCGCCAGCCTCGCAGAGCCCCGCCGCCGGACCCCTGGTTTTTCCGCCCGCTACGCCGCCGGTGCCAGTGCCTCCTGGCGCTCCCGCGGCACGAAGCGGACCTGCGGGTGGCCGCGGTGCCAGCCGACCGACAGGCGCAGGTTGCCGACGCGGGCCAGGACCAGGCCGATGACGAGCGCGGCGGTGGCGGCCACGGCGCCGCCCGCCGCGAAGCCGACCCGGGCACCGTAGGTGTCGGTGACCCAGCCGACGATCGGGGCGCCGACCGGGGAGCCGCCGAGGAAGACCATCATGTACAGGGCCATCACGCGGCCCCGCATGGCCGGGTCGGTGGACATCTGGATGCTGGTGTTGGCGGTGACGTTGACGGTCATGCTGAAGACACCGATGGGGACCATGAGCAGCGCGAAGAGCCACAGCTCGGGCGCGGCCGACGCCACGATCTCCAGGGCGCCGAAGCCCAGCGCCGCCGCGATCAGGACGCGGAGGCGGGCGGTGCCGCGCCGGGCGGCGAGCAGCGCGCCGGCGAGGGAGCCGACGGCCATGAGGGTGTTGAAGAGGCTGTACGCTCCGGCGCCCGCGTCGAAGACGTCGTCGGCGAAGGCGGACAGGAAGACCGGGAAGTTGAAGCCGAAGGTGCCGATGAACCCGACCAGGGTGATCGTCCAGATCAGCTCGGGGCGGCCGGCGACGTAGTGCAGGCCCTCGCGCAGCTGGCCCTTGCCGCGCGGGGCGCGCTGGACGGTGTGCAGCTCGCGGGCCCGCATCAGCAGCAGGCAGCTGAGCGGCGCGACGAAGGACAGGCCGTTGGCGAGGAACGCCCAGCCGGTGCCCACGCCGGTGATCATCAGACCGGCGACGGCGGGGCCGACGAGCCGGGCGGACTGGAAGTTGGCCGAGTTCAGGCTGACCGCGTTCTGCAGCTGGTCCCGCCCGACCAGCTCGGAGACGAAGGACTGGCGGGCCGGGTTGTCCATGACGGTGGCCAGGCCCATCGCGAAGGCGGCGACGTAGACGTGCCAGACCTGGACGTGCCCGCTCAGGGTGAGGACGGCGAGGGCGAGCGCGGTCAGGGCCATCGCGGACTGGGTGACCAGCAGCGTGGGCCGCTTGCGCAGCCGGTCGACGAGGACGCCGCCGTAGAGGCCGAAGAGCAGCATGGGCAGGAACTGCAGGGCGGTGGTGATGCCGACGGCGGCCGAGGAGCCGGTGAGGCTGAGCACCAGCCAGTCCTGGGCGATGCGCTGCATCCAGGTGCCGATGTTGGAGACGACCTGGCCCAGGAAGAACAGGCGGTAGTTCCTGACCTTCAGGGAGGCGAACATCGACGTCCTGCGGGGGGCGTCGGGAGGGGTGGTCGGGGTGTCGTGGCCGTCAGGTGCGGGGGCGGAAGCTGCTCCGGATCCCGTACTCAAAAGGTTCGCCTCCTCGCGAGAACTGCTTACTTGTGGGCCAGCTTCTCCAGCACGGGGGCGGCGGCGCGCAGTTTCGCCCACTCGTCCTCGTCGAGCCCCTCGACCAGCGTGGCCAGGAACGCGTTCCGCTTGCGGCGGCTCTCCTCGAGCATCACCACGGCCTGCTCGGTCTGCGTGACGACCTTCTGGCGCCGGTCCTCGGGGTGCGGCTCCAGCCGGACCAGGCCCTTGGCCTCGAGGAGCGCCACGATGCGGGTCATCGAGGGCGGCTGCACGTGCTCCTTGCGGGCCAGCTCGCCCGGGGTCGCGCTGCCGCAGGTGGCCAGGGTGCCCAGCACCGACATCTCGGTGGGGCTGAGCGACTCGTCGACCCGCTGGTGCTTGAGCCGACGGGACAACCGCATCACGGCGGAGCGCAGGGAGTTCACGGCGGCGGCGTCGTCGCCATGCTTGAGGTCCGGCATGTTCCTTAGCGTAACTCATTAGTCTCGCGAAATACCACCGCTCAACCGCCCGTCTGCCCGTGACGCCCGCCACTGAAACCCGCAGTTCACCCGTACGAGTGAGTCGTTTCCGGAAATCGGCCCATCACCCGGTGGGCCGGGGCGACCCTCGTGCTCATGGGGACCAGCGTGCTCAGCCTGCGGATGGACGGGGAGCTGCTCGACCGGCTCCGGGACCATGCGGCGAAAAGAGGAATGAGCGTCCAGGACTATGTCGTCCGGACGCTCATTCGCGATGACTTCGACCAGCGGTTCCAGTCCGCCGTGGAGGAGACGGAACGGTTCTACGGGGTGCCGTGACCCCGGGGACCCGGAGCGGGCCCGCGGGGGATCAGGTCAGGCCCAGGGCCGGCATCAGGTAGTAGAAGGCGAAGACCGCCGACACCACGTGCATCGCCACCGGCACCTCGCGGCCCCGTCCGGCCGCCAGGCGCAGCACCGAGAAGGTGATGAAGCCCATGCCGATGCCGTTGGTGATCGAGTAGGTGAACGGCATCATCAGCATCGTCACGAAGGCCGGGATGGCGATCGTGAAGTCCGACCAGTCGATCTCCCGGATCGAACCGGCCAGGATCAGGAAGCCGACCGCGATCAGCGCCGGGGTCGCCGCCTGGGACGGGACCATGGTGGCGACCGGCGTGAGGAACAGCGCCAGGGCGAACAGCGCGCCGGTGACGATGTTGGCGAAGCCGGTGCGGGCGCCCTCGCCGACGCCCGCCGTGGACTCCACGAAGCAGGTGGTGGCGGAGGCGGAGCTGGCACCGCCCGCGGCGACGGCGACACCGTCGACGAACAGGACCCTGTTGATGCCCGGCATCTGGCCCTCGCCGTCGGTCAGCTTCGCCTCGTCGCTGACGCCCATGATCGTGCCCATCGCGTCGAAGAAGCACGACAGCAGCACCGTGAAGACGAACAGCAGGCCGGTCAGGACGCCGACCTTGTCGAACCCGCCGAACAGGCTGACCTCGCCGACCAGCCCGAAGTCGGGCGTGGCGACCGGGTTGCCGGGCCACTCGGGGGTGGTCAGGCCCCAGGACGGGATGTCGGTGACCGCGTTGATGATCACCGCGACGACCGTCATCACGACGATGGAGATCAGGATGGCGCCCGGGGTCTTGCGGACGATCAGCGCGAGGGTCAGCAGCACACCGAGGACGAAGATCAGGACCGGCCAGCCGTGCAGGTGCCCGCCGACGCCCAGCTGGAGCGGGACCGTGGTCTGCGCGGCGTCCGGCATCCGGGTGACGAAGCCGGAGTCCACGAGGCCGACGATCATGACGAACAGGCCGATACCGATGGAGATGGCCTTGCGCAGCCCGTAGGGCACCGCGTTCATCACGCGCTCCCGCAGGCCGGTGGCGACCAGCAGCATGACGATGAAACCGGCCAGCACCACCATGCCCATGGCGTCCGGCCAGGACATCCGCGGGGCGAGCTGGAGGGCGACGACGGAGTTCACGCCGAGGCCCGCGGCCAGCGCGATCGGGACGTTGCCGATGACGCCCATCAGGAGGGTGGTGAAGGCGGCCGTCAGGGCGGTGGCGGTCACCAGCTGACCGTTGTCGAGCTGGTTGCCGTACATGTCCTTCGCGCTGCCCAGGATGATCGGGTTCAGCACGATGATGTAGGCCATCGCGAAGAAGGTGGCGAAGCCGCCGCGGATCTCACGGGGCAGGGTGCTGCCGCGCTCGGAGATCTTGAAGTAACGGTCGAGGCCGTTCTGCGGGGGCCGCCGGTCTTCCGGCGACTCGGGGGACGGGGGGACCTTGGCGGAGGCCGAGGTGGACATGCGGGGACCTCATGCACCAACAGGTTCCCCCACGGCCTTGTCGGTGTTCCTGTTGGTGGTTTCTACGAATGAAAGCGGTCAGAGACAAACGGGTTCAGTATGAACGTATGAGCCCCTGATCGCTATCTCCGCGCGTAGACCCGCGCCGTCACCGTATGGCGCCGCGCCGTCAATCCGTTCGCGCGCTCCTCGTAAGCTGTACGCATGACGAAGTGGACACCCACGCACGAGGCGCCGGAGCCCCTGGAGGGCCCCGTGGTTCCGACCATCGTCGGGGGCACCGTCCTCTGGTTCGTCCTCTTCCTGGTGCAGCTGCCCTTCTACGGCTGGTTCGACGACCACGGGCACACCTGGTGGGTGTGGACCTGCCTGGCCGGCGCCGGTCTCGGCCTGATCGGCATCTGGTACGTCCGGGGGCGCGACGCCGCGATCAAGCGGGACGCCGCCAGGGCCCAGAAGTAGTACCGGAGCAGCACACCGCGCCGGTACACCTCGTACCCAGGTCGGATCTTCTCCGCACTCGGTGGGTGAAGCCGTAAATCCGCACGTACCGTCGATTGCATGACGCATCTCGACGCGGACAGACGCGAGCCCGCGCACCCCGTGCACGCCGTTGACACCACCCCGCCCGCGACCGGCCTCACGGCGGCCGCCGTCGCCGAACGGATCGCGCGCGGCCAGGTCAACGACGTGCCGGTGCGCAGCAGCCGCTCGCTTGCCGACATCGTCCGCGCCAACGTCTTCACCCGGTTCAACGCGATCATCGGCGTGCTCTGGGTGATCATGCTGTTCGTCGCGCCGATCCAGGACAGCCTGTTCGGCTTCGTGATCCTCGCCAACACCGGGATCGGCATCGTCCAGGAGTGGCGGGCGAAGAAGACCCTCGACTCCCTGGCCCTGATCGGCGAGGTCCGGCCGACGGTGCGCCGGGACGGGAAGCCCGCCGAGATCAGCACCTCCCAGATCGTGCTGGACGACGTCATCGAGATCGGCCCCGGCGACAAGGCCGTCGTCGACGGGGTGTGCGTCGAGGCGGACGGGCTGGAGATCGACGAGTCGCTGCTGACCGGCGAGGCCGACCCGGTCGTCAAGCAGCCCGGCGACCAGGTCATGTCGGGCAGCTTCGTGGTCGCGGGCGGCGGCGCCTTCCGGGCGACCCGGGTGGGGCGCGAGGCGTACGCCGCGCAGCTCGCCGAGGAGGCCTCCCGCTTCACGCTGGTCCAGTCCGAGCTGCGCTCGGGCATCTCCACGATCCTCAAGTACGTCACGTGGATGATGGTCCCGACCGCGATCGGCCTGATCCTCAGCCAGCTGCTCGCCAAGGACAACGAGCTGGACGACTCGATCGCGCGCACCGTCGGCGGCATCGTGCCCATGGTCCCCGAGGGGCTGGTCCTGCTCACCTCCGTCGCCTTCGCGATCGGCGTCGTCCGGCTCGGCCGCAAGCAGTGCCTGGTCCAGGAGCTGCCCGCCATCGAGGGGCTGGCCCGGATCGACACCGTCTGCCTGGACAAGACCGGCACCCTCACCGAGGGCGGCATGGACGTCACCGACCTGCGCCTGCTCGACGGCGCCGAGGAGTCCTACGTCCGCACCGTGCTCGGCGCCCTCGGCGAGTCCGACCCGCGCCCCAACACCTCCCTGCAGGCGATCATCGACACCTACCCGGTCGACGGGTCCGCCGGGGCGTGGCGGCCCACGGGGGCGCTGCCCTTCTCCTCCGCCCGCAAGTACAGCGGCGCCGCCTTCGACGAGGGCGACGGCGTCTTCCGCACCTGGCTGCTGGGCGCACCGGACGTGCTGCTGGCCGAGGACGACCCGGCGCTCGCCGAGACCGGGCGGCTCAACGAGCAGGGCCTGCGGGTGCTGCTGCTGGCCCGCACCGCCCGCGCGCTGGACGACCCCGGGGTCGCCGAGGGTGTCGTACCCACCGCCCTGGTCGTCCTGGAGCAGCGGCTGCGCCCGGACGCCGGCGACACGCTGCGCTACTTCGCCGACCAGGACGTGCGCGCCAAGGTCATCTCCGGCGACAACGCGGTGTCGGTCGGCGCGGTCGCCGCCAAGCTCGGGCTGTCCGGGGCCGCCGTCGACGCGCGGCGGCTGCCGGCCGAGCGGGAGGGGATGGCCGAGGCGCTCGACGAGGGCACGGTGTTCGGGCGGGTCACCCCGCAGCAGAAGCGGGACATGGTGGGCGCCCTTCAGTCACGCGGTCACACGGTCGCGATGACCGGCGACGGCGTCAACGACGTCCTCGCGCTCAAGGACGCCGACATCGGCGTGGCGATGGGCTCCGGATCGGAGGCGACGCGGGCGGTCGCGCAGATCGTGCTGCTCGACAACAGCTTCGCGACGCTGCCGTCGGTGGTGGCCGAGGGCCGCCGTGTCATCGGCAACATCACGCGGGTGGCGACCCTGTTCCTGGTCAAGACCGTGTACTCGGTGCTGCTTGCGATCCTGGTGGTCTGCTCGCAGGTGGAGTACCCGTTCCTGCCCCGCCACCTCACCCTGCTCTCCACCCTCACCATCGGCGTCCCCGCCTTCTTCCTGGCCCTCGCCCCGAACAAGGAACGGGCCAGGCCCCACTTCGTCCGGCGGGTGATGCGCTACGCGATCCCGGGCGGAGTGGTGGCGGGCGCCGCGACCTTCGTGACGTACCTGGCCGCCCGGCAGCACTACACGGGGCCGGGCGCGCTGGACGCGGAGACGAGCGCGGCGACGCTGACGCTGTTCCTGATCTCGATGTGGGTGCTGGCGATCATCGCCCGGCCCTACACGTGGTGGCGGGTGCTGCTGGTGGCGGCGATGGGGCTGTGCTTCGTGGTGGTGCTGGCGGTGCCGTGGCTCCAGGACTTCTTCGCGCTGAAGCTGGTGGGCGTGACGATGCCATGGGCCGCCGTCGGCATCGCGGTGGCCGCGGCGGCCGTTCTGGAGCTCCTGTGGAGGTGGGTCGGCCGCCGCTTCCCCGTGTAACGGGCTACTTCACGTCGACGAAGTCGGAGACCGAGGTGATCGCCCCGGACGCCGAGTTGCCGGCGAAGACGTAGCGGTAGTAGCCGTCCGCGCCGGCCTTGACGGTGGTGCTGAGGTTGCCCGCCGAGTTGGACTTGACGGTCTTCAGCACGGTGTACGCCTTCGTGCCCTTCTTCAGGTACTGGAGCTGCACCGACTGGCCGGAGTACGCCCCGTACTTGAGGGTCTCCCAGTTGGCCCGGCTCAGCTTGCCGGTGACCGTGAGGGTCTTGCCCTTCTTCACCGGCTCCGGCGAGGCGTTGGTCGTCACGGCGCTGCCCCGCTGGAACTTGAAGGACCCGGCCTTGTCCTTCCACACGTAGTCGCCGTCCTTGGCGTCGATCCACACGCCGACGTACCAGGTGCCCGCCATCGCGTTGCCGAGGTAGTCGGTCCGCGGGTCGATCTTCACCGAGGCCGTGCAGGTGGAGGTGGTGGCACCGGCCTTCTTGCAGGTCGGCTTGCCCGTCGTCTCGTATCCGTAGCCCGGCCCCTTCAGATCGAAGGAGTCGGCGCCCAGGATGCCGGAGTCGTCGGTGGCGGTCACGCTGACCGAGAAGGTCTTGGCGCTGCCGGTGCCGATGGACACCTTGTTGTCGCCGTCGACGACGACCTTGGTGATCCGGATGTCGCCGCTTCCGCCGTCGGCCTGAGCGGCCGGGACGGCGAGGGCGGTCAGGGCCAGGGCGCCGGTGGCGGCCGCCACCAGGACTCGTGTGCGCATGTGTTCCCCACGTCAGGACAAGGGGTCCCGGCCATCGTCACCGCGCCGGGACCCGGAGGGTCGTGAGTCTGCTGACTCGACTCATAGATCCACGGCGCGGCGAGATGGTTGCACAAGAAGTGAAGGAAATGTGCGTACACCTTCACATCCAGACGGTCCGGGCGGAGCGGTTCAGTCGAACCAGCGGTCCCGGGCCAGCTCGTCCGTCCGCGACTCGTCCTCCAGCAGCGCCGCCACCTCGAACCGCCGCGGCCACTGGCCCGCCGCCCAGGCGAGCCCCGCCGCGACGCCCTCCAGCGTCGCCGCGTGCAAGACCCCGTCGTTCGTCAGCCGCCAGTCGATCTCCACGCCGTCGACGACCAGTTCCCCGTGCTCCACGTACGACGCCGGGGTCCGCGCCCCGAGCAGCACCCGCACCGGCTCCGGTACGCCGTGCTCGGTGCCCTCGGAGTCGACGCGGCCGGTGACGGACTCGCTCAGCCGCCGCACCTGGAACAGTTCCGCCAGCTCGGCGGCCCGGGCCGGGCGGACCGGCAGCAGCGGCACGCCGGACGTGAAGGGCAGCAGGTCCGGCGAGTCGACCACGACCGCGTCGGCGGCGTCCACCACGCGCACCTCGCCGTCGACCACCGCCCGCACCTCGTCCGGCAGGGTCACCCGCTCCGGGTCCAGCTCGGCCAGCGCGCCGTACAGGGCGTGCAGTTGGGCGGCCGTGACCGGACGGCCCGGGTCGGCGAGCCGGTCCAGGAGTTCCGCCGCGCCGCCGGGCTCGTCGAGGAGCGCGGCGACCGAGGTGCGCACGCCCAGCGCCCGCAGCACCTGCTCGTCCTCGAAGCCGGACGCGTCGGCCTCCTCGTACAGGCCCCGCAGCAGCGGGTCGCCGCCCGCCGCGCGCAGACCGGCCGGGCGGCGTCCGCCCAGCACCGGGTGCCCGCGCAGCCACCACGCCGTGTACGGCCGTACGACCTCGTGGGTGCCGTCGGGCAGCAGGACGCGCACGGGCTGGACGAGCGCGTCGCGCAGCGGCGGCCGGGACAGCAGGGCAAGGGCCTCGGGCCAGTGGTCGTCGTCCACGAGGTCGAGGTCGCGCACGGCGACGATCTCGGTGGCGACCGGCGGCACGGGGGTGTCCGGGAAGCGGTCGAGGACGTCCTCGCTCCACACGTCCACGGCGTCGAGCAGGCCCGCGTCGTCGGGCTCGGCGAAGTCCCCCTCGCGGGGCTCCAGTTCGTCCGGGTCGAGGACCACGTCGGTGGCGCGGACCAGGGCGAAGGTGACCAGGACGCCGCAGGCGGCCAGCGGCTCGGGGCCCCACCTCTCGGCGAGTTCGGCGTCCACGGCGGCGAGTTCGTCCTCGCGCATGACCCGGGCGAACGGGCCTCCGGGGAAGACGAGTTCACCCGCCGGGGAGAGTTCGCCGTCCTCGTCGGGCAGGGCGAGGGCGCCCAGCCAGGGCTCGTCCCCGGGGTCGAGTCCGGCGTCGCGGACCAGGCCGAGGACGGTGTCGGCCAGTTCCTCGGCGTCGAGGGCGTCCTCCTCCCAGTTCGTGCCGCCCTCGTCGTCCAGGGAGGCGGCGACGGCGGCCCGGACCTGCGGGGTGGTGAGCACGGCGCGCGGGGTGGCCGGGAGGGCGCCGAGCTTCTCCAGCAGCGGGTGCGCGGCGTCCGGGTGGGCGACCTTGAGGCCGAGCCGGGTGAGGACCTCCGGGTCGAGGGAGGCGGCCTCCGGGGAGGGCAGCAGTACCTGCCGGGGGCCGATGGTCGTACGCCCGTCGGCGAGCGGCACCGGCAGCCCGGACAGCCGGTCGGGGTCGACCCCGGCGAGGCTGTCGTAGAGGCGCCGCCACCAGCCGGGGGCCTTCTCCAGGCCCGCCAGCCGGTCGACCGCGTCGGTCAGCGGCACCCGGGCCACGCCCAGTGTGCGCAGTTCGGCACGGCGTTCGAGACCGGCGGGCAGCAGGGTCGGCAGCACCTCCGCCAGCACCCGCACGGTGTCGGCGCCCGCGCCCTCCACCACCTCGGCGTCGCGCGGCCGCAGGGACTCCGGGAGGTCGTCCTCCGCGTCCCGGCCGCCGGAGGGAAGGGCGGGCGGCAGGAAGGACGTACGGGGCAGCCGGTCGAGGATCGCCTGCCGCAGCGCGCCGTCCAGTTCGCCCCGGCCCAGCGCGCCGGGCACCAGGTCGATGAGGCCGGCGGTGACCGGGTGCCAGTCGGCGAGCAGTCCGGCGTAGGCGTCGGCGGCCCGTTCCGTCAGGAAGTCGGTGAGCGGCCCCGGCGCGGTGTGCCGTCGGGTGGCGTCCAGCGGGAAGGACGCGATCAGCAGGGCGGGCACGCCGAGCGGCTCGTCGCTGGGCGTCGGGGCGTGCACGACGGGGCTGGTGCGGGGGCGGGCGGGGGCACCGTCGGCGTCGACGGGCACCGCCCAGGTCACGGACCAGTGCGGGCGCAGCCGTTCTTCCACGGGCCGGTCGGCGAGGAGGTCGGGGGTGAGCGGGCCGTGCGCGGCGGCGGTGCGCCAGCGGGTGACGCCCTGCCGGGAGTCCTCCACGACGGTCAGGGCGTCCTCGGTGCGGCGGGAGAGGGTGCGCACCTCGTCGCCCGCCTCGATCACCACCTCCGCCAGGCCCGGCAGGGCGAGCAGCAGGGCGTCGTCCACACCGTGCAGGAGGCGTTCGGCGAGGTCGGCGGCGGCCGTGTCGCGCAGCGGCAGGATGACGGCCGTGTCGTACGGGGCGGGGGCGCTGCCCTCGGCGGGGAACGGCAGCCGCAGCAGCGGGACGTGGCCGTCGCGCCGCCGGATCTCGTCGCCGAGCCCGGGGCTGTGCCCGGCGGTGTCGGCGGCCAGGTCGCGGGCCTCGGCCAGGGACCAGCGGACCCCGCCGTGCCGGCCGACCACGGCGGGCTCGTCGGTGACGGCCAGGACGGCGGCGAAGCCGACCCCGAACCGGCCGACCGATCCCTCCACCGCGTCCCGCTTGGCGGAGGCGCGCAGCGTGGACAGCGACTCCACGCCGGTCGCGTCGAGCGGGGCGCCGGTGTTGGCGGCGACGAGGACGCCGTCGCGCAGGGTCAGCCGGAGCCGGCCCGGCACACCGGACCGCGCGGCGGCGTCGGCGGCGTTCTGCGCGAGTTCGACGACCAGCCGGTCGCGGTAGCCGCCGAGGACGAGGTCCTCCTCCGCGTTGGCGTCCTCACGGAAGCGGGCCGGGCTCGTCGCCCACGCGTCCAGCACCCCGCGCCGCAGACGCGCCGTCCCGAACGGGTCCGCGCCTTCGTCGGCAGGCCGTACGAACATGCTCACGGTGACTCTCCTCATCGACGGACCACGAAGGTACCGCCCATCCAGCCCGTTGGAGGTGCCCCCTCTGGGGGAGTTCGAGGACGAGGCCGTCAGGCCGAAGGGGATCTGGGGGCACAGCCCCCAGGGACCTCAGCCACCCACGGCGGACCTCAGGAGTGCCCCAACTCCGCCGAGGCCTGGTCCTCACTCACCGGCACCGAGCCGGAGTCCGCGGCCGGCCGCAACGGGAACGGGTCCACCCGCGTCTCATCGATCACCGGCGGAGCCACCCGCGGCGGCTTCGGCATGACCGCCGCCTCGGAGTGCCCCCCGCACCCGTAGGCCAGCGACACGACGTGCCCGTCGGCCGGGGAGAACTCGTTGGCGCAGACCCCGAACGCCTGTCCGAGCGAGCCGCCGATCCGGGCGAGGAAGCCGCAGCTGACACAGGAGGCGGGGGCCGCCTGGGCCATCGCGGTCTTGGGGCCGTAGCCCTCCTCCCAGCGGTCGGCTGCGACGTGCAGGCCGTACCGGGACAGCACCCGGGTACGGCGCAGGCCCAGCTCCTCGGCGACCGCCGAGATGGTGCCGCGGGCCGGGACGGTGGACAGCTCGGCGGGCGGCCCGGAGGTCACCTCGGCGTCCTCGGCCTCGACCAGGTCGGCCATCTCGTGGGAGACGGCCGAGTTCGGCGGCGGCTCGTCCTCGCCGGTCCAGCCGGGCTCAAGGCGCAGGTCGTCCGCGTCGGTGGGCAGCAGGTCGCCGGGGCCCATGTCGCCGGGCCGCAGCCGCTCGCTCCACGGCACCCACTCGGGGGCGAGCAGCGCGTCGGGGCCGGGCAGCAGCACCGCCTCGTCCACCGTGACGATCTTGGCGCGGGAGGCGCGGGCCACCGTCACGGCCCAGCGCCAGCCCCGGTACCCCAGCTCCTTGCATGCGAAGTAGTGCGTGACGACCCGGTCGCCCTCCGACACCATGCCCTCGTGCTCGCCGACGACGCCGGGTGCGGCGGCCTCCTCGGCTGCGGCGCGGGCGAGGTCGACGGCCTCGGCGCACAGACGGTCAGGGGTGCGGCTTCGCGTTGTCGCTGCGCTCACAGGTATCGCTTCTCTCCATACGCCGTCTCACGAGTGCGCCGCTGCCTGCGAGGGGCGGACGGAGCGGACCTGTGGACCGCGTCGACGTCCGCGCCCGATCGCGCTCGGGCGCACCTACGTCATCCATTCTGCGGGATGGCCGTAAGGCGCGCGGCCGAGAACGTTCGCCACGGCGCGCTACGCACGCTACCTGCTCATGTGCCCTGGGCCTACACCGACGGGAGTTTCGGCGGGGTACGACCCCGCGTTCCCGGGCGGTGCCGGCCTCGGAGTCACTCGACCCGATCACCGCCATACGCGCCGTATCGACGCTACAGCCGCCGCCGACGGGGCACTATGACGGGGTGGCCACCGCACGGACGGAGTTCAAGCGCGGGAGCCGGCGGCGCGGCCCCGGCTCCCGGTTCCGTGCGGTCGGCCGGGCGCTGCGCCTGCCGGTGACCGGTGCCGTGCGCGGCATCCGGCGGGCGACGCACGCGCACGGCGCGGGCGAGTCGGGCCTCGGCAAGCTGATCGAGCTGCACGGGGTGAACGGTGCCGGGGACGTGATGATCACCGTCGCGCTGGCCTCCACCGTCTTCTTCTCCGTCCCCACCGACGAGGCACGCGGGCGGGTCGCGCTGTACCTCGCCATCACCATGGCGCCGTTCACGCTCCTCGCGCCGGTGATCGGCCCGCTCCTGGACCGGCTGCCGCACGGCCGCCGCGCCGCGATGGCGACCGCGATGGGCGCCCGCGCGGTGCTCGCGCTGGTGCTGTCCGCCGCGGTCGTCACCGGCGGCATCGAGCTGTACCCGGCCGCGCTGGGCGTGCTGGTCGCGTCGAAGGCGTACGGGGTGGTCAGGAGCGCGGTGGTGCCCCGGCTGCTGCCGCCCCGGGTCTCCCTGGTGAAGGCGAACTCGCGGGTCACGCTGTGCGGGCTGCTGGCCACCGGCGTGGCCGCGCCGATCGGTGCGGGGCTCCAGCAGGTGGGGCCGCGGTGGCCGCTGTACGGCGCGTTCGTGATCTTCGTGGCGGGCACCGTGCTGTCGTTCACGCTGCCGCGGAAGGTGGACTCCTCGCGCGGCGAGGACCGGGCGCTGCTCGCCGCGGACGAGGAACACCTGCCGGGACCGCTGCGGGAGCGGGGCAAGCGTCCCGGCCTGCGCACGGTGGGTCCGGCGGTGACGCACGCGCTGGCCGCCAACGCCGCCATCCGCTGCCTGACCGGCTTTCTGATCTTCTTCCTGGCGTTCCTGCTACGGGTGCACCCGATGACCGGCCAGAGCGCGGCGGTGTCGCTGGGGATCGTGGGCGTCGCGGCCGGTGCGGGCAACGCGCTGGGCACGGCGGTCGGGGCGTGGCTGCGGTCCCGGGCGCCGGAGGTGATCATCGTGACGGTGGTCGCGATCGTGCTGGGCGCGGCGGTGGTGGCCGCGGTGTTCTTCAGCGCCTTCCTGGTGGCGTGCCTGGCGGCGGTCGCCGGGTTCGCGCAGGCGCTGGCCAAGCTGTCCCTGGACGCGCTGATCCAGCGGGACGTGCCGGAGCAGGTGCGGACGTCGGCGTTCGCGCGCTCGGAGACACTGCTCCAGGTCTCCTGGGTGCTCGGCGGCGCGGTCGGCATCGTGCTGCCGCTCAACGGCACGCTGGGCCTGGCGGTGGCCGCCGCGATCATCGCCGCCGGGTGGCTGACGACCGTACGGGGGCTGCTCGACTCGGCCCGGCACGGGGGACGGACTGGGCCGAGGGTGGCGTGACCACGCCACGCCGTACCCAGGTGGGGGGCGGGGCGGAGGCGCCGTATAGCCTTCCGCCATGACCACGTTGCCCCGCGGCACCGCCGCTCTCGGACACCGCGTTGTGCGACGCCGCCGCGCCGTCGCCGCCGCAGGCGCCGTGTCCGCCGGACTTCTCCTGCTGTCCGCCTGTGACGAGCCGACCCCGATCTCGACGATCACGGTCGGCAGTGACTCGGTCAGCTCCGAGGCCACCTGCGGCGGAGAGGGCAAGACCCTTTCGGCCGACGAGATCGACAAGTGCCTGCAGGACAAGGACGCGAAGTCCATCACCGTCGACCAGGACGAGACCGTGCGGTTCGGTGTCGACCCGGACGTCGCCGACAAGCACTGGACGATCCTGATGAACGGTCAGCAGCTGGTCGAGGACAGCGACAAGACCTACCGCACCGTGCCGGGCAGCGTGTTCTTCAACGCGCAGTACGGCGCCCAGGGCAACTCGACGAACGTCGCCGTCGCGGCCCGTGACGGCAAGGACGACAGCCAGAACATCACCGGTGTGTGGGTCTTCAAGCTGAAGAAGGACTGACGCCCACGTCCTCCGTGCACCTCCTCGTGGCCACCGCGGTCCCCGCCGAACGGGACGCGGTGGCTCGGGCGTTCCCGGCGCCGGGCACCGAGGTCTCCCGTCCGGGGGTGGTCCTGCACCGGCTGCCGGACGGCTGGGACCTGCTGGCCGCCGGGGTCGGACCGGCCCTCGCCGCCGCCTCCACGGCCGCCGCCCTGACCGCGGCGGCCCTCGACGGCACGCCCTACGACCTGGTCGTCTCGGCCGGCATCGGCGGCGGCTTCGTCCCCCACGCGCCCGTCGGCTCGCTCGTCGTCGCCGACGCGATCACCGCGGCCGACCTGGGTGCCGAGACCGCCGACGGCTTCCTGCCGGTCACCGACCTCGGCTTCGGCAGCGTCACCCACCTGCCGCCTGCCGGTCTGGTCCGCGCCGTCGCCGGGGCGACCGGGGCCCGGCCCGGCACCGTCCTGACCGGCTCCACCGTCACCGGCACCGCGGAGCGCGCCGCGCTGCTGCGCGAGCGCCACCCGGGCGCCCTGGCCGAGGCGATGGAGGGCTTCGGCGTCGCCGAGGCCGCCGCCGCGCACGGCGTGCCGGTGCTGGAACTGCGCGCGGTCTCCAACCCGGTCGGCCCGCGCGACCGTGCCGCCTGGCGCATCGGCGAGGCACTCGCGGCACTGACGGACGCCTTCGGGAAGCTCGCCCCCGCCCTCACGAGTTGGAACCCACATGACCGACATGACCACTGATCCCCTGCGGATCGCGTACTCCCCCTGCCCGAACGACACCTTCGTCTTCGACGCCCTGGCCCACGGCCGCGTCCCGGACGCCCCCGCCCTCGACGTGACCTTCGCGGACATCGACATCACCAACGGCATGGCCGAGCGCGGCGAGTTCGACGTGCTGAAGGTGTCGTACGCCGTGCTGCCGTACGTCCTGGACGACTGGGCCCTGCTGCCGTGCGGCGGTGCGCTGGGCCGGGGCTGCGGCCCGCTGGTGCTGACCCGGGAGGCGGGCGCGGACCTGCGCGGACGCACGGTGGCGGTGCCCAGCGAGACCTCGACGGCGTACCTGCTCTTCCGCCTGTGGGCGGCGGACACCGTGCCCGGCGGGGTCGGCGAGATCGTGGTCATGCCCTTCCACGAGATCATGCCGGCCGTGCGGGACGGGAAGGTCGACGCGGGCCTGGTGATCCACGAGGCGCGCTTCACGTACCGGAACTACGGGCTGCACAAGCTCGCCGACATGGGCGAGCACTGGGAGCGCACCACCGGGCTGCCCATCCCGCTCGGCGCGATCATCGCGAAGCGCTCGCTGGGCGCGCAGACGCTGAACCGCCTCGCCGACGCCGTCCGCGCCTCGGTCCGCGCGGCCTGGGACGACCCGGAGGCGTCCCGGGCGTACGTCATGGAGCACGCGCAGGAGATGGACCCGGCCGTCGCCGACCAGCACATCGGGCTGTACGTCAACGAGTTCACCGCCGACCTCGGCGAGGACGGCTACGCGGCGATCCGGGGCCTGCTGACCCGCGCGGCGGCCGAGGGACTCGTACCGGCCCTCGGCCCGGACGCGCTGGCGTTCCCTTAGGACTGCGGGGGCGGGGAGATCAGACGTCGAGCTGGTCCGCGACCGCGCGCAGCAGCCCGGCGATCTTCTTGCCCGCCGTCTTCTCCGGGTAGCGGCCGCGCTCCAGCATCGGCGTGATGTTCTCCAGGAGCGTCGTCAGGTCCTGCACGATGGAGGCCAGCTCGTCCGGCTTCTTGCGCTGCGCGGCCGCGACCGAGGGGGCCGGGTCGAGGAGGGCGAGCGACAGGGCCTGGTCACCGCGCTGCCCGGCGACGACCCCGAACTCGACGCGCTGTCCCGGCTTCAGGCTCTCGACTCCGGCGGGGAGGACCGAGGAATGGACGAAGACGTCACCGCCGTCGTCGCGGGAGAGAAAGCCGAAGCCCTTCTCGCTGTTGAACCACTTGACCTTGCCGGTAGGCACGTCTGTCCTCGTCCTCGTACTCGTCGGAAAACTGCTCGGAAATATGCTCGGAAACGGCTCTTGATAGCACTTGGGCGGGTCGTCCTGACCCGCCGGTACCAAGGCTAATGGTCTTCAGGCCGGTGACAAGACGTCCCCCGGCTGTTCTCCAGGCCTGGGAACTACCCTGGTCGGGTGCGTGAACAAACCCAAACGAATTCCGCCGCCCCCGGCGACCGGCTGATCCGCGCCGGTGCGATCGTCTTCTTCGTCGGCGCCGTGGCCACTCTGGTCACCGTGGCCCCGCTGCTGCTGGGCACGACGCCCTTTCCCACCTACATGTTCGGACTGAGCATGCTGATGGGAGTGGGCTTCCTGGTCGCCGGTGCCGGGGTGCTCCGGTCGATCGCCGCCGGGCGGCGTCAGGCGCGCGCCGCGACCGGCCCCTCGGCGTCGCCCTCGCCGTCCCGGTAGGCCGCGAGCCACCCCGGGAACTCGCTGAGGTCGGCGAGGACCACGTCGGCGCCCGCCGCGCGCAGCTCCTCGGCGTCGCACGGCCCGCTGGCCACGGCCACCGAGCGGGCACCGGCGGCGCGGGCACCGCGTACGTCGCCCACGTGGTCGCCGACGTAGACGTCCGCGTCGTGCTCGCGCAGCGCGACGGCCTTCTGCTCGGCCCACAGCCCGCCGATCACGGCGTCCGGCTCGATGCCGAGGTGCACCAGGTGCAGCTTGGCGTTCGGTTCGTACTTGGCCGTGACGACGACGGCCCGCCCGCCCGCCTCGCGCACGGCGGCGACGGCCTCCCGGGCGCCGGGCAGCGCGAGCGTCGGCTCTATCGCGTACGCCGGGTAGATCTCCCGGTACAGGTCCGCAACGGCCTCGATCTCCCCGGCCGGGAACCAGTGGGCCAGCTCCTCGGCCAGCGGCGGCCCGAGCCGGGTGACGGCCAGGTCGGCGTCGACGTGCGTCCCCGTGCGCGCGCTCAGCTCCAGGTAGCAGGCGCGGATGCCGGGCCGCGAGTCGATCAGCGTCATGTCGAGGTCGAAGCCGACGGTGGGCGCGGGGCGAGTCGTGGAAGCCATGGCCCCCATTGTGCCGGGACCCTTGGCGGGCCCGGCCGCCCGCCGGTTTCGGTCGGCCGGGGGGGGCAGCCCGGGGGGGGTCAGCCGCGGGGGCGGCGGGCCTTCCAGAGGAGATACAGCGCGGTGGCGACGGCGGCGCCGCGCAGGACCCAGGGCCAGGTCTCGGCGATCGCCTCGCTCATGTGGCCCTCGGCGACCGGATCGCCCCAGCGGCCCTCGGTGCGGCCCCACAGCCAGACGACACCCGCGACGGCGACCGTGCCCGGCAGGCCCAGGACGGCCCACTTCGCCTGGGCCGGCGTGAGCCGGCGGGAGAGGTAGGCGATCAGCCAGCCCAGGCCGAGGGGGACGAGGCTGCCGAGCACGGCACCGGCGATCAGCAGCGCCGCGGCGAGCAGCAGGAGGGGGTTGTTCCAGCCGCCCTCGGGCCACAGCCGGGGCAGGCGGCGGACCCTGCCCTTCCCCGTCGGCCCGGCTGCCGGCACGTCGGCCTCCACCGGCGCCGCGGCCCCGGGTGCCTTCCCGGCGGGGGCGCCCGGCCGGTCCGCGTCCTCGTCGCCCGGCCCCGGCGGTCGTCTGAGCAGCTCCGGGATCTCCACCCCGCCGACGAACCCGGGCACGCTGTCGCCGAGTCCGCCGCCGGCGAAGGGGCCGTCGTCGACGCGCCACCAGTCGGGCCGGCCGTCGCCGACGTCCCCCAGCTCCCGCGCGCTCGCCAGGTGGGGCGGGGAGGCGGCCTCGGGCGCGGCCGGGGGCTCGGGTGCGGGGCGCCGCCTGCCCTTGCGCCGCTCGGCGTCTCGGGGACCGGTGTCCCGCTGCTCGGGCACGGCGGTGGGCGACGGCGCCGGCGCCGGCGGCCGTACGCCGGCGGCACCGCCCGCCGCGGTGACGATGTCGTCGGGGTCGCCGAGCCGGTCCAGGATGCGGCGGACCGCGGCGGGGCTGTCCACGGTGGTCTTCGCCCGGTGCCGGTCGATCTCGTTGCGCAGCTCCGACACCAGCCGCATCCGGGTGGCCGACGGCAGCTGCCGCTGCTGGGCCACGTCGCCGACGCGGCTCAGATACTCGAAGACGACCTGGTCGCTCTCGATCCCCACGTTCCCCTCCGGGGCGGTGCGTTGCGGTACTCCGGCGTACCCCGTCGGACGAAGGTACCGAATCCTCCCCGTCCGGCCGACGGCACCGCACCGTCGCACACGCACCCCGCCGTCCGGCCCACCCGCTAACGTGGACCGGATGAGCACCGAGGAGAAGTCCGCGGCCCCCCGGTCCCTGGCGGAAGCGCTCCGCGTCAGGGACGACGTCTCGCTGGCCGCCCTCCTGCGCAGCCGTCCCGACCTCATCACCCCCGTGCCGACCGACCTCACCCAGCTCGCCACCCGCGCCGGCACCCGCGCCTCCGTCGTGCGGGCGCTGGAGCGGCTGGACCGGTTCACGCTGCAGACCGCCGAGGCGCTGGCCGTGGCGCCGGACCCGGCGTCGTACGGCGAACTGCTCGCCCTGATGGCCGGCGACGAGCAGGACCCGGCCGTCGCCGCCGCGCTGCCCCGGGCCGCCGCCCTGCTGCGCGAACAGGCGCTGGTGTGGGGCGCCGACGACCGGCTGCGGCTGGTGCGCACCGCCCGTGAGCTGCTCTCGCCCTCCCCGCAGCACCCGTCCCCGACGGGGCTCGGCCCCACCGTGCGGGAGGCGACGGCGGGCATGTCCCCGGGGCGCATCCAGGAGATCCTCGCCGCGGTCGGGCTGCCCTCGACCCACGACTCCGTCTCCGCCGTGTCCGCGCTCGGCGCCCTGTTCGCCGACCGGCGGCGGACGGCCGCGCTCCTCGCCGGGCTGCCGGCGGAGTCCCGGGAGGTGCTGGACCGGCTGGTGTGGGGACCGCCGTACGGCCAGGTCACCCACGACCCGGCCGCGCATCTGCGGGCCCTGCTGGACCGGGGCCTGCTGCTGCCGACCGCGCCCGGCACGGTCGTCCTGCCTCGCGAGGTCGCCCTGCACCTGCGCGCCGGCCGGGCGCACCGCGCGCCCGAGCCGGTGCCGCCGCCGGTGGAGGCGGCCGCCACGCACCGTCCACAGGTGGTGGACGCCACCGCGGCCGGGCAGGCCCTGGCGGCGCTGGCGACGGTGGACGAGCTGCTGAAGGAGTGGGACGAGGGGGGACCCACGGTGCTGCGGGCCGGCGGTCTGAGCGTGCGCGACCTGAAGCGGACCGCCGTGGCCCTGGACGTGCCCGAGCCGGTCGCCGCCTTCTGGGTCGAACTGGCCTACGGCGCCGGTCTGATCGCCTCCGACGGTGAGGAGGAGGAGCGGTACGCGGCGACCCCGGCGTACGACGAGTGGCGCGAGCTGCCGCCCGCCGAGCGCTGGGCCAGGCTCGCGGGGACATGGCTGGCGGCCACCCGGACGCCGGGTGTGGTCGGCGGGCGGGACTCGAAGGACCGGACGCTCTCGGCGCTGGGCCCGAACCTGGACCGTTCGGCGGCGCCGGAGGTGCGCCACCGGGTGCTGGCCCTGCTGGCGGGGCTGCCCGAGGGCGCCTGGCCCGTCGAGGAGTCGCTGCTGGCCCGGCTGCGCTGGGAGCGCCCGCTGCGCGGCCCGCAGCGGGAGCAGCGGGAGCACCGGGAGCCGGGGAAGGCGCGGGACGACGATCTGCGGAGCCGGCTCGCCCGGTGGACGCTGTCCGAGGCCGAGCTGCTGGGCGTCACCGGGCGCGGCGCGCTGGCGGCACCGGGGCGGGCCCTGATCGGCGCCCCCGAGGCACCCCGCCCGGCGGCGGAGGAGGAGGAACCCGAGGGTCCGGGCGACAAGCTCCCCGTCCACCACCACCGCACGCCCCCGGTGACCGCTGAGCCGACCCCCGCCGAACGGGCCGCGGCCACCGCGAACGCCGCCCGGCTGCTGGCACCGCTCTTCCCCGAGCCGCTGGACCACGTGCTGCTCCAGGCCGACCTGACGGCGGTGGCGCCGGGGCCGCTGGAGCGCGAGCTGGCCGACGTGCTGGGGGTGCTCGCGGACGTGGAGTCCAAGGGCGGGGCGACCGTCTACCGGTTCACGCCGGGTTCGGTACGCCGGGCGCTGGACGCCGGGCGGAGCGCCGCCGAGCTGCATGCTTTCCTCGCCCGGCACTCCCGTACGCCGGTGCCGCAGCCCCTGACGTACCTGATCGACGACGTGGCCCGGCGGCACGGGCGGCTGCGGGTGGGCGCGGCCTCGGCGTACGTGCGCTGCGACGACGACGCGACGCTGGACGAGATCCTCGCCGACAAGCGGGCCGCCGCCCTCGGCCTGCGCCGGCTGGCGCCCACCGTGCTGGCCGCCCAGGCCGACCCGGCGGCGCTGCTGGAGGGGCTGCGCGCGCTGGGGTTCGCGCCGGCCGCCGAGTCCGCCGCGGGCGACGTGCTGATCGCCCGCGCGGACTCCCACCGCACCCCGCCGAGGACGGCACCGGAGCCGGTCCCGGACGGCCCGCCGGCCCCCGACGACACGCTCCTGACGGCGGCGATCCGCGCCGTGCGCGCCGGTGACCTGGCCTCCACGACCCCGCGCAAGCCGGGCGGCGGCGAGGACGGTGCCCCGGGCGGCGCGCTGCCCCGCACGGGCGCCGCCGAGACGCTGGCCACGATGCAGGCGGCGGTCCTGACCGGCGAGACGCTGTGGATCGGCTACGTGAACGCCGAGGGCGCGGCCAGCCAGCGCGTGATCGCGCCGATCCGGGTCGAGGGCGGCTTCGTCACGGCGTACGACCACACGGCGGACGAGGTGCGCACCTACCCGCTGCACCGGATCACCGGCGTGGCCGAGCTGGCCGACGACGCGGGCTGAACCGGCGTACGAGGTTCAGCGCACTTTCGGGTGTACGCGGTGGTTCATGCACGCCACGCCGGGTGATTCGCACCTGCGAGGGAGCTTTTTTCATATTCCGCATCGGGTTCGGGGCGGTCGGGCAGCCACCGGGTGCCCCGCAAACCAACCGAAAGGAAGAACCCGATGCGTACTGCCGTTCGCCGCGTCGCCACCGTCCTGACCTCCACCGCGGCACTGCTCGCGGCGTTCGCCGCCGAGGCCGCCGCGATCGGCATCGACCTCGGCGGAGGCGTCACCCTCTGACCGTCCCCCTGCCGCGTTCCCGGCGGCGGGCCGGTCCCCAGGCCCTTCGGGCCCGGCCCGCCGCGCTCTCCCTCCTCCCGCTGGATCTCCTCGAACCGTCGGCTCCCCGAAAGGCCTCCCGTGCGCGACACGACCACCGACCCCGCCCGTTCCACCGGCCGTTCCACGGTCCGTTCCGCCGTCGCCGTCTCCGTCGCCGCCCTGATCACCGCCGCGGCGCTGTTCGGGGCCCTCGCCCCGAAGGCCGCCGCGCTGGAAGGACCGCTCATCAACAACATCAACGTCGCTCTCCGGTAGGCCCCGCCCCGCGATCAGGCACACTGGACGTTTGGCCGAGCCGTCGTCCGGCCGTACGCACGCGAAAGGGTGCCGCCCGTGAATGGTCCGCTGATCGTCCAGTCCGACAAGACCCTGCTCCTCGAAGTCGACCACGAGCAGGCCGCCGACTGCCGTCGGGCCATCGCGCCGTTCGCGGAGCTGGAGCGGGCGCCGGAGCACATCCACACCTACCGGGTGACCCCGCTGGGCCTGTGGAACGCCCGGGCGGCGGGCCACGACGCCGAGCAGGTCGTGGACGCGCTCGTCGAGTACAGCCGCTACCCGGTGCCGCACGCGCTGCTGGTCGACATCGCCGAGACGATGGACCGCTACGGCCGCCTGACCCTCTCCAAGCACCCGGCGCACGGACTGGTCCTTACGACCACCGACCGGCCGGTGCTGGAAGAGGTCCTGAAGTCGAAGCGGATCGCGCCGCTGGTCGGCACCCGCATCGACGCCGACACGGTGGCCGTGCACCCCTCCGAGCGCGGGCAGATCAAGCAGACGCTGCTGAAGCTGGGCTGGCCGGCCGAGGACCTCGCCGGGTACGTGGACGGCGAGGCACACCCGATCGAGCTGGCCGAGGACGGCTGGGCGCTGCGCCCGTACCAGAAGCAGGCGGTGGAGAACTTCTGGCACGGCGGCAGCGGCGTCGTCGTGCTCCCCTGCGGCGCGGGCAAGACGCTGGTCGGGGCGGGCGCGATGGCCGAGGCCAAGTCGACGACGCTGATCCTGGTCACCAACACCGTCTCCGCCCGGCAGTGGAAGCACGAGCTGGTCAAGCGCACCTCGCTGACCGAGGACGAGATCGGCGAGTACAGCGGCACCCGCAAGGAGATCCGGCCGGTCACCATCGCCACGTACCAGGTGCTGACGACCCGCCGGAAGGGCGTCTACCCGCACCTGGAGCTGTTCGACTCCCGGGACTGGGGGCTGGTCGTCTACGACGAGGTGCACCTGCTGCCGGCGCCGGTGTTCAAGTTCACCGCCGACCTCCAGGCCCGGCGCCGTCTCGGTCTGACCGCGACCCTGGTGCGCGAGGACGGCCGCGAGTCGGACGTGTTCTCCCTGATCGGGCCGAAGCGGTTCGACGCGCCGTGGAAGGAGATCGAGGCGCAGGGCTACATCGCGCCCGCCGACTGCGTGGAGGTCCGGGTCAACCTCACCGACGCCGAGCGGCTCGCCTACGCCACCGCCGAGACGGAGGAGAAGTACCGCTTCTGCGCGACGACCGACACCAAGCGGAAGGTGACGGAGGCGATCGTGCGGCGCTTCGCCGGGCAGCAGATCCTCGTCATCGGCCAGTACATCGACCAGCTCGACGAGCTGGGCGAGCACCTGGGCGCGCCGGTCATCAAGGGCGAGACGTCCAACGCCCAGCGGGAGAAGCTCTTCGAGTCCTTCCGGCAGGGCGAGATCAGCGTGCTGGTCGTGTCGAAGGTCGCGAACTTCTCGATCGACCTGCCGGAGGCGACCGTCGCCATCCAGGTGTCGGGCACCTTCGGCTCGCGGCAGGAGGAGGCCCAGCGCCTGGGCCGGGTGCTGCGGCCGAAGGCCGACGGCCACCAGGCGCACTTCTACTCGGTCGTCGCCCGCGACACCCTCGACCAGGACTTCGCCGCCCACCGCCAGCGCTTCCTGGCGGAACAGGGCTACGCCTACCGGATCATGGACGCGGACGAGGTGCTGTCGGAGGACGCCTGAGCAGGCCTTGGGAGCTCGCCGGTGCTCTCCCATGCGGTCACAGCACTAGAGTTGCGATGCCCCTCCGTCGACAGGGAACTCTGTTCCCGTCGAGAAGGTCGCACCGAACGCCAGGTACGCCACCGCGGCAGCCACCTCCTCGGACGACCCAAGCCGCTGCATCGGAATGGTGCTCCGGTAGGTGTCCTTCGTCGCCTCGACGACATCGGCGGGCAGCGAGGAGCGGTCCAGGATGCCCGAGTCGATCGGGCCGGGGCTCACGGCATTGACGCGCACCTTGCGCGGCAGCAGTTCGCGGGCCAGGGTGCGCGTCATCGACCGCAGGGCCGCCTTGCTCGCCGAGTAGACACTGAGCGCGTCGAGGCCCAGGACGTTCACCACCGACGTGGTGAGCACCACGCCGCTTCCCTCGCGCAGCAGCGGCGCCAACGCCTGCACCGTGAAGTACGGGCCCTTGGTGTTGACGCCGAACAGCTCGTCGTACATCTCCTCCGTCGTCGAGTCGAACGGCGCGGACGCGGTGACGCCGGCGTTGACGAACAGCGCGTCCACCGCGCCGAACCGCTCCTGCACCGTGCCGGCCAGCGCCTTGATGTCCTTCAGGGACGCGGCGTCGCTACGGACGGCGATCGCCTTGTCCCCCAGCCGTTCCAACGCGGTGTCCAGCGAGGAGCGGGTACGGCCCGTGATCAGTACGTGCGCCCCGCCGTCCGCGAACAACCGGGCCGTGGACAGGCCGATACCGCTGCTTCCGCCCGTGATCACGATCTTCTTGCCGTCGTAAGTGGTCATGCCCGCAAGCCAAATACCCACCCGCGCACCGTGTCCAAGACCTGTTCCGTATGCCGTCATGCCCCGGGCGTATGACGGCGCGCGGCGTACCCTGAGCCGATGGACGTCGATCTGCGGCTCGTGCGCTATTTCACGGTCGTGGCGGAGTACGGCAACTTCGGCCGGGCCGCCACCAAGCTGCACCTGGCGCAGCCGTCGCTGAGCCGCCAGATCCAGCGACTGGAAGCCCAGCTCGGTGTCCGGCTCTTCGACCGCTCGCCGCACGGCAGCAGCCTCACCGACGCCGGTCGGGCCTTTCTTCCCGGTGCACGGACACTGCTCCACGAGGCCGAGCGAGCCGCCTACACGGCCAGAGCCGCCGTCCAGCCCCGTACCATCACTGTCGGCTGCGCCGAAGGACTGGTCATCACCTCCTGCGTGCAGGAGCTGCGCCGCCGGCACCCCGACAGCCAAGTCCGCACCCGGCACCTCGACTGGCGGGACACACACGCCCTCGCCGAGGGCCGGGTCGACGCCCTCGTCGCCTACAAACCCCTGCCCTGGCCCACGGACGGCCTCCGGGTGACCAAGCTCCACGAGGAGCCGCGGGTGCTCGTCACGTCGGCGAGCCATCATCTGGCGAGGGGGAAACCCGTCAGCCTGCGGGCTCTGTCGGACCAGGAACTGGTGAGCTGCGTCAGCACTCCGGTGGTCTGGAGCACGCCCAAGCCGGTCGGCGACCGGCCGGCACCGCCCCCGCCCGCGATCGACGACAGCTACGAGGACAAGCTGGAACTCATCGCCACCGGCCACTGTGTCGCGATCTTCCCTGTCGGCGATCGACGCCCCGCCATGCGTGAGGACATCGCCCTGGTGCCTGTCGTCGACGTCGATCCCTGCGAAGTCGTGCTCGTCACGCGCGCCGACGACCCCGACCCGCTGCTCGGATCACTCGAGGACGTCGCACGTACGGTGTTCGGCACGGTGCGGTCGGAGCACTAGTGGCGGCGGACTCCGGCCTCCTCGCCGTACTCACCGAGGACGACCACGTCGAAGGCGGCGCCCGCGAACACCCTGACGGCGCGCAGGGTGTCACCGAGCCGGTGCCGGTGGCTGCCGGCCACGGGCGTGGCACCGGACGCGCGGCCCGGTGCGGGGGCGGGGGAGATGGTTGCTGCGCTCATGTCTCCATGGTGCGACCGCCCTCCCCCGACCGGCATCGGTCTGCGGACCCAACCTCCGTAGTCCTCCGCTACGACCCGGGAGGGAGCGCATCCCCCGGAGCGGATGACGCGATCCCCTAGGGGTCGAGCGCGGGGCGGAGAAAAAGGGTTGGCCCGCGCCGCACCCGCTCCCCTAGAATCTCCGCTCTTGCCCGCCTCCCCACGGAGTGCCGCCGTCCGGACGGAAACCGGTCGGTCCACCGCGCGCGTCCCGCGCCCACCGCACCGCAGGTCATCCGGAGGCACTGCCTTGTCCACGCCCGTCCACGACGACCCTCTCTCCAGGGAACGCGCCCACCTCGCCGCCTCCCGTTCCGCGCTGCGCGCCATGCGTGAGGACGTCGAGTCCCTGGACATCACCGACGTGACCGCGAACTGGGTCAACGCCGCCGTCCTGGAGAGCCAGATCGAGCAGCGCATCAAGGCGCTCGCCGATCTCAGCGAGACCCCGCTGTTCTTCGGCCGGCTCGACTACCTGCACGCTCCGGGGGCGGAGCAGGCCGAGGGCGGGGAGGGCGAGCGTTTCTACGTCGGACGCCGGCACGTGCACGACGCGGACGGCGACCCGATGGTGATCGACTGGCGGGCACCGGTCTCCCAGCCGTTCTACCGGGCGTCCAAGAAGGACCCGCAGGACGTCTCGCTGCGCCGCCGCTTCGGCTACACCGGCGGGGACCTGACCGCGTACGAGGACGAGCACCTGCTCGACCCGGCCGAGGCGGCGACCACCAGCAAGCTCCTCCAGCAGGAGATCGAGCGGCCCCGCGTCGGGCCGATGCGGGACATCGTGGCGACGATCCAGCCCGAGCAGGACGAGATCGTGCGCGCCGGGCTGGCCGGCTCGGTGTGCGTGCAGGGCGGCCCCGGCACCGGCAAGACCGCCGTCGGCCTGCACCGGGTGGCCTACCTCCTGTACGCGCACCGGGAGCGCCTGGCCCGCACGGGCACGCTGGTCATCGGCCCGAACCGGTCCTTCCTGCACTACATCGAGCAGGTGCTGCCGGCGCTCGGCGAGCTGACGGTCCGCCAGGCCACCGTCGACGATCTGGTCGCCCACGTCGAGGTGCGCGGCACGGACGAGGCGGCGACCGCGGTGATCAAGGGTGACGCGCGGATGGCGGAGGTGCTGCGCCGGGCCCTCTACTCCCACGTCACGCCACCCGCCGAGGGCGTCGTCGTGGTGCGCGGCTCGCGCCGCTGGCGGGTGCCGGTGTACGAGCTGGAGGAGATCGTCCGCGAGCTGCTCGCCCGTGACATCCGCTACGGCGCCGCCCGCGAGGCGCTGCCGCAGCGGATCGCGCACGCCGTGCTGGTGCAGATGGAGCGGGCGGGCGAGGCGCCGGACGACCGGGTGCAGAACGCGGTGGCGCGCAACGCGGCCGTGAAGGCGCTGGTGAAGTCGGTCTGGCCGCAGGTCGACCCGGCCAGGCTGGTGCTGCGGCTGCTCACCGACGCGGACTTCCTCGCGGCGCACGCCGCGGGTGTCCTCACCGAGGACGAGCAGAAGGCGCTGCTGTGGGTGAAGCCGGCCCGCTCGGTGAAGTCCGCCAAGTGGTCACCGGCCGACGCCGTACTGATCGACGAGGCGACCGACCTGATCGAGCGCACCCACTCCCTCGGGCACGTGGTCCTCGACGAGGCGCAGGACCTGTCCCCGATGCAGTACCGCGCGGTGGGCCGGCGCTGCACCACCGGCTCGGCGACGGTCCTCGGCGACCTGGCGCAGGGCACCACGCCGTGGGCGACCCGGAGCTGGGCGGAGGCGCTGGGGCACCTGGGGAAGGGCGAGGCGGTGGTCGAGGAGCTGACGGCCGGTTTCCGCGTGCCGACGGACGTCATCGCGTACGCCTCCCGGCTGCTGCCGCACATCGCGCCGGGCCTGACGCCGGTCGCGTCGATCCGCGAGAACCCGGGTTTCTTCGACATCCGTACGGCCCCGGACGGGGCGGCGGACGTGGTGGCGGCCTGCCGTGAGCTGCTGGAGCGGGAGGGCTCGGTCGGTCTGATCGCCGCCGACGCGCGGGTGCCGGAGCTGGCGGCGGCCCTGGCGGCGGCCGGGATCGGCCACGTCGGCCCCGGCGAGGAGACCACCCACGCCACCCGCCTGACCCTGGTCCCGGCCTCGCTGGCCAAGGGCCTGGAGTACGACTACGTGGTCCTGGACGAGCCGCAGGCGGTGGTCGACGGCGAACCGGACGAACGGACGGGACTGCGCAGGCTGTACGTGGCGCTGACCCGAGCGGTCTCGGGCCTCGTCGTGACCCACGCGACGGAGCTGCCGCCGCAGCTGGCGTAGCGCCGCTGCGGGCAGTCGTGCCTCCCCCAGGGCCCGAACGGCCTGGGAGGTACCCCCAGGCGGCACGGGTGGGCGCAGCGGCACCCCGCCACGCCGGGCTGCGCTCCCCACCCCCCGCGAGCACCAGCGCAGGCGTACGGGACAAGCCGAACGCTCAGTGTCCGAGCACCCTCCGCCACTCAGCCACCGCCTCCGCCGACACCGGCCCCTCCCACCCGGAGGGCCGTGCCGCCCCGCCGATGTGGAAGCCGTCGATCCCCGCGTCCAGCAGCCCCGGCACGTGGTCGAGCCGCAGTCCGCCGCCGACCAGCAGCTGCTGCTCGTACCCCGGCTCGCCGCGCCGCCGCGCCTCGGTGAGCAGCGTGTTCAGGCCGTCGTCCACGCCGCCGGCCGCCCCGGCCGTCAGGTACGTGTCCAGGCCCGGGAAGTCCGCGAGCTGCTTGCGCAGCGCGTCCCGGTTCGCGGCGCGGTCGATGGCCCGGTGGAAGGTCCACCGGCACCCGTCCAGCACCTCGGCGATCCGCTCCACCGCGCCGAGGTCCACGTCGCCCTCCGCGTCGAGGAACCCCAGTACGAACTGCGTGGCCCCGGCCTCCCGCATCTCACCGGCGACGCGTGTCAGACGCTCGACGTCACCGGCGGCGAACCCGTCCGCGAGCCGGAGCATCACCCGTACGTCGATGTCGACGGCGGCGCGGATCGCGGCGACGGTCGCGGCCGACGGGGTGAGTCCGTCGGCCGCCATGTCGGTGACCAGTTCGAGGCGATCCGCGCCTCCGGCCTGGGCGGCGACCGCGTCCTCGGCGTCGAGGGCGATCACCTCCAGGACTGCACGCTTGCTCATGGGACCCCATTCGTCGGCCTGCTACAGGTCTAGTCCAATCCAAGACTACGCGCCCGACGGCAGGCCCGGGTCCCCGCGTCGCCGCTCAGTCGCCGAAGATGTTCAGTTCCGCCGCCTCCACCCCGGCCAGCTCGTATCCCGCCGCGCCGTCCAGCGGGCGGCCCGCGTAGAGTCGTACGAGGGTGGCGGCGTCGCCGATGTACCGGCCCGGCGGCCGCTCACCGCTCACCTCGCCCAGCTTCAGCGGCTCGTCGAGGTCGTCCAGGTCGGCGTGGAGCGGCACGTGACCGCGCGCCCGGGTGATGGAGGCGAGCAGCGCGAGCGCCTCCGGCAGCCCGCGCCCCGCGTACGCCCCCGGCTCGCCGAAGGTCACCCGTACGTCACCGGCGTGCACCCACTCGCCCAGCGCGACGGCGTCCAGCACGCCGTCCGCCCGGGCGATCACCGGCCCGGCCTCGGTCATGCCGCGTTCCAGCTCGTCGACGACGCGGCCGTTGCTCCAGTCGGCGCGTTCGGCGATGTCGCGGTCGTTGCACTCGGGTGAGAAGACGCCCTTCTCGAAGCTTTTCTCCACCACTCGGATCAGCGCGCTGGAGCAGTGCGCCAGCATGTCGCGCACGGTCCAGCCCGGACACGCGGCCACCGGCAGCGCGAAGTCCGCGTCCGGGCGGGAGCGCAGCAGCGGCACCAGTGCGTCGCGTTCGAGGGTCAGCAGCCGGCCGGGCAGCTCGGGGTCGCGTACGTCGTGCAGGTCTGCGGGAGTCGTCATGGACTCCACGTTAGGGGCCCAGCAGGTCCTTCAGTTCGGCGTCGAAGAGAAGGGCGGGGTCGAAGCCCATGCCGGTGAACTGCCCGGCGAGTTCCAGGGACAGGACGCCGTGCAGCCGGGACCAGAAGGTCAGGGCGCGGTGCAGGGCGGCCGGGTCGGCCGTACGGTCCCCCGCCCACCGCCGGTGGGTGTCGAGGTGGGCGTCGAACACGTCGGCGGCGCCCTCCGACGGCGGCAGCGCGGCACAGGCGTCGACGATGACCGCCATGGTCTCGGCGGCGATCTCGGTGATGTCGTCGGGGGCGCGGTAGCCGGGGACGGGGGTGCCGAAGATGAGGAGGTAGCGCTGCGGGTCGTCCAGGGCCCAGGAGCGCAGGGCGTGCGCGAGACCGGCCAGGTCGGCGCCGGCCTCGGCGGCCGCCCGGAAGGTGTCGGCCTGGCTGCGGTAGGCGTCCCTGATCAGTTCCGTGATCAGCTCGTCGCGGCCGTCGAAGTACCGGTAGAGCGCGGGCCCGCTCATGCCCATCCGCTTGGCGATCGCGTTGAGGGACAGCGCGGAGGCTCCCGCCGTGGCGATCTGCTCCCAGGCGTGTTCCTTGATCTCCGCGCGCACCTGGGTGCGGTACCGCTCGCGCGGGGTGCTGGTGCGCGCCTTGGGCATGGTCCGGTCGCCGCCTCTCGACTTCCGCCCGGCCCGCCCGGCCGGGAACGCAGACACTTCGGTTAGAAGCTATCACGAACATTATCTGGAAGAATGCGCCCATGGCCGACCTCGACGCCCTGCGCTCCCGCTTCGCCCGCGCCCTGGCGGGAGCCACCGCCCACGGCACGGCGCCCGGCGCCGCCCCCGTCCCCGACCCCGCGCCGTACGCCGACGACCTGCTCGCCCGCTGGCAGGAGCCCCAGCGGCGGTACCACACCCTGGCGCACCTCACCGCGGTCCTGGACCACATCGACGTACTGGCGGAGCACGCAGACGACGTGGACGTCGTCCGGCTCGCCGCGTGGTTCCACGACGCCGTCTACCGGCCCGACCGGTCCGAGAACGAGGAGCGCTCGGCCCGGCTCGCCGAGCGCGCCCTGCCCGAGGCCGGGGTGCCGGCGGCGAAGACCGCCGAGGTGGCCCGGCTGGTGCGGCTCACCGTCAGCCACGCGCCGGACGGCGACGACCGCGACGGGCAGGTGCTGTGCGACGCGGACCTCGCGGTCCTCGCCTCGCCGCCGTCGGCGTACGCGGCGTACACGGCGGCCGTCCGCGAGGAGTACCACTTCGTGCCGAACGCGGCCTTCCACGAGGGCCGCGCCGCGATCCTGCGCCGGCTCCTCGCCCTGCCCAGCCTGTTCCACACCCCGCACGGACGGCGGGAGTGGGAGGCGACCGCCCGCCACAACCTCACCGGCGAGCTGGAAATGCTGTCGCTCCCCGACACCCCGGACGTCTAGCCTGCCCGGCATGCGGACACTGGGCGGGGAACAGGTCGAAGAGGCCGTGGCGGGCGCCGTCGCGCTGCTGCGGACGGCGACGGACCGGGACTGGGAGGCGGCGCGGGCCGGACGGCTGGAGTGGAGCTGCCGGACCACGGCGGAGCACATCGCGGGCGACCTCATCACCTACGCCGGCCAGCTGGCCGGACGCGCCACCGAGGGGTACGTGCCCTTCGAGATCACCCTCGACGAGGGCACCGGCAACAAGGGCCTCCTCCAGGTCGTCGAGACGACCGGCGCACTGCTCGCCGCCACCCTGCGCACCACCCCGCGGGAGGTCCGGGCCTTCCACCCGTACCCCTTCCGCAGCGCGGACCGCGAGGGCTTCGCCGCGATGGGGATCACCGAGGTGTTCCTGCACACGCACGACATCGCCGAAGGTCTCGGGCTGGCCTACGAGCCGCCCGCCGAGCGGTGCGCGGACCTCCTGGCCCGGCTCTTCCCGCACGTCCGGCCCGACACCGACCCCTGGCGCACCCTGCTGTGGGCCACCGGCCGCGGCGACCTGCCCGGACGGGCCCCGGTCACCGAGTGGCGCTGGCGCAACAACCTGGTGATCCCGGCCGAACGGCTCACCCTCCAGGGCCTCACGCCCGCTGCCGCCGCCGACCTCACCGCGGGCGGCGACGGCGGCTTCACATGGGTCGACGGCGGCCCCTTCCAGGGCACCCGGGACGCCGCCGGAATGCTGCTGAAGTCCTACGAGACGGGGGTCCACCGCCCGGTGTGGGGGATCTTCGTCCTCGTCCGGCGCGAGGACGGGCGCGCGGTCGGCGGCATCGGCTTCCACGGGGTGCCGGACGAGAAGGGCCGGGTGGAGATCGGCTACGACCTCGCCGAGGCGGCCCGGGGCAACGGCTACGCGACCGAGGCCCTGCGCGCCCTGTCCGCGTGGGCGCTGGGGCGGGAGGCGGTGACGTCCGTGCTCGCGACGACCGAGCCGGGGAACACCGCGTCGCAGGCCGTCATCGCCCGCGCCGGGTTCACCCGGATCGCCGGGGAGTCCGCCGAGGGCGGCGAGAGTGCCGGGCAGTTCGCCTACGAGCTGCGCCGCTGAGCACCCGGGGCGGCCCAGCCGGTGGACCCCTTGCGGCGGCGCAGTCCCGCCCCGTGCAACAGCCGCACCACCTCGCGGCTGCTGACCTCCCGCGCGCCGGCGGACACCGCGTCGGCGTACCGGTGGGCGGGCAGGTCGTAGTGGTCGCGTTCGAAGGCGCGGCGCGGCACGCCCAGGGCCTCGGCGAAGGCGTGCAGTTCGGCGTAGGAGACGTCGCTGACCAGGTGGGACCAGAGGCGGCCGTGGCCCGGCCAGGTCGGCGGGTCGATGTAGAGGGTCACCGGAGGGTCCTCACGAGGGGGCACCGCCGGTGGCCGTGCCCAGCGAGCCGACGGCCGCGACCTTCACGCCCGCCTTGCCGCACACCCAGTGCGGGTCGGGACCCAGCTCGGGCTCGACGTCCAGCGCGTGCGGGTCGCCGGAGCCGCACACCGGGCACAGCGGCCAGCGGCCGTAGCGCTCCAGCAGGGCGTCCTGCACGTCCTGGGCGACCAGCCCGGCCACGAACTCCGCGCCCTCCGGCCACTGCTCGACCCACCAGCGCCGCTGTACGACGGACTCCTCGACCAGCGACACGACGTCCGGTTCGGCGACCTCGCCCGCCACCAGGTCGGCGAGCACGAGGGCGCGGGCGGCGTGCAGCGCCTGCTCCAGGGGGCTGATGGGGTTCATGCACCCATTGTGCGCACTCTTGACCCGCGGACCGAAACGAAAATATCTTTCATGAGTGACCGATGAAGTGAAGGAAACTTTCGCGACCGCTTCCGGGGGCCGCCGGGCCGCCGGCGGCGGAAGCGCACCACCCGCACCGCCCGCGCCCGCCGCCCTCGCGGCCAAGGTCCGCACCCTGGCGCCGTCGATGACCCGGTCCATGCAGCGGGTCGCCGAGGCCGTCGCGGGCGACCCGGCCGGCTGCGCGGCCCTCACGGTCACCGGCCTGGCCGAGCTGACCGGCACCAGCGAGGCGACCGTCGTCCGCACCGCCCGGCTGCTCGGCTACCCCGGCTACCGCGACCTGCGCCTCGCGCTCGCCGGGCTGGCCGCCCAGCAGCAGTCCGGCCGTGCCCCCGCCATCACGACGGACATCGCGGTCGACGACCCGATCGCCGACGTGGTCGCCAAGCTGGCCTACGACGAGCAGCAGACTCTCGCGGACACCGCCGCCGGACTGGACACCGTCCAGCTCGGCGCGGCCGTCGCCGCACTGGCCGCCGCCCGCCGCACCGACGTGTACGGCATCGGCGCCTCCAACCTGGTCGCCCAGGATCTCACCCAGAAGATGCTGCGCATAGGTCTCATAGCCCACGCCCCGGGCGACCCGCACCTCGCCGTCACCAACGCGGTGCAGCTGCGCGCGGGGGACGTGGCCCTGGCGATCACGCACTCCGGCTCGACGGGGGACGTCATCGAACCGCTCCGGGTCGCCTTCGAACGGGGCGCGACGACCATCGCCATCACCGGCCGCCCCGACAGCTCCGTCACCCAGTACGCCGACCACGTGCTGACCACGTCCACCGCGCGGGAGAGCGAGCTGCGGCCGGCGGCGATGTCGTCGCGGACCAGCCAGCTGCTGGTCGTGGACTGCCTGTTCGTGGGGGTGGCGCAGCGGATCTACGAGTCGGCGGCACCGGCTCTGGCGGCGTCCTACGAGGCGTTGGCGCATCGGCACGGGGCGCTCCGCGCGGACCGTGGCAGGTGATCGCCGTGGGTGACTGCGGGCCCGTCGCGGCTGGTCGCGCCCACGCGGCGGAGCCGCACATCGATACAGCCCCGCGCCCCTGAGGGCGTTGCACCACCCAGCATCGAGCATTGACCGGAAAGAGCGCATCCTCATGACCTCCACCCCCCATCACCCCGATCTGCGTTCCCAGTTGGAGACGTTGACCACCGAGGAGTTCCGGCCGGAGCTGGCCGAGATCGATCAGTTGCCGACGCTCGACATCGCGCGGCTGATGAACGGTGAGGACGCCACGGTGCCCGCCGCCGTCGCCGAGCGGCTGCCCGAGATCGCCGCCGCCATCGACGCCGTGGCCGCCCGGATGGCGCGCGGCGGGCGGCTGGTCTACGCGGGCGCCGGTACGGCCGGCCGGCTGGGCGTGCTGGACGCCTCGGAGTGCCCGCCGACCTTCAACACCACCCCCGGGCAGGTCACCGGCCTGATCGCGGGCGGCCCGGACGCCATGGTCACCTCCGTGGAGGGCGCCGAGGACTCCCCCGAGCTGGCCCGCGCCGACCTGGACGCCCTCGCGCTGACCGCCGACGACACCGTGGTCGGCGTCTCCGCCTCCGGGCGCACCCCCTATGCCGTCGGCGCTGTCGAGTACGCCCGCTCGCGCGGCGCCCTGACCGTCGGGCTCGCCTGCAACCGGGACAGCGCCCTGGCCGCCGCCGCCGAGCACGGCATCGAGGTGGTCACCGGGCCCGAGCTGCTCACCGGCTCGACGCGGCTCAAGGCGGGCACGGCGCAGAAGCTGGTCCTGAACATGCTGTCGACGATCACGATGATCCGGCTGGGCAAGACGTACGGGAACCTGATGGTGGACGTCCGCGCCTCCAACGAGAAGCTGCGGGCCCGCTCGCGCCGTATCGTCGCGCTCGCCACCGGCGCCGCCGACGACGACATCGAGCGTGCCCTGACCGCGACCGACGGAGAGGTCAAGCACGCGATCCTGGTGCTGCTGGCCGACGTGGACGGCCCGACGGCCGCCCGGCTGCTGGCGGAGTCCGGCGGTCACCTGCGGGCGGCGCTGGCGGCGGCGCTCGGCTGACCGCCGCGGCACCTCCGGCCGGTCCCGGGCGGCCGGGACCGTCGGCGCCGTGTGCGATTCTGAAGGACATGAACCACGCCCAGCTGACCGCGCTGGGCCGCGCCCTGCGCCTCCTCGGTGAGCACGGCGAGGCCCTGACCGCCGACACCCCGGAGGCCAAGCTGCACGAGGTCCGCGCGGACCTGAAGCGTGCGCTGGACCAGCTGGAAGAGAGCGTCACCACGGCGGCCCCCAGCACCCGCTGCCCCGAGCATCCGAACGGGCCGGTCGACAAGGCCGCCCCCGACCTGTGCCTGCTGTGCGAGACCCGCCGCCGCACGGCCCGCCGCGCGGAGTACAACGGCGGACCGCTGCCGGCCCGGCCCGCCGAGCCGGTCCAGTCCCGCTACGGCGTACGGGGGGACCGGCCGCAGCCCCAGCAGCGCTGGCTGCCCGAGCAGTGGACCGGCCAGGCGTGGCAGCTGTGCGGCACCCCGCGCCGCGACCGCCGCGAGGCCGAGCTGTACATCGCTGCCCAACTGCGCGGCCCGCGGGCCGCGATGGCGTACCGCCTCGTCCACGAGTTCACGGACTACGAGGTGCTGCGGGTGTGGGGCACGCCGGTCCGGGTGGACATCGAGCCGATGGGCGGCCTCTGACATGGTGCGACGCAACGACCAGCGCCGGGCGGCCCTCGTCGACGCCGCGATCGAGGTGCTGGCCGCGCAGGGCGCCCGGGGCCTGACCTTCCGGGCGGTGGACACGGAGGCCGCCGTACCGGCCGGGACCGCGTCCAACTACTTCGCCAACCGCGACGATCTGCTCACCCAGGCGGGCGCCCGTGTCTACGAGCGGCTGCACCCCGGCGAGGCCGCCCTCGCGCGCCAGCACACGGCCCCTCGCGACCGTGACACCTACGTGCGGCTGATGCGCGAACTGGTCGACCGGGTCGCCGGGTTCCGCACCGGCTACCTCGCCCTGCTCGAACTGCGCCTGGAGGCCACCCGGCGCCCCGAGCTGCGCGCGGTGCTGACCGAACGCGTCCGCGAGGACGTCGCCGCCAACGTCGCCCACCACGAGGCATCGGGCCTCCCCGGCGACGCCACGGCCGTCAAGCTGCTCATGCTCGCCCTGAACTGGCTGATCGTCGAACAGCTCACCCTGCCGGACGTGTTCACCCCGGCCGAGCGTAACGAACTGGTGGCTGCGGCGGTCGAACGTATCGTGGCGCCGCAGGGCGCGCTTGACTATCCGTGACCAAATAGCCCGTAGCACCCTATCCGCCCAGCAAACGACCCATACTCGGCAGCGTCGTGGACATCGGACGTACTCGATGAAATCCACCGGCGAGGCCGTCTGCAGGCATGCGGCAGTTCCTCGCTCACCAAAGGTCAGCCCAGAGGAACGGAGACCGCCCGCCCATGCCTTCACAACGGTCCCAGACGCCACTCGACGCGGACGTTGCCGTCGCCGTCTTCGTCGAGTACCGGCCACGTCTCCTCGGCATCGCCCACCGCGTGCTCGGCAGCGCCGTCGAGGCGGAGGACGTGCTCCAGGAAGTGTGGCTGCGCTGGCAGAAGACCGACCACTCGACGGTGGTCAGCCCGGCGGCGTTCCTCGCCACGGTCACGACCCGGCTGGCCCTCAACGTCGTACAGTCCGCCCGTGTGCGCCGGGAGACCGCGATGGGACCGTGGCTGGCCGAACCCGTCGACATCGGACCGGATCCGGAGTCGCGCGTCCAGCAGCACGAGGACCTGGCACTGGCCCTGCTGCTGTTGCTGAAGCGGCTGACCCCGGCCGAGCGCGCCGCGTTCCTCCTGCGGGAGGCGTTCGACTACGGCTATCCCGAGATAGCCGGGATGCTGCGGATCAGCCAGGGCAACGCGAGGAAGGTCGTGAGCCGCGCCCGCGGACATCTGGCACAGGAGCGGCGGGTTCGCGGCAGCACGGTGGGCCACAGACGCCTGCTGGCTGCGTTCGTCGCCGCGGCCGGGGCGGGGGACGTGGCTTCCCTGGAGGCGCTGCTCACCGCCGACACCGGTGCCCTGCCCACCGCCGACGGAGCGCTCCACGGGGACGCGGCCGTGACGGGCAAGGCACTCGTGGGCACGTGATGGGGCGCGACCACGCTGTGAAGTGACTCCCCCGGGGCCCTGCTCGTCCCGTTAGTATGCGCTTCCATCAGCCGTGTCGCGGAGAAGGCGCGGAGTGGCGACGGGGGGCCGCGTGGCCGGTGAGCAGGTGACGTTCGGCACCTTGCTGCGGGAGTTGCGGCTGGCCGCGTCCTTGACGATCGAGGGACTGGCCGAGACGTCCGGTGTGAGTGTGCGGGGCATCGGGGACCTGGAGCGGGGGCGGCGGGCGGCTCCACAGCGGCGGACCGTGGCAGCCCTGGCCGACGGTCTGGGGCTGGGCGACGCGGAGCGCGAGCGACTGCTGGCCGCGGCGCGCACCGGGCGGGCCCCGCGCTACGCGCCGACGGGGGTGCGTTCCTTCCCCCGGGGCATCGACGACTTCATCGGCCGCGAGCACGAGATCAAGCAGCTCACCGACCTGGCGCAACGCGGCGCCGTCGACGGCGAAGGCGGCGAGGACGGTTCGCGGGGTCACGCGGGGCCGGACGTCGTCGTGATCTCGGGGCCGCCCGGTGCCGGGAAGACGACGCTCGCGCTGCAGGCGGCGCAGGAGGTGGCCGACGCGTTTCCCCACGGCCAGCTGGTGGTGGATCTGCGTGGCACGGCCGACGAGCCGGCCGGCCCGGCGGAACTGGTGCTCGGCGTGCTCAAGGCGTTGCAGGTGGCGGACCGGGACCTGGCCCAGGTCGGTCCCGAGGGTCACCCGGAGCTGTACCGGCGGGTGCTCGCCGACCAGCGCTGCCTGCTGGTCCTCGACAATGCCCGGGACGAGGCCCAGGTCCGCCCGTTGCTGCCCAGTGCGGGCACGGGCATGGTGATGGTGACCAGCCGGCGCATGCTGACCGGGCTGGACAGCGTGCGGCGCCTGCCCCTCGGGGAACTCGGCCCCCAGGAGGCCACGACCCTGCTGGCCGGTCTGGTGGGCGCCGACCGTGCGGCGGCCGACCCGGCGGCGCTCGCCGAGGTCGCCGAGCTGTGCGGTCATCTGCCGCTGGCCCTGCGGGTGGCGGGCAACTGGCTGGCCACCCGCACCGGCTGGAGCGTGCGGCGGCTGGCCGACCGCCTCGCCCGCGAGGACCGGCGGCTGAGCGTGCTGTCCGCCGGTGACGTGCACGTCTCTGCGGCCTTCGAGCTGTCCTACCAGCAGCTCACCCCCACGGCCGCGCGTCTCTTCCGGCGGCTGGCCCTGGTGCCGGGCGCCGACACCTCACCGGCCGCGGCGGCCCAGCTGGTCGGGCAGGATCTCTTCGACACCGAGGACACCCTGGAGGAGCTGGTCGAGACCGGGCTGCTGGGCAGCAACGGCACCCGGTACCGCCTGCACGACCTGCTGCGCCTGTACGCCCGTACCCGTCTGAGCGCCGAGGAGAGCGCGGCGGACGCGGACGCGGCTCGTGCGGCGCTGCACTCCTGGCTGCTGGAGACGGCGAGGGTGGCCGGACGCTGGTACGAACCCGACTACGGCGCCCTGCCCGCCGACTGGGCCGGGGACGTCGACCTGTCCAGCGCCGACCTGGCCCGCGCCTGGCTCCAGGCCGAGGGCGACAACTGGCTCGCCGCCTACCGCACGGCCGCCGCGAACGGCGACCACACCACCGTCGTCGAAGTCGCCGAGGCCCTGCACTGGTTCTCCGACCAGTGGATCTTCTGGGGCCACTGGACGGAGGTCTTCGACACCGCCGCCCGCAGCGCCCAGGCACTCGGCGACCCGCTCGTCGAGGCCACCCAGCTCAACTACCACGCCTGGGCACTGTCCCTGATCGACGGCCGGCACCAGGACAGTCTCGACCGGTCGGCACAGGCCCTGGCCGCCGCCGAACGCGCCCGGGACCTCAACCAGCAGGCATGGGCCCACACCTACCAGCACAGCGCATGTCGGCGTATCGGAGACTTCGAGCGGTCCATGGAGCACACGCTGAGGGCGGCCGAGCTGTTCGAGGCCTGCGGCGATCTCAACGGCGCCCTGCAGGCCCGGTTCGGGCTCGCCGCACTCCTCGTCGAGACCGGCCGCCCCGCCGAGGGCCTGACGCGCTTCGCGGAGGCGTTCGCGTTCATCGAGGAGTCCGGCGACCGTATCGCGCCCCACATCGCGCGCTTCTCCAGGATCCAGATGCACTCGGTCTCCAGCAGGGCCCACCGACATCTCGGCGACTGGGACTCGGCCGTCGGCCACCTCCGTACCGCTCTCGACCTGAGCCGGGACAACCCGGGGATGACCAGCCGGACATTCAACACCCTGGGCCACACCCTGTTGGAGGCGGGTCGCACCGGGCCCGCCCGTGACGCCTTCCTCTCCTGCGTGGCCGTCGGCCGCGAGGCCGACCCCTCGAAGGTCGCCGACGCGCGGGAACAACTCGCCCTCCTAGACGCGGCACCCGAGCCGCCCCCGGGGGACTCCTCACCGTAGCCCCGAGGGCGCCTGCGGTCCTTTCCCCTCGGCGCCCGCCCCGCTCTCCACGTGTCCCTGCGCGCACACGTTCCCACCGCCCCGCGCTGCTGCCGGTTTCTGCCTGCTTCCTGCCTGGAGTGCCGGGCGGCCCGCTGCTTGTCTGATGAAGGCAGGGCAAGGGCCCCGCAGAGCGGGACGTGGAGAAGGAGAGCCAGATGGGCCAGGTGCTGACGACCGCTTCGGTTCCCGACCGGGACAAGCTCGCCTTCTGGCACGACGCGCTGGGCCGGGCGCTGGTGCCGATGACCGTCGTCCCGCTGGGGGACGGTCCGTTCGCCGGCCGCATCGCCGCCGGCCGGGTGGGTCACCTCCGGGTGTGCGACATCAACGCCGACGCCCAGCGCGTCACCCGGACCACCGAACCCTCCTCCCGCACCCCGGAGGGGTTCATCGGCTTCTCGGTCCCGAAGTCGGGCACCACCACGCTCGTCCAGGACGGACGGACGGTCACCGCCGCACCGGGCGACCTGCTGGTGTACGACACGACGCGTCCGTACTCCTTGGAGTGCCCGGCGCCGTTCTCCGCGCGGGTGGTGCACATCCCCCGGACGCTGCTGAGGCTGTCGGAGCGGGAGATCGGGCTGGTCACGGGAACCGTGGTCGACGCCACGGAGGGCCTCGGCGTGGCCGTGGTGTCCCTGCTGACGACGCTGGTCACGCCGGAGCAGCCCTACTCCCGGGAGATCGCGGGCCGGCTGGCCGCCGGCGTCGCCCACCTGTTCGCGACGCTGGTCGCCGAACGGGCCCAGCAGGCCGAGGCGGAACCGGCGCCCCGGCGCGACCGGATGCTGCTGCGCATCCGCGACCACATCGAACGCCACCTGGACGACCCGTCACTGTCGCCGGAGACCGTGGCGAAGGCCCAGCACATCTCGGTCCGCTATCTGCACCGGCTCTTCGAGGGCGAGGACACCACCGTCGCCAGGCACATCCAGCGCCGCCGACTGGAGCAGTGCGCGCGTGAGCTGTCCCGAGGCGACAAGACGGTCCCGACCGTGGCCGCGGTGGCCCAACGGTGGGGCTTCATCAGCCCCGCCCACTTCAGCCGGGCGTTCCGCGGCGTCTACGGCGTCCCCCCGCGCGACTGGCGCGACGCCCGCCTCGTCGTCCGATGAGCGGTTCCATCCGTCCCATGAGCAGGCAGTCCCAAGCATCAGTCGGTCGAGGAGGAAGACCCCATGAGAGACAAGAGTGAGCACGCCACAACGGTCGCGTCCCCGGTGACGGTGGCCGTCGGCCTCCCCGGTGATCCCCCCGTGCTGCTGTGCGCGCAGTTGGTCTACGACGTGGCCGACCCCTATGCCGTACGGCTCTCCCTGGGCGCGGGCGAGACTCGGGAGCCGGTCGACTGGTTCTTCGCCCGTTCCCTGCTGGAGGAGGGCCTGCGCCGACCGGCCGGTGTCGGGAACGTGCTGGTGAGTCCGCCGCACCGGTGCCATCGGGACACCGTCTCCATCGTCCTCAGGTCGGCCGTGGGCTCCGCGCGGATCGAGGTCCCCGCCCTGGACACCGCCGAGTTCCTGCGGCGCTCGCACGAGCTGGTGCCGATGGGGGAGGAAGGCCGGCACGTCGACATCGACCACTCGCTCGCCGCTCTCATGAACAGCTGCGAGTGACATGCGCGGGCGCCTTGTGCACGCCGGATCAAGCACGGTGCGCCGACAGGCAATTCGCCCCTGCCGACGCCCACTAGCGTGCCAGGGGCGAGGCGGGCCGAGCCGGGTCCGCCGTGGAGCCGAAACGCCGGAGACCCCGGCATGGCCCAGGTCACCCAGGAGTACGTGATGTCCCACCCTGCCGAGCCGGTACGGCCCGTGCTGGAGCCGCCGGCGGCAGCGTTCGCCGAGGCGACGGCCCGCCGGCCGTTTCTCCACGAGTTGCCGCCCGCCGAGGCACGCGGGGTCGTCGACGAGGCGCAGTCGGGCCCGGTGGCACTGCCCGCCGTGACCGAGGAGTGGATCACCGTCCCGAACGGGCCCACCGGCGGCGTCCGCACCCGGATCGTCAGACCCGCCGGGGCTGCCGGGCTCCTGCCGGTGATCCTCTACCTGCACGGCTCCGGCTGGGCGTACGGCAACGCCCGCACCCACGACCGGCTGGTCCGCGAACTCGCGGTCGGCACCGGGGCCGCGGTGGTCTTCCCCGAGTACGACCTCTCACCCGAGGAGCGCTATCCGGTGGCTCTCGAACAGAGCTACACCGTCGCCCGGTGGATCACCGTGAAGGGACCGGCGAGGGACCTCGACAGCCGTCGGCTGGCCGTGGCCGGTGACTCGGCGGGCGGCAACATGGCCGCCGCCCTGACCCTGATGGCCAAGGAGTACGGCGATGTCCCCCTGGTGCAGCAGGTGTTGTTCTACCCCGTGACCGACGCGGCATTCGACACCCACTCGTACCACCAGTTCGCCGAGGGGTACTTCCTGCGCCGCGACGGCATGCAACGGTACTGGGACCAGTACACGACCAACCAGGCCGAACGCGCCCAGATCACCGCCTCCCCCTTACGGGCCACGACGGAGCAACTGACGGGGCTGCCACCGGCCCTGGTCGTCACCGGTGAGGCGGACGTGCTGCGCGACGAGGGCGAGGCCTACGCGAACAAGCTCCGCGAGGCGGGCGTCCCCGTCACCGCGGTCCGCTTCCAGGGCATCATCCACGACTTCCTGATGCTCGACGCCCTGCGCGAGACCCACGCCGCCCGGGCCGCGATCTCCCTGGCCGTCGCCATCCTGCGCACCGCCCTGCACCCGGCCTGACCTCGGGCCGGGAGATGCGGCCCGCCGGGTCAGATCTGGTTCTCGCCGCCGTCGACGTACCAGTTGGCGCCGAGGACGAAGCTGCTCTGGTCCGAAGCGAGGAAGGCCACTACCGCGGCGACCTCCTCCGGGCGCCCCATCCGCCCGATCGCGGTGTCCCCGGCGAGCTTCGTGTGGACGGCGGGCAGATCCGCCCCGTCGAAGAGGCTGGTGATCCCGGGAGTGTCGACCGGGCCCGGGGAGATCGCGTTGACCCGGACGCCGCGGCCCTTGAGTTCGTTGGCCCAGCCCCGCGCGAAGGTCCGGACGGCGGCCTTGGAGGCGGCGTACAGGCTGAACGCCTCGGCGCCGTTGTCCGCGGCGGTGGAGGCGTTGAGGATCACCGAGGCACCGTCGTTGAGCAGCGGCAGCGCCTTCTGCACGGTGAAGAGGGTGCCCCGCACGTTGACGCCGAAGATCTCCTCGAACCGCTCCTCGGTGATCTCCTCCAACGGCACGAGCGAGGCGGTCGCCGCGTTGGCGAAGACCACGTCGAGACCCCGGCCGCGGGCGCGGACCGCTTCGTAGAGCCGGTCCACGTCGGCCGGGTCCGAGACGTCACCGGCCACGGCCGTGACCCGCTCGGCGCCGATGATCTCCACGGCCTCGTCCAGCGCGGCCTTGCGCCGCCCGGTGATGAACACGTGCGCGCCCTCGTCCGCCAGCCGCACCGCACTGGCCAGACCGATCCCCGTGCCGCCGCCGGTGACGACGGCGGTCCTGCCTTCGAGCTGTCCCATGGTGAATGACCTCCGCTGAAATTCAGTACCGATCGGTACTGAAAGCGAACGTAGCACATCTGTACCGACCGATACGGAAGACGTAGACTGGAGGACATGGAGACGCGACAGAAGGCGGCGGTCGGCCGGCCGAGGGGCTTCGACACCGACGAGGCCCTCAAAAAGGCCATGCGGGTCTTCTGGGAGCAGGGCTACGAGGGCGCCAGCCTCACCGACCTGACCGGTGCCATGGGCATCACCCGCACCAGCATGTACGCGGCCTTCGGCAACAAGGAGGACCTGTTCCGCAAGGCGCTGGAGCGCTACGAGGAGGGTCCCGCCTCCTACGTGGCACGCGCCCTGAAGAAGCCCACCGCCCGCGAAGTGGCCACGGCGTTCCTGAACGGCGCCGTGGAGGTCAGCACCCGCCCGGACTGCCCGGCCGGCTGCCTGGGCGTCCAGGGCTCCCTCGCCTCCGGCGAGACCGGACGCCCCGCCCGTGACCTGCTCGCCGACTGGCGCGAAGGGGGCGTCGCCCAACTCCGCGACCGGTTCGGGCAGGCCGTCGACGACGGGGACCTCCCGCCCGGCACCGACCCGCTGCACATCGCCCGCTACCTGATGACGTTCGCCAACGGCATCGCCGTGCAGGCCACCGGGGGCGCCACCCGGGAAGACCTCCGGCGGGTGGCCGACACGGCCCTGAGCAACTGGCCACCCGCGTGATCCGTCAGGGGCCGACCGGGCCGGCTGCCGCCAGAGCCTCCGCCACCGCCTGCCTCAGCGAACGGCCGGTGATCCAGCGGTTCTCCCCGCCCGCCAGATGCGCCGCGGCACGGCCCACCCATTCCGGGTCGCCGAGAAGCTGGAGCTTCCCGTCATCGGCGAGCTGCCGCAGCAAGGCCTCCAGCCGGAGCGCGTCAACCGCCCGGTAGGGGCGCGTGTGCTGGTCGAAGCGCAGCTGGTGGTCCTCGTAGGGGTGGCGCAGCGTCATGTGCAACCAGCCGCCGTCACGCGTGGCGACCGTGCCCCTCAGCGTGTACAGGCCCCTGTTGTTCGTGTCCCAGGGGTGCTTGCCCCAGGTGATCCTTACGCCGTTCATGATCCTGCCCCAGGGGACCAATCGCCCCTCGGAGTCCGGCTCGTGCTGGTGAGCCCTTCCGGGCGGAGCTCCACCCAGTGGGTGTCAGGCCGTGTGGCGTCCCCGACTCCCCAACGGCCGTCGGTCAGTTCCAGCGGCCCAAGAGACGCACGGTCCTCCCCCATGCGGTCATTGAACCACGCGGACGGCCACGCCCTCAGGGGCGGGCACTCTCCCGGTTCGCCCCGCGCAGCCGCGCCTTCAACACCTCCTCGGGCCGCGCCACGCCCACCGACGCCCGCGGGCAGTCCCACTCCCGGCCCCCCGCGACCGGCCGCAGCTGCACGCGGCCGCCCACGTGGCCCATCACCTCCCCCACCCGGCCGCCCCTCGCGTCCACGGCATGCGTGCCGACGGCCGGCCGCTCGCCCCGCACCACCGACGCCAGCCGCTCCGCGACCCGCACGTTGCACCGCCCCAGGTCGACCAGGGCGAACGGCTCGTCACTCGCGCCGGTCACCGGGTCGACGCACAGGGACGGCAGTACGACACCGGCGCCCACGAGGGCCTGCCGCAGGGACTCGACGACTTCTTCGGTCGACCGCACCCTTCCTCACCTCCACGCTGAGTTCGTGATTCGCGACACAGCGTGTCCGACCCGCCCCTAACCTGGCCATACAGGGCGCTCCAACAACCTCCGCTGTGCGACCGGGAGTTCCGTCACCATGCCAGGACCCAAAGACCTCGACCCGTCCTCCTCCCCCCGCGCCCTCCTGGGCGCCGAGCTGCGCCACGCCCGCGAGAAGTCCGGCCTGAGCCAGGAGGAGCTGGGCGCGCGGCTGTTCGTCAGCGGTTCGTTCATCGGGCAGTTGGAGTCCGGCACGCGCCGGATGCAGCCGGAGTACGCCCGCCTGCTGGACGACGTCCTGGGCACGGAGGATTTCTTCCGCCGGAACTGCGCGGCGTCGGCGAAGTCGAAGTATCCGGAGCACTTCGCGGAGGCGGCGGAGGCGGAGGGGGCGGCCACGGAGATCAAGGAGTACGCGTCGATGCTGATCCCCGGTCTCCTGCAGACGCCCGCCTACGCGCGGGCCGTCTGCCGCGCCTATCAGCCGACTACGGCTGACGAGGTGATCGACGGGTTAGTGACGGCGCGGATGGAGCGGGCCCGTATGCTCGCCGATCCAACAAGGTTCGTGTTGTGGGCCGTCATTGACGAGTCCGCATTGCGTCGATCCACGGGCGGCGCCGAGGTGATGGCGGAGGCTCTGCGCCATCTCGCCTCCCTGATGCGGGAGAACCGGGTCATCGTGCAAGTACTGCCCTTCGATGCGGGAGCGCACCCGGCCATGCAGGGCTGCGTCAAACTGATGGACTTTGCGGACGCCCCTTCGCTGGTCTACCTCGAAGGCGTCGGGACCGGACGGGTCGACGACGATCCCGCCACCGTGGGGCGTTACCGCTTCTACTACGAACTCCTCATGGTCGCCGCGCTCTCGCCCGCCAAGTCCCTGTCCTTGATCGAGAAGCTGGCGCAGAATTACGCGCATGGAGACCACCCCTGAGTACGACTGGTACAAGTCCAGCTACAGCGGCGGAAGCGGCGACAACTGCCTGGAAGTCGCCTGCTGGCGCAAGTCCAGCTACAGCGGCGGAAGCGGTGGCAACTGCCTCGAAGTCGCCACCGGCGCCCCCACCGCCGTCCCGGTCCGGGACTCGAAGAACCCCGCAGGGCCCACCCTCCGCTTCCAGGCCGAGGCATGGTCGGTGTTCGTCGACGGAGTCAGGCGCGGCGGCGTTTCAGGCCGAGGTGGACGGTGACCACGGTCAGCCCGGCCACGCCGTACGCCAGCCACAGGCCGCCGGTCCAGTAGTCCCGCGTCGCCTCCGCGTCCTGCGCCTTCTGCTGCTGCGCGTACGTCCGCGTGCCCGCCGAGCGGCCGTCGGTGAAGTCGTACAGGTCGCACGTCTCCCCCGGTTTCATGGGGCCGGAGCGCTCCGCGTCGCCGTACTCCGTGATGATGCCGTCGCACTGCGGGGTGCCGTCGGCGGTCGCCGTCGCGGTGAGGAAGTACCCGCCGACGACGACCGGGACGGCGAACAGGCCCAGCAGGAGACCCCGGAAGCTCACGCCTCCGGCCCCACCAGGGGCAGCGGCGCGAACTCGTACCCCTCCCACAGGCGCCGGGAGGTCTCCTCCGGGTACGGTGCGACGGCCGGCTCCGCGTCGAAGACCCGTACGAGACGCTGCCCCGTGTCGTACGCGGGCCAGCCCGGGTCTCCGGTGTGGGCGAACGCCGTCCAGGCGGCGCGGAACCGGGACGACAGGGCCAGCGCCTCCTCGGACGGCTCCGCGCCGCCGAACTGGAGCAGCGCCAGGTCCGCCTGGAAGGTGCCGAAGAGGAGGGGGATGTCCAGGGCGTGGCAGGCGCCCAGCGCGCCGCCGTAGGCCGGTGCTGGCCAGGTGAGTTCGTAGACGTGGGCCCGGCCGCCGCCCGCGAGGTGGGCCTCTGCCAGGTGGAGGGACGGCATCGCGAACAGCCAGTCGGTCTGGACGTGTTCGTACAGGTCGTTGGCCGCCGCGTCCGGGAAGGCCGCGCGGTAGGCGGCCTCACCGCCCGGGGCGTACAGGCGCAGGGCGGCGCTCGCCCGGTCCTCACCGATCTCGCCGAGCTTGCCCGCCATCATCGTGAACAGCCGGTTCTCGTCACGGTTGTGACCGACTATCACCTCTACGTCCCGGGCCGCGCCGGACGCCAGCGCCTGCCACGGCGCGACCGGCAGGAACTCGCCGTCCACGACCGGCGCGTACGGGGTGAGCGTGGGCGCCGCCTGGCCCCAGCGGGCGACGTTGCCGGGCATCTTCGGGGCGAGGGCCTGGCCCGCCCCGACGAGCTGCGCCGGGGCGATGTCCGAGAGGTCCTCGACGGTCGGGCGCAGGCCCAGCTCGGCGGCGAGGGCGGAACCGATGTCGGCGGCGAGTTCCGGGGAGAAGAAGGTGCCCGGCACGCTCTGCGCGACGGCCCGCCGGAAGAGTCCGGCCGCACGGGGCATCGCCAGCAGCGAGGCCACGGAACCGGCGCCGGCCGACTCGCCGAAGACGGTGACCCGGTCGGGGTCGCCGCCGAACGCGGCGATGTTCTCCTGCACCCAGACCAGCGCCGCCACCTGGTCGAGCAGGCCCCGGTTGGCGGGGGCGCCCTCGATGTGGGCGAAGCCCTCCATGCCGACGCGGTAGTTGAGGGTGACGACGACGAGGTCGCCGTCGGCGGCGATGCGGCGGGCGTCGTAGGCGGGGTTGCCGGAGTGGCCGAGTTTGTAGGCGCCGCCGTAGATCCAGACCATGACCGGGCGCTGGGCGGCCGGATCGGGGGCGGGGGTCCAGACGTTGACCGTCAGCCACTCGTCGCCCCCGGTGGCGTCCGGGGGGCCGGCGGTGCCCGCGGCGCCCAGGTCCTGCGGGGGCGGCGGGCCGAAGGCGTACGCGTCGCGCACGCCGTCCCAGGGACGGGGGCGGCGCGGGGCGGCGAACCGGGCGTCGCCCACCGGTGGCTGGGCGAACGGGATGCCCCGGAAGACGGTCAGGCCGTCCTCGGTCCGGCCGCGCACCGCGCCGGAGGAGGTGCGCACCACGGGTTCCACTGACTCGGCAGCTCCAGAGATCGTCATCCTTGGGACCCTACGCCGTGGTGCGCACCGGGCTCAGCTGAGGGTCTTCAGCGATGCCGCGTCGTACGGGGCGAGTTCGTCGAAGCGGCCGGTGAGGACCTTCTCGGCCCACCGCGGGTCGTGGAGCAGCGCGCGGCCGACGGCGACGAGGTCGAACTCGTCGCGCTCCAGGCGGTCGAGGAGGTTGTCGAGACTGCGGACGGGGGCGCCCTCGCCCTGGAAGGCCTTGGTGAAGTCGCCGTCGAGGCCGACCGAGCCGACGGTGATGGCGGTCTTGCCGGTGAGCTTCTTGGTCCAGCCGGCGAGGTTGAGGTCCGAGTCCTCGAACTCGGGGAGCCAGTAACGGCGGGTGGAGGCGTGGAAGGCATCGACACCGGCCGAGGCGAGCGGGGCGAGGATGGCCTCCAGCTCCTGGGGCGTCTCGGCGAGGCGGGCGTCGTAGGCCTCCTGCTTCCACTGGGAGTAGCGGAAGATCACGGGGAAGTCCGCGGAGACGGTCTCCCGTACGGCGGCCACGATCTCGGCGGCGAACCGCGTCCGGGCCACGGGGTCGCCGCCGTAGGCGTCGGTGCGGCGGTTGGTGCCGGACCACAGGAACTGGTCGACCAGGTAGCCGTGGGCGCCGTGGATCTCCACGCCGTCGAAGCCGATGCGCTCGGCGGCCGCGGCGGACTCGGCGAAGGCGCCGATGACGTCGTCCAGGTCGCGCTGGGTCATCGCGGTGCCGGTGGGCTCGTCCTCGCCGATGCGCAGGCCGGACGGGCCGACGGCGGGGGCGTCAGGGAAGGGCTGCTCCCCGGGCTTGCGGACCATGCCGATGTGCCACAGCTGCGGCACGATCGTGCCGCCCGCCGCATGCACCGCCTCGGCGACCTTCGTCCAGCCGGCGAGCTGCTCCTCGCCGTGGAAGCGCGGGACGCGGTCGCTCTGCCCGGCCGAGTCGTGGCCGACGTAGGTACCCTCGGTGACGATCAGTCCGACTCCGGCGGCGGCACGGCGGGAGTAGTACGACACCACGTCCTCGCCGGGGACGCCGCCCGGGGAGAACATCCGGGTCATCGGCGCCATCGCGATGCGGTTGGGCACGGTGAGGCCGTTGATCGTGGCCGGGCGGGCGAGCAGTTGGGCGGCGCGGGTGGCGGCCTCGGCGGGGGTGACGGTCACGTGGGGGCTCCTGAGGTGGGTACCGGTCAGTATGTGCGCGCGCATTCAACGCACTCCAACGGGAACGGGCCCGCCCCGCCGGACCATTCCGCCCGGCGTCCCGGTGTGACCCGGGCCATAGCGGAAGGGCGTGGGGGACGAGTGGGGGCCGGTCACGCCCGAGGGCGGCACCCCCCCCTCTCGGGGAGTGCCGCCCTCGGTCCGTACTGGACGGTCGATCAACCGGAACCGGTCGATCAGAAGTCCATGTCACCGCCCGGCATGCCGCCCGGGGCGCCCGCCGCGGCGGCCTTCTCCGGCTTGTCGGCGATGACGGCCTCGGTGGTGAGGAACAGCGCGGCGATGGAGGCGGCGTTCTGCAGGGCAGAGCGGGTCACCTTCGCCGGGTCGATGATGCCCTCGGCGATCATGTCGACGTACTCACCGGTCGCGGCGTTCAGGCCGTGGCCGACGGTCAGGTTGCGGACCTTCTCCACGACGACGCCGCCCTCGAGACCGCCGTTGACGGCGATCTGCTTGAGCGGGGCCTCCAGGGCGAGCTTCACGGCGTTGGCGCCGGTCGCCTCGTCACCCGTCAGCTCCAGCTTCTCGAAGACCTGGGAGGCCTGGAGCAGGGCCACGCCACCACCGGCGACGATGCCCTCCTCGACGGCCGCCTTCGCGTTGCGAACGGCGTCCTCGATGCGGTGCTTGCGCTCCTTGAGCTCGACCTCGGTGGCGGCACCGGCCTTGATGACGGCCACGCCGCCGGCCAGCTTCGCCAGGCGCTCCTGGAGCTTCTCGCGGTCGTAGTCCGAGTCGCTGTTCTCGATCTCGGCGCGGATCTGGTTGACGCGGCCCTGGACCTGGTCGGCCGAGCCGGCGCCGTCCACGATCGTGGTCTCGTCCTTGGTGATGACGACCTTGCGCGCGCTGCCCAGCAGGTCCAGCGTGGCGTTCTCCAGCTTGAGGCCGACCTCCTCGGAGATGACCTCGCCGCCCGTGAGGATGGCGATGTCGCCGAGCATGGCCTTGCGGCGGTCGCCGAAGCCCGGGGCCTTGACGGCGACGGACTTGAAGGTGCCGCGGATCTTGTTGACGACCAGGGTCGACAGGGCTTCGCCCTCGACGTCCTCGGCGATGATCAGCAGCGGCTTGCCCGACTGCATGACCTTCTCCAGGAGCGGCAGCAGGTCCTTGACGTTGCCGATCTTGGAGTTGGCGATCAGGATGTACGGGTCGTCGAGCGACGCCTCCATACGCTCCATGTCGGTGGCGAAGTACGCCGAGATGTAGCCCTTGTCGAAGCGCATACCCTCGGTGAGCTCCAGCTCCAGACCGAAGGTCTGGGACTCCTCGACGGTGATGACGCCTTCCTTGCCGACCTTGTCCATGGCCTCGGCGATCAGCTCGCCGATCTGGGTGTCGGCGGCGGAGATGGAGGCCGTGGAGGCGATCTGCTCCTTGGTCTCGACATCCTTGGCCTGCTCGAGCAGGGCGGCGGAGACGGCCTCGACGGCCTTCTCGATGCCGCGCTTGAGGGCCATCGGGTTGGCGCCGGCGGCTACGTTGCGCAGGCCCTCCTTGACCAGGGCCTGGGCGAGAACGGTCGCGGTGGTCGTACCGTCACCGGCGACGTCGTCCGTCTTCTTGGCGACTTCCTTGACCAGCTCGGCGCCGATCTTCTCGTACGGGTCCTCGAGCTCGATCTCCTTGGCGATGGAGACACCATCGTTGGTGATCGTGGGGGCGCCCCACTTCTTCTCGAGGACGACGTTGCGGCCCTTGGGGCCGAGCGTCACCTTGACGGCGTCCGCGAGCTGGTTCATGCCGCGCTCGAGGCCGCGCCGCGCCTCCTCGTCGAACGCGATGATCTTGGCCATGTGAAGTGGTCCCTCCAGGACTGGGGGTGATTCCTTCGGACCGCGCCCGCGCCCGCGACGGACGGCTCGCCGACCTTGTGGTTCCTTCCCCACCCGGCCCGCGGGCCTCACCGACCCGGTCCTTCGTTGTCACTCTCACCTTCAGAGTGCTAACGCAATGATTAGCACTCGGCATGGTCGAGTGCAAGCGCCTCTCGGGGATCGGGGCCCGCCGTCAGCCGCCCGCGAACAAGGTCCCGGCGGGCATCCGGACAGGCCGAAGGGCCCGTACCCAGTGGGTACGGGCCCTTCGGACGAAGGCCGGGTGCTGCGCTGGCCGCGCGTCTCAGGCGCTGAGGCGAACCATGTCGGCCTGCGGGCCCTTCTGACCCTGCGAGATCTCGAACTCGACCCGCTGGCCTTCTTCGAGGGTGCGGTAGCCGTCCATCTGAATCGCGCTGTAGTGGACGAAAACATCCGCACCACCGTCGACCGCGATGAAGCCGTACCCCTTCTCCGCGTTGAACCACTTGACGGTGCCCTGAGCCATGCCTAACTCCCCTATTACTGGCCCTTGCACAGATCCGCACTTCGCGGACCCGGGTCAGACCTCGCCCCCTCACGACTGGGGGCGTGCGCCGGAACGCGTCGACCGCGGCTGAATGTATCTGTCCAACTGCCGTCTGCAACAGGTCAATCGGACGAGAAATCTGGACGCACCCGGTCCGGAATGTGGCGAGAATTCGCCTGAATTCGGGTCAAGTCGGGGCACACAAAGGGAACAAAAGCCGCAGAATACGCACGCACTTTGGCTACTTCTTGTCGGGCGGGCGGCAGGAATTAACGGTTCCCGTTGTGCTGATCGGGAGCGCGTTCCCCAACTCTACCGCGCTCAATCACATGGAATTGCCCCCTCCGTTTCTCTTACGGAGAGGGCAATACGCACTACAAGGTGTATCTGCTACCGCCTCATCCGCCGGCGACCGCGGGGATGATCGAGACGCCCGCGCCGTCCGGGGTGGCGGTCTCCAGGCCCTGCTCGAAGCGGACGTCGTCGTCGTTGACGTAGACGTTGACGAAGCGGCGCAGCTTGCCCTGGTCGTCCAGGACGCGGGCGGCGATGCCGGTGTGGTTCTTCTCCAGGTCGGAGATGACCTCCCCGAGGGTGGCACCGTCGGCGCTCACCTCGGCCTTGCCACCGGTGTAGGTACGCAGGATGGTCGGGATACGAACGGTCACGCTCATGCGAGGCCAGCCTCTCGGAAGGAGTCCAGGTTCGGGCGGATCGTGGCGGTCAGGCCGGTGCCGGCCACCGCGTCGAGGGTCTTGAGGCCGTCGCCGGTGTTCAGGACGACCGTGGTGAGCGACGGGTCCAGCACGCCGTTCTCGATCAGCTTCTTGGTGACGCCGACGGTCACGCCGCCCGCCGTCTCCGCGAAGATGCCCTCCGTGCGGGCGAGCAGCTTGATCGCGTCCACGACCTGCTCGTCGGTCACGTCCTCCACGGCGCCGCCGGTGCGGCGGGCGATGTCGAGGACGTAGGGGCCGTCGGCCGGGTTGCCGATGGCCAGTGACTTGGCGATGGTGTTCGGCTTCTGCGGGCGGACCACGTCGTGGCCGGCCTTGTACGCCGTGGAGACCGGCGAGCAGCCCTCGGCCTGCGCGCCGAAGATCTTGTACGGCCGGTCCTCGACCAGGCCGAGCTCGATCAGCTCCTTCAGCCCCTTGTCGATCTTCGTCAGCTGGGAGCCGGAGGCGATCGGCACGACGATCTGGTCGGGCAGCCGCCAGCCGAGCTGCTCGCAGATCTCGTACGCGAGGGTCTTGGAACCCTCGGCGTAGTACGGCCGCAGGTTGACGTTGACGAAGCCCCAGCCCTCGCCGGCCGAGTCGCCGATCAGCTCGGAGCAGAAGCGGTTCACGTCGTCGTAGTTGCCCTCGATGCCGACCAGCTCGCCGCCGTAGACGGCGGCCATCACGACCTTGCCCTGCTCCAGGTCGTGCGGGATGAAGACGCAGGAGCGGAAACCGGCCCGGGCGGCGGCGGCGCCGACGGCACCGGCGAGGTTGCCGGTGGAGGAGCAGGAGAGGGTGGTGAAGCCGAAGGCGCGGGCGGCCTCGATGGCCTGGGCGACGACGCGGTCCTTGAAGGAGTGCGTGGGGTTGCCGGAGTCGTCCTTGACGTACAGCCCGCCGGTGACGCCCAGCTCGCGGGCGAGGTTGTCGGCCTTGACGAGCTTGGTCCAGCCGGGGTTGATGTTCGGCTTGGTCGCGACGTCGGCCGGGACGGGCAGCAGGGGGGCGTAGCGCCAGATGTTCGCGGGGCCCGCTTCGATCCGCCCCCGCAGTTCCTCGGTGTCGTAGGCCGAGAAGTCGTAGGCGATCTCGAGGGGGCCGAAACACTCCTCGCAGGCGAAGACCGGTCCGAGCGGGACCCGGTGGCCGCACTCCCGGCAGCTCAGGGCGGCGGCGGGGCCGAGGTCGACGGCGGAACCCGGGGCGGGCGCGGAGTCCGCGGCGTTCGAGGGGTTCGTGGAGCTTTCGGCAGTCTGCACAGCCATGGAGGCGAGGCCCTTTCTCCTCATCTTCCTCACGACGCATCTCGCCGTGAGACGGATTTGGCACCTTCCCTAGCCGGGAGCCTCGCCACGTCCGTGTGACAAGAGCCGGCTGGAGGGTTGCCGGGGCTTCATCGGGCCGTATCCCTCTGCCCCTCTGGATGAGCGGTATGAAGTTGTTTCGCGCTGGTACGCGCGGCGACCCCGGCATGCGGTGGCCCCACGCGTTGTTCAAGACTGTAACCGAAGGCCAGGACGGTTGAGATAGTCGTCCGCACCGCGAGATGGATCACAAAGGAGCCCCGGGACGTGCTGGAAGAAGTCGAGCGCTGGCTGAACGCGCGCTCCTGGTCCGCCGGGGACCGGCCCGTCCAGCACCTTCTGTCCGCCAAGCACGCCACCGGGCAGTCGGTCAGCGTGGTGCTCCCCGCCCTGGACGAGGAGGCGACGGTCGGCGACATCGTCACGGTGATCCGGCGGGAGCTGGTGCTGCGGGCCCCGCTCGTCGACGAGATCGTGGTCGTGGACTCCGGGTCCAGCGACCGCACCTCGGAGGTGGCCGCGGCGGCCGGGGCGCGCGTCGTGCACCGCGACGCGATCCTCCCGCGCATCCCCGCCGTGCCGGGCAAGGGCGAGGTGCTGTGGCGTTCGCTGCTGGTGACCGGCGGGGACATCGTCTGCTTCGTCGACGCCGACCTGCGCGACTTCTCCGCCGACTTCGTCTCCGGGATCGTGGGCCCGCTGCTCACCGATCCGGACGTGCACCTGGTCAAGGCCATGTACGACCGCCCGCTCGGTGCCGCTCCCGGGCAGGGCGGCCGGGTCACGGAGCTGATGGCCCGCCCGCTGCTCAACATGCACTGGCCCCAGCTGGCCGGCTTCGTCCAGCCGCTGGGCGGCGAGTACGCGGCCCGCCGCTCCCTGCTGGAACGGCTCCCCTTCCCGGTCGGCTACGGCGTCGAGCTGGGCATGCTGGTCGACGCCCTGCACCTGGTGGGCCTGGACGCGCTCGCGCAGGTCGACGTGGGGGTCCGCGTCCACCGCCACCAGGACGGGCGGGCGCTGGGCCGGATGGCAGCCGCGATCTACCGCACCGCCCAGCTCCGGCTGGCCCGCGGCCACCTGGTCCGCCCGGCCCTCACCCAGTTCGAACGCGGCGCCGACGGCTTCGAGCCGCACACCTACACCGTGGACACCGAGGAACGCCCCCCGATGACGGGGATCGCGGAGTACACGGCCCGGAGGGTGGCCTGACGGCGGGCCGTGTGACCGAATCGCCGCCGGGGTGGTGTGGGGAGACGTTTGAGGCGGGAGGGGCCGGGCTAGGTTGAGGCGTATGGCTTCAAGGTTCGGTGCTGCTCAGGTGCTGGTCGCCTCCAACCGGGGGCCCGTCTCGTACGAGGTGCGGGAGGACGGGTCGCTGCACGCCAAACGCGGTGGTGGCGGGCTGGTCTCGGGGCTGTCGGCCATCGGACCCGACGCCGGTGCGCTGTGGGTGTGCTCGGCGCTGGGCGAGGGCGACCGCGAGGCGGTGCGGCGCGGGGTCGGCGAGGACGGCGTACGGATGCTGGACGTACCGGCCGAGGTGCACGCGGACGCGTACAACGGGATCGCCAACTCGGTGCTGTGGTTCGTGCACCACATGCTCTACCAGACGCCCCTGGAGCCGGTCTTCGACGCGGAGTTCCGGCGGCAGTGGGCCTCCTACGAGGCCTACAACCGGGCCTTCGCCGAGGCGCTGGCCGAGGAGGCCGCGGAGGGCGCGGTCGCGATCGTCCAGGACTACCACCTGACGCTGGTGCCGGGGATGCTGCGCGAGCTGCGTCCGGACCTCAGGATCGGCCACTTCTCGCACACGCCGTGGGCCCCGGTCGACTACTTCCGGCTGCTGCCGGACGACATCGCCGAGCAGGTGCTGCGCGGGATGCTGGGCGCCGACCGGCTCGGCTTCCTCACCCGGCGCTGGGCCGACGCGTTCACCGCCTGCTGCGACGCCGTGGTGGGCGGGCTCGGCGGCACGGAGATCGGCGTGCACGGGCTGGGCGCCGACGGGGACTTCCTGCGCGCGCGGTCGCACGAGGCCGACGTCGAGGAGCGGATGGCGGACCTGCGGAAGGAGATCGGGGAGGGCCGCCGCACGATCGTGCGGGTGGACCGGACCGAGCTGTCCAAGAACATCGTGCGGGGGCTGCTGGCCTACCGGGAGCTGCTGGCGGGCCGGCCCGAGTGGCGCGAGCGGGTCGTGCACGTCGCCTTCGCCTACCCCTCACGGCAGGACCTCGCCGTGTACCGGGACTACACGGCCGAAGTGCGGCGGGTCGCCGAGGCGGTCAACGAGGAGTTCGGCACGCCGGGGTGGACGCCGGTCGTGCTGAACCTGAAGGACGACTTCGCCCGGTCGCTGGCGGCGTACCGGCTGGCGGACGTGGCACTCGTCAACCCCGTCCGGGACGGGATGAACCTGGTCGCGAAGGAGGTGCCGGTCGTCTCCGACACGGGGTGCGCGCTGGTGCTGTCGCGGGAGGCGGGGGCGTACGAGGAGCTGGGCGAGGACGCGGTGGTGGTGAACCCGTACGACGTGGTCGGCACCGCGGACGCGCTGCACGAGGCGCTCTCCCTGCCGGCCGGGGAGCGGGCCGAGCGGTCGAAGCGGCTCGCGGCCGCCGGCACCGCGCTGCCCCCGGCGCGGTGGTTCCTGGAGCAACTGGACGCGCTGCGGGGCTGAGCGGGGGCTACTTGTCCTGGACCGGCGGGCAGGTGCCGGTCTCCTCGCCGATCGAGTTGATCTCGGCGTTCGACCGCGGGTCACCGGCGTAGTTCAGCTGGTCCGTGCACTTCACCCCGTCCTCCTTCGGGGTGCCGGACTGCGTGCCGCCCGACTGGACCGGCGGGCAGGTGCCGGTGTCCGCGCCGATCGAGTTGATCTCGGCGTTCGACCGCGGGTCACCGGCGTAGTTCAGCTGGTCGGTGCACTTCTCGCCCGTGCCCGTGCCCGTGCCCGTGTCCTGGTCCGGCTGCGTGCCCTGCGGGGTGTCCGAGGACGTGCCGCCGGTGGTGGGGGTGGTCGGGGTGGTGGACTGCGCGGTGCTCGCAGCGGTGGCGGCGGGGGCGGCGTCGTCGTTGCTGCCGCCGTTCCCGCCGCTGCCGCCGTTGCCACAGGCGGTCAGGGTCAGGCCGAGGGCCAGGGCGGCGAGGGCGAGCATCGGCGTCTTCCGAGCGGACATGGGGTGTTCCTCCACGGTTCTGGGCCCCGCTGAGCAGGCTTTACGCCCCCCAAGACCGTGTGGACGGGAGACCGGGTTCCCCCGCCCGCGGCGTCAGGACACGCCTGTGACACGCGGGGGAACCGTCCGTGACCTTGTCTCAGGCCAGCCGGTGCGCGAGGGCCGCCAGGAGGGCCACCACTCCGGGCGGACCGGCCACCTCGACGTCCGCGCGCTTGCTCAGCTCCGTCACCTCGTCGCTGCCGCTGCAGACCAGGAGCCCCGGGGTGCCCTCGGCGCGGAGGGTGTCGACGGCCGCGTAGGCCGGGAGGTCGCCGAGGTCGTCCCCGGCGAAGAGGACGGAACCGGCGTCGAGGGAGTGGACGTACGAGCGCAGGGCCGCGCCCTTGTCCATGCCGGGTGGACGCAGTTCGAGGACCATGCGGCCCGGTTCGACGATCAGGCCGTGCCGGGAGGCCAGGTCGGTGAGGGGGGCCCGCAGGGCGTCGAAGGCGGCCTGCGGGTCGGGGGCGCGGCGGGTGTGGACGGCGACCGCGTGGCCCTTGTCCTCCGTCCAGGTGCCCTCCGCCGCCCCGGACCGCTCCAGCAGTCCCGGCAGCTCGGCGCGGACGGCGGCGACGCCGGGGTGCGGTTCGGGCGTGGTGAGGGTGCCGGTGGCGGCGTCCCAGCGCTCGGCGCCGTAGTGGCCGAGGACGACGAGGCGGTCGAGGCCGGGGACGTCCGCGAAGCCGCCGTGGTGGACGGCGACCTCGGCGGGGCGGCCGGTGATCACGGCGATCGAGGCGACCTTCGGGGCCAGGGCCGCGAGCGCCGGTACGGCCTGCGGGTGGGCGCGGGCCCGGTCGGGGTCGGGCACGATCGGCGCGAGCGTGCCGTCGAAGTCGAGCGCGACCACCGCGCGGCCGGGGCGCGCGAGGATCGCGTCGAGCCCCTCGCGTCCGGCCGCCGTCGCGGGCGTCGGCAGGGGGTGTGGGGAGTCGTCTCGGCTGGAGTCCTGGTGGCTGCCCATACCGCGAACCTATCCCGCCGGACCCGGGCGCACGCGTCGCCCGCGAGCCGCATCCCGCCGGCCGGCTCCCGGCGCCCGTTGACCACCGGCCCGCTGGGGACCTGCCTCTCCCGCACGGCACGCCGGACGAACCGGCGCGGGGGCCCGCTCGGCGCGCGGCCTCAGCGCTCCGCGCGGCGGGACTCGCGGACGCGGCGCAGGCGGTTGACCGTCACCGGGTCGGTCGCCAGGGCGCGGGGGTCGTCGAGGAGGGCGTTGAGGAGCTGGTAGTAGCGGACGGGGGCCAGGCCCAGCTCCTCGCGGATGGCGCGCTCCTTGGCGCCGGGGCCGGAGAAGCCGCGGCGTTCCAGTGCGAGGATGCGGCGCTCCCGCTCGGCCAGCTGTCCCGGTTCCATGTACGGCACCGTAACGCCCGCCACCGACAGCGGCCGCTACTCCGCGCTGCCCGCCTTCATCGCGGTCGCCTGGATCTGCCCGAGGACCTCCCTGGGGCTGCGGCCGGGGGCGACCGCCTCGCCGATGTGCTTCTTGACGTCCGCGCTGACCGAGGCCCAGGACGTCTTGCCGACCGGGTACAGCTCGGAGAGCAGCAGCTCGTCAAGGAACGGCTTGAGGTTCCTGTCCTCGGCCGCGGTGCTCATGGTCTGGGAGGCGGAGGTGGTCACCGGCAGCAGGTCGTACTCGCGGGAGAAGTCGAGGACGTTCTCCTCGCTGTAGACGAAGTCGAGGAAGTCGCCGATCTCGTCCTGGTGGCCGTTCTTCCTGAAGGCCGTCATCCAGTCGGAGACGCCGAGGGTGTTCTTGCTCTCGCCGTCGATGCCCGGCGTGGTCACCATGCCGTACTTCACGCCCTTGTCGGAGGCCGTCTTCATCAGTGAGGGGTGGCCGTTCAGCATGCCCACGTCCCCGTTGGCGAACGCGGCGAAGGCGTCGGCGCGGTCGAGCTTGCCGGGGGCGACCGGCCCGGTGAGGCCCTTGCCGACCAGTTCGTCCCGCAGCCAGGTGAAGGTGGTGACGTTCTGCGGGGAGTCGACGGCGTAGGTGCCGACGTCGTCGGTGTAGCCGCCCCCGCCGCTGAGCATCCACTGCATCGTCTCGGCCTGCGCCTCCTCGGAGCCGAGCGGCAGGGCGTACGGGTACTTCACGCCCTTCTCCTTGAGCGCCTCGGCGGCCTCGGCGAGGTCGTCCCAGGACTTGGGCGGCTGGACCCCGGCCTTGTCGAAGAGGGTCTTGTTGTAGAAGAGGACGCGGGTAGAGGCCGCGAAGGGCAGGCCGTACTGCACGCCGTTGACCTGGCCCGCGCCGGCCAGCTGGGAGACGAAGTCGGCCTGGACCGGGATGGAGAGCACGTCGTCGGCCCGGTAGAGCAGGTCCTGGTCCGCGTAGTCGGAGTAGGCGCCGATCTGCGCCATGTCGGGCGCCTTGCCCGCCTCGACCAGCTCGCGGACCTTGCGGTCGACGTCGTTCCAGGAGTAGACAGTGACGTCCACCCGCACATCGGGGTTCTTGGCCTCGTAGGACTTGACCAGCTCGTCCCAGTACTTCTGGGAGCTGTTGTCCTTGCTGTCGCCGTAGTCGGCGGCGACCAGCTTCAGGGTCACCCCGTCGGAGTCGCCGGTGAGGCCACAGCCGCCGAGGACCGCCGTCATGCCCAGTGCGGACACCACCGCGATCGTTCCAGTCCTAAGCCGCTGCACCCTGTTCCCCAACCCTGACTTGCTCGTTCGCGCGTTCGCTTACCGGATTAAGGTCTACACCACCACAGTGGACTAGACCTCTCCCGGGTGTACGGGCCACACTGTCCCCGTGAGACATGTCATCGCCCTCGATGTGGGCGGCACCGGGATGAAGGCCGCCCTGGCGGGACCTGGGGGCGAACTGCTGCACCAGGCACGCCGGGCGACCGGCCGCGAGCGGGGACCCGAGGCGGTCGTCGCGGGCATCCTGGACTTCGCCGCCGAGCTGCGTGCCTACGGCGCGGACCGGTTCGGCGAGCCGGCCGGCGCCGCCGGTGTCGCCGTCCCCGGCATCGTCGACCCCGAGGAGGGCGTCGCCGTGTACGCGGCCAACCTCGGCTGGCGCGACGTACCGCTGCGGACGCTGCTCGGCGAGCGGCTCGGCGGAATCCCGGTCGCCCTCGGCCACGACGTGCGCACCGGCGGGCTCGCCGAGGGCCGCATCGGTGCCGGGCGGGGGGCCGACCGGTTCCTGTTCGTGCCGCTGGGCACCGGGATCGCGGGCGCCATCGGCATCGACGGCCGGGTCGAGGCGGGCGCCCACGGCTTCGCGGGCGAGATCGGCCATGTCGTCGTACGTCCCGGCGGCCTCCCCTGTCCGTGCGGACAGCGTGGCTGCCTGGAGCGGTTCGCGTCCGCGTCGGCGGTCAGCCAGGCGTGGGCTCAGGTCTGCGGCGACCCGGCGGCGGACGCCGCCGACTGCGCCAAGGCCGTCGAGTCCGGGGACGCCCGCGCGCTCGCCGTGTGGCAGGACGCCGTGGACGCGCTCGCCGACGGGCTGGTCACCGCGCTCACCCTGCTGGACCCCCGCGTCCTGATCATCGGTGGCGGCCTCGCCGAGGCCGGGGAAACCTTGTTCTCACCGCTGCGGGACGCCGTCCGGCGGCGCGTCACCTTCCAGAAACTGCCGGAGATCGTCCCCGCCGCACTCGGGGACACCGCCGGTTGCCTGGGTGCCGGGCTGATCGCCTGGGACCTGCTCGACACCGCCGCTCCGACTGCTCCCGCTGCTCCGACGTCCACAGCTTCCACGGCCGCCACGGCCGCGACTCCCCCGGAGGTAACCACCTGATGGCCCCAAGCAAGGTTCTCGCCGGTGCCCGGGTGGTACTGCCCACCGGGACCGTGGACGACGGCCGCGTGATCGTCGACGGCACGCGGATCGCGGACACGGCTCCCCCGCAGGCCGAGACCGTCGACGTGTCGGGCCACTGGGTGGTCCCCGGCTTCGTCGACATCCACAACCACGGCGGCGGCGGAGCGTCCTTCGCCGGCGGCACCGCCGAGGAGATCCTGGGCGGCGTCGAGACCCACCGCAGGCACGGCACCACCACGGTGGTCGCCTCCGCCGTCACCGGTGATCTGGACTTCCTCGCCCGGCACGCCGGGATGCTCGCCGAGCTGGCGCAGCAGGGCGACATCGTTGGCATCCACTTCGAGGGGCCGTTCATCTCGCCGTGCCGCAAGGGCGCGCACGACGAGCAGCTGCTGCGCGCCCCGGACCCGGCGGAGGTGCGCAAGCTGGTCGACGCGGCGCACGGCCACACGAAGATGATGACGCTGGCGACCGAGCTGCCGGGCGGCCTGGACTCCGTACGGCTGCTCGTCGAGCACGGCGTGATCGCGGCCGTCGGGCACACCGACGCGACGTACGAGCAGACCGTGCAGGCCATCGACGCGGGCGCCACCGTCGCCACGCACCTGTTCAACGCGATGCCCCCGGTCGGCCACCGCGCCCCGGGGCCGATCACGGCGCTGCTGGAGGACGAGCGGATCACCGTCGAGCTGATCAACGACGGCACGCATCTGCACCCGGCCGCGCTCCAGCTGGCCTTCCACCACGCGGGTGCCGCCCGGGTCGCCTTCATCACCGACGCGATGGACGCGGCCGGCTTCGGCGACGGCCGCTATCTGCTGGGCCCGATGGAGGTCGAGGTCGCGGACGGCGTGGCCCGGCTGGTGGAGGGCGGCTCGATCGCGGGCTCCACGCTCACCCTGGACCGCGCCTTCAAGCGGGCGGTGACGGTGGACCGACTGCCCGTCGGGGACGTCGTCGCCGCGATCTCCGCCAACCCGGCGCGGCTGCTGGGCCTGGACGACCGGATCGGCTCGCTGGAGCCCGGCAAGGACGCCGACCTGGTGGTCCTGGACGACGCCTTCGACCTGGTGGGTGTGATGCGCCGGGGCGAATGGGTGGTCGATCCCCAACTGGGCTGATCCGTCCCCGAGTCCGCCCGGGGTCTGCCGGTGACGGCCGACCCGGGGGGCTGGGCCGACCGCCCGCCGTTTGGCATGATCGTGTCGTGGGGCACAGCTCCGCGGGCACATTCAGCCGCACACGATCGGGGGAGGTCGGCACGGTGATCCTCACCGTCACTCTCAACACCGCGCTCGACATCACCTACCGCGTCCAGGGCCTCAGGCCCCACGCCTCCCACCGGGTGACCGAGGTGACCGAGCGGCCCGGCGGCAAGGGGCTGAACGTGGCCCGGGTGCTGGCGGCCCTCGGACACGAGGTGACGGTCACCGGCTTCGCGGGCGGCACCACCGGGGGCGTCGTGCGCGAGGGGCTGACCGGCGTGCGCGGGGTGACCGACGCGCTCGTGCCCGTCGCGGGGGCGACGCGGCGCACCATCGCCGTCGTCGACGAGCGCACCGGCGACACCACCCAGCTCAACGAGCCGGGCCCGGCCGTCGCGCCCGCCGAGTGGAACGCCTTCCAGGAGACGTACGAGGACCTGCTGACCGGCGCCGCCGCGGTGGCCCTGTGCGGCAGCCTGCCGCCGGGCGTCCCGGTGGGCGCGTACGCCGGGCTGGTGCGTGCCGCGCGTGCCGCGGGCGTGCCGGTGCTGCTCGACACCAGCGGGGAGCCGCTGCGGCGGGGGCTCGCCGCCCGCCCGGACCTGATCAAGCCGAACGCCGACGAGCTGGCCGAGCTGACCGGCTCGCACGAGCCGCAGCGTGCCGCGCAGGCCGCCCGGCGCCGCGGTGCCCGCTCGGTGGTCGCCTCGCTGGGCGCCGAGGGCCTGCTCGCGGTGACCCCGGAGGGCCGCTGGCGCGCCGCCCCGCCGGCCCACGTCCGCGGCAACCCGACCGGCGCGGGCGACTCGGCGGTCGCGGGGCTGCTCTCCGGCCTGGTGGAGCACCTGCCCTGGCCGGACCGGCTGGCCCGCGCGGTCGCCCTGTCGGCGGCGACGGTGCTGGCACCGGTGGCCGGCGAGTTCGACCGGGCGGCATACGAGGAGCTGCTCGGACGCGGCGTCGCGGTGACCGCGGAGGCGGGCGCGGCCTGACGGACCGGGCCTGACGGACCGGGCCTGGCCACCGGGGCCTGGCGAACCGGGGCCCGCCGACCGGGCCCTAGTCCTTGACCTGGCCCTTCTTCAGGGAGAACTGGTCCAGCAGGACGTTGCACTTGTCGCCGTCGGCGCAGGACAGCGTGATGGTGTTGGTGCCCTTGTTGAGGGTGGGCCAGGCGTAGGTCTTGGTCCAGCCCTTGGCGAAGTCGCCGTCCTTGGCGCCCGCGAAGTTGCCCAGGTTCAGCTTGCTGCCGAACTCCTTGCCGTTGACCGTGAGGGTCATCGACTGGTCCTCGCCGGCCGCGCTGTAGGTGGTGAAGAGGGTGTAGAGGCCGTCGTCGGGAATGCCGTTCACCGTCCAGGTGACCGAGGCGCCCGGCTGGTTGAGGTTGGCCACGTAGACGCCGCCGTCCGACTGGGCGCCCTCCACGTCCGAGGCGAGGGAGGCCGCGCCGCCCAGCCGCATCGCCTTGGCCTCGACGGAGGGCAGCTCGACGTCCTCGTCGTCGCCGCCCTCGCTCGCCGACGGGCTCGGCCCGGTGCTCGCGGACTGGGTGGGCGCGGTGTCGCCGCCCGCCTCGTCGCCGCCCTTGTCGTCGTCGGAGCCGCTGCTGGTCATGGCCACGGCGATGCCGATGACCACCGCGGCGACGACCGCCACCGCACCGATCAGCAGACCCTTGGTGTTCGGACCGCGGCGTCCGCCGCCCCCGCCGTGCCCCGACGGCTGCTGCGGACCCCCGGGACCGCCACCGCCGGGGAAGGTCTCCGGCGCGGCGTAGTGCGCGTTCGGCTGCCCGTACGCCCCCTGCGGCTGGCCGTAGGCGCCCTGCTGGGGCGGGGCGGCCTGGCCGTAGGCGGCGGTCTGCGCGCCCTGGCCCTGCGGTGCGCCGTACTGCCGTGTGCCGACGGGACGCACCCGGTTGACCGAGTTCGGGTAGCCGTAGCCACCGGACGGCGGCTGGGCCCCGTTGGCCTGCCCGTCGGCGTAGAGGTAGCCGAAGGGGTCGTCGTCCTCGGGCGTGCTCGCGCCGTTGTTGCCGGGCGTCATCCCTAGGTCTCCTAACCAGATGCGGTGCGTGGTGCGGTACGGATGTGTGAGATGGCGAGCCTACCCGCTCCAGCTGACCCAAACGGGTGACTCAGACCGCATCAAGGCGCTGACCTGCTGATCATCCGGCTCGGCGGTGCTGTTTGGGACGAGATCGTTTCTCGACGTACATCCGTTCGTCAGCCGACTTCAGGACCTCGTCCGCCGTCATCCCGCAGTGGGCCCAGCCGATGCCGAAGCTGGCGCCCACGCGGACGGCCCGGCCCTCGGCCCGGATCGGCTGGATGATCTCGCCCCGCAGCCGTGCGGCGAGGTCCTGGGCGTCGGCCCGGCCGAGCCCGTTGGCGAGGATCACGAACTCGTCGCCGCCGAGCCGGGCCACCGTGTCGCCGTCGCGGACACCGCCGCTGAGCCGCCGGGCGACCTCGATCAGCACGGCGTCGCCCGCGTTGTGCCCGAACCGGTCGTTGATCGACTTGAAGCCGTCCAGGTCGCAGAAGAGGACCGCGAGCCCCTTGGTGCCGTCGTCGCGCCCGTCCGCGGGCGCCACGGCGTGCACGTGGTGGTCGAAGGCCCCGTACGGCTCCGCGGCGGCGCCGAAGTCGAAGCTGTGGCCGCCGGAGTCGAACACGGCGGAGTGCCCGTAGGCGGCGTCCATGGCGTCGGCCACGGCCGCGTGCGAGGACTGCGGGCGCTGGCACAGCCGGGCGGCCAGCCGGGAGCGCAGCTCGGCGCTGTTCGGCAGGCCGGTGAGGGAGTCGTGGGAGGCGCGGTGGGCGAGCTGCAGCTCGCGGCGCTTGCGCTCCTCTATGTCCTCGACGTGGGTGAGCAGGAAGCGCGGCCCGTCGGCGGCGTCCGCGACGACGCTGTTGCGGAGCGAGACCCAGACGTAGGTGCCGTCGCGGCGGCCCAGGCGCAGCTCGGCCCGGCCGCCCTCGGCGGAGGTGCGCAGCAGGGTGCCGATGTCCTCGGGGTGCACCAGGTCGGAGAAGGCGTAGCGGCGCATCGCGGAGGCGCGGCGGCCCAGCAGCCGGCACAGCGCGTCGTTGGTGCGCAGGATGCGGCCGTGCTGGTCGCCGCCCATCTCGGCGATGGCCATGCCGGAGGGGGCGTACTCGAAGGCCTGCCGGAAGCTCTCCTCGCTGGCCCTGAGCGCCTGCTGGTCGCGCTCCAGGCGGACCAGGGCGCGCTGCATGTTGGAGCGGAGCCGGGCGTTGCTGATCGCGATGGCGGCCTGGAACGCGTACATCTGCAAAGCCTCGCGGCCCCAGGCACCGGGGCGGCGGCCGTTGCGCGGGCGGTCCACGGAAAGGACGCCGATCAGCTCGCCGCTGTTGCCGCCGCCCTGCGGGCCCGGCGCGTACATCGGGGCGAAGAGCCGGTCCGAGGGGTGCCACTCGTCCTCGAAGCGGGGCGCGGGCCCGTCGGTGTACCACTGCGGGACGTCGTCGTCGTCGAGGACCCAGCCCTCGGTGTGGGGTATGAAGATCAGGTCGCCCCACTGCTCGCCCATGTTCAGGCGCCGGTCCCAGGACTCCCGGGAGCCCGAGCGGCCCGTGATGAGCGCCTCGGCGGCCGGGTTGCCCGCGAAGGCGGCGACGACGAGATCGCCGTCGGGGCCGACCAGGTTGACGCAAGCCAGCTCGTACCCGAGGGCCTGGACGACGCCGTCGGCGACGGCCTGCAGGGTGTCGGCCAGGCTGCGGGCCTTGTTCATGTCGGCCATGGCCTGGTGCAGTTGACGCAGGGACGCAAGGCGGACATAGGGCTCCGAGTCGGTCTCCATGCTCGCCCTCCCCCCGAGACCTCGCAGTGAATCAAGGGTTCTCTTCGGCGCCTTTACTGATGGTGCCCTTGCAGGTTCCCCGCCACTGAATCACAGTGCGCTCCCCACTCGGTACACAGGGTCAACAATTACCGCCCCTTGTGACTCAAGTCACAGTAAAACATGAACAATTGAGTGGGGTTTCTGGGTTTTCTACGGGTTCCCTGCGCGTGTACCGAACGCAAAGTCTGTGGGGTATGCGCACGTCTCCTTCCGTGGTCCTAGGTCCCGGTTCGGACCGGGGTCCGATGCCCCGCCCACGCCCCGGAGATTAGCGTGAAGGGGTGCCGAACACTCCGTCTCTCACGTATCCCGGGTCTCCCGCCGCCCCCGCGGCCCCGTTGCCCTCGCCCGCTCCCGGGCATGCTGAGGGGGTGAGCAACGAGGAGTTCCGTGCCGCCATGTCCCGGCTGGCCTCGGGCGTGGTCCTGGTGACCGCGCAGGAGCCGCCGCTGGACCCCGACGACCCACTAGCACCAAACGGCGAGGACGTCGGGATGACGGCCACCGCCTTCATGTCGGTGTCCCTGGACCCGCCGCTGGTCCTGGTCAGCCTGCGCGAGGGCTCCCGCATGGACGACCTGCTGGACGAGCAGCCCCTGTGGGCGGTCTCCGTCCTCACCGAGAGCCAGCGGCACATCGCGGGGCGCTTCGCGATGAAGGGCCGCGTCAGCGACCGCCTGCTGTTCGCGGACATCCCGTACGTGCGCGGCGAGGCGACCGGGGCTCCCCTGGCGGGCGGCGCCCTGGCGACCCTGGAGTGCCGCACCGAGCAGCGGGTGCCGGCCGGCGACCACACCCTGGTGATCGGCCGGGTCCTGACCGCCGCGCTGCCCAGCGCGGACGGGGGGCCGCTGACGTACTTCCGGGGGCGGTACCGGCAGCTGGGCTGAGCGGTGACGGCCGAGCGGCAGACGGGCCGAGCGGTAAACGGCTCGTCCGGTGCGCGGGTGCCGACCTAGGGTGCGCGCATGACGACCGGCACCACGCTCCGCCTGGAGAAGATCACCCCCGCCACCATCGAGGCCGCCCTCGCCATACGGGTGCGGCCCGAGCAGGAGTTCGCCGTCTCCCCGGTGGTGAAGTCCCTCGCCGAGGCCTACGTCCACCCCGAGAAGGCCTGGCCGCGCCTGATCCTCGACGGCGATCGCCCCGTCGGCTTCCTCATGGGCTTCTTCGGCATCGACTGGTACGACGACGGCAGCGCGCTGCGCTCCGGCCTGTGGCGGCTGAACATCGCCGCCGGGGAGCAGGGCCGGGGCTACGGCCGCTTCGCCGTGGAGTCGGTGACCGCCGAGATCCGGCGCCGCGGCGGCACGGAGTGCTTCGTCACCTGGCACCCCGGCGAGAACGGCCCCGAGAACTTCTACCTGGGACTCGGCTTCCGTCCGAACGGGGAGAAGGCCGAGGAGGAGACGGTCGGCGTGCTGGCGCTGGACTGAGGCGCGGGGGTCCTCCCGGTCAGTCCCAGTCCCGCGCGGAGCGCCCCCGCTTGGTCTGCGAGCGCTGCTTCTTCTCCCGCAGCCGGCGCTCGTTGATACCGCGCGGGATGCGGGTCGGCCTGCGGGGCCTGGGCGGGGGCGCGGTGGCCTCGGCGAGGAGGGCGGCCAGGCGTACGGCGGCCGTCTCGCGGTTGCGCCACTGGGAGCGGTGCTCGGAGGCGCGGACGGTGACGACCCCGTCGGACAGGCGCCCGGCCAGCCGCTCCAGCGCCCGCTGCTTCCACACCTCGGGCAGGGCCTCGGTCCGCGCCAGGTCGAAGCGCAGCTCCACCGCCGTGTCCGTGGTGTTGACGTGCTGTCCGCCGGGCCCCGAGGAGCGCGAGAAACGCCAGACCAGCTCGGCCTCGGGCAGGCAGACGGAGCCGCGGATGACATGGGGACCGGACATGCCCTCCATGTTCCCGCCCGCGAGCGGCCCGCGTCATCCCAATATCCCGAACCCGTCCGGCTCCCGGTTTCCGGGCCGGGTCCTCGGCCTCGGCCTCGGTAAAGAAAGTAAAGAGAGGTGGAACCTTGTGGACCCCTCTCGTCGTTCATGGTGGTAGCTGTAGCTTTCTTGCCGTACGTAAACGAGGGAAGGGACTCCCAACAATGGCTGTAAGCCTGTCCAAGGGTGGCAACGTCTCGCTCACCAAGGAGGCTCCGGGCCTGACCGAAGTCACCGTGGGGCTCGGCTGGGACGTCCGCACCACCACCGGCACCGACTTCGACCTCGACGCCTCCGCGATCGCGGTCAACACCCAGGGCAAGGTCTATTCCGACGCCCACTTCGTCTTCTTCAACAACAAGCAGACGCCGGACAACACCATCGTCCACACCGGTGACAACCGCACCGGCGAGGGCGCCGGCGACGACGAGGCGATCAACGTCAACCTGGCCGGTCTGCCGGCCGACATCGAGAAGATCGTCTTCCCGGTCTCGATCTACGACGCGGAGAACCGCTCGCAGAACTTCGGCCAGGTGCGCAACGCCTACATCCGCATCCTCAACCAGGCCGGCGGCGCCGAGATCGCCCGCTACGACCTGTCCGAGGACGCGGCCACCGAGACCGCCATGGTCTTCGGCGAGCTGTACCGCAACGGCGCCGAGTGGAAGTTCCGCGCCGTCGGCCAGGGCTACGCCTCGGGCCTGGTGGGCATCGCCCAGGACTTCGGCGTGAACGTCTGACGTTCACCGCCCGTGCCATCCGTACGAAGGCCCCCCGGACGTCCGGCCGGGGGGCCTTCGGCGTCCGAGTCGACGGGACGGCGCGGGGGCGGGGGCCGGGGTGTCAGGGCAGCAGGCGCTGCTCCTTGGCCACCGCGACCGCGCCCGCGCGGGTGTCGACGCCGAGCTTGTCGTAGATGCGGCGCAGATGCGTCTTCACCGTGGCCTCGCTGATGAACAGGGCGCGGGCGATCTCCCGGTTGCCGAGACCGGTGGCGAGCTGGGCCAGGATGTCGCGCTCGCGGTCGGTGAGGGCGGGGCGCGGCCTGCGCAGGTTGGCCATGACCCGGCCCGCGACCGGCCCGGACAGAGCCGTACGGCCCTCGGCGGCGGCGTGGATGGCGGCGAACAGTTCCTCGGGGCGTTCGGCCTTGAGCAGGTAGCCGGTCGCGCCCGCCTCGATGGCGCGGGTGATGTCGGCGTCGGTGTCGTAGGTCGTCAGTACGAGGACGTGCGGTGTGCGGCCGGAGCCCGTGGTGAGGCGGCGGGTGGTCTCCACGCCGTCGATGCCCGCGCCGAGCTGAAGATCCATCAGGACCACGTCCGGCGCCAGCCGTGCGGCCAGCGCGAGGGCCTCCTCGCCGGTGCCCGCCTCACCGGCCACCTCGATGCCGGGGGCGCTGTCGAGCAGGGCGAGCAGCCCGGCGCGTACGACGACGTGGTCGTCGCAGACCAGGATGCGCACGGGGGCGGGCCCGCCGTCTGCCGGGTCGGTCATCGGGGTGCCTCCTGCGGGTCGGCCGGAGCCGCCGGGTCGGTCCGGGGCGGGTCCAGGGGGACGGCGGCGGACAGCGCGGTGCCCTCGCCGGGCGCGGACTCGACGGTCAGGGTGCCGCCCAGCTGGCGCAACCGGGCGTGCATGGCGGGCAGTCCGTGTCCGCGCAGCCCGGCGGGGGCGTCGGACGGCTCCGCCGGGTCGAAGCCGTGCCCGTCGTCGGTGACGTCCAGGACGACCTCGTCGTCGAGGAGGGTGAGGCTGAGCGCGGCGGTGGACGCGCCCGCGTGCTCCCGGACGTTGGCCAGCGCGCCCTGGGCGATGCGCAGCAGGGCCGACTGGACGCGGTCGGGCAGCGGCGGGACGCGGGCGCCGTCGTCGACGTGGACGCGGACGGTGAGGTGGTCGCCGGACTCCCGGGCGGCCAGGGACCGGAGCGCGGCCTCCAGGCCGCCGCCGCGAGCGAGGTCGGCCGGGGCCAGGTCGTGGACGAAGCGGCGGGCCTCGGCCAGGTTGTGCTCGGCGACGGAGGCGGCGCCCCGGACGTGGGTGCGGGCCTTGGCCGGGTCGGCCTCCCAGACCCGCTCGGCGGCCTGGAGCAGCATCCGCTGGCTGGACAGGCCCTGGGCGAGGCTGTCGTGGATCTCCATGGACAGCCGCTGGCGCTCGGCGAGGGTGCCCTCGCGGCGTTCGGAGGCGGCGAGTTCGCGGCGGGTGCGGATCAGGTCGTCGATCAGCGCGCGCTGCCGGGCCGCCTGCCGCTCGGTGTGCAGGAACACGGCCGCGGCGATGGCGGCGACGGCGGGCGGGGCGAGCAGCAGGTTGGGGTCGAAGCCGCCGGCCAGCCGCAGCTGCGCGGCGACGACGAACACCGTCAGGACGGTGACCAGGACGAGCGCCGCCCGGGCGGGCAGGGTGCGCAGGCCGGTGTAGAAGAGGGGCACCGCGCACCAGGCGAAGCTGGGCGCCAGCACGACCAGCACCATCCACACCACGACGACCAGGCCCAGCCAGGCCAGGCGCCGCCGGGCGGGCGGCACGGCGGGACCGGACGGCCCGGGCCCGCTCAGGACGGGCCCGAGCAGGTGCAGCACGGCGAGGGCGAGGGACAGGGCGAGGATCCACGGGGTGCGGGGCTCTCCGGGGTGGCGCAGCAGGAAGCGGGCCAGGGCACCGCCGAGCAGCAGGAAGAACGCCACGTGCATGACGGCCCCGAGCCACCGGGTGTCCGGGTGGTCGTACGGCTTCGGCATCCGTCACCCGCCTCCTTCCGCCGGTCTCTCCTGCCGCGCTGTTCGTCCAACGTGCCGCAGATGACCGCTGAGCTGCGCGAACACTCCCATGGTGCCCTCTTCGGACGCCTCGTGGGTCAACCGATCGGACGACCCGGCCGTCGCCCGTTCCGTCGCCCACGAACAGCCGGAACGGCGACCGTGCGCCCCCGGTGCGGGCCGGAGAGTGGAGAGCACGAACCCGACCGCCCCCACCCGGAGGAGCAGACCACCATGAAGAAGACCCTCTCCCGTCGCGCCCGCATCGCCACCGGCGGCGCCGTGCTCGCCGCCGTCGCCGCCGGCACCTTCGGCACGGTGGCCGCCAACGCCTCGGCGCCCGGGGCAGCCCAGGACTCCGCGGTCTCCGCCGCTCCCGCCGCCGCGGCCGGCAAGCGCGACACCACCACCTCCACGCACCTGACGATCGACGCCGCCACGGAGGCCGCGCAGGCCGCCCTGAAGGCCGCGAAGAAGGAGGGCCAGCGGGTCACGGTCGCGGTCGTCGACCGCAACGGCAACACGATCCTCACGATGCGCGGTGACGGCGCCGGCCCGCAGTCCTACGAGTCGGCGGAGAAGAAGGCGTACACGGCCGTCTCCTGGAACGCCCCGACCAGCGAGCTGGAGGGCCGGCTGGAGAACGCCCCGAACCTGAAGGACATCCCGGGCACCCTGTTCCTGGGCGGCGGCGTCCCGGTCACCGCGGACAAGGCGCCGATCGCCGGTATCGGTGTCGCGGGGGCGCCGTCCGGCACCCTGGACGAGAAGTTCGCCCAGGCCGGTGCGGCGGCGCTGAACTGACCCGAGGACGGCGGCCGGCGGCTCGCGGCCGGTCCCAGCAGGCGGCCCCAACAAGCGGTCCCGACAGGCGTTTCACGTGAAACGCCCCATAGGATCACGTCGTGCGCACACCCACCCCCCGTCTGCTCGCAGCCACCGCCACCGTCCTCGCCCTAGCGGCGTGCAGTGGCGGTGGCGCGGTCGACGGCACCCCCGGCGGCTCGGGCGTGCGCGACCCGTACTTCCCCAAGGCGGGCAACGGCGGCTACGACATCGGCCACTACGACCTGGCCCTGGACTACGACCCCGCCACCGACGCCGAGGCCGGGCACCTCAGCGGCAGCGCGACGATCACCGCCCGCGCGACGCGGGACCTGTCCGCCTTCGACCTCGACCTCAAGGGCCTGGACGTCGAGAAGGTCACGGTCGAGGGCCGGGACGCCCGCTTCAACCGGGCCGGACAGGAACTGACCGTCCGCCCGGCCGAGGAACTGAACGACGGGGAGACGTTCCGCGTGACCGTCCGGTACTCGGGCGAACCGGAGACGATCACCGACCCCGACGACTCCGAGGAGGGCTGGCTGCCCACCGCCGACGGCGCGGTCGGACTGGGTGAACCGACGGGCTCGATGGCCTGGTTCCCCGGCAGCCATCACCCCTCCGACAAGGCGACGTACGACCTCGCGATGACCGTGCCGAAGGGCCTCGGCGTGGTCTCCAACGGCGAGTTGCGCGACGAGCGGACCCGGGACGGCCGTACGACGTTCACCTGGCACACCGCCGAGCCGGTGGCGAGCCATGTCGTCACCGTCGCCGTCGGCGAGTGGGAGACCGACCGCTCCACCACGGACGACGGCCTGCCGGTGTACACGGCCGTCGACCCGACCCAGGCCGACGCGAGCCGGAAGATCCTGAAGCGGATCCCCGAGATCATGGACTGGGCCCGGGAGAACTTCGGCCCCTACCCCTTCTCCTCCACCGGCGCGATCGTCGACCGCGACGAGGACGCCGGGTACGCCCTGGAGACCCAGAACCGGCCCTACTTCCCCGGCGCGCCCGACACCGTCCTGCTCGTCCACGAACTCGCCCACCAGTGGTACGGGAACTCGGTCAGCCCGAAGACCTGGCGGGACATGTGGCTCAACGAGGGCTTCGCCACCTACGCGGAGTGGCTGTGGGAGGAGGACCACGGCGGCGACACCGCCCAGGAGACCTTCGAGGCGCTGTACGACGGGACGTACTACGAGGACGAGGACGCGAACGACTCGGTCTGGGCGTTCCCGCCCGCGGACCCGCCCGACGCGGCACACATCTCCGAGAGCCCGGTCTACCAGCGGGGCGCGATGGTGCTGCACAAGATCCGCGAGACGGTCGGCGACGACGCCTTCTGGGACCTGCTGCACGGCTGGGCCGCCGCCCACCGCCACGGCAACGCGGACACCGGGGACTTCACGGCGTACGTGGAGAAGTCGGCGCCGGACGAGGACTTCTCGGGGATCTGGGCGCACTGGCTGCGCGGGGACGGCAGGCCGGACTCCCGCTGAGGCGCCGCCCCCACGGCGGGCTCACCCCTCGTGGCCCTCGAAGGTGTCGAGCAGCAGGGCCAGGTCCGGGGGCCAGAGCGGCTCGGGCGCCTCGGCGAGTTCGGCCCGGCTCCACCAGCGCCAGGTGAGGATGCCGTCCGCGGCGTGGGCGGCGGCGAGGTCGGGGCCGGTGGGCTCGCGGCGGGGGCCGTGGGCGACGTAGATGTGCTCGTACTGGCGGACGGGGCCGACGCCCAGGTGGGTGAAGTCGTGTTCCCAGGTGCAGAGCAGGGGGCCCGGCTCCAGGTCGGTCCAGCCGGTCTCCTCGCGCACCTCGCGCAGGGCGCCCTCGCGGGGGCTCTCGTCCGCTTCCAGGCCGCCGCCGGGCATCGCCCAGTGCACGCCGACCTCGACGTTGTCGTAGCGCAGGAGGAGGACCGCGCCCTCGGGGTCGAGCACGGCGACCCGGGCGGCGCGGCGCGGGGTGCGCGGCTTGTCGCTGGGCAGTTCCTTGCGCAGCACCGTGCACGGGCGGTCGGCCCCGAGGTCGCGGCGGTGGTCCAGGACGGTGTAGCCGAGGGCGGTCCAGAAGGCGAGCCCGTCGGTGTTGCCGTCGAGGACGGCGAGCCGTACGGCGGTGCGGCCCGCGGCGCGGAAGCGGTCCTCGACGAGGGTCGCCAGCCGTCTGCCGCGGCCCTGCCCCGTCAGTCCCGCGTCCACCATCAGCAGCCCGATCCACGGGTCCGGGTCGGACCGGTCGGGGTGCCGGGACAGCGTCACCGCGATTCCGGCCGGCCGGCCCGCGTCCCTGGCGAGCAGCACCTCGGCGCCGGGCCGCGCCAGTTCACCGGCGAGCGCGGCCGCCACCTGCTCCGGGCGGATGTCGTCCGGGTCGGGGAAGTCGCCGCTGAGCGCGTGGAAGGCGCGGTGGGAGGCGTAGAGGGCGGTGAGTTCGGTGAGCACCGGGCCCGGGATGTCGTGGTCGGGGGTGAGGGGCAGCGGGGTCAGGATCACGGGGGAAACCTATCCGGCCGCCGGGCCGTGCCGTCGGGCCGTGTCGCCGGGCCGGTCCAGGTCGGAGAGGTCGAGGACGAAGCGGTGGCGGACGTCGCCCCGCTCCAGGCGGTCCAGGGCCTCGTTCACCCGCGCGGAGGGGAGGAGTTCGATGTCGGCGGTGATGCCGTGCGCGGCGCAGAAGGCCAGCATCCCGGCGGTCTCCTTGCGGCCGCCGCTGCCCGCGGAGCTGAGCTTCTTGCGGCCGATGAGCAGGTCGAGGGTCTCCACGGTGACCGGTCCGAGGTGTCCGAGGTGGCTGAGCGTGCCGTCCAGGGCGACCAGGCGGAGGTAGGCGCCGAGGTCGTGCGGGGCGGAGACGGTGTCGATGACGATGTCGAAGCGGTCGCGGGCGGCGGCCAGCTGCTCGGGGTCCGTCGAGACGACGAACCCGCGGGCGCCCAGGCGGCGGGCGTCCTCCGCCTTGCCCGGCGACCGGCTGATCACCGAGGTGTCGGCACCGAGGGCGACGGCGAACTTCACGGCGAGGTGGCCGAGGCCGCCGAGACCGGCCACGGCGACGCTGGTGCCGGGTCCGGCGCCGAGGGCGCGCAGGGGCTCCCAGACGGTGATCCCGGCGCACAGGAGCGGTGCCGCGGCCGCCGGGTCCAGGCCTGCGGGGAGGGCGTACGCGAACCGTTCACCGAGCACGTACTCGCGGCTGTAACCGCCGAGGGTGGTCGAGCCGTCGACGCGGTCGGTGCCGCCGTAGGTCAGGGTGGGGAAGGTGTGGCAGAAGTTCTCCTGGCCGATCCGGCACATGGCGCACGCGCCGCAGGAGTCGACGATGTTGCCGACCGCGACCGGGTCCCCGGCCCGGAAGCGGGTGACCGCGGCGCCGGTCTCGGTCACCACTCCCGTGAACTCGTGCCCCGGGACGAGGGGCTCCGGGCCCTTCCCGTCGGTGGCCCCGGCCCGAAGGACGTGCAGGTCGGTGTGGCAGACGCCGCAGTAGTCGACCCGGACGGCGATGTCGTCGGGGCGCAGGTCGCGCCGTTGCAGCGGCGTCCGGCGCAGCGTCGGGATCGGCGTCGGATTCGGCGTCGGCGTCGCTCCGTCCGGGGTCCCCGCCTGCCAGCCCACGGTGGTCCTCATGGCTCTCCCCGACTCTCCAGACAGACTGTTCGGTCTATTTGAGCGTAGGCGTCCTCGCGGCATCAGGCAAACCAACTGTTCTGTTTGAGCGTGGGATATTCTGCGGAGATGCCCGACCGCACCCCCGACCAGCCCCTGACCTCTCGCGGAGCCGCCACCCACCGGCGCATCCTGGACGTCGCGACCCGGGAGTTCGCCGAACACGGGATCGCCGGGGCGCGCGTCGAGCGGATCGTGGCCGCCGCGCACACCAACAAGGCACAGCTCTACGCGTACTTCGGCAGCAAGGACGGGCTGTTCGACGCGATCTTCTTCGGCTCGCTGGACCGCATCGTGAACGTCGTGCCGATCGACGCCGACGATCTCGCGGACTGGGCCGTGCGCCTCTACGACGAGTATCTGCGCCGTCCCGACCTCATCCGGCTGGCCACCTGGGCGCGGCTGGAGCGGCGTCCTGCGGGGCACCTGGTCGACGACGCCGACCGCCGCGACGACGCCAAGCTCCGGGCCGTCGCCGAGGCCCAGGCGGCGGGCCGGGTGCGGCCCGGCGACCCGTTCGACGTGCTGGCCCTCGTCATCGCCATGTCCATGGCCTGGTCCCCGGTCAGCAACGTCTACGCGGCGACCGCCGACGAGCCCGAGGACGTGCACGAACGCCGGCGCGCCCTGCTCCGCGACGCGGTCCGCCGCGCCACGTCACCGGCCTGACGGTGCGCGCCGGGGACCGGTGGGGGCGCGGGGCGCGGGCCGTTCCGGGTCCGTGACACCATCACCTGCGTGCTCGACATCGGCTACGCCCTCTCCACCCGCTTCCCGGACCCGCCGCAGACGGACTACCGGCGCGCGGACGTCCACGCCCTGCGGCACGATCTGTTCTGCGGGGACGTGTACCTCGCCGACACCAAGGCGGACCGGGAGCTGTCCACAGCCTGGGGATGGGTGCCGGTGCTCGACTTCGCCTGGGCGCTGTGCGACATCGTGGAGCACATCGACCGGGACCCGGCGGGCTCCCGGGCCGCCCGGCCGCAGCGGGCGGAGCTGGACTTCACCGAGTCCACCGACCGCCTGCTCTTCGAGCGCCGCTTCGGCTGGGTCGACATCGAGGCGGAGTGGCTGCCGGCGGACGAGCCCCCGCTGTCCTTCTCCCACACCGAACTGCGCCGCGAGGCCCGGGACTTCCTGCACGACCTGCTCGCCGACCTCACCGACCTGCACGAGGACCTGGCGGACAACCCGGCGATCTGGACCCTCCAGTCCCGCTTCCCGCGGGTGTCCTGAGCGCATGGGCCACCCGACCGCCCCGCTCACGGACGTCCCGCCGTTCCAGCCCGCTCTCGTCAAAGCGGTGTTCAGGGACGTGACCCCGCTGCACGTCTCCCGGCCGGCCGCCCGGGCCGCCGCGTCGGTGACGCGGACCGTGCTGACGGAGATCGTCGACGGCGCGAGGAGGGCGGCGGAGGAGGAGTCCCGGAAGAAGCTGGTTCCCGGGGACCTTCTGAAGGCGATCGACCGGAACGTCGAGCTGGAGGTGGGGACCAAGTGGTACGGCCACAGCCCGACGTTCCGCGCCCTGACCGGTGTCCTGTACGACGCCGAAGGTGCCGTCGTGCCCGCTCGCGGGCGCAGCGGGACGCGCACACCGAGTGCCGTGGCCGGCGCCCACAGGTTCGAGGCGGGGGTCAGGAGGCTGCTGCGGAGCCGGGGGACGACGGCCGTCCCCGTGATGGTCCGCGACCTGGACGGCATCGCGAGCGTGTTCCTGACGGACCTCGCCCGGGACGCGGCGCTGGTCGTCCGCGAGGGCGGGGTCGAACGCTTCGGTGCGGTCGTCCAGGGGACGCCGGACGAAGCGGCCGCGCCCCCGTTCCCCAAGGATGTCCTCGGGGCCCTGTCCACCCGCACGGGGGACCGGCGGACCATCGGCCGGGACGACGTCCTGGCCGCCACCACGACGGTGCTGTTCGGCGGCCTCGGGCAGCGGGCCCTGACCGAAGCACGCGCCCACTCGTGATCCGCCGCACCCGCCCTACCCCTGAGCCAGCACCCGCACGCCCAGCTCCGCCGCGAGCACCGGAGCCAGGTCGAGGAGCTGGGCCGGGCTGATCACCGCGCCCGAGAGCCGGTCCACACCGCGGGCCAGCTCCAGCGGAGCGGCGCCGCGCAGGTCGACGTCGACCAGGGTGGCCGCGCTCAGGTCCGCCTGCTTCAAGGCGCAGTCCACGAACTCGACCCGCTCCAGGCGGGCGCCCCCGAAGTCCGGCTCGACCAGGACGCAGCTCTCGAAGACGACGTCCTTGAGGCGGGCCCGGCGCAGGTTCAGGTAGTCGATCTTGCCGCCCCGGATCAGGACCCGCTCCAGGACGGCGCCGTGCAGCTGGGTGCCGCCGAGGCGGGCGTCGAGCAGCTCGACGTCGCGCAGGGTCGCCTCCGCGAGGTCCGTGCCGACGCCCCGTACACCGGTGAGGCGGGTGTCGAGCAGCCGGGCCCGGGGCAGCGACGCCTCGTCCAGTGCGCAGCCCGTCAGCGCGCAGTCCATGAAGCGGGCGCCCGCGCCGTCCTGGCCGGTGAGGTCCGTCTCCCGGAACTCCAGCGCGTCGTAGTCCCCGTCCGGCTCCAGCGCGCCGCCGTCCTCGGGTGCCTCCAGCGGCGGCAGCCGCAGCTCCGGGCGCCGCGCCCCGCGCACCGCCGTCGTGCCGCGCCCGCCCGCCGTCCCCGCCGCTCTCCTCGCCATGGCCCCATGGTGCACCCCGCCACTGACAACCCGCGCCGGCCTGCGCAGACGTCACTTCTCCCGGCCGCATGTCACATCCGGCACCCCTTCGACCGTCGTAGGGGCAGACAGGCGCCGCGCAGGCGACCCGACCGCGACCCCGACCCGAGGGAGAACCCGAGTCATGCATCGCATCACCGTCATCGGCGGCGGCTTCGCCGGACTGACCGCGGCCATCACCGCCGCCGAGGCGGGCGCCGAGGTCACCGTCCACGAGGCCCACCACACGCTCGGCGGCCGGGCCCGCACCGCCGACGGCCCCTACCGGACCAACGACGGCCCGCACGCCCTCTACAACGGCGGCCCGCACTGGGCCTGGCTGCGCCGGCGCGACCTGATCGGCCCGCTCGCTCCCATCCCTCCGCTGGAGGCCGCCCGGCTGCGGCTGCGCCACCGGGGAGCGCTGCGCCGCACCCCGCCGTTCGCCATGCTGAAGCTGCTGCGCCGGGGCGTCGGGCCGGCGCCCGTCGACACCGACTTCCTGACCTGGGCGACGGGGATCGCGGGCGAGGAGGGCGCCCGGGCCGCCGCCCACTACTGCGCCGTCGCCCTGTTCCACCACGATCCGGGCTCGCTGTCCGCCGCCTTCGTGCAGGAGCGGCTGCGGCGGGCCGCCAAGCTGCCGCCCGAGGCGCACTACCCGCGCGGCGGCTGGGGCGGGGTCGTGGACCGGATGGCCGCCCTGGCCTGGAACCTCGGGGTCCGGATGGAGACGGTCTCCCGCGTGGACACGCTGCCCACCGACACCCCCGTCATCGTCGCCACCTCCCTCGACGCGGCCCGCCGCCTGCTGGACGACCCCTCGCTGACCTGGCCGAGCGGCCGCACCGCCCTCGTCGACCTGGCCGTACGGACCCGGCGCGGCGACGCCTTCGCCGTCTCCGACCTGGACGCGCCGGGGTGGATCGAGCGGTTCACGGCGCAGGACCGCACGCTCGCGCCCGCGGGCGAGCAGCTGATCCAGGGCCAGATCCCGCTCGCCCCCCACGAGTCGAAGGCCGACGGCGCCGCACGGGCCGAGCAGTTGCTCGACCTCGGTTTCCCCCGCTGGCGCGAGCGGCTGACCTGGCGGCGCGACGCGGTCGCGAACGGCCGTACCGGCGCCGTCGACCTGCCGGGCACCACCTGGCGCGACCGGCCCGCCGTCGACCGCGGTGACGGCGTCTACCTCGCCGGTGACCAGGTCGCCTCGCCCGGTCTGCTCTCCGAGGTCTCCTTCAACAGCGCCCTGACGGCGGTCTCCCTCGCCCTCGGCCGGCGCGAGCTTGACCTCAAGCACGCTTGAGGTCGTTGGGTGGGGCCCACAGCAGTCCGCAGCAGCGCACTCTTCCCCTGGGGGACCGTCATGCACGCCATCCGTCTGCACGCCTTCGGCCCGGCCGGCAACCTCGTCCTGGACGAGGTGGAGGACCCGGAGCCGGGACCCGGCCAGGTCCGCGTCGCCGTCCGCGCGGCGGGCGTCCACCTCTTGGACACCGCACTGCGCGCGGGAGTCCGGGGCCCGGCGCCCGCGCTTCCCGAACTGCCCACGGTCCCCGGCCGCGAGGTGGCCGGCGTCGTCGACGCCCTCGGCGCGGGCACACCGGAGAGCTGGCTGGGCAGGCGCGTGGTCGCCCACCTCGGCTTCGCCCCCGGGGGTTACGCCGAACTCGCCGTCACCGACGTCGCCCGCGTCCACGAGATCCCCGCGAACCTGGACTTCGCCCAGGCCGTCGCCATGATCGGCACCGGTCGTACGGCGATGGGGATCCTGCAGTTCGCCGAGCTGGGTCCCGGTTCGGTGGCCGTGGTCCCGGCCGCCGCGGGCGGCATCGGCACGCTGCTGGTGCAGTACGCGAAGAACGCGGGCGCCACCGTGGTCGGGCTCGCCGGCGGCCCGGAGAAGACCGCGCTCGTCGCCGCGAACGGCGCCGACCTCGCCGTCGACTACCGGGATTCCGGATGGCCGGCGAAGGTCCGCGCCCACCTGGGCGGCAGGGCGGCCACCGTCGTCTTCGACGGCGTGGGCGGGGACGTGGCGCGCGAGGCGGTCGCCCTGCTCGGACCCGGCGGCCGGCACCTGGTCTTCGGCTGGTCGGGCGAGGGCCTGCACGACGGCACCCCCTACCTCGTCGACGGCGTCTCCCAGCAGGTGCTGGGCCCGGTGATGATGGCGAAGGCGGGCGGCACCGACCCCATGCGCACCCTCGAACTGCGGGCCCTCGCCGAGGCCGCCGAGGGGCGGCTCATCCCAGCCGTGCGGCGCTTCCCGCTCGCCGACGCCGCCGCCGCGCACCGCGCCCTGGAGAACCGGGGGACGACCGGAAAGGTGGTCCTGGAGCCATGACCGACGAGGAGCGGCACGGGTCCGCGCACCAGGATGCGACCCATCCCGAACCGTGGTCTTCTGGCCAGATGAGTGGCTCCCGGACAGGTGGACCCGCCGCATCCGCGGAGGCCGACCCCCGCCGTTGGTGGGGGCTGGTGGTGATCGCGCTGGCCCAGCTGATGGTCGTCCTCGACGCGACCATCGTGAACATCGCGCTGCCCTCGGCCCAGCGCGACCTGGACATGTCCGACGCCAACCGGCAGTGGGTGATCACCGCCTACACCCTCGCGTTCGGCGGTCTGCTGCTGCTCGGCGGGCGGGTCGCGGACCTGGTGGGACGCAAACGCACCTTCGTCATCGGGCTGATCGGCTTCGCCGCCGCCTCCGCGATCGGCGGCGCCGCCACGACCTCGGCGATGCTCTTCGGCGCCCGCGCCCTCCAGGGCGTCTTCGCCGCCGTCCTCGCACCGTCCGCGCTGTCCCTGCTGACGACGACCTTCACCGACCCGAAGGAGCGCGGGAAGGCCTTCGGCATCTACGGCGCGCTGGCGGGCAGCGGCTCCGCGATCGGCTTCATCGTCGGCGGCGTGCTCACCGAGTACCTGAACTGGCGCTGGTGCCTGTACGTCAACATCCCCATCGCGATCGTCGCGGTGATCGGCGCGTTCGCGCTGCTGCACGACCGGCCCGGGCACGCCGACGCCCGTCTCGACGTGCCCGGGGTGGTCCTCGGCTGCGGCGGTCTCGTCGCCCTCGTCTACGGCTTCAGCGAGGCCCAGCCGCGCGGCTGGACCGACCCGCTGGTCCTGGCCCTGTTCGGGCTGGCCGTGGTCCTCCTGGCCACCTTCGTGTGGTGGCAGACCCGGGCGCCGACGCCCCTGCTGCCGCTGCACGTCATCCGGGAGCGCAACCGCGCGGGCTGCTTCCTGACGATGATGCTGGCGGTCATCGGCATGTTCGGGCTGTTCCTGTTCATGACCTACTACCTCCAGGTCATCCTCGGCTACTCCCCCGTGCGGACCGGCCTGGCCTTCCTGCCGCTGACCGCCGCGATCGTCGTGGGCTCCACCCAGATCTCGGCCCGGCTGCTGCCGCACGTGGGCCCGCGCATGCTGATGGTCCCCGGCATGCTCCTCGCCTCCGGCGGCATGGTGATCCTCACCCGGATCACCGTGCACTCGGAGTACGTCTCCGAGATCCTCCCGGCGCTGCTCCTGATGGGCCTCGGCATGGGCCTGACCTTCATGCCGGTGTTCTCCACGGCCACCGCGGGGGTCGCCCCGAAGGACTCCGGCGTGACCTCGGCGACGGTCAACACCTCGCAGCAGGTGGGCGGCTCGATCGGCACGGCGCTGCTCAACACCATCGCGACCAGCACCAGCGCGTCGTGGATCACCGCACACCTCACCGATCCCTCCCAGCGGGAGCTGATCGTCCGGGAGGGGATCGTGCACGGGTACACGGTCGCCATCTGGGTGGCCGCCGGGGTCATGCTGCTGGCCGCGGTGGTCGCCGGGGTGATGGTGACGGCCAAGGCGCCCAAGCACGGGGTGCCGGCGGACCGGGCGGTGCGGGAGCCGGTGGGCTGAGCGGATATCCGCGTGACCGCGCGGGCGCCCGACGGTAGCGTCCGGTGGTGTGATCGACGTACCCGAGGGGCTCGCGGCCTCACAGGCGAAGTACAACGGGGAGGCGGGGCGGGCCTTCGTCGAAGGACTGCCCGCGCTGGCGTCCGGGTTCCTGGAGCGGTGGGAGCTGCGGCTGGACGGGCCGTCGATGCACGGGTGGGCGGCGCTGGTGCTGCCGGTCGTGCGCGCCGACGGCACCGAGGCCGTGCTGAAGCTCCAGATCCTGGACCACGAGACCGAGGGCGAGCCGATCGCCCTGCGGGTGTGGGGCGGGGACGGCGCGGTGCGGCTGCTCGACCACGACGCGGCCACCGGGACCATGCTCCTGGAGCGCCTGGACGCCGGCCGGATGCTCAGCCACGTCGAGGACTCCCGCGAGGCCGTCCTGGTCATCGCCCGGCTGCTCGCACACCTCACCGCGACGCCCGCGCCGCCCGGCGTGCGCCGCCTCGGGGACATCGCGCGGGGCATGCTGGAGCGGACGCCCGGCACCCTGGAGCGCATCCCGGACCCGGCGGACCGGCGTCTGGTCGCCGACTGCGCCGCGGCCGTGCGCGAGGTCGCCGACGAGCCGGGCGACCGGCTGCTGCACTGGGACCTGCACTACGAGAACGTCCTCGCCGCGGACCGCGCGCCATGGCTGGCCATCGACCCCAAGCCGCTGGCCGGCGACCCCGGGTTCGACCTGCTGCCCGCCCTGGACAACCGCTACGACCCGGCCGAGACCCGGTGGCGCTTCGACGCCATGACCGACGTCCTCGGCCTCGACCGGGAGCGGGCCCGCGCCTGGTCCCTCGGCCGCGTGCTGCAGAACAGCCTGTGGAACGTCGAGGACGGCGACCCGCTGGAGACGGAGCAGATGGAGATCGGGCGGCTGCTGCGCGCCCTGTGAGGAGCGCGCGGGTCACCTGCGGTCCTCAGCACCGGGTGTCGGGGTGCGGCTCCCGTTCCCGGCGCGGGCCGCGCTCCAGCGCGCCCGGCAGCTCCGTCCTGCGCCGTATCCGCAGCTTGCGGTAGGTGCTGGTCAGGTGGGTCTCCACGGTGCGCCGGGCGAGGTGCAGCAGGTCGGCGATCTCGGTGTTGGTGCGGCCGTCGGCGGCCAGTTCGGCGATCCGGCGCTCGCTGCCGGTCAGCGCTCCGGCGCCGGTGCGGGACGCCACGGAGCCGCGGGCGCCGCCTTCGCGCAGGGCCTGCCCGGCCAGGGTGAGCCAGCGCAGGGCGCCCTTGCGTTCGGCCAGTTCCGCCGCCTCGCGCAGCCGGGCCCGGGCGCGTCCGCGTTCGCCCGCGTCGAGGAGCTGACGGCCCTGGGCGAGCAGCGCGGGGATCAGCTCCATGTCGGTGTCGGCGGACGCGTCCCGCAGGGTCCGTACGGCCTCCTCGGCCAGCTCCAGGCCGCGGCGCCCGCCGGTCGCGGTGCCCAGCACACGCAGGGCGCGGCCCACGGTGCGGGGGGTGCCCCACACCCGGGCCAGCCGCAGTTCCTCCGTCGCCAGGGCCAGCGCCTCGGGGCCGCCGCCCAGCGCCAGCCGGCACTCCGCGACGGCGGTCCGCCACGGGGTGACGACGGGGCTGATCACCTCGCGGGCCGCCTGCCGGCGCCCGCACTCCAGGAAGTCGTGCAGGGCGCCCGCCGGGTCGCCGGTGGCGGCGCGCAGCACTCCACGCGCGTACAGGAAGCGGTTCAGCTCCCAGTTCTCCGGCACCTCGCGCAGGTCGAAGCGGTCGGCGTGGCGCAGTGCCTCGTCGCTGCGGCCGGTGTGGACGAGGGCCATCAGGGCGTGGGCGTCCCGGTTGGTGGGGCCGGGGCCGGGCCCGGTGTCGGCGGCGAGGGCGAGCAGCCGGGCGTGGTCGCCGCGGGCGGCAACGATGTCGGCGCGGGTGTTGAGCAGCGCGTGCTGCATCGGGTGCAGCAGGGCGGGGTGCTGTCCGGCCAGGCCGCGCTCCACGAGCCGCTCGGCCTCGTCGAGTTCGTCGGCCCACTGGGCGACCGCGGCGGCCGTACCGAGCAGGAAGGGCTCGGCGAGCGGGTCGGTGGGCTGTGCGAGCAGGTCCCGTACCCGGGTCATCGCCTCGTCGGCGGAGATCAGCGCGGCCGTCGCCGCGTACCGCACCAGCAGGGCCTGTCCGGCGGTGCCGACCAGCTCCGGGGAGTGCCGGCCGGTCTCGCACAGCCAGCGGTACACCTCCTGCCGGGTCGCCAGGTCCTCGTCGGACAGCAGCGCGGTGGCGGTCTGCACGGTGCGGGCCAAGCCCGGGTGGTGCCCGGACAGCCGGCCCTCGGTGCGGCGCAGCACCTCCATCGCGGTGCGGATCTCGCCGCGGCCGGCCAGGGCGGTGCCGAGGGCGACGGCCGTACGCACCCGGTTGCGGGGGTCGGCCGGCAGGTGCTGGGCCTCGGCGAGCCGTGCGATGGCGGCGGGGGTGTCGGCCGACGCGTACTCCAGGGAGCCCAGTTCGGTCAGCAGCCGTTGCCGGAGGTCGTCGGTGAGCGGCTCGTCCAGGGCCCGGCGCAGGTACCGGACGGCGTCGGCGGGCCGGGCGTCGTGCACGGCGACGGTCACGGCGTCGCGCAGGACGCGCAGCGTCCAGGACCGGCCGACGGCCGGGGTGCGCAGCAGGTGCCGGGCGACCGCCTCGACCCGGTCGCCGCGGCGCAGCATCGCCTCCGCCGCCGCCCGGTGCACGGCCTCGCGGCGCGGCCGGGGCCAGCCGCTCAGCACGGCGTCGCGCAGCAGCGGGTGGGCGTAGCGGGGGCGGCCGCCCATGTCGGGGCGCAGCAGTCCGAGCCGGGTCATGGCGGCGAGCCAGCCCTCGATCCGCGCGGGATCGGCCCCGGCCGCCTCGGCGAGCACGTCGACCGGGTCACCGGCCGACCCCTGTGCCGGGGGCGGGGAGGGGGTGCGCCACAGCGTCGTCCGGTGCGGCGCGTGCGCGGGCGGCTCGGTACGGCCGTAGACGGCACCGGGTGCGTCCTGCGGCCGTCCGTCGTACGGGTCGTGGACCGCGTACGCGGGGTACGGCGCCCCGTCGGCGGGTCCGGCGGGCTCGTCTGGGTGCGGGTAGGGGCCGTGCTCCGGCAGCTCCGCGCCGGGCCCGCCGGGCAGCGGTGTCCGCGGACCCGCGCTCCACACGTCCCGGCAGCCCGGCGCGATGTCCCGGGGCCGACGCGAACGCGCCGTCGGTGCCTCGTGAGGATGCCGACGCGCGGTGTCGAACGACGAGACCCGCTGGTACGCCGCATCCGGAGACGGTGCCTGCGGATACGCACCGTCCGACGGCAGTGCCTGCGAGGACCCGGTGCCCGACGGCGACACCTGCCCGTACGCACCGCCCGTCGGCGACGCCTGCGGGGACGCGGTGCCGAACGGCGACACCTGCCCGTACACGCCGTCCAACGGCGGTGCCTCCCGGTACACACCGTCCGACGGCGGTGCCTGCCGGTACACACCGTCCGCCGAAGACGGCTGCGGGTAGGCACCGCCCAACGGCGACGCCTGCGGGGACGCACCGCCCAACGGTGACGCCTCCCGGTACACACCGTCCGACGGCGGTGCCTGCCGGTAGGCGGCATTCGGCGGCGGTGTCTGCGCGTACGCCGTGTTCGAGGACGGTGTCCGCGGGTGTGGGAGGGCATGCCGAAGCGCGCCCCGGCGCTCCGGCGGGCCCGCGGGCCAGGCCTGCTCCAGGGCCGCGAGGCAGCGGGCCACGTCGGCCGTCGCCGGGCCGGCGCTCTTCAGCCACCAGGAGACGGCGGCCGGGTAGGACCCGGGGTACAGCGCGGCGCAGCTGTCCGGCACGGGCGGGACGCCGTCGGGGTGCGGCGTGCCGCCGAGGTCGTCCAGCAGGGCGTGCAGGAGCAGCGGACTGCCCGCGCCGGCCCGCACGCACTCCTCGACCCATCGCGCCGGCGCGTCCGGGAAGGCATCGCGGACCAGCCCGGCCGCCGCCCGGTCGCTGAGCGGGGCGAGGGTGTGGGTGCGCACCAGGGAGGGCGACAGCGCCTGGGTGAGTCCGGCGGGCCGCGGTTCGACGTCGTACTGGCTGCGCTCGGTGGCGACCAGCAGTACTGGTAATCGGTCGACGTGCCGGGCCGCCTCCGTCAGCCAGCGGCGCGAGGAGTCGTCGGCGAGGTGGACGTCGTCGACGGCCACCAGCACCGGGCCCTCGGCCGCGTACGAGCGCAGCAGCCGCCACAGCCGGGCCGCGCTGCCCCGGTCGTCGCCGCCGGGCGCCGTGTCCGTGAACTCCGGTACCGGGCCGAGCAGGTGGAGGACCATGGCGAAGGGCACCGGGGTGTCCTCGGGCGAGCAGCGCACGCGCAGCACCCGCAGACCGCGGTCCTCGGCGTGCCGGGCGGCGGTCTCCAGTACGGCGGTGCGCCCGGTGCCGGTGGCGCCGCGCAGCAGGACGAGGCGGCCGGTGCCGGCCCGTGCGCGCTCGATCTCGGCCGCCAGCAGCGCGTGGGCGTCGTCGCGTTCACGGAGCGGTCCGGTCATCGGTGCCTCCTGTGGTGGATGGTGCTCCCCCGGTGTGTGAGACGAGCGACCGCGGTGAACGGTGGTGCGAAGTGGCGCGGGTCACGGTGGCGCGCGACCGGCCCCACGGGTCCCCGTCTCCGCTCGGTACCCCGCTGACCTGCCGGGACGCCCGCACGGCGGCCGCTCGTGGCGGTCGTCCCGCTGGTCTCGTGGTGTGCCTCGTGGTGCTCCACGATTGCGAAGTCCCAGCAGCCCCATAAGTGTGGAACACGCACATCCGCTACCGGCCTGTGCTGGACAGCGGGCACGTGAACAGGGGGGAAACGGTTGCTCAACTCACCCCGGAACACCACCACATCCATGACTTCCACCACGTCCACCGCCCACGGCGCGGGCAAGGCGGTCGGCGTCGTCGACCGGCGGGTCCCGGTGGCGGTGTCCGCTCCGGACCCGATCAGCCGCGAGGGCGCTGTCAGCCAGTTGCGCCGGCACCCGGAGATCGACCTGCGCGAGGAGTCGGGGCCCGGCACGGTGGCCCTGCTCATCGAGGACGCGCTCGACGACGCGGCGCTCACCTCGCTGCGCCGGATCGTGCGCAGCGAGGGCGCGCGTGCCGTGCTGGTGATCGGTGCGATCCGCGAGAGCGAACTGCTGGACGTCGTCGAGTGCGGCGTCGGCGCCATCGTCTGGCGGCACGAGGCCACCGCCCACCGGCTGGTGCAGGCCGTACTGGCCGCCTCGCGCGGCGACGGCGACCTGCCCGCGGACCTGCTGGGCCGGCTCATCAGCCAGGTGGGCACCCTGCACCGGGGCGCGGCGGGACGCCCCGGCGCCCCCTCGCTGGGCCTCGCACCCCGAGAGGTGGACGTCCTGCGGCTGGTCGCCGAGGGTCTCGACACCGGAGAGATCGCCGGCAAGTTGTCCTACTCCGAACGCACCGTCAAGAACGTCATGCACGGACTCACCACACGGCTCCATCTGCGCAACCGCGCGCATGCCGTGGCGTATGCCCTCCGGGAAGGCTACATCTGACCGAACGGGCAATCGAGGGCGGACCCTCCGGTCCGCGCGGGCAGGGCATCCTGCCCGTCCGTCGTCCCCGGCGCGCGTGCGGCCGGGACGGACCGGAGGAACGATCGGTGACGGGCATCGGTGGCAGCCACCGGTGACCGGCGGCAGCGGGCGGACCGTGCGGACTCAAGTGCGGCCAGGGCGGGAGCGCGAGCGTGATCCACGAGGTGGACGAGGTCCTCAAGACCCTCCTCAAGGGCGGGGCCTTGACGGACTCGGGCATCGACGTGGCCTTCGAGGCACCCACCCGTGACTGGGCGGCCCGGCGCAACGCCCCCGTCGTCAACGCCTACTTGTACGACATCCGCGAGGACGTGGGCCGTCGGCACCGCGGCCAGGTGGCGGTGCGCGACCAGGACGACATCGTCGTCAAGCGCCGGCAGCCGCCCCGCTGGTTCCGCCTGTCGTACCTGGTGACGGCCTGGACGAAGACCCCGCAGGACGAACACCGGCTGCTGTCCGCCGTACTGGCCACGCTGCTGCCCCGTGAGCAGCTGCCCCCCTACGAACTCCCCGGCGCGCTCGGCTCGATGGGCCTCCCGGTGCCGATGACGGTGGCGGGCGTCCAGACCGAGTCCCGTTCCCTCGCCGAGATCTGGTCCGCCCTGGGCGGCGAGCTGAAGCCGTCCCTCGACCTGGTGGTGACGGCGCCCTTCCCGGCCTACCCCGAGTACGACGCCGGGCCCCCGGTCACCGAGGGCGCGACGGTCCGGATCGGCGGCGTCGAGGGCGACCCGCCGATGTCCGAGGGCCGCTCGCACCGGCCGCACCAGGTGGCGGCGGCCCGCGCGGCCCGCAAGGCCGTGACGGACGGCCGCACGAAACGACAGTGACGACAGTGACGACCCCGAACACCCACGCCCGCATCCACGCTCCCGCCACCGCCTCCCCGGCCGGCGCACCGGCCGCCGCCCCGCCCGGCGGTCCCGGCGACTCCCCCCGGGCGCTGCTGGCCCGGCTCGACGCGCTGCGGGACCGGGTGGCCGCGCTGGTCGAGCACCGCACCGCCGAGGACCCGACGGCCGACGACCCGCTGCGCGGCCTGTACCTGCCCGACGAGGCCGTCCACCACCTGCTGCGCACCTGGCCGTCGGCCGGCTCCGAGCCCGTGGCCGCGGCCGTGGCGCCCGTGACCGCCGGCGCTCCGGCCGGCCCCGGGGACCGGCTGGCCCGGCTGGCCGGGCGGGAGGGGCTGACCGAGCTGGACACCGCCGCCCTGCTCGTCGCCCTCGCCCCCGACGTCGACCGCACGTTCGAGCCGCTCTACGGCTACCTCAACAACGACGTGAGCCGCCGCCGCGCCACCGTGGGCCTCGCCCTCGACCTGTGCGGGGTGCCCGCGCACCTGGCGACGGCCAGGGCCCGGTTCCACGCCTCGGCCCCGCTGCGCACCCTCGGCCTGCTGGAGGTCGAGGAACCCGAGCGCCCCTTCCTGACCCGTTCGCTGCGCGTCCCGGACCGGCTCATCGGCCACCTCCTCGGCGACGACACCCCGGACGCCGCGCTCCTCGGCCTGCTGCTCCCGATGCCGGGCCCGCTGCCCGCCGCGGGCGGCGACGCCGAGGTCTTCGTCCGGCGCCTGGCCGCCCGCCTTCAGGACGGCCCGCTCACCGCCTATCTGCGGGAACCGCGCGAGGGTGACGGCCTGGCCGCGCTGGCCACCGTCCTGGACGCCGCGGGTATCGACGCGCTGCGCTGCAGCGCACCCGAGGACCACGTACCCGAGCTGCTGCGCGAGGGCCGCCTCGACGGCCGGGCGATCGTGGTGTCGGGCCTGCCCGAGAAGCCGGGCCCGCTGGTGCGGGCGCTGACCGCCGCGACCGGCGTGACCGTACTCATGACGGACCCGCGCCCCTACGACCCGCACTGGGCCCCCGCCGACCCGCTCGTCCTGGACGCCCCCGGCCGCCGGGCCGGTGGCGTGGCCGTCTGGAGGGCCGCGCTGGGCGCCGACGCCGACGGGTTCGACCTGGCCACGGCCGTCGCCCCGTACCGGCTCGGCGGCGACCGCATCCAGCGGGCCGCGCACACCGCCCAGGCCCTTGCCGCCTTCGACGGCACGCCGGTCGGCGCCGAGCACGTCCGGCTCGCCGCCCGACGCCAGTCGGCCTCCGGGCTGGAGAGCCACGCCCGCCGGATCCGGCCGGACGTGGACTGGCAGGACCTGGTGCTGCCCGACAAGCCCCTGGTCCAGCTCCGCGAGCTGGCCCTGCGCGCCCGCCACCGCGACCGGGTCCTGGGCGACTGGCGGCTCAGCGCGGGCGGCGGCCGGGGCCGGGGCGTCCTCGGCCTGTTCGCGGGCGAATCCGGCACCGGCAAGACGCTGTCGGCCGAGGTGGTCGCCGCCGACCTGGGCCTCGACCTGTACGTGGTCCAGCTGTCGTCGGTCGTCGACAAGTACGTCGGCGAGACCGAGAAGAACCTGGAGCGCATCTTCACCGAGGCCGACCGCACGGACGCCGTGCTCCTCTTCGACGAGGCCGACGCCGTCTTCGGCAAGCGTTCCGAGGTCAAGGACGCCCACGACAAGTACGCCAACATGGAGAGCGCCTACCTGCTCCAGCGGCTGGAGTCCTTCGACGGCATCGCCCTGCTCACCACCAACCTGCGCGCCAACATCGACGAGGCGTTCACCCGGCGCCTCGACCTGGTCGTCGACTTCCCGTTCCCGGACGTCGAGCAGCGCCTGGCGCTGTGGCGGCACAGCCTGTCGCGGGTCCCGTCCTCCGACGGCATCGACCCGGGTGTGCTGGCCCGGGACTTCGAGCTGGCCGGCGGTTCGATCCGCAGCGCGGTCGTCACGGCCGCGTACCTCGCCGCCGGACGCGACGACATGGTGACGGCGGACGACCTCCTGGAGGGCGCCCGCCGTGAGTACCGCAAGGCCGGACGGCTGGTCCCGGGCGAAGGCGGCTGGTGACCGCCGGGACCGCCCGGGCCCCGGCCGTCAGCCCTTCTTCGGGTGGATGATCTCCCACTCCTGGTCGTCGACGTTGCTGCAGTTGTCGAGCACCATCTTGGAGAAGAGGGCGCCGCCGTTCGCGCCCTCCACACCGAGGCACTTCTGGTTGCTGGCGAAGTTGCGGATCCAGTAGTCCCCGCTCTCCTGCTTGTCGACCCACCAGAGCTGGTTGTCGGTCGAGGTGGTGCTGTCGCAGTGGAACTCGGTGACGGGCGTCCCCACGGCAGCGGACCCGTGGTTGGGCAGGTCCATGCAGAACCTGTCCTTGATGTTCCGGATCTGGAAGAGCGGCGCCCCGCCGGGCCCGCCCTTCTCGTACTTCACCTCGAGGTCCCAGATCTGGTTGTCCCCGTCGGTGTCGTCGCAGACGGCCTGCTGAACGGGTCCGTCGGCCACGCCCTTCTCCCGCCCGGGGAGTTCGGCGCACATGTGGCTGGTGGTGTTCCGCAGCAGGATGTTCTGGGCGGGGACCACCGGCTTCGCGGCCGGCTTGGCGGGCTTCTTGGACGGGCTGCCGCCACCTCCGCCGCCGTCCTTGTCGCCGCCGCCTCCGCCGCCGTCCTTCTCCTGCTCCTCGCCGGCCGAGGGCTGCTGCACCTGCGGCTGCTCGACCGGCGCGGACTCCGCACTGCTCGGCAGAGCCTCCGGAGTCCCACTCGGACTGGGCGCGAGGGCGGCACCGGCCTGTTCCGTCTGCTCGGTCGCACTCGTGCGGACCTGCGGCTTGTACGCGATCCAGATCATCACGAACGCGATCGCCAACGCCAGGAAGATCCCGAAGAACGTC
>JODU01000008.1 GCA_000720845.1 Kitasatospora aureofaciens | reverse complement strand
GCCCCGGACGGGCGGGGGCTCCATCCCCGATCTTGTCATGGACCGATCACCAACCAGCTCACCTACGGACCGGAACCAGGAGACCCCTATGGTTCGACGCACCAGACTCCTTTCCCTGGCGGCGGTACTGGCCACCCTGCTCGGCTCGCTCGGTGTGACCCTCCTGCTCGGGCAGGGGCGGGCCGAGGCGCACGGCGTGGCGATGATGCCCGGCTCCCGCACCTACCTGTGCCAGCTGGACGCCAAGACCGGCACCGGCGCCCTCGACCCGACGAACCCGGCCTGTCAGGCCGCGCTCGACCAGAGCGGTGCGACGGCCCTGTACAACTGGTTCGCCGTCCTCGACTCCAACGCGGGCGGCCGCGGCGCCGGTTACGTGCCGGACGGCACCCTGTGCAGCGCCGGCGACCGTTCCCCGTACGACTTCTCCGCCTACAACGCCGCCCGCTCGGACTGGCCCCGCACGCACCTGACGTCGGGGGCGACGATCCCGGTGCAGTACAGCAACTGGGCGGCCCACCCGGGTGACTTCCGGGTGTACCTGACCAAGCCGGGCTGGTCGCCCACGTCCGAGCTGGGCTGGGACGACCTGGAGCTGATCCAGACGGTGACCAACCCGCCCCAGCAGGGCTCGCCGGGCACCGACGGAGGCCACTACTCCTGGGATCTCGCGCTGCCGTCCGGCCGCTCGGGTGACGCGCTGATCTTCATGCAGTGGGTGCGCTCGGACAGCCAGGAGAACTTCTTCTCCTGCTCGGACGTCGTCTTCGACGGCGGCAACGGCGAGGTCACCGGCATCCGCGGTTCCGGCAGCACGCCCGACCCGGAGCCCACGCCGACCCCGACGGACCCGACCACCCCGCCCACGCACACCGGTTCCTGCATGGCCGTGTACTCCGTGGAGAACTCCTGGAGCGGTGGCTTCCAGGGCTCGGTCGAGGTGATGAACCACGGCACCGAGCCGCTGAACGGCTGGGCCGTGCAGTGGCGGCCGGGCAGCGGGACCACGCTCGGCGGGGTGTGGAACGGATCACTGTCCAGCGGCTCCGACGGTACGGTCAAGGTCCGGAACGTGGACCACAACCGCGTCATCCCGCCGGACGGGAGCGTGACCTTCGGCTTCACCGCCACGTCGACGGGCAATGACTTCCCGGCCGACTCGATCGGCTGTGTGACGCCCTGAGCCTCTGAGCCTCTGAGCCTCTGAGGCCCTGACACTCTGGCTTACTGACGCACGCCCGACACGTGCCGGGACACGGTCGGCGGGACCCCTCAGGGCTCCCGCCGACCTCACGTGCCGGTTACAAATCGCTCAACCTCTGGTTGCGACGCGGTGATCGGGCGACGATAGGGCCATGACTCCGGCCCAGCGCGCCTTCGAGCGGCTGCAAGCCTGGCCCGACCTCTCGGCGGGCCCGGCCAGTTGCGGAACCGGACGGGCACTGTGCTCCGTCCGCGACGAGATCGTCCACTTCCACTCGGACCGTGACGTGGACCTCCACCTGACCCACCGGGCCATCCAGCGCTTCCAGTACGACCTGGGCGGCTCCACCGCCATCCATCTGGTGCCGGGCTCCCGTTGGGTGACCGTGCACCTGGACTGCGACGCGGACGTCGACCTGCTGCTCAGCCTGGTGAGCATCGCGCTCAAGGCCCATCAGTCCCGGCCCCCGACCGACCTGGCCGCCAACCCTTCGGGGACCGCCGGTCTCTCGGCGTCCCAGGGATGCAACTTCCGCCGGGTCACGGTGCTTCCGCGCGCCGCGGCCGGGGAGGCCTGAGCCCGGCCGCGGCGACGACCGCGCCGAGCACGCAGAGGGCGCCCGTGACGACCACGGCCATGTGGACGCCGTTCATGAACGCCTGCCCGCTGCCCTCCACCACGGCGGCCCGCAGCCCGGCCGGCATGTCGCCGGAGACAGGCGCCACGCCCATCGCCACGGCGTCCCCGGCCTCCTGGAGACCGTGGGCCACGGCCGGGGGCACGCCCGCGCCGGTCAGCTCACCGGTGAGGGTGCTGCCCACCTTGGCGCTGATCAGGGAGACCAGCACGGAGGTTCCGAGCGCGCCGCCGATCTGCAGCGTCGTCGCCTGGAGACCTCCCGCCACCCCGCCGTCCCGGACGGGGGCGTTGCCCACGATGGCGTCGGAGGAGGCGGACATCACCATGCCGACGCCGAGGCCGAGCGCGATGAACGGCGGCCACATCGTGGCGTAGGCGGAGTCGGTCTGCCAGGTGAGCATGCCGAAGCACGAGGCCGCCTGGAGCAGCATGCCCACCGGCATGGTCAGCCGGGGCCCGAAGCGCTGGGTCAGGGCCGCGCCCAGCGGCGAGGCGACCAGCGAGGCGAGGCTGAGCGGGAGCGTCCGCACGCCCGCCTCGACCGGCGTGAAGCCGCGCACGTTCTGCAGGTACAGCATGACGAAGAAGATCACGCCGAGCATCACGAAGAAGTTCAGCGCGGTGATGACCGCGCCGATGGTCAGCGCGCGGCTGCGGAACAGGCGCATCGGCAGCAGCGGGTGCTCCACGCGGGTCTCGTACCGGCCGAACACGACCAGGAGGACCAGGCCGGCGGCGACGGCGCCGAGGGTGCCGGCGGAGGTCCAGCCCCAGGTCTCGCCCTTGACCACGCCGAAGACGACGGCCAGCAGACCGAGGGCGAGCAGGACGAGGCCGGGTATGTCGAAGCGCTCGCGGCCCGCGGCGTTGCGGCTCTCCGGGAGGACGAGCGCACCGAAGACGATGGCGGCGACCCCGATGGGGGCGTTGATGTAGAACACCGACTCCCAGTCGACGTGCTCCACGAGGAGGCCGCCGACGATGGGCCCGAGGGCCGTCGCGACGGCGGAGACCATGGCCCAGATGCCCACGGCCATGCCGAACTTCTTCGGCGGGAAGACGGAGCGGAGCAGTCCGAGGGTGTTGGGCATGAGCAGTCCGCCGAAGGCGCCCTGGAGGGCGCGGAAGGCGACGACGCCCTCGATCGAACCGGACAGGCCGATGGCCACGGAGGCGAGGGTGAAGCCGGCGACACCCACCAGGTAGTAGGTGCGGCGGCCGAAGCGGTCGCCGAGCTTGCCGCCCAGGATGAGGGTGGCGGCGAGGGCGAGCAGGTAGGAGTTGGTCACCCACTGGAGTTGGGCGGTGGACGCGTGCAGGTCGCTGCCGATCTCGGGGTTGGCGATGGCGACGACGGACCCGTCGAGCTGGACCATGAACAGGCCGAACGCGACGGCGAGGAGGGTCAGCCACGGGTTGGACCGCAGGCGGCCGGCCAGCCGTGGGGCCGAGTCGGTCCCGGCCGCGGGCAGGGCGGAGTGATCCACGGACGTGGAGGGCATGGCGGAGTCTTCTCTTCCGGATTCAGGGGTGGTGCGGGGAAGGGAACGGCGCGCCCGGAGGGCGGGCGGGTGTGTCAGCGGGCGCCGGGGTGGAGGTGCCGCGCCAACGCGTCGAGGGCGTCCAGGGCGGAGCCGAGCGCGCCCTGCTGGCCCTCGGTGAGGGAGGTCAGGGCGTGGCGGATGAACGCGGTCTCCAGTTCCCGCACCTCGGAGATCCGCTCACGGGCCGTGGCCGTGAGGTGGAGGTGGGCGATCCGCTTGTCGGAGCTGTCCCGCCGGCGCTCCAGGTCGCCCTGCTCGGTGAGCTGGGAGACCAGGGCGCTGACGTTGTTCGGCTTCATCAGCAGGGCCTCGGCGGCCTCGCGCACCGTGGCGCCCTCGTGCTGCGCGACGAACCGCAGCAGGGCGAGCTGCCCCTCGGGAGGCTTGGGGTGCGGGTACCGGGCGGTGACCTGTCGGTCCAGCGCCCGGTGCAGCGCGGGAAGGCACGCCGCGAGCCCGGAGGCCACGCGGTCGATGTCCCGGCGAGGGGTGCTGGAGTCGGTCACCCCGGAACAATAGATATGAAGAGATAGGTATGTCAAAAGAGGTAATGGCCGGGTGCCGCCACCGGCCCCGCGCAACGCACTCGCAACCTTCGCCGTGATGGCATGCACGGCATGGGCGACACAGGCGACACCTACGAGGAGACCCCGCGCGTCGAGCTGACCGCCGAGGCGTCCGTACTGCTGCGGCGGCTCCGCGAGGCGCACGGCCCGCTGATGTTCCACCAGTCCGGCGGCTGCTGCGACGGCAGCGCCCCCATGTGCTACCCAGCCGGCGAGTTCCGCACCGGCGCCTCGGACGTCCTGCTCGGCGAACTGGCCGTCGACGGCATGGAGGAGCCGGTGGAGTTCTGGATGTCGCGCAGCCAGTACGAGACGTGGCGTCACACCCGGCTGATCGTGGACGTCGTCCCGGGCCGGGGAAGCGGCTTCTCGCTGGAGGCGCCCGAGGGGGTGCGCTTCCTCATCCGCTCCCACGTGATCGACGTCTAGAGCCACCGAGGCCGCGGAGGCACCGCCCTACGGTCTGAGGCTGCCCACGATGTCCGCCGTCGCGGTCAGTCCGCTGTTGATGGTCGGGGCGATGCTCGTGCTCGCCAGGTAGAAGCCGAGCAGCAGGCACACCAGTGCGTGCGAGACCTTCAGCCCGCCGTTGCGCAGGAAGAGCACCGCCAGGATGGACAGCAAGAGCACCACAGAGATGGAAACGGCCATCGTCAACCTCCTCCGCCACGTCCACTTCGCGGCGTTCGGCCGTAAGTGTGGCGTAGCGGAGGGTTCGTCCGTGCGGCTGACCTGTCCTCCGAACGAGTGGTGTTCCGGCGCTGCCCTACGCGTCCGGGTGGGCGTCGAGGAACGCCTCGAGGCCCGCGAGGTCGTCGGTGTTGAGATGGTCGACACCGGCGGCGAGCAGTTCGGCCCACACGGCGTCCCGCGCGGGCCCCGGCACGTCGGGCGTGGCCCAGAAGCGCACCCGCTGCCCGCGGGCGTGGGCCGCGCCCACGATGTCCCGCAGTCTGCGCCGCTCGGCGGCGGGGAAGGCCCCCACGCCCTGCCAGGTGAAGTTGAGCGACCAGTTGTCGCTGATCAGCGGGACGAAGGAGGCCGGTGCGGTGGTGCCGAGGTCGGTGAGGCGGCCGTCGTAGAAGGCCCGGCGGGTGCGCTGGGCCGCCATGGGCGCGCGGGCGGCCCGGTCGCCGGAGACCACCGCGGTGACCGCGCCGGGAAACACCCGTCCGTGGGCGCAGGAGGTGAACAGGTGCTGGTAGCGGCGCAGCCGGCGGTCGAGTTCGAGGTACGTCGCCTCGCCCTCGGTCTTGATGTCGATCAGGAGTTGCAGGGAGCGGCGGTCCCGCCGGTAGACCCGGCCGTGGCCCGCACGGACGCGGGCGGCGAGCGGGTCGAGGTAGAGCGACTCCAGGGTGCGGGACGGGTCGAGATCCTCGGGGTCGTGGGCGACCAGGAGTTGGCCGCCGACCAGGTAGATGTCGGCCTCGACGCTGCCGAAGCGGTGGTCGAGGGCGTCGAGGAGGGGGCGGGGGTGCTCGTAGTCGTTGTGGGCGTGCGCACGCCACAGCGGGCGCGGTCCGTGCCTGCCTTCGGACGCCAGCGCGGTGCCGGCGGGCAGGGCGACCGCGCCCGCGAGGGCGGCGCCGAGGGTGGTGAGGGCTCTGCGTCGGGTGGTGAGGGCCATGCTCTGCCTCCCTGGAGGTGCCGTACGGGACGCCTGTGAGTATGGGGTCCCGTCGGCCTCAGGGAGCAGAGCCGTGCGGGGAGTTGGCCGGACCGCCGCCGGTCGTTCACCTCGGTCGTCCACCTCACCGGGGCGGTACGGACCCGACGCACCCGCGTGCGGGGCGGTACGTCAGGGAGCCCGCAGGCCGACCAGTTCGGCCAGCGCCGCGCGGTGGGTGCCCGCCGCGCCGTAGGCGATCGAGTCCGCCTTGGCCCGCTTGAGGTACAGGTGGACCGGGTGTTCCCACGTCATGCCGATGCCGCCGTGCAGCTGCAGCGCCTCCTCGGCGGCGTGGACGGCGACCTGGGCCGCGTACGCCTGGGCCACGGCCACCGCCACGTCGGTGTCCGCACCGGTCGCCAGGGCGTCGGCCGCGTTCCGGGCGGCGGCGCGCAGACCGGCCACCTCCAGCCACAGCCGGGCGAGCCGATGCTTGAGCGCCTGGAAGCCGCCGACCTGTCGGTTGAACTGCTTGCGTTCCTTGAGGTAGCGGACCGTCTCGGTCAGCAGCCAGTCGGCGAGACCCAGTTGCTCGGAGGCGAGCAGCCCGGCACCGGCCGTGAGGGCCCGGCGCACGGCGGGTTCCGCGTCCCCGAGGCGGCGCCCGGGGGCACCGGCGAGGGCCACCCGCGCCAGTGGCCGGGTGGCGTCGAGCGACACCTGGGGAGTGACGGTCACGTCGGCGGCGCCGACCGCGTACAGGCCCCCGTCGTCGGCGGGCACGAGCAGCACGTCGGCGAGGGAGGCGTCGGCGATGCCGGTCAACTCCCCGTGCAACGCGCCCGCTTCGAGACGCACCCGCGAGACGGTGCCGCCCGGCGCGACGTGCAGTCCGACCGCGAGCGCGGCGACGGTCGTGGCGGACGCCAGCTCGCCGAGCAGGTCGTCGGCCCCGCAGGCCAGCATCGCCTCGGTGGCGACGACGGCGCTCGTCAGGTACGGCACCGGTGCGACCGCCCGGCCCAGCTCCTCCAGGACCACGGCAGCTTCGCGGTGGGTGGCACCCTGCCCGCCCAGTTCCTCCGGGATCAGCAGGCCCGCGAGGCCCATCGAGTCGGCGAGGGCCTTCCACAGCGACACGTCGTGCGGGGCGGCCGACTCGGTGCGGGTGATGACGCCCGCCGGGTCGCAGTGGTCGGTGAGCAGGTCCCGGACGGCGGCCCGCAGCGCCTCTTCCTCCTCCGTCAGGAGCAGAGCGGGTTCCTGCTGTGCGCTCATCGGGCGAGGTCCTTCCATGCGACGTCCTTGTCGGTGCGGGGCTCGGCGGGCAGGCCGAGGACGCGTTCGGCGACGATGTTCAGCAGGACCTCGCTGGTCCCGCCCTCGATGCTGTTGCCCTTGGAGCGCAGGTAGCGGTATCCGGCGTCGCGGCCGGTGAAGTCGACCAGCTCGGGGCGGCGCATGGTCCAGTCGTCGTAGAGCAGGCCCTCCTCGCCGAGGAGTTCGACCTCCAGGCCGCTGATCTCCTGGTTGAGCCGCGCGAAGTTCAGCTTCATGCCGGCGCCCTCCGGGCCGGGCTGGCCGGCCGCCAGTTGCTGGCGCAGACGCACGCCGGTGAGGCGGGCGACCTCGGCCTCGACCCACAGGCCGAGCAGCCGCTGGTGCAGGTCGTGGGTGCGCAGTTCGGGGCGCTCGCGCCAAGTCGCGGCGATCTTGCCGATCATGCCGCCCTCGCGGGGGATCGGCGTGCCGCCGATGGCGACGCGTTCGTTGTTCAATGTGGTCTGCGCGACCCGCCAGCCGTCGCCGATCTCGCCGAGGCGGTGGGAGTCGGGGATGCGGACGTCGGTGAGGAACACCTCGTTGAACTCGGCCTCGCCGGTGATCTGGCGCAGCGGCCGCACCTCGACACCGGGATCGGTCATGTCGCACACGAAGTAGGTGATGCCCCGGTGCTTGGGCACGTCCGGGTCGGTGCGGGCGATCAGGATGGCCCAGCGCGCGAGGTGTGCGCTGGAGGTCCACACCTTCTGCCCGTTGACCACCCAGTTCTCGCCGTCGCGGACCGCCCGGGTGCCGAGCGCGGCCAGGTCGGACCCGGCGCCCGGCTCGCTGAAGAGCTGGCACCAGACCTCCTCGCCGGTCCACAGCGGGCGCAGCAGCCGGCGCTTCTGCTCCTCGGTGCCGTACTGGAGGATGGTCGGGGCGGCCATGCCCAGGCCGATGCCGATGCGCCGGGGGTCGTTGTCGGGGGCACCGGCGGCCGCCAACTCGGCGTCGACGACGGCCTGGAGGGAGCGCGGGGCACCGAGGCCGCCGAGCCCTTCCGGGTAGTGCGCCCAGGCGAGTCCGGCGTCGAAGCGCGCCCGGAGGAAGTCCAGGCGGTCCGTGGCGGCCGGTGGGTGCGCGGCGAGCAACTCGCTTGTACGGCGGCGCAGTTCCGCTGCGTCGGTCATGCGGCGGTTCCCTTCTCGAACTTCTCCGGTACGACGGCCACCCGGCCGGTCGTCTTGCCCTCGGCCACCCGCTGCACGGCGGCCGCGGCCCCGTCGAGCGGTACCCGCTCGCTCACCAACGGCTTGATCGCGCCCCGCGCGGCCAGCTCGGTGAGCTGTTCGTGGCAGTGCCGGACCAGCTCGGGGTTCTTGGTGTTGTACAGGCCCCAGTGCAGGCCGAGGATCGCGTAGTTCTTCACCAGCGCGTGGTTGAGGGCGGGGCTCGGGATCGTGCCGCTCGCGAAGCCGACGACGACGATCCGGCCCTCGAAGGCGACGGCCTTGGCGGACTGGGCGTAGGCCTCACCGCCGACGGGGTCGTAGATCACGTCGGCGCCCCGGCCGCCGGTGGCCTCCTTCACGGCGGCGACGACGTCCTCGGCGTGCCGGTCGACGACCGCGTCGCAGCCCAGCTCGCGGGCGACGGCCGCCTTCTCCGGGCCGCCCACCACGCCGACGACGGTGGCACCGGCCGCCTTGCCCAGCTGCACGGCGGCGCTCCCGACACCGCCCGCGGCGGCGTGCACGAGCAGGGTCTCGCCGGCTTCCAGCCGGGCCCGGCGGTGCAGGCCGAACCAGCCGGTCTGGTAGCCGATGTGCAGGGCGGCGGCCTCGGCGTCGTCCAGGGCGTCCGGCGCGGGCAGCAGGGCACGGGCGTCCGCGACGGCGTACTCGGCGAAGCCCCCGTGCGGCAGCGCCGGGTTGGCGATGACGCGGCGCCCGTCCTCGGTCTCGCCGCAGATCTCCACGCCCGGCGTGAACGGCAGCGGCGGCCGGACCTGGTACTGGCCCCGGCACAGCAGGGCGTCCGGGAAGTTGATGTTCGCGGCCCGGACCCTCAGCAGGACCTGGCCCTCCCCCGGCGTCGGCGGCGACACGTCCGCGAGGCGCATCACCTCGCCCGGCTCGCCGTTCTCGTGCACCTGCCATGCCTGCATGCGGGGCCTCCACCGACTGCGTCGTCCGACCGGGTCCTTCGCATACTAAGCGGTCGCTTGCCCTTCGGGGAACAGCTTTCGCGCAGTCGTGCGTCACGGCCTTCAGGAACGGCTGGGCCGCGCCCGTACGTGCATCCGCTCGCCCTGCGGGCCGAAGAGGCTGAGGAACTCGGCCGGCCCCTCCCCCGTCGACCCGAACCAGTGCGGCACCCGGGTGTCGAACTCGGCGGCCTCCCCCGCCGACAGCACCACGTCGTGCTCGCCCAGCACGAGCCGCAGCCGGCCGGAGAGCACGTAGATCCACTCGTACCCCTCGTGGGTGCGCGGGTCCGGCTCCTCACTGCGCTGCGGCTGGAGCACCTTGAACGCCTGGAGGCCGCCCGCCTGGCGGGTGAGCGGCCAGTGGGTGCGGCCGTGTCGCACGATGGGCTCGGCGCGCACCCGGGGGTCGTCGACCCGCGGGGCGCCGACCAGCTCGTCCAGCGGCACCTGGTGGGCCTGGGCGATCGGCAGCAGCAGTTCGAGGCTCGGCTTGCGCAGGCCCGACTCCAGCCGCGACAGCGTGCTCACCGAGATGCCGGTCGACTCGGACAGCGCCGCCAGGGTCACCTCGCGTTCCTTGCGCACCTGGCGGAGCCTCGGCCCGACACCGGCGAGGACATCGTCTGCGGTCGTCATGCGTTTATTGCAGTTCCGGCAAACCCGTTTGTCAATCCCGTGGTGCTGCGCGACCTTCGGGGTGGAGGTGGTCACCATGACCCAGAACAAGGACGTCACCCAGGACGGGGACCTGACCGGCACGTACGACGTGGTGGTGGTCGGCGGCGGCGCGGCGGGGCTGTCCGCCGCGCTGGTCCTGGGCCGCTCGCGGCTGCGCACCCTGGTGGTCGACGCCGGTGAGCCGCGCAACGCGCCCTCGGACCACATGCAGGGCTACCTGACCCGGGACGGCATGTCCCCGGCCGAGTTCCTGGCGCTGGGCCGGGAGGAGATCGCGCGCTACGGAGTGGAGCTGGTCCGCGACCGCGCCGTGGACGTCTGTCGGGACGAGGACTTCGCGGTACGGCTGGCCGGCGGACGGACCGTGCGCGCCCGCCGGCTGATCGTCACCACCGGGCTCAGGGACGAGCTGCCGACCGTGCCCGGGGTCGCCGAGCGGTACGGCCGGGACGTGCTGCACTGCCCGTTCTGCCACGGCTGGGAGGTGCGGGACGAACGCTTCGGCGTCCTGGCCACCAGCCCGCTGAGCGTGCACCAGGCCCTCATGGTGTCCGGCTGGTCGGACGACGTGACGCTCTTCCTGCACACGGTCGCCGAGCGGGAACTGTCCGACGACGACCTGCGGCGGCTGGCCGCGGCCGGGGTCAAGGTGGTGCCCGGCGAGGTCGCCGCCCTGCGGGTCGAGGACGACCGGCTCACCGGGGTGCGGCTGGCGGACGGCACGGCGCACGACCGCACGGTGGTGTTCGTCGCCCCGAAGGCGGTCCCGCAGACCGGTCTGATGGAGCGGCTGGGGGCGGAGTTGCAGGAGACGCCGTTCGGCGCCTACCCCGTGGTGGACCCGACGGGCCGGACCAGCGTGCCGGGCGTGTGGACGGCCGGCAACGCGATGGGCTTCGGCGAGCAGGTCGTCCACGCGGCGAGCGGCGGCTACCGTGCCGCGGCGGCGATCGTCGGCGACCTGATCATGTCGGGGCTGGACGCGGCCATCGCCGGGTGAGGGCCACCCCGGGCACCCGGAGAGGGCGCACGCCGGTGGCGCGACGCCGGTGACGCGACGCCGGCGGGATCGCGCGGCAGCCGCGGGGTGTGCGCCCGCCTTCCCCGGTGCACCATGACTGCATGCTGCTTGCCCGGTTGGCCCAGGTGTCCCGGGAGGTCGCCGCCACGTCGGCGCGGTCCCGCAAGACCGTCCTGCTCGCGGAGCTGTTCCGCGAGGCGGAGGCGGCAGACGTGCCGGTCGTCATCCCGTATCTGGCCGGACGGCTCCCGCAGGGCCGGATCGGCGTCGGCTGGAAGGTGCTGAGCCGCCCGGTCCCGCCGGCCGACACCCCGGCGCTGACCGTGCGGGACGTGGACGCCCGGCTCACCCGGCTCGGCGCGGTCTCCGGCGCCGGTTCGCAGGCCGAGCGGGCCCGGCTGGTCGGCGAGCTGATGGGCGCGGCCACGGAGGACGAGCAGCGCTTCCTGACCGGGCTGCTCACCGGGGAGGTCCGCCAGGGCGCCCTGGACGCGGCCGCCGTCGAGGGCCTGGCCGCGGCGACGGACGCTCCCCCGGCGGACGTACGGCGCGCGGTGATGCTCGCGGGTTCGCTCCAGACGGTGGCGCAGGCCCTGCTGGCGGACGGTCCCGGCGCCCTGGACCGGTTCCGGCTCACCGTCGGCCGGCCCGTGCTGCCGATGCTGGCGCACAGCGCGTCCTCGGTCGCCGAGGCGGTCGGCAAGCTGGGCGCCGCGGCCGTGGAGGAGAAGCTGGACGGCATCCGCGTCCAGGTGCACCGGGACGGCGGCACCGTACGGGTCTACACCCGCACCCTGGACGACATCACCGACCGGCTCCCCGAGGTCACCGAGGCGGCCCTGGCGCTGCCGGGCGAGCGGTTCATCCTGGACGGCGAGGCCATCTCGCTGGACGCGGACGGGCGTCCCCGCTCCTTCCAGGAGACCGCCGGACGGGTGGGCTCCCGTACCGACGTGGCCACGGCGGCGCGGGCGGTCCCCGTCTCGGCGGTGTTCTTCGACGCGCTGTCCGTCGACGGCCGCGACCTGCTCGACCTGCCGCTGACCGAACGGCACGCGGAGCTGACCCGGCTGGTCCCCGAGCCCCTGCGGGTACGGCGCACGCTGGTGCCGGGCCCCGAGGACACCGGGGAGGCGGAGGAGTTCCTCGCCCGGACCCTGGAGCGCGGGCACGAGGGCGTCGTCGTCAAGGGGCTCGACGCCACGTACAGCGCGGGACGGCGCGGCGCGTCCTGGCTGAAGGTCAAGCCCGTCCACACGCTCGACCTGGTGGTGCTGGCCGCCGAGTGGGGCCACGGCCGCCGCACCGGCAAGCTCTCCAACCTGCACCTGGGCGCCCGCACCGCCGACGGCTCCTTCGCGATGCTCGGCAAGACCTTCAAGGGCATGACCGACGCCCTGCTGGCCTGGCAGACCGGGCGCCTGAGGGAGCTGGCCGTCGAGGAGCACGGCTGGGGCGTGACCGTACGGCCCGAACTCGTCGTCGAGATCGCCTACGACGGCCTGCAGCGCTCCACCCGCTATCCGGCCGGCGTCACCCTCCGCTTCGCCCGCGTGGTCCGCTACCGCGAGGACAAGCGCCCCGAGGACGCGGACACCGTGGACACCCTGCTCGCCGCCCACCCCGGGGTGGCCCCGTGAGGCGCAGCGCGGGCCTGCTGCTGCACCGGCGCGGGCCGGGCGGGGAGCTGGAGGTGCTCCTCGGCCACATGGGCGGCCCCTTCTACGTGCGCCGGGACACGGGCGCGTGGACGGTCCCCAAGGGCGAGTACGACCCGGCGGAGCCCGCGTGGGAGGCGGCCCGGCGCGAGTTCGAGGAGGAGCTGGGGCTGCCTCCGCCCGGGGGCGAGACGGTCCCGCTCGGCGAGGTGCGGCAGGCGGGCGGGAAGGTCGTCACGGTCTGGGCCGTGGCGGCCGACCTCGATCCGGCCACGGTCGTCCCCGGCACCTTCCGCATGGAGTGGCCGCCGAGATCGGGGCGGACCGAGGAGTTCCCCGAGCTGGACCGGGTGGCGTGGTTCGGGCTGGACCGGGCCCGCGAGGTGATCGTGAAGGCGCAGTCCGCGTTTCTCGACCGGCTGGCTGAGCACTCGCACTGACAAGACGCCACGAGGAACGACGCGACCCGTCCGCGTTGCGGCACCCCGGGCCGCGCGCCAAGGTCGGAGCACGAACGCACCCAGGGAGGTCGGCCATGCCCATCGCGACGGTGAACCCGGCGAACGGCGAGACGCTCAGGACGTACGAGGCCATGGGCGAGGAGGAGATCGAGCGCCGGATCGAGCTCGCGGAGGCCACCTTCCGCACCTACCGGACCACGGGGTTCTACGAGCGGGCCGGGCTGATGCGCCGGGCCGCCGACCTCCTGGAGGCCGATCAGAAGGAGATCGGGAAGGTCATCACCACGGAGATGGGCAAGCCGGTGAAGCAGGCCCGCGCCGAGGCGGCCAAGTGCGCCAAGGCGATGCGCTGGTACGCCGACCACGCGGCGGAACTGCTGGCCGACGAGGAGCCCGCCGAGGCCGACGTGAAGGACTCCGGTGCCTCCCGGGCGCTGGTCCGCTACCGGCCGCTCGGCCCGGTGCTCGCGGTGATGCCGTGGAACTTCCCGCTCTGGCAGGTGATCAGGTTCGCGGCGCCCGCGCTGATGGCGGGCAACGTCGGGCTGCTCAAGCACGCCTCGAACGTGCCGCAGACCGCCCTGTACCTGGAGGACCTGTTCCACCGGGCGGGCTTCCCCGAGGGCTGCTTCCAGACCCTGCTCATCGGTTCCGCCCAGGTCGACGACATCCTGCGCGACGAGCGGGTGCGGGCCGCCACCCTCACCGGCAGCGAGCCCGCGGGCCGCGCGGTGGCCTCCACCGCCGGGGAGATGATCAAGAAGACCGTGCTGGAGCTGGGCGGCAGCGACCCGTTCGTCGTCATGCCGTCCGCCGACGTCGAGCGGGCCGCCGAGGTGGCGGTGACCGCGCGCACGCAGAACGCCGGCCAGTCGTGCATCGCCGCCAAGCGGTTCATCGTGCACACGGACGTGTACGACGCCTTCGCCGAGCGCTTCACCGAGGGGATGCGGGCGCTGAAGGTCGGCGATCCGATGGACGAGGGGACCGACGTCGGCCCGCTCTCCAGCGAGCAGGGGCTGAACGACCTGGTGGAGCTGGTCGACGACGCGGTGCGCGGCGGCGCGACGGTGCTGTGCGGCGGCGAACGCCCGGACGGGCCGGGCTGGTACTACCCGCCGACCGTCCTGGCGGACGTCACCCGCGAGCTGCGCATCCACCGCGAGGAGGCCTTCGGCCCGGTCGCCACGCTCTACCGGGCGGCCGACCTGGACGAGGCGGTGCTGATCGCCAACGACACCGACTTCGGACTCAGTTCGAACGTGTGGACGCGCGACGACGCGGACGTGGACCGCTTCGTCCGGGACCTGGAGGCGGGCGGCGTGTACGTCAACGGGATGACGGCCTCCCACCCGGCCTTCCCGTTCGGCGGGGTCAAGCGGTCGGGGTACGGGCGTGAGCTGTCCGGGCACGGAATCCGCGAGTTCTGCAACATCACCACCGTATGGCACGGAGCGTGAGCCTTCCGCGACTACGATCCCCATTGTGAACCGCGAAGTGACCCTGCCTCTGATCGTCGACGACCGCGGCACGCTCCAGGTCGCCGCGTCCGACGTGAGCAAGCTGCTGCGCACGGTCGGCGGACGGTGGCTGCGGTTGGTGGAGACCGGCGAGGAGAGCCTGGACGAGGACACCGTCGCGGCCCTCACCATCGAGCTGGCCAAGCTCGCCGACCGGATCGACGTGGCGTGCATCGCCCACAGCAGCGGCCGTTCCTCCTGACGTCCCTGCCTGCCGTCCCGCTGTCCCGCGGTCCCGCCGTCCCCGAAACGGAGTAACCCGGCGAGAGATCATCGCACCGGTGAGTGATCGTGGACGGGCACCCCTGAGAAGGTGCACCACTTTCCGGCCGGGGGGCCGCAAGCCTTCCGCGAGGCGAAAGCAGGCACGGTTCATGGCGACTTTGTGCAGACCCTCGGTGTCCGTCCCGGAGCACGTGATCACGATGGAGGAGACGCTGGAGCTGGCGCGCCGGCGTCACAGCGACCATCCGCAACTGCCGCTCGCGCTCCGGTTGATAGAGAACACCGGGGTCCGCACCCGGCACATCGTGCAGCCCATCGAGGAGACGCTGGAGCACCCCGGCTTCGAGGACCGCAACAAGGTCTACGAGCGGGAGGCCAAGTCCCGCGTCCCGGCCGTCGTCCAGCGGGCCCTGGACGACGCGGAGCTGCTCACCACCGACATCGACGTGATCATCTACGTCTCGTGCACGGGCTTCATGATGCCCTCGCTCACGGCGTGGATGATCAACGAGATGGGCTTCGACAGCACCACGCGCCAGATACCCATCGCTCAGCTGGGCTGTGCGGCCGGCGGCGCGGCGATCAACCGGGCCCACGACTTCTGCACCGCCTACCCCGAGGCCAACGCGCTCATCGTGGCCTGCGAGTTCTGCTCGCTGTGCTACCAGCCCACCGACCTCGGTGTGGGTTCCCTGCTCTGCAACGGCCTCTTCGGCGACGGCATCGCCGCCGCGGTGGTCCGCGGCCAGGGCGGCACCGGAGTGCACCTGGAGCGCAACGGCTCGTACCTGATCCCCAAGACCGAAGAGTGGATCATGTACGACGTCAAGGCGACCGGTTTCCACTTCCTGCTGGACAAGCGGGTGCCGGCCACCATGGAGCCGCTCGCACCGGCGCTCAAGGACCTGGCGGGCGAGCACGGTTGGGACGCCTCCGACCTGGACTTCTACATCGTGCACGCGGGCGGCCCCCGGATCCTCGACGACCTCAGCACCTTCCTCCAGGTGGAGCCGCACGCCTTCCGGTTCAGCCGGGCGACGCTCACCGAGTACGGCAACATCGCCAGCGCCGTCGTCCTGGACGCGCTGCGCCGGCTGTTCGACGAGGGCGGCGTCGCCGACGGGGCGCGCGGGCTGCTGGCCGGTTTCGGCCCCGGCATCACCGCCGAGATGTCGCTGGGCTGCTGGCAGACGGCCGACGCGCGACGGAGCGTGCGGCAGGACATGACCCGGGGTGAGCCCCGGGGTGTGACGCGGAGTGTGAGGCAGCCGTGAGCGAAGAGACGATGTCCCGGCCCGTGCCGCCCGTCCGGGACTGGCCGGCCGTCGACCTGCCCGGCAGCGATTTCGACCCGGTGCTGACCGAGTTGATGCGCGAGGGCCCCGTCACCCGGATCTCGCTGCCCAACGGCGAGGGCTGGGCCTGGCTGGTGACCCGCCACGACGACGTCCGCCTGGTCACCAACGACCCCCGGTTCGGCCGCGAGGCCGTCATGGACCGGCAGGTCACCCGGCTGGCCCCGCACTTCATCCCGGCGCGCGGCGCGGTCGGCTTCCTGGACCCGCCCGATCACACCCGGCTGCGCCGCTCTGTGGCAGCGGCCTTCACCGCGCGGGGTGTGGAGCGCGTGCGCGAGCGGTCCCGCGGCATGCTGGACGAGCTGGTCGACGCCATGCTGAGGGCCGGTCCGCCCGCCGACCTCACCGAGGCGGTGCTGAGTCCCTTCCCGATCGCGGTGATCTGCGAGCTGATGGGCGTTCCGGCCGCCGACCGGCACGCCATGCACACCTGGACCCAGCTGATCCTGTCCTCCTCGCACGGCGCCGAGGTCAGCGAACGGGCCAAGAACGAGATGAACGCCTACTTCTCGGATCTCATCGGGCTCCGCTCGGACAGCACCGGCGAGGACGTCACCTCACTGCTGGGTGCCGCCGTGGGGCGGGACGAGATCACGCTGACGGAGGCCGTCGGGCTGGCGGTCCTGCTCCAGATCGGCGGCGAGGCGGTCACCAACAACAGCGGGCAGATGTTCCACCTGCTGCTGAGCCGTCCGGAGCTCGCCGAACGCCTGCGCTCCGAGCCGGAGATGCGCCCCCGGGCCATCGACGAGCTGCTGCGCTGGATTCCCCACCGCAACGCCGTGGGCCTGTCCCGGATCGCCCTGGAGGATGTGGACATCAGGGGCGTGCGGATCCGCGCGGGAGACGCGGTCTACGTGTCCTACCTGGCCGCCAACCGCGACCCGGAGGTCTTCCCCGACCCGGACACCATCGACTTCGACCGCTCCCCCAACCCGCACGTGTCCTTCGGCTTCGGCCCGCACTACTGCCCCGGCGGCATGCTGGCCCGGCTGGAGTCGGAGCTGCTCGTCGACGCGGTCCTGGACCGGGTGCCGGGGCTGAAGCTGGCGGTGGCGCCCGAGGACGTGCCCTTCAAGAAGGGTGCGCTGATCCGCGGGCCCGAGGCCCTGCCGGTGACCTGGTGAGCGGCCTGGTGGCGGCGGCCGAGGGCCTTCTTGTGCCGCCGGGTCAGGGCAGGGTGGTGCAGGCGCCGGCCCAGCACGTGACCTTCAAGGTGACCGGTTCGCACTCGCGCATGGCGTCGACCTTCGAGGTGATCGTGCCTCCTGGGTTCGACGTCGGAGCCCATGTGCACACCCGCAGCGAGGAGCTGTTCTACGTGCTCGAGGGCGAGCTGGACGTGCTCGCCTTCGAGCCGAGGGTCCGTACGCCGGACAGCTGGCAGAAGTGGGAGTCGAGTTCGGGCAACCGGGTGGTGCGCGCCACCCCGGGCACGGTCATCGTCGTGCCCCCCGGCTGCCCGCACGCCTTCGCCAACCCGACGGGCGAGCCGGCCAAGATGTTCTTCCAGGCCAGCCCGCCCCCGGACCACGAGCGCTACTTCGAGGAGCTGCTGGAGATCCTCGGCGACGGAGGCCCACCGGACCACGAGGCGATCGAGGCCCTCAGAGCCAAGTACGACATCCAGCAGCTGACCCCGCTCAGGCACAGGTGAGACACCCAGGGGCGAGGGGAACTGCGCGACCAGCCACGGCGGACGGCAGGCCCGCATCGCACCCCCGCCCCGACGGCGCTACCGAATCGGCATCCCGGCAAGCGTCCGCGCGATCACCAGCCGCTGGATCTCACTCGTCCCCTCGAAGATCGTGTAGATCGCGGAGTCCCGGTGCATCCGCTCCACCGGGTACTCCCGCGTGTAGCCGTTGCCGCCCAGGATCTGGACCGCCTGGGCGGTCACCTTCTTCGCGGTCTCGCTCGCGAACAGCTTGGACATCGAGCCCTCGGCCGCCGTGAACGGCTTGCCGTTGATCGCCATCCACGAGGCCCGCCACACCAGCAGCCGGGCCGCGTCGATGGACGTCCGCATGTCGGCGAGCTGGAAGGCGACGCCCTGGTTGTCGATGATGGGGCGTCCGAACTGCTCCCGGGTCTGCGCGTACTCCAGCGCCACCTCGTACGCCGCACGCGCCGTGCCGACCGCCATCGCGCCGACCGCCGGGCGGGACGCCTCGAAGGTGGCCATCGCCGCGTTCTTCACGCGCTCGCCGCCCTTCTTGGCCTTCTCCCGGGCGCGGGCGAGGCGGGCGTCCAGCTTCTCCTTGCCGCCGAGCAGGCAGGAGCCGGGCACGCGCACGCCGTCGAGCACGACCTCGGCGGTGTGCGAGGCGCGGATGCCGTGCTTCTTGAACTTCTGGCCCTGGGACAGCCCCGGCGTGTTCGGCGGGACGATGAAGGAGGCGTGGCCCTTGGAGCCCAGGTCCGGGTCGACGACCGCGACGACGACGTGGACGTTGGCGATACCGCCGTTGGTCGCCCAGGTCTTGGTGCCGTTGAGGACCCACTCGTCCTTGGCCTCGTCGTAGACGGCACGGGTGCGCATGGACGCCACGTCGGAGCCCGCGTCGGGCTCGGAGGAGCAGAAGGCGGCGACCTTGACGTCGTTGGCGTCGCCGTACATCTGCGGGATCCAGGTGCCGATCTGCTCCTCGGTGCCGTTGGCGAGGACGCCGACGGCGGCAAGGCCGGTGCCGACGATCGACAGGGCGATGCCCGCGTCGCCCCAGAACAGCTCCTCCATCGCCATGGGGATGCCGAGGCCGGTGGGGTCGAAGTACTGCTGGGCGTAGAAGTCCAGGGAGTAGATGCCGACCTTGGCCGCCTCCTGGATGACCGGCCAGGGAGTCTCCTCGCGCTCGTCCCATTCGGCGGCCGCGGGGCGGATGACGTCGGCCGCGAAGCCGTGCAGCCAGTCCCGGACCTCCTTCTGTTCGTCGCTCAGCTCCATGGTGAACTCGGCCATGTCCCCTCCAGTGACGCCCGTGCATGTTACTTGCGGTAACACCGAGTGTGTTACCCACGGGTAAGAAAAGTCAACTCCCGGGGCACCCTCGCCCTCCCGTTCGATGGCCCTCGTCCCGTGAGTGTTAGTTTGCGCAGGCGTCACCGAAACAGCACGGGTGGGGAGAGCACATGAACACCACACAGCGGCCCGATCAGCAGACGTCCGCCGACCGCAGACGGCGCGAGCTGCTCGAGGCCGCCGACCGGGTGGTGCTGCGCGACGGTCCGCACGCCTCGATGAACGCCATCGCCGCCGAGGCGGGCATCACCAAGCCGATCCTCTACCGCCACTTCGGCGACAAGGGCGGACTCTACGCCGCCCTCGCCGTCCGGCACACGGACGCCCTCCTCGCCTCCCTGCGGGCCGCCCTGGACGCTCCGGCGGAGCGGCGGCAGCGCGTCGAGGCCACCCTGGACACCTACCTGGCGGCCATCGAGGCACGCCCGCAGGTGTACCGCTTCCTGATGCATCCGGCGGAGAGCGCCGGCAGCCCGGGCGACCAGTCGGAGCAGGGCTTCGACGTCGGCAAGCACTCGGCGCCGCTGCTGCGCCGCATGGGCGAGGAACTGGCCCAGGTCATCGAGGAGCGCCTCGACGTCGGACCGGGCACCCAGCAGCTGGCTCGGGTGTGGGGCCACGGGATCGTCGGCATGATGCACGCCGCCGGGGACTGGTGGCTGGGCGAACGGCCCTGCCCCCGGGAGGAGTTGGTGCGCACCCTGGCCGACCTGCTGTGGGGCCGCCTCGCCGAGGCCGGCGACAAGGCGGGCGGCCCGGGCTTCTGACGGCCCGGACCACTGCCCTCCCCGGGCGTCGTCGCCGGCGGCGGCCGCTCAGCGGTGCCAGGACGCCCGCGCCACCTGGCGCATCAGCTTCCGGTGGCGCCGGCCGGTCAGGCGATCGGCGTAGACCCGCCCCTCCAGGTGGTCGCACTCGTGCTGGAGGCACCGGGCGAAGAAGCCCGTCCCGCGCACGGTGACCGGCTCACCGGTGAGCGTGAAGCCCGTCACCACCGCCTCGTCGTGCCGCTCGGTCCCCGCCTCCAGACCCGGCAGCGACAGACAGCCCTCCGGGCCCCGCACCACCACCCCGCCGGTCTCCACCAGCCGGGGGTTCACCACGTGCCCGAGGTGCCGCTCGTCCTCGTCGTCCGGGCAGTCGTACACGAAGACGCGCAGCGCCTCGCCGATCTGGTTGGCGGCCAGGCCCACGCCGTGGGCGGCGTACATGGTCGCGAACAAGTCCTCCACGAGCGCCGCGAGTTGGGGACCGAAGTCCGTCACCTCCGCGCAGCGAGCGTGCAGGACGGGGTCGCCGAGGAGGCCGAGGGGACGGACGCGCCCGTGGGCGCCCGGGATGGAGCCGTGTCGCATGGCGGCCAGAGTAAGGTCCCTGTGTCCCCCGGCGGCGCGCGCCCACCGCCGGAACCGGTGGCCGGTGCCGCGATTCGGGAGTGCGAATGGATCTCGATAGGCTGAGGTCCACACCACGTGGCCGTCAGGCTTCACAGGCTTCAGGCGCGGCGCGTACGGCAAGGAGGATCGAGAACTGATGGCAGGCAACTCGGACCCGCTCACGCCGCGGGCCAAGATCGCCGTGACCGCGGGCAAGGCGGTCGCGGCGGCGTCGCGCGCCGCGGGGCGCGGCAGCGGTTCGGTGATCGGCGGCCGGGTCGCGCTGAAACTCGACCCCGACCTCCTGCACCGGCTCGCCCAGCACCTGGACGTGACCCTGGTCTCGGCGACCAACGGCAAGACGACCACCACCCGGCTCATCGCCGAGGCCCTCAAGGCGGCCGGTCCGGTCGTCTCCAACGCCCTCGGCGCCAACATGCCGGCCGGCATCACCTCGGCGCTCGCGGGCGGCGCGGAGGCCCGTTACGGCGTCATCGAGGTCGACGAGAAGTACCTCGTGGGCGTCGCCCAGGCCACCGACCCGAAGTGCATCGCGCTGCTGAACCTCTCCCGCGACCAGCTGGACCGCGCCGCCGAGACCCGGATGCTCGCCGAGAACTGGCGCGAGGGCCTGGCCGGCTCGAAGGCCGTGGTCGTCGCCAACGCCGACGACCCGCTGGTGGTGTGGGCTGCCTCCTCCTCCCCCAACGTGATCTGGGTCGCCGCGGGGCAGATGTGGAAGGACGACGCCTGGTCCTGCCCGTCCTGCGGCGGTGTGATGCAGCGCCCCGGCGACGACTGGTTCTGCGGCGAGTGCGGTTTCCGCCGTCCCACGGCGAGCTGGGCCCTGTCCGGCGACCACGTCCTCGATCCGCACGGCTCCGCCTGGCCGATCCACCTCCAGCTGCCGGGCCGCGCCAACAAGGCGAACGCCGCCTCCTCGGCCGCCGTCGCCGCCGTCTTCGGGGTGCCGCCGCAGGTCGCCCTGGAGCGCATGTACCAGGTGCAGGCGGTCGCCGGGCGCTACGACGTGGTCCAGTTCCAGGGCCGGGACCTGCGCCTGCTGCTCGCCAAGAACCCGGCGGGCTGGCTGGAGACCTTCTCCCTCATCGACCCGCCGCCGGCCCCGGTGATCCTCTCGGTGAACGCGCGCGGCGCCGACGGCACCGACACCTCCTGGCTGTGGGACGTGGACTACACCCGGCTGTCCGGCCACCCGATCTGCGTGGTCGGCGACCGGAAGCTGGACCTCGCGGTGCGTCTGGAGGTCGCGAACCAGCAGTTCCAGGTGTGCGAGGACCTCGACCAGGCGGTGCAGCTGTGCCCGCCGGGACGCATCGAGGTCATCGCGAACTACACCGCCTTCCAGGACCTGCGCCGCCGCGTCGGCAACTGACCGCGAGACTTCAGGGGATTTTCGTGAGCGACAACCAACTGCGGATCGTCTGGATCTACCCGGACCTGCTCAGCACCTACGGCGACCAGGGCAACGCCCTCGTCGTGGAGCGCCGGGCCCGCCAGCGCGGCCTCGACGTGGCCCGGCTCGACGTGCGCAGCGACCAGCCGATCCCGACCTCCGGCGACATCTACCTCATCGGCGGCGGCGAGGACCGGCCGCAGCGGCTCGCGGCCGAGCGGCTGCGCCGCGACGGCGGCCTGTACCGGGCGGTGGAGAACGGCGCGATCGTGTTCTCGGTCTGCGCCGGCTACCAGATCCTGGGCCACGAGTTCATCAACGACCTCGGCCAGCGCGAGCCGGGCCTCGGCCTGCTCGACGTGGTCTCCACCCGCGGCGAGGGCGCGCGGTGCGTCGGCGACGTGCTCGGCGACATCGACCCGCGCCTCGGCCTGCCGCCGCTGACCGGGTTCGAGAACCACCAGGGCGTCACCCACGTCGGGCCGGGCGCCCGCCCGCTCGCCCAGGTCCGCTTCGGCAACGGCAACGGCACGGGGGACGGCACGGAGGGCGCGTACAACGACACGGTCTTCGGCACGTACATGCACGGCCCGGTGCTGGCGCGCAACCCGCTGATCGCGGACCTGCTGCTCAAGCTGGCCCTCGACGTGAACGCGCTGCCGCCGACCGACGACCGGTGGTACGAGGCTCTCCGGAACGAGCGCATCGCGGCTGCGCAGCAGCCTGCGTGAGTACAGTTGCGCAGCAGCCTGCGTGAGTACAGTTGCGCAGCAGCCTGCGTGACCCCCGACAGCCCGTCTGATGGCGCATCCGCACAGGTGAGCGGGTGCGTCCAGTAGGCGGACGCGTGGTTCGGCGCCGCCCCCTCGTACCGCTAGGGTGGCGGGGATCGAGCCGGACAGCGCGGTCCGGACCCGTGCCACGTTGAGAAGGTATTTCGGGCTATGCGCATTGGTGTCCTCACGTCCGGCGGCGACTGCCCCGGCCTGAACGCCGTCATCCGGTCCGTCGTGCACCGTGCCGTCGTCGACCACGGCGACGAGGTCATCGGTTTCCGGGACGGCTGGAAGGGCCTCCTGGAGTGCGACTACCTCAAGCTCGACCTCGACGCGGTCAGCGGCATCCTGGCGCGCGGCGGCACCATCCTCGGCTCCTCCCGGGTCCGTCCCGAGCACCTGAGGGACGGCGTGGAACGCGCCCGCGGCCATGTCGAGGAGCTGGGTCTCGACGCGATCATCCCGATCGGCGGCGAGGGCACGCTGAAGGCGGCCCGGCTGCTGTCCGACAACGGCCTGCCGATCGTGGGCGTGCCGAAGACCATCGACAACGACATAGCGGTCACCGACGTCACGTTCGGCTTCGACACCGCCGTGACCGTCGCCACCGAGGCCCTGGACCGGCTGAAGACCACCGCCGAGTCGCACCAGCGGGTGCTGATCGTCGAGGTCATGGGCCGGCACACCGGCTGGATCGCGCTGCACTCGGGCATGGCGGCCGGCGCGCACGCCGTCGTCGTCCCGGAGCGGCCCTTCGACATCGACGAGCTGGCCGCGAAGGTCGGGGAGCGCTTCTCCGCGGGCAAGCGGTTCGCGATCGTGGTGGCCGCGGAGGGTGCCAAGCCGAAGACCGGCACCATGGACTTCGACGAGGGCGGCAAGGACGTCTACGGCCACGAGCGCTTCGCCGGGATCGCCCGCCAGCTCTCCATCGAGCTGGAGGAACGGCTCGGCAAGGAGGCCCGGCCGGTGATACTCGGGCACGTCCAGCGCGGCGGGACGCCGACGGCGTACGACCGGGTGCTGGCGACGCGGTTCGGGTGGCATGCCGTGGAGGCGGTGCACCGCGGGGAGTTCGGGAAGATGACGGCGCTGCGGGGGACGGACATCGAGATGGTGTCGCTCGCCGAGGCGGTGGAGTCCCTGAAGACGGTGCCGGATGCGCGGTACGCGGAAGCCGAATGCGTTCTTTGAGGTCGATTCAGTACTCCGTCCGCGGGTAGTCCGTGGTCGTGCGCGCGGTTCCCCGCGCCCCTGACGGGGCGCTCCACCGCCCCCGGTGAAGAATGCCGCCGGGGGCGGTTCTACGCTTGCTCCGGACAAGCGGCGTTCAACCGCGCTCAACCCCCACGAAACAGGAGCGGGCGGATGGATCACAGCGGGCACGGCATGACGATGGATCTGCCGCCGTTCACGCTGGGGCGGGGTCTGGCCTGGTCGGCGGATCCCTTCTTCCTGATCGCCTGCCTCCTGGGACTGGCGCTGTACGGCTGGGGCGTCGTCCGTCTGGTGCGGCGCGGTGACAAGTGGCCCGTCGGCCGGACCGTGGCCTACGTGGCCGGTGTGCTGAGCGTCGCCCTGATGATGTGCACCAAGCTGAACGACTACGGCATGGTCATGTTCAGCGTGCACATGGTCCAGCACATGGTGATCAGCATGGTGTCGCCGATCCTGCTGCTGCTCGGCGCCCCGATCACGCTCGCCCTGCGCGCGCTGCCCCCGGCGGGCCGCGGCCGCAAGGGTCCCCGCGAGCTGCTGCTGATGCTGCTGCACAGCCGCTACATGCGGATCATCACGCACCCGGCGTTCACCATCCCGCTGTTCATCGCGAGCCTGTACGCGCTGTACTTCACGCCCCTCTTCGACACCCTGATGGGCTCCCAGGCCGGGCACATCGCGATGATGGTGCACTTCCTCGCCGTCGGTGTGGTGTTCTTCTGGCCGATCATGGGCGTGGACCCGGGCCCGCACCGGCCGGGCTACCTGATGCGGATGCTGGAGCTGTTCGCGGGCATGCCGTTCCACGCGTTCTTCGGCATCGCGCTGATGATGGCCTCCTCCCCGATGGTCGGCACGTTCGAGAACCCGCCCGCCTCGCTCGGCATCGACGCGCTCTCCGACCAGAACGCGGCCGGTGGCATCGCCTGGGCCTTCAGCGAGGTTCCGTCCGTGCTGGTGCTGCTCGCGCTGCTCTTCCAGTGGTACGCGTCGGAGGAGCGGCAGGCCCGGCGCAGCGACCGGGCAGCCGACCGCGACGGCGACAAGGAGCTCGCGGCGTACAACGCCTACCTGGCCTCGCTGAACACACGCGGCGGCTGAGCGCAACCGGGCACGCATCTCGTCGTCCGCACCCCTCCGGAGCCGGAACCGGGGCACCATAGGGGGGAGCGAACCATGAGGAGGGTGTTGCGATGCCCGGTTCCACGGACAGTTCGACGAAGACGATGGGGGCGCTCACCATCGGCGGCCTCGTCGCGGTGACGGCGTACACGGTGGCGCTCGGGAGCAACGGCTGGCTGTGGTTCGGCTGGGTCGTGCTCGGTCTGATCACCCTGGGGCTGGTGGCCACGCGCAGCGCCTGAGCCCCGCGCGGGGCGCTCCGCTCACTCGCGGCCGAGCCGGCCCGCCGAGTGCACGCCCGGCTGGTACTTCGGCAGCCGGACCGTGATCTTCATGCCCGCGCCGACGGCCGTCTCGATGACGAGGCCGTGGTCGTCTCCGTAGACCTGGCGGAGGCGGTCGTCGACGTTGGACAGCCCGATGCCGCCCGAGGGGCTCACCTCGCGCGCGAGGATGCGGCGCAGCAGCTCCGGGTCCATGCCCGCGCCGTCGTCCTCGATGACGACCAGGGCCTCGGCGCCCGCGTCCTGGGCGGTGATCTGGATACGGCAGCGGTCGGCCTTGCCCTCCAGACCGTGCTTGACGGCGTTCTCGACGAGCGGCTGGAGGCAGAGGAAGGGCAGCGCGACCGGAAGCACCTCGGGGGCGACCTGGAGGGTGACGGCGAGGCGGTCGCCGAAGCGGGCCCGCACCAGCGCCAGGTAGTGGTCGATGGCGTGCAGCTCGTCGGCGAGGGTGGTGAAGTCGCCGTGCCTGCGGAACGAGTAGCGGGTGAAGTCGGCGAACTCCAGGAGCAGCTCGCGGGCGCGTTCGGGGTCGGTGCGCACGAAGGACGCGATCACCGCGAGCGAGTTGAAGATGAAGTGCGGGGAGATCTGGGCCCGCAGCGCCTTGATCTCGGCCTCGATGAGCCGGGTGCGGGACTGGTCGAGGTCGGCGAGCTCCAGCTGGACGGAGACCCAGCGGGCCACCTCCCCGGCGGCCCGGACCAGGACGGCGGACTCGCGGGGCGCGCAGGCGACGAGGGCGCCGTGCACCCGGTCGTCGACGGTGAGCGGGGCGACGACGGCCCAGCGCACCGTGCAGTCCGGGGTGTCGCAGGTGAGCCGGAATGCCTCGCCGCGGCCGGTCTCCAGCGGTCCGGCGAGTCGTTCCATGATCTCGGCGCGGTGATGGGTGCCCACGCCGTCCCAGACCAGTACCTCCTTGAGGTCGGTCAGGCACAGCGCGTCCGTGCCCAGCAGGGAGCGCAGCTTGCGGGCCGACTTCCCGGCGGTCTCCTCGGTCAGGCCCGCCCGCAGCGGGGGCGTGGCCAGGGACGCGGTGTGCAGCGTCTGGAAGGTGGCGTGCTCGACCGGAGTTCCGAGGCCGCCCAGGTGCTGCGGCCGGGCCGTGCGCCGCCCGAGCCAGAAACCGGCGGCCAGCAGGGGCAGCAGGGCGACGGCCAGGCCCGCCAGGAAACCGCCCAGGGAGCCGCTCATCGCGTCGCCTCCTTGCGCGGGTGGCCCGCCGCCGGACCGCCCGTGGGCAACCGGTCCTCGGGCAGCCCGTCCGTGCGCAACGCGTCCGTGGGCAGTTCCTCCGTGCCCAGCTCCTCCGGCAGGTGGAAGCGGGCCAGGATCGCCGCCGTCCTGGCCGGCACCCGGCCGGGAGTGGCCAGGGAGACCAGCACCATGGTGAGGAAGCCCAGCGGCACCGACCACAGGGCGGGCCAGGCCAGCAGCGCGTGCAGCGATCCGCCGCCGCCCGGGAAGCCGCCCATGGTCGCGGCGACGGCGAGCAGGGCCGAGCCGCCGCCCACCAGCATCCCGGCGGCCGCGCCGGGCGGGGTCAGCCGCCGCCACCAGATGCCGAGGACGAGCAGCGGGCAGAAGGAGGAGGCGGACACGGCGAAGGCGAGCCCGACGGCGTCGGCCACCGGCAGCCCGCCGACCAGCGCGCTCGCCGCCAGCGGCACGGCCATGGCGAGCAGGGTGCCGAGCCGGAAGTGCGGCACGGCGCGGGACGGCAGCACGTCCTGGGTGAGGACGCCGGCCACGGCCATGGTGAGCCCCGACGCGGTGGACAGGAACGCGGCGAAGGCCCCGCCCGCGACCAGCGCGCCGAGCAGGTCGCCGCCCACTCCCCCGATCACCCGGTCGGGCAGCAGCAGGACCGCGGCGTCGGCGTCCCCGGTGAGGGTCAGCTCGGGGGCGTAGAGGCGGCCGAGGGCGCCGTAGAGGGGCGGCAGCAGGTAGAAGGCGCCGATCAGGCCGAGCACGGCGACGGTGGTGCGGCGGGCGGCGACGCCGTGCGGGCTGGTGTAGAAGCGGACCACGACGTGCGGCAGGCCCATGGTGCCCAGGAACGTGGCCAGGATCAGGCCGTACGTGGCGTACAGCGGGCGTTCCGTGCGGCTCTCGGCCCGGGACGGGGACAGGGCGTCGTCGGCGCCCTGTCCGGCGGCGGGGACGGGGGTGTCCGCGGCGAAGGTGAGGCGGGCGCCGCCCTCGATGCGGTGGGTGCCGACGGGCAGGGCGACGCGCTCGCCGTCGTGGGCGCGGCCGTCCACGGTGCCGTCGACGGTGACGGTCAGCGGCTCCTCCAGTTTGAGGGTGAGGCTGTCGTCGACCCGCACGGAGCGCTGCTCGCGGAAGGTGGCGGGTTCGTCGAAGGGGCGGCCGGGGGCGCCGTCGGCCTGCCAGGCCAGCACCAGGAAGAAGGCGGGGACGAGCAGGGCGGTGAGTTTGAGCCAGAACTGGAAGGCCTGCACGAAGGTGATGCTGCGCATGCCTCCGGCGGCGACGATGGCGGCGACCACGACGGCGACGATCACCCCGCCCAGCCAGTCGGGCGCCCCGCTCAGCACGCTCAGCGTCAGCCCGGCGCCCTGGAGCTGGGGCAGCAGGTACAGCCAGCCGACCCCGACGACGAAGGCCCCCGCGAGCCGCCGCACTCCCTGGGAGGCGAGCCGGGCCTCGGCGAAGTCGGGCAGCGTGTAGGCGCCCGAGCGGCGCAGCGGGGCCGCGACGAAGAGCAGCAGGACGAGGTATCCGGCGGTGTAGCCGACCGGGTACCAGAGCATGTCGGGGCCCTGGACCAGGACCAGTCCCGCGATGCCGAGGAAGGACGCGGCGGAGAGGTACTCGCCGCTGATGGCGGCGGCGTTGAGGCGGGGGCCGACGGTGCGGGAGGCGACGTAGAAGTCGGAGGTGGTGCGGGAGATGCGCAGGCCGAAGGCGCCGACGAGGACGGTGGCCACGACGACGAGGGCGACGGCGGGTATGGCGTAGCTGGAGTTCATGGCGCCTTCACGGCCTCGTCCGGCATGGTCACCGGTCCTCGACGAGCCGCACGAAGTCGCGTTCGTTGCGCTCGGCGCGGCGCACGTACCAGCGGGCGAGGAGGACCAGGGGGGCGTACAGGCCGAAGCCGAGGACGGCCCACTCCAGGCCGCGTGCGTCGGGCAGCGCCGCGAAGAGCAGGGGCAGCGGTCCGACGAGGAGGCCGAGGACCGCGAGGGCGGTGAGGCCGGCCCGCAGCTGGCTGCGCATGAGGGAACGGACGTAGGTGTGACCGAGGGTGGTCTGCTCGTCGATCTCGGTGCGCGGGCGGTAGTGGCCGGAGGCGTGGGGGTAACGCCCGCGCGAGCGCAGCCGGGCGTGGGTGTGCCGGGGCGGGCCGGTGACGGTGACGCGCCGCTCGGCGGGATCCTGGGGCACGGCTCACGGCCTCCGCATGAGCAGGTCCCGCAGCTCCCGGGCGTGGCGCCGGCTGACCTGGAGCTCCTCGGTGCCGACCAGGACGCTGACGGAGCCGGCGTCCAGGCGGAGTTCGCCGATGTGGCGCAGGGCGACGAGGTGGCGGCGGTGGATGCGGACGAAGCCGCGCGCACGCCAGCGCTCCTCCAGGGTGGCCAGGGGGATGCGGACGAGGTGGCTGCCCTTGTCGGTGTGCAGGCGGGCGTAGTCGCCCTGGGCCTCGACGTGGGTGATGTCGTCCACGGGGACGAAGCGGGCTACACCGCCGAGTTCCACGGTGATGTGGTCGGGGTCGGGTTCGTGCACGGGTATCCGCGGCGAGGGGAGCGACGCGCCACGTTGCTCGACGGCGCGGCGCACCGCCTCGGCCAGCCGCTCCCGGCGCACGGGTTTGAGGACGTAGTCGACGGCCTCCAGGTCGAAGGCCTGGACGGCGAAGTCCTCGTGCGCGGTGACGAACACGACCAGCGGAGGCCGCGCGAAGCCGGTGAGCAGCCGGGCCAGGTCCAGCCCGTCGAGGCCCGGCATCTGGATGTCGAGGAAGACCACGTCGATGGCGTCGGGGCCGCCGGGGCCCGACTCCAGGGCCCGGTTGATGCGGCGCAGCGCCTCGGTCGCGTCGCTCGCGCCCTCCGCCGCGCCGATCCGGGGATCGGCGTTCAGCAGGTACACGAGTTCCTCGAGCGTGGGACGTTCGTCGTCGACAGCCAGGGCGCGCAGCATGAGGCTGGAGTGTAGGAGCAATCCGTACGCCTGCACACGGGCCCGGCGTGGACGTATCCGCTGGATACAGTGCCCGCATGAACAGCAGGCCCGCTTCCTTCGACGAACTCGACCGGAAGATCGTCACCGCCCTGATGGAAAACGCCAGGACGTCCTTCGCCGAGATCGGCGCGGAGATCGGACTCTCCTCGACGGCGGTCAAGCGCCGGGTGGACCGGCTGCGCGAGACCGACGTGATCACCGGTTTCACGGCGACGGTGCGCCCCTCCGCGCTGGGGTGGCGCACGGAGGCGTACGTGGAGGTGTACTGCGAGGGGGCGGCGCCGCCGCGGCGGCTGGCGGAGGTGGTGCGGGGCTACCCGGAGATCACCGCGGCGATGACGGTGACGGGCGGCGCGGACGCGCTGCTGCACGTGCGGGCGCGGGACGTGGAGCACTTCGAGGAGGTGCTGGAGCGGATCCGTGCGGAGCCGTTCATCCGGAAGACGATCAGTGTGATGGTGCTGTCCCACCTGATCCCGGACAGTCCGGAGGCGGGAGCGGCCCTGCTCGCTCCGGACGGCGCAGCAGACATGCGCTGACCAGGCGAACAACGCAGCGATCCGGCGGGAACACGCAGCTTTCATCGCTTGTCGGGCTCGGGCGTCACTTCCTACCGTGGTGTCAACACCCCGTCACACACCGTGAAAAGCGGAGGTACCCCTCTGTGACCGAGTCCCGTGTGCCGTGCCGGCGGCGCTTCCTGGTCTGCGAACCCAGACACTTCGCCGTGCAGTACGCGATCAACCCGTGGATGAGCACCGACCGACCGGTCGACGTCATCCGCGCGCTCGACCAGTGGCAGGCGCTGGTCGACACCTACCGTGGCCACGGCCACACCGTGGACACCGTCGCCCCGGTCCCCGGCCTGCCCGACATGGTCTTCGCCGCGAACTGCGCGGTCGTGGTCGAGGGCCGGGTGTTCGGCTCCCTCTTCCACGCGCCGGAGCGGCGTCCCGAGTCCGTGCCCTTCGAGGCGTGGTTCAAGACGGAGGGCTTCGAGGTCCACCATCCCGAGTCGGTCTGCGAGGGAGAGGGCGACCTGGTCCCGGCCGGCCGCTGGATCCTGGCCGGCACGGGGTTCCGCACCACCCCTTCGGCCCACCGCGAGGTGCAGGAGTTCTTCGGCGTGCCGGTGATCTCGCTGACCCTGGTCGACCCGTACTTCTACCACTTGGACACGGCGTTGTTCGTGCTGGAGGAGGGGTCGGACGCGGACGGCGGGAACATCGCCTACTATCCCGGCGCCTTCTCGCCCGGCAGCCGCGAGGTGCTGGAGCGGCTCTACCCGGACGCGGTGATCGCCACCCGCGAGGACGCGATGGCGTTCGGGCTCAACTCCGTGTCCGACGGGCGGCACGTGTTCATCGCCCCCGAGGCCCGGGAGCTGGCCGACCGGCTCGCCGGTCTCGGCTACGTGCCCGTACCCGTCGACCTGTCCGAGTTCCACAAGGCCGGTGGCGGCATCAAGTGCTGCACCCAGGAGATCCGGGAGATCCGCTCATGACCGCACCCGCCCGCACCGACCGCGGTTCCGAGGAACTGATCCGCGCGGAGGAGCCCGTCCTCGCACACAACTACCACCCGCTGCCCGTCGTGGTGGCCCGCGCCGAGGGCGCCTGGGTCGAGGACGTGGAGGGCCGCCGCTACCTGGACATGCTGGCCGGGTACTCGGCGCTCAACTTCGGCCATCGCCACCCGGCGCTGGTCGAGGCCGCCCACCGGCAGCTGGACCGCCTCACGCTCACCTCGCGCGCCTTCCACAACGACCGGCTGGCCGGCTTCGCCGAGAAGCTGGCCGCACTGACCGGCACGGACATGGTGCTGCCCATGAACACCGGCGCGGAGGCGGTGGAGAGCGGCATCAAGGTGGCCCGCAAGTGGGCCTACGACGTCAAGGGCGTCCCGGCCGACCGGGCGACGATCGTGGTGGCGGCGGACAACTTCCACGGCCGTACGACGACGATCGTGAGCTTCTCCACCGACGAGACGGCCCGCTCCGGCTTCGGCCCCTTCACCCCCGGCTTCCGGATCGTCCCGTACAACGACCTGGCGGCGTTGGAGGCGGCGGTCGACGAGACGACGGCGGCCGTGCTGATCGAGCCGATCCAGGGCGAGGCGGGCGTGCTGATCCCGGACGACGGCTATCTGGCCGGGGTGCGGGAGCTGACCCGGCGCAAGGGGTGTCTGTTCGTCGCGGACGAGATCCAGTCGGGTCTGGGCCGCACGGGGCACACCCTGACCGTCGAGCACGAGTCGGTGGTGCCGGACGTGGTGCTGCTCGGCAAGGCGCTGGGCGGCGGCATCGTCCCGGTGTCGGCGGTGGTCGGCCGGCGTGACGTGCTGGGTGTGCTGCACCCGGGCGAGCACGGTTCGACGTTCGGCGGCAATCCGCTGGCCGCCGCGGTGGGCACGGCGGTGGTGGAGCTGCTGGAGACCGGCGAGTTCCAGCGCCGGGCGGCCGAGCTGGGCGTGGTGCTGCGCGAGGGCCTTGCCGCCCTGGTCGGCAGGGGCGTCGTCGGCTTCCGGGCGCGGGGGCTGTGGGCGGGCGTGGACGTGGACCCGGCGCTGGGCAGCGGACGCGAGATCAGTGAGCGGCTGATGCGCGAGGGCATCCTCGTCAAGGACACCCACGGCTCGACGATCCGCCTGGCGCCGCCGCTGACCGTGACGGCCGAGGAGCTGACGGGCGCCCTGGGGACGCTGGAGAAGGTCCTGACCTCCTCCTGACCCGCCCGCCGGGGTTCACCGAGCGGCTCGGCCCCGGTCGAGCCGCTCGACGTGCGCGACGTTGTCCCGGTCCTCGGCGTCCTCGCTGGGTCCGGCCGCGAACCAGGCGTCGAGGATCTCCCGCAGCAGGGGCCCGGACGTCAGCCGCAGGCCGATCGCGAGCACGTTGGCGTCGTTCCAGCGGCGGGCCCCGTCGGCGGTGTACGCGTCGGCGCACAGGGCCGCGCGGACGCCCGGCACCTTGTTGGCGGCGATGGACGCGCCGGTGCCGGTCCAGCAGCACACCACGGCCTGGTCGGCCCGCCCCTCGGCGACCTCGCGGGCCGCCTGCTCGGAACAGGCGGCCCACCGCGGGTCCGCCCCGGGGCTCAGCGCGCCGTGCGCGCGCACCTCGTGGCCGCGTGCGCGCAGTTCCTCGACGAGGAGCCGGGCCACGGGTTCGTCCATGTCGGAGGAGACGGAGATACGCATGTGCGAAGCGTACTCACCGGCCGCTCACCTCATCGGCGCAACCACATGACCGAAGTCACGACCATACCCAGCATGATCGGGGGAACGGGTACGAGCTGAAAGACGTACGACCGAGCAGGGCTCCGTCCGGAGTGTCTGCGCGTGGAAAGGGAGGCCGCCACGTCCCCCACCGAGAACGGACCGGAGACCGACGCCGCGGCGGTCCGCCGCCACCCCGCCCTGTTCCGGGCGATCAAGCGCCGGAAGAACCCCCGACTGCGCCGGTCGGACATCACCGTCACGGACGAGGCCGCCGTCAAGCGAGCCGTCAAGGCGGCCTCTCTCGGCAATGCCATGGAGTGGTTCGACTTCGGCATCTACGCCTATCTGGCGGGCACCATCGGCCGGGTGTTCTTCCCCTCCGGGAGCGACACCGCGCAGCTGCTCTCCTCGTTCGCCACGTTCGCCGTGGCGTTCCTGGTGCGGCCGATCGGCGGCATGGTCTTCGGCCCGATGGGCGACAAGATCGGCCGCAAGAAGGTGCTGGCGCTGACGATGATCCTCATGGCGATCGGCACGGCCGCCATCGGGTTCATCCCCAGTTACGACGCGATCGGCTTCTGGTCGCCGCTGCTGCTGATCCTGTTCCGCCTGCTCCAGGGCTTCTCCACCGGCGGCGAGTACGGCGGCGCGTCCACCTTCATCGCCGAGTACGCGCCGGACAAGCGGCGCGGTTTCTTCGGCAGCTTCCTGGAGCTGGGGACGCTGGCCGGGTACACCGGTGCCGCGAGTCTCGTCACCGCGCTGACGGCGGGGCTGGGCAGCGACACGATGGACGCCTGGGGCTGGCGGATCCCCTTCCTGGTCGCGGCCCCGCTCGGCATCGTGGGCATCTATCTGCGGCTGAGGCTGGACGACACGCCCGCCTTCCTGAAGTTGGAGGACTCCAGCGTCCACATCTCCGAGGCGGCGAACGCGGTGGAGACCACCGCGCGGGGCGACCTCGCCAAGATCTTCCGCACCCACTGGCGGTCGCTGGTGCTGTGCATCGCGCTGGTCGGCGCGTACAACATCACCGACTACATGCTGCTGTCGTACATGCCGACGTATCTGTCGGACGAGCTGGACTACAGCGAGAGCCACGGTCTGATGATCCTGGTGGCGACGATGTTGCTGCTGATGCTGATCATCAACCAGGTCGGCCGGCTGTCCGACCACTTCGGCCGCAAGCCCGTCCTGATGACCGGCATGATCGGGTTCTTCGTGCTGTCCGCCCCGGCCTTCGTGCTGGTGCGGGACGGCTCCCTGCTCGCGGTCTCGGGCGGCATGCTGATGCTCGGCCTGTCGCTGGTCTGCCTGCTGGGCACGATGTCGGCGGCGCTCCCGGCGATGTTCCCGACCAACGTCCGGTACGGGTCCCTGTCGGTCGGCTACAACCTGTCGGCGTCCCTCTTCGGCGGCACCACACCGCTGGTGATCACCGCGCTGATCAGTGTGACCGGCTCCGACATGATGCCCGCCTACTACTCGATGGCGGCGGCCCTGATCGGTGTCGTGGCCGTGGCCTGCATGAAGGAGACGGCCCAGAAGCCGTTGGCGGGCTCCCCGCCGTCGGTGGGGACCGAGGAGGAGGCCGCGGAGATCGTCGAGGCGCAGGCGCCGACGCCGAAGTTCTGACGGCGAAGCCCTGACGGGAACGTCGTGAGCGCACGCCACGGGCGGTGGGGTTCGGTGCGAACCCCACCGCCCGTCGGCGTGTCAGGCGCTTTCCGAAGGGGTGATCGGTGGTGTCACAGGCGCTGCCACAGGGCGGGGACGTTCGGCGGCTCCCAGCCGGGGTAGGCGGTGTGGCCCTGGATGCACCGGTAGCTGACGCCGCCGTAGCTCACCACGTCACCGGCCGCGTAGGTGGCTCCCAGCTGCCAGGTGGTCTCGCCGCCGCCGTCACCGGGCACGGTGAGGGTGTACGTGGTGGTGTGCGTGACGGTGCCCGTGCCCGTGAGGGTCAGGGTGTAGGTGCCGGGGGCCGTGCCGGCGGCGACCTGGACCGTGGCGGTCGAGGACTGGCCGGAGGTGACCGAGTCCGGGCTGAAGCCCACGCTCACACCGGTCGGCGCGCCGGCCGCCGACAGTCGCACGTTCTGCGCGTCACCGCTGGTCGTGGCGGTCTTCACGGTGACCGTCGCAAAGTCGCCCGGGGCGACCGTGCCCGAGGACGGGTCGGCGGAGATCGAGAAGTCGTCCTGCGGGTTCGGGGCGTCGCCGACGGCGGTCTTCCATATCGTGTACGCGATGCCGTCGGCGCTGCGGTTCAGCGCGGTGGCGCCGATGTTGGCGGTGGTGTCGCAGGCGGAGTGGTAGCACGGGTCGTAGGACCGGCCCGCGGTGCCGCCCCACTTGGCGGCCTCCGTGGCCGACTTGGTCGCCGATGCGCCGGTGGCGTAGCCGGAGGTGGGGATGCCGACCTGCTGGAACGAGTAGTCGTCGGAGCGGCCCTGGCCCTCGACGTTCTCCTGCGGGGCGAGGCCGAGGGAGGTCCAGTACTCCCGCATCGGGGCGGAGGCCGAGGAGGTCAGGTTGTTGATGAAGTAGCCGCCGTTGACGGAGGCGACCATGTCGAAGTTGTAGTACGCCTTGATCTTGGCGCGCTCGGTGGAGGACAGGGTGCGGGCGTAGAAGTCGGAGCCGTTCAGGCCCTGCTCCTCGTCGGTCCACCAGGCGAAGCGGACGCGGTTCTTCATGGTCGGGTTCTGTCCGGCCAGGGTGAGCGCCGTCTGAAGGAGCGCGGCCGAACCGGAACCGTTGTCGTTGATGCCGGGGCCGGCCGAGACGCCGTCGAGGTGGGCGCCGAACATGTAGACGCTGTTCGCGTCGCCCTTGGGCCACTCGGCGACCAGGTTGTTGCCCGCGCCGGCGGAGCAGCCGGAGGTGCAGGTCTGCTCGGTGACGGTGTAGCCGGCCGCCTGGAGCTTGCCCTTCACGTAGGCGAGTGAGGCGTCGTACCCGGGGCCGGTGGACCGGCGGTTGCCGCCGTTCTGCCCGGCGATCGAGCCGAACTGCGCGAGGTGGGCCTGGACTTGGGCGACGTCGATGTCGGGCGGCGTGCCCGGGTCGGTGCCGCCGCCGACGGTGAGGGTGTACTGGGCGGTGTGGCTCTTGCTGCCCGCCGTGCCCTTGACCGTGATCGAGTAGGTGCCCGCGGCGGTGCCGGCGGTGGTGGAGATCCGCAGGGCCGAGCTGGAGCCGGAGGTCACGGTCGAGGGGCTGAAGGTGACGCTCACGCCGGGCGGGGTGCCGGTGGCCGTCAGGGACACCTGCTGGGCGCTGCCGGTGACGGTGGTGGTGTTGACCGTGGCGTTGACCGCGGATCCGGCCTCGACGTTGCCACTCGCCGGACTCAGGGCCAGCGAGAAGTCGGTCTCCTGCCGGGTGCAGGTCGGCTCGCCGCTCTGGGCGGGGATGTCGATCGCGTTCCAGGCCGCCTTGGTGGCGTCGAACAGGCCGCAGGACGCGTCCAGGTTCTTGGCCGCGGTGAGGGTGGCGGTGCGGTAGCGCTTGTAGGTCATGCCGCTGGTCTTGAGCAGCATCCCGCCGTAGAAGATCTTTCCGGCGTTCTGGGTGCCGATGCCGGTCACCTGGCTGCCGTCGCAGGTGGGGCTGGAGGGCTTGCCGCCACCGGGGGCGGAGCCCTCGGCGAGGAGGTAGAACCAGTGGTTCATGGGCCCTGCGGCCGCGTGCTCCTCGGTGTTCGGGATGGAGGCGGAGTAGCAGGTGGGGTCGTTGTTGACCAGCCGCGGGTTGTACATGTTGCGGATCGGGCCGCGGCCCTGGAGGTCGATCTCCTCGCCGACGGTGTAGTCGGGGGTGTCGTAGGGGGCCGGCTGGTTCGCGTAGGCCTCGGTGAGGGCGCCCATGATGTCGCCGGTGGCCTCGCCGAGGCCGCTCTCGTGGTTGGCGCCGCCGGGGGTGTTGCTGTCCAGTCCGTGGCCGAACTCGTGGCCCACCACGTCCATGCCGGCGATCCACTTGCCGGCGCTGTTGTGGCCGATGGTGACCCGTGAGCCGTCCCAGTAGGCGTTGAGCTGGTTGAGGCCGACGAGGACCGGCCAGCTGCCGCCGTTGCCGTTGTGGCCGTTGCGCCCGAGCCAGTCGCGGAGCATGTCCGACTCCTTCTGCGCCGCGTACATGACGTCGACGCAGCCGGTCTCCTTGCTGGAGGCGTTGCCGGTGCCCCAGTCGTCGTCCGGTCCGGTGAAGAGGCCGCCGTTGTAGTCCGAGCACTGCAGTCCGGGCCGGGTGGTGTCGCGCAGGGCGTACTGGCTGCCGGAGCGGGAGGTGTCGATGGTGAGCGGGTCGGGGCCGTTCCACTCGCTGTGGCCGGTGCCGGCCTTCACGTCGTCGTAGCTGTCGACGACCTTGCCCGTGCGGGCGTCCACGAAGACGTGCAGCCTGCTGGGCACGTGTTCCTTGGTCGTGCCGACGAGCACGGTCTCCCAGGCGAGGGTCTGGACGTCGTCCTCGACCCGGACCACCAGCCGCTTGGAGTCGACCTCGTCGACCTTCGCGAGCCGCTCCCGGCTGGTCCTCACCGCCTGCTCGGCCTTGATCCGGGCCTTGGTGGGTACGGCGATCGCCGCCTCGGTGGCGGACCGGACAGCGCGGACCCCGCCCTTGCCGTCGGCGAGGACGACGGCGTCGCCGCCGACCACCGGCAGACCGTTGTAGGTGCGCTCGTAGGCGACGGAGAACAGGTCCTTGCCCCAGGGGATGACCTGGTGGCGGTCGTACTGCTCGTCGGGGCCGCCGGCGACGAGGGCGTCCAGGCCGCTGTGTACGGCCCGGTCGGCCGCGGCGACGGCCCTCTCGACGGGGGTGGGCGGCGCCGCGGAGGGCGCGGACCGCTCCGAGGCCGAGGCGAGGGAGGTCGGTACCACCACCCCTGCGAGTGTCATGGCCAGGACTGTCCCGGCCACCGCGGTCTGTCTGAGCATCGTGGCTCCTTGTGAGAGTGGGGGGCTCCTTGCGGGCCGGCCCGGGCCGTGACGTGCCGGACGCGCACCCTGGGGTGCGGGGGCGCGTCCATCGGGGTGTCATTTGCATGTCAGGTCGCGGGCTGGCGGAACCCTCACACCCCGGCGCACCGGAATCAACGGCTCCGCGGGCGCGGTACGGTCCTGGCAAAATCCGGCAAGTGGGTGTGGCCCGAGAGCGGGCCCTCACCCGTGGCAGCGCGGCCCCGCTTCTCACTCCCCCGCGTCCAGCAGCCGCTCCCGGTACGCCCTGACCTCCGGCAGGTCGGCCCACTGCCCGGTGAGCCTGCTGTGCAGGCCGCGCAGTTCGGCGGTGACCATCGACTCGCGCGAGCGCACCGCCTCCGGCAGGACCTCCGAGGCGAGGGCGACGGCGGCGCCGGGATCGCCGGCGCACGCCCAGCTGTCCGCCAGGCGCAGGGTGAGCAGCAGCCGGGCGCCCCGCATCTGTGGCGGCACCTGCGCGCGCGAGCGTGCGGTGGCGTCCACCGCACGCCGGGCCGCCGCCCGGTCCCCGGTCGCCACGGCGAGGTCGCGCAGGGCGCCGCCGATCGCCGAGTCGACCCGCATCGCGCCCTCGGCCCCGGCCATCCAGGGTGCCTCCAGGCGGTCCTGCGGGCCGAGGCGGGCGAACCCCCGCCGGGCCAGAGAGATGTGGCGCCGGCACGCCGCCGCGTCGCCCGACAGGGCGTGGCCGCGCGCCTGGTAGAGGTCGGACAGGGTGGCCATCCACCGGCGTCCGGCGTCCACCGCGCCGATGCCCCGGGCGTAGCCGAGCATCAGGGAGGGGTCCCCGTCGAGCCGGACCAGGGTGCACATGTCGCTGAGCAGGGTCGCGCGGGCCGAGGTGTCCTGGACGGCGTCCGCCCAGCGCAGTCCGTGGCCGAACCAGGCCATCGCCACGCCGATCTGCCCGCGCTCCATCCGCAGCCGGCCGGCGACCTGGGCGTACTGCGCGCCGAGCCGCAACTGCCCGTACGGCAGCCGCCCGGCGGAGTTGACCTCGCCGGCCCAGCGGGCCAGGGCCCGCAGCAGTCCCTCGACGGCCGTCACGCGGCCCTCGTGCCGGAACGCCTCGCGGATCAGACAGGCCAGGACGGCGGTGAGGCCGTGCAGCAGCTCCGCCTCGGCGACCGGCGCTCCGGCTCCGATGCCCCACGCCGGGGCCGGACCGCCCGCCGGGGCCGGACCGCCCGCCGGACCCGGACCGCCGAGCAGCGCCGGTAACTCACCGGGATCGGGCACCGCGCATCCCGCGGTGCCGTGCAGCGGGCACGCCAGCCCCTCGGCGGGCAGCCGCGCGGGCCACATCCGGGCGTCCGGCGCGCCCGGCGCGGCGGGGGCGTCCGCGCCGGGCAGCGGCGCGAACAGCGCCGGGTCGGCCGGGAAGCGGCCCGGCCGGCCCGGCACCTCGCGCGGCGCGGCGACGATCGCGGCCAGCTCTCCGCCCGTCTCCAGCACCGCGTCGAGGCGCCGCACCAGCCCCACGGGCGGCTCGCGCAGGCCCGCCTCGAGCTTGCTCACGGCGGAGTGGTGGTAGCCCACCCGCAGGCCGAGTTGCAACTGGGTGAGCCCGGCCGCCCTGCGCAGGGAGCGCAACTGCCGCCCGAACTCCGCCCACGGGGCCCCGGCCGCCCCTTCCGGCCCGGCCGCCCGATCCGGTCCGCCGGCCCGTGCCCGTCCACCGGTCATCCGCCCTCCCCCGGGTCGCGCCCCCGCCGCGGGCCGTGCGCCACCCGGGCTTCGCGCCTTCCGCTACCGGACAGCACAGAGGAGGCGGCAGGCCGCGTCAATCGAGTTGACCGAAGAGCGGCCGAACCGGCCCCGTCCGGTTTCGGCGCGGTCGGGCTACGATCGATCACCGGTCGCGGACGACCGGCCGAGAGCCCGGAGAACTGGGAGAGACACCGTGTTCTACTACGTGCTCAAGTACGTACTGCTGGGCCCCCTGCTGAGGGTCGTCTTCCGCCCCCGGATCGAGGGCCTGGACCATGTACCCGGGTCGGGGGCGGCCATCGTCGCGGGCAACCACCTCTCCTTCTCGGACCACTTCCTCATGCCCGCGGTGCTCAAGCGCCGCATCACCTTCCTCGCCAAGGCGGAGTACTTCACCGGTCCCGGCCTCAAGGGCAGGCTGACCGCGTTCTTCTTCCGCAGCGCGGGGCAGATCCCGGTGGACCGCTCCGGCAAGGAGGCGGGGCAGGCCGCGATCCGCGAGGGGCTCGGCGTGCTGGGCAGGGGCGAGTTGCTCGGCATCTATCCGGAGGGCACCCGCTCGCACGACGGCCGGCTGTACAAGGGCAAGGTCGGCGTCGCGGTGATGGCGCTCAGGGCCGGGGTGCCGGTCGTGCCCTGCGCGATGATCGGCACCTTCGAGGCGCAGCCGCCGGGCCGGAAGATCCCGCGGCTGCACCCGGTGGTCATCCGCTTCGGCGAACCCCTCGACTTCTCCCGCTACGCGGGCATGGAGGGCGAGAAGGCCGTGCTGCGCGCCGTCACCGACGAGATCGTCTACGCGATCCTCGCCCTCTCCGGTCAGGAGTACGTCGACCGGTACGCGGCGGACGTGAAGGCCGAGGAGGCCGAGCGGGCGGCCCAGGGCCGGAGGTTCCCCCGGCTGCCGCACCGCTAGGGCCTGTCCGACAGGCCCCGGGCGGGTTCCGTCGTCTGCCGTCGGCAGAAGGGCGTGGCCGGGCGCCGGTGGTGCGCCTACCGTCGCCGTATGACACGTGCAGTGGTGATCGGGGCGACGGGACAGATCGGACGGGCGGCGGTCGACGCGCTGGCCCGGGACGGCTGGGAGGTGACGGCCGTCTCGCGCGGCGGCGACCGGGACGCGCGGTGGCCGGGGGACGTACGGGTGGCGCGGGCCGACCGGGAGGACGACGCCGCGCTGTCGGCGGCGGTGGGCGAGGGCTGCGACGTCCTGGTGGACATGGTGGCCTACGGGGAGCGGGAGGCGCGGCAATTGGTGTCGCTGGCCGGGCGGGTCGGCTCGGCGGTGGTGATCTCCAGCGTCTCGGTCTACGAGGACGACAGGGGCCGCAACTTCGACACGCAGACCGAGCCCGACGGCTTCCCCGAGTACCCGGTGCCGATCCCGGAGACGCAGCGCACCGTCCGCCCGGGCGACGGCTCGTACAGCACCGGCAAGGCGGCGCTGGAGCGGGAACTCCTCGCGGCGGGCGACCTGTTGCCGGTGACGGTGCTGCGGGCGGGCGCGATCCACGGCCCGTACTGCCGCACTCCGCGCGAGCTGTACTTCGTCAAGCGCAACCTGGACGGCAGGCGCCGGCGCGTACTCGCGTACGGCGGTGCGAGCCGCTTCCACCCGGCGGGCGTGCGCAACATCGCCGAGCTGATCCGGCTGGCAGCCCCGCGGCCGGGCACCCGCGTCCTGAACGCCGTGGACCCGGACGCCCCGACGGTGGCTCAGATCGCGGCGGCGATCGACGCGGTGATGGGCGTCGAGACGCGGGACGTGCTGATGGACGGCCCGCCGGTGGACGGCGTCGGCGACACCCCGTGGAGCGTGCCCGTGCCGGTGGTGTGCGACATGAGCGCGGCGCGGGAGGAGTTGGGCTACCGCCCGGTGGCCCGGTACGCCGACACCCTGCCGGAGACGGTGGCCTTCATCGAGGAGCGGCTGGCGGGGCGGGACTGGCGGGAGGCGTACCCGAAGATGTTCCAGGCGTACGGCGACCTCTTCGACTACGCGGCGGAGGACGCCTGGGCCGGGGGACGGTAGCGGAACGCCGGGGAGGGGGCGACCGGCCGGACCGGTCGCCCCCTCCCTGCGTGCCCGCCGCCGGATTACGGCTTGGGCGTGGCGTGCGGTGCGCAGGTCACGTCGCGGCTGTCCAGTGTGCCGGTGAGCAGGTAGGCGTCGACCCGGTCGTTGACGCACGGGTTGACCAGTCCGGTGACGCCGTGCGAGCCGGCGTCCCGCTCGGTGACGAGGCGGGAGCCCTCGAACCGCCGGTGCAGTTCGACGGCGCCCTCGTACGGGGTGGCCGCGTCGCGCTCGGACTGGACGATCAGCACCGGCGGAAGTCCCTTGCCGGTCTTGACGTTCAGCGGGGTCTGCTGCTTGACCGGCCAGGTCGCGCAGGGCAGGTTCATCCAGGCGTTGGCCCAGGTCATGAACGGGTGGTCGCGGTGCAGCCGGGTGTTGTCCCGGTCCCAGGTGTTCCAGTCGGTGGGCCACTTCGCGTCGGTGCACTCGACGGCCGTGTAGACGGCGTTGCCGTTCTCCGCGGAGGCGTTGCCCGCGGTGTCGGACAGGTCGGGGGCCGCCGCGTCGACGAGGGCCTGGGTGTCACCGGCGACGTACTTGCCGAAGATCTCGGCGGTCGGTGCCCAGGCGGAGTCGTAGTACGGGGCGCTCTGGAAGAAGGAGATCAGCTCGGCCGGTCCGACGACTCCGCCCAGCGGCTGCTTCGCGGCGGTGGCGCGCAGCTTCAGCCACTGGTCCTGGACCTCGGCGCGGGTGTCACCGAGGTGATAGGTGGCGTCGTTCGCGGCGACCCAGTCCTGCCAGTCCTTCCAGCGGCCCTCGAAGGCGACGTCCTGGTCCAGGTTGGCCTGGTACCAGATCTTGTCGCGGGACGGGTTGACGACGCTGTCGACGACCATGCGGCGCACGTGGTCCGGGAAGAGGGTGCCGTAGACCGCGCCGAGGTAGGTGCCGTAGGAGACGCCGAGGTAGTTGAGCTTCCGCTCGCCGAGCGCGGCGCGGATGACGTCGAGGTCGCGCGCGGTGTTCGGCGTGGTCATGTGCGGCAGCATCTCGCCGCTGCGTTCGAGGCAGCCCTCGGCGTACTCGCGGGCGAGCTTGCGCTGGGCCAGCTTGTCCGCCTCGGAGCCGGGCACGGGGTCGGCCTTGGGCGCCTTGACGAACTCCTGCGGGTCGGCGCAGGAGATGGGCGCGGAGTGGCCCACGCCGCGCGGGTCGAAGCCGACGAAGTCGTAGGCCTTGGCCGTCTTGGCCCACACCGCGCTCTTGCTCGTGACGCGGGCCGGGAAGCGCAGGCCGGAGCCGCCGGGACCGCCGGGGTTGTAGACGAGCGCGCCCTGGCGCTCGCCCTTGCCCCCGGTGTTGCCGATGCGGTCGACGGCGAGCTTGATCTGCTTGCCGAACGGCTTGGCGTAGTCCAGCGGCACCGTGACGTAGCCGCACTGGATGGGCTTGGGCAGGTTCCAGTCGGCGGCGCAGTCCTGCCAGTCGACACCGGCCCGGGAGGCGCGGGCGGCGGCGATGGCGGCACCGCGGGCCTCCTTGTCCCAGCCCCGCGCGTGCCCTGCGCCGTCGGCCGGTGCGGCGCTCGCGGCGGGCGCCGAGACGGCGCCGGCTATCAGCGTGGCGGTGACCAGCGCTCCGGCCGTGCCGAACGCGGTCGTCCTCCGCCGCATGCTGCTCTTCCTCAAGTGACCCTCCCCGTACGTGTTCGCGACAAGTACGGGGATCCTCGCGGCTGTGGGATTCCTGAGAACAGAGCCAGTGCCACTTCTTTGCCAATCCGATAAACGGAGAAAGGCGTTCGATCGGCGGACCCGCCCGGCCGGCGCGTCGGCGGAAACCTCAGTCCAGCGAGGCCAGCGCGCCGTCCAGCAGCCGCCGCAGCCGTAGCGCGTCCGGTGCCACGGCGGTCACCAGCGCGGCGGGTCCGGCGAGCGGCAGGACGGCCGCGCCCTCCTCGAAGGCGCGCGCCGCCGGTGGCTCGGTGGCGAACCCGGGCCGTACGACGACCAGCTGGCCGACCGCACGGTGTCCCGCCAGCCCGGCGGGCCCGTCCCAGCCGCCCGGCGCCCCGGGACCGCAGGCCAGCTCCTGGTCGAGGACGCACCGCCCGTCGATGCGTACGGTCAGACGGCTGGTGAGGGACCCGGGTTCCTCCCCGGCCCGCCCGAGCACCTGCTCCTCGCGCAGCAGCAGCCGCGCCCCGGCGGCGAGGTCGACACGGGTGGTGACGCTCAGGTCGCTGCCCCCGGCGGAGATCAGCTGCTCCGGCAGCCAGCTCAGCTCGGCGTCGTCGTCGACGGTGAGCCGGACGTCGTAGCGGGCCCCGGCCTTGTCCTGTCCCGGCAGCGCGAGGGTGGCGGCGGCCGAGCCGACCCTCAGGCGGGCACCGCTCTCCACGTGGGCCGCCACCGTGAAGTGGTCGCCGCCGAGGGGCCCGCTCATCGCGCCGACCAGCATCACCCGGGCCTCGCCACCGCTCCCCCTCGTCCTCCGCACGGCAAGCGGCCCCTCGCCCTCCAGCACCGGCAGCACGGTGCCGCCGCGCCCGTCACCGCGGGCGAGGACGCGGGCGCTCGCCCGGACGCCGCCCGCGGTGGTGGTCACGCGGTCCACGCGGCGATCCGCTCCCGCACCCAGTCGGCGACCTCCCGGACCCCGTCCTCGCCGCGCAGCGACTGGAGGACGACCGGCAGTTCGCCACGCGCCGCCTTGGCGTCGGCGGCCATGCGCGCGAGGTCGGAGCCGACGTACGGCGCGAGGTCGGTCTTGTTGACGATCAGCAGGTCGGCGGTGGCGACACCGGGCCCGCCCTTGCGCGGGATGTCGTCGCCGCCCGCCACGTCGATCACGAACACCTGCGCGTCGACGAGTCCCCGGGAGAAGGTGGCGGTGAGGTTGTCCCCACCGGACTCCACCAGGACCAGATCGAGCGGGCCGACCTCGTCCTCCAGGTCCTCGACGGCCTCCAGGTTGGCGGAGATGTCGTCCCTGATGGCGGTGTGCGGGCAGGCGCCGGTCTCCACGGCGGTGATCCGCTCGGGCGGCAGCACCGCCTCCCGGAGCAGGAACTCGGCGTCCTCGCGGGTGTAGATGTCGTTGGTCACCACGGCGAGGGACAACTCCGCCCGCAGCGCCCGGCACAGCGCGGCGACGGTGGCGGTCTTCCCCGACCCGACGGGCCCGCCGAGCCCGATCCGCAGCGCACGGCGACTCCCGTCGGGCCGACGGGCATCGGCGGAGACGGCGGCGGGGGATTCGTGGTGATGGCCGAGATGCATGAACGGCTCCTGTCGAAGTTGGGGCCGGCCTTCCGGCCCGTCCGGCGCTTGAGGACGAGGCCGTTCAGGCCGACAGGGGGGACCAGGGCGGCACAGCCCCCGGCGGGGCCGAAAGGGGCTGAGCCCCTGGGTTCGGGACGGGGAGGGGTGGCGGGGGCGAACCCGCCTACGAGGCGAACAACCGCACCGCCCAAGCGGCATGGGCCTCCGCCCCGATCTCCAGCAACGGCGCGGACCGGGCGGGCAGTACACCGACTCCGTCGGTCATCACCCGCTCCGCCACCTCCACGGCGTCCTGCGCCACCCGGTCCAGGTCACCCGCGAGCCGCGCCAGTACCCCGGTCGCGTCGAACGGGTCGAGGCCGAGCAGCCGCACGACGGCCGTAGCGGGCCCGCTCACCCCCTCGTAGAGGGAGCAGTACGCCGCGTCGAGCGCCCCGAGACCGGCCGCACGCGCGGCCAGTCCCAGCACGACGGGCTGATGGGCCCCCTTGGGGAACGACGCGGCCAGGGCGTCGAGTTCAGGGCTCGGCCAGGTCGCCCGTGCGGCCCGCATCAGCTGCCGTCCGAGTCTGCGCGCCGTCACCCGCAGGGCGGGCGACGCAGTGCGGGCGTCGGCGGCCCGGTCGAGCTCCCCCGGGTCGGTACCGAGGGCGGCGGCCGCCGCGACGCACGCCGCGACGACTCCGCTGGTGTGCAGCCGCCCCCGGCAGAACGTCTCCAGGCTCGCGGCATCCGTGATACGTCCCGCCCGGACGGCGGCCTCCGCCCCGCCGGAGTGGGCATGCCCTCCGGCGGGAAAGCGGCCGTCCGCGAGGACGAGCAGTGCGGCGCGGCTCATCTCGGCGCTCAGAAGAGGAAGTACCGCTGGGCCAGCGGCAGTTCGGCGACGGGGGCGGGTTCGACGAGTTCGCCGTCGATGGTCACCGCGAAGGAGTCCGCGGCCACCTCCACACGGGGCAGCGCGTCGTTCTGCCGCATGTCGGCCTTGGTCCGGCCGCGTGTGGAGCGGATGGGCACGAAGTCCCGCCCGAGCCCGAGCCGTTCCGGCAGACCGTCCTCGACGGCCTGCTCGGAGACGAAGTTGACCGAGTTGGCGGCGGGGGCCGTCCCCAGCGCCCCGAACATCGGGCGCGGCAGGACCGGCTGCGGCGTGGGGATGGAGGCGTTCGCGTCGCCCACCTGCGCGTAGGCGATCTGGCCGCCCTTGATCACGAGCTGCGGCTTCACGCCGAAGAAGCGTGGGTCCCAGAGCACCAGGTCGGCGAGCTTGCCGGTCTCGACGGAACCGACCTCGTGCTCGATGCCCTGGGCGACGGCGGGGTTGATGGTGTACTTGGCGACATAGCGACGGGCGCGCAGGTTGTCGGCCCGGGTGTCGCCGGGCAGGAAGCCGCGCCTCAGCTTCATCACGTGCGCGGTCTGCCAGGTCCGCAGGATCACCTCGCCGATGCGGCCCATGGCCTGGGCGTCCGACGACATGATGGAGATCGCGCCCATGTCGTGCAGGATGTCCTCGGCCGCGATGGTGCTGGGCCGGATCCGGGACTCGGCGAAGGCGAGGTCCTCGGGGACGGCCGGGTTGAGGTGGTGGCAGACCATCAGCATGTCGAGGTGCTCCTCGACGGTGTTGACGGTGTGCGGCCGGGTCGGATTGGTGGACGCCGGCAGCATGTTGGGCAGCGACACCGCCGTGATCATGTCGGGTGCGTGGCCGCCGCCGGCGCCCTCCACGTGGAAGGCGTGCAGGGTGCGGCCCGCGACCGCGTCGAAGGTGTCGCCGACGAAACCGGCCTCGTTGAGGGTGTCGGAGTGGACGGCGAGCTGGACTCCGGACTCCTCGCACACGTCCAGGCAGGCGGAGATGACGGCGGGGGTCGCTCCCCAGTCCTCGTGGATCTTGAAGCCGAGGACACCGGCGCGCAGTTGGTCGCGCATGGACTCCTTCGACATGGTGCTGCCCTTGCCGAGGAAGCCGATGTTGACGGGGCTCGACTCCAGGGCGGCGAACATCCGCGCGAGGTGCCAGGCGCCGGGCGTGACGGTGGTCGCCTTGCTGCCCTCGGCCGGGCCCGTGCCGCCGCCGATGAGGGTGGTGATGCCGGACGCCAGGGCCTCGTCGACGGCGCCGGGCGCGATGAAGTGGACGTGGGTGTCGATGCCGCCCGCGGTGACGATCTTGCCGTTGCCCGCGATGATCTCCGTGTCGGGGCCGATGACCAGGTCGGGGTGGACGCCGTCCATGGTGTCGGGGTTGCCGGCCTTGCCGATGCCGGTGATCCGTCCGTCGCGGATGCCGATGTCGGCCTTGACGATGCCCCAGTGGTCGATGATCAGGGCCCCGGTGATCACGGTGTCGGGTGCGCCTTCGGCGCGGGTGGTGCGGGACTGCCCCATGGATTCGCGCAGCACCTTGCCGCCGCCGAAGACGGCTTCGTCGCCGGAGCGGCCGGGGCCGCCGGAGCGGTCCTCCTCGATCTCGACGAGGAGGTCGGTGTCGGCGAGGCGGACGCGGTCGCCGGTGGTCGGGCCGAACAGGTCGGCGTAGGCGGTGCGGGACAGTTCAGGCATCGAGGGCACCTCCGGTCGCGCCGCGCAGACCGACGACGACACGGGCGCCCGCGAGGGGGATCAGCCGTACGTCGACGGGGATGCCGGGCTCGAACCGGACGGCGGTGCCGGCGGCGATGTCCAGCCGCCTGCCGTGCGCCGCGGCGCGGTCGAACTCGAGGCCGGGGTTGGCCTCGGCGAAGTGGTAGTGGGAACCGACCTGGACGGGCCGGTCGGCGGTGTTGAGCACGGTCAGGCGGGTGGCTTCGCGTCCTTCGTTGAAGGCGACCGGCTCGTCGGCGAAGAAGATCTCTCCGGGGATCACGACCGACGCCCCCGTCAGACGATCGGTTCGTGGACGGTGACCAGCTTGGTGCCGTCGGGGAAGGTGGCTTCGACCTGCACGTCGTGGATCATCTCGGGGATGCCCTCCATGACCTCGTCGCGCTGGATCAGCTTGCGTCCGGAAGCCATGAGTTCGCCGACGCTGCGCCCGTCCCGGGCGCCTTCGAGGATGTGCGCGCTGATCAGCGCGACGACCTCGGGGTGATTGAGCTTGACGCCTCGTGCGCGGCGCTTCTCCGCCACGTCCGCCGCCACATGGATGAGCAGTCTCTCCTGCTCGTGCGGGGTCAGTTGCATTTACCACCTCACAGGGCATGACGCCGGGACCGGACGGTCCGGCTGCCGCGGCCACCGCGGCGGCTCTAGATGTAACACACGGGCGCAGGCCGGAATTCACCTACCGGTGTGTGGAAAACCGCAGGTGGATCGGGGTGCAGACTAGGGCTAGAGTGTTACGGCCACGTCACCCGGTTTTGACCGATTGATTACCGATGCCGCCGGCGCCCTCCCGCATGCCCGCGCCCGGACGCACGGCATCCCCAGGACGGGTCCGCCCCCCGGCACCCCTAGGACGGGTCCGACCCCCGGTGTTCCGCGGCGATGCCGAAGCGGTGGTGCTCGCGAGGCGTCGCGGCGGCCGGGTCGTGGACCGCGGTGACCGAGGTGATCACCTGACCGTCCGGGGACTCCTGGGCCTCCTCCAGCCGCTGCAGGTCGGAGGCGGAGACGAGGGCGACGAGAGGCTTGCCGTGCCGCGTCACGACGACGCGCTCGCCGCCGTACACCACCCGGTTGATCAGGTCGGCCAGCTCAGCCCTGGCTTGCGTCACCGGAATCTCGTAGGCCATGACCCCAGCTTACGGTTTCGCCGGAATCCACTCCCGGGGAATGTACGTCCTGTACATTTTCAACAGAGCCAGTGCCGCCGAAGACGGTTTTTTGCCACGAGGAGGGGTTCGTCATGATCCGACCGTCCGCCCGCCGTGTCCTGCCCGAGTTCACCGAACGCACGAGTTCCGGGGCCCGGACGTCGGACCCGTACTCCAAGCTGCTCCAGGAGCGGATCGTCTTCCTCGGGACACCGATCGACGAGACCTCCGCGAACGACGTGACGGCACAGTTCATGTACCTGGAGCACCAGGCACCGGACCGGGACATCGAGCTCTACGTCAACTCGCCCGGCGGCTCCTTCACCGCCATGACGGCGATCTACGACACGATGCGCTACGTCGCCTGCGACGTGGCGACGACCTGCCTCGGGCAGGCCGGTTCGTCCGCCGCGGTGCTGCTCGCGGCGGGCACCCCCGGCAAGCGCGCGGTCCTGCCGGGCGCCCGGGTGGTGATCCACCAGCCGGCGCTCACCGAACCGGTGGAGGGGCAGGCGAGCGACCTGGCCGTCCACGCCGGCGAACTGGTCCGCGTCCGCGCCCTCCTGGAGGAGATCCTCGTACGGCACACGGGCCGCGGTCGCGAGCAGGTGCACGCGGACATCGAGCGGGAGACGGTCCTCGACGCCCGGCAGGCGCTGGAGTACGGCCTGGTGGACCGGATCGTGCCCGGCCGCAGGACCCCGCCCGCCTCGCCCGGCGCGAGGTGATCCGCCCGTGCTGCCACCCGAGTTGCCCCCGCTGCCCGCCCTGACCCGCGCCGAGGCCGAGGTCATCGACCGCTATCTGGACGTCGTCGACCTGCTCGGGCGCATCAACCCCGGGCGCGTCGGCGACACCTACGGCGGCCTGCGGGCCGCCCAGGCGCTGGTCGGCAAGGCGGCGGCGCTGCGTGACGCGCTGGCGCTGATGCACCGGCGCGGCGAGACGGAGCTGCACGCCGCGACCCTGGCCCGGGCGCTGCGGGTGCTGGACGGCGAGCGCCGGACCGCGCGGGTCGGCCTTCCGCCGCACTCCGGGAGTTGAGGGGGTCGGGGCCGGCCCGACGCCTGGCCGAAACGGACCAAACGGCGTACCCCCTTTCGGCGTAGGGACACCTCCGTTTCGTGACCGGTCGAAGTTGCGGCGCCCCGCGCCCCGCGGGTGCGAACTCCCGCTCCGCCGCTGGTCCCGGGCCCGTCACCGCGCTCGGCGGCACTTCGAACACGGGGTGGCGACCCGAACGGGCGAGTGGGACGTAACAACACAAAGGACGCGTTCCGTTGGGATTTTCCCCGTGGGCGGGACAAGATCCGTGACTGACGACAAGCCCCCGCCGCAGCGGCGGGGCGGTCCGGGCGGACGCCGAGTCCTGCCGCCGTCCGGACGCCAGGTCGACAGGAAGTGGATCGGCAGGAGTGGAGGACCCGAGCACGACGGGTCGCCGGGACGGCCGCCTCCGTGAGAGGTGCCAAACCGAGCGGTCCTTGGGGTGAAGCCGCACGCTGCGGCCGGGCAACTTCGCCAGCCCGAATCCGACAGGTCATCCTTCACAGGCGGCTGACGAAGGGTTGCGCATGTCCGCGCTCAATCGTGTCCCGTCCCTGATGGCTCGTGCCGGTACGGCCTCGGCCCTCACCCTCGCCGCCGTGGGCGGCTCCGTCGTGGTCCCCGGTGTCGCCTCCGAGGCGGCCGCGGCGAGCCATGCGACGAAAGCCCTCACCATCGCGGCTTCCAAGAAAGGATCCCCGTACCGCTGGGGCGCCACCGGCCCCCACCGGTTCGACTGTTCCGGCCTGACGCTGTACTCGTTCAAGAAGGCCGGCAAGAAGCTCCCGCGCACCGCGGCGCAGCAGTACAACAAGACCCGCCACATCTCGGCCCACAGCCGCAAGGTCGGCGACCTCGTGTTCTTCCACTCCGGCCGGAGCGTCTACCACGTAGGCATCTACGCCGGGAAGGGCAGGCTCTGGCACGCTCCGAAGACCGGGGACGTGGTGCGGCTGCAGAAGATCTGGACCTCAAGCGTCTGGTACGGCCGGGTCAAGTAGCCCGCCCGCGGGAGTGACGGCGTTCTGCCCCGCCGTCACTCCCGCGGGTGCCGCCGGCCCGCCGGGGGGCGTCCAGGGCAGTTCGATGGAGACGGTCTTGCCGCCCTCGCGCGTGGGCCGGACCCTCAGCCTGCCGCCGCACTCGGCGGTCAGCCAGCGAATGATCACCATGCCCCGCCCGTTGTCCTGCTGGACGGCGGCGGGCAGCCGCTTGGGGAAGCGCGGATGGCTGTCGGTGACACCCAGACGCAGCCGCTCGTCGCGATCGAGAACGAGGTCCACCGTGAAGGTGGGCGACTGCCCGAACGTGTGCTGGACCGCGTTGGTCGCCAGTTCGGAGACGATGAGCCGCACGGTCTCGGCCAGGTCGGCATCTCCCGGCAGCCCCCATTCCGCCAGGGTGCCGACCGCATAGGTCCGCGCGGCGGCCACCGAGGCGGGATCGCTCGGCAGAGTGACGGATGCTTCCAGATGGTCTGCCATGGCGATGTCGTCCCTTTCTCACGGGACCGCAGGCCCGACACGGAGCGGGATGGTTCGAGTACGGTCCCGGACTGGTGCTTCGTCGCCAGACTGCCATCACCGGACCCGTGAAGGGCGGCGATCCACCAAGATATGCATATATCTGTCGCTCGAAGCGGTGAACTCTGCGACGGCAGAGCGTATTCGGGCGGCGCACAAGGAGTAAGGGAGTTGGCCCATGCAGCACGGTCCCGTGGTGCGCCGCCGCAAGCTGGGCGCGGAACTGCGCGCCCTGCGCACGTCGGCGGGCATCACCAGCGGCGAGGCGGCCCGGCTCGTGGGCTGGCACCAGTCGAAGGTCAGCCGGATCGAGACGGGGACGAGCGGGGTGAAACCGGCCGACGTGCGGTTACTGCTGGACGTCTACGGCGTGGACGACGAGCAGCTGCGGGGACTGCTGGTGATGCTGGCGCGCTCCGAGGACGCGGGGGGACGCCACCACTGGTGGCACGCGTACCGCGGGGTGCTGCCACCGACCTACCGCGACTTCATCAGCCTGGAGTCGCAGGCCAGCGCGATGCGCACACTGGAGACCACGGTGGTGCCCGGCCTGCTCCAGACACCGGAGTACGCCCGCGCGGTGACGCGGGCCGCGGTGGACGGCATGCCGGCGGAACGGCTGGACACGCTGGTGGAGGTCCGGCTGGCCCGCCAGGACGTGCTGCGCGGCGAGCCGCCCCTGGAGCTGAGCGCGGTCCTGGACGAGGCCGTGCTGCGCCGGGAGGTGGGCGGTCCGGGGGTGATGGCCCGTCAACTGGCCCGGCTGGTCGAGGCCGCGCGGCTCCCGCACGTCCGCCTCCAGGTCCTGCCGTTTGCCGCCGGGGCGCACATCGGTGTCACCGGCCCTTTCGTAATCTTCTCCTTTTCGAGCACTTCTGATCTGGACGTGGTTGTTCTCGACCACTTGACGAGTAGCTTGCACCTCGAACGGAAAGAAGACCTAGAGGCCTATACCGAGGCCTTCAACGCCCTTCTGATCCATGCCCTTTCGCCCGAGGACTCGTTGGACTTCATCGCCGCGACCGCGGCAGGCGCGTAAGGAGGCACCATGTCAGGCTCCCTGTCCGAACGTCCCCGGAACATCCCTGTCAGCACCGATATGACCGGTGTGCGGTGGCTGCGCAGCAGTTACAGCACCGGCGCGAACAACTGTGTGGAGACGGCCCGTCCGTCGGCCGGTCCCTGGGCCGGGCTGCTCGCCGTGCGCGACTCCAAGAACCCGGCCGGACCCGCCCTGCTCTTCTCCCCCGGGAGCTGGACGGCGTTCACCGCCGGCGTCCACCGCGACTGACCCCGCCGGACTGCGGACGGCGCACGGCCGTGTCCCGCCGACTCATGGCCGCGTGTCGCCGATCACCCGTACAGCGCGTTCGATCTGTTCCCCGGAGAGGTCCCCACGTGCGGTCAGCCTGAGCCGTGAGATGCCGTCGGGCACCGAAGGAGGGCGGAAGCAGCCCACGGACAGGCCGGCCGCCCGGCAGTCGGCCGCCCACCGCACGGCCCCCTCCGGGGAGGATGCGCGCACCGAGACGACCGCGGCGTCCGGACGTACCGCGTCCAGACCCGCGGCGGTCAGGCGCGCGTGCAGTTCGGCCGCGACGGCGCGGGCCCGCGCGGCACGCTCCGGCTCACGGCCGAGCAGCCTGAGCGCCGCCAGGGCCGCCCCCGCCGCGGCGGGGGCGAGTCCCGTGTCGAAGATGAACGTACGGGCCGCGTTGACCAGGTGGTCGATCACCCGGGCGGGGCCCAGCACGGCGCCTCCCTGGGCACCGAGCGACTTGGACAGCGTGACGGTCACGACGACGTCGTCCCGTCCCGCCAGGCCCGCGCCCTGCGGGGCGCCCCGGCCGCCGTCGCCGAGGACGCCGAGACCGTGGGCGTCGTCGACGACCAGTCCGGCCCCGTGCGCCCGGCACGCGTCGGCGAGTGCGGCCAGCGGCGCGGCGTCGCCGTCGACCGAGAAGACCGTGTCGGAGACGGCCACGGCGGGTCCGTCGTGCGTCGCCAGTGCCTTGCGCACGGCGTCCGGATCGGCGTGCCCCACGACCTGGGTGGTGCCGCGAGCGAGCCGGCAACCGTCGATCAGAGAGGCGTGGTTGCCCGCGTCGGAGACGACGAGGCTGCCGTGCGGGGCCAGCGCGGTGACCGCGGCGAGGTTGGCCGCGTAGCCGGAGGAGAAGACGAGCGCGGCCTCGAATCCGCAGAACTCGGCCAGTTCGCGCTCGAGTTCGGCGTGCAGCGTGGTCGTGCCGGTCACCAGCCGGGAGCCGGTCGCGCCGCCGCCCCAGGTCCGGGCGGCCGCGACCGCCCCTTCGACGACCGCCGGGTGCCGGGCCAGTCCCAGGTAGTCGTTGCTCGCCAGGTCCAGCAGCTCCGACGCCGCCGGACGGGGGCGCAGCACCCGTACGAGGCCGGCCTCGCGGCGCGCCCGGTCCTGCTCCTCGATCCAGCCGAACGCCATGGGGCGGTCCTCCGGGGTTTTGTAGGCAATGAACAGACATTAGCGGTCCGGACACCCCCGCGAGGTGTGGCAATACCCACACGTCGATCTGTCAGTGTTGTGCGAAGTCTCCTTGGCCTCGAACGGCCCCTCAGGACAGGATCGGCTCTCATGGACCTGCTGAACACGCTGGTGGACAAGGGGCTTCGGCGCGAGCCGCCGACCCGCGAGGAGGCGCTCGCCGTCCTCGCCACTTCCGACGACGACGTGCTCGACGTGGTGGCCGCGGCCGGAAAGGTGCGCCGCCACTGGTTCGGCCGGCGGGTGAAACTCAACTACCTCGTCAACCTCAAGTCGGGACTGTGCCCCGAGGACTGCTCCTACTGCTCGCAGCGACTGGGCTCCAAGGCGGAGATCCTCAAGTACACCTGGCTCAAGCCCGACCAGGCCTCCGCGGCCGCCGCGGCGGGGGTGTCCGGGGGCGCCAAGCGGGTGTGCCTGGTGGCCAGCGGACGCGGTCCGACCGACCGGGACGTGGACCGGGTCTCGGACACCATCAAGGCCATCAAGGAGCAGAACGAGTCGGTCGAGGTGTGCGCCTGCCTGGGGCTGCTCTCGGACGGCCAGGCGGAGCGCCTGCGGGAGGCCGGAGCCGACGCCTACAACCACAACCTCAACACCTCCGAGTCGACGTACGGGGACATCACGACCACGCACACGTACGCCGACCGGGTGGACACGGTGAACAAGGCGCACGCGGCCGGGCTGTCCGCCTGCTCGGGTCTCATCGCGGGCATGGGCGAGAGCGACGAGGACCTGGTCGACGTGGTCTTCTCGCTGCGCGAGCTGGACCCGGACTCGGTGCCGGTCAACTTCCTGATCCCGATGGAGGGCACGCCGCTGGCTACGGAGTGGCACCTCACGCCGCAGCGGTGCCTGCGCATCCTGGCGATGACGCGGTTCGTCTGCCCGGACGTCGAGGTGCGCATCGCGGGCGGGCGCGAGGTGCACCTGCGCACGATGCAGCCGCTCGCCCTGCACCTGGCCAACTCGATCTTCCTCGGCGACTACCTCACCAGCGAGGGCCAGGCGGGCCACGCCGACCTGGAGATGATCGCGGACGCCGGCTTCGAGGTGGAGGGCGCCGGGGAGGTCACCCTGCCGGAGCACCGCGCGGCCGCCCAGGGCGGCGGCTGCGGCTCGCACGCGGGCGACGGCGGCTGCGGCTCGCACGCGGGCGGCGGGGTGTGCGCCCCCGCGGCCGCCGCCGCGCCGACGACGCCGCGCCCCGCCGAGGAGCCCCGCACGGACCTGGTGGCGGTGCGCCGCCGCGGCGCCGGGACGGACCTCGCGCCCAATGCCTGAGCCCGCGTTGAACGTCGCCGAGCTGCTGGCGCTGGACCGGCGGCACGTATGGCACCCGTACGGGCCCATGCCCGGCCGGCAGGACCCGCTCGTCGTGGAGTCGGCGAGCGGGGTCCGGCTGCGGCCGGCCGACGGCTCCGGGGAGCTGGTCGACGGGATGTCGTCCTGGTGGTCGGCGATCCACGGCTACAACCACCCGGTGCTGAACGAGGCCGCGCGCGAGCAGTTGGGGCGGATGAGCCACGTCATGTTCGGCGGGCTCACCCACGAGCCCGCCGTGCGCCTGGCGAAGCTCCTTGTCGACATGTCGCCCGAGGGCCTGGAGCACGTGTTCCTCGCCGACTCCGGGTCGGTGTCGGTCGAGGTCGCCGTGAAGATGTGTCTGCAGTACTGGCGTTCGCTCGGCCGCCCCGGCAAGCGCCGTCTGCTCACCTGGCGCGGCGGCTACCACGGCGACACCTGGCAGCCCATGTCGGTGTGCGACCCGGAGGGCGGAATGCACGAGCTGTGGTCGGGCGTCCTGCCGCGCCAGGTCTTCGCGGACGCCCCGCCGTCGGAGTACGAGGAGGCGTACGCCGACCACCTGCGGTCGCTGATCGAGCGGCACGCCGACGATCTGGCCGCGGTGATCGTCGAGCCGGTGGTGCAGGGCGCGGGCGGGATGCGCTTCCACTCCCCCGCCTATCTGCGCGTGCTGCGCGAGGCGTGCGACGCGCAGGGCGTGCTGCTGGTGTTCGACGAGATCGCCACCGGGTTCGGGCGCACGGGCGCCTTGTTCGCGGCGGAGCACGCGGCGGTGACGCCGGACGTGATGTGTGTGGGCAAGGCGCTGACCGGCGGTTATCTGACGATGGCGGCCACGCTGTGCACCGCGCGGGTGGCCGAGGGCATCTCGCGGGGCGAGGTGCCGGTGCTGGCCCACGGGCCCACGTTCATGGGCAATCCGCTGGCGGCGGCCGTGGCGTGCGCGTCGATCGGGCTGCTGCTCGGCCAGGACTGGCGCGCGGAGGTCAAGCGGATCGAGACGGGCCTGGCCGAGGGGCTCGCGCCCGCCGCCGAGCTGCCCGGTGTGCGCGACGTACGGGTGCTCGGCGCGATCGGCGTGGTGCAGCTCGACCACGCCGTCGACATGCGGGCGGCGACGGAGGCGGCGGTGCGCGAGGGCGTGTGGCTGCGCCCGTTCCGCGATCTGGTCTACACCATGCCGCCCTACGTCACGGGCGACACGGACGTGGCACGCATCGCCCGCGCGGTGTGCGCGGTGGCACGGGAGGGATGACATGCCGGTACTGGTGATCACGGGCACGGGCACGGAGGTCGGCAAGACGGTCGTGACCGCCGCCGTCGCCGCGGCGGCCCTGGCGGGCGGCCGGTCGGTGGCCGTGCTGAAGGCGGCGCAGACCGGCGTGGGGCCGGACGAGGCCGGGGACGCCCAGGAGGTGGCGCGGCTCGCGGGTGACGTGACGGCCGCCGAGGTGGCGAGGTTCCCCGAACCGCTGGCGCCGGGCACGGCCGCGCGCCGGGCCGGGCGGGCACCGGTGCGCCCCGGCGAGGTCGCCGAGGCGGCGGCCAAGCTGGCCACCGAGCACGATCTGGTCCTGGTCGAGGGCGCGGGCGGACTCCTCGTACGCTTCGACGCCTCCGGCGGAACGCTGGCGGACGTCGCCGGTCTCCTGGGCGCACCGGTGCTGGTGGTGACGTCGGCGGGGCTCGGCACGCTGAACACCACGGAGCTGACGGCGCGCGAGCTGCGGTCCCGGGGACTGGAGCTGCCGGGGCTGGTGATCGGCAGCTGGCCCCAGGCCCCGGACCTCGCCGCCCGCTGCAACCTGGCGGACCTCCCGGACGTGTCCGGCGCCCCCCTCCTCGGCGCCGTGCCCGCCGGAGCGGGGGCCCTCTCCCCGGCCGCCTTCCGCTCGACGGCGCCCCACTGGCTGGCGCCGCCGCTGGACGGCACCTGGGACGCGGACGCGTTCCGCAGCCGGGAGGCACCCTGACCGGGGCGGGTTTCGGCTCCTGCCCCGCTGCCCGGAACGCGGTTCCCCCTCGCCGACCCCGCCGACGGCCGGGGCGCGGACGCGTTCGCCCGTGAGCGCGGCCGTCTCGGGCTCCCGCCCCTGTCGCCGGGACACATCAGGAGGCCTCCGGTGGAGTCGGCCGTGCGGTGGGTGCGAAGCGGCGGGCCGGGGGAGAATCGCGGTGAGGCGCCGCCTCGTGAGGGAGGTCCCATGCCGCTGCGATCCGACCGTGCCCGCGGGGTGCCGCGCGACGCCGTGCACCATCCGCTGTTCGCCCGCTACTACGCCCGGTTCAGTGTGAGCGCCGAGACCCGGATGGGCATGGCCCGCGTCCGCGAACGGCTGCTCGCCGGGCTGTCCGGGCGGGTCATCGAGGTGGGTGCGGGCAACGGGCTGAACTTCTCGCACTATCCGGGCACCGTCTCCGAGGTCGTGGCCATCGAACCGGAGCGCGTACTGCGGCAGTTGGCGGTGGAGGCGGCAATGCGCGCCGAGGTGCCGGTGGACGTGGCGCCGGGCGCGGCGGAGGCCCTGCCGGTCAAGAGCGAGGCCTTCGACGCGGCCGTGGTCTCGCTGGTGCTGTGCAGCGTCCGGGACGTGCCGCGGGCGCTCGCGGAGCTGCGGCGGGTCCTGCGGCCGGGCGGGCAGGTGCGGTTCTTCGAGCACGGCCGGGGCGGCGGACGGGCGATGACCTTCGCCCAGCGCGCGCTGGACCGGACGCTCTGGCCTCCTCTGTCCGGCGGCTGCCACCTCTCCCGCGAACCGGTGGCCGCGCTGCGGGAGGCGGGGTTCGCGCTCGGTCCCTACCGTCAGGTGATGATGCCGGAGAACGGGCCGGCGCTGCCGAGTTCGTACTGCGTCCTGGGCACGGCCTGGCGCCCGTCCTGAGCCGCGGCGCGGTCACCCGTTCCAGGCGCGCAGTTCCTCCGCGATCTCCTCGACCGACGCCTCGCCCTTCTTCACCAGCAGCGCGAGGTCCCGCACCCGCTCGGGCGTGGTGGCGACCTCCACACCACTGGCGACCAGATAGGCGTAGGCGACCGCGGAGGCGAAGAGCGCGTTGGAGCGCTCCAGCGCCGGGACGTGGATCAGCAGCTGGAGCAGCGCGGCGGCCCGGGCGTGCGGGGTGTCGTAGACGGGCGTGCCGAATATCTCGGCCCGGTGGCGGGCCACGGCGGCGACGAGCGCGCCCCAGTCGGTGACCTGCGGATCACCGGGAGTGCGCTGCTCGGCGAGCATCAGGAGCCAGGCGAGATCGATGGTGAGGTCGTTCATCCGCTAGGTGCGCGACGGCTCAGCGACGGCCCTCGCCGATCTCCTCGGCGAACACCTTCTCGTACTGCCGCATGAAGTCGGCGGCGGCCTCCACGAAGGTGTGGCCGGCCTCGCCGGTGTCCTGCCGGACCAGCTCCTCGATGTAGCGGTTCACGCTCAGCCCCCGGGCCAGGGCCTTCTCCCGGGCAGCCCGGGCGGTGCCCTCGTCCACCCGCACGTTCAGCTGGGCCTTCCGGGTCTTCGCCATACCTTGAAGCTAGCGCCGGGACGCTAGCGGCGGCAAGGCCGGCCGTCGTCTTCCGGCCCCGAGTCCGGGAGTGGTTGACTCACCGCGACGGGAAGCCCCTTGTGTGTGAGGAGAGTTCATGCCGCGCCCCTTCCGCTTCGGCGTCAACCTGATGAGCGCCGCTCCCGCCGACGGGTGGGACGCCAAGTGCCGGCGGGCCGAGGAGCTCGGGTACGACGTGATCCTGGTGCCGGACCACCTCGGCATGCCGGCGCCGTTCCCGGCCCTGGTCGCCGCGGCCCGGGCCACCGAACGGCCCCGGCTGGGCACCTTCGTGCTCAACGCGGGCTTCTGGAACCCCGCGCTGCTGGCCCGGGAGGTGGCGACCACCGACGCCCTGACCGGCGGACGTCTGGAACTCGGGCTCGGCACCGGCTACGTACGCGCGGAGCACGACACCGCCGGACTGGCCTTCGGCTCACCGGGCGAGCGGGTGGACCACCTGCGGCGCACCGTCGAGGAGCTGGAGCGGCTGCTGGGCGACGAGGAGTACCTGCCCCGGCCCGTGCAGCGGCCCGGGGTTCCGCTGCTGATCGGCGCGAACGGCGACCGGATGCTGGAGCTGACCGCCGGGCACGCCGACATCGCCGCGTTCACCGGCGGACGCACCGTGCCGGGAAGCACGACGGGACGGCTCGCGCCGATCACCGCCGAGGAGCTCGACGAGCGCGTCGCCCGGTACCGGGAGCTTGCCGCCGGCCGCGAGGAACCCGCGGAGCTGAACCTGCTCGTCCAGATGGTCGCCGTCACGCAGGACCGTGAGTCCGCCGTCCGCCCCTACCTGGAGCGCATCCCCCACCTCACCGCGGAGCAGGTGCTGGAACTGCCCATCCTCCTGGCCGGGACCCTGGAGCAGATCACCGCGCAGGTGCGGGCGCAGCGCGAGCGGTACGGCTTCACCTACCTGACGGTGCTGGAGCCGTTCATGGAGGCCTTCGCGCCGGTGATGCGGGTCCTGCGCGAGGAGTGAGCCCCGCGCGCGCCCTGCCGGTCCGCATGCCGGAATCACCGCACGGGGGCCCGGCGCGCGTGGTGGGATCGCGGCATGACTGATCTGCGCATACGGCCCGCCGGGCCCGAGGACCTGGACGCCGTGCTGGCCTTCTGGAAGACGGCCGCCGAGGGGACGAGCATCAGCGACGACCGGGAGGGCGTGGAGCGGCTGGTGGCGTGCGATCCGGAGGCACTGCTGCTGGCCGAGCGCGACGGGGAGCTGGTGGGCACGGTGATCGCGGGCTTCGACGGCTGGCGCTGCCATCTCTACCGGCTGGCGGTGCACCCGGACCACCGGCGCCGGGGCATCGGGACGGCCCTGCTCACCGCCGCCGACGAGCGGTTCGTCCGGCTCGGCGGGCGCCGCGGGGACGCGATGGTGCTGGTGCGCAACGAGCGGGCCCAGCATGCCTGGCGGGCCGCCGGGTACGAGCCGCAGGAGCAGTGGCGGCGCTGGGTGAAGCACCTCACCGGCTGAGCGACCGCGGGACGAAAGGTTGAAGGCTTGAACATCGGGCGAACCTCCGGGTCCTGGCCGATCATGGATCCGAGGTGACCCGATGACCGAAGTGCTCCTGCTGCTGGTGGCGATCCTGCTCTCGCTCGCGTGCGGCGCCTTCGTCGCGGCCGAGTTCTCGCTGACCACCGTCGAACGGGGTGAACTGGAGCGGGCCGCGGCGCGGGGTGAGCGGGGTGCGGCGAGCGCCCTCAAGGGCGTCCGGAACCTGACCTTCCAGCTCTCCGGCGCGCAGCTCGGCATCACGGTCACCAACCTGGTGGTCGGCATGCTCGCCGAGCCGTCGGTCGCGGCGCTGATCGCGGGGCCGCTGGAGGGCCTGGGGGTGTCGCGTTCGACGGCTTCCTCACTGGCGCTGGTGCTGGGCACGGCCCTGTCGACGGTGTTCCTCATGATCGTCGGTGAGCTGGTGCCGAAGAACTGGGCGATCTCCTCGCCGCTGGCCGTGGCCAAGCGGGTGGGCGGCCCGCAGCGCTGGTTCAGCTCCGCCTTCCGGCCCTTCATCACCCATCTGAACAACACCGCCAACCGCGTCGTGCGCCGCTTCGGTGTGGAGCCCGCCGAGGAGCTGGCGTCCGCACGCGGGCCGCAGGAGCTCGCGGCGCTCGCCCGGCACTCCGCCAAGGAGGGCGCGCTGGAGGCCGACACCGCCGAGCTGTTCGTGCGCACCCTGAACCTGGCCGACCTGACGGCGCAGCAGGTGATGACCCCGCGCGTCCAGGTCGTGGCCCTCGACGCCCGGGCGACGTGCGAGGACGTGGCGAACGCGACGCGGGCGACAGGACTGTCCCGGTTCCCGGTCTACCAGGACAGCCTCGACGCCGTGGTCGGGACGGCGCACGTCAAGGACGTCCTGGCGGTGCCCGCCGAGCGGCGGCCCGGGATGCCGGTGGCCGACCTGATGCGCGAGCCGCTGCTCGTCCCCGAGTCACTGACCGTGGACCGGCTCCTGGACCGGCTCTCCGGGCGGCGCACGATGGCCGTGGTGATCGACGAGTACGGGGGGACGGCGGGCGTGGCCACGCTGGAGGACATCGTCGAGGAGGTGGTCGGCCAGGTGCGGGACGAGCACGACCCGCACGAGACCCCCGATCTCGACCCGGCCGGCACGGACGAGGAGGGGCACGCGCTGTACTGGGCCGACGGCTCGGCGCGCGTGGACCGGCTGGAGCGGCTGGGGCTGCGGGTGCCCGAGGGCCCCTACGAGACGGTCGCGGGGCTGGTCGCGGCCGGTCTCGGGCACATCCCCGCCGTCGGCGACAGCCTCGATGTCGCCGGCTGGCGGCTGGACGTCGTGGACGCCACGGGGCGCAGGGCGGCCCGGGTGCTGATGCACGCCCCTCTGGACGACGACACGGGCGACGCGGCCGGTTTCGAAGCAGACAAGGACGAAGGGGAGGCCGGCCGGTGACCGCCGTACAGCTGCTGATCGGTCTGGCGACCCTGGTCGTCAACGCGTTCTTCGTGGCCGCCGAGTTCGCGCTGATCTCCGTGCGCCGCAGCCAGGTGGAACCGTACGCCGAGGAGGGCGACGCCCGGGCCGCGCGCGTGCTGTGGGGACTGGAGCACGTGTCGGCGCTGATGGCGGCGGCGCAGCTGGGCATCACGCTGTGCACGCTGGTCCTCGGCGTGGTCGCGGAACCGGCCATCGCGCATCTGCTGGAGCCGGTGTTCCACGCGGTGGGCGTGCCGTCGGGCGCCGGGCACGCGGTGTCCTTCGTGATCGCCCTCGCGCTGGCGACGTATCTGCACATGCTGCTCGGCGAGATGGTGCCGAAGAACATCGCCCTGGCCGAGCCGGTGCGCAGCGCGCTGGTCCTCGGGCCGCCGCTGGTGGCGCTGTCCCGGGCCCTGCGTCCGGTGATCTTCACGGTCAACGCCTTCGCCAACGGGCTGCTCAAGCTGCTCAGGGTCGAGGCCAAGGACGAGGTGGCGGCGACGTTCACGGACGCGGAGCTGGCGGAGATCGTCAAGGACGCCGGTGAGGCGGGGCTGATCGACGACCGGGCCAGGGAGCGGCTGTACGACGCCCTGGAGCTGGGCCGCCGCCCGGTGCGGGACGTGGTGCTGCCGCTGGAACGGGTCGTCCACGCGCGCGTGGGCATCACCCCGGAGCAGCTGGAGCGGCTGTCGGCGCGGTCGGGGTTCTCCCGGTTCCCCGTGGTGGACGACGGGCGGCGGATCGTCGGCTACCTGCACGTGAAGGACGCCCTGGACGCCTCGCCGCGGGACCTGCCGTTCCGCCTGCGGGACATGCGCCCCATCGCCCGCGTGCGCGAGCGCACCCCGCTGGACGACGTACTCACCGCCATGCGGCGCAGCCGTACGCACCTGGCGGCGGTACTCGGCTCCGACGGACGGCTGGCGGGTCTGGTGACCATGGAGGACGTGCTGCGGGAGCTGTTCGGGCAGCGGGCGTGAGCCCGCCGCGCCCCGAGCCGACGTGCCCAAGTCGTGGGAGCGGAGCCGAGGGGGCCGGAGCCGAGAAGGGCGACCGACCGGCGGGTATGTGCGGGCGATATCATTTCCGTCGCCATGCAGACGAACCCCACGTACACCAGCCTGGTCGCCGTCGGCGACTCCTTCACCGAAGGCATGTCGGACCGGCTGCCCGACGGCTCCTACCGGGGCTGGGCCGACCTCCTCGCCGCCCGGATGGCGGCCCGCTCCCCCGGCTTCCGCTACGCCAACCTGGCGGTGCGCGGAAAGCTGATCGGACAGATCGTCGACGAGCAGGTGGACGTGGCCGCGGCCATGGGCGCCGACGTGATCACGCTGGTCGGGGGGCTCAACGACACGCTGCGGCCCAAGTGCGACATGGCACGGGTGCGGGACCTGCTCACGCAGGCGGTGGAACGGCTGGCCCCGCACTGCGAGCAGCTGGTACTGATGCGCAGTCCGGGCCGCCAGGGCCCGGTGCTCGAACGGTTCCGGCCGCGCATGGAGGCGCTGTTCGCCGTCATCGACGACCTCGCGAAGCTGCACGGCGCCGTGGTCGTCGACCTGTACTCCGCCCGGTCGCTGGCCGATCCCCGGATGTGGGACGTGGACCGGCTGCACCTGACCGCCGAGGGCCACCGCCGGGTCGCGGAGGCGGTGTGGCAGTCGCTGGGTCACGAACCCGAGGATCCCGAGTGGCACGCGCCGGTCCCGGCGACACCGCCGCCGGGCTGGACGGCGCGCAGGACCGCGGACGTCCGGTTCGCCCGGCAGCACCTGCTGCCCTGGATAGGCCGCCGGCTGACCGGCCGCTCGTCCGGGGACGGCCTGCCGCCCAAGCGCCCGGACCTGCTCCCCTACGAGGACCCGGCGCGTTGATCCCCGGCCCCTGGCGCCCTTCGTAGGTTCCGACGAACCGCCCCGCGGCGCCGACCTGCACGAATCGCCAGTAGAATCCGTCCACGTGACTTCCGCTCCCGCCAAGCCCCGCATCCCGAACGTCCTCGCCGGACGCTACGCCTCCGCCGAGCTCGCCACGCTCTGGTCGCCCGAGCAGAAGGTGAAGCTGGAGCGGCAGCTCTGGCTCGCCGTGCTGCGGGCCCAGAAGGACCTGGGCATCGAGGTGCCCGACGCCGCTATCGCCGACTACGAGCGCGTCCTCGACCAGGTCGACCTGGCCTCCGTCGCCGAGCGCGAGAAGGTCACGCGGCACGACGTGAAGGCGAGGATCGAGGAGTTCAACGACCTCGCCGGGCACGAGCACGTGCACAAGGGCATGACCTCCCGTGACCTCACGGAGAACGTCGAGCAGCTGCAGATCCGGCTGTCGCTGGAGCTGATCCGCGACCGTTCGGTGGCCGTCCTGGCCCGCCTGGGCAAGCTGGCGGGCGAGTACGCCGAGCTGGTGATGGCCGGCCGCTCGCACAACGTGGCCGCGCAGGCCACGACGCTGGGCAAGCGGTTCGCCACCGCCGCCGACGAGCTGCTGGTCGCCCACGGCCGGGTGGAGGAGCTGCTCGGCCGCTATCCGCTGCGCGGCATCAAGGGCCCGGTCGGCACCGCCCAGGACATGCTGGACCTGCTCGGCGGCGACGCCGGCAAGCTCGCGGAGCTGGAGCAGCGGATCGCCGGGCACCTCGGCTTCTCGCAGGCCTTCACCTCGGTCGGCCAGGTCTACCCGCGCTCCCTGGACTACGAGGTCGTCACCGCGCTGGTGCAGCTGGCGGCGGCGCCGTCCTCGCTGGCCAAGACGATCCGGCTGATGGCCGGGCACGAGCTGGTCACCGAGGGCTTCAAGCCGGGCCAGGTCGGCTCGTCCGCGATGCCGCACAAGATGAACACCCGCTCCTGCGAGCGCGTCAACGGCCTGATGGTGATCCTGCGCGGCTACGCCTCGATGACCGGCGAGCTGGCGGGAGACCAGTGGAACGAGGGCGACGTGTCCTGCTCGGTGGTGCGCCGGGTCGCGCTGCCGGACGCGTTCTTCGCCCTCGACGGGCTGCTGGAGACCTTCCTGACCGTGCTCGACGAGTTCGGTGCCTTCCCGGCCGTCGTGGCCCGGGAGCTGGACCGCTACCTCCCCTTCCTGGCCACCACCAAGGTGCTGATGGGCGCGGTGCGCGCCGGTGTCGGCCGCGAGGTCGCGCACGAGGCCATCAAGGAGAACGCGGTCGCCTCCGCGCTGGCCATGCGCGAGCAGGGTGCCGAGCGCAACGAGCTGCTGGACAAGCTGGCCGCCGACGACCGCATTCCGCTGGACCGTGCCGCCCTGGACGCCCTGATGGCCGACAAGCTCTCCTTCACCGGCGCCGCGGCCGACCAGGTCGGTGTCGTCGTCGGCCGGATCGAGGAGATCGTCAAGCGGCACCCGGAGGCCGCAGGCTACACCCCCGGAGCCATCCTCTGAGCCGCTTCACCCGGGCCGAGCTGGAGGCCGCCCGCGACCGTCTGCTGCCGGACGTCGACGGGGACGGCCTCCGCGTGCTGTTCTGCGGCATCAACCCGGGCCTGCTGTCGGCGGCGACGGGCCACCACTTCGCCCGTCCCGGCAACCGCTTCTGGCCCGTCCTGCACTTGTCCGGGTTCACACCGCGGCTGCTGAAGCCGTCGGAGCAGGACGAGTTGCCCTCGTACGGGCTCGGCATCACGAACGTCGTGGCGCGGGCCAGCGCGCGGGCGGACGAGTTGACCGCCGAGGAGTACCGGGAGGGCGGTCGGCTGCTGGTCGCGAAGGTGGCGCGGCTGCGTCCCCGCTGGCTGGCCGTGGTCGGTGTCACCGCGTACCGGACCGCGTTCGACGAGCGGAAGGCACGAGTGGGGCCGCAGGAGCGGATGTTCGGCAGTACCCGGGTGTGGGTGCTGCCCAACCCGAGCGGGCTCAACGCGCACTGGACGGCGCAGACGATGGCGGAGGAGTTCGCCCGGCTGCGGGTCGCGGCGGAGGCACCCTCGCAGGCGTAGGCGGGACGGTCATGGTGGTGCCTCCTGCGTGACCACCGCCAGCAGCCGCACCTCGTCCGTCTCGTCGCGGTCGGCGACGGCCACCGCGACCCAGCGGCCGGTGCCCTCGGCCTCCCAGAGATGTGCCACCCGTGCACGGGCGCTCAGGGCGGCCCACGGCTCGGGTATCTCCTCCCGCTCGGTCCGCAGCAGGACCGTCTGCAGGTTGTACGGGTCCGTCTCGCCCCAGCGCCGGGCCAGTCGCTCGTAGAGAGCGTCCCTGTCCTTCTCGTACTGCTCGACCGTCGCCGCCCGCTCCCCCGGGTCCCGGCCGCCCAGGCCGTGGCTGCCCTCCAGCACCACCGTGAAGTACCCGGGAGCCGCGGTGCCCTCGTCCGACGGGCCGTGCTCCGCCGGGAAGGGCCGGAAGCACAGCTCGTCGACGAGGGCGAGGTGCCGCGCGATGTTCATGTGTCCAGTAAACCCGCCGCCACTGACAATTGGCGGGGCGTCAGCGGGCACCGCGCCCGTCCGGGTTCAGGCGTCACGGCGGCGCAGCCGCCAGAACCCGGCGAGGAGCGCGACCGCCGCCCACAGCGCGGTCACCGCGAGCCCCGTCCAGGGCCCCAGGGTCCCGTCGTACGTCCGGTAGAGAGCGATCTGCCCTGCCCTGTCCGGCAGGAAGTCGGCGGCGGTGCCCGCCGCGTCACCGATCACGAAGGAGACGACGAGGATGAGCGGGACCAGGGTGGACAGGGTGGCCACGCCGCTGCGGAACAGGGTGGTGAGCCCGGCCGCGAACAGGGCCATGAGCATGAGGTAGACACCGCAGCCCACGACGCCGCGGACCTGCTGGCCGAGGGTGAGCCCGTCCGCCGCCGCGCCAAGGCCCGCACGTGCGGCGAGCAGGGCGGCGAGTGCCGTGACCAGACCCACCGCGAGGACCGGTACGGCGACGACCGCCAGCTTCGCCGCGAACCACCGCCCGCGCCGCGGCACGGCGGTCAGGGTGAGCCGGATCCCGTTGCCCTGGTACTCGCTGGAGACGACGACGGCGCCGAAGGCGACGGCCGCGATCTGGCCCGGCATGACCCCGGACAGGGCCATGAACAGCGGGTCGAAGTCCGGGTCGGAGGTGTCGGACACCCCGGCCAGCGCGGAGAACGCCGTGGTGGCGGCGAACAGGGCCAGCAGCGTGCCGCACAGCGAACGCAGGGTGAGCACCTTGAGCGCCTCCGCGCGGAGGACGGGCGTGAGGTTCATGGTCAGGCCTCCTGGGGCCGTGCGGTGAACTCGGTCTCGACCGCGGTCAGATCGAGGTAGGCCTGCTCCAGCGTGCCCTCGTCCGCGGCCAGTTCGAGGACGGGCACGCCCGCGCCGGACACGATCCGGCCGATGTCGTCCACACGCGCGTGGTGCACGGTCCAGTGGCCGTCGTCGTGTTCCTCGGCGTCGTGCCCGTGCCGGGCGAGCGCGGCTTGCAGAGCGGTCGCGTCCGACGTCCGCACGCGGACCCGTGGCCGCACGCGCGCGTCGATGAACTCCCGCATCGGCGTGTCGGCGAGCAGACGGCCCCGGCCGAGGACGACGAGGTGGTCGGCGAAGGACGCGGTCTCGTTCATCAGGTGGCTGGAGACCAGGACCGTGCGTCCCTCGGCCGCGAGCCCGCGCAGCAGTTCGCGGATCCAGATGATGCCCTCGGGATCCAGCCCGTTGGACGGCTCGTCCAGCATCACCACTTCGGGATCGCCCAGCAGCGCGGCGGCGATGCCCAGCCGCTGGCGCATGCCCAGGGAGTACGTCCTCACCCGGCGGCGGGCCACGGCCGCGATGCCGGTCTCCTCCAGCACCTCGTCGACCCGCCGCGCGGGGACGCGGTTGCTCGCCGCCAGGACTCGCAGGTGGTTCCTGGCGGTGCGCGAACCGTGGGCGGCGTCCGCGTCGAGCAGGGCACCGACGTGGCGCAGCGGCTCGTGCAGGGTGGGGTAGGCGCGTCCGCCGACGGTCGCGGTACCGGAGGTGGGCCGGTCCAGGCCGAGGACGAGCCGCATGGTGGTGGACTTGCCGGCGCCGTTGGGGCCGAGGAAGCCGGTGACGCGGCCGGGGCGCACGGTGAAGGTGAGGTCGTCGACGGCTCGTCGGGTGCCGTACTCCTTGGTGAGGTTCTGGACGTCGATGCTGGTCATGGCAGCAGCCTGCCGGTCGGGACGGGGCGGGGCCTCCCCCGCCGGTGGAGACCGGCTCCCCCGTGCGGGGGAGGTCCGGTGCCGGTGGCGGCTGGGAGGATGAGCGGATGCTCCGCATGCTGCGTCCGTTCGGCCGGGCGGTGACGTACACACGATGGCTGCACCTGTTCATGGCCGTGGTGTGGCCGGCCATGTGGATCTTCGTCGACGAGGCGTGGGCGTTCGTGTCGGTGGTGCCGCTGGCGGCCGCCGGGCTGGTGCCCGGGATGCGGGTGGTCGAGGGTGTGCAGGCCAGACTGCTGCTGACCGGCCACCGCCCGGACGACGCGAGCACGGACATCGTCGTCGCGCCGTCCGCGACCTGGGCCGACCGCGGACGAACGGTCCTGTGGCTGGAGGCCCGCCTGCTCATCGGCTCCTGCGTCGCGATGCTCACGGTGCAGCTGCCCGTCCTGGCCGTCGACCTGGTGCACGTGGCACGGGGCGGGCGGCAGGGGGACGGTTCGTACGTCCGCCTCGCGGGCGACCACTGGTGGTACGGCCCGCTCGCGCCGCTGCCGGTCCTGCTGCTCGCCGCGGTCGTCGTCGGCTCCGGGGAGCTGATCACCCGGCTCGCCCGCCGCCTGCTGGGACCGTCCGCCGCCGAACGGCTCTCCGCCCTGGAGGAACGCACCGAGCAACTCCTGGAACGCAACCGCATCGCGCGCGAATTGCACGACTCCATCGGCCACGCGCTGACCGTCGCCGTCGTCCAGGCGGGGGCCGCTCGGGCGGCGAACAGCGCGGAGTTCACCGACCGGGCCCTGACCGCCATCGAGGAGACCGGCAGGGCGGCCCTGGAGGATCTGGAGCGAGTGCTCGGTGTGCTGCGGGAGTCGGAGCGGCCGGCGAGCGGCAGACCGACGCTCGCGGACGCCGACCGCCTCCTGGAGTCCGCCCGGGCCTCGGGGGCGAAGGTCGACGCCGAGGTCGCGGGCCCGCTGGAGACGCTGCCGGGCCACGTCTCCCGCGAGGGCTACCGCATCCTGCAGGAGTCGCTGACCAACGTGCTGCGGCACGCGGGTGCCGTGCCGACGCGGGTCCGCGTCGAGGTGGCGGACGGGGTGCTCACCCTGGACGTGCGCAATCCGCTGCGGGACGCGAGAGCCGCGCCGGGGCGCGGCGCGGGGCTGCGCGGCATACGCGAGCGGGCCGCGCTGCTGGGCGGCCGGGCGCACGCGGGGCCGGACGGCGCCGGTGAGTGGAAGGTGCGCGTCGAGCTGCCGCCGGGCTGATCTAGGCTGGCCGGATGCCGGTCAGAGTGCTCCTCGTCGACGACGAACCGCTGGTGCGCGCCGGGCTGCGGGCGGTGCTGGAAGCGCAGCCGGACATCGAGGTGGTCGGCGAGGCGGCCGACGGGGCGGCGGTCATTCCGCTGGTGCGGCAGACGCGGCCGGACGTGGTCGCCATGGACGTCCGTATGCCGTTGCTGGACGGCATCGAGGCCACCCGCGCGTTGCTGCGGACGGTGGCCGACCCGCCCAGGATCCTCGTGGTGACGACCTTCGAGAACGACGAGTACGTGTACGAGGCGTTGCGCGCGGGCGCCGACGGGTTCCTGCTCAAGCGCGCCCGCCCGGCCGAGATCGTGCACGCGGTACGGCTGATCGCCGAGGGCGAGTCCCTGCTGTTCCCCGCCTCGGTGCGGCGACTGGCCGCCGAGTACGGCGACGGCGCCCACAACCGCGCGGCCCGCGCCGAGTTGGAACGCGCCCGGCTGACCGAGCGGGAGGGCGAGGTGCTGCGGCTGATGGCGCGCGGGCTGTCGAACGCGGAGATCGCCGCCCGGCTGGTGGTCGGCACCGAGACGGTGAAGTCGCATGTGAGCGCCGTACTGGCGAAGCTGGGGGCGCGGGACCGCACCCAGGCGGTGATCACGGCGTACGAGTCGGGGTTCGTGGCGCCCGGGTGAGGAGGGCCGCACGGGCCGGGAACGGAGACCGGAACTCGCCGGGGTCCGGCAGGCCGAGTACCATCCGGCCACAACACGCGCACGAGCTGGGAGGACGGACCTTGACAGGCCTGACCGGCGGGGACCCGTCGCTGTTGCGGAGGATCAACTCCGCCGTGGTGCTGCACGCCTTGCGGGCGACGGACTCCGCGACGCTGACCGAGATCACCCGGGTGACGGGGCTGTCCCGGCCGACCGTCGAGGGCGTCGTCGAGGGGCTGATCGAGGCCGGTCTGGTCGTCGAGGCGGCCGCCGACGAGGGTACGGCCCGGCGGCAGGGCCGGCCCGCGCGGCGGTTCCGGTTCCGGGCGGAGGCGGGCCATCTGCTGGGCCTGGAGATCGGTCCGCACCGCGTCGCCGCGCTCCTGTCCGACCTGGACGGCCGGGTGATCGGCGCCCAGGCCAAGGACGTGGACGAGAACGCGCCGGCCGACGAGCGGCTGGAGCGGCTGCGCACGGCCGTCGCCGAGCTGCTGCGCCGGGCCGGTGTGGCGCGCGGCTCGCTGCGGGCGGTCGGCGCGGCCACGCCCGGCATCGTGGAGGCGGACGGCACGGTCCGCCTGGGCACGGCGCTGCCCGGGTGGACGGGGCTCGGCCTGGGTGAGCGGCTGAGCCGGTCCTTCAAGTGCCCGGTGCTGGTGGAGAACGACGCGAACGCGGCGGCGGTGGCCGAGCACTGGAAGGGGACCGCCACCGAGTGCGACGACATCGTGTTCGTGCTGGCCGGTCTCAGCCCCGGGGCGGGTGCGCTGATCGGCGGTCGGCTGCACCGGGGGTACGGCGGGGCGGCCGGGGAGATCGGCGCGCTGCATCTGCTGGGCCGGGAGGTGACGCCGGAGACGCTGCTGTCCACCACGGACGAGCCGCTGCACCCGCTGGACGAGCAGGCGGTCGCCAAGGTCTTCGCCGAGGCCCGTGAGGGCGACGAGCGGGCCCGCGCGGCCGTCGAGCGCTTCATCCAGCGGCTGGTGCACGACGTGGCGGCGCTGGCGCTGGCGCTCGATCCCGAGATGGTCGTCATCGGCGGCTGGGCGGCCGGGCTCGACGGTGTGCTGGAGCCGTTGCGCCGGGAGCTGGCCCGCTACTGCCTGCGCCCGCCGCGCGTGGCCCTGTCGCTGCTCGGCGAGGCGGCCGTGGCGACGGGCGCGCTGCGGCTCGCCCTCGACCATGTGGAGGAGCAGCTGTTCGCGGTCGAGGGCGCGACGGCACGCCGCTGACCGGGTCGATGCCCCGCCACCGGCGGGATGCCGGGGCCCGGCGGGCCGCCGGTGGCGTACGGCGGGTCGGTCAGGAGGCCTGGGTCTGGGGGCCGTGGTGGATCTCCACGTCCCCCGAGTCTCCGAACGTCAGCCGGCAGGTGTCCGCGCGGTAGGTGGCGACGGAGAGGGCGGCTGTGCGGCCCGCGGCGAGGTAGCGGGTGGTGACCACGAGGACGGGCGCGCCCGGGAGGCGGTCCAGTTCCTTCGCGTCGTCCGTGCCGGCCGAGCCCAGCTCCACGGCGCGCTCCTGCCGCTCCAGGTCCCCGCGCTGCAGCTCGCGCAGCACGGCACGCGCGCGTGCGGGGCCGGAGGGCGCGTCGATGGCGGTGAGGTCCGGGACCGAGGACGGCGGGATGTACAGCAGTTCCGCGGCGACGGGCTGTCCGTGGCTCACGCGGGACCGGCGGACGGTGTGGACGGGTTCGTCGCGGTCCGTCCCCAGCGCGTCGGCCACGGCCGCGGGAGGTGCCGCGAGGTGGCAGTCGGCCGGCTGCCAGGCGTCGTCGTCCGTGCCCGGCCAGGCGTGCTGCCCGGTGCCGACGGCCACGCCGACGCGCGGCGGGGCCACGGTCGTCCCGACGCCGCGGCGGCGCTGGAGCCTGCCCTCCAGTTCGAGCTGCTCCAGGGCCTGGCGGAGCGTCGCGCGGGCGACGCCGAAGCGGGCGGCGAGGTCCCGTTCGTTGGGCAGGATCTCACCCACCTCGAACTCCGAGTCCAGGGCCTCGCTGAGTACGGTCCTGAGGTGCCAGTACTTCGGCTCCGACACCGGTTCCAACTGCGTGGTCCCCACCCTGTCCTCCGCAATCGCCGTGATCCGGCGGCGTTTTGACGCCCTTGTTTATTAAAGGTTGTTGCAGTTCTCTGCGACCATAAAACGCCCCACCCCCTTGGTCAAGACCAATCCCGCGGACGGGAAGGGGCGGGGCGGGTCAGGAATGGCCGGCCAGGGAGACCAGTTTGTCCGGATTGCGGATGATGTACACGGCCTGGATGCGGCCGTCGGCGATGTCCACCTGGATGACGGAGTCGGGCTTCCCGCTGGAGCTGACCAGCAGGGCGGGGCCGCCGTTGAGCTCCAGGAAGTGGAAGCCGGCGTCGGGAATGCCCTGCTGGGCGACGGCGAGCAGGAAGCGGCCCACCTTGTCCGAGCTCTCCAGCACGCGCAGCGGCGCCTTGGACCTGCCGCCGCTGTCGCCCACCAGCCGGACGTCCGGCGCGAGCGTGGCCAGCAGGCCGGCCAGGTCGCCGTCGGCCGCGGCGGCGAGGAAGCGCTCGGTGAGGTCGCGGCGCTGCGCCGGGTCGACGTCGTAACGGGGCCGCCGCTCGTCGACGTGCTTGCGGGCACGGCCGGCGAGCTGGCGCACCGCGGCCTCGCCGCGCTCCAGCATGGCGGCGATCTCCGCGTACGGGTAGCCGAACGCCTCCCTCAGGACGAACACCGCCCGCTCCAGCGGGGACAGCGACTCCAGGACGACGAGGACCGCGAGGGACACGGAGTCGGCGAGGACGGCCCGCTCCGCGGTGTCCGGCACGGCGTCCCCGAAGTCGGTGACGTAGGGCTCGGGCAGCCACGGGCCGACGTACGTCTCGCCGCGCGACTTGACCTGGCGCAGCCGGTCGATGGCGAGGCGGGTGGTGACGCGCACCAGGTAGCCCCTCGGCTCGCGCACGGCGGAGCGGTCGGCGCCGGACCAGCGCAGCCACGCCTCCTGGACCACGTCCTCCGCGTCCGCCAGGCGGCCCAGCATGCGGTAGGCGACGCCCAGGAGGACGGGCCGGTGCTCTTCGAAGACGTCGGTCGCGGTGTCGGTGGTCACCCCTTCATCCCAGCGGACGCGTCCGGTGGTGTCCAGACGGAATCGCCCGTACCCGGTATCGGGGCTACCCGCCGGTAGCTATTGCTGACAAGCTGTCTACGCGACGCCATCGCGCACCCGTTCCCGGAACACCTGTTCCCGACAAGGAGCCCCATGTCCGCAACGCTCTCCTTCACGGCCCCCACCGCCCACGGCCCGCGGGACGTCACCCTCGCCTACGCGCGCGTGGGCACCGGCGAGCCGCTGGTCCTGCTGCACGGCATCGGTCACCACCGGCAGGCCTGGGACCCGGTGGTCGACATCCTCGCCACCGAACGCGACGTGATAGCCGTGGACCTGCCGGGCTTCGGGGAGTCGTCAGCACTGCCGTCCGGACTGCCGCACGACCTGCCGACCACGAGCGCGGTACTCGGCGCCTTCTGCGTGGCACTGGGCCTGGACCGCCCCCACGTGGCGGGCAACTCGCTGGGCGGCCTGCTGGCCCTGGAGCTCGGCCGCGAGAACCTGGTGCGGTCGGTGACGGCCCTGTCACCGGCCGGTTTCTGGACGCAGGCCGAACGGCGCTACGCCTTCGGCCTACTGACGGGCATGCGCCGTACGGCGCGGAGCCTGCCGCTCCCGCTCGTCGAGCGGCTGTCCCGCACGGCCGTCGGACGCACCGCGCTGACCAGCACGATCTACGCCCGTCCCGGCCGGCGCTCCCCCGAGGCCGTGGTCGCCGAGACGCTGGCGCTCGCGCGCGCCGAGGGGTTCGCCGAGACGCTGCGGGCCGGCCGGAGCGTGCTGTTCACCGACGACGTGCCCGGCATCCCCGTCACCGTGGCGTGGGGCAGCCGGGACCGGCTGCTCCTGCCCCGGCAGGGGATACGCGCCAAGCGCGCCATCCCGCGCGCCCGGCTGGTACGGCTGCCCGGCTGCGGCCACGTCCCCATGAACGACGACCCGGCGCTGGTGGCCCGGGTCGTCCTGGACGGCAGCCGCGCTCAGGAGGCGAGCGCCGCGAGGACCTCCTTCAGCACGGTCGCGTTGTAGGGCATGCTCACATGCGGGGTGTGGTCGTCCGGGTCGATGTCCTGAAGGACGATGTTGTTGACGTAGCGCCCCTCCGTGGGCTCCAGGGCGCACGAGGTGTACGGGGTGACCACGTCGTCGTACCGGGTGGCGATGACCGTGTGGCGGACGCCCTCCGTCGTCTCGCCGAGTTCGGCCAGCTCACGCTGGAAGGGGTGGTCGTGCTGCAGTTGCGGCCAGGCCGGCACGACCTCCCCGACCGCGCCCTGTTCGAGTACTTCCACCGCGCCGGGAATCTGCCGGGCGAGGTTCATCAGCCCCTGCGCCGTGACCCCGTGGTTGCTCGGTGAGATGCCGACGAAGTTGTGCACCTTGGGCCCGCCGCCCAGCGCGTTGAGGTAGTAGCGCGGCATCATGCCGCCCTGCGAGAAGCCTACGAGGTCGACCTGCTGGGCGCCGGTGCGGCGCAGCACCTCGTCGACGAAGTCGGCGAGCTGCCGGGCCGAGTGCTTGATGTCGCCGAGGCCGAAGATCACGGGGTTGCCGTGCTGGCCGTAGTCGAGCCGGAAGACCCGGTGGCCGTGCTGTCGCAGCAGGGGCGTCGCCGTGTTCCACGTGTAGCCGCGGTTGCCGAAGGTGCCGTGCACGAGCACCACCGGGCGTGGATGTTCCTCGCTCGGCGGCGTGTTCCAGTCGTCCTCCCCCGCCTGGATGTCGACGGTGGCGATGACCTGCGCACCGCCGGCCTGGGCGACCGCGCCCACGCGGTGCGGCGACTCGGTGATGTCCGTGACGACGTCGTCCGAATTGACGCCGGGGAGGCGAGGGTTGAGGAAGCTCATGGTGTTCTCCCTTTCGTCGGGAATGGAGCCGTGGCGGATCGGACTTCTCAGTCTTGCGTCCATCAATTTCCGCAACGATCCCTCGTCCGGGGGAAAGAATTCACTCCATGGGGTAAATAGGGCTCATTTTTTCGAATCACTCGAAAAGAGGGTTCGGACCGCGTTGTGAACCGGGGGTCGAGGCACTGCCCGAGCGTAAAGACAGATGAGACGGACACTGCCAATGGGGCAGCGGGGCAAGGGGGTTGGGTCATGGCCACAGGGCCCGATATTCCGGAGGTACCGGATTCCGGTGCGGGCGGGGCGGGTTCGCCCGTTCCGCCGGAGGCGTTGCCCGAGACATGGCAGCCCCTCCTCGGCCGGCCGGCCCTGGCGGAGCTGCTCGGCCATCCCCTCGCGAGCGCCGCGCTGACGGAGATGCGCCGGCTGCTGCCGCCGCACGTCGCCGTGCACTCCCTGCGGACGTTCCTGCTGGCCGACGCCTGCGCGCGCAGTCACGGCACGGCCTACGACCGGGTGGGGCTGCTGGCCGCCGCGGCGTTCCACGACGCCGGGCTCGTGGGGCGCTCACCGCTCGGCCGGGGTGGATTCCCGAGCCGTTCGGCCCAGTTGCTCGACGCCTTCCTGGCCGGGCACGAAGTGGGAACGGGACGGCGCACGGCCCTCATGCGCGCGGTGCGCGAACACATGCGGCCGTTCCCCGCGCGGGACGCCGGGCCCGAGGCCCGGCTGCTGCACTTCGGTGCGTGGCTGGACGTCACCGGGCGCGGTGAACGCCGAATTCCCGGTGACCGCGGGCGGTTGGCCGCCCTGGCGCCCACTCCCTGGTTCGCCGTGTCCTTCTCCGCCCGGGTGGTGGCCTGCGGGCTGCGCCGGGTGCTGCCGGGTTCCCCCGTCGCCTCCCGGTGACCGGGTGGACCGGCAACTCGCCCTTCCCGTCGCGAAAGGAACCGCAGACATGCAAGAAGAAGAGCGTGTTTTCGATGTCGCCATCGTCGGAGGCGGCATCGGCGGGACGATGCTGGGGACCGTCCTCGCCCGCCACGGCGTGCGGGTGCTGCTGCTGGAGGGCAGCGGTCACCCCCGGTTCGCCATCGGAGAGTCCACCGTCCCCGAGACCACCTTCGGTCTGCGGGTCCTGGCCCGCCGCTACGACGTCCCGGAACTCGAGCACCTGGCGACCAACGCGGCACTGCGCCGCCATGTGTCGTCGAACTGCGGGGTGAAGCGGAACTTCAGTTTCGTCTACCACCGGGAGGACGAGCCGACCCGGCCCGAGGAGTGCACGCAGTACCCCACCTGGGGACCGCCGCTCGGCCCCGACTCGCACTACTTCCGGCAGGACGTGGACGCGTACATGTTCCACGTCGCCGTGTCCTACGGCGTCACCGCGTACACCCACACCATGGTCGACGACGTGAAGTTCGAGGAGGACGGCGCCACGCTCGTCACCCGCAACCGCGGCAGCTTCCGGGCCTCGTACGTGGTCGACGCCGGCGGGATGCGGGCGATGCTGCCCGAGCGGCTCGGGCTGCGGCAGGAGCCGCCGTACCGCACCCGCTCGCGCACGATCTTCACGCACATGGTGGACGTGCGCCCCTTCGACGCCGTGTCACCGCCGCGCGAACAGCACGGCATGCCCAGCCCGTTCAGCCAGGGCACGCTCCACCACATGTTCCAGGGCGGCTGGCTCTGGGTGATCCCGTTCGACAACCAGTCGACCAGCACGAGCGAGTTGTGCAGCGTCGGCATCAACCTCGACCTCGACCAGTACCCGCGCCCGGACGACATCTCCGCGGAGGACGAGTTCTGGCACCATGTGCGCCGGTTCCCCAGCGTGGCCCGGCAGTTCGAGCGGGCGCGGGCGGTGCGGCCGTACGTGTCCACCGACCGCACCCAGTTCGCCTCGCAGAAGGTGGTCGGTGACCGCTGGTGCCTGCTGCCGCACGCCAGCGACTTCATCGACCCGCTCTTCTCCAGCGGACTCGCCGTCACCGTGATGGCGCTCAACGCGCTGAGCCACCGGCTCATCGACGCCGTGCGCCAGAACGATTTCGACACCGCCCGGTTCGCGTACCTGGACCACTGGACCAAGCGCATGTTCCGGTTCTACGACGACCTGGTGTCCTGCAGCTACATCGCGTTCGACGACTTCGACCTGTGGAACGCGTGGAACCGGGTGTGGACCCTCACCACGCTCTACGGCACGAACGCACAGAACCAGGTGGCCGTGACGTACGAGAAGACGCACGATCCGGCCTGCTTCGACGTCCTGGAGATGCCGCCGTACCGAGGACTTCAGGGAATGGACAATCCCTGGGTGGAGCGGATGTTCGACCAGTCGCGGGATGCCGTACTCGCCTACCGGGAGGGCGAGTTGACGAAGGAGCAGACCATCGCCCGCATCTACGAGGTGCTGGGCGAGAGCGGGCTGGTCCCGTCGGTCTGGGGGACCCTGGACCCCGACAACCGCTGCCCCTCCGGAGTGTTCACGCTCTGGCCGCTGATGAAGATCCTGCTGTGGGGCAAGTACCGCTCGCCCCGGCACGTGAGGGGCTCCTACTTCACCGGCGGCGCCCGCCTGGTCGGCAAGGAGGCGGTCCAGGCGTACACCAGCGAGCTGCGGGCCGGCAGCTCCCTGGTGCACCAGACCGTGCGGGACATGTGGCTCAACTGGAACCGCGACTGGGCACGTCGGCCCGCTCCTCGGAAATGAGCGCGAAAAAACATTTCCGCCGATCCGCGGAGGCGCACATTCCGGTTTGCCGCTCCAGGGCCTCGGGTAGGAAAACCACATGGCCGACAAATAGAAAGTCGGCCGCGGTTCTCCCTGCCCAATCCGAGAGACAACGGGCTGCAATCCACCATGGTGCGACATTCCACCTGCCAATCGCCCGCTGAATGCTCCTGGGAAGACATCTTCCAGCATCAGGACCGCCTCATGCGATTGGTTCGACGAAGACTGCCGAGTTTTCAGGACGCCGAGGACTGCGTCCAGGAAACCATGGCGCGCGCAGCCGCTCACGCCGCGTTGGACAGGAATCGGCTCGGTTCCTTTCTGACGTCCGTGGCGCTTCGCCTCTGCATCGACTTCTACCGCGACATGGAGCGCCGAAGCAGACTTCTGCAGCGTGCAGCGCTCGTGGACACTTTCGGCACCACCGAGGACGATGTCTGCGACCAGGACTTCGGCCGATGGCTGCTGAGCCAGGTGCAACACCTGCGGGGACGGGAACAGGAGGTCATACTCGCCCGCGCAAAGGGGATTTCCACTGCGGAATTCGCCCGCATGCACAACATTTCCGTCAAGGCGGCCGAGGCCGCTTTCACCAGGGGCCGCGCCCGCTTGAAGAATGCGTGCGCGAGATCCTTGGAAGGCTGCTCCGGATAACAGCCGGCAGCCACTTCTCTCCCATCACAGAGAAACGGAAAGGGACCACACTCATGGGCAACAGCAAGAACATCCAGGACATCATCAAAGATTTGATCGGCGATATGACCGACAGCTGGAAGGAAGCCTTCGACGACCTCCTGAACCGCGACGACTCGGACTCGTCGAGCCGCTCCGGCAACGCCGTCAACGCCCTGGCCGGGCTGCCCCCGAACGCCCTCGCCGCGCTGGCCGGCGCCGTCAACCCGGCGACCGCGCTCGCGGGTGTCGCCAACCCGATGGCCGCTCTCGGCGCGGCCGGCAACATGGCGGGCGCGGCGAACCCCCTGGCCGCGCTCACCGGTGCCGCCGGCGTCGGCAACCCCCTCGCGGCCGCGCTCGGCGGGGCGGGCAACCCCCTGGCCGCGCTCGGCGGGGCGGCCAATCCGCTGGCCGCGGTCGGCGGCGCGGCCGGTGCGCTCGGCGGGCTCGGTCAGCTGGCCGGCGGCCTCGGGCACGCGGCGAGCGGGGCGGGCGACCTGATGGCGCTGCCGACCCAGCTCGCCCAGCTCACCCAGGTGCTCCCCAAGCTCCTGGAGGCGGTCCAGGGCCTGCAGAACCTGACCAACCTGCCTGCCCAGGCCGGACAGCAGGGCCTGGCCGCGCTGCAGGGTCTGACCGGGCAGCACGGGGGCGACAGGCCCAAGGGCGGTCCGTCCTCGACCTCCGGCTGACCGGTCCCGCCACCGTCCCGCCGGCCGGCGCCACGCCGTACGCCGGCCGACGTTCCCCCGCGCAATCCACCTGAGGAGCACACACGATGGCGTCTGTAGTCGGCGACCGGCTGCGTCTCGTGGTCAAGGTCCTTGGCAGCCTCGTGGTCGACGAGGTGGGTCTGACGGCCCGGCTGCGTGGGCGTTCCAAGCGGGACGCGCGGTCCCCGGCGGAGGACACCGAATCCTCCGCCGGGTCCGAGCAGCGCCGCGCCAAGGCGGTGCGGCAGGCCCTGGAGAGCCTCGGTCCCTTCTACGTGAAGCTCGGACAGATCCTGTCCACCAGACCCGACATGGTCCCCGAGTCCATCCGGGACGAACTCCAGAACCTGCACGACGAGGTCGACGTCCAGCCGTTCTCGGAGTTCGAACCGGTGCTGGCCCGGGACCTGGGGCCGGACTGGAAACTGCGCTTCGACGACGTCGAGACCGCCGCCCCGCTCGGGGCGGCGTCCCTCGCCCAGGTCTACCGCGTGACACTGCCGGGCGGTCGGGCCGCCGTGGTGAAGATCCAACGGCCCGGCATCCGCGAGGGTGTGCTCGCGGACATGGCCCTGATGCGCCGGGCGTCGCGGATCGTGGCCCGGGTCGCTCCCCGGTTCAACGAGGTGATCGACATCGAGGCGATGCTCGGCTCGGTCTTCGACGCCATGGAACCCGAGCTGGACTTCACCGGCGAGGCCCGCAACATGGACGAGGCCCGCGAGCACGTCCGGTCGTTCCGCTCGCTGGAGGTGCCCCGGGTCCTGCACGCCAGCCCCCGGGTTCTCGTGCAGTCGCTGGCGGACGGGCAGTCGGTGCGGCACGTCGACCGCGCCCACTTCTCGGACAGCGAACGGGTGGAGATCGGCAAGGACCTGCTGCGCTTCATGTATCACGGGTACTTCGTCCACCGCTTCTTCCACGCCGACCCGCACGCCGGCAACGTCTTCGCCGCCCCGGGCGGACCGGCGACCCTCATCGACTGGGGCATGGTCGGCCGGCTGGACCGCCGGACCAGCCTGCAACTGCTGCCGCTGTTCATGACGCTGGCACAGAACGACGGGGCCGGACTGGCGCAGCACTGGGCCGAGATGGGCCGGCTGACGCCGTGGGCCAACATGCCCGCCTTCGCCGCGGACATGGCGGCCTTCGTGCCCAAGGTCTCCCATCTGGCCCTGGAGGACATGAACTTCGGCGTCTCGCTCACCACGGTGCTGGCCAAGGCGACCAAGCGGGGCATCGGTTCGCCTCCGGCGGTCTCGCTGCTCGGCAAGTCGTTCGCGAACCTGGACGGCTCGGTGCGCTGTCTGGCTCCCGAGATCACCCTGCCGGAGGTGTTCCAGGGGGAGGTGCCGAAGATCCTGTTCGCCCTGGGCCGCGAGTTCCTGGGCCGCAACCAGTTCGCCCGGAATTCGATGGAACTGCTCCTGGCCGCCGTCACCAGCCCCGACCAGGTCCGCGGTGTCCTGTCCGACGTGGCCAACCGCCAGTTCGCGCTGAACATCCACGAGCCGCGCACCCCCGCCGCCAGGGGCGGCCAGCGGCCCACCCGCCCCTCCAAGGGCATGATCGCGCTGGGTGCCGCGGCCTTCCTTCTCGGCCGCCGCCGCGCGGGCTGACTCCGGCCCGCGCACGGCTGCCCCGCTCCCGCACACTCCGCCCCTTTCCAGGAGGTCCCATGCCGGAATCCACCCGACCGCAGACGGTCACCGCACCGCGGTCACCGTCCGTGCCCGCCGCCCGAGCCCCGGAGTGCCTCTCGCACGCGGCGCTCTGGACGAGTGCCGCGCACGCGGCGGAGGCCCTGCGGCCCGCGCCGTACGTCCTCGACCCGTGGGCCGCCGACTTCCTGCACGCGGCCCGCTTCCAGGGCGGTCCGCCGGGAGACGGAGCGATGCAGCGCCTGCTGCCCGACTGGCAGGTGGTGCGCTCCCGCTTCTTCGACGACTACCTGCTCACCGCGGCCCGTTCGGGCTGCCGTCAGGTGGTCGTCCTCGGGGCCGGCCTGGACACCCGCGCCTTCCGGCTGGACTGGCCGACCGGTGTGCACGTCTTCGAGGTCGAGGCCCCCTCCGTCCTCGCCTTCAAGGACCGCGTGCTGGACTGCAGCCCGCTCACCTGCGGACGCCGCAGCACCGTCGGAGCCGACGTCACCGGGTCGTGGGGCGCGCGGCTCGTCGAGGCGGGTTTCGATCCCTCCAGGCCCACCGCCTGGCTCTGCGAGGCCCCGCTGTACTTCCTCGGCCCCGACCAGGTGGCCGCCGTCGTCACCACGATGACCGAACTGTCCGCCGAGGGCAGCACCTTCGGCGCCGAGTGCGTGAACTCCCGGGCGGTCGACTCCCCGCTGGTGGCCCCGTTCCTCGATGCCCTCGCCACGATCGGCGCGGCCTGGAACTGGCAGCTGGCCGACCCGGAGGAGTGGTGGGCGGAGCACGGCTGGGACGCGCGGGTCGCCGATCTGTTCACCCTGCCGTACGCGATGGAACGGCTGTCCCTGTACCTGCCGCTGGTCGGTGAGGCCGCCGCCAAGTGCGCCTTCCTCACGACGGGAACGCTGCGCGGCCCGCGCTGAACCTCCGGTACGACGAGGCCCCGGGCGGCTGCCCGGGGCCTCGTCGCGGACCGCGCGGAAACCGCGCCCGGGTCAGCCTCGTTCCAGCTCCAGCAGCGCCGCGAGCCACAGGTCGGGGAGTTCGTCGGCGGTGCGGAGCGCCTCGTCGTGCACCACGGTCAGGCACGCGGTGTCATGCTGGCTGGTCAGCGTGATCACGCTGCGGATCCCGGATGCGACGCTCGTGAAGACGGCCGCGCGCCTGGCCGCGAGTCCCTGGTGGACCAGCGCCGTCCCGAAGTTCACGCTGCTCACCGGCCCCGCGACCAGCCGGCCGTGCACCAGGCGGACGCCGACCCGGGCGCCGACCGACCGCGGGGTGGCCGCCAGCAGCACCCGCATGGAGTCGCGCCGCCGCCCGGCCCGCAGCACGTTCATCGCGGCCACCACCCGGGCCAGCGCCCGCCGCGGCGACTCCTCGTCGCACGGCAGCAGTACCCGGGCGGTGATCATGCGGTTGCCCGGGGCCCGTTCCTCGCCCGGGGCGCGCACCGACATCGGGATGGCCACGGGCAACGGCGGGTGGACCGTGCCGGTCTCCTTCAGGTGCCAGGTGCGCACGGCGTGGGACAGGGCGGCGAGGTAGACGTCCGTCACCGTGGCCCCGTACGCGCGGCCGACGGCGCGGAGCCGGGCGAGCGAGGTATCGGCATGGCACACGTCGACCCGCCCGGTGCACACGCCGTCGAAGGCCGGTTTCACCGTCGCCGCCCCGAAGGCGCCCGCCAGGTCCCCGAGGGTGCCCGCGAGACCCGCGGCGGTGGGCAGACGGCGGGGCTGCGGGGCCGGTCCGCCCTCGGGGTCGTCGCCCAGCAGGGCGCGGGCGGTGTAGGCGGCGCCCACCCCGTCCTGGAAAGCGTGGTCGGTGCGGTAGCAGAGTGTGTGGCGGCCCTGCGGACCGTGCACCAGCCACACGTCCCAGGGCGGCCGGTCGTCGGCGTTCATGGGACGGGAGAGCATCAGCCGGCCGGTCGCCGAGCCGTCGGTGTCCTCGGGCAGCCACGCCTCGTGCACGTGCCGGTCCGCCGCGATCCGGTCCACCCGCCGGAACCTCCGGGCCTCGCGCGCGATGCGGTAGTGCAACGCCGGGATGCGGTGGGCGCGTTCGGCGACCCGCGCCCGTACGGAGTCCAGGGTCGGGGCCCCGCCGTCGAACGCGAAGGCGAACACGACGGGGAGCGGTCGCCCCCGCGCTGCCAGGTGAAAGGCGACGTCGACGGTACCCATGGTCACGGACGGCGGCAGGCGGCCGTCCCTGCCGAGGCTGAGTCGCATCATGAGAACCTCCCGGTCGATCTCAGGAACTGGAATGGGACACCACCGCGCGCCGGCCGTCAGCAGACACGCCGCACGGCCCACCCGTGTGCGTCCACACAGGCGCGCAGCAGGGGGCGCACGGGGCCACCGAGGGGCAGACGGGGGGCGCGCGAGCGGTGCCAGGGCAGCGGTTCGCCGGGGTCCGGCTCACCGAGCAGGGCGCCCGCCACGTATGCGCCGTGCGCCACGGACAGCGCGAGGCCGTGGCCGCCGCAGCCGCCGATGTACCAGACGTCGGAGTGCCCCGGCACCAGCCCGACCACCGGCAGGTCGTCGGCGGTCATGCCGATCCGGCCGGACCAGCGGTGGGTGACCCGCACCCGGGCGAGGTCGGGGTGCAGGGCCCGCAGCCAGCGCTCCAGCCGGGTCCAGGCGCGCTCGCGCAGGGCCTGGAGGCGGGGCGCGGCGAGCCCGGCCGGGACCGAGGCGGTGCCGCCGCCCGCGACCAGGCCCCGGTCCGGGAGCAGCCGGAAGTACGGTGCCAGCGGCACCGCGTCGACGACGGCGTGTCCGGCACGCCCGCCCAGCGCCTCGTAGGCGGCGGTGCTCAGCGGCTCGGTGGCGACGGCGTACACCTCCAGCGGCAGGACCGTGCCGACCGGCAGGTCCAGCGCCTCGGCGGCGGAGTTGACGGCCAGCACCGCCTGCCCGGCGTACAGGCGGCCGTGCGGGAGGACCAGTTCGGGGCCCACCAGGTCGCCGGGGCGCAGGCCCAGCAGCGGGCTGCGGCCGTAGAACCGCACCCCCTTGTCGGCACAGGCGCGGGCGAGGGCGCAGGTCAGGGCGGCCGGGTCGAGGGTGGCGGCCGGGCGGTGCAGGAGAGCCGCCCGGTAGGGCAGCGCGACGCGCTCGCGGATGCCGGCCGGGGAGAGGACGGGGACGTCCAGGCCCAGTTCGCGGCAGGCGCGGGCCTGGCGGGCGAGCGCCACCAGGCCCGCGGGCGAGCGGGTGGCCATGAGCTGCTCGCCGGGCCGCAGCCCGCAGGGCACGTCGAGCCGGGTGCACAGGTCGAGCACGTCCCGCACCGCCTGCTGACTGGCCCGGTGCATCCGGTGCGCCGTCCGGGCGCCGAAGCGGCGCACCGCGCGGTCGAGGGCGGGGCCGGCCCGGGGGCCCAGCAGGCCGGTGCCCCGGCCGCTGGCCCCGGCGGCCGGGTGCTGCGCGTCCACCACGGCGATGTCGAGCCCGGGGGCGCGTTCGGCGAGGTGGTAGGCGCAGGACAGCCCGGCCAGACCGGCCCCGACAACGGCCACGTCCGCGGTGACCACGCCGTGCAGCTGGGGCTGGGACGGGAGTTCCGCCGGGTCCCAGTACGGCGTTCCGGCCGGCTGCCCACTCATCCGGCGGCGTCCGGCACCGGTTCGGTCAGCGCGCCGAACCTGCGGTCGTGCCACAGCAGCGGGCGGCCGGGGCCCACGTGCACGGCGGCGACCCGGCCGACGACGAGGTGGTGGTCACCGTAGCGGCGTACGTCCTCGGTGAGGCAGACCGACCAGGCGAGCGCCCCGGCCAGCACGGGCACGCCCAGCACCTGCCGGGTGTCCGTCCCGGCGAACCGCTCGGCGGCACTCGTCGTGGGGGACGCGAACCGGCCGGCCAGCTCCTGCTGTTCCTCGCGCAGCAGGTGCACGGCGAAGGTCCGGCGGTGACGGACGGCGGCGAGGGTGCGGGAGCCGTCCCGCAGGCAGGCCAGGAGCATCGGCGGGCGGGCGGAGAGGGAGGTGACGGCGGAGACGGTCATGCCGAGCGGACCGTCCTCGCCGCGGGCCGTCACGACGGTCACCCCGGCGGCCAGCTTGGCGTACAGGCCGAGGCAGCGGGCGGCGCCCGGCCCGGGTTCCTCGTACAGGGGCTCGGCGGCCGCGGGCGGGTGCCCGGCGGTCGCCGCCGCCCGGTCAGCCACGAGCCGCAGCCGCGCGTTCATCGATCACCTCCGCGTCCGCCAGGCCCCGCAGCACCCGGGCGATGTTGGTGCGCACCGTCAACTCGGCCACCGGGTCGAGGATCTCGGCCAGCGAGGGGATGCCGAGGTCGAAGGCGGCGGTGAAGACGACGAGGGTGCCGCCGCCCCGCGGCTCGCACCGCCAGCTGCCCTCGAAGGTCTGGAAGTCGCCGCTGAGCTGCTCGAAGGCGAGGGAGTACGTCTCGGGCGAGTAGGTGTCGCGCTCCCGCCAGCGCATCAGGCCGCCCCGGAACTCGACGGTCCAGTCCGAGACGGTGGAGCCGTCGGGCAGCGGCGGTTCGACGCGCACCTCGCGGAAGACGTCGCTGTACTCGGGATAGCGGCCGAAGTCGCTGATGCGGAGGTAGACCTCGGCGGGTGTCAGACCCTCGGCGAGGGCGTGCAGGACCACGTGGCGCATGGGGCGTTCGTTCCTTCCGGGTGGTTCGCGGACGCGGGTGTCGGCCGGACGGTCAGCGCGACGGCCGTCCGGACATGCGGCCGGCCGTGCTGTGCAGGGCTTCGGTGAGGGTGGTGAGGAACAGGTCCAGCTCGGCGTCCTCGACCACGGCCGGCGGGGTGAGCCGCAGCACCCGGGTGGAGTTGAGGGAGTGGTTGACGAGGACGCCGCGGGCGATCAGCTCCAGCAGCAGTTCGCCGACCGCCTGTTCCTCGGCGAACTCGATGCCGATCAGCAGGCCCCGCCCGCGCACCTCGCGGACCAGGCCGCCCTCGTACGGGGCGCACACCTCCCGTACGGCGGCCAGGACGCGCAGGCCGAGCGCCGCCGCCCGGGCCACGGTGTTCTCCTCCTCCATCGCCCGTACGGTGGCGAGCGCGGCGGCGCAGGCGATCGGGGAGGCGCCGAAGGTGGAGGTGTGCAGGTAGGGGTCGCGGCTGAAGGGCCCGTAGGCCTCCGCGGTGGCGGCCATGGCGGCGATCGGTACGACGCCGCCGCTCAGTCCCTTGCCGGCCAGCAGCACGTCCGGGCGCACGTCCTCGGCGTCGACGCCCCACCAGGTGCCGAGGCGTCCCATGCCGGTCTGGATCTCGTCGACGACCAGCAGGGCGCCGTAGGCACTGCACAGCGCGCGCACCTGGCTCAGGTAGCCGGGGCGGGGGATGCGGACGCCGCCTTCGCCCTGGACGGGTTCGACGATGACGCAGGCACGGTCGCGCCGGGCGGCCAGCGCCTGTTCGAGGTCGGCCGGGTCGTCGTAGGCGACCTGGGTGACGTCGGGGAGCAGGGGCTGGAAGGGTGTCTGGTAGGTGGCGTTGGCGGTGACGCTGAGGGCGCCGAGCGTCTTGCCGTGGAAGCCGCGTCGGGTGGTGATCACCGAGGTGCGGCCGTGGGCGCGGGCGAGCTTCAGGGCGGCTTCGGTGGCCTCGGCGCCGGAGTTGACGAAGTGGACGTAGTCCAGGCCGGGCGGGGTGTGGGCGGCGAGGGCCTGGGCGGCGCGGGCCGCGACGGGTTCCAGGAAGACCCGGCTGGCCAGCGGGTGGGTGTCGATCTGGCGGTGCACCGCCTCGACGACGGCCGGGTGGCGGTGGCCGAGGATGAAGACGCCGTAGCCGCCGAAGTCCAGGAAGCGGCGGCCGTCGTCGGCGTCGATCCAGACGCCCTCGGAGCGGACCTCGGCCATGCCGCCCATGACCCGGCCCATGACGGCGCGGCCGGAGCCGATGTGCTTGAGGTACAGGTCGACCACGTCGGTCCGGTCGGCGGGCGCGGCGGCCTCGGCGGAGGCGGCGGGCGCGGCGGCCTCGGTGGGTCCGGTGCGCTCGGCGGCTTCGGTCGAGGGGGGTGACATGGTCATCACGCCACCTCCGTACGGGCCGCGGCGGCAGCGGGCTCGCGGTGCCGGCCGCGCAGGTCGGACCGGTCCGCCGCCCAGCTCTCCAGGTTGCGTACGAGCGCCGCGCGGATGTCCGCGTGGGTGACGCGGGTGCCGCAGTGGGGCGTGCCTAGGGAGGTGTCGAACGGCAGCTCGCGCTGGAAGACCAGGAGCAGTTCGGCGTAGTGCCGGAACCGCTGCCGCACCGAGGCGGGCAGCGAGGTGCCCTCCAGCATGGGCAGCAGCAGCCGGTGGACCGCCTCGACGGGGATGAGCCGCGGCCGCAGCGGACGGGGCAGGCCGTGGCGGACGGCGAACTCCGCGCAGGTGTCGGCGATCTCGCTCAGGGCCGGGGCCTGACTGCCCGCGGTGAGCCAGTACTCGCCGCTGCCGACGCCGCCGCGGATCAGGGCGCCGATGGCCCGGGTGACGTAGTCCTGCGGGATCATGTCGACCCGCGCCTCGGGAGCGCCCGGCAGCACCGGCACCTGGCCGAGGACCATGGCGCCGATCGTCTTGGTGAGGCCCTGCTGTCCGGCGATGTGCCCGGTGGCGGAGTGGCCCATGACGACGGAGGGGCGCACGATGGCACCGGGCAGGCCGGCCTCGCGCGTCAGCTGTTCGGCCCGGCTCTTGGAGTCGAGGTAGGCGGCGGCGCCCGGGAAGCGCTCCCGGTCCTCCTCACTGGGTGTGTTGGCCACGAAGGCGGTGCTGACCAGGTAGAAGGGGGCGTCCGCACGGGCGGCGAGGTCGAGCATCGTCTCCGCGCCGAGCGTGTTGGTCCGCACGATCTCCTCGGGCGGGGTGCGCCAGTTGGTCTGGGCGGCGGAGTGCAGGACCACGTCGACGCGCAGGGCCAGTTCGTACCAGGCACCGGCGCCGAGGCCGAGCCGCGGGGCGAGGAGGTCGCCCTCGACCTCCCGCACCCGCGGATCGTGCAGGGGTGTGTTGCGGCGTAGGCAGAGCAGGTCGTAGTCGGGCGCCAGTTCGTCGATCAGCGCTCGTCCGAGCACTCCCGAGCCGCCGGTCAGCAGCAGGGTGGGACGTTCGCGCACGGTGGCGCGGGGTGGTGCGGACAGGACGGTGGGACGTGAGGCGTTGCGCGGCATGGTGGGCTCCCCTCGACGGGTTTCGGCTGCCGTGGGACGTGGGGACGGCGGGACGGCGGCCGGTATCGGGCTGGTCGGGACGGCGGCGGGGTGGAGGTGGACGGAAGGACAGCCGGCTCGGGGCCTGACGGATCGGCGGCGGATCGGGGACAACGGCGAGAGCGGGCCGGGCGGGCCGGACAACGGCCGACGCGGACCGGGCGGGACGGCAGGAGGTGTGGGGGCAGGGCCGACAACGGTCGGGCGGGCCGGAGGCGGCCGGGGCAGCGCCGGACCGGGCACCGGCCGGACATCCGGCGGGGTCGGGCCACGGTCGCCCTGACCACGGCGGCTCGCGTCCGGCTCGGCGGGCCCGGACGGGTCGCAACCGGACGGGCCGGAGCCGGACGGGCGGACATGGCCGCGGCTCCGGTGCGGTCAGGCGATGGCGAGGGGGCCGTCGGCCAGGTACGCCGAGAGCGGGCTCGTCATGCGGGAGCGCGACGGCGGGTGCAGGGACAGCCCGTTGGCGCAGGCGGCCAGGTGGCCCACCTCGTCGGAGGTCATGAAGTTCAGCCCGCCGAGCAGTTCGACCGCGCGCGGGACGATACGGGCGAGGGCGTCCTGGACGCCGTAGCGCACGCACAGCGACTGGGCGAGGGCCGACTCGTCCAGTTCCCCGGCGTCGACGCGGCGGGCGACGCTCTCGGCGGTGGCCATCGCGGCCTCGGTCTCGACGAAGAGGCGCACGCGTTCGTGCTCGGGGATCCGCTCGTTCAACAGGACCCGCTCCACCAGGGCGGACGCGGCACCGAGGTAGCTGCCCGTCATCAGCACCTGGAACCAGACCAGTCCGGCGGTCTGGAGCTCGTCGAGGCGGTCACCGGACGTGGTCGCGGTACGCAGGACCAGTTCCGGCGGGACGAGGACGTCGGTGAGCGTGACCTGTTCGCTCTCGGCCCCGGCCAGGAAGGTGCTGGACCAGAATCCGCTGACGCTCAGGCCCTCGCTGTCGGCGGGGACGAGGGCGACGGCGAGTTCGTCGCCCTGCCCGTCCTCGCGCGGGATCACCACGCCCGCGGTGAGCACGTCCATCGAGTGCGCCAGGCTGCACGGCCGTTTGACGCCGTTGATCCGGATGCCGTCGGGGGTCACGGTGGCGGTCATCGACGGGTCCAGGATGCCGGCGCCGCTGCGGCCCTCCGCGAAGCCGGAGGCGATGACGCGGTTGCTCGACGCCACGCCCTCGATCAGCATCCACTCCAGGCCGTCGCCGAGGCCGCCGAGACCGACCAGGGTGGCCATCGAGAAATGGTGCATGGTGGTGGCGACGGCCAGCGAAGGTGAGCGGCTGCCGATGGCCCGCTGCACCCGTAGCGCGTCCAGCGCGGTGGCTCCGCGTCCCTGGTGGGACTCGGGGACGAGGAGTCCGGGGCCGCCGCTGTCCCGGAAGTGCCGGATGCCCGGACTGCCCGGCCGCTCCAGCTCCATCAGGGGGATCTCGCGCAGGGCGGGGTCCAGGTCGGGCAGCAGCTTGGTGAGGGTGGTGCGTTCACGCTCGAGGAATCTCATGGGCGTGCGGTCCTCCTGGGTGGATGGGGCGGGGCTGCGGTGCGGACGTGAGCGGTGCGCGGGGCGCCGGTCGGGGCCGCTGTCCTCACACGGCGTTGGTGGCGCGCAGCAGCTGCCAGACGGCGCCGGGGCGGGGCCTGCCGCGGAAGGCGATGTACTCCGGGAGCACGGCGTGCGGGGCCCACTTCTGCTTGTACTCGAGCTGGGAGGCCGCCGGGTAGACCGCGTCGCCGTGCTCGGCCAGCAGACGGGCGAAACGACTGAACAGATTGCTGGCGCCCGGCAGTTCATGGCTCGGGTCGAGCCCGGTGAAGGGGGTGAACCCGAAGTGCAGCCAGCCGGCTCCGTCGGCGGTCAGCCGTTCCATGACGGTGGCGTTGAGCGCCTCCATCACGCCGGGCGGGGCGTCGGGCCGGCGCCGGCTGAGGTCGTGCAGCATGCCGGGGCGGCTGCCGTAGACCGGCGAGTAGTTGACGTAGCCGACCACCTCGCCGTCGATGCGGCCGACGAACAGGCGCCGGTGCCGCTGGAGGCTGCCGGTCCGCTGGCCGACCAGGAACCGCAGTTCCTTGACGTGCCGCCCCTTCTCCCGCAGCCAGCGCTGGTCGATGCGGTCCAGCTCGGCGCAGTCGTCGCCGTCCTGGACCTCGGTGACCTCGAGTCCGGCCCGCCGGGCGCGCGAGATCTTGTTCCGCAGGCGCACGAACCGTGAGCCGCGCAGGGTGAAGCGGCTGAGGTCGACGGCGTACGAGGCCCCGATCTGGTTGACGGTGAACCCGTGCTCCGCGTACAGCTCGGCGTCGGCCCTTTGCAGCTGTACGGCGACCAGGCGGCGTCCGGTGTGGGCGGCGAAGGCCTCCAGCAGTCGCGCGCGGTGCTCGGGTGCCGTGAAGGGGCCGCCGAATTGCAGGACGTAGCGGCCGGAGGTGCGGTACGCGCAGGCGCCGTCGAACCGGTCGTCGTGGAAGTAGGAGTTCCCGCTGTTGAGGGCGAGAAAGGAACTGGGGTTGTCGCTGTGCGCGGCCAGCGTGTCAAGTACGGACGGCATCGGTGCCCTCCACGGAATTCCGCGCCGCAGCGCGCACGCCGGGTTCGCGGGAATCCCCCGCCGGACGGTACTCCTGCTCGAACGCCCGAAAAGCCGGACAGGTTTCCGGTTCGAACGCGACACCGAAGGGTTTGAGGGAGTTCCCGAACAGCGCCCGATCGCCCATGAGATGGATCGGAAGGGCCAGCAGTGCCCATTCCGGCCGGACGAACAGCGCCCACGCCCCGGCCAGGAGACCGGCGGTGACCAGGCTGTGCATCGTGTTGTAGGCCACGTAGTAGCCGCGCGGGACCCGTCGGTCCGGACGGCGCCGGAAGGCGATCGCACCGGGGATGTATCCGATGAGGTCGATCACGGTGAACAGCAGCACGAAAACGCCCCAGCGGATTTCCGTACGATGCTGGACCGCGAGCACGAGCGATACGGCGAGAAAGCCCAGCCATTCGAGTCGGGAGAGAGCGAAGGTGACCTTCGTCTCGAAACGGTTCTTGGCGTCCACGGGCGCTCCTGAATTGCGCGTACGATTCCGGGGCCCGACATCAGCCTGCCCCCTCGCTGTGGTCTGTCACTCCTGTTTACGCGCCAACGGGTCCAACCCCTCGTAAAGTGGGGGCGATTGGGACGACGTGATCCTCGGGGGACTGTTTTCATGACATCAGCGTGGGAGTTGCTGCTGCCCGCCGCCTCGGCACCGGCACGCGCGCGCGGCCGGGCGCTGCGGGAGGCGCTGCGGGACGCGGTCCGCTCGGGCCGGCTCGCCGCGGGCACCCGGCTGCCGTCGAGCCGGGACCTCGCGGCCGATCTCGGCGTGTCGCGGGGGCTGGTCACCGAGGCCTACGAGCAGTTGACGGCCGAGGGGTACCTGCGCAGTGGACGGGGAGCGGGCACCTGGGTGGGCGATGCCACGCGGGCCGCCCGGCCACGCGCGCGTGATCTCTCCCCACGCTCCTCCGGTGACCTGGTGGACTTCGTACCGGGGACGCCCGACCTGTCGCTCTTCCCCCGTTCGGCGTGGGCCGCGGCCCAGCGGGGCGTGCTGGCGGAGCTGCCGCACGAGAGCCTCGGCTATCCCGACCCGCGGGGGCTGCCCGGGCTGCGGGCCGCACTGGCCGAGCTGCTCGGCCGCCGCCGGGGTGTGGTGGCGGACCCGGAGCGGATCCTGGTGGTCTCCGGGGTGGCGCAGGCGACCGCGCTGCTGGCGAGCGTGCTCCACGCGCGCGGGATGCGCACCGCCGGTGTCGAGGACCCCGGCAGCCCTCAGCACCACGCCCTGTACGCCTCGGCGGGCCTGGGCACCGTGCCCCTCCCCCTGGACGACGAGGGGCTCGCCCCGGGGGCGCTGTACGCGTCGGGCGTGCGGGTCGTGGTGACGACGCCGGCCCACCAGTTCCCCACCGGGATCGCCTACTCGGCGCGGCGCCGCGCCGAACTGCTCGACTGGGCCCGGTCCGTGGACGGCCTCGTCCTGGAGGACGACTACGACGGCGACTTCCGCTACGACCGTGCCCCCGTGGGCGCGCTCCAGGGACTCGATCCGGAACGGGTCGCCTACACGGGCTCGGTCAGCAAGTCCCTCGCCCCGGGGCTGCGGCTGGGCTGGCTGCTGGTGCCGGACTGGCTGGCGGACGAAGTCGTCGAGCGCAAGCGCACCACCGACCTCGGCCACCCGACCCTCGACCAGGCGGTCTTCGCCCGCTTCGTCGAGCGCGGCGACTACGACCGCCGGCTCCGCGTGTGCCAGCGCGCCTACCGGGAGCGCCGGGACGCCCTGGTGGCCGCGCTGGCCGAGCACTTCCCCGGCTCACGGGTCACCGGCATCGCCGCCGGCCTGCACGCCATCGCCACGCTTCCCGAGCGGTACGGACCCGAGGAGGGCTTCCTCGCGCGCGTGACGGGGGCGGGCGTCGCTGTGCGCTCGCTGGCGGCGTACGGGCACGGCGGTGCGGGGGACGGCGCGGGGGACGGGGGCCCGGCGGGCGAGGGTCCGGCGGCGGCGAAGGGGGTGCGGCTGGTGCTGGGGTACGCGCACCTGACGCCGGGACGGATCCGGGCGGGGGTGGAGAGGATGGCACGGGCCGTGTGACCCGGCGGCACCCGCGCGCGAGCGGCGGATCGCTCAGGGTGGTCCGGGTTGTTCACCCGCAATTTCCGTGGGCGCCGCGCCGTGCCAGTAGGTCTGGCTCTGCACACCGGCCCGAAACCGTCCCGGACACCGGCCGGATCCCGTCCCTGGAGGCGCATCCATGTCCCATCGTCCGTTGCCCGGCCGCCGCAGCGTGCTGCGCGGCTCGCTCGCCGCGTCGGCTGCCCTGACCCTGCCCACCGCCCTCGGGGCGGCCCCGGCGTTCGCCCGCTCCGGGCGCCCGGGGGCGGGCTGGGGCGTGCAGACGGGAGACGTGACCTCCCACTCCGGCCTGGTGTGGGTGCGGTCCGACCGGCCGGCCCGGATGATCGTCGAGACGTCGGCGACCGAGTCGTTCCGCCACCCGCACCGGTGGCACGGTCCGCTGCTCGGACGCGACACGGACTTCACCGGCACCACCCGGCTGCGCGGTCTGCCGCCGGGCGAGCAGATCCACTACCGCGTGCTCCTCGCCGACCCGGACGACCCGCGCCGCACCGGCGAGCCGGTCACCGGCACCTTCCGCACCGTGCCGGTCCGCCGTCGCCAGGGCGTGCGTTTCGTGTGGTCCGGCGACCTCGCGGGCCAGGGCTGGGGCATCAACCCGGACCTCGGCGGCTACCGCATCTACGACGCCATGGGCGCCCTGGACCCGGACTTCTTCCTGTGCAGCGGCGACAACATCTACGCCGACGGCCCCATCGCGCAGACGGCCGCCCTGCCCGACGGCGGCACCTGGCGGAACATCACGACCGAGGAGAAGTCCAAGGTCGCCGAGACCCTCGCCGAGTTCCGCGGCAACTTCCGCTACAACCTGCTCGACGAGAACCTGCGGCGCTTCAACGCCCGGGTTCCGTCGGTCATCCAGTGGGACGACCACGAGGTGCGCAACAACTGGTACCCGGGCCAGGTGATCGCGGACACGGACGACCGGTACACGGAGAAGAGCGTCGACGTACTCGCCGCCCGCGCCCGGCGCGCGTTCAGCGAGTACTTCCCGGTCTCCACCCTGCGCCCCGGCGCGCGCGAGGGGCGGGTGCACCGGGTGCTGCGGCAGGGCCCGTTGCTCGACGTGTTCGTGCTGGACATGCGGACGTACCGCAACGCCAACTCCCCCGGCGAACAGACCGTGGACCCCCAGGGCATCCTGGGCCGCGAGCAGCTCGAGTGGCTCAAGCGGGAGCTGGCACGGTCGCGTGCGGTGTGGAAGGTCATCGCGGCGGACATGCCGATCGGCCTTGTCGTGCCGGACGCCACCGAGGGCGCACCCAACATCGAGGCGGTCGCGCAGGGCGACCCCGGCGCACCCCTGGGGCGCGAGCTGCAGATCGCCGAGCTGCTGCGCTTCGTCAAGCACCGCAGGATCACCGGCACGGTGTGGCTGACGGCCGACGTGCACCACACCTCGGCCCAGCACTACCAGCCCTCACGCGCCGCGTTCAGCGACTTCGAGCCGTTCTGGGAGTTCGTGTCCGGGCCGCTCAACGCGGGTGCGTTCCCGGCCAGCGAGCTGGACGGCACCTTCGGCCCCGAACGGGTGTTCGTGAAGGCGCCGACCGCCTCCAACGTCTCGCCCGCGGACGGCTACCAGTTCTTCGGCGAGGTCGACATCGACGGTGACAGCGCCGAGATGACGGTGCGGCTGCGCGAGCAGGACGGCACGGTGCTGTTCACGAAGGTGCTGCGGCCGGGCCGGGTGGGCCAGTAGTCCCACAGCCGGTCCCGTAGCCTGTCGGGAGTGCCGCGCGCCGGCGTCATCCCCCGGTGCGCGGCCCCGCGTCCCCGTGCGCCACGCGCTCCAACTGCCCGCTTGCCGCGACCGTTTGCGCCCCTGTCGGCGGCGGCGGACCGGCACGGCACGTCACCGCTGGTGAGGCGGCACCACGGCTGCGCGAGGCGCTGGTGAGGACCCCCTCGGCCCTGTGATCTCAGACCGCCGCGAAGGGGAAGAACGCCCCAGAAGCCTTCTTTACCCATCGGTCACAGAGCGTTCGTGATCACGCAACACCGTTCCTTCACAGTGAGTGCATGAGTCGAGACATGTCTGATGTGACGGATGCCGTGGCGCGCCTCGTCGAGCACGGCACCTCGGTGCCCGCCCTGGTCCTGGCCTCGCTGGCGGCGCTGATCGCCACGGCGGGTTTCCGCACCCGGTGGTCACGACGCCACGGGCAGGCGCCGCCGGCGGACGATACCGGCGCCCGGCCACCGACCGCAGACCGTCCGGCCGGGGTCGGGTCGGCCGGGACCGAGCGGCCCGGGGCCGGACCGGGCGGTTCTCAGCCGGGCGGTGAGAGCGCGCTGTGGCGGATGCGGACGACGGTGCGGGACGCGCCGGGATCGCTGGCGGTGCTCTGCACGGCCCTCGCCGAACGGAGGATCGACATCCTGAGCCTGCAGACGCACCCGCTGACCGAGGGCACGGTGGACGAGTTCCTGCTCCGCGCCCCGGGCGAGCTGAGCGGGACGGAGCTGGCCGAGGTGGTGACGGCCGCGGGCGGTGCCCGGACCTGGACCGAGCGGGCGGACGCCCACGACCTGGTGGACGCGCCGACTCGGGTGCTGGGCCTGGCCGCCCGTACGGCCCTGGACGCGGCGGAACTGCCGCTGGCGCTACGGCAGTTGCTGGGCAGGTGCACCATCAGGTCGCTGCCCGCGGCCGCCGGCGCCCGGTCGGCGGAGCGAGCGGAGCAGGCGGTACCGCCGGAGGGCACGTTCGAGGACACGGTGCTGCGGCTGCGCACCCCGGAGGGCGGCGTGATCAGCGTGGAGCGCCCCCATCTGCCGTTCACCCCGGCCGAGTTCGCCCGGGCGCGGGCCCTGGTCGAGCTGGACGCCCGGCTCGGCCCGCGGGTCCCGCGCGGCCGGGACGTGCTGACGCTGCCCGAGGGGAGCGACATCACGGTCCGCCGGGTCGACACGCGTGACGTTCCGGCCGCCAAGGCGATGCACGAACGCTGCTCGGCGCGGACGCTCGGGATGCGGTACCACGGTCCGGTCGGGGACGCCGACCGGTACCTCAACCACCTGCTCAGTCCCCGCTTCGGCCGCACCCTGGCCGTACAGACCGCCTCGGGGCGGATCGTCGGGCTCGGTCATCTGCTGTGGGACGGGGACGAGACGGAGGTCGCCCTGCTCGTCGAGGACGGGTGGCAGCGCCGGGGCATCGGCGGTGAACTCCTCGCCCGGCTCGTGGCGATGGCGGCGGAGGCGGGGTGCGGGAGCGTGTACGCGGTCACGCAGGCGTCCAACACCGGCATGGTCGCCGCGATGCGCGGCCTGGGCCTCCCCCTCGACTACCAGATCGAGGAGGGGACCCTGGTCGTCACGGCCCGCCTGGACCCGTCGGCCCGCTCCGCGGCGCCGCTGCCGCACGGGGAGCGGATCGGCCGGGAGTGAGACAGCGGCAGGCGCGGTGGCGGGTCACTCGGTCCGCGACAGCGCCTGACGCGGCGGGACGGCCTCGGCCGCCCGCTCCCCCAGGGCCCGGTCCAGATCGGCCCACAGGTCGTCGACGTCCTCCAGGCCGACCGACAGCCGCAGCAGCCGGTCGCCGACCCCGGCCCCCCGCCTGTCGTCCGGGTCCACGATGCGGTGACTGATGGACGCCGGGTGCTGGATGAGCGTGTCGACGCTGCCGAGGCTCACGGCCGGGGTGATCAGCCGGACGCGGCCGATGACCTCGTGCGGGTCGCCGTGGACCTCGAAGGAGACCATCGCGCCGCCGATGCGCGGATAGTGGACCCGGGCCACCCGCGGGTCGGCGGCCAGCCGTCCGGCCAGCTCGGCGGCGCCCGCGGAGGCGGCCCGTACCCGGACGGGCAGGGTGGACAGTCCCCGCAGCAGGAGGTAGCCGGCCAGCGGGTGCAGCACTCCGCCCGTGGCGAAGCGGACCTGCCGCAGCCGCCCGGCGAACTCCTCGTCGCAGGCGACCACGCCGGCCAGCACGTCCCCGTGTCCGCCGAGGTACTTGGTGGCGCTGTGCAGCACCAGCCGGGCGCCGTGCTCGGCGGGGCGCTGGAGCACGGGTGTGGCGAAGGTGTTGTCCACGAGCAGCGGCACCGATCCGCAGGCGTGCGCGACGGCCCGCAGGTCGACCTCGGCCAGCGTCGGGTTGGCCGGCGACTCCACCAGCACCAGGCCGGTGTCCGGGCGCAGCGCGTCCGCGACGCCCGCCGGGTCGGTCCAGGTGACCTCGGACCCGAGCAGCCCGGCGGTCAGCAGGTGGTCGCTGCAGCCGTACAGGGGCCGTACGGCGACGACGTGCCGCAGCCCCATCGAGCCGCGGACCAGCAGGACCGCGCTCAGCGCGGCCATGCCGCTGGCGAAGGCGACGGCGGTCTCGGTCCCCTCCAGCCGGGCCAGCGCCGTCTCGAAGCGGGCGACGGTGGGGTTGCCCAGGCGGCCGTAGACCGGCGGGCCGTCCGGCTCGGCGCCGGTGGCGGCGAACGCGTCGATGCGGGCGGCCTCGCCACGGCTGTCGTACGACGGGTAGGTCGTGGACAGGTCGATGGGCGGGGCGTGCAGTCCCCGGGCGGCGAGGTCGTCGCGGCCGGCGTGCACGGCTTCGGTGGCCAGTGCCCTGCCCGTGGGTGCGGTGGAGCGTACGTCGTCGGGTGGTGACGTGTGCGTGCGCGCTGAGTCCATGGCCGAAGGGTGAACACCGGCCGGGCCGACGGGCTCGTCCTCCGTGTTACGTTCGGGCCATGGCCGATTCCGTCGTACTGGATCCGGTGGATCTCCATCTGCTGCGGCTGCTGCAGAACGACGCCCGGACCACCTACCGTGATCTCGCCGCCCAGGTCGGCGTCGCGCCGTCGACCTGTCTGGACCGGGTGGCGCGGCTGCGGCGGGCCGGGGTGATCCTCGGCCACCGGCTGGAGCTGGACCCGGCGAAGCTGGGGCGCGGTCTCCAGGCACTGCTGTCGGTGCAGGTGCGTCCGCACCGGCGCGAGCTGGTCGGACCGTTCGTGGAGCGGATCCGGGCGCTGCCGGAGTCGCGCACCGTCTTCCACCTCACCGGCCCGGACGACTACCTCGTGCATGTCGCGGTCGCGGACATGACGGATCTGCAGCGGCTGGTCCTGGACGAGTTCACGTCCCGGCGGGAGGTGGCCCGCGTCGAGACCCGGCTGATCTTCCAGCAGTGGGAGTGCGGCCCTCTGCTCCCTCCGGCCGCACCCGCGCCGGCGACCGCTCCTCCCCCGGCCACGCCCTGAGCGAAATCCGGCCGCCCGCGCCGTCGGGCCCGGTCCACCGGGCTGACGCGACACCGGTATCCGTATGAGGATGTCCGCATGTCAGAGACCAAGAGCCCGCTGCCCCGCGAGGTCGCCGACGCCTACGTCGACGAGCTCATCGCCCTCGACCCCGTCACCGGTACCTACCTCGGTGTCGCGGAGAGTTCCAGCCGTCTGCCCGACTTCTCACCCGCCGGGCAGGAGGCCCTGGCGGAGCTGGCCCGCACCACCCTGGCCCGGCTGGACGAGGCGGAGCGCCGGCCGGGCGGGGACAGCGACGTGGAGCGGCGCTGCGCGCGGCTGCTGCGTGAGCGCCTCACCGCGGAACTCGCGGTGCACGAGGCCGACGAGGGCCTGCGTTCGGTCGGCAACATGGGTACCGCCGCGCATTCGGTGCGCGAGGTCTTCACCCTCACCCCGACCGGGACCGACGAGGACTGGGCCCGGATCGCCGAGCGGCTGCGGGCGGTGCCGGCGGCGTTCGCGGGCTACCGCGAGTCCCTGTCGCTGGGCCTGGAGCGCGAGCTGTACGCGGCGCCGCGGCCGACCGCGACGTTCGTCGAGCAGCTCGGCGAGTGGGCGGACACCGGCGAGGGGCGGGGCTGGTTCGAGGACTTCGCCGCCGACGGCCCCGAGACGCTGCGCGCGGAGCTGGACGAGGCCGCCCGGCGTGCGACCGCCGCCGTGGCGCAACTGCGGGACTGGATGCGCGACGTGTACGCCCCGGCCATCGAGGGCGCCCCGAACACGGTGGGCCGGGAGCGCTACGCCCGCTGGTCGCGCTACTACAACGGCACCGACCTGGACCTGGACGAGGCGTACGCCTACGGCTGGTCGGAGTACCACCGCCTGCTGGCCGAGATGAAGGCGGAGGCGGAGAAGATCCTGCCGGGCGCGGGGACGCCGTGGGTGGCGCTGGCGCACCTGGACGAGCACGGCAGGCACATCGAGGGCGTCGACGAAGTCCGCGACTGGCTGCAGGGCCTGATGGACCAGGCGATCGAGCAGCTGGACGGCACGCACTTCGAACTGGCCGAGCGGGTGCGCAGGGTGGAGTCGCGCATCGCCCCGCCGGGCAGCGCGGCGGCGCCCTACTACACCTCGCCGTCGGAGGACTTCTCGCGTCCCGGCCGCACCTGGCTGCCGACGATGGGGCAGACCAGGTTCCCGGTGTACGACCTGGTCTCGACCTGGTACCACGAGGGCGTCCCGGGCCACCACCTCCAGCTCGCCCAGTGGACGCACGTGGCCGAGGACCTCTCCCGCTACCAGGCTTCGGTGGGCATGGTCAGTGCCAACGCCGAGGGCTGGGCGCTGTACGCGGAGCGGCTGATGGACGAGCTGGGCTTCCTCACGGACGCCGAGCAGCGCCTGGGCTACCTGGACGCGCAGATGATGCGGGCCGCCCGGGTCATCGTGGACATCGGCATGCACCTGGAGCTGGAGATCCCGGCGGACTCCCCCTTCCACCCGGGCGAGCGCTGGACGCCGAAGCTGGCGCAGGAGTTCTTCGGCGCGCACAGCAGCCGCCCGGCGGACTTCGTGGAGAGCGAGCTGACCCGTTACCTGACGATCCCGGGCCAGGCGATCGGCTACAAGCTCGGCGAGCGGGCGTGGCTGCTGGGCCGGGAGAAGGCCCGCGAGCGGCACGGCGACTCCTTCGACCTCAAGGCGTGGCACATGGCGGCCCTCTCCCAGGGCTCGCTCGGTCTGGACGACCTGGTGGACGAGCTGTCCCGGCTGTGACGCCCTCGCCGGGCCGTTCACCTCACCGCCGGAAGCCGCCTTCCGAGTCGATCACCTGACCGGTGATCCACTCCGCCTCGTCCGTGGCAAGCCACGCGATGAGGCGGGCGGGGTCGTCGGGCATGCCCCACCGCCCGCCGGGGAAGCACGCGGCGACGGCCTCGTAGGCGTCGCCGGTCAGGTAACCGGTGTCCACCGGGCCGGGGTTGACCGCGTTGACGGTGACGGCGTGCTCGGCGAGGGTCGTCGCCAGGGAGCGCGTGACGGAGGCGAGCGCGCCCTTCTGGAGCGCGTAGGCGATCTCGCCGGGCATGCCGCCCGCGATGTCCTGGCCGGAGGTCATCATCACGACCCGTCCGCCGGGCGTGCGCGGCGGCAGTGCGGCGCGGCGGCGGGCGTGGGCCTGGATCAGCAGCAGCACCGAACGGGTGTCGGCCTGCCAGTGGGCGTCGAGCATGGCGGCGTCGACGGTGTCGAGGGTGCCGTCGGACCCGCTGAGCGCGTGGTTGGCGACGAGGATGTCCAGCCGTCCGCCGAGCGCTTCGGCGGCGGTGGCGACGAGTTCGCCGGGGGCGTCGGGGCGGGTGAGGTCGCCGGGGCCCGCGAGCACGGCGGCGTCCGGGTCGCCGAGCGCCGCGCGTACCGAGTCGACCACGTCGTCCACGCGGTCGGCGCCCCAGGGCATGGCGGCGTCGTGCGGGACGTGGTGGTGCAGGTAGACGCTCGCTCCGTACGCGGCGAGGCGCCGGGCCACGGCGTGGCCGATGCCGCCGCGCCGGCTGGCTCCGGTGACGAGGGCGGTGCGGCCGCGCAGGGGCAGCGGGTCGCGGCGCAGGTCTTCGGGGGCGGGGTGCGCAAGTCGTGGCATGGGCACCCATGATGGGCCGACCGCGGCGGTCCCGCACGTGGATATCGCCGCGGCTACCGGTCGGCGAGCCGCCGCAGGTGTACGAGGCTCAGCCAGGTCTCCGGCCCGGGGCGCACCTCGGCCGCGCGCACCGCGTACCGGCCGGGGTCCAGCGCGACCCGCACCCGGTCGGCGCGGTCCGACGCGGCGCCGGGCCAGGCGGCGTCGAAGAGGAGCACCGGTCCCGGCACGTGCCAGGACACCTCGGGCTGCCATTCGGCGGCGTCGAGGGCGGCGGTGACCCCGGCCAGCACCTCGTCCTCGGAGTCCGCGGCGCACCAGCGGACGAAGGCGCCGTGGTCGGGGAGGTAGGCGGTGGAGGCGGGCTCGTCGCCGAGCACGAGGGCGGTGGCGTCGCCGACCGGGAGCAGACCGACGTGGCCGTCGACCTCGCAGGCCCGGTCGTAGTCGGAGTCCGTCTCCTCGCCGTCGGCTCCGGTCCAGAACGGCAGGACCGTCTCCGGTACCGCGATCAGCGGCCCTCCGCCCGACTCGACCCATTCCACCCCGCCCGGCTCCGCGTATCGCACCATGCGGCAGAACCTACACGCCGCTCAGCAGCCGCAGTCGGCCGCGTCGACCGGAACGGTCAGGGGGTCGGCGGCGGGGCGCTCGGTGCCCTGCCAGGTCTCGAACTCGAAGCCCTCGCGCACCCAGTACTCGAAGCCGCCGAGCATCTCCTTGACCCGGTAGCCGAGTTCGGCGAGGGCGAGGGCCGCGCGCGTCGCCCCGTTGCAGCCGGGTCCCCAGCAGTACGTCACCACGGGCACGGCGGGGTCGAGGAGTTGCCCGTCCTGCTCGCGGACCCGCGCGGTGGGGAGGTGGACGGCGCCGGGGACGTGGCCCTGGTCCCAGGACTCGGTCGACCGGCAGTCGACCAGCACGAATCCCGGGTCGCCGCCGGCCGCGAGCGCGTCGGCGACGTCGGAGACGTCGGTGTGGAAGGCGAGGCTCGCCCGGAAGTGGGCGGCGGCTTCGGCGGGCGGTGCGGGGGCTACCCGCAGGACGGCGTTGACGTGCCCGACGGGGGTGGTGGTGACGGTCAATGGTCCGGCCTCTCCTCGAAGGATCTTCCAGCCGGAAATCTATGGCCCACACCGCCCTGCCTGAAGGGCGATTTCCCGGTCTGTACCTTGTTCCGCCGGGGAATCCCTGCTATCCATCATGGATGACCGAGTATTCCCCGGACGCCACGGACTGGCGGATTCTCGACGTCCTCCAGCGGGACGGGCGGGCCAGCTTCGCCGAACTGGCGCGTGCCGTCTCGATGTCCGCGAGCGCGGTGACGGAGCGCGTGCGGCGCCTGGAGGAGGCCGGGATCATCCAGGGGTACGCGGCGGTCGTGGACCCCGAACGGCTGGGCCTGCCGATCCTGGCGTTCGTGCGGCTGCGCTACCCGGTCGCCAACTACAAGCCGTTCCACGACCTGGTCGCGGTCACGCCGGAGATCCTGGAGGCGCACCACGTCACGGGCGACGACTGCTTCGTCATCAAGGTCGCGGCCCGTTCGATGCGGCACCTTGAGGAGGTGTCCGGCCGGATCAGCGCCCTGGGCTCGGTCACCACGAGCGTCGTCTACTCCTCACCGCTCCCCCGCCGCCCGCTGGGCCGCTGAGGTCGGCACCGGGAGACGCCGGGACGACGCTCAGCCGGCACCCCGCTGCCGCAGCACCGATCCCGACCGGCCCTTCACTACCTCCAGTTGGGCGTGGATACGGCGGCGCAGGTCGGCGACGTGGCTGACGATGCCGACGCTGCGGTCCCGCTCGCGCAGGGCGTCCAGAACGTCGAGGACCTCGTCGAGGGTCTGGTCGTCGAGGCTGCCGAAGCCCTCGTCGATGAAGAGGGTGTCCAGGCGGACGCCGCCCGCCTCGTCGGTGACGACGTCGGCGAGGCCGAGCGCGAGGGCGAGCGACGCGAAGAACGTCTCGCCGCCGGACAGCGTGGCCGTGTCGCGCTCGCGGCCGGTCCACGCGTCGACGACGTGCAGTCCGAGCCCGCTGCGGCCGCGGCCGGTGCGGTCGTCGGAGTGGACGAGCGTGTAGCGGCCGGAGGACATGCGCAGCAGGCGGGCGGTGGCCGCGGCGGCGACCTGTTCGAGGCGGGCGGCCAGTACGTACGACTCCAGGCGCATCCGGCGTTCGTTGTCCGCCGAGGTGCCCGCGGTGAGGGAGGCGAGGCGGGCGACCCGGGTGTGCTCCTCGCGCAGCGGGGCGAGCCGGCGCACGGAGGTGGTGGCGTGCGCGGACAGCCGGTCCAGCTCGGCGCAGCACCGGGCGGCGGCGTCGCGGGCCGAGGACGCCTCGCGCAGGCGCCGGCCCGCGTCGGCGGCGGCACGCTCCGCCGCGGCGAGGTCGGCGGGCGGTCGCCGGGCCGCGTCGGCGGTGTCGGCCTCGGCGAGGACCGCGCGGACGGCGGCCTCCTCCGACTGCCAGGCGTCGAGCCTTCGTTGCAGCTCGCGGTGGGCGGTGTCGTCGAGCAGGGCGGCGGCCGCGTCCGCGGGGGTGTCGAAACCGGCCCGGAAGGCGGCGTCGGCGAGCCGGGCGTCGGCGTCCTTGAGCCGCTGGGCGGTGTCCTCGGCGACGCGGGCGGTGTCGGCCGCCTCCGTGAGCAGCGCGGCCCGGCGTTCCAGCTGTGCCGCCCGCGCGGCCACGCTCTCGGCGGCACCCCGGGCCCGCGCCAACTCCTCTTCCAGTGTGGCCTGTTCGCGCTCCAGCCGCTCCCGGCCCGCGACCCGGGAGGCGGACCGGACGGCGGCCTGCTGCTGGGCGGCGACGCGCTGTTCGCGTTCGCCCTCCGCCCGCCGCAGCTCCTCCTGCGCGGCGTGCAGGCCGGAGGCGGCCGCCCGCGCCCGCGCGTACGCCCCCTCCAGTTCCTCGGCCTCCTCGGCCAGGTGGGCGGTGGGCGCGTCCCCGGCCTCCGCCGTGGCGGCGGCCAGCGCCTCCCGTACGGTGCCCAGGTGCCGTTCGGCCTGCGCGCGCCGTTCGTCGGCGGCCTGGTAGTCGGCGAGGGCGCGCTCCTCCGCGGCACGGTCGACGTGTCCGGCGGCCTTGCGGGCGGGGGCGGGGTGTTCGGTGGCGCCGCACACCGCGCACGGTGTGCCTTCGGTGAGGTTCGCGGCGAGCTCGGCGGCGATGCCGTGCAGCCGCTGTTCCTTGAGGTCGAGCCAGTGGGCGCGGGCCGCGACGGCGTCTTCCGCCGAGGCGAGCGCCCGCCGCCGCGCCTCTTCGGTGTCGTCGGTGAGCCGGTCCCGCTGCCGGGCGGCCGCCAGCCTGCGCCGCGCCGGATCGCGCTGCACGGCGAGCTGTTCGGCGCGGGTGGTGGCCTCCTGCGCGGAGTCGACGCGGCTCAGGAGTCCGGGGCGGGTGGTCTCCCAGTCGGCGAGCCAGGTCTCCGCCTCCTGCCGGACCTCCTCGTCGGCGCGTTCCTGGCGGTCGAGGCCGGCCCGCTCCTCGACCAGTTCGGTGAGGCGTCGTTCGGCGCGCCTGGCCGACTCGAGGCCACCCAGTTCCTCGGCGGCCCGGCGGGCGGCGGCCGCGAGCCCGGCCGCACCCGCTTCGGCGAGGGCCTGCGGCAGCAGGGCACGCGCGCGTGCCTCCGCGTCCGCGGCCCTGCGGTGCTCGCCGTCGGCGGCCTCCCGCAGCTCCAGGGCGGGGGCCACCGCCTCGGCCTTGCGGGCCCGTTCCATGCGCTCCTGCGCGGCACGGTGGCCGTCGGCCCGCTCCGCCAGCCGTGCGGCCCGCTCCCGTGCCTCGGCGAACCGGCGTTGCAGCCGGTCGAGTTCGCGGGCCTCGGTCAGGTGGCGTCCGGCGGCGGCCTGGGCGGACTCGGCGGCGTCGAGCCGGCCGTCGGCGATCGTGAGCAGCTCGCGGGCGGTGCAGCGGGCGACGGCGGCGGCGCCGAGGACCGCCTCGGCCAGTCCCGGCTCGCCCGGCGCCAGTTCCGGCAGCTCCATGGCGTCACCGGCGGCCTGCTGCATCCGGTGCGCGTCGGCCAGCAGGGTGGCGTCGCCCTCGCGGACCCGGGCCTCGGTGATGCGGCGCCGTTCGGCGAGGCGCTTCTCCACCTCGGCGAACCTGCGGGTGTCGAAGAGCCGTCCCAGGAGCTTGCCGCGCGCCTCCGCGTCGGCTCGCAGGAAGCGGGCGAAGTCGCCCTGGGGCAGCAGCACGACCTGGCAGAACTGCTCCCGGCTCATGCCGAGCAGCTGCGTGATCTCCTCGCCGATCTCCTGGTGGGAGCGGCTGAGGTCCTTCCAGGCGCGGGTCGTCGCGTCGTACTCGCGCAGCCAGGTCTGCGCCTTGTCGACGGTCGTGCCCTTGCCGCGGAGCTTCGGGCGCTCCCAGGGCGGCTGCCGGGTGATCTCCAGCCGGCGCCCCGCGACGGTCAGCTCCAGCCGCACCTCGGTGCGGGTGCCGACGGCCGCGTGGTCGCTGCGCAGCGTCATGCCCTGGCCGCCGCCCTGCCGGGCGCCCGGCACCGAGCCGTACAGGGCGTAGCAGACGGCGTCCAGGACGGAGGTCTTGCCGGCGCCGGTGGGGCCGTGCAGCAGGAACAGCCCGGCGGCCGACAGCTCGTCGAAGTCGACGCTCTGCGAGGCACCGAAGGGCCCGAAGGCAGTGATGTCCAGCCGGTGCAGCCTCACCGGGCCACCTCCCGCACGCTCTCGTCGGCGCGCACGGCGTCGAAGGCGTCCCGCAGCACGCCCTGTTCGTGGTCGTCGGGCCCGGCGCCGCGCACGTGGGTCACGAAGTCCTCCGCGATCTGCTGGTCACTGCGGTCGGCGAGGCGCCGGGCGTAGGACACACCGGGCTCGTCGGGGGCCCGCTCGGGGTCGAAGACGAGGCTGAGCGTGTGCGGGAACCGCTCCGTGAGCCGGGCCATGGGCTCGTCCGGCCGGACCGGGTCGGTGAGGGTCGCCTCGACCCACGCCTCCTCGTGCCCGGTCAGCTCCGGGTCGGCGAGCAGGTCCGCCAGCGTGCCGCGCAGCCGGGCCAGCGCGCGCGGCACCGGGCAGTCGACGCGCTCCGCGGTGACCGCACCCGCCGCGTCCAGGTCGACGAGCCACATGCTCTTGCGGTGCCGGTACTCGGAGAAGGAGTACGGCAGCGGGGAGCCGGAGTAGCGGACGCGCTCGGTGAGGGTCTGGCAGCCGTGCAGGTGCCCCAGCGCCACGTAGTCCACGCCGTCGAAGACGCCGCAGGGCACGGCGGCGACCCCGCCGACGGTGATGTCCCGCTCGCTGTCGCTCTGCTCTCCGCCGGTGACGAAGGCGTGCGCGAGGACGACGGAACGGGTGCCCGGCCCGCGCGTGGCGAGGTCGGCGCGCACCCGGTCCATGGCGGCGGCGAGCACGGCCTCGTGACCCGCCTTCTCGACACCGAACTCGCTCTTGACCAGCGCCGGTTCGAGATACGGCAGCCCGTAGAAGGCGACGTCGCCGTGGGCGTCGGTCAGCACCACGGGGGTGCCGCAGCCCGCCGGATCGGTGCGCAGGTGGATGCCGGCCCGGTCGATGAGCCCGGCGCCGACCCCGAGCCGGCGGGCGGAGTCGTGGTTGCCGGAGATCATCACCGTGGGCACGCCGAGGCCGGCGAGGCGGTGCAGTGCCTCGTCGAACAGCTCGACGGCGGCGAGCGGCGGCACCGCGCGGTCGTACACGTCCCCCGACACGACCACGGCGTCGACGGCGTGCTCGCGCACGGTGTCGACGAGGTGGCCGATGAACCCCGCCTGGGCGCCGAGCATGTTCACCCGGTGGAACGCCCGGCCGAGATGCCAGTCGGAAGTGTGCAGCAGTCGCATGATCCCCGAGACTAACGGGAGGGTCCGACAGCCCGGGTGGTAACTCCCGTTTCGCCCCGCGTCCGCGCTCCACCGAGGCCCGTTACGCCCCGGTTGTCCGTCTTGTCATGCGTCACCGTAGGCCTCTCCGCCCAGTTCGAACCCGGCCGAGCCCGCGGTGGCGTCGGCGAGCCAGGAGCGGAAGGTGTCCACGTCGGCCTCCGGCAGACCGACCTCGATGGTGACGGCCTCGCCGTAGCGCACGTCGCGCACCGCGCGGCCGGCGGTGCGCAGGTCGTTCTGGAGCTTGCCGGCCCGCTGGTGGTCGACGGTCACCGTGGCCATGCGGAACCGGCGCCGGGTGAGGGTGCCGAGGTCGTCCAGCGCTTCGCCGACGGCACCGCCGTAGGCGCGGATGAGACCGCCCGCGCCGAGCTTGACGCCGCCGTAGTAGCGGGTGACGACGGCGACGACGTACCGCATGTCGCGGCGCAGCAGCATCTGGAGCATCGGGACGCCCGCGGTGCCGCCCGGCTCGCCGTCGTCGCTCGCCTTCTGCAAGGCGGCGTCGGCGCCGATGACGTACGCCCAGCAGTTGTGGGTGGCGTCCGCGTGCTCCTTGCGCACGCCCGCGATGAACGCCTGGGCGTCCTGTTCGGTGGCGGCCGGGGCGAGGGCGCACAGGAAGCGCGAGCGGTTGATCTCGGTTTCGTGCACACCCGCGCGGGCGACCGTGCGGTACTCGTCCTGCATCCGGCCAGCCTATGCGCTCGCCGCGCGGCGCCCTGCGGGCCGGTCGTCGCGGCCGGGCCGCGGTCAGTACGAGGTGCCGACGTCCCGGGTGAGGTGGAGGCCCAGGAACCGGTCGGCGTACGCGCAGATCTCGAACCGGGCCCCGTCCGGCAGGGTCTGGTCGGTCTCCACCTGGCGCAGGACCCGCAGTACTCCGGGGGCGTCCAGGTCGTCCTCCCAGGCGGCCCGCAGCCGGTCGCGCACCTCGCCCGGGACGGGGCGCGAGGGGTGCCGGGCCCAGTCGGCGACCGCGCGGCGCAGGCGGGCGAGGCTGTCCCGGGACTCGTCCAGCGCGGCCGCGTCGAGCTCCACGCGCGCGTGGTGGGGCCGCTCCAGCAGGGCGAGGCGTACGGCGTCGGGGTCGGCGAGGTCGGGTTCGGCCGGGTGCACGGGGGCCACGGCGACCGTCGTCACGTCGGGGGCGCCCCGGGCCCCGCTCTCGCCCGCCCCCTCAGCCACGACGCGCAGACTCTGCCCCGTGCCCGGTCCGTGTCCCGCGGCGGCGCCGTCCTCGAAGGGCCGGACACCGAGGGCGGCGGCGTCCTCGCGCAGCCGGTCCCGCTCCGCCGCGCCGGTCAGCACCGCCCACACGGGTGTGCCGTCGAGTTCGAGGGCCCGCGCCAGGAGGTCCGCGACCAGCAGCACGCGCAGGGCGGTGGCGTCGCGCTCCGGCACGTGCGCCTCGACACGGGTCGGGGCCCGGCGGGCGGGGGCAGCGGGGGCGGGTTCTCCGGTACGGGCGTCCATGATGCGCAGCACGAGGCGAGCGTAGGCCCGGCGGCGCGGCGGCGCACCGGGGCGCGCTCGCCGCGCCCCGGTGGGTGCACGGGGAATCCCGGCACGCCGCCGCCCGTTGTCCCGACCGGGTGGCCCGATCCGCGGGCCGCCCGGGAGTACGAGTACGAGGAGGCCGCCGGTGTACGGCGACGAGGCAACCGTCCGCAAGATCCTCACCGAGCTGGGCGACACCTGGGCCGTGGTGGGCCTGTCGAACAACCAGCAGCGCGCGGCGTACGGCGTCGCCGAGGTGCTGCAGCGCTTCGGCAAGCGTGTCGTGCCCGTGCACCCCAAGGCGGAGACGGTGCACGGAGAGCAGGGGTACGCCTCGCTCGCGGACGTCCCCTTCGACGTGGACGTGGTCGACGTCTTCGTCAACAGCGACCTGGCCGGACCGGTCGCCGACGAGGCCGTCGCCAAGGGCGCCCGGGCGGTCTGGTTCCAGCTCGGGGTGGTCGACGAGGCGGCGTACGGGCGGACCCGGGACGCGGGCCTGGAGATGGTGATGGACCGCTGCCCGGCCATCGAGATCCCGCGGCTGGGCTGATCGCGCCGGGGCTCACCCGTCCCGCCCGGACCGGACTCGATGACCACCACGCGGGCCCAGTCGGGCGGTGTGCGGGGGACGTACTCCGGGTCGTCCTCGTCCCACCCGCCGCCCCGGGGAAAGAGCCCCACCACCGTGCGTCAGGCCGGCCGCCGGTCCGGCCAGGGCGTCTGCCCGTCGGTCAGCACCACGACGACGTCCGGCGCCGGCCGCGCCGCGAGCGCCTTCGCGAAGCCGGCGCGCAGGTCGGTGCCGCCGCCGCCCACCAGCTCGATCCCCTCGGTCCGGCACAGCGAGTGCGCGAGCCGGGCCGCCGCGTCGCACGGCACCACGCTGACCAGGTCGCGCCGGCCACCGACGGCGCGGGCGATCGCGGCGACCTCCAGGAGCGCGCTGCCCAGTTCGGCGTCGCTGACCGATCCCGAGGTGTCGATGACCACGGCGACCCGTGGCGGTCTGCGCCGCAGGCTGGGCAGCACCACACCGGGTGTCCCGGCCGAGCGGCGCGACGGCCGGCCGTACATGTAGTCCTCTCCCGCGCCGCCCGAGGAGGTCGCCGAGCGGACCGCCGCCCCAGCAACTCGCGCCAGGGCTGTGGCGGATGGAACGCCTTCTCCGCCCATCGCCGCCAGCCCTTCGGCGCGCTTCCCGGGGCGGCCCTGATGCCCCGGGCCACCCGGAAGCGCACCGCGTCCCGTTCCTGCTCGCTGAGTCCGTCCGCGCCGTCCGGGCCGAGGTCCCAGTCCCGGTCGAGGCCGTCGGCGCCGCTGCCGCAGTCCAGCCAGGCCAGGCTCTCGGTGAGCCGCCCGAGCCGGAACCGGCGCAGGTAGTCCTCCATGAGCTGCCCCTCGGGCAGTCGCAGTAATCCCGGGTCGACCGCGCCCTCGGGGCGGACCAGTCCGTCGCCGAACACGTCGTCGTTGATCTCGCAGTCGGCGGCGATGTTCATCCGCAGCCGTTCCGCCGGTCCGGTCAGCCCGTGCTCGCGTGCCACCCGGTCGCTGCGCCCGTGGTGGTCGCGGAGCAGGTGCGAGACCTCGTGCACCCATACCCCGGCCAGTTCCTCCACGGGCGTGCGGTCCACGAAGACCGGTGAGGCGTAGCACCGCCAGTACCGGTCGACGGCCATCGTCGGCACCCCGCGCGACGGGACGACGTGCAGGGCGAACAGCGCCGTGGCCAGGTAGGGCCGGGCCCGGGCGGCGTGCAGCCGGGCGGCGTAGAGCTTGTCGAGATCGATCCGCACCGGTTCCGGCTCGGCCGTCACCGGCAGCGTGCTCGGCCTCGGCGTACGCGACGCCGCTCCGGGCGGCCGCCCCGGGATCGTCGGCTTCATCCGCTTCGTGGGCGGCATGGGGGTCGTCGACTTCGCTGAGGTCATCGGCCCGCCTTCGCGGTGCCCGCCCTCCGGGCGGCCGCTCGGTCGCCGGCGCGGTCCGCGCGCCGGGAGAGGGACACGACCCCGGCCAGCCGGTCGATCGAGGCCGGGACGTCCCAGTCCTGCTGCCGCAGCGCGGCGAGCGTCGTCGCCGGGACGACCACGACGTCCGGCGCGCCGGTCTCCATCGCCCGGGCCAGCAGCGTCCACGCCGCGTCCCACCGGGACTTCTCCGGCCGCTTGCGTACCGCGGCCACCACCCCGTCCAGCACCGCCTGGCGGAGGTCTCCCCGTTCGGGCAGCACGGCGACCTCCGGGTCGGCGAGCAGTGTCTCGGGGTCCGGGATGTCCATCCGGTCCAGACTCGCCATCAGTTCCAGGCCGGGACTGCTGCTGGGCGCCGGGGTGCGGCGCTGGGCTGGCGGCTCGCGGACCCGGTCGTGGGGTTGGCGATCACGGCGGCGATCGTCCTGGTCCTGCGGGACGCGGCGCGCGAGGTGTTCCGGCGGCTGATGGACGCGGTCGACCCGGCGCTGGTGGACCGGGCGGAGCGGGTGCTGGACGGGGTCCCCGGGGTGCGCGGGGTGGGCGAGCTGCGGCTGCGCTGGATCGGGCACCGCCTGCGCGCCGAGGTCCCCCTGGTGGTGGACGGCGAGGCGACGGTCCGCGAGGCCCACCGCATCGCCGTGGCGGCCGAGCACGCCCTGCTGCACGCGGTGCCGCGGCTCACCGCCGCCCTGGTCCACGCGGACCCCGCGCCGTCCCCGGGCGAGGCGGACCCGCATCTGACGCTCGCCCACCACGCCCCCGCGTGACGGGTCAGGCGACGCCCAGCCCTTCCAGGACCTCGGCGCCGGGCAGCTCCGTGAAGGCCTTGCCCGGCACGAGCAGTTTGCCGCGCCGGCGTCCGCTGCCGACGAGGACGTAGGGCAGGTCGACGACGGCCGAGTCCACCAGCACCGGCCAGTCACCGGGCAGGCCGACCGGGGTGATGCCGCCGTACTCCATGCCGGTCTCCCCGGTGGCCGTGTCCATGGGCGCGAAGGACGCCTTGCGCGCCCCGAGGTGACGGCGCACGACGCCGTTGACGTCGACCCGGGTGGTGGAGAGCACCACACAGGCGGCCAGTGTCGTGCCACCGCCCCGCTTGCCGGTGACCACCACGCAGTTGGCGGACTGTTCGAGCAGCTCACGGCCGTAGTGCTCGACGAAGGTGGCGGTGTCGGCCCACTCCGGCTCGGTGTCGACGTAGAGGATCTGGTCGGCGGGCACGGTGCCGCTCCAGTGGCGTACGGCGTCGGCGACCGGGCGGGTCAGTTCGTCGAGGAGGTCCGGGGCGGGCGTGGCGCTGTCGAAGTTCCCGATGGGTGCGTGCATGGCGGCACGCTAACAACTGCCGGGCCCCGGGAGGGCGTCCGTCTCAGCGAACGGGCGGCACCGAGACCGCCATGATCATCTCCATCGGCGCGTCGCCCTCGTTGCCGTAGGTGTGCGGGGTGTCGGACTCGAAGGAGGCGCTCGCGCCCGTCGGCACACGGTGGGTCACCCCGTCGACGGTGAGGGCGAGTTCCCCGGACGTGACATGCACCAGCTCGACCGTGCCGGTGGGGTGCGGGTCGGAGAGGCTGTGCTCGCCCGGCATCAGCCGCCACTCCCACATCTCCAGCGGGCCGGGCGCCTCCACTCCGGCGAGGAGCCGGCTGAAGCTGCCGGCGTCGGTGTGCCAGAGGCGTACGGCCTGTTCGGCGGGGACGACGCGGACCGTGGGGCCCTGCTCCCAGTCGAGCAGGGTGGTGATGCTGACACCGAGGGCGTCGCCGATCTTCACGACGGTGCCGAGGCTGGGGTTGGTGCGCGCCTGCTCGATCTGGATGAGCATGCCGCGGCTGACCCCGGCGCGCGCCGCGAGCGCCTCCAGGGTGAAGCCGCGCTCGGTGCGCCAGCGCTTGACGTTGCGCGCCAGGGACTGGGTCAGCAGGTCGAGGTCCGCCACGTTCCGTCCAGGGACTCGTACAGGTTCGTACATTATTTTAGATGACACGGTGCAGCAGACTGAACTATGGTCTGCTGCACCCGAAGGTCCACCGAACTGTACTGCGAGGCGACCGGATCATGACAGCGCTGTTCGCCCTGGCCACCAGCCTCCTGTGGGGTATGGCCGACTTCGGCGGCGGGGTGTTGACCCGGCGCACCCCCGCGCTCACGGTGGTCGTCGTCTCCCAGTCGATCGCGGTCGTCGTCCTCGGCACGATCGTGGCGGCGACCGGCGCCTGGAGCGAGGCCTCGCCGCACCTGTGGTTCGCGGTCGCGGCGGGCCTGTTGGGCCCGGTGGCCATGCTCGCCTTCTACCAGGCCCTGGCCCTGGGCCCGATGGGCGTCGTCTCACCGCTGGGCTCGCTCGGCGTGGCCGTCCCGGTGACCGTGGGCCTCGTCCTGGGCGAGCGGCCCGGAGTGCCCCAGTTCGCGGGCATCCTGGTCGCCGTCGCCGGGGTCGTGCTCGCCGGGGGTCCCCAGTTGCGGGGTGCGCCCGTGCAGCGGCGGGCCGTCGCCCTCACGCTCGTCGCCGCGTTCGGCTTCGGCGCGGTGATGGCCCTCATCGCCGAGGCGTCGACCACGCTCACCGGTCTCTTCCTCGCCCTGTTCGTGCAGCGTGTCACCAACGTGGCCGCGGGCGGGCTGGCGCTGTGGGTGTCCGTGCGGCGCGGCGCCCCCGCGCTGGCCGAGCCGGGCCTGCCCCTGGGCGCGCTGCCCGCGCTGGCCTTCGTCGGCCTCGCCGACGTCGCGGCCAACGGCACGTACTCGATCGCCGCCCAGCACGGACCGGTCACGGTCGCCGCCGTGCTGGCCTCCCTGTACCCGGTGGTGACCGCGCTGGCCGCGCGGGGGTTCCTGAGCGAACGGCTGCGTGCCGTGCAGGCGGCGGGCGCGGGCCTGGCGCTGGTGGGCACACTGCTGCTGGCGACGGGCTGAGGCCGTACCCGCCCGCCGACCCTGGCCGGTCAGCCCTCCGCGGCCGGTTCCGCGAGCCTGCCCGGCGCTCGCTGCGGGTCCTCGTCCAACGCGGCGAGACGGGCCACCGCCTCGTCGTCCAGCTTCGACAGCTCCCGCAGCTGCCCCGGCGTGATCCCGTCGGGAATCGGCACCGGGGCCGGGGTACGCAGCGGCGGCTGCCAGCCCTCGGCGGGCGTCCAGCGCCGTACGACCCGGGCGGGGGCGCCCGCCACCACGGCGTGGTCGGGGACCGTGCCCCGGACCACCGCGCCGGCGGCCACGACCACGTTCCGCCCGATCCGCGCGCCGGGCAGGATCACCGCGCCGGTGCCGATCCAGCAGCCGGGGCCGATCTCCACCGGGTCCATCCGCGGCCACTGCTTGCCGATGGGCTGGTGCGGGTCGTCGTAGGAGTGGTTGGTGGAGGTGACGTAGACGTACGGGCCGAAGTAGCAGTCGCTGCCGATGGTGACGGCGGTGTCCGCGATGACGTGGCTGCCGCGGCCGATGACGACCCCGTCGCCGATGCGCAGGATCGGCTCGGGCCCGAGGTCGAGGTCGGGCATGAGCCCGGCGGTCAGCGTGACCTGCTCGCCGATGATGCAGTGGGCGCCGACGTGGATCCAGGGCTCGCCGAAGACCGTGCCGAGCGGGAAGGCGAGCCGGGTGCCCGTGCCCAGCGCGCCGAAGCGGAACCGCCCGGGGTGAGCGGCGGTGACGGAACCGGTGCGCTGCACCCAGGCCCAGCCCGCGTGGACGGCCCGCTGCGCGAGGCGGCTCCGCCAGGACGAGAACGTGTTCTTGCGGTGGGGCACCCGCTCAAGGTAGTCCGCGCGCGCCGTGCACAGGTCCGCACCGTGCTGTGATCTTCACCCCACCGGGTGGCGTACGGTGCCGTACAACACCGGAGCAGGAGGCGAAGATGACGCAGAAGGCGCTGATCACGGGCATCGGCGGCAAGGACCCGAAGGTGGACGCGGAGGCCTTCGTGGCGCCGACGGCCTCGGTCGTCGGGGACGTGACGCTGCACGCCGGGGCGAGCGTCTGGTACGGCGCGGTGCTGCGCGGCGACGTCGAGCGGATCTCCGTCGGCGCGAGCAGCAACGTCCAGGACAACTGCACGCTCCACGCCGACCCCGGTTTCCCGGTCACCGTCGGCGAGCGTGTCTCCATCGGGCACAACGCCGTGGTGCACGGCGCCACCGTCGAGGACGACTGCCTGGTCGGCATGGGTGCCACGGTCCTCAACGGCGCGGTGATCGGCGCCGGTTCACTGGTCGCGGCGCAGGCGCTGGTCCCGCAGGGGATGCGGGTGCCGCCGGGGTCGCTGGTCGCGGGGGTACCGGCGAAGGTGAAGCGGGAGCTGACGGAGGAGGAGCGTCAGGGGATCACGTTGAACGGCACGATGTACGCGGCGCTGGCCCGGCAGCATGGGGAAGCGGTGGGTTAGCTCCTGCGGGAGGCCGGCCGCGGGTTGTTCGTGGTTGCTCGCGCCCCCGCGGCGGAGCCGCACATCGGCACGGCCCCGCCCCCCCCCGTCGGGGCGCCTTCACTCACCAGCGGTGGCAGGCGCGGGCTCCGGCTGGGCCTTGCCCGCCCTGCGCTTGACGATCAGCATCGAGGCGACGCCGATCAGGACCGCCACCACCAGGCCGAGCCACGAGAAGCGCTTGAGCCAGTCCTCCGCGACGACGCCGACGTAGTAGATGACGGCGGTGGTGCCGCCCGCCCAGACGATGCCGCCGAGGACGTTGGCGATCAGGAACTTCCAGTACGGCATCCGCAGCACACCGGCCAGCGGGCCCGCGAAGATCCGCAGCAGGGCGACGAAGCGGCCGAAGAACACGGCCCACATGCCCCACTTCTGGAAGGACCGCTCGGCGGTGGCGACGTGCCCCTCGCTGAAGTGCTTGGGGAACTTCCCGCCCAGCCAGGCCAGCAGGGGCCGGCCGCCCTTGCGGCCGATGGCGTAGCCGATGGAGTCGCCGATCACCGCGCCGGCGCTGGCGCAGGCGCCGAGGACCAGTGGGTCGATCCCGCCGTGCTGCGACGACAGCAGGGCCGCCGACACCAGGATGATCTCGCCGGGCAACGGGATGCCCAGGCTCTCCAGACCGATGACCAGCGCGACGACGGCGTAGACGGCCGCCGCGGGCACCGTGTCGAGCCATTCCTGGACGTGCAACGCCCCACCCTCCGCTTCGGATACCTGTTCCCGGTGCGCCTCGGTCGAGGCGCACCGGGAAGCGTACCGGGTCGGCGGGGCTCAGCCGTTGGGCCGCAGGGTCCATATGACGGTCATCTCACCGGTGACGGCTCCGTCCTCGCGCTGGATGGCGACGCTCACGGGGAACTCGGGGCGGCTGCCGGCGTCCAGTTCGGCGACGACCTCCGCGGCGGGGCGGCCGAGTGTCGCGGTGGCGGTGACCGGGCCGAGGGCGATCTTCTTGAAGGCGATCTCCGCGGTGACCGGCAGCGGCACCGCCCGGGAGAGCTGGTCCCCGAAGGCGGCCAGCACGATCGCGCCGCTGGCCGACTCGCCCAGCGTGAACATGGCTCCGGCGTGCGGTCCGCCGACGTGGTTGCGGTACTCGCTCTGGTCCGGGAGGGCCAGCACGGCCTTCTCCGGGGTGGTCTCCAGGTACTCGAGGTTCAGGGTCCGGACCATCGGCACCGTGGCGGCGAGCAACTCGCCGATCGACATCTGGTCTGCGCTCATGGCGGCAGGTTACCCGTGAGTAGTAACCGGGGCCAGGCACCCGGTAAGACCGCCGTATGCTGGGCGCCCATGTGGCCAGGAGAGCAGTCGTCCAGCGGCGGACCGGATCCGCGGCAGCCCAACCCGTACCGGCAGCCCGGCTACCGGCAGCAGCCGCCGTACGCGGGACAGCAGCAGCCCGCCCCCTGGAACGCGCCCACGGTCACGTCCGGCGGCCCGTCGGGCCGGGGGCCCGCCAGCGGCCGTACGAAGGTGGTGGCGGTCGTCGCCGCCGCGGTCGTGGTGGTCGCCGCCGCCGTGACCGGGGCCGTCCTCCTGGGCGGCGGCGAGGACGACGAGGCCGGGCCCGGCCCCGCCTCCTCCTCTGCCGCCTCCTCCCCGGCCGACGACCCGCGCGGCGGTGCCGGCTCCCCGAAGCCCACCGTCGAGGGCTGGACCGTGGTGGCCGACCCCGACCACGGCATCGCCTTCGACGTACCGGCGTCCTGGGTGCCGCAGTCGCGCGACTGGGTCACCTACGTCGCCGAGGACGACGACCCCGAAGACAAGCCCCTGGTCGCCATGAAGGCCCCCGCCGTGCTGAAGGAGAAGTGGTGCGGGTCGGACGCCGACCGGGACGGCTCGGTCGACCACACGCCCCTGGCCAGTGCGGGTACCCGCGGCAACAACGGCGCCCGGAGCACCGAGGAGATCGCCCGGACCGACTCGGCGGCCTGGGTCTACGGGGCGTTCACCCAGCCGGACCGGGACAAGGTCGCCACCCAACCGGTGACGTCGTTCACCACCGCCTCCGGCATCGAGGGCAGCGTGGCCACCTCCCGGTCGTCCGGGGTGACGAAGAAGGACAAGTGCGACGTGAACGGCAAGGCGACCACCTTCGCCTTCGAGTCCGCCGACGGCGACTTCGTCTCGTGGTCGTTCTTCGGCGCGGCGGACGTCGCCGACGAGGTGCCCGACGCCACCGTCCGCGAAATCCTCGCCACCGTCAGGGAGTACACCCCGTCGGAGTCCTGAACTCCGCCGTTTCGGTACGTCCCTGACAAGGCCCGGTGACCGAATCGTGTCCTGGGCGGCATTAGGGTGACTGCTCATGTGGCCAGGACAGCAGCCGCCCGGGGGCGAGCAGAACCCGCAGAACAATCCGTACCAGCAGCCGGGGTACCAGCAGCCGAATCCGTATCAGCAGCCCGGCTACCAGCAGCAGCCCGGCACGTACGGGCAGCAGCAGTGGAGCACGCCGCAGCCGGCCACCGTTCCGCAGCCGGCGGCGGGCGGAGGTGGCGGCGGTGGCGGCAACCGGACGAAGCTGGTCGCCGTCGTCGCGGCCCTCGCCGTGGTGGTGGCCGCGGGTGTCACCGGGTTCCTGGTGCTCGGTGGTGACAAGGACGACCAGGCGGACGACGGCAAGGACAAGAAGACGTCCGCGAGCCCGACCGTGGAGAAGTCCGAGTCCCCCACCGCCGACCCGAGCGCGTCGGGCTCCGACGAGAACCCGCGCGGGGGCGAGGGCGCGAAGGCCACCGTCGACGGCTGGAAGGTCGTCGCCAACCCGCGCTTCGGCACCATGTTCGACGTGCCCGCGGACTGGGAGATCGACAGCACCGACACCAGCGTCGGCTTCGAGTGGGAGGAGGACGGGAAGACCGACCGCACCACGGTCACCGCTCCGGCCTACCTGAAGTCCGAGTGGTGCACGACCGACGAGAACAAGGACGGCCGCAAGGAGACCACCGCCCTCGCCACCACGGGCACCCGCGGTGAGAGCGGCGCCAAGACCACCGACCAGGCGGCCGAGACGCGGGTGCCGTGGTGGATCTACGGCGGTTTCACCGAGCCGGACAAGAAGAGCGTGAAGTACGGCAAGCCGAAGGCGTACACCACCGCGTCGGGCATCAAGGGGAGTGTCATCACGGCGCACTCGGAGGGCGCTCCCAAGAAGGGCAAGTGCGACACCGAGGGCAAGGCGATCACCTTCGCGTTCAAGAACAGCGCGGGCGACTTCGTCACCTGGAACCTCTACGGCGCCAAGGGCGTCAAGGAGGAGGTGCCGGAGGCGACGATCCAGAAGATCCTCAGCACCGTGCGCCTCACCGAGGAACCGCCGACCGAGTCGTAGCGCGCCCGCGGCGCGGGGCCCGTACGCCGCTCAGCCGATGCCGAACGCGCCGGCCGGCGGCTCGGGCGACGGTACGGCGTCCTCGTCCCGCACCGGACGGGCGTCGCCCACGAAGTCCCGCAGGGCGGGCCCGTGCTCGACCCTGGCCGGGAAGGCGTCGGCGGCGGTGCGCCGGGCCAGCGCCGCGGTGTCCAGCGGCCGGTGCGCGGCGACGAGCACCGCGTTGCCGAAGCGGCGCCCGCGCAGCACGCCCGGTTCGGCGATCAGCGCCAGCTCCGTGAAGAACGCGGCGAATCCGGCGAGTTGGCCGCGCAGGAAGCCGAACGGCGCCGCGTCGGCCAGGTTGGCCACGTACACGCCGTCGGCGCGCAGGACCCGGGCCGTCTCGCGCACGTAGCCGACGGACGACAGGTGCGCGGGCACCCGTGAGCCGCCGAAGACGTCGGCGACGAGCACGTCGGCCGAGTGGGCGGGGGCGGCCGCGAGCCAGGCGCGGGCATCGGCGCCGTGGGCGGTGACGCCCGCGCCCGGTGGCAGCGGCAGGTGCTCGGCGACCAGGTCGAGCAGTCCCCGGTCGGCCTCGACCACGTCCTGCCGCGAGCCGGGCCGGGTCGCGGCCACGTACCGGGGCAGGGTGAACGCGCCGCCGCCCAGGTGCAGGACGTCCAGCGCGCGCCCCGGCTCGGCGACCGTGTCCAGGACGTGGCCGAGCCGGCGCGTGTACTCGAACTCCAGGTGCGCCGGCTCGTCCAGGTCGACGTACGACTGCGGCGCCCCGTCGACGGTGAGCAGCCAGGCCCGTTCCCGGTCGACGTCGGGCATGAGCTTGGCGGTGCCGTGGTCGGTGACGCGGCTGACGGGTATGGCTTCGTTCACCTGCCCATTGTGCCCGGCACCGGCCGCACCCCGCCGGGCACCGGCCTCACTCGACGGCGGTCACGGTCCCCGCCCCCACGGTGCGGCCCCCTTCGCGGATCGCGAAGCCGAGCCCCGTCTCCAGCGGCACCTCCCGCCCCAGTTCGACCGTCATGGTGACGGTGTCCCCGGGCCGGGCGACGGCGGCTTCGCCGAGGTCCACGTCGCCGACCACGTCGGCGGTCCGGATGTAGAACTGCGGCCGGTAGCCGGTGGTCAGCGGCGTCGAGCGCCCGCCCTCGCGCGTCGACAGCACGTACACCCGTGCCGTGAAGCGCCGCGCGGGCACGACGCTGCCGGTCGCGGCGACCACGTGACCGCGGCGCACTGCGTCCCGGGCGACCCCGCGCAGCAGGAGCGCCACGTTGTCCCCGGCCTGCGCCTCCTCCATCGGCCTGCCGAAGGTCTCCAGGCCGGTGACGACCGTCTCGACGGACGCCCCGAGCACTTCGACCCGGTCGCCGACGCGCACGGTGCCGCGCTCCACGGCGCCTGTCACGACGGTGCCGCGGCCGGTGATGGTGAGCACGTTCTCCACCGGCAGCAGGAAGGGCGCGTCCAGGTACCGCTCGGGCATGGGCACATAGGTGTCCACGGCGTCGAGCAGCGCCTCGACGGACGCCGTCCACCTCGGGTCGCCCTCCAGGGCCTTCAGCCCCGAGACCCGTACGACGGGCACGGCGTCGCCGCCGTAGCCGTGCGCGCTGAGCAGTTCGCGGACCTCCAGCTCGACGAGGTCGGTGAGCACCGCGTCCTCGCCGTCGTCGACGGCGTCGGCCTTGTTGAGCGCGACCACGATGTGGTCGACGCCCACCTGCCGGGCGAGCAGCACGTGTTCGGCGGTCTGCGGCATGATCCCGTCCAGCGCGGAGACGACGAGGATCGCCCCGTCGAGCTGCGCGGCGCCGGTGACCATGTTCTTGACGTAGTCGGCGTGGCCGGGCATGTCGACGTGCGCGTAGTGCCGGGTGTCGGTCTCGTACTCGACGTGCGCGATGTTGATGGTGATGCCGCGCGCCGCCTCCTCCGGGGCGCGGTCGATGCGGTCGAAGGAGACGTACCGGGTGGTGCCGTCGGCCCCGCGCTCGGCGAGGACCTTGGTGATGGCGGCGGTCAGGGTGGTCTTGCCGTGGTCGACATGGCCCATCGTGCCGATGTTCAGATGCGGTTTGGTGCGGATGTACGCCGTCTTGGACATGGCGCTACCTCGAAGCCTCGTGGCGGTGGTGGGGACCCCTGGGGCCGGCCGACCCTCCCCCTGCGGGGTCCGCCGGACGATCCGGGGAGGGTCAGCTTCGGGCGCCGTCGACTGCGGCGGTGAGGTGGGCGACGGCAGCCTTCGGGGCATCCGCGACCGCGGATGCTGCGAGGTGGAAGGCGTACCGGAACATGACGCCGATCATTGCCGACGCTTCGTCCCACGTCGAATGGTTTTTGAGGGAACGGAAGTTCGAGTGGCGTGCTGCCTCCCGCTAGGGCCCGACGGTCCGCAGCGCCTCCCGGGCGGACAGTGGTGCGAGGCGGGTCCGGTGCTCGGCCACGAAGGCGCGCACGGCGTCCGCATCGGTCTTGGCGTACTCGCGCAGGCACCAGCCGACGGCCTTGCGGACGAAGAAGTCGCCGTGGCCGGACCGGCGCAGGCAGTAGCCGAAGAGCCGGTCGGTGTCGGTGCGTTCCTTGTGGCGCAGCTGGTGCAGGAGCGCCGCGCGGACCAGCCAGAGGTCCTCGTCCTCGATCCAGGCGTCCATGTCGGCGATGAGGCCGCGGTCGGCGGCGACCAGGCCCCCGACGACGTGCGCGGCGAGCAGGTCGACGGTGTCCCACCAGGGTGCCGTGGTGAGCAGATACCGGGCCACGGCCAGGAAATCCGACGAGCAGTGCGTCACATACCGGCGCAGGTAGTCGACGGCGAAGTAGTGGTACTCCCGCTCGGGCAGCCGCCAGCAGCGCAGCGCGACCGCGGTGCAGTCCGCCTCGTCCGGGCGGGGCACGCCGGCCAGCACCGTGCGGGACAGGGAGCGGCGAACGGGCGAGGTCAGGCCCAGGAACGGGGCCACGTCCCTCATGTACGCCCGCTGCCCGGCGGCCCGTTCGGGGTCGGCCGCGGCGGGGTACTCGACGGTGAGCCGCTCCAGTACCGTGTCGGCGAGGACGCTGCGCGGCGCGACCGGAACCGGCCGGGCTGTGACGCTCATGAGACGCACCATACGGCGATCACACACATTTGTCGGTTAGTGTCACCGGATGCTCGATGCCACCACCCGCTCTGGGGGCACCGCCACGGTCTCTCCCCGGACCGCCGCCGAACTCGCCGTCGTCACCGCCACCGCCACCGGACCGGCCGCGCCGACCGGCCTCGCCGCGCGTGTGACGAGAGTGCTGCTGTCACCGTGGTCGCGGCTCTCCCTGCTCGTCGCCCTGCTGGCCTCGGCCGCGACGGCGGTGGTGCTGTTCCAGCCGCAGCGGTTGCTGACGAACGGCTGGCCGCCGCAGCTCGGGGGCGCGGCGGCGGCCCTGGCGTACGCGGTGGCGTACGGGCTGTGCACGGTCGCCTTCGTGCCGCGCCCGCTGCTCAACCTGGCGGCCGGCGCCCTGTTCGGCTCGCAGCTGGGGCTGGCCTCCGCGCTGGCGGGGACGGTGCTCGGCGCCGGGATCGCCTTCTGTCTCGGCCGGGTCCTCGGCCAGGAGGCGCTGCGCCCGCTGCTGCGGGGCAAGTGGCTCAAGGCCGCGGACGGGCAGCTCAGCCGGCACGGCTTCCGCTCGATGCTGGCGGCGCGGCTGTTCCCCGGGGTGCCGTTCGCCGCCGCCAACTACTGCGCGGCCGTGTCCCGGATGGGCCTGCTGCCCTTCCTGCTGGCGACGGCGCTCGGTTCGATCCCCAACACCGCCGCGTACGTCGTCGCGGGCGCCCGCGCCTCGACCCCGACCTCTCCCGCCTTCCTGATCGCGCTGGCCTGCATCGCCCTGCCGGGACTCGCGGGTGCGGTGGTGGCCTGGCGCAAGCGGCACCGGCTGCGCGGGCACTGACGGCGCGTCCCCGTCTCGGGGACCGGGCCGCCCATCCGCGGGTCCCCGGCTGGACGGTGGCGGACCCGAGGTGCGCGCAGGCCTGCTCACCCCCGTCGTCCGGGGTTCATTTCGGGGCGCTACGCTGCCCCTCGGCACGCCAGGCCCCGATCAGCGCACGCGACGGTTGGGCGTGTCCGCCGACCGTTTCTCGCCGTTCCTCGATCGCCGCTTGGACTGACGTAACTCCATGTCTTGGTTTGAATCCCTTGTCCTCGGACTCGTCCAGGGGCTGACCGAGTTCCTTCCCGTGTCCTCCAGCGCCCACCTGCGGCTGACCGCCGCGTTCTCCGGCTGGCACGACCCGGGCGCGGCCTTCACGGCGATCACGCAGATCGGCACCGAGGCCGCGGTGCTCATCTACTTCCGCAAGGACATCGGGCGGATCATCGCGGCGTGGACGCGCTCGCTCACCGACAAGTCGATGCGCCACGACCCCGACGCGCGCATGGGCTGGCTGGTCATCGTGGGCTCGATCCCGATCGGTGTGCTCGGCCTGACGCTGAAGGACCAGATCGAGGGCCCGTTCCGCGATCTGCGGATCACCGCGACGATGCTGATCGTCGTCGGCGTCGTCATCGGCGTCGCCGACCGGATGGCCGCCCGGGACGAGAAGGGCGGCCGGCACCGCGCGCCGCAGCAGCGCAAGGAGCTGGAGAACCTGGGCGTGCGGGACGGCCTGATCTACGGCCTGTGCCAGGCGGCGGCCCTCATCCCCGGCGTCTCCCGCTCCGGCGCCACCATCAGCGGCGGACTCTTCATGGGCTACCGGCGCGAGGCCGCCGCGCGGTACTCGTTCCTGCTCGCGATCCCGGCGGTGCTGGCGTCCGGCGTGTTCGAGCTGAAGGACGCGATGGAGAGCGACCACGTCTCCTGGGGACCGACGCTCTTCGCCACGGTCATCGCCTTCGGCACCGGCTACGCGGTCATCGCGTGGTTCATGAAGTTCATCTCCACCAAGAGCTTCATGCCGTTCGTCTGGTATCGCATCGCGCTCGGCATCGTCATCATCGCCCTGGTCAGCATGGGTGTGCTGAGTCCTCATGCGGCCGAATCGGCTCACTAGCGGTGCCGGTAAACGTGAGTTCACGAGTGCCTAGTCGCATGCATATCTATGCAGATACTCGCGGGATCACGTAGAGAGACGGAGCGATTTGCGGCCCGGTTCTCCCACCGTTCTCCCATGACGAGGGTGGAGAATCGAACACCGCCCTCCGGGAGCGCCTACTTGGGAGGTAGGGCCAGCGATCCCGGAGGGCGGCTTCATGGCCGGCGACTACTGGGGGCAGTCGCGGGCCGATCTTGGCGGAAGTCCCGAGTGGGTAGCTCGGCGCCTTGCGGCTGAGGACTTCCGGAGAGCGAGCGTCGTCCGCTAGTGGGCGGCGCCTAACTGCTGTCGGCGGGCGTGGCGGCTCGTGGGATACCTCCTGAGGATTAACGGGTGAACTGTGCTGATGCCCGTCGGCCGAAGACGAACGCACTCGATTAGGCGAGTTCACCCGAAGGGGTGAACAGGCGTTCGAGTGCATTGGAGCACGTCTAGCCCTGCGTGAGCGCGGGTCCTTCGCAGGGCGGCTGTCGGACTCTGCGGCAACCGCAGCCACCTGAATGCCGCGGGTGCCGAAGTCTCTCTGTTCAGTTGCCGTGCACCTGCCTGGGCAAGTCCACTGCTGGATATATCCAGCTTGCCATCCGCCTCATAGCGTCTGACTCCACGTCATGATCGACAGGGGTTCGGATGGCAGAGGGTGCGCGCTACCGGCGTATCGCTGCCGACATCCAGCGCCGTATCGCCGCCGGCGAGTGGCGGCCGGGCCAGGATCTTCCTTCGCGTGCCGAGCTAGCTGCCGAACTCGGCGTGCACCCACAGACTGTTCGCCTCGCCTATGTGCATCTGCGGCGGGCTGGCGTTTTGGCGGGCGAGGAGCGCCGAGCCGTGTATGTGGCGCATCCTCCTGCTATGCGCACTCTCACGGATGCGGACGCCGCGTGGCCGTTCTCCAGCGAGACCACCGATACCCGCCCGCGGCCCGCCACGGATGAACTGGCTGCCCGTCTTGGCGTCCACGTGGGTGCGTCCTTGCGGCACGAGACGGTGGAGTGCCTGGACCCGGGCGGCAGGTCGGCGATGCTGGTGTCGTCCTGGTGGCGGGGCCGGCGTGTACCGCATGTCTCGTACACGGCGGAGGTGGGGTGCGTGGAGCTGTCGGAGGAGCAGGCGCACGCGTTGGGGTTGCTGGTGGACACTGTGGCGTTCCGCGTGGTGCGCACTCGCTTCGACCAAGATGGCCGCCCCCTGGAGACTGCTGACCTCATTCTGCCGATGGATCGTTGGTTGATCCGTCTAGCGCCCGGCAGGTAGCCGTGTGCCCCGTTCATCCGGCTGTGCATATGCCGGAACCACGAGTAAAGCTCAGTTTTGTTGAAGACGGAAGCGTGCCCACTGAACATTCCTCAACCATCTGATCGCGCCCCGTGTGAAACGATCACCGCAGGTCAAGCTGTGGCCAAACGTTTCGTCAGCCAACCGGCTCCACCCGCGTCTACTGACTCGCCGTGCAGGCGTCGGCTACACGTCCAGCCACCGCAGGACGGCCGCACACTGGCGGCCGAGCGCCGACACGTGGGTGGCCGCTGACAGCAGGCCCAGCCCCATCGACTCGGCGAGAACCCGCCCACTGTCGGTGGCGAGCCGGTCAGCGGCATACCAGTCCCGGGAGCGGGGCACCAGGTGAACCTGCCGCAGCCGGACCTGCTCGTCGAGGTCGACAAGGAGACGCCGCAGGGCGTCGTTGAGCTGCCGGCAGCGGTCGATGGTGGGAAGGACGCCAGTCGCGGCCTCGGCGGCGGCGAGTAACTCGTGGACGTCCCGTTCCTGAACGGTGGGGTGGTCCGTAGGGTTGGTCATCGTCGACGCTCCCAGGGTGTCGGCCAGCCCCGGGGTCGGTCGCACGGCCGCCGGGGCACTGCATGCAATTGCAGGGTACCGCTGCATACTGCTCTATACCGCTACATGGAGCAGCAGGGCGCTACCTGCGCAGGCGTGGCGCGGCAGGGCTCTCTACGTTCCAGGCATGGGTGATCAGGAGCCTGTCGTCGACCCGACCCGGCCCGTGTATGCGTGGCAGCAGGTCGCGGACTGGATTGCGCGCCGTATTGAGGCCGGCGAGTTGCAGCCGGGCGCCCGCTTGGAGGGTGAGCGGGAGATGGCCGAGCAGGCGGGTGTCGCGGTCGGTACTGTGCGGCGGGCTGTGGAGGATCTGCGGCAGCGGGGGCTTGTGGTGACGTTGCCTGCGAAGGGGACGTACATCGCCGACCGCTCGGCTGGTTCCTAGGCGCCTGTCAGACCCTCGCCGTAGGATCGTGGGCATGCCTCCCTCCTCGTCGCCGCGCCCGCCGCTGCGGTCTGCTGCGGCCGTGGATGCGGAGATCCGCGCGCTGTTGGAGGCGACGGGTGGCTGGTTGTGGGGGCCGACACGGGCCCGGTACGAGGCGCTGCGGGACGAGTGGGTGGCCGCCGTCCGCGAGGAGATCACCACAGCGGCGTGATCACTTTCGTGACACCCCGAAAGTGATGCCTGACCTGCGCGTTCCATCACTTTGCCGATGCTGACAAAGTGATCACCCGGCCTAGACGTAGGATCCCCGGGTGGCACACACCTTCGAAGATCTTGTGAACTTGGAGCGGCTGGCCGAGGAGGCGCACGCCGCCTACATCGCCAGCCCCGACGGCGACACCCGCGCAGCCTGGAGGCAGGCCGCCGACACGTTCCAGGCCGCCGTCGTCGAGCACGCCGAAGCCGAAGGCGCGAGCCGGTACGAGGTGGAGATGGCGGCGAAGAAAGCCGTCCGGCACCCGGAGCCCGAGGCGGTCTAGCGGCCCCGACGCAGCCTGCGTGCGGTCGCGGTCATACCCAGGGCCTCCGCCTCGTCCGGGTCGTCGCTCCGGCGGCCAGGGCTCAGGGCCACGAGGCGCTCACCCTGGCGCAGACGGTAGGCGGACAGCTCCCCACCCCTAGCGCGGACAGGGAACAGGCGGCGCAGCAGGCGGCGGATCATCGCATCCTCAGGAGTTCACCGAGGGGCAGCTTCTCCATGCGGCCCGTGCCGTCGTGCATCACCGTCACCTGCTCCTGCGGCACGTCCTCCGCTGTCGGGACGACGGTCACCTTGGTGGCGCCGTGATCGGCAGCAAGGCCCACGCGGCTGCCGATCTTCGGGCGGCTGGTCAGGCGTCGCGCTTCCAGCTCGATGCGCGTCTGCTCGGCGATGATCTCGTTGGCGCGCTCGTCGCTGATCGGCTCGCCGTTCCAGTAGTAGCGGGAGCCGGTTGTGATCCACCTCGGGCGGGGTGAGCGAGTGCCCGGCGTGACCTTCTCCCCGCAGATAGGGCACTCCATCCAGGTGTCGACGTGCTCATCCTGGCAGTCGCCGCACCAGTACGGCTCCCCTGCGACCTGCACCAAGGTCGGGTAGGTGACCGGGCCCTCGTCCGCTTGGGCGGCGTAGTGCTCGTGGCCCTGGCTGTCCGCGCCACGCCATTTCGGGTCGCGCTCGGGCAGGTTCGAAGTGACCCATTCGCCGTCGTTCTCGAACTCCAGGGTGCCGCTCTCAAGCACAAACTCGTGCGTGGCCATCCGGTCCTCCAGGTTGCGGCCCCGCCGGGGTTCCACGCTCGGCGGGGCTTCAGCGGCAACAAACTCGACTTGCTCGTCGGGTCAGTGACGCCAGTCTAGGACGGGCCGCTGACAGTGCCGGGGCGTCGCGTCGACAGCACGTACACACCCGGCTCGACCTGCGGCTGGCGGGCATCAGGCAACAGATGAACCGGCAGCCAGCCGTCATGGCGGCGCATCACCTGCCACAGCGCGCGATCACGAGATGGGAACGGGCGGACGCTCATGGCGCCAGCATTGCAGACGATCGCGCCTGGTCTGGCCACTCCGTCAGTACGGCGCCGGTCTCCTCGTCCGTGAGGGTGACGCGGGCGCCGGGCCGGCTGCCGTGCTCGCCGATCCATGACCTGTACTTGCGGCGGGCCACTGTCTCGTCGTTCCACCAGCCCTGGAGTAGCGGCTGGCCGTCGGTGGTGACGGTCACCCGGTAGCGGCCAGCGTTCATGGGAGCCTCATGCGAGCCGGATTCCGCGCGGCTGGTGCGGCTCCCGATGGATCGCACCCTTCGTTTCCAGTTCGCGCAGCTGGTAGTGCACGGACGATCCGGAGCGTAGCCCGACGCGCTCGGCGATCTCGGCGACGGTAGGGGCGACACCCTCGTCGGTGATGGCCTGGCGGATGGTGTGGAGGATCGCCTCCTGGCGGGCGGTGAGGTAGTCGACGCGGTGCATACCCCCAGTAGAAACCTTGTTCGAATATTAGTGCAAGCTAGACACGTGACCGACCTGCCACCTGACCTGCCGCGACTCCGCACCCTGGAGACCTGGCTCGCCTACACCCTCGACGAGGTGCGGGCCGCCATCAGGCTGGCCGAACAGCGAGAGACCGAGCGGCAACGCGGCATCCAAGACCGGCCCAAGCCACCCGACTGGCTCCTCGAAACCGGCCTCAACCGGGACTCGCCGCCCGTCCAAGTCCACCAAGGCGACTGCTGGAACCGGGGCAAGCGCACCCGCGGCATCAGCCTCGACGAAGCCCGCCGCGCCATCACCGAAGGCGTGAAGCCGTGCAACATGTGCCGGCCGGACACGGCCCTCGGCTTCCTCGACAACTAGGCACTCTTCCGCGGCTTCCGCGCCGTCTTCTTCGCCGCCGTCTTCTTGGCCGGCTGCTTCTTCGCGGTCCGCTTCTTCGGCATCTCGTGGACATCCGCCTGGGCCCCGTTCTCGCCGCGGGACTCCTTGGCCTTCGATACGGACTGCTGGAGGGCGGCCATGAGGTCGACGAGCTGCCCGGAGTCGGCGGCAGGCTCCGGCGCTGTAGGCGGCTCTCGGTGCTCCCGCTTCGCCTCGATGAGCTCGGCGACAGCCTCCGTGTACGTGTCGCGGAACTCCGGGGCGTCGAGATCATCGCGGGTCATGGTGTCCATGAGGGCGAGAGCGCCGTCGATCTCCTCGTCGGTGAGCTCGACCGGCGGCGGCAGCAGCTCGGACGGGTCGCGGATCTCGTCGGGCCAGCGCATGGCGTGCAGGACGATCGCCTCCCCGCGGACCCGCAGTAGGCCGAGGCGTTCGCGGCCGGACCAGGCGTACCGGGCCACGGCCACCCGTGAGGAGCGCTCCAGGGCCTGGCGGAGCAGCTTGTACGGCTTCGCGGCGACCTGCCCGTCCGGTGTCAGGTAGTAGCCGTCGCCGATGCGGATCGGGTCGATCGCCTCCCACGGCATGAACGCCACGATCTCGATCGCCTTTGCCGTGGGCAGTGGCAGATCCCGCAGCTCCTCGTCGGTGATGGGGATGATCTGGTCGCGGGCGATCTCGTAGCCCTTGCCGATCTCCGAGGTGGCGACTTCGCGGTCCTCCAGCTCGCACACCTTCCGGGTCCGTACCCGGGCCATGTCCTCCAGGTGCACCCGGTGGAAGTGGATCGAGTGGTCCTCGGTTGCGGATACGACGTGGATCGGGACGGTGACCAGGCCAAACGAGATGGCGCCGGACCAAATGGTGCGGGGCATGACGAACCTCCGTTACAGCCCCGAGCAGCATCAGCCTAGGCGAACAGTCACATATAGGGCGAATGGTGCGGCGCGGACGTGGAACCCCGTCCCCGACCCCACAGGAACGGAGCCACCCCATGATCGTCAAAATGCTGCATGAGAAGGGCGTCAAGAGCGAGCACGCCTACCTCGCCGCCTTCGCCTCCATCGGCCTCACCGTCGCCGCCTGGGCCACCAGCCTCAAGGTTGAGCCCGGCGTCAACGTCGACCGCGCCGACCGCTGGGGCCTCTTCGTCGGCGAATGGGCACCCACCTTCTTCGGCCTCGGCCTCGCCCTCTCCCACTACGAACAGCACGACGGCACCCTGGCCCACATCCACGAGAGCTGAACAGCAGGAGCCCGACACCACAGCGCCCGCCTCTGGCAGAAGGGGCGGGCGCCGCCCCATTCGGCACAACTGTCAGTGCCACCAGGCAAAATGCCCTCATGCCGATCACGATGCAGAGCTACAGCTTCACCTGGACCGACCCCGACGGCACCCCGCGGGCCTCCGCCGTCGCCTACGACCGGATCAGCGCCGACCGGAGGCGGGCCGAGCTGGAGGCGGCCGGAGCCAGCGACATCGACGAGGTGGCCGTCAAGCCCGGGGAACTGCCCGCCGTAAAGGCGTGATCCCGTGACCTCTTCGGTGTCCACCCCGTTGCCGTCACCGTGAAGTCATTCCAGGAAGCGTTTGCCGAACTCGCCGGTGACGAGGGCGTCTACTCCCTATACCTGACCGGCGATCAGGCTCGGGCGACGCTGCGCGCGTTGGAGCAGGCTCCCTCCGATGACGTGGAGGCTGCAACGGCTCGGAGCAGACTGGCCCGGCTACTGAACGGATCGCCAATCGGGTGACATGATCCAGCGTGCCCGTGTCAACACCTGACCACGCGAGTGCCCTCCCCCACGTCTCAAGGGAGGGCACTCGGAGTCTGGCCGTCGCGCCACGGTGGCAGCACCGAAACCACGACCACTGAGCACCGCGCACGGCGCGCCAGCGCTTACAACCCGCCCGGCTATGAACCGACCTGATCTCGGGCGCCCCGGTTTCCCGCAAGCAGACGAGCGTGACCACCACCAGAATGCCAGAAGCCCCGTCGCGACGGGGGATGCGCGACGGGGCACAACGGAAGTCTGGCACGAGGGGCCAGCTCTCGAGGGGCAGACCTAGAATCCGATGTTGTCAGGCGTTGCTATGTAGTGCCGCACCACTCGACCGACCGGGCCTACGAGAATGTCCTCGCCCACAAGATGCCAATGCGTCCAGTACACGCCTCCACCGTGATGCTCCCCGCGGCAGGAGCAGGTGCAGTCATCCCCATTCGCTCCCTGGCACTTGGTGTGGCATCGCTCGGTGGTCGAGAACTCCAGGTAGACGTGAACCTCTCCGAACCGGTTGGCGAGGGCCTCGGTGAGCGTCCGCAAGTGCGGCTTGGCTATCTCCCACCGTCCGGGGCGTACCGTGTTGTTCCAGTCCGGGCGGATGCGGTCGCCCAGTTCGTCATGCAGCCATGCCCGGTTGGCGCGACTGAACGGCATCCGCATCCAGAGCCGGGTCTCCTCGTAGCCACGGCGCACCCATGGTTCTCTCACAGCCCGATGTCCTCCGATACGACGTCTGTACACCTGTCAGCTTGGGTGCTCATCAGAACGACGGCTTTGCGAAGTTGATGAAGAGCCAGATCAGCTTCGATCCGTAAGGCCAGCGGGCAACTGCGCCGTACTGGTGGAGATGCATCAGGGTACGTGAAGGCCAAGAGTCGCCCACCTCAAGGGGTGCCGAACCGGCCTTGCGCACGGTCGGATACGTGACGAGGGAGTACTCCTGCTTCCTGCAGACTGAAGGGTAGAAGTGCGCCCCAGTGGAGCGGCTGATCTTCAGTGGCTCGTCCCACCGAATCACGCCGTCGGAGTCGGCACCGTTCTGGTGCATGTCGAGTTCAGCCTGGAACGGGGACATCGTGTCCGCCAGCTTGCGGGCGTTCCCGGCTCGGTCGGCGTCCGCGCCCGGGGTACCGCCTGTGCTGATACAGGTGAAGGCGACGTCGCCTGCCCCGATGAGGGCGTGGATGTTGATGAAGGCGGCGTGCTGCGCCAGGGGCCACTTCTTGGGCTGGAACCGTGCGGAGCTACCGAGAGCGTCGGCATAGCCCGTCCCGTACACGCCGCCTTCATCCATCTCGCCACGAATATGCCGGTTGCGCAGCCTGAACATGGCGGCAACCGTCTCTGGGCTCTCTTGGATGTCTTCCCAGAGCGCTTCGGCCATGTCCTCATGAACTGTCATCTGCGTCTCCCGCATAGTCAGACGTCGCGGCGGAATCGGTCGGTGATGCCTCCGAAGAGCGCTTCGGCGGCATCGACGTGGTCAGCGTTGCGCTTGCCCTTGTTGCGGCGTTTCCAGTAGCCGACGGTGGTGGCGGGGTTGTCGTGGTCGGCGAAGGCTTGGACTTCGGCGAGGTCGACGTGGTCATCGAGCATGTGGGTGATGCGGCTGGCCCGCAGAACGTGCGGTGTGAGCTTCCGGCAGACCTTGCATCGGGCGAAGGCGTGCCCCGCCGTGCCGACAGCGGGGCAGGTGAGGACGCGCGCCTTGCGCCCGAGGCGGGTGAGGAGCCGGGCGACGTCGTGACGGTCGAGGCGGCGCCCGTCGGAGTCGAGGAGGAGCGGGCCTTCGGTGCGGCCGGCGGTGTGGGCGTCCAGCAGCTCGGCGACGGTGACGGGGAGCGGCAGGATGCGCTCCTTGTGCTCCTTACGCGTGACGTCGAGGTAGGAGCGGCGTCCGCGTTCGATCCGGTCGGTGATGTCGGCGGCGCACATCTCGGAGACGCGTCCGGCGAGGGTGTAGAGGAGGAGGACGACCAGGGCGTCGAACTCGTTCTCCGCCGCCTTCACGACGGACTGGACTTCGTCGACTTCAAGGACCGGGGTACTGCGGGACGTGTTGCCCTTGTCGACCTTGGGTCGGTCGTCTTGGGTGACGGGGTTCTTGGGGAGGTCGATCTTCTCGGCGGCGTAGGTGTGGAGCGAGGAGAGCGCGTTGAGGTAGCGGGAGATCGTCGTCGGCGGCGTCCCCCTGCCCTCCATGCGTAGTCGCCAGGCTCGGATGTGGTCCGCGGTGAAGCAGCCCAAGGAGAAGCGGTCATGGCCAAGCTCCTGGGCGTAGCCGCCCCAGACGCGGCGGATGTCGTCGACGTAGTTGCGCTTCGTCTGGAGGCTGCCGCGTCGGGTCGAGGACAGCCAGTCCATGACCATGACGAAGGTGTCGGGGGTGACGGCTTCGGCGAGGAGTTCGGCGCGCGGCCGGTAGATGCGCTCCTGTCCGCGGCGGTCGACCTGCACCATGCCAAGGTCGTCGACGAGCTTGCGGCGGACTTCCTCGAACAGGTCCGAGCCGGGCAGCGCGATCGACTGCCCGGCGGAATGCTGCGGCAGAACCTCGGTCACGCAGACCGCCTGCGCTCGTCAAGCCTGACCAACCCTGCGCTGCGCGCCTCGGACTCGTTGCAGGCCGCGAGCAACGCCATGGCGAACTGCCGCACCTCTGTCGTGGTTGCTGCGGTGTAATCGTCCGGCATGTGGCCTGGCGTGTGCAGGTAGACGATGTTGGCCGCTTCGTCGTGGTTCACGACCCGCACGCCGTAGCGGCGGAAGTGGTTCGACTTCCCCACCTCGCACGGATGGTTCACCTGCCACTCGGGGCCGGGCATCGGATGGAAGGCGTCGTTGATGACGCTCGGCTTCGGCAGCTCAGCTGTGGCCGCGAGCGAGGTGAGTTGAAGGAGCTGTGCACGGAGTTGCTCCAGCGTGAGGCCGTCACCCGGAGTCGATTCGGGAGCCTGATTCATCCTCAAATTCTAGCGCATAAGGGAACGTTATGCGCTACCACTCCCCCGAGGCCCTACTGACAGACGGCCCCAACTTCGGCAGACTCGCGGCGTCGGAACGCAACGAAGGGGCGGCCACGATGGAGCGACGGTACGACCAGCTACAGGCTCGGGCACTCAACAACCTTGACGACACCTACGCCGGCGATGCCGGATCCGAAGACCAGGTGGCCATGCTGGCGAGGGCGCAGGTGCATGCGCTACTCACAGTCGGCGCCGCAATCAAGGATCTGGCAGCGGCGATCCGCGAGAACCGGTAGCTGCAGACCGATCCGCCTCTCTGTCCTGACGGAGAGGCGTAGCCCTTCACTGTCACGGACCGGTAACCCGCTCGCACAGTTTCCTCACATGTGGTCTAACGTGTTCCAGCGTTCAACCTTGGGGGGAATCATGCGCGTGCGCGCGACTGCGGCCACGGCCGCTCTGCTCCTGGCGGCTCTCACCGCATGCGGCGGCGATGACAGCGGGGACTCGGCGTCGAAGCCGAAGCCGGCCGCCTCGTCGAAGGAGCCTGCCGAGCCGAAGGTCGACTGTATGGCCGACGACGTGAGCCAGGCCGACTGGATGAAGTACTGCTCGGACGAGGGCGCCGGCACTGGCGGTGACGGGACCGAAGGCCAGTTGACCGGTCTGAAGTTCGGCGAGGAGTACACGTGGCCCGATGGGCTGAAGGTCTCCGTCGTGGAGGCGAAGAAGTGGACGCAGTTCACTGACGAGGACTATGCGGAGGACGATCCGGCGTACACGGAGTTCCGGGTGAAGCTGAAGCTCACCAACGGCGGCGAGTCCGCGGTGAAGCTGGACGACCTGTCGGTCATTGTCGAGGGGGCGACGAACGGCGGTGAGGCTTCCACCACGGGCTTCGCGACAGACTCGCAGCCGCTGGAAGGGCGCCTCGCCACCGGTGTGACGGCGACGAAGACTGACGACAACGCCCTCGAGACGAAGTACGGCAAGAAGATCGTGGTGACGGTGCAGCGGTCCAGTGAGGACTTCGACCTTGAGTTCCCTGAGTTCGAAGGCGAGATCGTCAGCTGACCTTGCGCAGGGGTGCGCCCCCGCGGCCTGCGTGTGCAGGCGGCGGGGGCGTTGTCACGCCGGCTCCTCGGTGAGGTCCCCGTCCGGCGGGTCTGTGTAGACCGGCTCCTGGAAGGGGTGGGGTGAGAGCCAGAACGGCGTGGGCTCGGCGGCGTCGGTCACGACCGGTCCTCGGTGCTGTGTGAGGCCTGGTGTTCGCGTTGGGCTTTGATCAGCATGCGGGTGCGTTGCAGCATGAGGGCGGCGACGGCCAGGAGCAGCAGGGTGCGCAGGGTGCGGGCGGCGAAGACGAAGCAGCCGTCGGGCCAGACCATGACGAGGACTGTGTACAGGCAGAGCAGGCCGACGGCGGCGGCGAAGAACATGAGGTTGCGGCCGACTTCGGAGCGCCACCAGGTGGCCCGGAGGTGGTAGGTGGCTGCGAAGCCGAGGCAGGCGGTGAAGGCCAGCATCGACGCGGCCACGTTCACCCACTGGTCGATGCCCCAGTTGTTCATCGTGGTGCTCCTCTGAAGGCGGCTTCGATCCGCTCGCGGAAGTGGTTCTCTTCGCGAGCGGATCGAAGTCGGGCGACGACGGCTTCGACGGCGGGCTGGCGGGCTTCGGCGGCTTGCCGGGCTTCGCGGGCCCGTTCCAGTGCTCGGTCGGAGGGTCGCTGTTCGGGGTGGTCAGAGCCGTGTACGAGGCGCTTGATCCATGCGATCACGGGCGTTCACCTCCTCGTCGTCCTGTTGCCCGGGGTGCGGGAGGGCGGTGAGGAGGTGTCCGCCGAGCTTGGCCATCTCGAGGAGCTCACCGGTCTGCTCGTGCTCGACCTTGCGAGCGGCTTCGGATTCGAGGAACGCCTGGCGCCACTTGTCGCGGTCTGCGAGGGCGTCTTCGTGGGTTCTGCGGGGGATGAGGCGGCCTGTTACTACGGACAGGAAGACCAAGATGAGCAGGCCGACTGCTCCCCCGTCGGCGACGTTAATGCCGAACAGTTCGCTCATCTTGCTCCTCCCCTGGTGCGGTCGTCACGGTGCGGTCAGGCTGCGGTCTTCACCGGACTTGATCGTTCGAGGGGGACGGCTGCCACGGGGGCTTCGACTTCGCGGTGCTCGAAGAGGGCGAGGACGGCGGCGACGAGGGACATCCATCCGGCCTGCTGTTCGGCGGACAGGTCGAGGCCGAAGCCGACGAAGAGGGCGAGGGCGGCGGAGGCGAGTTGGAGGATGGCGGCGCCGAGGGCTCCGTTGCGGAGGACGATGGCGGAGGCGACGGCGACGATGCAGGAGAGGGCGGTGTTGATGAGGGTCTGCTGGTCGGCGGTGACGTTGAGGCCGTAGGCGGAGGCGAGCTTGAGGGCGATGGCGATCGCGGCGAGGAGGTAGACGGGTTCTCTGCCGAAGATCTTCATGGTTGTGGCCTTTCAGACGGGTTGGGCGAGTTGGCGGCAGCCGATGACGGTGCCGCTCGCGTTGCGGACTTCGCGGTAGGGGACGAGTAGGTCGTCGCGTTTCGCTGCGAGGCCGAGGGCGACGGGGAGGGACACGATGTAGCTGACGTCGTCCTCGCGTCCGGGTAGGTCTTGGGCGTGGGTGTACTCGACGAGTTCGACCGGGATGCCTTCGCGGTACTCGGTGTTGAGGGGCGCCATGCCGAGCCGGGCGGGGGTGGGCTGTGGGTCGATGATGCGGCGCAGGCCGAGGTCGAGGTCGTCGAGTCCGTCGGGCCGATCGTCGGCGTAGAGCCGGATCGGGTGCGGGGTGAGGTTGAGGATCACGACACCCCCTGGTTGGCGAGCCAGCGCCGCACGGTCTGGTTGTGGCGGGCGTCGGCGAGGGCGTTGTGTTCGCCGCTCTCCTGGATAGGCAGGTCGTCCCAGGTGAGGCCCTGGCGGCGGGCTTCCTGCTGGATGTCGTGGGTGAACATCGGTACGCCCTTGGGGAGGTCGATCATGCGACCCCAGAGCTGAGCAAGGCAGACGTGGTCGTAGGCGCCGTAGTTCGCCCACAGTTCGACGTCGGGTCCGGCTGCGCGGATGAAGTCCATGACGTCGTCGGCGATCCGTTCGCGCCGCTTCACGACCGGGTCGGCGTAGTCGAACAGCCAGGACTTCGGCACGTGGTTGCGCCTGTCGCCCGCCCCCTTCGGCAGGCTCGGCACGACGTTCTCTATCAACCACTGGTCCTTGCGGATCTTCCGGACGGGCATGTCGCGGTTGACGGCGTAGTACTCGCGGCCGTCGTCGCAGACCATGCCGATGGAGATCAGCTCGATGTGGCGGCCGTCCTCCAGGAACTCCAGGTCGTAGTCGATGGCGGTCACTCGGCGAGCCTGTCTGCGACCTTCTGGGCGACCTTCTCGGCGATGGCGTCGGCGAGGCCGGGGGCGGCGGCGACTTTCTCGGCGAGCTTGGCCAGCTGCTCGTCGGTGAGGTCGACGGGCTTGAGGCCGTCGACCTTCTTGAGGAGGGCGTCGACCTGGTTCTTGGTGCCGCGCAGGTAGGCGTAGGTGTCCTGGGCTTCGTTGGTGCCCTTGTACTGCCAGGGGGCGATGCGGCGGCTGTCGACGATCGTGTTGACCTTGGCGGCGATGTCGGAGAGCTGCTTGGCCTGAGCACTGGTGAGGGACACGTCGTCCTCCTTGGGCGGGGTCGTGGTGTTGGTACCGGGTCGGGGTGCGCCCTTCTGGACCCAGGCGTAGAGGGGGCCGCCGGGGCAGGCGGTGGCGTAGCCGTCGCGGTGGCCCTTGATCTCGCTGCCGGCGCCGTTCTTGCGGAGCAGGTCGATGCCGTCGCGGATCGCGGAGAGCATGGCGTCGGTCGGCTGGGTCAGACCTTCGGAGCCGACGAGGCCGACGATGGCGTAGTGCGCCTGGTTGAGGGTCTGGTTGCCGTTGGCGCCGGTCCGCTTGCGGAGGCCGCGCCCCTCCAGGAGGTAGCCGTGCGGGCAAGCCGCGTAGTTGTAGGCGACGTCGCTGTAGTTCTCGGTCTTGTTCGCCAGGTGGCTCTTGCGGATGTTCTTCCACTCGGCGATGCAGGCGTTGTGGTCGGTGAGCAGCTTGGTGCTGACCGGCGTGCCCTCGTAGTGGACTTTGACGCCCTTGGTGCTGGTCTGGCTGGGTGCGGCGGAGGCGGGCCAGCCGAGTTGTGCGCGGGTGACGAGCTTCATCGGTCCTCCGGTTCCCGGGATATCCCGTGGAATCCCGTACTCTCCTTCGAATCATAGGCCAACACCTACTATCAGCCTAAGATTCGCAGGTATTCAGGTATCGTGCGGTTAGGGGAGTCACACCGGTCCTTGCCTCCCCTGCTGTGGCGGGCCCGGCCGTGCGGGTCCCGGCCCGCCACCCCAACCCGCACCACCCGCACCGGAGACCGCCGTGAGCGACAGCCCTGAGCCCCGCCCCATCACCGCCGCCGAGCTACTTCCCCTCGCCCTCGCCGCCGATCAGGTCGACGACGGCCTCGCCCCGATCGGAAGTCCGATCGGCAAGTGCCCTGCCTGCAGCAGAGACGTCGTGAGTGGTGAGAGTTGGGACCGCCCGTACACGTTCGACGTCTACTGGATGGCCAAGCCGTGCGGCTGCTGCTTCAGCGTCGCCGACGAGACCCTCGATGCTCTGCGACAAGGGCTGGAAGCACACCGCATGGACGGGGCAACCAGCAATGACTGACGTTCAGGGCCGCTGCCCGGCGTGTGGCGGCGCCAGTCTCTTCCTCGGCGAGGGCGGGCACGTGCTCTGCTCCCGCGTCGATTGCCCGGCGCCGGGCGAGGCCGACGACCTTCTGCACGGCCGGGACTCGGTGTACGCGATCAGCCAGACCCTCGGCGGTAACCGTGTCGCCCGCATGATCGCCTACGCCATCGCCGCCCACGGCCACTCGCTGGCCGACGTGCGACGGATGACGGACGAGCAACTGCAGGCCATACCCGGCATCGGCAACGAGTCCCTCGCCCGCATCCGGGCGGCCATCCCCGCGCCGTCGACGGGTGAACAGGCCGCGACCGTCGACTGGCAGACCATCGCCGAGCGACGCGAACGGGAGCTGAAGAGCGTTGGTGAGGCCCGCCATGCCGCCGACCGACGCGCGGAGCAGGCCGAGGCGACCGTTGTGCGGGTGCGAGCCGAGGTGGGGCGGATCCGCTCCATCACACGCACCTGGGGCCCGGTCGCCGACCTCATCGATGCCGCTCTCGATGACCCAGAGCGGCCGAGAGAGCAGTGGGAGCGACCCACTCACCCTGACGGGACTCCGTACAGCTACTACGAGATCACCGCTGAGGGCTGGGGGTTCTGCGAGGGCTGCGGCATGTGGTCTACGGCCAGCCCGGAACTCCCTCACCAGTGCCCGGAGACGCGCATGCAGGGGCCCGTCGTCGGCAGGGCGCGCATCGCGCTGGACATACAACCGGGGCCCCTCGACGGCAAGGAGGTCGGCGATGCCTGAGCCCCAGGATCCGATCACGCAGCTTGCCGCTGTTGCCGTGCAGCTGCACGAGCTGTACGAGGCGTACCTCGCGGCAGGGTTCACCGAGGCGCAGGCATTCGAACTCGTCAAGGTGACCTTGGCTGCGAGCGTGGGCGGTGCCGGGTGACCGGCCGTGGCCCGAAGATGCGCCTGGCGGACATCGCACGTGGCCCGAAGGCCCCGGTCACGATCGCGGAGTTGGATGCCACACCGGGCCTGCACGAGTGGATCGAGCAGCAGATCGCCTCCGCTCCCGCTGCCGATGCCCGTTGGAGCAGGGCCGCCCGGAAGATCCTCGCCTCGCATCCGTACACCACCAGCGTGATCAACCCCCAGTACGGGCGGCACACTGCCGGCTTCGGCTGCGAGACCTGTCACGACTGGGACGGAGTCCCCGAAGGGCGCGGTAACTGCGACACCGTGCTCGCCCTCGCCGAAGCCTACGGACTCGACCCCGCAGACGAGACCGACGTGGAGGTCGTCCGTGATTAGCCGCCGCAAGGTCGCCGGGTGGGCTGTCCTGTCGCTGGTCCCTGCCATGTTCGTGACGCTAGCTGTGCTGGCCGGGCAACTAGCCGAACTAGCGGTCGCAGTGGTGATCGCCGCCTTCCTCGCGGTCGCCACCTATACCGGAATCCGACTCCTCAGCAGCGAGGAAGGCCGTCGTGGCTGACGCCACGGTCAAGTTGTCCGATGGCATTCGCGAGATCACCGTCGAATACAACGGCGCCGACGGAGTCCCGCTCGCCCGCGCCGAAGAGACCGCCATCCGGCTGTACGACACTGCCGTCGCGGGCAGCCCCGCCGACCGACAAGCCGGCTTCGCAGGCTGGTCACCGAGCAGTAGCACCGAACGCAGCCCCGAGGAGTAGACCGGTGAGCAGCAGCTACCACGTCCTCTGTCTGTCCCACGACCCGACCATCATCGCTGGCGAGTACGGCCACCGCCCCGAACCCGCCCTGGAAGCCATCGCCGCAGGCATCGACGGGCACGCCAGATGCGACCTCGTCGTCGGCCGCTACTCGTACCCGCTCGTCGAAGTCGGCTGCCCGGCCAGCCGTGACCAGCCCGCCAAGCTGGGCTGCTGCCACGGCGGCCCCGTTTGGTTGGACCGGGACTGGCTGCGGCTCCTCACCGCCGGATACCAGACCACCGACCCGCTCGTGGAAGCCGCCGTCAAGAAGGTGTCCAGCCTCTGCTGGCCATGGGAGCGTCTCCGGCGCCTGCGCATGGAACTGGATGTCGAGCTGAGGGAGCGGTCGTGACCGACAAGGATGCGGCCCGGTACGCCCGCTACGCGGAGGCCGTGAACACGATCGTGGGCTACCCCTCCGAGTCGATGGTGCGTGCTGTCATGGCGGTGGCCGATGCCGAACTCGCCGAGCGGGAACAGTCCGACCCGCTCGTTGGACGGCTCGTCGCCTGCACTGACCCCGCCACCGGCCGCATCCTCGCCGTCGGCAGGGTCACCCAAGTCGACCGGAGCGGCAGCGGCATGCGACTCACGGCCGTGCAGTACGAGGAGCCTGCTGCGCCCCACATGGACGCCGACCCGGCAGCCCTCCCGCCCGGCATGAACTGGCGCGACCACGTCGGCTAGCCACGCCCGACCACGACGCCGAGTTGCTGCCCGTAGGCGGCCCGGAACTGGTCTGGTGTCCACGCCCGGCCCGCACTGAGGAACACCGGCTCCACCCGGGCGCCGCCCGCCGCCTCATCGTCGGCGACCAGGACCCAGCCCAGCAGCACTCCCCCGCCCGGCACGCCGTCCGTGAGCGTGCCCGGTGGCGCCGTCACATCCACGCGCAGCCCCGGCAGCGCCGGGATCATGCCCTGAATCGGGCCGTCAGAAGAAGCCAAGGAACAACGCCCCCTTCTTCGCATCCCCGGGCGCCACCACCGCGGGCACCGTGTTGAGGTTGTCGAACTCGGCGATGTCCGCGACCCCGCTGTCCCGGTGCGCTTCCAGGCGGACCTGGATCGTGGTCGCCGCCGTCACCCATGCCGGGGTCGCCAGCGTTCTCCTGGTCGTCCACGCCGACCCGTCCGGGCTCGTCGACCACGTCAACGTGCCTGCGGCTTCGCTGATGCGGACGTAGGCGTGGGCCGTGGAGTCGTAGGTGACCTCCACGGCCGCCGCATCCCAGTAGTCCGTGTTCGACTGGCAGCGCAGCTTGCCCGTCACCATGTTCACCTGCGCGCCCAACTCCGTGCCTGCCGTCGTCGACAGCAGCGACAACTGCCCGTAGGCGGTGGTCACGGCACCGCCTGCAGCCGGCGGATAGATGCGCACGTAGATCGACGACCCGGCCAGGGTGTAGGCAGCGGCCGACGAGTAGGCGGAGTAGTCGGCGGCGCATGCGACTCGGGCCCGGCCGCCGGTCTCGCTGTACGTGCCGTAGGAGGCCGTCCAGATGGCGCCGTTGACCGTGTTGTCGTCGAAGTCGTCGACGAGCATTGCGATCGCCGGCATGGTCAGTACCCCTTCACGTAGGCGATGACCCGCCACACGTTCGCGGACGCGTTGTAGATCGCGCCGATGTAGTCGGTCTTCCCGGAGACGGTGGCCGTCAGCGCGGTGATGTCCGACCCGAAGACGAAGCCGCCAGCGCCCCCCGCCAGGGTCAGGGTGCGGGCGGCGCCCGACGCGGTGACCTCCCACAGTGCGCGCTGCCCGTCCGTCGGCAGCGTCGGGGCGCCGAGGGTCCGGTTGCCTGCCATCGACACGCGGAAGTGGGAACCGTAGGAGGCGTTGGTGGCGATGGTGGCGGCGTCGGTGAGGGTGATGATGCTGGTCGGAATGTTCGCGCCGTGCGGGGCGAGGACGGAGATGGTGCCGGGTCCGGAGCCGACGACGCCGCGGCGGACGGTGGTGCCCGCCGTGTTGGCGGTGCCGCTGATGACGGCTCCGGTGTCTGCATAGATCCGCACGTTTTCGATGCGGTTGGGCTGGTTGGGGATCGACGTGTTGCCGTCGGCGTACAGGGCCTGGGTGTTGGCGGAGAACAGGGCGCCCATGCTGAGGACGGCGTTGTTGTAGGCGTTCGCGCCGAACGTGACGGCGGTCAGCGTGTTGGCGGCGCGGAGTTCACAGTAGTTGAGGCGGAACATGTTGCCGTGGCCGCGCTGCACGTCGATCAGCTTGTCGAACTGCTCCAGGTTGATTCCGCGCCAGTGCGTGTGGGAGACGGGTCCGGTACCGGTGATGAGGATGCCCGTCGACCCGGTGCCCGAGTTGATCGCCTCGCACATGGAGAATTCGATCTGGTTCATGACGCCGTCGACCGTGGTCGATTCGACCTGGTAGGCGACCCGGTTGTTGCCAGATGTGTCGACGAACATGCGGGTGACCTGGCAGTCGCCCGGGTTGAACGCGGCGTTCTCCGAGAACATTCGCATGCCGTTGCCGATCCCGGCGAGTTCGATGTTCTCAAACACGCTGCGGAACGGTGAACCCAGGTGCAGGCCCCAGCCGGTGTGGGTTCCGTTGAACGGGCCGCTCACCTGCAGATTGCGGAACGTCGAGTGCCAGAACGAGCGGTGCCCGCTGGTCCCGGAGTGGGTGGAGTCCGAGGAGATGCCGTGCGAGGCGCCGGCCACCGTCAGGCCGAAGTCCTCCAGGTTGGCGCGGATCACCTTCGTCAGATGCAGTCCCGACGCCAGCCCGGCGCCCACAACGAGCGTCGTGGACCGCTTGCCGGCGCCGCGGACCGTGACGTCGACCTCGACGTCCACATCGTCTGAGCCCTCCAGGCGCAGCTGCGCAGCCAGGTTGAAGACGCCCTGTGACAGGAAGACCTCACCGCCACCTGCGGCCTTCACGGCGTTGATGGCGGCCTGGATCTGTACGTCGTCGGCTGTGCCGTCGCACACCCAGTCGGCGCGGGTCTTCTCGCGGGCGGGCGCGGTGGAGGCGGCCACGTAGCGGGCGGCGGGGTTGGCTCGGTACCGGTTGTCGACGGTGCGGACCGCGACGGTGGTCGCTCCGGCCACGGTCATGATGTTCGGGCCCAGCGACACCGCGGTGTTGGTGCCGTCGTCGAGGAGGCCCGCGGTCTGGGCGTGGAGGTAGGCGTCGTCCAGCATCACCGACGAGGAGCCGGACAGGCGTACCCCGTACTGGGGGCTGTTGGTGGAGGCGCCGCCGTCGTCGACGCCCGGGTAGCAGGTGACGCCGTGGACGGTGACGGGCACGGTTGCGCCGACGACGGCGAGGCCTGCGAAGTTGCCGCCGCCGCTGCCGCCGTTGCGGCCGTCGCGGCGCGTCATCAGGCCTGAGATCAGGACGGGGGTGTTGCCGGTGGCGTCGACGAGGATGCCGTGGCCGCCGTTGCGGTCGGTGGAGCAGCCGGTGATCTGCATGCCGCCGGAGCCCTGCCAGTCGCCCCAGGCGCCGGTGATGCGGTAGCCGTGGCTGCCATTCCATTCGGTGCGGCAGCCGACCAGCTGCCCGTTGGTGATGTTGGTGAGGACGACGCCTTGTGCCCAGCAGCCGATGACCTGCACATCGTCGAGGGTGAGGTCGGTGTTGCCGGTGAAGAGGATGCCGTTGGAGTGGCAGTTGTCGACCATGACGTGGCGCAGTCGCCACGAGTACGGGAAGACCCCGGCGACGTCGGCGGTGACCATGCCGTTGTTGGGCATCTGGCGGACGGTGAAGTTCTCCATGACCACGTTCTGCACGTTGCCCTTGGCGAACAGGCCGTCGATCGACGTGCCGGTGAGCTGGGAACCGTCCAGCATCAGGTTGGTCAGCCGCTGCTCGCCGGAGATCGCCGGGTGTTCGCCGTCGTCCTCGCCGATGATCTGGATCACCGATGTGCCGGTGAAGGGCATGGCGGGCTGGATGTAGCAGGGGTAGTCCTCGCCCGTCATGCCCGGTCCGACCATCATGTTGGCGTGGGAGCCGACCAGGCTCACGCCGTTCTTCAGGTCGAGGGTGGCTGTCGTCTTGTACACGCCGCGGGGCAGGTAGACGATGCCACCCGGCGCGCAGGCGTCGATGGCCGCCTGGATGGCCATGGTGTCGTCGGTGGCGCCGTCACCGATCGCGCCGTGGTTGCTGGCGACGATCCAGTCCAACTGTGCGGGGATCTGGGAGCCGTCGATGTTGCCGGAGCCGTCGAGCTGAGCCCAGCCGCCCGGCTGGCCGCCCTGAGCGATGAAGTCGGTGAGTGTCTCGCCGAGGTCGACGGCGGTCAGGGCGAAGCGCCGGGTGTAGCCGAAGTCGACGTACAGGCTCGTGACATTGTCGGGGCCCATGAAGGCGACGGCGCCGTCCGCGTCTGCTGTCACCTGGGTGATCGGGGTGCCGGTGAGGTCGGTCAGGTCCGTGTACTGGGTGCCGCCGGTGAGCGCGTCCCAGACGGTGCCGGTGGCGCCGGGGCGGACGAGGAGCTGGTTGCCGACGCGCTCCATGGCGTAGTCGGAGGGGCTTCCTCCGAAGGTGTGGCGGGGCACTGGTCACCTTCTTTCCGGGCTCAGGCGAGCCAGTAGGAGCCGTCGATCGTCAAGACGTCGCCGGTGCGGATGTTGAACGGGAAGTTGGTCATGAGGCTCCGCATGTCCGGCTTCGCGGTGATGGCGGAGCCGTTGGACACCGGGTAGAGGAGGCGGGCGATCCGGCCTGTGGAGATCGTCGGGTAGAGGACGCCGACGCCGCCGGCGGCTCCTTCGCCGTTCTCGGAGCCGACCAGCCACGTGAACATGGCGCGGTGAATACCGGAGGCGGGCAGGCCTGGCGGCAGTGACACTTCGACGGGGTCGACGTAGGAGGGCGGGTTGCCGGTGGGCTGCAGCTGGATGGTGACGTCGACGCGCTTACCGAATGCCTGGTAGCGGCCGTAGTTGAGGGAGCCGGACCCCCAGTTGATGGGGTTGCTGCCGTTGTTCGTCGTCCACACCGGGGCGTAGGTGGAGTCGTCGACGCCGGCGGTGGCCATCCACCGCCACTGCGCGCCGTCCCCGTAGTAGAGCTTGCCGTCCTCGACGAGGAGCCCGTTCTTCACGGACGGGCGGCGGGCTCCCGGGATGCCGGGGATCGGCGGTCGGCTGGCGAGGTAGCGCTTGTCGATGACGTTGGCGGCGGTGACGACGGAGGATCCGGCGCCGACCGTGCACTGGGCGATGGGGATCTCCCACACGCCTTCTTCGTCCTGGGTGAGGGTGGGTGCGGTGGTGCCGCCGGTCTTGTATTCGGCGGTGACCTTCTTGGCGGCTTGGTCGGCGCGGAGGACGACGTAGTCGATGCGGGCGGCGCCGCCCGCGTTGGCGACGACATCCAAATTCTTCGGCGCGTCGAGGTTGTAGTGGAAGCCGTTGACGGTGGCGGGGCCTGGGGCGACGGTGACGGTGGTGGTGCCGGAGGCGGTGACCTTGAGGGCGGTGCTGGAGGAGTCGTCGGCGTGGACGCCGTCGAGGATGCCGCGGCGGACCATGCGGGACCACTGCAGTTGGGTGGTGATCGGGGAGCCGGTGAACGGCGCGGAGAACTCAGCCATCGTCAGGCCGCCTTCCTGGTCTGGAGCCTGGCCACGTTCTTCTTGACCTGGGCGATGTACTTGTAGATGCGGCCCACGGCACTGTCGCCGGAGCTGTCACCGCCGACGGTGGCCTTCACCGTGGAGCCGCTGGTGGAGCTGGTCAGGGTGACCTCGCGGACGGTGTCCGTGTACCAGGCGCCGCCCCGGAGTTGGGCGGAGACGGTGTCGCCGACGTTGTAGTCGCGGCCGTAGCGCAGCATTGGCAGATCGATCGGGCTGATGGACAGAGAGCCCTGTCCCGCGCCGTTCGCAAGGGCTTCCTCACCGGCCTGGTCCATCTGCGCGGTCAGGTCGACGGAGGCGGTGTCGACGCTGGTCCGGTCGACGAACTGCTCGATGACCAGCCCGGGAAAGAGGGGGTCGGCGCGGTCGTAGGTCTTGCAAACCCTCGGTGAGGTGCCGCCTCCTGCGACGACGATGGCGCGGGTGCAGGTAGGCGGGGTGGTGCTGTAGGAGGCGTCGGTGAGGTTGCCGAGACCGAAGCTGAAGCGGGCCGTGCCGGACAGGTCGGCGGGTTCGAACACCTGGAACTGCAGGCTGGGGCCTACCTGGACGACGCGGAAGCCGAGGCCGGCGCTGTTGGCGATGTCCTGCAAGACCACGAGGAGGTTGTCGAACTGGTTGACCTCGCGCACGAGGGCCGGCCCGTGGACGCCGTTGGTGGCGAGGGTGAGCAGCGGGTTGCGGCGGCTTGCGAGGGCGCCGGGCCCGGCGTTCAAATTGACGAGGTTCCGCATGCCGGTTTCCGCCGCTGGCACGTCGATTTTGTAGACGGATGCGGTCTGGGATCCGATAGCTGCGGTCGGTGAGGGCCAGCAGGCGTAGCGGGCGAGGATCTCGTCGTCCGACACGGCGCCGACGGTGAGCTTGCCGCCGCCCGCGTCCGATTCGGATCGGGACCAGTCCGGGGTTCGGATCGGCCCCGACATCACGGTGTGACCGGTCGGCGTTTTGATGATCAGGCCGTTGCCTTCGACAAGCAGTGGGGCGCTCGGCGAGTCGGCGGAGATCTCCATGGTGATCGCACCGACGGCGTTGTGGCGGGGGATGACGGTCAGGTTGGTGTAGTCGGCGACCTGCCCGATCCGCTGCAGCGTCGAGTTGCGGACGTACACCCGGAGTGCTTGCGATTCCATGGCCAGCCTCCTATGACGCCAGGTAGCGGGGCTGGTAGGTGAGGGTGACGCTGGTCGCGGACGTTGATCCGTCGACGACGAGGTTCAGTTCGTTGCCGCCTTCCTGGAGCGGCCACAGTTCGGAGTCGTCGGACAGGTCCGGCCACAGGTTCGTCGCTCCGTTGAGGAGGGCTGTCTGGCGGCGTTCGCGGGTGTCGATGACGACCGTGTCCGTGCCGGTGATCGTGCGAGTGAGGTTGATCTCCTGGCCGGTGGTGTGGTTCGTGAGGGTGATGCCCGTGGCCGGGCCCTTGATCGTCCACGCGGGGTAGGCGACGTCGTCGCCGACGTTGTCGACAATGACCTCACCCAGCACCTGCGAATCTCCCACCTCGACAGGCAGGACTGGGAAGAATTCGGCGTCCGAGCCGGCCGCGAACCGGTGCGCCACCTCGGTTCCCGTCCAGTACGGGGAGGGCGCGCCAAAGGTGAGGGCGTTGATGCACCAGCGTTCCCCCGCGGCGTCCAGGGACTCGTCGCCTTCGAGGCCGCCGGTGTAGTAGGCGCCGATGCTGCGGGTCGCCCCGTCAGGCTCGGTCAATGTCAGGGTGCCGACGCCCCGCTTCGGATTGAGGCTGTTGATGAGGGCGCGTCGGCGGGCCTTGTACGCCTGGCGGGAGTCGTGGGCCCAGAACGCGATAGGCAAGGTGATCGTCTTGCCTTGGGCGCGCACGTCACGGACCTCGTAGCCGTCGATACCCGGCGACTCGTCGGTGGCGACCTGGTACTCCGGCATGTCCAGGCCCTTGGCGCCCGGCTGGAGCAGCCAGCCCCGCTCCCAGTCGGAGAAGACCGTCACGATGCCTCGCGGGTCGGTGAAGCTGACCTGCGGCATCTGGTTGATGAGCGTGGGCCAGGGCGGGCCCTGCTGGTCCTCGGGTGGGAGGGTGACGGAGGGTACGAGGATCGGCATCAGCCCACCACCAGCGTTCGGTGCAGCATTTCGTCCATGGCTAGGGCGTCGTTGACGCTCTTGCGTGAGGCGACTTCTCGGACGGCTGCGTTGTAGTTGAGGATGCGGTCGCCGCCGTTGCGGATGGTCTGGTTGTTCTGTACGCGGGCTGCGGTGGCGGAGGCGGTGGCTCGGACTGCGTTCGCCATGCGCAGGGTGGCCGCCTCGGCGTCGGGTACGGACGCTGCCACGCCTTGGGCGAAGCCCTGCCCGGTGAAGCGGCCGATGGCGGCGAACACCTGCGACGGCGACTTGATCTTCAGGGCGCGTTTGATGCTTGCCTGCAGACCTTGGGCCATGATCTGCATCTGTCGTTCGATCAGGGTCTGCTGTGACGTGAGGCCTGTCAGGTAGCCCTTCCCGGAGGCGACCCCGGCGTCGTACATGGCGTCCGCAGCGTTCTGGCCCAGGCCAGTGGCGGCCTTGGAGATTGCCGACTGGGCAGTGTTGATGTCCTTGAGTTCGGCCGGGGTGGCGTCGACGAGGGCCTGCGCGTATGCAGCCCCCTGCTCCGGACCCGCAGTGATGATCTGCTGAAGGAGGGTCTTGTTCAGGCCCCGCTCCCCCAGGAGTTTGATGTTGGCGCCGAACTTCTTCAACTGGCCCAGGCGGACGTTGAGCCCGGCGAGGATCCCCGACGCGTTGAACACGTTGCCTGCGCTGGGCAGGCCGGTCACGGAGGCGAAGCTGTTGGCGCCCTCGGTGGTGGTCTTCGCCAGATCCTTCGCCGCCGTGATCTTCGCGGCGATGTCGTCGCGCTGCTTCGAGAGGGCCTGGAGCTTCTTGTTTGTCGAAGCGATCTGCTTGAGCAGCTTGTCGTCGAGGGTCGTCTTGACGCCCTTGAACGCGTTCTTGATCGCGGTCGCGACCTTGGTCATCGCAGTGTTGATGGCGGCAGCGGTGCCCGTCAGCGCCTTCAGGAAGTCGCCGCCGACAGCTGCCGCGGTCGGGCCGGTGTCGATCTTCTTGCCGCCGACCGTGATGATGCCGCCGGACGCGTAGCCGCGGGGCAGGCCCCGCCGGATGCCCACGACACCGCCGCGGGCGTAGCCGCCAGGACGGTTGTACGCCTTCGACAGAGAGCCGTAACGGGCCAGGGCGTACCGCATGCTGGAGTAGATGTTGGCCATCGGGTCGACCGAGACGCCGTACATGAACGGGCCGGTCCGCTTGTACTTGCCCGCGTAGGCGGCGAACGTGCCCTTGATGACCTGCATCAGGCCGACCGACGGGTGACCGGCCTGCCAGTTGGAGTCCCAGCGGTTGACGGCCTTCGGGTTGCCGCCGGACTCCTGGTTCATGCGGCGCAGCGTCGTCGACACCAGCGACACCGACTGGCGGAGGTCACCGAGGGCCTGGCGGACTACACCAGTCCAGCGCTGCACGCCGGACCCGCCCTCGCCTCCACCGGTCAGGTATTTCATCGGGTCGACGGACTTGCCGTTGACACGCGCCTCGAGGTGAAGGTGCGGGCCGGTGACGTTGCCTGTGGCGCCCACGGAGCCGATCCGGGCGCCCCGCTTGATGCCCTCACCGGCCTTGGCGGCCATCGCTGACATGTGTGCGTACAGGGACTGCAGGCCGCCGCCGTGGGAGACGGTGACGTGTTTGCCGTAGGGGCCGCCCGACTGCACCTTCTGGACGGTGCCGTTGTCGACGGCGACGACCTTGGTGCCCGTCTTGGCAGGGAAGTCCAGGCCGGTGTGCCGGCCAGACGACCACATCGAGCCGCGCTGCCCGAACTTCGTGCCGTAGGGGGCGTTCACCGGCTTGATCCATGAGCCGGTCGATTCGAGAATGTCCTTGCCGCGGATGTAGTCGATCGCCTTGTCGATCAGGTTCAGTGGGGCGCCGGCGATCGCGCCCGGCCAGCCGCTCTTGTTCTTTCCCAGGGCCTTGGTGATACCGGACTTGACGGGCTTGAACGCCTTTGCTGCGAGGTCGGCGAGGGTGCCGCGGGCTGCGTCGGCTCCCTTTTCCAGGACGTTGCCGACGCTGGAGACGATGCTGGAGCCGACGTTCTTGATGCCGCCGAGGATGCCGCCCTCGGCGAAGCCCATCTGTGCGCGGGCGACGGCAGGGTGTTGGCCGCGGATGGCTGCGGCGTTGAGGGCATGGAGGCGGGCCCGCTCGTAGGGGTCGGCCATGACTTCGGAGACGTACACGCCTTCGCCGCGCCGCATGGGGACGAGTTGGTCGTCGCCGTCGCGGAATGTGGACCAGCCGGGGAGGATGCCGCCGCGGGCGAAGCCCTTCGGGAGGGCCATTGGCTTCAGGTCTGGGACGCCGGGAATCTTGGCAGCGGTCTTGTTCCAGACGGAGACTACGCCGCGGTTGAACACGGTTTCGATCCAGAACCGGATGGGGGCTTTCACCAGGTTCTGCAGGCCCTGCCAGGCCTTTCCGAGTCCCTTGACGGCGTCCTTGAAGGCGCCGGTCAGGCTGCCTGCGAACGTGTCCCATCCGTCGCGGACGAGTTTCCAGGCGCCGGAGGCGATGGACCTCACCCGGCCCCAGAACGACTCCCAGATCTCGACGGCCCCGTTCTTGAGGCCCCGGAAGCCTGCGACGACTCCGTTCTTGATGGTGGTGACGAGGTCCCGCAGCCAGTTCCACAGCTTCTTGAACCAGCCGACGGTGCCGTTGACGATGTCGGGGATGATCGAGTGGCCGAGCAGCTTGTCCCACAGCCAGTGGAAGCCTTCGAAGACTTTCTTGACGCCCTTGGTGAGGATGTCGACGAACCAGGTGATGCCGCCGATCACCTTGTTCATGATCGGCACGAGGTAGCCGATCGCCCCGGCGAGTACCTTCGTGAACAGCCCGGCCAGCATGATGATCAGTGGCATCAGCGGGGTGATGACCTGCATGGCCAGGGTGATGAGCGACAGGGCCAGTTGGGTGAGCGGCGGCAGCAGCGGCAGGAGCGCCTGGAGGATCGGCGGAAACAGTGGTGCGAGCTGGGCCAGCAGTTGCCCGATCATGGCGACTGCGGGCAGCAGCGCCATGATCACGGGGGTGATGGCCTGCACCAGCGGAGGCAGCAGCGTAGTCAGCAGCCCGCCGATCATCGTGATGAACGGGGCGACCGCCTTCAGGATCTCGGCGATCAGCAGGCCGATCGGTTGCAGCAGCGGCAGCAGCTGCACGGCCAGGTCCGCGATGACGCCGACCACATCGGCGATGATCGGCATCAGTGCTTCGATGACCGGCATCAGCGCTGTGGCCAGCTGCTGAAAGATCTGGGCGACGACCGGGCCGAGCTTCTCCGCAAGCTGCTGGATGACCGGGGACATGGCGGCGAGCACCGGCAGGAATGCCTGCAAGGCTGCGCCGAGCGCTCCGGCCAGCAGTCCGGCGACGGCGTTGAGGGCCTTGAAGATCTGGGTCAGGGCCGCCTGCACCTCGGGCATCTCGATGACCCGGCGGATCTCCTTCAGCGCTGCGCCGATGACGCCGAAGAAGTCGCCGCCCGCCGCGCCCGCGGCCTTGAAGATCCCGGCGAAGATGCCGCCCAGGTCGGCGAGGACGCCGCCGAACTTGACGGCCACGTCGAGTGCCGTGTTGATGGCCTCCTCAAGTCGGCCGTCCTGGAAGGCGGTGCCGAGCTTGGCCATGGCCCGGTCCATGGCCCCGGCCAGGCCGCTCGCCATGCGGTCGAAGGCGGGCTGGGCGGCCACCGACAGCTGCGCGAAGCCAGTGACAAGCTGGCCGGGGATACGGGAGACGGTGCCCAGGTTCTGCCGCAGCCCGTCGAAGACCTGACCGAGTGTTCCCGCCCGCTGCAGATTGGACACAGCACTGAGTGCGTTGTGCGCCTTCGTGTTGAGCTCGCCGGCAGCGCCGACGAGGCCTGCCCGCACGGTGGGCAGGATCTGTCCGCCCACCGTCTGAAGGCGGCTACCGAGGTTGGCGAACAGGGCGTCCTGTACGTCGAGTTTCATGCCTCGCCAGGCGGGTGCCATCGTCTGCAGGGCTCCCACGAAGGCGCGGGCGTTCGGCGACAGACGGGCGAGGGCCTCGTCCAGTTTGCTGGTCTGCGCGGCCGTGGTCTCCTGCGCTTCGCCGAGGCGGCGTACCGCGTCCGCTACGGCTTCCTGCGCGTCGGCGACCTGCCGCTGGCCGTCCACCTGGGCGCGGGTCACATCGCGCTGCGCCTCGGCCAGGGTGCGCTGCTCATCAGCTACCCGCGTGTCCGCGGCGGCGATCTGCTGCTTGGCCTGGACGACAGCCTGCGAGCCCTCGACGCCGGCTTTGTTGGCGGCGGCGGTGTCCTGCTGGAGGCGCTGCATTTCGATGCGCTGCGCCTCCAGCGACGCGACCGCCCGCTCGCGGGTGAGGTCAGCCTGCTGGATCTGCAACTGGGTTGCGGCCGGGTCGGAGCGGACTCGGGCCAGGTCTTCCTCGGCCTGCTGGATGGCGAGGGTGGCTTCTGCCTCGGACAGGCGGCCTTCTTTGAGCCGCTGGTTCATGTCCTGCAGGTCGCGGGCGGCTTGCCTGCGGGCTGCGGTGAGATCCTGCTGTGCCTGTCGGGCGTCGCGTTGTGCCGATGCGAGGTCGCGTTCTGCGTTGGCGACTTGAAGTTCGGCTTGGCGGACGCGTTCGGCTGCGGCCCGTTGGGCGTCCGACACGGCGCGTTGGGCGCGGGCGAGGGAGCGTTGCGCGTCCTCGACTTGCCGGGTTGCCGACGCAGCCTTCGCGCCCTCTGCGGCGACGGGCTGGAAGGCGGCCTTGATGGCGTCACCGACACCCTTGGTGCCGATCTTGATCGCGGCGAATCCGCCGATGAGGAGACCGAGCGCTGGGGCTGCGGTTGCTGCGAGTGGCCCGAGCTGTGCGAGGGCGGAGCCGAGGGAGGCGATGGTGGGCAGGGCCGTGATGGCGGCTACGCCGATCGCAGCGATTCGGGCGCCCAGAGACGAGAAGGCTCTGCCGCTGCTTCCGGCGGCGCCGAGTCCTGCGGTGAGTGCGCCGAGGCCGATGGTACGGACCCGGACGTTGATGCTGCGGTCCCGTGTGAGCAGGGCGAGGCGGGCTGCTGCGGCGGCGGTGTCGGCGTTCGCGTTGACGGTGACGCTGCGCCGGGCGGTCAGGGCCGCCAGGCTCGCCGCTGCGGCCCGCGTGTCGACGTCTGCGTCGATCCGCACTGTGCGATTGCGGGTCAGGTTCTGCAGATCTTGTGCACCGACGCGGGTGTTGACCCGCGTGTAAATGTTGACGTAGCGGTCCCGGCAGAGTCGGGCAAGGTCCCGTTCTGCCCGGTCGTAGGCGGCCCTCTGGATTTGCGGGAGGATGTCGACCGTCCGCTGCCGGACCAGTGTGTCGAGCTTCTTCTCGGCTTCGGTGCTGTCCACGGACGCCGTGATTTTCACGGTGCGGGGTTTGGTGAGCTTGTCGAGAGTCGCCGTTGCCTGCTGGTCCGAGAGCTGCGCCGTGACTTTGACGGTGCGGGCCTTCGTGAGCTCGTCGAGTTTTGTCTTCGCCGTGCCGGTGTCGAGGTCGACACCGAGCTTGATCTTGCGGGGGGCGGTCAGCTTGTCCAGCGCCGTCTTCGTCGCCGCCGTGTCAAGGTCGAGGCCGACCTTGACGACGGGCTTCAGCTTGGCGACCGCACTCCGCACCTTGCGGGTGATCGTGTCGGCGATGACGTCGCCGGCCTTGATGGCACCCGGCCGTGCCGCCTTCGGGAGTTCCTCCAGCATGGTCGCGCCGAAACGCGTCGTGTCCGGTATCAGCGATACCCGGGTGCGTCCGACGACACTGGGCTCCGCCATGCTGCCCTCCCTCCCCTATCCGTGTGCTGCGTCGAGCTCGGCGAGCCGGGCCTGCCATTCGTCGATTTCTGCCTGGTCGGTCTCCTGGGCCCGTGCCGGGGAGAAGCCGTCCAGGTACTGCTCGGCCCGCTGCTGCGCCTGTTCCTTGGCCGCGTCGGCTTCCTCGTGCGCCTCCAGCGCGGGCGGCTGGATCGGCTCCATCGCGGGTGGCCGCCCTTTCAGGTGGGCGGACCAGAGGATGCGGATGCTCATCAGATGGGCGTTGTAGATGGCGGCGAGGAGGAAAGTGCTGCTGTCCCAGCGGCGGCCTTCTGTGTCGCCTGCGAGGGCGGCCTTGGTGGCGGAGTCCTCGGGGAGTGCCTGGACCAGGTCGCGTAGCTCGGCCCAGTTCATCGACCCGTCTCCGGTGGACATGCGCCAGAACTCCTCTAGGCGGCGGCCTGGGTAGTAGCGCTGGATGTCGGCGCGGAGGCTCCCGGCGTGCTGTCGGAGGACGTCGAGGAGCCACTGCCTTCCCCCTCCGTCGTCCCGGCCTCGTCGGAGAGGTCTTCGACGATCTCCTTGAGTTCGCCGACGGTGAGCCGGCCGATCTTCAGCAGCCGGTCGAAGGAGTCCGGGGGTACGGCGAGCTGTCGGAGCAGGCCGATGTTGGCGTCACCGCCGTCCTTCTCCACCGCCTCGATGACTTCGACGGGCCAGTCGTCCTGGGTGGGCAGGGTGCACGTCTCTTCCTGCCCGTGCTCGTTCTCGAAGACGATGTCGACGAACTGGGTCTTGGTGGCCTGTGCGCGCTGGGCGCGCATCTGCTGGAGGCGGATGACCTTGCGGTTGGGCTTGGACATGGCTGGGGTTCCTTCTGGGCGAGGGCGGGGCGGGGGCGTGCAGGTGGTCCGTCGTGCCGCCCCCGCCCAAGGGATTGAGCGCGACGGACCACCAGTCGGGGGTTACGGCGTTTCGGGGGCGGGCAGCGTGACGTCGGTGATCATGTGCTGGACGCTCTGTGCACCACCCGGCGCGGCGAGGGCGGTGAACGTCATGCCGAAGTTCGAGGACTCCTCTGAGGAGTGCTTGACGGCTTCGCGGTCGGACACGCCACAGCGGGCGATCATGATGCGGTGCCGCTTCCCCGACATGATCACGTCGAGGCCGAGGGCGATCTCTACCGTGTCGTTCACCGACCCGGACCCAAAGCTGACGAACTGCTTCTTCGCCGTGGGCGTGGTCACCGCCGGAGTCGACGTCATCGACGCCAGCCGCACCTGGTAGTACAGGCTGAGGTTGTAGGCGTTCGTCTCGCGGAACACCAACTTGAACGTCTGGGTGCGCTTCCTGGCGAGGTCGACGACCGGGGCGTCCTCGCCCCACGCGTCGAGCTGGGTGCGCTCCTCCTCGAGCGCCTCCTCCAACCCGTCGGGGGTGATGAAGCCGAGGTCGGTGAAGTCGCTGCCCCACGCCTCCTCCGGGCCGGTCGGGAACGTCGCCCCGACCTCGGCCCGGTATGCCTTGCCGGCTGTGCCGACGATGATGTTCGCTGCGTCGCCCACGATGGGCCTCCTAGCTGGTCACACGGGGTGGGCGCACGCTCATCCCCAGGATCATCCCGACGCGGAATGCGTCGGAGTTGAGGTCTTCGGGCCGGTCCTGCGGGCCGGTCTCCTGGCTGATGCCGGTCACCTCGCCGTTGGCGGTGGACCGGCTTGTGAGCACCTCCCAGACGGCGAGGACGCGCAGCGCGAGCTGCATGGCCTTGCCTTCGTCTGCGCCGTAGCAGTCGACGGAGAAGCGGGGGTTGTCCCGTGTCGCCGGATCGGCCCAGCCCCGCAGGTCCGCTACGCCGCCGATCCGCAGGATCCGCACCGCGGGCAGAACCGCGTTGAGCGCTGCGCCCTCCGGCAGCTTCCCCGTGACGTGCACGCCGTCGAGGGCGGCCGACAGCAGGTCGATGGCGATCTGCTTGCTGTCGGGGAGGACAACCGGCGTCGCCATGTCAGGCCTTCGACCCGGCGGCGGTCTTGGCCGCGTAGTCCTGGAGGTCCGCCTTGGTGGCCTTGTCGGCGTCGGCCTGCTCCATGCCGAGGTGGACGGCGTAGGTACGCCAGTCGTCGACCTTCGCCCCGTCGGCCGGCCGCGGGAACGGGCTGTTCGCGGCTGCCGGGGTGGTCGACTCGCCGGACGGTGTGGGTTCGCCGACCTGCTCAGCGAAGCCCTTCCAGCGGTGCACCTCGTCGGCGGGGACCTCGATGAGGTCGCCGGGGGCCTTGTCGCCCCGCCAGAACGTGAGCTTCATCTTCACGACGTCGCCGTCAGCCATCGGTGTTCTCCTTCATCAGTGGTCGCCGCCGGCAGCGTCAAGTGCGTGACCGAGCGTGTAGTGGGGTCGGTGGATCGCCCGCCCGTGGCGGTCCCGCTGCGTCGTGCCGTGCTCGACGTAGTAGGAGTGGGCGGCGTCGGCGTCGACGTGCCGGGTGCCGTCCGGGTCGGGCTGCTCGACGGCGTGGATGCTGTCGCGGAACTCGCCCGTGTAGACGGGTGCTGTAGCGATGGCCACGGCTTCGACGCGTTTCATGCGCCCCGCAAGGTCGGCCTGCACGGCATCGTCGAGCGGCAGATCGACCTCGATGGCCTCGGCGTCGATCTCCACGTCGATGTCGACTCGGGTGGCCATCAGCCCGCCACCTCCCGCAGGTTGACGACCTGCCCGGCCAGAGGCCCGGCCGCTTCCGGGTCGGAGGGGACCCCGTCGACTTCCCAGGTGCGGCCCTGCCAGGAGACGCGCATCCACTCGGTCACGGCGACCGGCGCGTGCGCAGGCAGGTCCAGGCGGGCGGTCGTCACTGTCTGGTCGGACGCGTTCTTCGTCTCCGACGTGCCGGTGATGTCGACCGTGCAGCCGGACACCGGAGTCTGGTTGGCGTTCTCCCAGTCCCGCACCTTGGAGTTGTACGGGCCGTCGATCAGCGGTGCGGCGAGGACGGTGACGGTCTGGCGGCCGATGTTGTACGGCATCAGCCCCACGTCCAGACGAAGCCGTGAAACAGACCGCTGACCTTCAGGACGTCGGCGGCGGACGAGGTCAGCCGCTGACTGCTACCGCTGCTATCGCCGTCCTTCGGTGCGCGCCGGGAAAACGAGCGCTGCCCCGTCGACATCGACGCCAGGTCATCCTGAGCGCCGGTCTCGTCCTCACGGTCGATCAGCCAGTGGGCCTGCCGCACACACGCCCGCGACAGCACCTTCAGCACTTCGGGATCGTCCCTGTCGTATGCGAGGCCGTACAACGCCCTGTCGATCGCCGTGGACGCCCGCTCCAGCAGGCGCACAGCATTCGCCGGCGCAGGCTCGGGGGTGAGCCACGCCTCGAGGTCGCTGACGGTCGCATACGCCATGGCCTACTCCTGGCCCTCGGTCTCGGAGTCCTCGCCGGGCTGGGCGGCGCGGGCCTCTTCGACGGTCTGCGCGTAGTCCTGGCAGTCGGCCTTCGTGGCGTCCTTCGCCTCGTTCGGGTCCATGCCGAGCGCGATCACGTAGGTGCGCCAGTCGGCGACCTTCGCGTTCGACGCAGGCTTCTCCACCTGCGGCGGCCCGGAGGCGCCGTCGGGGACGACTGCGTCCGGGGAGTCCGCGTCAACCGCGGGCACGGGCGCCTCGACGCCCTCCCCCAGCGCGTTCTCGTGCGCCTCAACCCACTCCTGCAGCTGGGTCAGGGACAGCGTGGACGCCTGCGTGGCCTCCAGGCCGAGCGCAACCGCGTAGGTCGCCCAGTCCTTGGCCGTGCCGCGCGGGTCCGGCTTCTCGCCGGGCGCCGGCCGGTGCACTCCGAACCGGTCCGCGGTCGAAGCCTCGGAGCCGTGCACGACGACGAGCGACTTGTCTCCGGCCTCCACGTCCGGAGCCTGGCCGTTCACGGGCGTGAGGTCGCCGCGCTTGATCTGCTTGGCCATCTCCGGGGTGGGCGGATCGTCCAGGTGAACCCGGAGCCCTCCCGTACCGATGTACTCGCGGCGCCCCATGTCAGAACGCCTTCGGCAGCTTGAACACGGTGATCGTGCCGGTGAACCCGGACTCGAAGTCGACATGCAGCTTCGAGCCGGCCTGCTGGAACCGGGCGGACGTGAACGGGCCGAGGAACTCGGAGCCGGTGTTCGCACCGACGGACTGGACGATGTCGCCCTGTCCGGCCATCCATGACTGGTGGCCGCTGCCGGTGCGGACGGTTACGTTCTTGGCGCTCGTGGCGGTGTTGTTGACGCGCAGCAGGGTGTGCTCCGGGTCGACGCCGTTGATGACGACGCCGTTGGTGACGAGGGCAGCGTCGATCGTGGTACCGGCCGGGTTGGACAGGTGCCCGTTCGGGACGAGCGGGGTGTAGCTGACAGCTGTGCGAGGCATGGGAGGGCTCCCGGGGTCAGAAGAGGCGGCGAGGATCACGCCGGAAGATCACGGCTGGACGAACGCCACGGCGATGCCGGTCGGGCGCAGCAACTTGGCGCCGTATACGTGGAGGCCGCGGATGGCGTCGGCGATCGTGGACTGGAGGCGCAGCGCCTCGGTCTCCAGGATCTGCTCGGCGTAGGTGATCGCCCCCGGGTAGCCGGCCTGCATGACCTGGACACTGCCGGTCGGGTTGGGGGTGTTGTTCGACTTGAGGATGTCGAAGCCGGCGGCGCGACCCGTCATGCCGTTGCGGAGGCCCTGCTCGCTTCCGGAGGCATCGACGCGGACGAACCGGTCGTCGCGGAGGAGTGCGCCCTCGAACTCGGGGGAGCCAACGAAGTAGCGCCCCTCGGTAGGGACGTTGGCCCGGTCGAGCCGGGTGCGCAGCGGCACGAGGACCTTGTCGTAGGCGTCCTTCGGATCGCTGAGGCTGATCGGTGCACCGGTGGTGCCGACCGTGTTGGCGGCGGCGACGCCGGTGTAGAGGCTGGCGACGTAGGCGTCGGCCTTGTCGCGGAGTCCGTAGGCGGCGTTCTGCGCCATGTCCGACATGGGGTTGAGGAGGGCTTGGGCTTTGTCCACGTCGTCGATCTTGAAAGCGAACGCCTTGGCCTGATCGATGATCAGGTCCGTGCCCGCGGTCTCGATGTCCTCGTAGTTGATCGTGTCGCCCGCGTCGTAGTCGAAGATCGTCGGATCGCCGACCGTGGTGATGTGCACGGACTGGCCGCGGGTCGTGATCTCGCCCTCGTAGTTGCGGTTCACGAGCTGCGGCTGCGCGTACACCAGGGCGCCGCGGAGGCCGACGAGAAGCTGCGCGCTCCAGACCTCGGGCTTGAAGTTGTTGATGGACAACGGAGGCTCCTAAGTGGCCTAGCCGCCCAGGTAGGACTTGAGTCGTCCGTCCTTCACGGCCTGATCGATCTGCTCGGGGGTCATTCGGTCCACGTCCGCCTTGCCGAGCTGCCGCTTTCCGCCGGGGGCCCCGTCCATCGGTGCGCCCGCCGCAGGAGTGGGGGCCGGCTCCTTCGGCTCCGGCGCCTTGGCCTTGAGCTTCGGGTTTGCTTCGACGGCTGCCTTGACTGCCTGCTCCACGTCGGCCGAGAACGACTCGGCGTTCGGGTCGAGCTTGGCGAGCTGGCCGCCGTGGGCCAGAACGGCTGTCAGAAGCTCTGCGTCAGCCTGCAGCTTGTGTGCAGCCTTGTAGAGGGCGTGCTCAACCCGGATCTCGCGGGTGCGGTCGTCGGACGCCTTGGTCCGGGCCTGCTCATCCGCGAGCTGCTTGGCGAGCTCTTCGGGGGTGGGCGGCTTCTCCTCGTCGGTCTTGACACCGGCGAGCCCGGCCAGCTTCTTGATGAAGTCGGCGTGGCTCTGCTCGATCTCAGAGACCCGCTTCTCTGCGGCTTCGCGCTTGGCCTTCTCAGCTGCGACGTCGCCTCGGATGTTCTCGACGAGCTTCTCGAACTTCGCCGGGTCGAACTCGCCCTCGAACTTCGGGGACTTCCCCTTGGGTTCGGTCGGCGCGGTCGGCTCGGGCTGCTGCTCGGGCGCGGGCGTGGCGGGGGTTGCGGTCGGCTCTGGCGGAGTCGGCGCGGGGGTGCCTTCGGGCGCGGGCGGGGTGGCCGGCTGGGTGCTCGGTTCCGCGGGTGCGTTGTCGGGCTGGGCGGGGGTCGACATCGGTGCCTCCTTGGGCGGCCTGCGCGGGTCGGTGATGCCTTGATCACCTCGCGTTGGCCACGATGTTAACCCTGAACCTGCCTCAATGCTGCACAATCAAAGGCGAGAAGGCAAGATTCTCTTAGATTCGAAGGATGATGGGGGGTGTTGAGTGGACAGCGGACAGATCGCCGACCGGGCACAGCAGCAGCCCGAACGGCTCCGCGCCCTCGAACAGCGCGCCATCGCCGACGCCACCCGGCCCCTCGCCCAAGCCCTCACCGACGCCCAAGCCGCCGCCGTCACCCGCTGGATCCGCGAAACCATCGGCCAGCAAATCCCCGAACGGCTCGCCGACTTCATCACCTGGGCGCGCGAACTCCTCCGCCGAGCCTTCGCTGGTAAGAGCACGCAAGCCCAAGCCGTCGCCGAACGAGCCGCGTTCAACGCGGCACAAAGCAGCGCCCAGCAGAACGTGGCCATCGCCGCCACCATGAGCGGCCAGCCCGTCCCGCCCGCCATCGTCGACACCGGGGCTGACGCCCGCACCGCCGCCGCGTCCATCCCCGCCGCCATCCAGGAAGAGCAGGGCCATGCGCTCGCCCTGCTCACCACCACCGGCCTCACCGCGATGGGCCTCGCCGGCCTCAACTCCGCCTTTTCCCGGGCCAGGCGTGCCGTCGGCAGGATCGCCAGGGCCACCGCCGTTGCGGTCGGCAGTGCTGCCGCCAACGCCGCACGGCACATTGCCCGCAGTCTCGGCCCTGACATTCGCCTGCTGTGGGTCACCGAGGCCGGGGCCTGCGCTGCATGCCGTGCCTACGCCGGACTCCACATCCGCCCCGGAGAGCGATTCCGAGGCGGCCTGTCTCTCGACCCGCAGCGCACCGTGTTCACGACGGCGATCAGTTCACCACCTCGCCATCCGCATTGCCGCTGTGCACTGATCCCCTGGTCACCGGCGTGGCCTGTCTCGGGGACGCCCCTGCCCACCCTCCTGCGCCGCCGCGCCCGCACCACCTGGAGGCCCTGAATGGCCAGAGAGATCATGGCCGAGGACAAATGGCCCAAGCTTCGAGAGCTCCACGCACTCGGCATGGGCCGTAACGAGATCAGCCGCGAGATGGGCATCACCAACTCGGTGATCTCCCGCACGGCCGCCCACCTCGGTCTGACCTTCGACCGGTCGAAGATCCGTGCCGCGTCCGAGGCGCGCGCCGCAGACCTCGAGGAGCGCCGCAGCCTGATCGCCGAGCAGTTCATGGAGATCGCCGAGGACTCCCTGCGCCGCATCTACCAGCCGACCACCGTCTTTGCCTTCGGCGGCAAGGACAACGAGTACAACGAGCACACCTTCACCGAGGCGCCGAACGCGGACCGGAAGGCACTCATCACCGCCGCGGCGATCGCCGTGGACAAGGTGCTGAAGCTGGTGCCGCCGGCCGAGGCGTCCGGACTCGATTCGGCCAAGAGCATGCTGGGGTCGCTGGGCGATGCCCTCGTCCGGTACTCGCGGGAGCAGGACGAGGCCGAGGGCGACGAGGCGTAGCCGTGCTCGAGACGATGCCCCTGTCCCGGAAGCAGATCCGGTCTGTCGCCGAGTCGACGACCAAAATCTCGTGCTGGGAGGGGGCGATCCGGTCGGGCAAGACGATCGCGTCTCTGCTCAAGTGGTTGATCTTCATTGCGAATGCGCCGACGACAGGCGAGCTAGTGATGATCGGGAAGACGTCGCAAACCATCCACCGCAACTTGTTCTTGCCCATGCAGGATCCGGCCCTGTTCGGGCCGATCGCGTCCCTGATCCACTACACGCCTGGCGCGCCCACGGCGATCATTCTGGGCCGGGTGGTGCACGTCATCGGCGCCAACGACGCCAAGTCCGAACCGAAGATCCGCGGTATGACGGTGTGCGGCGCCTACGTCGACGAGGTCACCCTCGTCCCGCAAATCTTCTTCGAGCAGCTGTACGGTCGCATGTCGGTGCGCGGCGCCCAGCTGTTGTGCACCACCAACCCGGACAATCCGGCGCACTGGTTCATGCGGGACTGGCTGTCGCAGGCCGGCAGGAAGCCGGTGAGCAGGTTCTCGTTCACGATCGACGACAATCCGTTCCTCGACGAGGACTACGTCGCCGACATGAAGGCCTCCCACGAGGGCCTCTTCTACCGGCGGTTCATCCTGGGCGAGTGGGTGGCCGCGGAGGGTGCGATCTACGACTCGTGGGACCGCGACCGGCATATCGTCTCGTCGCTGCCTCGGGACGGCATCCACAAGTGGATCAGCCTCGGCGTGGACTACGGCACGTCGAACCCGTTCCATGCAGTCCTGCTGGGCTTGGGGCGCGACCGGCGCCTGTACGCGGCGGCGGAGTGGCGTTACGAGGCGCGGCAGACGAAGAAGCAGCTCACCGACACCGAGTACTCGCAGCGGCTCCGGGGGTGGCTGTCCGAGGTCCCGGGCATCGGCGCCGTTCGTCCCCAGTTCGTGACCGTCGACCCCTCCGCCGCCTCCTTCGTCACCCAGTTGAAGCGGGACCGGCTCACCCCGACCCCGGCGAAGAACGACGTCATGGACGGCATCCGCACCGTGGCCGCGCTGCTCGCCTCGAACAAGCTCCTCGTCCACAAGTCCTGCGAAGCCCTGATCCAGGAGATCGGCGGCTACAGCTGGGACGACAAGGCCGCCCTGCGCGGCGAGGAGCAGCCGTTGAAGGTTGCTGACCATGGCGTCGACGCCCTCCGCTACGGCATTTTCACGACCAGACCCCTGTGGCAGCGCCAGCTCGCCCTCGCAGCCTAGAAGGAGACCGTCATGCCACTGCCCCCGTCCGGGAACACCACTTGGCCGCCGCCTGCCCTGGAGATCCCGCACGCCGACATGGACATGTGGCGGGCCTGGTACTCCGGCAACACAGATCATCTGGCCGCCGTGTACGGCGGGCCCACGAACTACCGCTCCAACGCTGTGGCCCGCCAGTTCTTCGACGTGGACCAGCGGCGTGCTGCTGGCGGTGACGAGCTGCGTACCTTCTGGGGGCAGGACGCCACGCCCGGCCAGCAGGCCGCCAAGCTGCACGTGCCGATCGCCGCGGACATCGCCGAGCTGTCGGCGAACCTGTTGTGGGCGGACGTGCCGCAGGTGACGGTCGACGCCGACTCCACCGACAAGGCCACCGCGAAGACGACGACAGCGCAGATCGGCCGCTACCTCGACGACCGCGGCCACGCGAAGCTGCGGGAGGCCGCGGAGTTGACGGCGGGCCTGTCGAACGTCTACTTGCGGGTGGTGTGGGATACGACGCTGCGCCCGCGGCCGTGGACGGATGTGATCGCCCCTGAGGCGGTGGTGCCGACGTGGCGGTGGGGTGAGCTGGCGGAGGCGATCGTGTGGCGGGAGCTGGCGCCTCTTGCGGACACGTCGAAGGTGTGGCGGCTGCTGGAGTTCCACACGCCGGGGGCGATCGAGTACGGCCTGTACGAGGGCGGCCCTGGTGTACTCGGGATGCGGGCGGACAGTCTGGCCGACCATCCGGACACCGAGTACCTGGTGGCGCGCACCGACAGTCAGGGCCGGCAGTCGACGGGCATCGGCCGGCTGCTGATCACGCATGTACCGAATGTGTTGCCGAACCGGGTGTGGGACGGGGTGCCGAACACGGCGCCGCTCGGCCGGTCAGACCTGTCTGGGGTGGAGCCGCTCATGGATGCCCTCGACGAATCCTGGACGAGCTGGATGAGGGACCTACGGCTGGGTAAGGCCCGGCTGCTGATCCCGCAGTCGATGCTCGACACCGACGGGCCGGGCACGGGCGGCTCCTACAACCTGGAGCAGGAGGTGCAGGTCGCCCTGAACATGCTGGACAGCGGCGACGCGAAGGATTCCATCACCGACATCCAGTTCAAGATCCGGGTTGAGGAGCACGAACGGACCGCGAAGGCCCTGCGCCGCCAGATCCTCTCGAGCGCCGGCTACTCCGCGCAGAGCTTCGGCGAGGAGGGGACGGTCGCGACGACGGCGACCGAGGTGACGGCCCGCAAGGAAGAGTCGTTGACGACCCGCGGCACGAAGATCCTGTACCAGCGGCCGGCGCTGCTCGACCATCTGACGACGATGATGATGGTCGACGTGCGGCACTGCCGCGCGAAGGGTGTCGATCCTGCGGCTGAGCTGACCGCGTCGTGGCCGCAGGCGGTGCAACCCGATCCGGAAGCGACCGCACGGACTCTGTCGCTGCTGGATTCGGCGGGGGCGATCTCCACGTTCATGAAGGTGAAGATGCGGGAGCCGTCCTGGGACGACGCCGACATCATGGCCGAGGTGCGGCGCATCCGCGACGACAAGCAGTCCATGGCCCCGGCCGGCGACCCGTTCAACACCGGCGGCGGCGAGGAGCCTGAGGAGCCGAACGACGAGGACGAAGCCGACAGTGACGGTACCGAGGCCGGATCGGACGAGGGCCAGGACGAGACCGAGGACGAAGAGGAGGGCGGGGGCTCGCGGGGGCTGGCTGCTGCCTAGCGGCGGGCTCGCTTCCGCGCGGGGAGGGTGCGGTAGCCGGTGGTCTTGCCGTAGCGGCGCTTCCTTGAGCGGGCCCAGCGGTGGGCGAACGCCTTCTTGTTGGCGAACATCCAGCGCCATTGCGCCCTGGACCTGACGGGCACGGTCTCACCTCCTTCCGGTGATCTCCCTACAGTCTGCCCACTGCATGCGTGAGGGCCCCCACCGTGTCAGGTGCGGGCCCTCGGCGGGGCGGTCACGCCACTTCGTCGTTGCTGTTGAGCCGGGCTGCCCACCGGGCGAGCGCTTTGAAGTCTCGGTCGAGGAGTCCGTCTCGCGGGCTGACCCAGTGCAGGAGCGCGGGCCCGTCGTGTTCGTGGTCGACGTACTTGCGGTCGATGTCGTCGAAGTCGTCGTCGATCCATGCAAACGAGCGGCCCGCGGCCCAGTCGACGACGTGGCGGGTCTTCCAGAAGGTGCCGCCGACACAACCGGATCGGGGCTGCTGCGCACCGTCGGGCCATTCGATGACGGGCAGTTCGGGCAGGCCGATGTGCGGGCCGATCCACTCGTTGGCCTCGTGCGCCCAGGTGGTGCACCAGATGAGGTCGAACGGCAGCGCCTGGAGGGCGGGACCGTGGGCGGGGTTGAGCCAGACGCGGAGCGGCTTCTGCCACGGCTGCTCCCAGCCGGTGGGTCGCATCCGGTGCGTCTGGTAGCCCTCGGGACGGCGAGACGGCTTGGCTGCCCACGGGTTGAGGGGCCCGTCGACATCTATCAGGAGCAGTGGTCTCATCGGTTCTCCCCGTCTGCGTGCGTGATGCCGATGGCGGCGATGTCGCCCCGGCTGAGCTGGTACCGGCATCCGTCGACCTCGGCGGTGATCCCGCCGGGACCCGCTTCGGTGATGTCGTAGATGCGGGCCCGGTCCTTGCGGGTGGCGGCGCGCGGGAACCGCACCTGGTCCCCCGCGCAGTACTGCTGGCCGCCGATCTCGAACACGGGCTGCATCACCTGCCGTTCGGTGTCCACGGTCACGGCGTCTCCTTGCTGGTGGCCCATCGCTGCCAGGCGGCGAGCCCGGCGAGGGCGGCTTTCTCGCGGGCGGGTTCGGGCTGGTGCCGGCTGCGGGCCCCATCGGCGAGCCACCAGTTCCATCCGTTACGTCCGGTGCGGGATGTTCCGCCGTAGGACGGTTCGATGACGACGAGCGTCCGCCCGCCGGAGACGACATGCCAGTGTCGGGTCTCCGGCCAGTCGGGGGCCTTCACGATCTCGGCGGCATCCAGGACGGCGCGGGCCGCCTTCGCGGACAGGCGGCCGGTCACGGGCGCTTCCTCTCGGTTCGCCGGGCGAGCACGCGGTCCTTGATCTGCTGCTGGGTGGGCTCGGTCCAGGCGTGCCAGCCGGCCTGCTCGGTGTGTTGGCGGCCGTGGCCGCGGCGGTCGATGCCGCACGCGGCGCAGCCCATCGGGTTCGGAACGGTCATCGGCTGGCCGCGGTGCTCTGGGTCGGGTAGTTGACGGCGCAGAGGAGGTTCTGGCCGGCGTGGGTGCATTCGCCTGAGAGGCAGCGGCGGGACCGGTAGCGGAGGCACTGGCCGGCCTCGTGGTTGCAGCGGTCCTGCTTGCAGGCGGGCGGCAGGTAGGGGTACTCGTTCATCAGTCCTCGTCTCGGTCAAAATGTGCGCGGTCGTAGCGGGCGCATTCGGCGGGGGTTTCGTCCCACCAGTCGGCGGGAGTCCCCAGCTCGACCAGCGGGCCGGGCGGCGGGGCAGGGATGGGGTGGCGCATGGTCAGTCCTCCCGTTCCCAGGTGGTGCCGTTGTCGTCGTCGTGGTCTTCTTCGTGGCCGGGCTCGAGCTGGCAGAAGACTTCGGAGCCGACGGAGTTGTGGTTCATCTCGTCACAGACGGGCCCGGTCCGGGCGACCTCGTTGCCGATGGAGTCGAGGAGCCGTTCCCGCTCTGCGCGTACCCGGCGCTTCTCCCATCCGCGTCGGGCACCGGCGGACCGGTTGGCGCGCGTGATCGGGTCGTTGCGCCGGGCTTCGCGGGCGAGTTCACGAGCCGCGCGCCGCAGGTCGGCCGCCTGCTGGGCTGCGGCTCCGAGGGCGGCGAACAGATCTCCGACAGCGTCCGAGCGGCGGGCGGGGTCGTGCATTGCCCGGTCGAGGTTCGCGACGGCCTGTTCGACGTCCATCGGTTCCCCGTCTGCGGTCATGACGGCTCCTGCGGGATCTCGTCTGCGTGGACGGTTTCGAAGTGCCACCAGCGTCCGCCTTCCCACGCCGTGTCGGCACCGGCCTGGAGCGCGGTCCGCACGTGCTGGTACGCCTTGGCTTCGCTGGTGTGGGCGACCTGGGCGGACTCGATGCCGCCCTGGGTGAGGATCACCCGCCACGGCTTACGTGGCTTCGCGGTCACAGCGTCTCCCTTCCGGCGATCGTCTCCAGCAGTGCCCACAACTTGGCGCCGGGCGGGGAGATGTGGTTGAACGGGATGTAGTTGAGGTCGTCGTACACGGCCTTCGTCTCCCGTGCGCTCATCTTGACGACGACGTTGCCGTCCTTGTCGATGCTGACGATCTCCATCAGGGGCGCTCCTTCGTGGCCTGTTCGGCGTTCTTCCGGTCGGCGATCTTCTGGGCGCCCCGGCGGGTGAAGGACGGGTGGCGGCTCAGACCGCTGGCCGTGTCGAAGACGTAGAAGCTGCCGGGCCCGTGCTTCTCCACGACGAATCGCGGCTGGGTGGGAGCGGTCATCGCTCCTCCTTCGTGATGAGGGTTGGGATGTTGGCCCACCGCACGGTGAGCCCAGGATTGTGCGCGGCCAGCACCTTGTTGGCTCGGCACAGTCGGGCTTCGAGGAGCTGCCGGGCTTCGGTGTACTGGGGGCCGCGGCAGGCGGCGTACAGGCGGGCCGCCTCCGCGGCATCCGCCACTGCCGCTTGGACCCGGGCCGGAAGATGACGGCCGGCCAGCAGGGCCACCGCATCCGGCACCGGAACCGGGGACGACGGGCGGGCGATCACAGCGGCCTGCCGTCACAGTCGACGTACTCGCCTGACGAGTCGTAGTGCGGTTCGATGCAGTCGTCGTGGCCAGTGTCGGCGTCACCGTCGTTGACCCGCGTGATGGAACGGGCCCGGATACAGGAAGCCACGACGGTGCCGGTCTGGTCGACGAGTTCGAAGCGGACGCTTCCGGTGTTCGGGTCGTCGCAGCGGAGGCAGGTGCACGGGTAGGCCCGGTACTCGCCGTGAAGTTCGGTGATGCTGCCGTGGTAGCGGACGAGGGTTCCGGGCTCCCAGACGATCAGAGGGTTCAGCATGGCGGGCTCCTAGGCGGCGAGGGCGAGGCGTGCGGCGGCGAGCTTGAACTCCAGCCGGCGCATCAGGCGGCCTCCGCATAGGCGGCCTGGAAGAGGCTGGGCTGGACCAGGTGCTTTGTCTGCTTGTAGGTGGCGAGGCCGATGTACAGCGCCATGTCGAAGGGGCTGTAGGCGTGGACGTGGATCCACTTGCCGGTGGTGCGGTGGCGGACCCAGACGCGGACGGGCTCGCTGCCGGTGGCGGCGATGTGGGCCTTCTTGACGTGCCGGCCGTACCAGGACTGGTAGCCGTCCTTGAGGTCGGCGGCGCCGAGCCGGTTGAGGATGTCGCCGGTGCGGACGAGGCGGCCGTTCTCGACGGCGACGATGACGGCTCCGCTGCGGGCCCGGTAGGCGAGGGCTTTGGTCACTCGCTGGGCGGCGGCGTGGGTGCGGCGGATCTGGGCGGCGGCGTTCATCTGGTCCCCCTTGGTGCGACTTACGGATCAGGTCTGGCAACTCACTAGCGATCATGTGTTGCGCTGGAGACACCTCAGACAGTACCCATGAGGCATAGGCACCGCAAGTCCCTTGCGATAGATTGATGCCATGACGCCGACCCCCGCCGACGAGCCACCCACCCTCGAAGAGATCGCCACAGCCGGCGCCCGCCGACAGCGCGACGCCGACCGCCTCAAGAAGTCCAGCGACGACCTCCGCGAACTCGTCCTCGCCGCTCTCCGCGAAGGGCACCTCAAGCCGACCGAGGTCGCCAAAGCCTCCGGCTGGACCGGCGCGCACGTCCGCAAGATGGCCCGGGATGCGGGCATCGAACCCGACGAGCGATATCGCGACCGCGCCGAACGACTCAAGAAGGCCCAGGCTGGGGATTCGCAGGATGCATGAACTGGCGGGGCGACGCCCGTGACGGCGATCTACCTGCCGGACTCCGGCTCCCTACCGCCGTGGGTGGGTGTCGTGGTCGCCGCCGTGGTGGTGCCGCTGCTCGCCTACCGGGCATATCGGCTGTGGCGGGCGTGGCGGCGGCGCCGGTAGCCGCACACGACGAAGGCCCCGCCCGGGATCCGGGCGGGGCCTCACTGCTGCCGTGCCTGTCAGTACGCGCGCTCCACGACCTCAGTGATCTCTACGGACAGCTTTGCGCTCGATGGGACACCAGTGAGCAGGGACGGTGTGAAGTTCAGCGTCGTCCGATCCGACAACTCGGCCGTCTCAATTACCGGCCCATCCCCGCCCCCGCGGATCTCATAGGTGAGCTCGAAGGTGGCGTCCGGGTCCAAATCGTCAGCGAGCCCGTTGTAGGCGAGCTTCGGCTCTACAGTCACGTTGCAGCCCGCAGAGCCGAAACACTTCCGCCGCGTGGTGCGCAGCTCGACGGTGAAGTCCTCCGCGTCTGGCGCGAGGTAGGTCGGCTCCGGGTCTTCCGGCTCTTCGACGGCCGGGGCGGCAAGATCGTCGGTCGGCTGACTCGTCTCGGCGGTGGCAGCCGGCTTGCTGTCGTCGTTTTGATTCTGCACGACGACGACACCGGTTCCGATGATCGCGGCGATGATGGCGACGGCGACCCCGATGATGATCGCGTTGGTGCGGGACTTCTTCGGCGCCGGCGGGGGCGGGAAGTCGGGCATGGGTGGTGTGGGCTGGCTCATGGTTCCCCCCAGGAACTTGGTGCGTGGATGCATGATGGCCGCTTGTGGAGGCGGCGTGAAGGTGGAGTCGCTGTTCCGTGACCCGAATCGGCGGATCCGCCGTCACCGGGGTGACGGACGCGGCAGACTGCCGGTATGGCGATCCGGGTGAGCGTCCAGGCCGACGACGAGGACGAGTGCGTCGAGGGCCTGGCCAGGCTGGTCGACGCCGGGTTCCAGCCGGTGATGATGCCCCGATATATGACCGACGGCCGGTGGATGGCGCGAGCCGTACCCACGGCGAAGGCCCCGGCCGCGGACGGTCGGGGCCCTGCCGTGTCGGGCTGATCAGACTGCGTCTACTACCTGGCCCAGCGTCGGGGCTCGTAGTCGGCGGCGGCGCCAAGGATGGCCATGGCGACGGCCTGACGGTCCATGCCGGCGGCGACGGCTTCCTCGATGACCTGGTCGGCCTTCTTCTGGCTGCCGCGGCCGAGGAATCCACCGCGCTGCAACTGGCGGCCTGCTTCCTGGATCTGTTCCGGGGTGGGCTTCGACATGGGGTCTCTCCTACTGGTTGCGGGCGTGGGCGCGGCTGGCGGCACAGTCGAATGCTGCGAGGACGGGCCCGCCGCTGGTCTGCTGGGCGTTCCAGCTGGGGATCGTCTCGGCGCCGGCGAACTGCCGCTGGATGGCGTCGAGGAGGGCGACGCAGGCGTCGTGGGCGAGGCCCCGGTCACCGCGGGCTTCGAGCCGGATCGCCCGGATCGGGCAGACGGCGCCCGACTCGTCGAACACCGCGTCGCGGCACCAGCCGTCGGCCTCGATCCGCAGCCGGGCCCGGTGCAGCAGGTCGGCCAGCGGAGTCCGGTACGGGGACGGTGCGGGCAGGGGCGTCTCGGCGATGTGCGGGATCGGGTCGGCGCCGGGCAGGTGCGCCGTATTCACCTCGAACGCGACCGCGGCCTCGGCCAGGCGGACCGTCATTGCGGCGTCGACCAGGGCAAGTCGGGCGTCCAGGTCGAGGACGGGCGGCGCCTGCGGACTTGCGGGCGCGTGGGCGAGCGTGGGCATGATGGGGTTCTCCTCGTCGATCTTCGGGTGGGCGTGGGGACCGGGGCGCCCCTGGTCGCTGCCAGGCATTCGAGGGGCGCCCCGGGCGGAGCTACTTCGGCTGGGTGGCCGCCTGCCAGATTTCGGCCGGGCTGATACCGGCTGCGGCTGCCGCATGCTGCGCGGGCATGACCTTCGCGTAGTCCGGGTGTGAAGGGTCAGCGCCCAGAGCGTTCAACTCCAGGCCTCGCCTCATCGCCGAAGCGGCGGCGTCGAGCAGGGCTTCACGGGTCGGCATCGCAGTCACTCCCCCTCGCCGAAGCGGACGGTCATGGTGGCGTCGAGGAGTTCGGCGGCCTCGCTGCCGTCGGTGGTGCGGGTGTCGAAGCGGGCCGTGACCTCGCGGATGATCCGGTCGGTGGTGGCACGGTCGCCGCGCTTCTTCGCCGCGATGTAGTCCTTCACGGACTGGTGCGTGTACTGCACGGTGATCTCCTTCGGTTGGGTCAGGTGTCTTGCCGCGGGGTTCCTGGCGGCACTGCGGCTTGGATGTCGACGATTGCCTGGTAGGCGTTGGTGGTCAGTGGGTCGTCGATGAACCGGTGGCGGGCGATGCGCTCGGCTTCCCGGGCTGCCTCGGTGTCGCCGCGCCTGCGTGCGGCCACGAACGCCCGGATCAACTCCCGGTCGGTGATCATCAGACGCGCCAGCCGCCGAGCCGCCGCCGGGTGCGCGGGTTGGAGCCCTGAGCCGCCTGCTTCTCCAAGCCGCGCAACTCGTCCTCGTCCAAGATCCCCTCGTAGTCGTTGGAGCCCAGCGGGCCCGCAACCTGAGGGGACGGGTCGGCGATGTTCCGCATGCCGCGCGGCGGAGCGTCGTAGACCGGGCCGCGGGTCTGGCACAGGGTCACCGCGCTGTACCCGGACTCCGTGCACGGGTTGCCGGTGAACGGCAGCCGGTCCGTGAACCGGTACTCCCCGTACAGCTGCGAGTCCTCGTAGGGGGCGCACCGCCGGCTGATGTCGTAGACGACGTAGTAGGACTGTCCGAGCTTCAATTCGCGGGCGAACTTCTTCGCCTGGCCGGCGCTCCACTGCTTGGGCATAGGATGGTCTCCGTTTCTGGTTTGTGGTGGTTTACACCCAGACAGGTGCACTGTTTGTGCAGGTATGGGGGTCGGATTGGTGCCGGACACGGGGTGGGCCGTCCCTAGGTCGGGCCCACCCTCCGTCCGTGCGCTGACCAGCGGACTAAACGGGATGAACTACCCCACTGTCCGAGGATGTCTAGGCGCCTTCGAGGAACTGGAGAGCGTCGACGATGGGCGCCCGGCGGTAGCCGTTCACCCGGCCGCGGCCCTCGATGACGACCTTCACGGTCGAACCGGCGCCCGCCGCGCGCAGCAGTTCACCCAACCGGTCAGGCGTCATCGACTCACCGATCAGCTCGGCCATCTCGTCCAACTGAGCCACGTCACGGCCAAGGTCGTTCATGGCGATCAGGCAGCCCCGACAGGCGTCCATCTGCATACGCTGCTCGGGCGTCAACTGCAGGACGTTCCGCCCCGGCACGCCGTCCCGCTTAGGTCCGCCGGCCGTGGAGGACAGGCCGGTGGCGTTGAGGAGATGCTTCTCGATGGGGTCGTCCCACTGCCCGGCCAGACGCCCCGCACCCTCGCGGATCTTCGCGGCCTTCTCCAGTAGCATCGTGATCTCGCCGCGCTCGTCCTCGTCCAGGTCGAAAGAGCGGGCAAGGTCGGTGACGCCGGCAAACGGGTTGACGAGCCAGCCGAAGCCGGGCCGCGGCGGATCGAACTTGGACGCGTCCCTCCCGGCGCTGGCCTGGCCGCCGCCGAGGATCGCGTTGGACTGGGTGGCGTTCTCGACGCGCATCGCCCACCGGGCGCCGCAGTTCATGGCGAGGGCCTGCGGGATGACATCGGCCTCCGGGTACTGAGTGATCAGCACCATGAGGATTCCGGCGCCCGCCGCAACGGCGGACAGCTCGATCAGCGCTTCCAGGATCTCGTCCCGCAGGGGCTTCCCGGGGCGGGTGTAGGTGGCCAGTTCGTCGATGACCAGCAGCTCTATGCCGCCGATCTGTTCGATGACCGGGCCGACCAGCTTGGACTTCCCCAGTACGCCCAGGTCCCGCTCCCGCCGGTCCTTGTCGGCGAGCAGCGCCCGCAGCAAGGCCAGGAGCCGTTCGGGGTTGGGCTTGAAGTAGGTGGAGGCGACGCCCGTCTTGGCGTAGGGGTCCCACTCGCCGTTGTTCTTCCCTGCCACGATCCGCAGGTTGATCCGCGGGTCGAAGCTGGTGCCGACGACCAGGTTGGACGCGCCGACGCCCTTGCCGGAGCGGGTCATGCCGGCGATGACGTAGGACTGGTTGTTGATCGCGAGACGGATGGTGGCGCCCCGCTTGTTCCAGGCGACCGGCACCCCGTCCTTCCACGCATCCAGCTGGGTCGGGGCCTTGATGAGCGGCGACGGCCGGGTGTTCTCGAACGCGTCCTGGTCGGTCAGCCACAGGGAGGCGCGGGCCTCGGTGCCGGCCTTGGTCACGTCGACCATGGACACGTCCCGGCCGAGAGCCCCGGCGAGCTTGGGCAGCTTCTTCTTCAGTTCGGCGACGGTCGTCCGCGGCGGCAGGTCGAACACGACGGTGGTGTTGCCGTCCTTCTCCCTCTGCGGCACAGCCAGGATCTGGATCTTCTCCTCGCCACGGATCTCGCCGATTGCACGGAGGGCGTCCTCCAACTGTTCGACGGTGAGAGCGGGCGGGGGCGGGGCGTTGAACTCACGCTGCCCCGGCTGCAGCCCGTCCTTCGCCAGGTTGACCACCGCGGAGGCCAGCGGCTGCTCCCCCATGGTCGGGGCAGGTGCAGGCTGGCCGGCGACGAAAGGGCGGGACACGAGATACCAGCCGTAGCCGGCGGCGGTGCCGAGGGCGGCGAGGAGCATGGGCTGACCGGTGGCGGCCTGCTCGATGGTGGCGCCGAGAACGGGCGCCGCGGCGAGTCCGCCTCCGGCGAGGATCGCAGCGCGCCCGGCCTTCTTGCCGCTGCGCACGTTGTTGATTTCGCGGTCGGTGGGCGGCAGCACGATGGTGGCCTGCAGCGCGGACAGCTTGGCTTCTTCGGCGGCGGCGCGCCCTCCGAGGCTGGACAGGGTGGCGGCGCTGACCGTCTCCCCGTTCTCGGCCTGCATCTTGGCGTGGTGGAGGCGGCCGTGGGCTTCGGCGACGATCCGCTGCTGGTTGGCGACCTTCTCGGCGTGCTTGCGGTTCTTCCGCTCGGTGGCGGCTTGGATGATGTCGACGTGGTCGAGGTCGCCGCCTGCGAGCCAGTCCTTGGTGCGGGCGGAGGCGTGGGCGCGCTGTACGGCGAACGCGGCCTTGATCCGCTCCTTGCGGGGGATGGTGGGCGGCTCGGACGGCATGGGCGGGATCTGCTGCTCGACGGGCTCGGTCTCGGTGGCCACAGGGCCAGTCCTTTCTGGGGCGGGGCGTGGCCCCGGTTGGGGCCCCGCGGGTTGGGTGTGGCCTAGAAGCCGGACCAGACGTTGCCGAGACCGACGCCGACGGATCCGCCGAGCTGCTGGACGAGCGGGCCGACGAACGTGGGGGCGAGGTACACGCCGAGGGCGATGCACGCGGCGGCCTGGACGAACTTCATTGAGCCCCGCTTGAGCATGACGATCACGCCGATCAGCAGTCCGACGCCGACAGCGACCGTGACGCCGATCGTGCCCCCGCCCGCCTGGGTCTGGTACTGCTGCTGCGTGCCGGCCGGGGCCTGCTGCTGCGGGTTGGTCAGCTGCGCGCCGGTGCCGCCGTCGGGGGTGAGGCCGTTGGTGATGCCGTCGCTGCTGCCGGGCTCGGTGTCGGCCTTGAATCCGGCGACGACGGCGATGTGCTTGTCGGTGGCGTGGTGGCCGTAGCCGCCCATGCCGGTGATCCGGATCGTGCGCCCGTCGGGCAGCGTGACGGGGGCGGTGACGGCCCGCTCGACGACGTGCTCGGAGACGGCGGCGGAAGCCGGCGAGGGGGCGGCCAGGGTGATGGTGGCGGCACCGCCGAGGACGGCGACCGCGGCACTGCCCGACACGGCGATACGACGAAGGGTGACGTTCATAATCTGATCACTCCAAGGGATGGGTTAGTCGGCGTTCTTGGCGGCGTTCGAGCGGCGCTTCGTCTCACCGTTCGCACGGCGGGCAAGCGGGTGGTACGAGGGCGTGTCGCCGGGTGTCCGACGCGGCGGAACCGGCTTGTACGAGGAGCGGCGCGGGGAGCCGTTCATTTGGATCGCACGCTGTGCGTTCGTGGTCTTGCTGAGGGTGTTCACGGAGCGCTTCTGGCGGGCCGCTTCGACCCTTGCTTCGGCGGCGTTGCGGGCCCGGATCGTCTCCGCGTCCTCGCCCGGGTCGGCGCCGCGGATGTCCTTGTGCGCACGTCGCCACACGGCCTCGGTGACGGTCGTTTCGCCGAGTGCCGCGGCCAGCTTCCGGGCGTGCTTCCACACGTCTTCGAACTCGGCCTGGCGCAGCTCCGCGAGCTGCTTCGCGGCCTCCTGGGCGGCCTCGTCGGCGGCCTCTTTCTCGGCGGCCCGCTTCTCTTCCTCCGCGGCCTTCTCGGCGGCGGCCCGCTTAGCTGCCTTCGCTGCGGCGCGGTGCTCGCGCCAGGTCGGCTTGCCGTCGCGCTTGCGGATCCGGCCGTGCTCGTGGAGGTCCCACATGCCGGGCCCTGCGACGGAGGCGAGGGCGGTGCCGAATGCGGTGGCGGCATCGAACGCACCCAGCCCGTGTACGGCGTTGATGGTGGCGGCGGTGAGGGCGCCGGCCCAGGCGACGAGCCGGTAGTGCCACTGCGGGCGCCCGTCGGTCACCGCTGCGGCGGCGCCGACGAGAGCGACGAGGGCGATCACTTCGATGAAGATCGGGGCGACGAGGAGGTACTTGGCGTTCGGGTCCCAGAAGGCGGCCATCTGCACGGGCAGGGCGACTGCGGCGCACAGGGCGTAGAAGCCGAGGGCGACGCGGCGCCACCGCTTGCTGGACTTGGCGACAACCTCGGCCTTCTCGGTTTCCGACTGCTGCTGCTCGGCATCCTCCCGGGCGGCACGCTCCCGGGCCCGGTCGGCTTCGTCGCGGCGCCGGTTGTGCTCGGCGATCCGCGCCTGGGATGCCGCCTGCTCCTCAGCGGCCTTGCGTTCGGCACGGTCATTGGCGAGGCGCTGCTTCCGGGCGTCTTCCTCGGCCTTGATCCGGATCGCTTCGGCTTCGGCGGCGGCCCGCTTGAGCGCGGCTTCCTTCTCGACTTCGGCGGCGAGGCGGCGCTCCTCGGACTCGGCCCACGCCTGCGCCCGGATCGCTTCGGCCTTGGCCTGCTCGACCAGGTCGCTGTCGGGGCCGGGCGTGGTGGACGGCTCAGCGACGGGTGGGTTAGCACTGTCGGCGGTGGGCTTGGTCTCGGGCGCGACGGGCTGCCAGTCCCCCAGTACTTGCAGGGCCGGCACGGCCGGCGGCCGGGCGTGGCCGTTTACCTTCGGCGGGCTGGCAGTCATGACTACGTGGTCCCTTCTGAGTTGAGGTGGGTGTTAGCGCTTTGTCTGGTTGCTGGAGCAGCCCTTGCCGGGCGGGCATACGGGCTTCTTGAAGCCGAGGAGCGTCCGCTCCGGTTCGGCTCCGGGTCGTCCGCAGACCCAGCACTTGTCCTTCGTGGGCATGGCGTTCCTTTCGATCAGCGGGGGTTGCGGCGGCGGGTGGTGCGGTAGCCGAAGGGTCCGGGGAGGTCGTAGCTGGTGGTGGTCTGTCCGGTGCTGGACCAGGTGCGCTTCGGTCCGCCCTTCGGCCCGACGGTGATCGACCAGGACCGGCGGTTGATGTTGATGCGGACGCCGGGCAGGATCCGGAAGCTCTTGCGGAACGTGATCGGCACGGCGGTCACCTCGTGTCGGCGCGGAAGCCGCCGCCTGCGCCGCGAATCCGCCAGCCGAGCCCGGTCACGTTCGCCGACACGGCCCCGGGGGCGATGGCGGCTGCCTCGTTGAGCAGGTCGGCGATCTTCCGGCCGATCTCCTGCGACCGGCGCTCCTTCTCGCGCAGCTCGTCTGCGCTCCCGGCGTGCACGGCGGTCACGCCTTCCGCAGCTGGTTGGGCATGTACGACCGGTAGCCCTTGATCGCCTCGACGACGCGGTGGTCGATCCCCTTGACGGACACGTCGCCACCGGACAGGGCCCCGCCGTCGACGACGATGCCGGTCTTGCCGACCGTGCCCGCGTTCTCCGGGCCCGCAGCGACCACGACCACCAGGTCGCCCTTCTTGAAACTCATGGATCTTCCTCTCGTTGGAGTTGGGTGGTGCGGAGCGCCCTGGCCTGCTTCGAGGCGGTAGACCCGTGATCGGTCGGCCAGGGCTGGGGGGTGTCACCACCAGCGGATCTTGCGGCGGTCAGGGCAGCCGTTCTTCGCGTGGTCCTCGCACGGCAGGCACGGCTTGGTCTGATCACCAAGGCCGAGCCAGTTGCCCTTGTGGAGCTCGGCGTGCTCCTCGCACTGGGGGCAGCGGTCGTCGGGCATCAGCGGGGACCGTGGGTGCGGGCGAGGTCGACGCCGGCAGTCAGAAGGTCCCGGACCTCACCCCAGGTGCGGTTCTTCCGCTCGGCCCAGGCGGTGGCCTGCGCGGTCGGCGTGCCGGTGTACGCGGCGACGAGCGCATCGAGGACCCGGTCAGCGACCCGCTTCGCGTCGTTGTTGTCGACCCGGTACATGCCGTAGGTGAGGGTGAGCGGCCCCTCCTGCCCGAGAGCTTCGCGGGCGTACCTCCACAGGGTGAGCAGCATCGCCTTGATGGAGAGGGACTCGTCGGGCTCGGGGATCTCCGGGTCGTTGTCGGTGTAACTGCGGGTCCAGCCGGTCTTCTCCAGCACGACACGGGTGGCGTCGAGGAAGTCGGCGACCTCCGGGCCGGTGATGGTCTCGCCGGAGTAGCCGATCCAGAAGTCGGGGCGGCGGCCGGTCTTCTCCACCGCGGGACGGGTTACGGCGTCGGCCGTGAACGGGTTGGCGGCCAGGGTGTCGGGCATCGGGTTCTCCTCTGGTCAGACGGTTGATGTCGGGCGGGACTGGGGTGCCGGGACGCGGTGGGGTTTCCGCGCCCCGGCGGTGGGCGGGTCAGGCGGCGGCGGGGTAGTCGAAGCCGTCGAGCTCGGCGACGAGGTCGGCGTCCAGCCCGGCCGCGTAGTCGCGGACAGCGGCCATCCGGGCCGGGTCACCGGAGCGGCGGGCGTCGGCGTACTCGCCGAACAGGTCAGCGATCGACAGGGTCAGCGCGTCGGCGACGCTGGTGATCGTGCGGGCCTTCAGGCCGATCTCGGTGGAACCCAGGTCGGCGGAGATCAGGTACGGAGACATTGGGGGTGGCCCTTTCAGGTGCAGTGGGATGGGGTGGGGTGCTGAAGTTCGGTTAGAGCGGGCCGTCGAGGAGGCTGGCCGCGTCCTCGTGCAGTCGGGCGGACGCCTCGTACTCGGCCTGCAGCCCGGCCCGGAACGCGTCCGGGTCGGTGCCGCGCGCCAGCCAGCGGTCCCGGGCGGCGGCCCGACGGTCCGCGTTGACCTGCCCCGTCCAGCCGCAGCGCCGGTTCTCGTCGAATCTCCGGTCCCGGAGCTGCTGGACGGCGAACAGCAGGTCGTCGAACGCGGCGACCGGGATCCGACGAGCGGCCACGATCGGCCAGCCGTGCCAGTCGTCGACGGACAGGGACACCCGGCTCGTCGGGTCGGTGCTGCGGCCGTCACGGAGGTCGTAGGCGCCGGCCAGGCCACCGAGCGCGGTCTGGAAGGCGACGAACGGGGCGCGGCGGCCGGACCACAGAGGGCTGAGAGCGGGGTTGTCGTCGGCGAACACGGGGGCCTCCCCTCGGAGGATGGGCGGGACGGTCGGGGTCAGGCGGTGGGGCGGGGCACCTGGCGGCACTTGCCGGCGTGGCGCTCGGCGAGCCGGTGGGCGGCCGGCGGGTAGTAGGCGTGGCGATTACCGAAGCCGCAGCCCGAACACAGGAGCCGGACACACTCGGCGTCGTCGGTCAGGTCGACGGTCGCGCCGCCGACGGTCCGGTAGCGGGCCACGACACCGTCAGGCCAGTCGGTCTGGGCGGAAACAGGCATGGGGGTACTCCTCAACAGGTCGACAGCGGGGTGGGGGGTGCAGGTCAGACAGTGGGGTGCTCGACGATCGCCCGGATCACGTCCTGCGTGATCTCGGCGGGCAGCAGGCCCTTGTCGATCGCGGCGAGAACGGCGAACCCTCGGGCGATCCGCTCACGGCCCTCGTTGGCGGAGTTCACGTACAACCCGTCGGCGTAGTTGCGCTCGTGCTCCGTCGACGCCTTCCGCAGCAGGGCGGCGGACTCTTCCAGGTATCGGGACATGGCTGATCTCCTCAGTCGGTCAATCCGGAACGGGGGTGGAATGCCGCGGCCGGCGGGACGGGGGTTGGACACCGCCGACCGCGGCGGATCAGGGGCCCTAACGGGGCCGGTTGGCGGCGAGTCGGGCGGCCTCAGCGGCAGCGGCAGCGGCCTTCGCCGCCTCCATGTGCCGCCTGGTCTGCTCGGCCAGCGCCTTCGCAGTCGCGCCCTGCTCGGCCGGACTCACGACGCGTCCGGCACAGCGCGCAGGTGACGACGGGACTGGGGCTGAGGCCGGGACTCGGGCTGAGGCGCCACCTCGGCAGGCACCCGCCAATGGGCGATCCGGTTCTGCGTCTCAGGGTCGACGACCACCACCCACACAGACGGCGACTCGCCATCCCACGCCGGCAGCGGCGCCAGAATCTCCGCAGCCTTCGCCCGCAGCAGCTGCAGACGCTCCCGCTCCGTCACGACACACGCTCCGGCAGGTGCGCGCCGCCATCACGATGGGCGTAGGCGGTGATGGCGCCGGGCTCGTAGGGCTGGCGGACGATGGCCATCAGGTCGGCCGGCCACCAGCCGAGGAACACCTCGTCGACCGCCGCCTCCAGCTCCAAGCTGGGCTCCAGGCCGCTCACGACTCGGCCCTCACGACCAGGAACCGGTCGCTGTCGAGGTCCATCGTCACGGTGACGGACTGGCCCTGTGCGGTCAGCTCGGCCGCCTTCTCCTCCGCCGGCCACGACCCGCGCGGGTTGCCAGCCGGGAAGTCGGCGAGGATCTCGCGGGCCGCCATCACACGCCGCCGATCAAGTCGAGCTGGCCCGCGGCGGCCAGGACGGTCCGCGCCTCGCGCATCACGTCCTGCATGTAGTCGAAGTCGCTGGCCTCGACCTCCGTCAACGCTCGCGCCCCCAACACCTGGGACGCCTTCGCGATCGCGGCCGACGCCACCCTGTAGCGGGCGGCAGCCTTCTGCACATCGGCCGCGCCGAGCTTCGACTCCAGACGGGCCAGAGCCGCAGCAGCGGCCGGGTTCAGCGGGGCGGTTTGGGCCGGGTTGCGCTCGGAGCGCTCTAGAGCACGGGTAAGGTTCGGCATGGCTAGCTCCTGGTTCGGTCAGGTTGCTGGCTGCCTCGGCATCGGTGCGCTACCACCGGTGCCGAGGGTCCTGGCCTCGCTCAATGCGCTACCACTGGCGAGGCCCTTTCGCCTTGCGGCGGGGGCTTGCGGAAACCCAATCTAGAGCTAATCTAGAACGCAAGCAAGCCCCCTCACCCAAAACTCAAGTCAGGAGACTCATGCCGCCGCCGAACACACGGCGTACCGCACTGGAGATCGCCGCGCACTACCGGCGGCTCATCCAAGACGGAACGCTCGCCCCCGGAACGCGACTGCCTTCCAGGCGAAAGATCACAGAAGAGACCGGTGCAGCGTCCGGCACCATCGATCAGGCCTTCAAGACGCTCACCTCGGAAGGTCTCCTGGAGGCGAACTCGACAGGCACCTTCGTGGCTCACCAGTCGAACGTGGCCGTCACTGGCGCCGCCCGGCTGGGACGAAGGGCGCGCACTGGTGAACTACGCGCCCCCGGCGAAACCTCCAGCAACCACTGGGCCGGCATGAGGTCGGTCGCGGACCCGGTCATCGCCCAGCTGCTCGACCTGGAGCCCCACGACGAGGTCGTCATTCGACGCCGAGTGCACCACCGCGAAGGCTCCCCCTCCACCGTCGACACCTCGTTCATCCACGTCCGCGCTCTCGGCACCGTGCCAGAGATGCTGAACGACGGACCGTCGGAACGCTGGTGGCAAGACCTCTACAAGGAGCGCACCGGCCGCGACGTCACAAGGTCGCCGGAGCGCAGGACTGCCCGCCTCATCTCGAACGACGAGCTCAACGCGCTGGGCATCGATCTTCCCCCGGAGTCGGCCGCGTCCGTTCTGGTGGTGGTCAACGTCTTCCACGATGAAGACGGACCGCTAGAGGTCTGGGAGGACGTGTACCCGCCGGGGGCCTGGCAGGTCGACACCGAATAAACGAACGGCCGAGCGGTTCGCACCCGCCCGGCCTGTTCGAACGGCGAGTTCGCACCTCGCTGCTCCAAGAAGAATCCAACCCGCTGAGATCGGAGTTCTAGTCATGACTTTAGCAACCCCTGGAGTGGACGGCACTGCGACCCCCGTCACGAACCCGACATCCGAGCGTCTGATGAACGCCCCCCTCGATGCCCTTCTGGCCGAGTTCGACGTGGACGTGACGGAGATCGAGGCGGACCCGGGCTTCACTGGCGGTACGTTTCGCCGTCCCGACGGCAGCCTGCTGTTCGTGAAGCCGGCGGGGCGGCCCGTCGCCGAGTGGGAGCTGATGGCCCGCGCGATGCTGGGCCGCGCTCTGCGTGTGCAGCTTCCGCCGCTGCCGAGCCTGTACGAACTGACGGAGCTTTCGGCGTCTGCGTGATCGGCGCAGCGTAGCGGTTCACACGATCGGCCGGACGGTGACCCCGTCCGGCCGTTTCGCAGATCAGCGGGCGTGCGGCCCGCGCAACACCAGGGACATTCATGATTGTTTTGGCGTGCCCGAGTCTCATAGGGCGTGGCGTGTGCTGAAGATCCGTCGTTCACGGCCAGTCGACAATTTCACGATCCTGCCGAACGCGCTGCTGCGGGATGACCGGTTGACGTATTGCGCCCGCGGCGTGCTGGCCGAGCTGTTGAGCCGTCCGTCGGGCTGGGAAACGAACGCTGACGCGTTGTCTGACCGGGCCCGACGGCACCGGGGTGATGTCGTGGGCGAGGGGCGGCGCGGCCTCCGGTCGGCGTTCTCCGAGCTGGAGGCGGCCGGCTACATCGTGCGGCGCCGAGAGAAGGGCGAGCGGGGGCGGTTCGTCACTGTGCTGGAGGTGTTCGACATCCCCCGGGACCGGGGTACCGCTGGCGGCACGTCGGTGGACGGTACGTCCGTCGGCGGGACGTCGGTGAGCGGTACCTCTTCAGGAAGTAGTGACGGAAGAAGTACGGAGGAAGAAGATGCTGGCGACGAACATTCCTCCGCGCTCGCTGCCGCTCGCGCGGGGGAGGCGACGAGCGCGCAAGATCGACGCCAGGTGGAACTCGACCGTCTGTATGCGTCGGCGAACGACCTCGACGACGATCAGGTGCGTCGGCTGCTGTTGCAGTTCGAGCGGAAGCGCCCGCAGGTGTACCGGGACAAGCGGCAGCGTGCGCTGGCGCAGCTCGGCCGGGAGGACCCCCAAGCCTTGCAGTCGGTTCGCGAGGTGGATTTGCTGTCGTTCAAGTATGCGCTGATGCACTACTGGAGTGACGACAAGCCGCTTCCTGCCTGGCTGGCAAGGTTCCCTCGGTAGCGCCCTGCTGGGCCGGGCGTTGCGGGTGGCGCTGCCGCCACTGCCCGCCCCGTTCGAGGTGACGGAGCTGTAGCCGGGCGTTCGCCTGCGGTTTGTCGGTGGGGCGTGGCATGGTGGCGGTGCCGTCGGAAAGTTGACGGTTGCTCCCCGCACTGGCGGGGTTGGCCCAAGGCTGGAACGAGCGTTTCCGGTTACGTGCCCGTGCTCCCCGCCCCTGCGGGGATGGCCCATCTTGCCGCCTCGACCGACCGGTCTTTTCGCTGCCCGCCATTAGCTTTCTGCTGGTGGCGGGCGATTCTGCGTCTTGGGGTCCCGCTACCGGGGATCGGGTGGTCACACTCCCTTGCCATAATGCCTCACCATGAGGCATTATGGAGTCATCAAACCAAGGGGGACCCGATGAACACCACCGCCGCCGCACTCCAGGCCAACGTCACCACCGCCACCATCCGCACCTGGTGCCGCCGCGGCATCATCGCCGCCACCAAGCAGGCCGGCCGCTGGATCATCGACACCGCCTCCCTCGCCCACCGGATCACCATCGGCGCCCTGCGTGCCAGGAAGGCCAAGCCCGTGACCATCAACCTCACCGGTACCTACACGCACGCCGACATCACGGCCACCGCCACGGTGAAGACCCGCACCCGCAAGAACGGCTCCACCTGGACCACCATCACCGGCCTCGCCCCGCTCTTCGCCGACCGCCTCAACGCCATCACCCACGAAGGCGACCGCACCGCCACCCTGATCGCCCTCACCGGCTCTCAGATCACCATCACCGACCAGATCGAGGATGGCCCCGACGAGATCGTCAACGGCATCGCCTTCCTCGACCAGGGCCGACTCCGCGTCAAGCACCAGTCGACCGCGGCGATCCCGATGGAAGCGGTCATCGACCTGGCCAAGCAGATCCGCACCCAGCTTGCCACCTGACCACCCGCCACCAGAGCCGGAGACGCCGCCATGCCCACCCTCGTCACCCTCAACATCCGCCGCACCGCAGGCGGCACCACCGCCTTCACCGACACCGTCGACCTCGACACCCTCACCCCCAAGGCCCGCGCACTCGCCGAAGCCATCCACGCCTCCACCGGCCACCGGCCCATCGGCATCCTGTGTGCCACCGGCAAGACCAAGGGCGACGCCCCGAACTTCGCCTGGCGGTACGGCACCGGCCCCGAAGCCGACGAGATCGCCGCCCAGCCCGTCACCACCGTGATCCGCCCTACCGCGCTGCGCGCCGACTCCGTCACCCCGGCCGAGGAGTGGCTGGAGCGGGAAGCCCACGGCCTCGCCCACGACGTGTACCCCATCGCCGGGTCCCGCGACAGCCTCACCATCCTCGACGAACGCGTCCCTTCCGCTGACGCGGCCCGCGACGACCGCTGCCTCACCCTGGACACGGTTCGGCCCTACCTCGCCGACACCCACCAGCTGGTCATGTCGCCGACGGGCTGGAGCCTGCTGTGGAAGGTCGGCCACCTGCCGGAGCCGCGGCACTACGCCCTCGGTGGCCGGCTGCCCTTGTGGCACGTGGACGACATCGACGCCTACGCCTCCCGCACCTACGACCGGTGGACGATCAGCCAGGTCGCCAGCCATCTCGGCTACTCGGGCAAGTCGGCGAACGGTTCGGCCCGCAAGCAGATGTCCCGGTGGGGTCTGGAGGCCGTCGGGCGCGCGCCGGGGCGGGGTGGGGAGTCCCTGTTTGCCGCGGACCAGGTTCAGGCGGCCCACACTGCGCGGCCGGGCAAGGGGCGGCATGGTGCGGCTCGTTCGGGCGGCGGCCGTTTCGCCTAGAGCGACGGGTGGGGCCCTTGTTGCTGCCGTTCTGTGGCCCGGCCCACACTGCCCGCATCCCGCTTGCCGTACCCGCCGGTACCCCACGACCCTGCTGCCCCAACGCCGCATCCCGGGGGTCGCCGTGATCGCCTGCCCGTCCAAGGACTGCTCGTCCCCGAACGTCGCCGATCTCCCGCACTACTGGCAGTCGCTGCCCGCGGAGTCGCCGTTGAAGGCGAAGTACGCGCCGCCGGCCCGGCCGAAAGTGTCGTACTGGGCGGCGCTGGTGGCGGTCGCGGTCGGCATCCTGGTGCTGACGGAGGGCAGCATCCTGCTCGGCCTGCTGATCGCCGCGGGCGGAGCGGGTTGGGGTGCGGTTGTGTACAAGGCGGTGCAGTTGGCGGAGGCGCAGCGGGCGGAGTGGGAGTCGTCGCATGTCTGCCTGGCCTGCACCGGCCGGTTCTGACAGACCGCCGATTCTCACGCTGGGTAAGCATCCGGCTGGCGATCTTGCAGAGATAGTTACGCCCAGGATGTAAATATCTCTGCAGCCGAGCCGTCGGCGACTACTGAGCGCGACGAAAGCCCCGCCCCTCTGGTGAGGGGGCGGGGTTTCGTCATGCGCTGCGGTCGGCGGCCGGCGGCTTGAGGACTTCCCGGACGGCGGCGAGGGCGGCGTTCCACCCGTTGGCTTGGGCGCGGCCGAGATCGTTCAGCCCGTCGAGCGGCTTCGGCTCGAGGGCGCGGACCCTCTCGAAGCGGGCCTCGAAGTCGGCGCATTCGGCGGCAAGGTCGAGCTCGTCGAGGTTCTGCAGCCACCACAGGGCCCGCGGGGACAGGTCGTCGTAGCGGCTCACGGCTGCTCCTTCAGGGCGTCGCACGTGGAGCACGCGAAGCCGGCGTCGACGTCTCCGCGGGCGAGGGGACAGGTCTCTCGGTGGATGCGCCAGGCTTTGGCGAGGGCGGCCTCGGCTCGGTCGGCGCGCTCGAAGTCGCGGGCGGCGTTGTCGAGGACGGTCGCGCAGGAGGTGCAAGTCGTCATCCAGGTGATCGTGTTCTCGTAGCGCAGGTAGGCGTCGAGTTCGGGCTTGATCGCGGCGAGGACAGCGTCGGCGACAGTCTGCCTGGCTGTGAGGCGCAGCCATTCGCCGCGGGCCTGGAGGGCGGGGCCGACGGCGTTGAAGGCGCGGGCCCGGAGCTGCTGCGGGATACCGGCGGCCTCCCTCGCGACGATGGCCTTCGTGATCGCTTGCCGTTGGGTGCGGGTTGCGGGCTGGTCGGTCATGTGAAGCTCCTTCGAACGGGGATGCCGGCGCTCTCGGCGAGGTCGGCGCAGTTGGATGCGCCGTGGCTGGGGTGGGGTCGGGGTTTCCGGCAGCGAGGGCTGGTGCACGGGCCGATGAACGCGAGGGCGACATCCGCGCCGAGGTTGACCATGTAGGCGTTGCGGCGCGGCCCGGCGGCCGGCCAGGGCCCGAAGTCCTGCGTCGGATGACCTTGGGCGGGGTGGTCTTCGGCTGTGACCTGGCGGCTGAACTGCCCGGCGATGTCGGCCCACTGGGCTGCGTGCAGATCGGCCCCGGTCGGGCAGGCGCCGTGGACGACGACCAGTGGCCGGCCGGCGAGGAGAGCCTCGGTGCGGACGTCGTTCAGGGCGGCCCACACCGTCTCGGGCGTGACCCAGTCCCGACTGCCGGTCACGAGGACGCGGTAGGGCTTCATGCGGCTTCCTTCCGTTGCTGTCGTCGTCCGGCCCGGTAGGCACGCTCTCCTTCGGGGCAGCCTTGCTGGCAGGCCCACGGGTCTTCGCCGCGGCGGACGTGGGCGGCGAATCCGGCGTGGTCGCCGTGTCGTTCACGGCGGAGGATCCCGGCCTGCCAGGCGAGGTGGACGGCGTGCGGGGCGTTGCGGGCGCCGAGCTTCCGGATGGCCCGGTTGACGGTCGGGGTGACGCCCTTCGCGGTCATCACCAGTTCGTCGGCGATCTCCTGGTGAGTGCGGCCCTGTGAGACGAGCCGGAGGACGCGCAGCTCGTGGTCGGTGAGGTTCACGGTGTCCTCCTGGTCTGGCTGGGCGGGGTGAGGCGTCCTTCACGGATGGCTTTCTGCCGGAGGGCGTCTTCGATGACGGCGGCGGGGATCATGCCGGGGAAGCAGTCGGCGAGGAGCCGCTCGGCGGCGGCGTTGATGTACTTGCGGCGGGTGGACGGCCTGGGCGGCAGGTGCTCGGCCGGCTTCGCTGCGGTCATGGTGCTGGCCTTTCTCGGGCCGCCGCCCCGATCTGGGGCGGCGGCGGGCGATTCACGGTCGGGTGACGTGGAGGCGTCGTCGTCCGCCGCCGGGCTGCTGGTCGGGGATCACGCAGTAGCCGGCGGCTTGGAGTTCGAGCCGGTACTTCTCGAGGCCGTCCTGTTCGCCGGGCCCGTCGTGGAAGACGTTGACCTGCCGCCGCCCGGCCTGGGCGGCACGCCAGCCGGGGATCCAGCCTTCGCCGGTCCATTCGGACGGCGGGTAGGGCTCGAGGATGCGGGCGACAGCGGCGGCCCTGATCACGCTGGGCATCAGGTGGCCGCCTGGGAACGGGCGGCGATCTTCGCGAGCTTGGCGTTGAAGTGCGCCTCAGGGTCGTCCACGACCGAGCCGAGAGCGACAGCAGCCGTGACGATCACGTCGCACAACTCGTCGGCGACGTCCGCCGGCAGGGGCCGCGTGTAGCCGTTGCGCTTCCGCGGGTTCTGGCCCTTGAAGCCGATCCAAGCCTGGGCGACTTCACCTGCCTCCTCCGTGAGCTTGAGGATTCGCAGGGCGACCTCCTCGTCGCCGCGGCCGTTGTGGGCGTCGAGCCAGGTGACGAGGCCGCGGATGGTGGCCCACTGCTCGTTGCTGATCATGGGGTTCCTTTCGGTGAGGTGGTCGGTGGCGAGCGGTATGTCGGTGATCGTGTGCAGCTGTACGGCGGTGAGTCCTTGGCCGCGGAGGTCGCGGAGCCGGGGATCGTCGGGGGTGGTGTCGTCGAGTTCCGCGTCGGTCCACATGGGGTCGCAGAACGGGAGCGGGCCCGCGGTCACGGCTGGGTGCCTCGCCGCATCTCGCGCAGGCAGGCCTGGCATTCGACGTCTGCGATGGGCGTGACGCCGTGGTCGCGGGACTCGGCGGGCAGGTAGTAGCCGCACGCCGTGGTCCGGTTGGGGCCGCCGTTCACGTCGCGGGCGGCGTGGACATTCCGGCCGCCGTGAAGCCGGACGCGATAGGGGTAGGGGGAGTTGGCCATGTCGTCTCCTGATGATCGAAAGGCTTTGAAGGGCCCTGAGAGGCCTTGAAAGGGGTTCCGGCGTCGCGAGACCCGCCGGAGGGGGCGCCAGAGGCCACAGCAGGCCCCTGGCGCCTCTCGTGGGGCTCCGGCGGGCGGAGGTGCCTCCCCGCCCTCCATCCGGTCCCGGGCGTCGAGGTAGGCGAGCGCCTCCCGCCAATCCGTCGGCAAGTCCCCCGACGGCCGGGTCTCCCCCGGGAATTGCCCGGCGGGAAGGTGGCGGCGGGCCAGAGCGGCCAGGGCGGCGGTACGGCGGGCGGCGAGGTCGGTCACTGCGCCCCGTCCTGCCGCGCCTTGACCTGCCAGTCCAGGGCGCGCTGTTCGTCTTCGGCCCGGAACGCGGCCAGGAAGTACGGGTCGGCCATGTCCATTCCGGCCTCGGCGAGGGCGGCGTCGGTCTCGTACTCGGCGGCGATGGTCTCGGACGAGAACCCGCAGGCGTTCAGTTGGCGGTCCATGGTCAGGCCTCCCCGTCCTGCCGCGCCCCGGCGGCGGCCTCCGCGTCGGCCAGCTCCCGGCATGCCCGGCAGGAGTCGGGGCCGACGGGGATGGCGTGGACGCAGCAGTCCACGTCGTCGTCGCGGCGGTAGTGGGCGGGTGGGACGAACGGCTGCTCGACGGCGGGCTGGTGCGTCTCCACAAGTGCCCGGACGGCGGCCCGGTAGCGGCGCGCCTTGGCCACCGTCGCGTCGTCCCAGCCGTGCAGCTCGGCCATCTCCTCAAGGGCGCCATGCGTGCAGGTGGCGTCGTGTTCGGTCTGCTCGCAGTCCCAGCCGCAGATGACGGCGTACAGCCAGGCGTCGACGCGGTAGACGCCCCAGTCGCGGCTGCTGGTGGCCAGGAGCGTGGCGAAGCCGTCGAGCGCGGCGGCGAGGGCCGGGAGGTCAGTAGGCTGCGTCTCGGTGGCTGCCGTCTCGTCGGCCACACGACGCAGCAGCTTCGCGGCCCACCGCGCGCCGTTGTCGAACATGTCCACGTAGTCCGGCGGCAGTTCCTCGTTGTCGATCCGGTCGGCGGCTTCACGGAGGACGGCGCGGCGGTCGGTGCGCGTCTCCAGCAGCTGGTCCCGCTCGTCGATGAGGTCGCTCACCCGGGCCTCGGACGCGGCGTACATCGTGCGGAGGTTCGCGATCTGGGCGCGCAGATCCTGCTGCTCGGCGTCCGCGACGACCGTCACCGCGTCAAGGACGAGGTCCATCTCCCGCACCACGCGCTCGGTGCGTTCCCCATCCCAACCGTTCTGCCGCATGATCGCGTACAGCGGGGTTGCATACCGCTGACGCCGGTCATCGGAGGCGTCACCGTCGGTCGCCGGTTCGGCACTCCGGTGGTTGTCGCAGTTGTGCGTCAACTCCACGTCGCTGCCCGGGATGAATCCGCCCCCGCAGTCGGCGCACCGGTGCGAGGCGCTCGTGTCGGTGTCGTGGTTGGTGGTCGCGGGCAGCACGGCGGCCTGCTTCAGGACGGCACGGACCGCGTTCCGCAGCCCCTCCCGCTCGTCGGCGAAGTGCTGCTCCGCGAACGGGGTGATCGCGTACAGCGCGTCGTACAGGGTGTCGGACAGGGCCTCCAGCGCCCTGTCGTCCACGGTCTGTGTCCGGCTGGCCTCGTAGGCGGCCAGCAGCCCCTCCGGCGTGCTGTAGCCCAGGGACTGGCAGAACGAGAAGTCCAGCGCGTTCAGGAGCTGCTCACGGATCGGAGTCTGCACGGCAGGCGGCAGCGGGGCAGCAAGTCGGTTGCCGATGAACGTCGCGTTCTCTGCCGACGGAGGCGTGGCCAGCGCTCGGCTGTACCGAGCAGCGGCAATCTCCTCGTCGGCGAGCTCCATCGCCTCCTCGGCAACGGCAACCACGGACGTGTAGTCCATGCCGGTCTCGACTGCTCGCAGCGTCTCGATGTACCGGTCACGGCGATCGCGGTCGGTGGTGGTCTGATCGGTCATCGGGTTCCTCCAAGCGGCGTGTGCGGAGCGGTTGAGAGCAGCGCGGCAAGACGGGCGTGGCTTCGCTCTCGGGCCTCGCTCTGCTCGCGGAGGTCCCGGCACGCCGCGCGCAACCGGGCGACGCGCCACTCCCGGCGGGCGTCGAGCCAGTCGAGCATCGTCTCCGTGCCGAAGCGCGTGATCTGGTTGACGGACAGGCTCAGCAGCCACGCGTTACGGGCTGCCCGCTCGTCGTCCTCGGTGGTCTGGTCGGTCATCGGTTCTCCAGGCGGGGTCGGGGTGGGATGATCAGGGCCAGGCCCGGCGTGTTACCGGCGCCCCGGGCTGCCGGCTGTCACGGGGTGGTCGGGGCGCCGCTGACCGTCTCGAAGCAGGCGCGGCAGTTGCGGTCGCCGCACGGCTGACCCGAGGCGTGGGCGTCGGCGATGCGCTTCATCTCGGCGCGGATCTCCGGGTCGTCGACGATCGCGCCAGCGATGAAGAACGCGAGCCTCCACGTGTCGACGTGACAGTTGATCCGTTGGGCCAGCAGGTGCCGCAGACGGTCGTCGGCGGGCGGGTACGGCATCGGGTTTCTCCTGGGTTCGGGCCGCGTGTGCGGCGGGGGTTTCAACACCACCGGTCCCCCTACGCGGAGGCCGGTCGGGCGTGGCGTTCGCAGTGCCAGCGGCCCGCGAACTGGGTGCGGTAGCGCAGGCCGGTGACGGGCTCGAACGTGAGGCCCTGCCCGGCGGCTCGCTGGCGTTCCCCGTCGGTGTCGTGGATGTGGCGGGCGGCGTCGTCGGCGGTGGCCAGCGTCCATTCGTTGGCGACGACGGCCACGACGCCGGAGACGACGCAGCCGCACGGGTGGCGCTCCAGCCAGATGACGTCGTCGAGCGGGACGGACTGGCCGTCGATGGTGATCGTCTGCTCGCTCACGTGGTTCCTCCGGGGCAGTTGTGGGTGGGGTGGGATTGCCGCATCGATCGGGCGGCGGCGTGGGTCGGGCAGTCCGGGCGGATCCGGTCCGCGTAGACGAGGCCGCAGGGGGCGGTGGGATACGGGCAGGCGGCCTCCGCGTGGACGCCGGCGAAGGCACGGCCCACGTGATCGCCAGCCCATGGGTGGACGGGGAAGGTCATCGGGGACTCCGGGGCGGGTAGGGTCCGGGACAGACCCGGCGTGTTACAGGCACGCCGGGTCGCCGCGTTCACGAGGTGGGGTGGGTACGGCATGCGGGGCAGAGGTCGACGATGTGGCCGTTGCGGCGCCGGACGGCCCACCCCTGACGACGGCCATCGGCCCGGACTTGCGGAGCGGTGTACGACGTGACCCGAGAGCGGACGGCAGCACTGTCCGGGCAGTCGGTCTTCTCGTCCGGCCCGTCGCAGGACACCTCGACACCGATCGACTGTGCGGTCACTGCTGCGCCTCGGCGGCCGGCTGCTCGGACTCGGCACCGGCCTCGTTGATCGCGTCACCGATGCCCTCGACGAGCAGCGTCCGCATCTCCTCGGACATGCCCGGTTCGAACGCGAAGTGGATCCGGGCGATCGGCCGGCCCGCGTTGAGGGTGATCGCATGCTCGGTGGAGGGCTCCAGTCCGTCGGCGCCGAGGTTGACGGCCCACGCGGACACGTCCGCCGCGCCGTTGATCAGGGCGTGGATCTTCCGCTGCGCCTCGCCGAACGCGGCGTAGTCCTCGTCGTCCCCGGTCTCGTCCTCGACGACGAGGAGCTGCTTCCAGGTGCGTCCGCTGCCGTCCTCAGTTGTCTCGACAGACGGGACCCAACCGTCTTCCATCTGCTCGCCGACGCCCATGAAGTCGGGGTCCTCGGTGAGGGTGGCGTGTTGGCGGGCGGCTTCGGCACGGAGGTCGTCATCGGTGTACGGGTGGTCGGTCATCGGTTCTCCTTCGGGTTGGCTGGTCACAGCGACCAGAGGCTGGGCTGCATGGGGATCAGTTCGATCTCGGTCTGGCCGGGTATGGGTTCGGCCGGCGGTTCGGTGGCCCGGATCGACCGAGGTCGGGCGGGGGCGGGCTGGAGGCGGCGGGCACACACCGGTCCCAGCCCGGACGGGGACGGGCGGCGCAGACGCCGGCCACACGCCGCGCAGCGGGACATCAGGCCGCCTCCATCGTGTGGTCGGGGCAGATGTCCCGGCCGTCTCGAGTGCGCCGCCAGCCGCGGTGGACCTTCAGCAGCCGACGGGGTTCACGGTGGGTGTGCGGGTCGTGCCGGACCGACCACGTGCCTTCGGAGGCGCACCGGCCGTCGATCTGCGTCTCGTCCGCCACGTCGCAGCGGATGACCAGGTAGGCGTCGGCGCTCACGCGGCGATCACCTCCGCCTGCTGGCCGACGGCGACTTCCACGAGGTCGGCGGCGAGCAGCGGCGGGCAGGCGTTGCCGATCTGCTGGGCGATGTCGTTGCCGGTCCAGGGCCAGTCGGCGGGGAAGCCCTGCAGTACGCCAGCTTCGGCGTGGGTGAACCGCGGGAGTTCGCGGCCGGCTGCGTCGATGATCCGGTTGCGGTTGATCTTGCCGGTGACGGTGAATGCCGGTTCGCTGCTGTGGCGCCTGCCCCGGTTCCGCGGGTCGCCGCCGGTGCCGTAGTTGGAGATCACCGTGAACTCGCCGCGGTCGGGCAGTACGTCGGCCATGGACCGCCACGGCTGCAGGCGGGCGTCTCCCGCGCCCTGGGCGATCCCCTGCCGGTACGGGCGCCTCAACGGCTCCGGGAGCGCCACAGGCCCGCCCAGGCGTGCCACGAGCACCGCGCGGCGCCTGGTCTGCGCCAGCCCGTGCTGCTCCGTGCGCAGCACGCCGGTCGCCACCGAGTAGCCCTCGACGCGCAGCACTTCGGCGTAGGCGTGCCACACCTGCTGCACCTGCTGCACCTGCTCGAGAACGATCGCCTCGAACGGGCGCCCGGCATCGGCGGCTTCGAGTGCCCAGCGGAGGGGCTCGAGGACCAGCCCGGTGCGCTCGTCGCCGAGCAGCATCGGGTCGACGGGCTTGCGGGCGCCCATACGACGGACCGCATGCAGGACGTCGGCGAGGGCGGCACGGCCCGCTCCCCCGCCGGCGACGGTGAACGTCTGACAGGGCGGCCCGCCCGCCAAGACGGTGGCGTCGGGGAAGTCGGCGGGCCCGTACCGGCGGACGTCGCCGTGCACCGTGGCCAGCCCAGCGGCCACACGGGTGGCGACGGCGTTGGCGTCCCACTCGATACCGATCGACGGAACCCGGGCGAGGTCGGCGCCGTGATCCAAGCCACCGGGGCCGGCGAACAGGTCGACGATCATGCGGCGTTCCCTTCCTGGGGCCGGTGTACGGCGGTGCTGGCGGGGTTGCCGCCGCAGCGGGCGCAGGTGCAGGCGTCCGGCGGCGGCGTCGGACCGGAGGCGGCGGTCACGCGGCGGCCTCCTGGAAGCCCTCTGCGCGCCACCGGTAGACGGTGCGGGGCGTGACGCCGATCAGTTCGGCGATCTCCTCGACGGACACGTCGCGCTCGGTCAACTGTTGGGCAGCGATGCGCCGGCTGCGACGGGTGAGGCCCCAGTCGGGGAGCCGGTCGCGGACGACGAACTCGATGTCCTGCTCGTCGGCGGTGACCCACGTCGCGCGGGCCGTGTGCCAGGCGCTCATGCGGCGGTCCTTTCGGCTTCGGTGTGGCGGGTGGCGTGGACGGTGTTGAGCGGCAGCGGCAGTCCGGCTTCGTGGCAGCGCTGTCCGGGGGCGGCTTGGCAGGTGGTGCAGCAGGCGACGGTCTGCGCCCACACGGCGATCCGCTGCTGGTGCGGCTGCGGCAGGGTCTTGTCGCGGGTGAGGACGTGGCAGCGCTGGTCCGGTCCGGCGTGGCAGTGCGGGCAGGTGGTGCCGTTGACGTCCTTGCGGCGGCCGGACGGCCACTCCTTGACGACCGCGGTACCGAAGCGGGCTTTGCCTTCACTGATCTGCTGGCGGAGCAGCTGCTTGAGGCTGCCGTCGCGGCGGGCCGCGGCGATCTGCGTCTCGCTGAAGTCGCTCACGACGCCTCCTCGACGATCTCGGCGTCGGGGATGTCCTCGTCCTGGATGCGGGCGAGGGCGCGGGCGGAGGCGGCCCGGATGCGCTCTTCCTCGGCGGCCCGCTGCTCCGGCGTCTGCTGCGGCTCACCGGACGCGGCCCGGATCCGGGCGGTGTGCGGCTTGGCGAGCGGCCGGCCGAGCGGGTGCTTCTTCGTGGCGTGGCTCGACTTGCACGGGAAACCAATCTCCGCCGCGCACATCGGGCAGACCACGCCGAGCGGCCCGGTACGGCGCACCGTGTCGATCAGCTCGGCCGCCGGTTCGTCGTCCTCGCCGGGCACCGCGCGGTTGCCGTCCCAGCCGCGGGCTTCCAACTCGGCCACGAACTCGCGGGAGGGACCGCCCTCGAGCGCCAGCCGACCGGTGGGAGCGGCTATGCGGCCGGAGGCGATTGCCTGCACCTGGCCGCGGAGCCGGGCCAGATACTCGCCGACGCTCTCGTCGCCGACAGGCTCGTAATGGAAGTTCTCCAACCGGGCGTTGCGGATCTTCGTGCGGAGGGAGCGGACGTGATGCGGCAGGATCCACAGCTTCGCGTCCGGATCCTTCGGCGGGGTCGTGTAGTAGGCGGCCACGGCGTTCTTCGCGTCGTCGTCCAACGGAACATCGTGGAGGGCAGCGGCCCATGCCATGGCGGCGGCCTGGGACGGCTTGCGGTTGTCGAACGCTGCGCAGTGACCCAGCAGCTGGGCCGCTTCACGCGGATTCATGTGAGTCCTCGGGGTCGAAGTTGTCGAAGGAGTCAGCGACAGCGCCCCAGCCAGAGACCGTGGCGTCCGTGCCGGTGAGCGGCTGGCCGGTGGAGAGGTTGACGACGTTGGTGGTCTTGGCGCCGTGCTTAATCAGGTAGGCGTTGCCGTCGGCCATCCACCGCTTCCAGGCCTCGTACCAGTTGCGCTTGCGGTTCTCTTCGGCGCGGTGGTGCGAGATGAACTTGCGGGTCTCGTGGTCGACGTCGACGCGGGGGTAGGTGTTGCGGGCCCAGTTGCGCATTGCGTCGGTGAGCGCGAAGTCGTCGGGGAGTTCGGTGAGAGGGGGCCGGCCGTTAGGCCGGGAGGCGGGCTGGGGCGACTGGCGGTCGAGGTCGCGACGACGGTTTCCCCCCACACCCCCCTCTCCCTTGCTCCCTTGCTCCCTTGCTCCCTTGCTCCCTTGCTCAGGGGCGAAATGCTCCGGAGCGTTTCCGGAGGAGTTCGGGAGGGAATCCGGAGCGTCGTCATACCAGGCGTGAACTGCGGCTTCGTCCTCAGGTCCGCCATGCGTGACGCTCTCGTCTGCCGCATGAGTCTCGTCATGCTCACGCCCACTCAGGGGTGCCTCGGAGGTGCCTCCGGAAGGGCTCCGGGAGGGCCCTTCGCGGGCCTCGGGGATCTTCTGGAATCCCTCGCGAGACTTTCGCGAGCGATTCCGGAGGCGCTGCGGGTTGGTCTCACGCCACCTCTTGAAGTCCTCCGGCTCATCGTCCGGGCACGGCGGCACCTTCGACCGGGTCGGGTGCGACGGCTTCTGGTGCTCGCGCCAGTTCGGGGCGTGCAGGTAGCGTCGGCCGTCGACCTCGTACCGGCACAGCGGTCCGGACTCGGCGATGAGCTCCAGCCAGTCGTCGACGCGCTCGGGGGTGACGTCTCGGTCCCGCGGAAAGCAGTCGGAAGCGATGAGGAGCTCGTCGTCGACGCCGCGGCCGTAGTCGTCGAAGTAGCCCCACAGGAGCACGAAGAAGTAGCGGACCTCCCGCGGCCACAGGGAGACCGTGATGGAGGTGCGCATCTCGGGCTTGATCGAGCGGATGCGGGCCATCAGTTGTCACCGCCCTGGACATCCGGCTTCGGGAGGTAGTAGGAGAGGTCGGCGCGGAGGAATCCCCCAGCAAGGTCAGCGGCGTGAAGGATCCAGTCACGGTCGTGGCCTGCCCGAAGCGCAGCGGTCAGCTCCCGGAGGAACTCCTTCTCGTCATGTCGCGTCGGTCCCCCATCGGGACTCATCTCCTCCCATCGGGCAGCCCACAAGGTGAGAACGCCAGCACCGCTCTCGTACTGCTCGCCAGTCAGTGGCAGTTGGGACTCGAGCTGCTCGGGCGTCTTGAACTCCTCCGGGAGATACGAACTCGGATCGGTGGCGTGATCCGTGCCAGCGAGGAACGCCTGCTCCGTGAGCTCCAACTGGGCCGAGAGGCCGCGCTCGAGCATCTCGCTGACGTCGTGGATGAAGTCGAGAGCGTCGGCCTTGCTAGGTGACCCGGGACCGATGCGCTCCCAGGCCCAGACCCAGGTCGAGTAGAGGTGGGCAGAGACGACATCACGAAGGCTCCCGCCAGGCGGGGGCGGCGACTGAGGCTTGTCGGCGAGGATCCGTCGGGCGTCCTCCTGCATCGCGGTCACCAGGTTCCAGGCGATGCCACAGCAGTACTTGAACTTGTTCGCCGACAGCACCTTGCTGTTACTCATGGACGTGTCGACGATCTCCGCCCACACCTGCACGGGGAGGCCGGCGACTCGGAAGCGCTCAATGCTGGCCTTCCAGTCGGCGGGGAGTTCAACGGCCTGGCGGGCCTCGCCGCTGCCGACTCCCCATCGCTGCCATTCCGTGAAGAAGGCGGATCGATACGCGAGCTTCGGCTTCTCCTGCTCGAGGAGGTTCTCGGCGGCCTGCTGCATCGCCGCGGACCACCGGAGGGCGTCGTTGCTGACGTCGGCGACGGTGGCGGAGTCGACGGTGGCGCTGCTCTTGCCGCTGTTGCAGGGTTCGCAGCTGGCGACGAGGTTGTCGGGGGTGTCGGTGCCGCCGAGCGCGACGGGGGTGACGTGATCGACGCGCAGCGGGACGTCCGGGGCGGACGCGCCGCAGTAGCGGCAGGCGTGGTTGTCCCTGCGGAAGATCTCGTAGCGGAGTCGCTTGGAGACGGCCATGGGTTCTTCTTTCGGAGAGTGCTGGTAGGGGGCTTTTGGGCGCACGGAACCAAGCCCTTAGGGCGGCTTGTTTGAGCGCTTCGGTGCCGCCTTGGCACTCTCCGATCGTACTGGAAGGTGACTAGTCAGGCGCAATACATTCGGCACACACTTTCCGGTCTCATCCGGCCCGGCAGGGTGTGTAGTCAGTGCGCAGTCGGCTACGCTGTCGACATGACGACGAAGGGGACTCCCGGCCGCATGGTCCGCATCGAGGACGATGTGTGGACGGACTACGGCCAGCTGTGCGAGGAGAAGGGCATCGCTCGCGCCGCGGACATCCGCATGTACGTCGTCCGTCAGGTCACCGCTTGGCGCAAGGAGCAGACAAGGCAGGACGCCATCCAGCGCCGGCTGGACAAGCTGAACGCATCCGACGACTAGCACGGCCCCCTCCTCTCGTTCGTCTCCGGGCCCCGCTTCCGCGGGGCCTTTGTCGTGTGCGGCTACTGCTGGTTGCGGGTGGGGCTGGTGGGCACGTGGTCGTCGCATCGCCAGCCGGCGGGGTAGAAGCGGGCGGGTTTGCCGCAGAGAGGCCGGCCGGTGTCGCAGGTGCCGGGCTTGGGTGGGGTGGTGGTTCGCTGCTGCTCGGTCATGCGGCTCGCCCCAGCTGGTTCTTGGCGGCCTGCTTTTTGGCGGCGCGTTCGCGGAGGACGACGTTGAGTTGGTCGCTGATGTACTTCTCGTTGCCGTCGAGGGCTTTGGCGATGGATTGCACGGACTCGCCGAGCAGGTACAGGTGCTCGATCTCCCGCTTGCGGTCGGGGTCGCGTTCGTACTTGGGGGCGGCCTCGTAGGGCGCCGCCTCCTCTGGCTGGCATGCGGGGTCGTCAATGTTGTCCCAGGCGAGGGGGCCGTGCCAGCCGTTGCGGCGGGCGCTGCTTCGGGCGAACTCGGACGGGCCCTGCCGGTTGCTGTGCTGCCTGTAGACAGTGGCGAACCGCGGCGCGACTTCCCTGGGTATCGTCGGGACGCGACCAGCGATGATGTTGAACAGGTAGGAGGGCGTGTAGCCCGCCTTCTCGGCGGTCCAGGCGATGGGCCAGCCGATGACGGCGAGGGCCTGGATGCGTCGGATCGTGCCTGTGGGGTCGATGCGGGGCGGCTCGCCAAGCGGTCGAACGGCGAGGAGGGCGAGTGCCCTGGGCCGGGTGACGTTCCGCTGCCCGTGGAGGATGTATCCGATGGCACGTTCGGACACTCCGGATTCGACGGCGATGTCGCGGACTTGGCGTCCGCTGTCGGTGAGGGTGCGGATGTGGGCGGCGACGGTGGGGCCAGGGATATGGCCGGAGATGCCGCGGTGGCGTCGCAGGTCGGCTTGCTTGCGGTAGTTGCGGTCGGCGGTGCGGCATTCGTCGCGGCGGCATCCGCGGCGGTAGCAGTTGTGGTCGGCAACGTGGTCGGTGGCGGTGGTCACGGCTTCTCCTTTCGGATGGCGTTTTGGTTGGCGTGGTCTTCGATGTGCTGCAGGTCGAGGTGGAGGCGGATCCGGTCGGCGGCGTGGCGGAGGGCGCGGACGGTCCGGCACGCCACCCAGAGGCCGGCTGCGGCGGCGAGTCCGGGCCCGTACACGGCGCGCTGCGCGTCGGCCCACACGTAGGCGTTGATGACGGTGTCGAGCTGGTCGGCGGTCACGACGCCTCCCCGAGGTCGAAGGTGAGCTGTTCCTGGGGTGTGTCGGGGAGTTGGATCACGTCCGCGGCGGCTTCTGCTGTGGCGCGGCTGATGGGCAGGGCCAGGTCGCGGGCGAGTTCGTCCATGATTCGGGTGGCTTCCCGCAGGTTGTCGGCGATCTCGCGGGCGATGGTCGCTGGGTCGCCGAAGTCCTCGGGTTCCGTCTTCGCGGGGGTCTCTCGGACGGGCCAGACGGTCGGCTTGGCGTCCGCGGGCCGGCTGGCGGGGATACTGACGATGACAGTGGGTACGTTGGTGCCGGACTGCCGGAATGCTCCTGCTGCGACTGCTTCGACTGTGCCGCCGCGGGCCTCAACAAGGCTGCGGAAGGGCGCTGTCCTGCGGTTGTGTTCGGTGACGGCCCAGAACATGACCGAGACGAGTAGTCCGTCGGGCTTGAGGAAGCGGAGGGCGTGTTCGACGTGCTGCATGTCGGTGCCCTTGGTGAACGGCGGGTTCGCGACGATGCGGTCGTAGCGGGGCTGTGCGGGCACGGTGAGGAAGTCGGCGACGGTCAGGGCGCGGGCGACGCCGGTGTCGGCCAAGGTGCCCGCGTAGCCGGGGTCGCGTTCGATGCAGTCGACGACCGCGCCCGCCTTGGCTGCTGCGGTGGCGATGGCGCCGGAGCCGGCCGAAGGCTCGAGCACCTCCATGCCCGGCTTGATTGCGGCCAGGTCGATGACCCGCTGGACGACCGCGGCCGGGGTGAGGAAGTACTGGGCTTGCTGCTTCTTCTCCCGCAGCGACACGACGTGCCCCGACTCCAGGACGGGTGCGAGCGCTTCGGCGGCGTCGACGGGGAAGACGTGCGCCTGCTCGCCGGTCGTCCACCGGCCGCCGACCGCCTCGAGGACTTCATTGACCCGCTGGTACAACTTGGGGTCCATGCGCGGGCCGGTGAGGACCAGGTGCGTGCCGTCGATGGCGGTCTGCTCGCGGAGCACGGTGAGGATGTCGTCGGTGAGCTTCACGCGGCGGCCCTCCTGGCGGCGGCGGTGCCCTTCCAGGTGCGGACGCCGGAGTGGTGGGCGGTGGGCCGGTTCGTGCAGGCCCAGCCGGCGGTGCGGACGTAGCCCTCGTCCTTGAGCAGGGTCATCAGCCGGCCCCAGTGCGCCTGCGGGTTGGGCGGCGACGGGAGGTCGTGGGCGTCGGCGATCTCGTAGCAGGTGAAGGTGCGGCCGGTGGCCGCGGCGGCTATGAAGCGCGGCCAGACGATCTCCAGCCAGGTCTCGTAGTCCTCGGTGTGCTGCTTCGTCTGCGTCTTCCGCGGCTCGGGGATGCTGCCGTCGAGGGCGGGCTGCACGGGAGTGGTCATATCTCCCATTGGCGCCACGCCACTGACACTTTTGGTTTCACGGAACGTTTCACGATCACTCACGGCGGGTTCTCCCTGGTCTGCGGCCGGTGGCGCTTCTTGAAGTGGTCGGCCAACTCGGCGTCTACTGGGGGTGAGGCCGCCCGCGTTTCGCCCGCGGGCGGCCGTTCGCGTGTGCGGGCTTAGAAGGGCGGGTCGGTGGGGTCGGCGCCGAGGGTCATCTCGGTGATGCGGGTCTTGATCGCATCGGTGAGGTCGGCGCCGACGCGCTTGAGCTCGTAGGTGATGCCGCGGGCCCAGTTCTGGATCTCGCCGTCGCGGCCGTCGATGAGCGCTTCGGCGAGTTGCCCAGCGATGACACGGCGGACGGGCTCCGGGACCTGGTCGGTGATGTCCGGGACCGGCGCCCAAGGGTCATCGCTGCGGACAGCAGAGTCGACGGCCTTGTAGGCGGATCGCGGGTCCCAGCCGTCGTCGGAGAGGCGGGCGTCGACGAGGTCGTCCACGTTGCAGTGGGCTTCGTCGAGTGCCTTGGAGAGGTCGATGGCGGCTTTCCAGCGGTTCTTCTCTCGGCTGGCGAGGCCCTCGGCGATGTGCGCGGCCACGGCTTCGCGGGTGTCGTTGAAGCGTCGGCGGAGCGAGTAGAGCGCCTCCTTCAGGTCCGCGGTCGTCGCCGCCTGCTCCTCGCCGCGGGCGAGGGTGGCGTGGCCCTGCCCGATCGCGGCGGCGACTTCGGCGATCCGCATGTCGGCCGGGACTTCGGTGAGGTGGCGGGCGGCGTTGGCGAGGTGCTTCTCGGCCTCGGCCCTGTGGTTGATCGTCATGGTGTGTGGTCTCCTTCTGGGAGGCCGCCCCGCCTTGCCCGCGGGGCGGCCGTCTGGGTGCGGGCTAGTCGGTGCCGGTGCCGCTGCTGCCGGCTTCGAGTTCGGGCCGACTCTCGGCGGGGAGTTCGTAGGCGGGGGCGTCGAGGGCGTCCGGGGCGTAGTCGGTGCGGACGGTGCCGTCCTGGGCGTCGGCCTGGGCGAGCTCGACGGAGACCGGCAGGAGCTTGAACAGCTCGCGGACGCAGGTCTTCTTTGCCATCGCCTCGTAGTGGTCCTTCCAGGGGCCACCGTTGGGGAAGGCGGAGTGCTTGCGGTGCTTCTCGACGTCCTCCGGGGAGAGGACAACGAACGCGGAACCGCCGGTTGTGGTGGTGGCGACGGCGTAGTAGGCGATGGCCTTGCCGCGGCCGGCGAGGGAAGGCCGGTGGACGAGCTTCTGGTCGAGGCCGTACTCGTAGTCGAAGTGGTCGCCTTCGTAGACGACCTGCGCGGACAGGGACTTCGCCATCGGGGACTGCCAGAACAGCTTGGCCATGCCCTTGTAGCCGAGGACGAACGTGACTTCGCCCTTGAACGGGACGAGGTAGGCCTCGCCGGTGGGGCCGCCGGGCTCGACGCCGAGCTGGGAGCAGGTCATGAGGGCGCCCAGGAAGGACTCAGGGGAGCACTGGCCGAGCTTGGGTGTGCGGCGCAGGGTGGTCAGCGCGATGCGGGCGATGCGGTCGGCGTTGAGGTGCTTGGGCAGGGCGCGGGCGATCTCCGGCTTCATCCGCTCGATCTGCTGGGCGAGGCTCGGCGGTTCCTGCGGGCCGCCCTGCTGGACGGTGCCGACGTTCTCGGCTCGGCGGGCGACGGCGTTACGGGCTGCAGTGGTCACAGGTTCTCCAGGTGGATGCGGAGCTGGCGGTAGGTGGTGGGTTCGCTGCGGTAGGCGTCGAGGTCGAGGCCCGGGTAGTCCTCGGTGAGGGCGGCGAAGTCGATGCGGCCCTTGCGGCTGTAGCGGGGCCACGAGTAGGCCTTCTCGCCGCGGATGTGGACTTCGACGGCGTCACCGGCGATGGCCTTGAGGTGGTTGTCGGCGTCGGTGAGGGCGATCTCGGCGGCGGCGAGCTGTTCCTTGGCGTGGGCTCGTTGCTGCAGCCAGCCTTCGACTTCGGTGGCGTCGGCGACGACGACGTCGGTGTCGGGGTTGGCGTGGAGCCGGTCGAGGAGTTCGCCGGTGGCGACGGATCCGTCGATGGGCGGCTGGGTTCCGGCTTCGACCCATCCCCAGAACTCTGCGGCGATGTTGAGCAGGTCGGCGATCATCTGCTCGTCGCGGTCGATGCGGTGGACGATGGTGCGCTGTCCGCCGATGAGGCAGGCGGTGTAGCCGAAGGTCCATCCGGTGACGGCGAGTTGCCACTGGACTTGGATCTGGGTGTCGATGGGGACTTCGTCGAGCCAGTCGGTGAGGGCGTAGGAGCTGCGGGTTTTCAGTTCGACGACGCCGGGCTGGCCGTTCTCGATGGTGTACCGGTCGAGGTTGACGAGCGCCCACGGAAGGTCGGGCCGGCGGAGGGTGCCTGGGTTCTGGTGGGCGGGAAGGCCGGTCTTCTTGGTGAAGCGGCTGGCGACGAACGGCTCGAGGTCGTGGCCGTTCTCGGCGGCCTCGTTGAGGACGGGGTCCTCGCGGCGGGGCACGGCCTGGCCTGTCTTCTTGAGCCAGATTTCGAGGGGGCTGGTCCACTTGTTGAGGCCGCAGATCGCGGGAAGGTCGGATCCCCCGAGGCCGGACTGCCGGATCGCGTGCCACTCGTCGCTGCTGGCGTCGGCGTCCAGGACCACAACAGCTCCGGACGGAAACTCCAGTGGTGGCGCGGCGGGTTTTGTGGTGCTTTCGGTGCTCATGTAACCCTCTCTGGGGTGTGCGAGGTGACGGCCGGCCGCCCCGGGAGGGGAGGTCCAGGGCGGCCGGCCTGGAATGCCGCGGAGCGTGGGGGTCGCTACAGCGCGGCGTATGTGGTTGTGGAGGCGGTCAGGCCGCGGTGTCGGTGGCCTCCGCCGCCGACTTCTCCATGGCGGCCTCGTAGTCGTCGTGCCACTTCTGCGGGGTGAAGCCGGCCTTCTCGGCGGCGTCCCACGCGAACTCGCCGATCTCACCGGACTCGAACTCCCCCGCCATTTCGGCGACGACGTCCGCCGCGGCGCGCGGGTCGACGCTGTGCAGCGCGTTGAGGTAGCGGAACGCCGCCCATGCGTTGATCGCGGTGAGGCAGTGGTTCAGGAACTCCTGCGGGTTCTCCGCCGACTTGCCGTGCATGTCCCAGGTCGAGCGGAGTGCCTGCTGGAGAAGGACTTCGCCGGTCTCGCGGATGTCTGTGGTGACCTCGTAGCGGGGCCGGTCCTCCTCGTAGGCGGCGCCATCCGCGGTGGCGTCCTTCGAGCCCGCGGACAGGGTCCACAGCCAGGACTGCTGGGCTCCGTCGAAGGTCTCTTCCTTGGCCGGGTAGACACCGGCGTAGCGGGCGGGCATCTGTGCGCCGAGGAAGTCCTCGCTGAAGACCAGGAGAGGCTTTTCGTCTCCGGTGATGCGGGCGCGGATCATGCCGCCGATGTTGAAGCGGGTGAGCATGCCGGGGTTGAGGGCCGGGAATGTTTCGCCGTCGGCGGCCTGGTCGACCTGCTTGCGGAGGATGCCGCGCCAGTCGGGGAACTCCAGGGCGGTGTTGATGGCGATGCTGAGATCGGTCTGGGGGCCCTCGAAGAACAGGCGGCCCTTGGCCGTGCTGATGGTGATGAGGCCGGCGCCCTGTAGGCCGTGGATCCACTCGCGGAGGGCCCGCAGGTTCTCGGCGGGGATGGTCACCGCCCAGGGCTCCTGGTTTTGGTCGTCTTGGTTGAGGCGGTAGCGGGCGGCGGCGATGGTGTAGCGGTCGGTGGCGACGGCGTAGATGTAGCGGGCGTCGACGTCGAGGCGGATGCCGTGCAGCGGCTCTACGTACTCGCTGCCCATGTGGTCGATGGTCTTGTCGAGGAGGAGCTTCAGCTGGTGGGCGTTGATCGTGACGGACACGGTGGTCTCTCCTTGTGGGATCATGGGTTCCGATCCCCGCTCGCTATCCCCGAGCGGGGGTTTCTTCTTGGGCGCCGCCCCGGCCGGCCGGTGTCTTCCGGCGGGGCGGCGGGCTCAGTGGCGCGTGGCCCAGGCGGGGACGTGTGCCGGGTCGGTGCTGCCGAATGCCTGCTGGAGGGTGAGGACGGGGATCGGTGCGGTGGCCTGGTCCTCGGGCCCGTCGATGTCGCGGATCATCGGCGGGACGGTGATCGCCTGGGTGTTGGCGTCGGCGGCGAGCTCGGGCCCGAAGCGGACCTTGAGCTTGGCCAACTCGTCGCGGAGCTGGTCGTTCTCGGCGTTCAGGTCGTCGATGTCGGCCTGCTGCTGGACGACGAGTTCCTCGGCCTCAGCTTGCCGGGCCGTGGTCTCGGCGAGGTGCTGCTGGAGGATTTGGTAGGCGTCGCTGGCGTCGAAGAGTTGGGTGAGGAGGCGGCGGTTCTCGTCGCGAAGCTCGGCGACCTTGTCGATGGCGCGGCGCCTGCCGTGGCCCTTCAGGCGGGGTATCGGGTTCAGGCTCACAGCCCCTCCAGTGCGGTCTTTTCGGCTTTGGCGTCTGCCAGCTGGTGTTCGAGGCTGGTGATGCGCCGGGTCAGTCGGGCGATGGCTGCGAGCGTCTGGGTGTCGGTGGCTGGCTGGGGGTCGGCGCCTTCGGTGAGGCGGCGGCAGAAGTCTTCGAAGGACTCGGTGAACCCGCCGTCGATCGACGCCTTGAAGTCGGGGTCGATGTCCAGGTCGAGGGCTTTGCGGAGGCCGGGGATGATGACGGGGTCGGCGTCGCCGGGCATCGGCGGCAGGTGCAGGGTGGTCATGCCGCCGCCTCCTGGTCGTGGGTGCGGAGCCATTGGCGTCGCTGCTGGTAGTGGGCGTGGACGCGGGCGACGTGGTCGACGTACTCGGTGGTCGTCCACGGCTTCAGGCCGCGGGCTCGGCGGGCCATCTCGCCTTCGATGCGGGCGATGGCGTCCTGTTCCAGGTCGGCCAGCGGCCGGCGGGGTTCGATCGCGGTCGCCATGTCAGGCCACCTCGCGGAGCCGGCGGGCCCGGTTGTCGGCAGCGGCCTGGGCGGCGACCGTGGCGAGCTTGTCGACGGCGGCCTGCGCGGTGAGCGGCAGGGCGATGGAGACGGGTCCGAGGAGGATGAAGGCGTGGCCCTCGTGGACTTCGAAGGTCACCTCGTCCGGGTCGGAGCCGATGATCAGGGTCTGGTTGAGGATGCTGGTGTCGCTCACGACGCCTCCACGGGGAAGTCGTTCGGCAGCACGTCGAGGGAGTCGACGCGGTAGGGACTGGTCAGGCCGTCGACGTGGACGACGGCGAGGCCGTGCTGCACCTGGATGGCGCGGGTGCGGGTGCGGGTGATCCGCGGCGGGTCCTCGCGGGTGTTCGGGAACACCCGGACCGGGGTCCGCACCGGGTACATGCGGTTGAAGGTTTCGGCGTCCATCAGGCACCCCTGTTCACGGGGCAGTCAGCGGCGTGCTGGTAGAAGGCGGGACGCCTGTAGTCGCTGTGCTCGCGGACGGGCTCGCACTCGCAGAGGCGGGACTCCAGCTCGTTCACGCGGGACGCGAACTCGGCCAGCTCGGCCCGCGCCTGGTCGCGTTCGGCGCGGACCGCGGCCAGCTCGGCGAGGAGCTCGCGGGTTCCGTCTGCCGGGCCGTGGGCCGAGCAGCAGGCGAACCCGATGCTCGGGTGGCCCTCGTACACGGCGACCGCGGCAGCGATCTCAGCCTCGCGCTCCGGCGACAACCGGGCGGTCATGACGCCTCCCCGGTGTTGAGGCGTCGCACGTCGTTGGCGGCGCCTCGCATCACGCGGGCTCGGTAGCCGTGCTGGTCCTTCTCGGCGTCAGCCAGCCCGGCGAAGAAGGCGGCGGCTTCCTCGAAGGCGGTGGTACGCACTTCGGCGGTCAGCTCGTCGAGGAGCTGGTTCGTCCGATCCTTCGCCTCCTCGTCGGTTCCGGACGGGACGGACCACCACAGCAGGCCGGCGACCTTCTCGCGGGCCGTCTTGGGCATGCCTGTCGGCTTGGGCGCTTTGGCGGCCTCGGCCTCCCGCGCTTCCTCCCACACGTCCTCCGCGACGGGGTCGACGTGGGTGAGGCAGATGTAGGAGCCCTCCCCCTCCACCCAGACCACCGGGTCACCGGACGCGGACAGTTGCGCTTCGGTGCGGGTGCGGGTCACGAGGCGGGTGCCCGAACCGTCCTCCGGGCGGCAGCCCAGGTAGGCGAACACCAGGGTGCCGACCGGGTAGCGGGCGTTCCACTGATCGACATTCACGACGCCACCTCGTTCTGGGTTCCGGCGGCGTGCCGCAGGCCCATCTCGATCTCGTACAGGGCGGCGGCCTTCACGTGGTCCGGCTCCACGGCCTGCATGTCGCGGAGGGCGGCGACGGCCTTGGCGATCGCGTCCGTCATGGCGACAGTCCCAGCCTGCTGCTTCTGCTGCGCCGTCTCCGCGGTGTGGTGAGGGGTGAAGACCTGGGTGCCGTACTTGGTGGCGGTGGCGCACGGCCAGCCGGTGACGACGCCCTCTTCCTGGCAGACCGCGCACAGCCACAGGTTCGGCTTGCCGCAGTCGTCGAAGACGGGGACGTGGAAGCGGGCCGGGAGCTTCGCGTTCTCCTCCAGGGAGAAGCCGGCGAGGATCTCGTAGTGCGGGTGGTCGGGGGCGTGGAGGAGCGTGGCGCGCTGGGCGCAGCCGTCGTGCTCCACCGGCTTCCCGGCCTCGGCCAGGCTGCGGCAGGTGCCGCACGCGGACGCGTCGGCGGCGGTGCTGCCCTGGGCGAGGAACTCGGCGCGGGCTTTGACCCAGAACGGGTCGAGATCGGAGACGCTCATACCGCACCGCCGGTGGAGAGCTGGATCGTCAGACCCTTGGAGTCCGCCCAGCGGCGAGCCTGCTTCTCCTTATGCGCCTCGTGGAACGCGTCGAAGTCGGCGTAGCCGTAAGCGTGGTAGATGATTCCGCCGAAGTCGACGTCGACGGACGCGTTGCCGTCCGAGTCCATGGACACGGTCAGTCCGCAGGCCTCGGCGAACTCCTGGACTGCCTTGTTCGTGTGCAGCGGCAGCAGCATGAGGCGGTCGGTCGGCACCTTGACGGCAGGGTTGCTCTCCAGCCAGTCGGCCAGGTTGCGCAGGGCGGCGATGTACTCGTTGCGCTCGGTGTTCTGCGATGATGTGGACAAGGTCCACGCTCCTGTTCTCTGTGTTCTGGTGGGTGTGGATCTCTGGGGTCGTCGCGGGCTTAGCGGGTCGCGGCGACCTCTTTGCGTGGCCGGTCAGGCGGCGACGCGGGTGGGCCTTGGCTTGGTCGAGGCACGGCGGAGGCGCGAGATCTTGGCGCGGTCGGCCGGCACCTCGCACAGGGAGCGGATCTCCCGGATGTGCTCTTCGTTGAGCCACTTGGCGCGGCCCATGCGGGTGTGGGGGAAGCCGTGCTTGTTGAGGCCGTCGAGGAGCCACCGTTCACCGCAACCGAGGGCGCGGGCGGCTTCCTTGGGCTTGACGTAGCCGTCACGGCGCATCATCGAGTCGACGTCGATGGGGGTGACGTTGGGGGTGGACATGGTCACCTTCCTTCAGGGGGTATGTGGGGTGGACAGAGTTGGGCGTCTGTCGCGTTGAGGGCTGTGCGGAGCCGGGTGTAGCGCTTGGGCCCCATCCGCTCCCGGATGCCTGTTTCCAGCCGCTGGAGGTAGCTGCGGGAGATGCCGGCCTTCTCGGCGGCTTCCTGGACTGTGAGGCCTTGGTCCATCCGCCGCTTGCGCAGGGACGGCCCGTGCACCTGGTAGGTGGCTGGGGGTCTTTCCATGAAGAGAATCTACGTGTTTCTACGAGCATCCGCTACCGCTACCTTGCAGTAACATGCGTGAACTCGTAGATACGCGCAGTCATGTGATCACTTCCGCGTGTAGCCGGGTTGCGATTCAGGACAGAAACGCAGGTGTTCCTAGCTGTTCCTACGTGGTCCTGCGATGATGTGGCCCATGGCACCCCGACATGACGAAGATGCACTTCACAGGCTCGCAAGCCTGATCATTAAGCGACGATCCGAACTCAAGCTGCACAAAGTCGACGTCGCACGCCGGGCCGGGCTGCAGGTGAACACCTACAGCAAGGTCGAAGACGGACTACCTGTGCGCGAGACCACCTACACGAAGATCGAGCCCGTTCTGGAGTGGGCGGCAGGCAGCTGCCTCGACATCCTGGGCGGGGCATCTGCGGCCACCCTTGTCGAACCCGCGACTCCCGCCGCCGTGTTCTCGCCGGTCCGCGCCGAGGATCTTGCCGAGGACGTCGGGGACGTCGTGCAGGACGCGGCGGTTGCGATCAGTGACACGATGACCGCCGCCGAGATCCGCGAGCTGAAGCGGCAGGTAGTGGAGAAGGTGCTTGAGCGGTGGGAAAAGCGCGGAATTGACCGCGATTGATCACCCTGTTCGTACAACCTTTTCCGTTTATCGTTTCGTTACCTAGTGAACTGTCGTCACTTAGGACGAACCCGGTCACAACCGTTCGTCAGCATGGCAGCATCACCTAGTACTTGGGAGGTTCCCTCTCACCCGAAAGGGGGAGCCAATGCACGAAATGCTCACGCTCGACCTCGGCCCCGACTTCTACGGCTTCCAAGGTCGAATAGCTGGGAGAATCGTGTGTGTTGCGACGCCTCGGGTCGAGCACGATGCACAAGCACGCCGCACCGTCTCCGACCTGATCAAGCGTCAAGGAGGCGACTGCGCCGCGTGCAAGGCCTGCATCATCGGCCAGCACACGTAGCGCAGCCGCGGCGGAGGGGCCGGCGGCAGGGGTGCCAGCCGGCCACCCGCACCAGCACCCAAGGGGCGGACCATGGCCTACACCGAGTGGCGCGGGAACACCTGCAGAGTCGTCTGGAACACGCGGAAGAAGGACGACCGCGGCAAGTGGATCTATGACCAGAAGGGCGGCTTCACCGACGAGACCGAGGCCAAGAACTACGGCCTTGACCGGGAAGCCGAGATCCGCAACGACGACTACATCTCCCGCCGGGACGGCGCCACCACCGTCGGCGAGTACGCCAAGACTTGGGTCGACACCCTCGATGTCGGGCACCTGCGGGACAAGGCCATCCGGTCCATGCTGCGGCTGTACATCGTGCCGCGGTGGGGTGAGACCGCCGTCGCCGACATCCAGCCGTCCATCTATCGGGCGTGGAAGAAGCAGCTCAAAGCTCTCCCGAACGTGGGCGACAAGTACGGGGAGGAGATCCTCACCGTTTTCTCCATGCTCATGGACGACGCGGTCGACGACGGGCTCCGCAAGACGTCGCCCGTCCCCAAGGGGAAGAAGCAGCGCCGCGGCCGGTACAAGAAGAAGCCGCGCGAGCGGAAGCGCGAGATGCGCATCGAGGACGTCCACCAGCTCGCCTGCAACGCCCTCGCCTTCTGGGGCCTGGACGGCTTCGTCTTCGTGTGGACGATGGCCTGCACCGGCATGCGGCCCGCTGAGCTGTACGCGCTGCGCCGCGTCTACTGTCATCCCGCCTGGCCGGCCTCCGACCCGCTGGACGACCCGAAGGAGGAGGATCGCCAGGAGCGGCACGCCGACGACCTCAAGCGGTACGGTCCCGGCCTGATGCCGGCGATCCGCGTGCAGTGGCAGCACCAGCGGGAGAAGGGCGTCCTCAAGCTGTTCCCGCCGAAGTACGAGTCACGGCGGACACTGGTGGTGCCGCCGTTTCTGGCCGAGCTGCTGGAGCTGCTGCTCGGCAGTCACGACGGCGAGTACGTGTTCCGGTCGATCGCGGGCGGCCTGCTGGCCAACGCGAACTTCACCTACCACTACTGGCGGCCGATCGCTGACGGCCGTGACGCTTCACCGGAGTTCGAGCGGATGCGGCTGGGGCAGCGACAGACGGTCACGTCACGGCGGCCCGTCCCCGCCCTCCCGGCGACGGCCTACGCGGGGAAGCGGCTGTATCTGCTGCGGCACGGGGCGAAGGAGTGGATCGACGAGGCGGGCGGCGAGCACTCGCGGATCGCGGTCGAGACGCGCATGGGCCATGAGGTGGCGGGTGTGGAGGGCCTGTACGCGAACGTGACAACGGCGATGGAGCAGCGGATGATGGATTCACTGCAGGAGCGGTTTTTGCGCTTCGTTCGGGAGACCGAGTGGGAGAAGTCGCCAGGTTCTCCCAGTTCTCTCCCAGAGGGCCTCGCCGAGTGGTGGAAACGGCAGGTCACAGCGGCTGAGGATGCCGACTGATGCACTGGTTCATGAAGTTCATCTCCACCAAGAGCTTCATGCCGTTCGTCTGGTATCGCATCGCGCTCGGCATCGTCATCATCGCCCTGGTCGCGACGGGTGCCCTCAGCCCGCACGCCGCGGAGTCCTCCGGCTGAGACGAACCGCTTGGGTAGCCGTGCGGTAGCGCAGTGTCAGTGCATGCCCCTAGGCTTGTCCGCATGTCCCCCGATTACGTGACGCCTGGTTCCGTGCGGTCCGCCGCGGAGCTGAACGATCAGATCCGTGCGCTGTGGCGGCGCGCGGGCGGGACCCTGTCCGCGCAGGAGCGTGTGGAGTACGAGCTGCTGGTGGTCGAGTGGGCGACCGCGATCCGTGGCGAGGTCATCGAGGCGGCCTGAGGGGCGGGTCCGTCCGCCCCCGCCCCGGCCCCGGTCAGCGACCGCCCGCCACCCGGAGCACCGTCCCCGTCGTGTACGACGCCTCGGGCGACAGCAGCCAGCAGATCGCCGCGGCGATCTCCTCCGCCCGGCCCGCCCGCCCCATCGGCACCGCCGCCCCCATCCGCGCCGCCCGGCCCGCGTCGCCCGCCGCCGCGTGCATCTCGGTGTCGATCACCCCGGGCGCGACGGCGTTGACCCGGATCCCGTCCGGGCCGAGTTCCTTGGCCAGCCCCAGCGTCAGCGCGTCGACACCCGCCTTGCTCGCCGCGTAGTGCACGTACTCCCCCGGGCTGCCGAGGGTCGCGGCACCCGACGACACGTTCACGATCGCACCGCTGCCCCGCGGCGCCATCAGCCGCGCCGCCCGCCGGGCGCACAGCAGCACGCCCAGCAGGTTGACATCGAGGACCCGCCGCAGGTCCGCGGTGTCGCTGTCGGCGAGCCGCCCCAGCGGGCCGGTCACGGCCGCGTTGTTCACCAGCCCCGTCACCGCGCCCAGCCGCTCCTCCGCCACGTCGAAGAGCCGCTCGACGTCGGCCTCGACGGACGTGTCCGCGCGCACCGCGACACCGCGGCCGCCCGCCTCGCGCACCCCTGCCACGACCGCCTCGGCGGCCGTGGAATCCCGCGCGTAGCCGACGACGACGTCGTGCCCGTCCGCCGCGAGACGCAGGCAGGTCGCCGCACCGATCCCCCGGCTGCCGCCGGTGACCACCGTGATGGGCCGTGCCATGAGTACCTCCCCGTTTTGATCGATCATCGATCATCCTAGGTCAGGCCTCACGCGCCGGACAGAGCTCGGTGTGATCAACTGAATTCACCCTCGTCGCGTGGGCACACTGCAGGGATCACCGGGTAGGGATCACCGGCCAGGGAGGAGAGCCCGTGAAGACGCTCGACCGATGGCTCGCCTCGCCGTGGCGGCGCTCGGCCCTCGCCGTGCTCGTCGGGGCCCTGCCCGTGCTCGCCTTCCCGGGCCCGGCCCTGTGGTGGTGGGCCTGGTTCACGCTGGTCCCCTGGATCCTGCTGGCCCGGACCGCGCCGGGCGGCAGGCGCGCGGCGTACGACGGGTGGTGCGGCGGGTTCGGGTTCGTGCTGGCCATGCACCACTGGCTGCTGCCCAACCTGCACGTGTTCACGTTCGTCATCGCCGCACTGCTCGGCGCGCTGTGGGTCCCCTGCGGCTGGCTGGTGCGCCGGACGCTGGGCGGGGCGCCGTCCGCCGGCCGGGTCGCGGCGGCCCTGGTGGTGCTGCCGTCGGGCTGGCTGCTGGCGGAGCTGGTCCGCTCCTGGCAGGGGCTCGGCGGCCCCTGGGGGATGCTCGGCGCCAGCCAGTGGCAGGTGGCCCCGGCGCTGCGCCTCGCCTCGGTGGGCGGCGTGTGGCTGCTCAGCTTCCTGGTGGTGGCCGTCAACGTCGCGCTCGCCGTCCTCGTCGCCGTGCGCCGCGCCAGGGTGCCGGCCCTGGCCGGGCTCCTCGCCGCGGCCGCGGCGACCTCGGCGGCCTGGGTCTGGTCACCGCGCCCGGGCACCGACGAGCGGGCCGCGATCGCCGTGGTCCAGCCGGGCGTCGTCGCCGGGGCGGACAGCGCCGACCGGCGCTTCGACCGCGAGGAGCGGCTGACCCGGCGGCTCGCGGACCGGGACCTCGATCTGATCGTCTGGGGCGAGAGCAGCGTCGGTTTCGACCTGGAAGAACGGCCGGACCTCGCCCGGCGGCTCGCCGCGCTGTCCCGGGAGACCGGGGCGGACATCCTGGTCAACGTGGACGCGCGGCGCTCCGACAAACCCGGCATCTACAAGAGTTCGGTGCTCGTCGGCCCCCAGGGCCCGACCGGCGACCGGTACGACAAGATGCGACTCGTCCCCTTCGGGGAGTACGTGCCCTTCCGCTCACTGCTCGGCTGGGCCACCTCCGTGGGCAAGGCGGCGGGTGAGGACCGCAGGCGGGGCACCGAGCAGGTGGTGATGGACGTCGGCGACGGCCTGCGGATCGGGCCGATGGTCTGCTTCGAGAGCGCGTTCCCCGACATGAGCCGCAGCCTCGCCGCCGACGGCGCCGAGGTGCTGGTCGCCCAGTCCTCGACCTCGACCTTCCAGCACACCTGGGCTCCCGAGCAGCACGCCTCGCTCGCCGCGCTGCGCGCCGCCGAGACCGGCCGGCCGATGGTGCACGCGACGCTGACCGGCGTCTCCGCCGTCTACGACGCGAACGGCGCGCGGATCGGCTCCTGGCTCGGCACCGACGCGAGCGCCTCACGGGTGTACGAGATCCCCCTCACCCACGGCACCACGCCGTACGTGCGCTACGGCGACTGGACGGTGTACGCGGCGCTGCTCACCCTCGCGGCCTGGGGCGCCGCGGAGGGCGTACGGACGGTGCGGCTCAGGCGGAGCGGTCCAGCACGGCCCGCACCACGCGCTCGCACAGCTCATGGGTCTCCAGCGCGTCCCGGGCGCTGAGCACCTCACCGGAGCGCACCGCGTCGAGGAAGGCGAGCACCGCCTGCTCGATGCCGCGCTGGCGGGCCACGGGAACCCAGTCGCCGCGCCGTCGCACGGTCGGCTGGCCCTTGTGGTCGATCACCTCGGCCAGGTTGACCACCTGGCGCTTGGTGTCCTGGCCCGAGACCTCCAGGACCTCCTCCGCCGAGCCGCTGAGCCGGTTCATCACGCCCAGCGCGGTGAAACCGTCCCCGGCGAGCTGCAGCACGACGTGGTGGAGCAGGCCGGCCTCGGCACGGGCGCGCACGGTCACGTCGTCGACCGGTCCCGGCACCAGGAACCTCAGCGTGTCGACGACGTGGATGAAGTCGTCGAGGATCATCGTGCGCGGATCCTCGGGCAGTCCGGTGCGGTTCTTCTGCATGAGGATCAGCTCGCGCGGGTGCTCGGCGCACTGCGCGTACCCGGGGGCGTGGCGCCGGTTGAAGCCGACGGCGAGGCTGGTGCCACGCTTCTCGGCGAGGGTCACCAGGCGTTCGGAGTCGGCGAGTTCGTAGGCGAGGGGCTTGTCGACGTAGGTGGCGACGCCGGCTTCGAGGAGCCGGGTCACGATCTGGGGGTGGGCCGCCGTCGGCGCGTGCACGAAGGCGGCGTCCAGGCCCTCGGCGAGGAGCGCGTCGAGGTCGGCGTGGCGCCGCGCCGACGGGATGCGCAGCCGGTCAGCGACCCGGGTGAGGGTGGCCGGGGTGCGGGTCTGCAGGTGCAGTTCGATCCCGGGGAGGGCGGCGAGCACCGGCAGGTAGGCCTTCTGTGCGATGTCGCCGAGTCCGATGCAGCCGACCTTCACGGAATGTGCTCCTCTAACGCTCGTCACGCTCGCCGACCTGGGTCCGCCGGGAAGCATACGGGGGCTGCGGGGGCCGCCAGTCGGCGATGCCGTCGAAGCCGCGCAGGAACAGGGCGGGTCCGGCCTTGGACAGGGCGAGGATCGCGGTGTCGCGGACCGCTCTCCCGGCACGGTTGCTCATCAGGTTGAGGCGGGCCACCTTGACGGCCTGGCGGGCGATCGCGGTGGTGCGGGGCAGCCGGGCGGCCGTGTAGGCGGCGAGGTCCTGGCTGTGGTGGGCGAGCACGACCGCGTCCTCGATGGCCTGGTTGCCGCCCTGGCCGAGGTTGGGCGGCATGGCGTGCGCGGCGTCCCCGAGCAGGGCGACCCGGCCGCGGTGGTGGGCCGGCAGCGGTTCGGCGATGTGGTGCACGTCGTGGCGCAGGACGTCCTCGGGGCGGGCGGCCGCGAGGACGGCGGGGATCGGGTCGTGCCAGTCGCCGTAGCGGTGCAGCAGTTCGGCCCTCTCGTCGGCCGCGTGTCCGCCGGCCGGGGTGACGGCGGCGGCGTAGGCGTAGACCCGGCCGTCCCTGAGCGGGTGCGTGCCCCAGATGCGGCCCCGGCCCCAGGTCTCGTGGGAGGCGAACTCGGCGCCGGGGACGGGGATCACGATCCGCCAGGTGGTGAAGCCGGAGTAGACGGGGCCCGGGTGGTCCGGGAAGAGCGCGCGGCGCACGACGGAGTGGATGCCGTCGGCCGCGACGACCAGGTCGGCCTCCAGCTCGCCTCCCGGGGCGCGGACCGTGGCCGGACGGTCGCGGTCCCCGGGGTCGGCGACCATCGCGTCGGCGGCCGTGCGCACGGCGTCCGGCGGCAGCAGCGCGGCGAGGCGCTCGATGAGGGTGGACCGGTGCAGCAGCACCAGCGGACCGCCGAAGCGTGCCGCCGCGGCCTCGGCGCTGGACCGGGAGAGCCAGCGCCCGCCGGGGATGCGCAGTCCCCCGTCGCCCTGCCAGGCGGCGAGGTCGCGGATCTCCTCGCCGAGGCCGATCACGTCCAGGGCGCGCAGGGCGTTGGGCGACAGCGAGATGGCCGCGCCGATCGGCCGGAGGGAGGGGGCGCGCTCCAGGACGGTGACCCGCAGGCCGCTCTGGTGCAGGGCGGCCGCCGCGGTCAGGCCGCCGATGCCGCCGCCGATCACGACGGCGCTCCTCGTGCGATTCATGGCTCTCCCCGGCGCTCTCTTGTGCACGTAGCGCACTACAGCTGTAGTATCGCCTGCCGTCGACCGTACTACAGCCGTAGTGCAACCGGTAGGTTGACCTCCATGTCCGCACGCACCGCGTCCCCCGGCCCCTCGTCGGGCGCCTCCCGCGCCGGCCTGGTCGCCGACGCCGCCCTGGCCCTGCTCGCCGAGCGCGGGATGCGCGGGCTGACGCACCGGGCGGTCGACGAGACGGCCGTGCTTCCCCAGGGCTCCACCTCCAACGTCGCGCGGACCCGGCAGGCGCTGCTGGAGCTGGCGGTGCGGCGGCTGGCCGACCGGGAGGCCCGGGTGCTGGCGCTGCACGAGATGCCGGACCCGCGCGCCGGCCTCGACGCCCTGGTGGACGCGCTGGCGCTGGCGACGCACCGCGCCCTGACCCGCAACCGCGCGCTGACGCTGGCCCGGTACGAACTGGCGCTGGAGGCCACGCGCCGCCCCGAGCTGCGGGCGCACTTCGACGCGGCGGGCGCCCGCTTCCGGGAGCAACTGGGCGCGCTCGTCACCGCGATGGGCTCGGCCGACCCGGCCCGGCACGTACTCTCGCTGGTCGCCTGGGCGGACGGCCTGATGTTCAGCTGTGTGGCCGGGACCTTCCACGCCGAGGTGCCGAGCCTCGAAGACGTGCGGTCGGGGCTGCGGGAGCTCCTGGACGGCATGCTGGGCGGCGGGCCGGACAGCTGAAAACTCCTGGTGGGACCGGCCGTTCTGGGCGACGATGCCGGGATGACGACCGAACGCCAGGAACCCGCCACCGACGCCGACGAACGCACCATGCTGGAAGGCTGGCTCGAGTACCACCGGCAGACCCTCGCCTGGAAGTGCGAGGGGCTGACCGACGAGCAGTTGAGGACGGCCGCCGTGGCACCGTCGACGCTGTCCCTGATGGGACTCGTCCGGCACATGGCGGAGGTGGAGCGCAGCTGGTACCGCAGGGTGCTGGTGGCCGAGGACGCGGGCCCGATCTACTACTCCGACGAGGACCCGGACGGAGAGTTCCGGCTCACCGGGTCGGACACCTTCGCTGAGGCCCACGCCACCTGGCAGGCCGAGATCGAGACGGCCCGGCGCAACGCGGCCGGCGTCTCCCTGGACGCGTTGAGCCGGGGCAAGCACCGGCGCACCGGCGAGCGCTTCTCCCTGCGCTGGATCCACACCCACATGATCGAGGAGTACGCGCGTCACAACGGGCACGCGGACCTGATCCGCGAGCGCCTGGACGGAGCCACCGGCGACTGACGTCACCTCCGCTCGCCCACGGGACTCCGTACGGGGCCGGAGATCACCCGTGCGGGGCAACCTCCGCTCGTCCGGCGCCGGTCGGCGGGCCCGAACCAGCAGAGTGGCGCGGGTGCATCGAACGACGACCACCGCAACGCTTCTGGTGACCGTGGCTGTCTCGGCCCTGACCGGCTGTACGACGGTCCGGGGTCCGGCCCCGGCCGACCCGTCGGTGCCCGGGGCCCACTCGTCCGCGCCGCGCCCGGACGGCCCGCCCGAGCCCCGGGTGGTACAGGCCCCGGCCCGGGAGGCGTTGGAGATGATCGGTCCCTCCCCGGCCCCGGAGCGCGCCGGCGGACAACCGCGCCGTACGAAGCCCCCGGCCGCGCCGTCCGCGCCGCACCGTCCCCCGGCCGCCCGCGCTCCCGAACGGCGGCCCGCCCGCCCGGCGGCACCGGAGCACACCCGGCCGCCCGCGACCTCCCGGCCCCGGGCGCCGGAGCTGCCCGGCGGGTCCGGCGGCGGCACCGGCGGGAAGGCGGACGTGTGCTCCCTCGGCAAGCAGTACGGCGGCTGGCGGCCGGGCAGCCCCGAGGCCCGCATCTGCGAGCAGGCGTACGGCCGCTGAGCCAGGACCGCACCGCACGGGGGCGGGCCTCAGGGCCGCTGCCGCGGTGGCCGGCCCCACCCCTCGGGCAGGTCGGGCCCGCCCGTGCCCCGGGCGGCGCGGTCCAGGCGCAGCTCCAGCCGGTCGATCGAGGCGCGTACGCCCTCCCCGTAGCGCCCTGGGGCGAGGGACTCCGCCGCGGCGCGGGCGCGCCCCAGGTGCAGCCGGGCGGCCTCGCGGTGTCCGAGCCGGTCGTAGTCCGCGGCCACGTTCAGATGGAGCGAGGGGTAGAGGGCCCGGGCGGCGGGGGTGCCCTCGTGCCGGTCGGCGAGCAGGTCCTCCGTCAGTTCCTCGGCGGCCGACAGCGCCCGCAGGTCCCAGGCCAGCTCCTCCTCGGGGTCGTCCTGGGTGTCGGCCAGGTAGTGGGCCAGCGTGCAGCGGTGCAGGGCGTCGCCGCGATCGCCGATCTCCGCCCACAGGCCGAGGAAGCGGTGCCGGGCCTCCTCGCGGTCCCCCGCGTGATGCAGCATGGCGATCTGGCCGATCCGCGTCAGCACGGCGTCCGGCGCCGCCTGCTCCTGTCCCTTCGCCACCGCGTCCTCCGTGCCCTCGTCGGCTGTCCCGACGACGCTAACCGCACGCGCCCGCTTTGCCCGACAGGCGGCACCGGGCCCGGCTCAGCCCAGGTTCGGGATGGTCCAGTCGATCGGCTCGTGGCCCTGCCCGGCGACCGCCTCGTTGATCTGCGTGAAGGGGCGGGAGCCGAAGAACTTCTTGGCGGACAGCGGGGAGGGGTGCGCCCCCTTGACCACGACGTGCCGCGTCTCGTCGATCAGCGGCAGCTTCTTCTGCGCGTAGTTGCCCCACAGCACGAACACCGCCGGGTCGGTCCGGTCGGCCACCGCGCGGATCACCGCGTCGGTGAACAGCTCCCAGCCGCGCGACTTGTGCGAGTTCGCCTCACCGGCCCGGACCGTGAGCACCGCGTTGAGCAGCAGGACGCCCTGCTTCGCCCACGGCATCAGATAGCCGTTGTCCGGGATCGGGGTGTCCAGCTCCGCGTGCATCTCCTTGTAGATGTTGCGCAGCGACGGCGGGACCTTCACTCCCGGCCGGACCGAGAAGCACAGCCCGTGCCCCTGACCCTCGCCGTGATACGGGTCCTGGCCGAGGACCAGCACCTTCACCCGGTCGAACGGTGTGGCCTCCAGCGCGGCGAAGACCTCCTCGCGCGGCGGGTAGACGGGGCCGTTCGCCCGCTCCTCCTCGACGAACTCCATCAGCTCCTTGAAGTAGGACTGTTGCAGCTCGCCCCCCAGCACCTCGCGCCAGGACTCGGGCAGCATGGCGATGTCGGTCACGTCAACTTCCTTACGCTGTGCGGTGGCTTCCAGTGCTCACGAACCTACCGCCGACCACTGACAACGGCGGCGCCTACCAGCTCGTCTTCCGTTGGAACTGCCACATCATCATGATCGTCGACGGGTCCAGGGCCTGCTCCGCGCCCGAGATGTCGGTACTGACGGCCAGGTACTGCTTGCCCTGCCACAGCGGCAGCAGCCGCGCGTCGTCCACCATGATCTGCTGCGCCTGCTCGAACTCCCGCTCCACGTTGGCCCGGTCGCTCTCCCGGCGCGAGCGCGGCAGCAGCTCACCGGTGATCTTCGGCGTGTGGTAGGGCGTGCCGAGCGCGTTCTGCTCGCCGACGAAGGGGGCGATGAAGTTCTCCGCGTCCGGGAAGTCCGGGGACCAGCCCCGGCCGAAGGCCGGGTACTCGCCCTTCTGGTATCCGGCGACGTACGTCTTCCAGGGCCGGCTCTTGAGGGTGACCTTGAACAGGCCGGAGGCGTCGAGCTGCCGCTTGAGCTCCTTGAACTCCAGCGCCGTCTCGGAGCCGTAGCGGTCGGTGGTGTACCAGAGGGTGAGCGGGACCGGCTCCGTGATGCCGGCGTCCTCGAGTATCTCGCGGGCCTTGGGGACGCTGGGGTCGCCGTAGTCGTCGAAGAAGCCCGTGGTGTGGCCGGTGAGGCCCTTGGGGACCATCGAGTACAGCGGGTCGACGGTGTCCTGGTAGATCTTGTGGGCGATCACCGTCCGGTCGATCACCTGGGCGACGGCCTGGCGCACTTCCCTGCGTCCCGCCCACGGGTCCTCGGGGTTGAAGACGAGGTAGCTGATCTCCGTACCGCTGCCCTCGACCAGCTGGAGGTTCTCCTCCTTGCCCTCCTTGCCCTGGAGCCTGATGACGTCGTCGGCGGCGAGGCCGCGGTAGGTCACCTGGATGTCTCCGTCGCGCAGCGCCTTCACCATGCCGGCGGAGTCCTTGAAGTAGCGGATGGTCACCGCCTCGTTGTGCCGCTCGGCGAAGCCCTCGTAGCGGTCGTTGCGCACCAGTTCGGCCCGTTCGCCGTCCTCGTACGACTGGAGGGTGTACGGTCCCGAGCCCACCACACCGTTGCCTTCGCGCAGGGCGTCCGCGGGATAGTCGTCGGGGTCGACGATCGACATGGCGGGCGTGGCGAGCACGAACGGGAAGGTGGCGTCGGGCTTGTTGAGGTGGAAGACCACCTCGCGCTCGCTCGGCGCCTGGACCCGTTCGAGGCTGCCGAGCAGGCCGGCCGGACCACCGTTGACGTTGATGTCCTTGATCCGGTCGATCGAGTACTTGACGGCCCGGGCGTCGAGTCGGTCGCCGTTGGAGAAGGTCAGGCCCTCGCGCAATGCGCAGCGGTACACCTGGTTGGTGCTGTCGGTGAACGAGCACTGCTCGGCGGCGTCGGGCTGGGGTGCGGTGGCTCCGCTGGGGTAACTGAGCAGCGTCTGGTAGATGTTCCGGAACAGCTCCCAGGAGCCGTCCCAGGACGCGGCCGGATCGAGCGTGCTGGGGGCGCTGGTCGTCCCCACCACGATCGGCCCCTCGTCCTGCGGACCGTCGGACGACAGGATGCCGCATCCGGTGACCAGTGACGATATGGACACGATGGCCGCGACCCGCCGCAGGCCTCGCTTCCGGTTGAACACGCGCACGCTCCTCGATCCGCCGTACCAAGGGTCGGCAGACCATACCGCAGCGCCCCGCGCCCTGAACCCCCTTCTGAACAGGGGTTTTGATCATTTGAGGATGACTACGTTGTCATCGTGCACCGGGTTCCGATACGCGGACACGGGCGCCGTTCTCGTCGACGGCGCCCGTGTCCGGGATCGATCTCGAGGGGTCCTCGTGGGCGAGATCAGGCCACGCCGGCGTTGAGGAAGATGCCGCCGTCGACGACGAGCGTCTGACCGGTGACCCACGCGGACTGCTCCGAGGTGAGGAACTCGGCGGCGCCCCCGATGTCGGAGGGCACGCCGAGCCGGCCCAGCGGGTAGCCCGAGGCGGCCTCCTCCTCGCGGCCCTCGTACAGGGCGGCGGCGAACTTGGTCTTCACGACCGCCGGGGCGATCGCGTTGACCCGCACCTTCGGCGCGAACTCGTGCGCCAGCTGCGCGGTGAGGTTGATCAGCGCCGCCTTGCTGACGCCGTACGCGGCGATGAAGGGCGAGGGCGACAGGCCCGCGACGGAGGCGATGTTGACGATCGCACCGCCGTTGTCCTTCTGCCAGGCGTGCCAGGTGCGCTGGGCGAACCCGAGCGCCGAGATCACGTTGGTCTCGAAGACCTTGCGCGCCACGTTCAGGTCGAGATCGGCGATCGGGCCGAACACCGGGTTGGTTCCGGCGTTGTTGACGAGGAAGTCGACGCGGCCGAAGGCCTCCATCACGCGCTCGACGGCGACGGCCTGGTGGGCCTCGTCGTGCGCCTTGCCGGCGACGCCGATGACCCGGTCGGAGCCGAGCCGGTCGACGGCCTCCTTCAGCGCGTCCTCGTTGCGGCCGGTGATGCAGACCCGGTCGCCGCGCGCGACGAGCGCCTCGGCGACGCCGTAGCCGATGCCGCGGCTGGCGCCCGTGACGAGCGCGACCTTGCCGGAGAGGGCGGGGAGTTCAGTCATGTTCAGTGGTCCCTAATCCCGGTGTTCCCTGGTCTCCGCGCGCCCTAGTCGAGCGGCCCGCCGGCCACGTACAGCACCTGGCCGGAGACGAAGCCGGCGGCCTCGCCGGTGAAGAAGGCGATGGCGTTGGCGATGTCGTCGGGCTCGCCGACGCGCGCGACCGGGATCTGGGTGGCGGCGGCGGCCTTGAAGTCGTCGAAGCCCATGCCGACGCGGTCGGCGGTCGCCTTGGTCATCTCGGTGGCGATGAAGCCGGGGGCGACGGCGTTGGCGGTGACGCCGAACTTGCCCAGTTCCTTGGCGAGGGTCTTGGTGAAGCCCTGGAGACCGGCCTTGGCGGCGGAGTAGTTGACCTGGCCGCGGTTGCCGAGGGCGGAGGAGGAGGAGAGGTTGACGATCCGCCCGAACTTGGCGTCCACCATGTGCTTCTGGCAGGCCTTCGACATCAGGAAGGCGCCGCGCAGGTGCACGTTCATGACGGTGTCCCAGTCGGAGACGCTCATCTTGAACAGCAGGTTGTCGCGCAGCACGCCCGCGTTGTTGACGAGGATGGTCGGCGCGCCCAGCTCCTCGGCGATCCGCGCTACGGCCGCCTCGACCTGCGTCTCGTCGGAGACGTCGCAGCCGACCGCGATCGCCTTGCCGCCGGCCGCCGTGATCTTCTCCACGGTGTCCTTGCAGGCGGCCTCGTCGAGGTCGATGACGGCGACGGCGCGGCCCTCGGCGGCCAGTCGTACGGCGGTGGCGGCACCGATGCCGCGCGCGGCTCCGGTGACTACGGCGACCCGCTGCTCAGTGGTGGACATTCGCTGCTTCTCCTCGTCCTGGTGATGCGGCCCGTGCGGAGCGTGCGCCCTCGGGTGAGCGACCGCTTAGTACCTTCCGCAGACGTGACGCTAGAAGCCCTGGCACCCGGTGTCAACGGGACACCGGCACGGTGTGATCCATTACCTGGCCCTCCCGGTGTGCCGCTCCGCCCCGGTCGCCCGATCGGCCCAGCGCTGCGGGCCGCCCGGCCGCCGGACCCCTAGCGTCGAACCGCGAGCCACTCGTGGCCGGAAAGGAGGCGTCCATGCGCCGTCGTACCGGTGCAGCAGGCATAGCCGTCGCGATCGCCGCGATCGTGCCGCTGGCCCACCCCGCACCCGCCCAGGACCTCGAATCGAACCTGGAGCCGGAGTGCCGGAGCTTCACCTATCAGGAAGCGGTACCGATCGGGCTCGACGAGGATCCGGGCGCCCCGGACCCGTCGTGCCCCGACGAAGTGTCCGAAGGCCCGTCCGACGGGGCCCCACTGGAGGAGGGCCGGCCCGATGACGGCCGACTCGACGGGGGCGGAGTCGGCGGCGGGCGACTCGACGGGGGTCTGGCCGACGGAAGCGGAGCGGGCCAGGGCCGGCCGGACGAGAACGGCTCCGGCGCGGGCGGACTCGGTGGGGGCGGACTCGGTGGGGGCGGACTCGGCCAGGGCCGGCCCGGCGAGGGCCGGACCGACCAGAGCCGGCCAGGGCAGTCGGACTTCGGCGGCCAGGGCCCCTTCGACCAGGGCGGAATCCGTGAGGTCCGGGAGGACGACGGCGCGGGCGGCGCGGCACACGCCGACCGGGACCAGCTCCCGACGATCTCCGCCACCTCCGTGCCGCGTCCGGCCACCACGGCGCCCGCCCCGGTCGTGACCACACCGGCGCCCGTCACCTCCCCCGCCGTGACGCCGACCCTCGGTACGCAGGGCGGCCTGGGCGGCGCCTCGGGCACCGGGCCCAGCGACTGGGACATCGGCATCGGCCTGAGCTTCGTCACCGGCGCCGCGCTCGCGGCGGGCTGCGTGATCAGGCGCCGCCGACGCGCCTGAGGCACGCCCCGGGCCGCAGGCGCCCGATCGTCCGGGCGGGCCCCGCCCCTACCGCACCAGCAGGCCGAGGAGCCGTTCCGCCTCGGCCGCCGGATCGGCCGTGAGGCCGGTGTGGACGGGGCCCGGCTGGACGATGGTCGACCGGGGCGCGATCAGCCAGCGGAACCGGCGGCCGGGATCGTCCTCGGCCGCCTGGCCGGCCGCGTCCCCTCCGGCGCACACCCCCTCCACGGCGCGCAGCGCCGCGCGCACCCCCGGCAGGTCCACCCGCGGGTCCAGCGCCAGCAGCCGCCCCTCGTCGAGGTGGGTGCGGGCGCCGACGTAGGACCGGGCGCGGCAGTAGACGAGCACGCCGGCGTTGACGCACTCCCCGCGCTCCACGCGCGGCACGACGCGCAGCAGCGCGTACTCGAAGACGTGGCGGTCGCTCACCGCACCCCCTGGACGCGTTCGTGGATCGTGGCGGCCCGCGCGAGCAGGGGCCCGGCGTAGGCACGGCGGAGGTCGTCGGGGGTGGCGAAGCCGGGTTCGTCTCGCAGCCACACGTCCGGGATCTCGGCGGTGACCTCGGCGAGGAGTTCCTCGGTGACCAGCGGCGCGAGCGCGGCGGCGGCCGAGCGGACGTCCGGGGCGAAGCGCGCCAGGGCGTGGTCGGAGGCGTCGTAGGGGCGGGCGGCGGACGCCTCGGCGCCGGGCCAGTTGTGGTGCCAGATCATGGTGGCGCCGTGGTCGATGAGCCACGTCTCGCCGCGCAGGCGCAGCAGGTTGGGGTTGCGCCAGGAGCGGTCGACGTTGTTGACCAGCGCGTCGAACCAGACGATCCGTCCGGCCTCCCGCGCGCTCACCTCGAAGGCGAGCGGGTCGAAGCCGAGCGCGCCGGAGAGGAAGTCCATGCCGAGGTTGGTGCCGCCGCTGGACTTGAGCAGTTCCTGCACCTGCTGGTCGGGTTCGCCGAGCCCGAGCACCGGATCGAGGTCGACGGTCACCAGCCGCGGCACCCGGAAGCCCAGCCGGCGGGCGAGTTCGCCGCAGACCACCTCGGCGACGAGCGTCTTGCGGCCCTGGCCCGCGCCGGTGAACTTCAGGACGTAGGTCCCGAGGTCGTCGGCCTCGACGAGTCCCGGCAGCGAGCCGCCCTCACGCAGCGGCGTGATGTAGCGGGTCGCGAGGACCTCTCTCAACACTTGTGCGGGCCACCCGTCTCTTCAGCCATGACCGTCCCCGCGGGGAGGCTTCCCCCCAGGCATGGAGTGAGCATAGTGACCGGGGGTGACCGTCGGCGAGACGGGCCCGGACCGACGCCCTCCGGGAACCTGTTTCTCGCGTATCCGTAGCACCCGTGCCCGGATGTACGCGTGGTGGCCGCGCTCCCTGGGTTGCCGACACCGGCCCACGCCGCCCCCGCGCGTGCCCCCTTCCCGCCGTTCACCGCACCAGGAGCCTGCCTTGGCCAACTCGGTCTTCGATCCGTGTCCCGCGGCGTCGCGAGCGGCGTCCCTCCTGCTCCCCGCGGCGCCCTCGGCCGTGCGCGAGGGCCGCCGCCGTGTCGGGGCGACGCTGCTCTCCTGGGGCCTTTGCCTGGACGACGACTCCTCCTGGTCACTCACGGTGGTCTGCGGCGAGTTGCTCGCCCGCGCCGTGCGGCGCGCGGCCGGAGGACCGGACGGACGGCTCGCGGTCGGCGTCGACGTGGAGGGCGACCAGCTCATCGTCGACGTACGCGAAGTGCTCGGCGGCGCCGCGCCGTCCGCCCGCGCCTGCCGAAGCCCGCGACGAGGACGGCTGGGGTCTCGCCCTGGTCGACGCCCACTGCACGGCACGCACCGAGCGCACTCCCGCCGGGTCCCGTTACTGGGCCGTCGTCACACTTCCCGGCGGGGCGTTCCCGGGCCCCTCGCCGGACGTGGAACGCCTGGCGAGGGGCTGGCGGCCGTGGTGGCCTACCGCCCCGAGGAGTGGGGGCACCGGCGGTCTGCCGCTGGGCGCGCCGGCCGTCTCCTGTCCTCCCGGTCTCGCGGTCTTCCGGCACCGGCTGCGCGCCTGGGGAGTGGACCGGGTGCGCCGGGCCGCCTCGCGCACCAGCCCCCGGAGGTCCGCCGGCCGGGCCGCCCCGCCGTCGACGACCGGCTCTCCCCCAGGGAGCGTGAGGTGGCGGAGCCGGCCGCCCGCGGCCTGATGAACCGTGAGATCGCGGTGGTGCTGCACCTGTCGCCCCGGACGGTGGAACAGCATGTCGCCCGCGCCCTACGGAAGACGGACGCCCTGTCCCGCCGCGACCTCCTGCCCACGTCCCAGACCCCGGCCCCGGACTCGTCCTCGTTCTCCTCCGCGTCCGTCACGGTGCGGGAGGGGAGCGGCGGTCCTCCTCGAGGTGTGGAGTTCGTCCGCGGGCTCAGCCCGCGAAGCGGGCCATCCAGGCCTCGACCTCGTCCGCGGTGCGGGGCAGGCCCGCCGACAGGTTCTCGTGGCCGTCCTCGGTGACGATCAGGTCGTCCTCGATCCGGACGCCGATGCCGCGCCACTCCTCGGGCACGGTCAGGTCGTCCGCCTGGAAGTACAGGCCCGGTTCGACGGTCAGGCACATGCCCGGCTCCAGCCGGCCCTCCACATACTCCTGCGTGCGGGCCCGCGCGCAGTCGTGGACGTCCAGGCCCAGCATGTGACCGGTGCCGGCCATGGTGAAGCGGCGCTGCAGACCCAGCTCGTAGGCCCGCTCGACGGGGCCCTCGATGAAGCCCCACTCCACCAGCCGCGCCGTCAGGTGGCGTTGGGCCGCCTCGTGGAAGTCGCGGTAGGCGGCACCCGGCTTGACCGTCGCGATCCCCGCCTCCTGGGCCTCGTACACCGCGTCGTAGACCTGGCGCTGCAGGGGTGTGAAGGTGCCGCTGATCGGCAGGGTGCGGGTGACGTCGGCGGTGTAGAGGGAGCGCGTCTCGACACCGGCGTCCAGGAGCAGCAGGTCCCCCGGGCGGACCGGGCCGTCGTTGTCCGTCCAGTGCATGATCGTGGCGTGCTCTCCGGCGGCGCAGATCGTGCCGTAGCCCACCGCGTTGCCCTCCAGGCGTGCCCGGCGGAAGAAGGTGCCCTCCAGCCAGCGCTCCGACGAGGCGACGGCCCGGGACAACTCGCCCACGACGTCGGTGAAGCCGCGCACCGTGGAGTCCACCGCCTTGCGCAACTCCCCGATTTCCCAGGCGTCCTTGACCAGGCGCAGGTCGCTCAGCGCGTCCTCCAGTTCGGCGTCGCGCCCGGCGTCGGTGGTGACGGCGGCCTCCAGGGCGGGGTCGACCCCGCGCACGATCCGGGTCCGCGCGTCAGGAGTGGCGGCCAGGTCGGCGGCCGCGGTGCGCACGTCCCGGCACGGCAGGCCGAGCACGCGCTCCGACTCGGCCAGCGAGCGGCGCCGGCCGGTCCACAGTTCGGCGTGGGCGCCGGTCCAGAACTCGTCGTCGTTCCGGCTGTCCCGGGGCAGTTGGTAGCAGTAGGCGTCGTGTCCGCCGTCCGCGCGGGGTTCGAGCACCAGGGCTCCGTCCCGGGCCTGGTGACCGGTCATGTGCACGTAGCCGGAGTATGGCCGGAAGGGGTAGGTGTCGTCGTTGGAGCGGACCTTGAGGTTGCCCGAGGGGACCACCAGCCGTTCGCCGGGGAACCGTGCGGAGAGCGCGGCACGGCGCCGGGCCGCGTAGGGCGCCTGTTCGGCGGGCGTGAGGTCGTGCCGCTCCGTGTCCGCCCAGCCCGTGCGCATCAGGGCGGACAGCTCCGCCGAGAGCTTCGGGTACAGGCTGTTCTTCCGACGGTTCGCCACGTCGTGCACCTTCTTCCGTTGGGCTGCGGAGGGGCCCATACATGGCCCCTCCGCCGCGGGTCCGTGCCCCGCGGCGGCCCGGACGGTACCGCCCCGGGACGGGCCGCGGGGCCCAGGAGTGCCAGTGGCACCGATCTGCCACCGCGGGAGGGGCCTGGCCGATAATCGCCTCATGGCGAACGAGAAGCTCGGCGAGTCCCTCCGCGTGCTGGGGCTCGACCCCACGGCCTGCCGGGTGTATCTGGCCCTGCTGGAGCTCTCGCCCGCGCCGCTGGAAGCGATCGGCGCGGCCACCGGCCTGAGCGGGGACCGGCTCACCGCGGCGTATGCCGCCCTGGCGGACACCGGTCTGGCCAGTGCCGCGGCCGGGGACGGGGACGTGGTGGCCCCGGTGCCGCCCGCGGCGGGTCTGGAGGTGCTCGCCCGGCACCGGGCGGCAGAGCTGGAGGAGTCGCGCATCGCCGTCGGGGGCGCCTTCGAGTCGTTCCGGCGCCGGCGGCTCGCCGCCTACAACGACGGCCTCGTCGAGGTCGTCACCGGGGAGGACGTCGGCCCGCGGATGCGTCAGGCGTGGACCAGTGCCCGCGAGCAGATCCGGCAGTTCGAGTCCCCGCCCTACGTCCACCTTGCGGGCGCGACCGACGACGCGCTCGCGACGCTGGCCCGCGGGGTGACGCAGCGTGTCGTCTACGCGCGCGAGGCACTGGAGCGGCCCGGCCAGCTGGAGGACGTCATCGAGCCCTGTATCGAGGCGGGTGAGCAGGCCAGGGTGCTGCCGTCGGTGCCGGTCAAGCTGCTGATCATCGACGAGGCGTACGCGCTGGTGTCGTTGTCGATCAAGGACGCCGACGTGCACAACACCATGCTGGTGGTGCAGCCCTGCGGACTGCTCTCCGCGCTGACGGCCCTGTTCGAGCAGACCTGGCGCGACGCCGTCCCGCTGCACGGTCTCGCGTCCCGCCCCGCCGGGCTCCCGCCGGCCGACCGGCGCCTGCTGCGGCTGCTGGCCGGCGGCGCGACCGACGAGGTCGCCGCCCGCGAGCTGGGCATCAGCCGCCGTACGCTGTTCCGCCGTCTCCAGGTCCTCATGGCCCGGCTCGGCGCCGCGAACCGCTTCCAGCTGGCCCTGCAGGCCCAGCGCTCGGGCTGGCTGTGAACCCGTCCCAGGCCGGCGATGGCCGCCCGCGTGTTCCCGCGGGCGGCCATCGCCGTGACGGCGGACGGCTCAGAACTGGAGCGGGTAGGTGTGGCGCAGGCTGCCCCCGTGGCGCTTGGCCAGCGCCTTGGCCGAGGCGGGTATGCCGGCTCGGGCGACGTCGTTCTCGAGGGTGACGATGTAGGAGCCCTCGACCGCTCCGGCGCGGTCGGCACCGACGACGTGGGCACCGTCGCCGGGCGGTACGGGGGCCGCTGCTCCGCTGGTGGCCGCGGCGCCCACGAGCAGCGCGGACGCGGCACCGGCGGCGAGCAGCCCCCCGTACGGCACGGGCGTCGGACTTCATGAGCTTCACGGGCGTCTCCGTGAGGATGTGGTGCGCATGACAAGCCAGGGTTCGAGTCACCTTTCGCGCCGTGCACGCCCCCGGGGGTGCGGATCGGTGCGACGGTGTCCCGTGGAAGGGAACCCAGGCACCGGCCCGGCGCGCGCCTGTCCGGGTGCCACCGGCACGGACACGCAAATAACCGCGGCGCCCGGTACGACTCCCGGAGTTCCGCACGGAGTCGCCCGGCGGCGGCCGGCATCGGACGGCCGCCGGCTCTGAACACCACGTCCCGCGGGACCGTACCTCTCGGCAGATCATCACGCGTCCACCATGGAAGGGACCCCAGCATGACCAGCGCATCGTTTCATCCCGCGGCGGGACCGGCCCGTCGCACCGTCGTGGCGGCGGCCGGGGCGGCCGGGCTCACCGCCGTGCTGGCCGCCTGCGGGGGCTCGGACGACGACGGGTCCGGCGACACCGGCACCGCTCCCTCCGGCAGCCCCTCCCAGGAGGCGGGCGGCGGTTCGGGCGGCGGCGAGAACGCGGGGGCCGGGGCCGCCCTCGCGGCGACGGCGGACATCCCCGAGGGCGGTGGGAAGGTCTTCCCCGACCAGAAGGTGGTGGTGACCCAGCCCACGGCGGGCGACTTCAAGGCGTTCTCCGCCACCTGCCCCCATCAGGGCTGCGCCGTGAAGAGCGTGGCCGACGGCCTCATCAACTGCCCCTGCCACAACAGCAGTTTCTCGATCACCGACGGCAGTGTGCAGGGCGGTCCCGCACCCAAGCCGCTGCCCGCCGTGCAGATCACGGTCAGCGGGGACTCGATCCGGCTGGCCGGATGACCGTGGCGCAGCGCCGGGGGCGCAGGATCATGATGACCCCCGGCGAACTGGAGGCGTTCCTCACCACCCAGCGCACCTGCCGGGTCGCCACGGTCTCGGCCGATGGCGCCCCGCACGTGAGCACGCTCTGGTTCGCCTGGGACGGTGCCTCGATGTGGCTGTACTCGGTGGTGCGCAGCCGGCGCTGGACGGATCTGCGGCGCGATCCGCGGGTGGCGATCGTCGTCGACGCCGGTGAGGAGTACGACGAGTTGCGGGGCGTGGAGCTGTCCGGCCGGATGGAGTTCGTGGGCGAGGCGCCGCGCACCGGCGAGCTGTGCGCCGAACTCGACTTCCCGGAGACGCTGTTCGCCCGCAAGAACTTCGGCCTCCAGGAGATGCCGCACGACGGCCGGCACGCCTGGCTGCGGCTGACGCCGGAGAAGGTCGTCTCCTGGGACTTCCGCAAACTGGCGTCCGGGTAGCCGGGCGGGCCCGGCGGCGCCCCACCCCGAGAGGCGGGCCCGGCGGCGCCCCACCCCGAGAGGCGGGCCCGGCGGCGCCCCACCCCGAGGGGCGGGCCCGGCGGCGCCCGTCCGGCCGCTCACTCCGTCAGCCGCTCCCCCGCGCGGTCGCCGACCCCGCCTCGCCCACCTCCCGCGCCGTCGCCCGCAGCGCGTCCACCGCCGCGCGGATCGACGGGCGGCGGTCGGCGTCCGCGCGCCAGACCACGTACACGTGCCGGCGCACCCGCTGCTTCAGCGGCGCGGTGACCACCGCGGCGGGCATCGGATGGCGTCCGAGCAGGGGTGCGATGCACACGCCGAGCCCCGCCGCGACCAGCCCGAGCTGGGTGTGGGTCTCGGCGGCGCGATGGCCGACGATCGGCTCGATGCCCTTCGAACGCAGCGTGAACATCAGCCACTCGTGGCAGAACTCGCCCTCGCCCCAGGTGATCCACTCGTCCTCGGCGAACTCGGCGAGGTCCACCTCGTCCCGCCCGGCGAGCCGGTGGCCGACGGGCATGGCGACATCGGCGGGGTCGTCCAGGAGCGGCGCCTTGACCAGGCCGTCGGGCAGCGGCATCGGCTTGTTGTACCAGTCGAGCACGACGGCCAGGTCCAGGTCGCCGCGCACCACGCCGTTGATGCCGCGCTCCGGCTCCAGCTCCGAGGAGCGGATGCGCAGCGCGGGGTGCTCGGCGCGCAGGGCGGCCAGCGCGGCGGGGAAGAGCCCCCGGGCGGCCGTCGGGAACGCGGAGAGCCTCAGTTCGCCCGCCACCTGGCCGCGCTGTGCCTCCAGGTCGGCCTGGGCCAGCTCGACCTGGGAGAGGATGCGGGCCGCGTGCTCGGCGAGCAGCCGGCCGGCGTCGGTGAGGCGCACGCCCCGCCCGTTCTTGGCGAGGAGCCGCTGGCCGGCCTCGCGCTCCAGCTTGGCCATCTGCTGGGAGACGGCCGAGGTGGTGATGTGCAGGCCGGCGGCGGCGCCGCTGACCGATCCGTGCCGGGCGAGGGCGTCGAGGGTCCGCAGGCGCTCCAGGTTCAACATGTAAGCAATACTACGAGGTACCCCGTGCGAAATCTCGATTGTGCTACGAGAAGGACTGCCTCATCGTTGCCTGCATGAGCAGCAGCGTCCCGTCCCCCTCCGTCTCCTCCCCGGCCCGCCGCGTCCTCGACTGGCGGCTGCGCTTCGGGTTCCTCTCCCTCGTCTGGGGTTTCAGCTTCCTCTTCATGAAGGTGGGCACCGAGAGCTTCGCCCCGTTCCAGGTCACTCTCGGACGGCTGGCGTTCGGCACGGCGGTGGTCGCCGCGGCGATGGCGGTGAAGCGGGAGCGACTCCCGCGCGGGGCGTGGACGTGGGTGCATCTGGCGGTCGCCGGTTTCCTCCTCAACGCGCTGCCGTTCTCCCTGTTCGCCTTCTCGGAGCTGACGATCCCGTCGTCGCTCGCGGGCATCTGCAACGCGACCTCGCCGCTGTGGGGCATGGCCCTGTCGCTGGTCGCCCTGTCCGAGGACCGCCCGACACGGCGCCGCGTGGCCGGTCTCGGCATCGGCTTCCTCGGCGTCCTGACGGTGCTGGGCGTCTGGCAGGGCTTCCACGGCCTCGACCTCACGGGCACGGCGCTGGCCCTGCTGGCCTCGCTCAGCTACCCGGTCGGCTGGATCTACGTCCGCCGCGCCCTGGCCGGCTCCAGCCACTCCCACCTCTCGCTGACCGGCAGCCAGCTGGGTCTGGCCACACTGCAACTGGCCGTCGTGACGCCGGTGTTCACCTCGGTGCCGACCGGCTTCCCGGTGCTCCCCGTGCTGGCGGTCGCGGCCCTGGGCGTCCTCGGCACCGGGCTCGCCTTCCTGATCCAGTACGACCTGGTCGCCGAGGTCGGCCCGACGACGGCGCAGATGGTCACGTACTTCACTCCGGTCATCGCCACGGCCGCGGGCGTCGCGCTGCTCGGCGAGTCGCTGTCCTGGTCGACCCCGGTCGGCGCGGCCGTCGTCCTCGCCGGGGCGGCACTGACCCAGTCCCGCCCCAGGACCGGCCGCGGCGGAAGCACGCCCGCACCGCCGCCCCAGGCGTCGCCGCCGGGGGTACGCCAAGGGGCGCGGGTCTGAGGTCCGGGGCTGAAGGCCGGGGCCGCTCAGACGTAGGTCCGGGGCTGAAGGCCGGGGCCGCTCAGACGTAGCTCCGTGGCGGCCCCGCGCCCGGCCCGACCGCCGACGCGACCGCGGCCGCCAGCGGCCCGGCGTCCTCCTCGCCCAGCGTCGAGACGGTGATCCGGATGCCGGGCGGCGCGCTCAGGCGGAAGCGGGCGCCAGGGGCCACGGCCCAGCCGGCGTGCAGGAGCCGGGCGACGGCCCCGGTCTCGTCCGGCACCGGGATCCACACGTTCATGCCGCTGCGGCCGTGCCCGGCGACCCCGTGCTCGGCCAGGGCGCCGAGGAGCGCGTCCCTGCGTCGCCCGTACACCCCCGCCACCGCGCGGGTGTCCACCGCGCCGTCGGCCCACAGCCCGGCCACGGCCCGCTGGGTGATGCGGCTGACCCAGCCGGGCCCGAGCCGCTGCCGCCCCCGTACCCGGTCGAGGGTGACGGAATCTCCGGTGAGCACGGCGAGCCGCAGGTCGGGTCCGCAGGCCTTGGCGGCGGAGCGGACGAAGGCCCAGCTCCGGGTCGTGCCGGCGAGCGGGTGCAACGGGAGGTCGACGATGCCGTGGCCGTGGTCGTCCTCGATGAGGAGCGTGCCGGGGTGGTCGCGCAGGACGGACCGCAGGGCACGCGCGCGCGCCGGGCCCACCGCGGCGCCCGTCGGGTTCTGCGCGCGGTCCGTGACGACCAGGGCGCGGGCGCCGGCCGCGAGGACCCGGCGTACGTCCTCGGGCAGTGGTCCCTGGTCGTCGACCCCTACGGGGACCGTGCGCAGGCCGAGCGCGGGCACCAGGTCCAGGAGGCTGCCCCAGCCGGGGTCCTCGACGGCGACGGCGTCACCGGGCTTGAGGTGCGCCGCGAGGACCCGCTCCATCGCGTCCAGCGATCCGGACGTCACCGCCACCGGCCCGTCCGGCACACCGTCGGCGTCCAGTTCTGCGCGGGCGACGCGGGCCAGTTCCGGGTCCACGGGCGCGTGCCCGTACAGCACCGGTTCGCGGTCGCCCTGTCCTGCCGCCGCGGCGAAGACCGGGCCCAGCGCGGGCAGCAGCGCCGGGTCCGGATTGCCGTCGGACACGTCGCGCACGCCCTCGGGCACGTCGACGCGGATGAACTCCCGCCCGGTGGTGGCGGGCTTGGCGCGCACCCGGCTGCCCCGCCGCCCGGCCGTCTCGATGACCCCGCGTTCACGCAGGGTGCGGTAGGCGGCGGCGACGGTGTTCGGGTTGACCCCGAGCCGCTGCGCCAACTCCCGCATCGGCGGCAGGGGTTGCCCCGGTTGCAGCTCTCCCGAGCCCACCGCCCGCTCGACGCTCGCGGAAATCTCCGCTGCGCCCCGCCCTGTGATCCGATACTCTCCTAGCACAAAGACTATTATGCACTAGTGCAATGGAGAGCGCCATGCAGGGGACCACGGGGACGCCGTCGCGGCCCACCGACACCTACCCGCCCACCGACCGCACCGTCCCCACCCGCTCCCCCGGCCGGGCGGCGTACGACAAGGAGCTGGTGCACTCGATACTCGACGAGGGGTACGTCTGCCACCTCGGCTTCGTCCGCGACGGCGCCCCGGTGGTCCTGCCGACGCTGTACGGCCGGGTGGGCGAGCGGCTGTACGTGCACGGCTCGACGGGCTCGCGCCCGCTGCGGATGACGGGCGCCGCCGACCCGGGGCTGCCGGTCTGCCTGACGGTGACGCACGTCGACGCGCTGGTGCTGGCCCGCTCGGCGTTCCACCACTCGATCAACTACCGGTCGGTGGTGGTGCACGGCACCGCGTACGAGGTGACGGACCCCGAGGAGCGGCGCACGGCCCTGGACGCCCTGGTCGACCACGTCGTCCCGGGCCGCTCCCACGACTCGCGGCCGGCCAACAAGAAGGAGCTGGCCGCCACCGCCGTGATCCGCCTCGACCTGGACGAGGTCTCCGCCAAGCTCCGCACCGGCGGGGTGAACGACGAACCGGAGGACCTCGCCCTCCCGCACTGGGCCGGTCTCGTCCCGCTGCGCAAGGGGTACGAGGCTCCGGTCGCCGATCCGGCCCTGGCACCCGGCACGGCGCTGCCCGACTACCTGCCGGCCGGGTGACACCGGCCGGCCGAGGAGGCATGGGGCCCGCCGCAGGGCCCGGCGTCACGCCGGCGAGGGCCGGGTCCGCGCCTCCCGCGCCGCCCGGGTCTCCGCCACCGCGAGCCCCGCGACCGAGCCGAGCATCAGCAGCGTGCCGGCCAGGGTCGCCGCCGTGAGGTGCTCGCCGAGCAGCAGGACGGCGAGCGCCGCGGCGCTGACCGGCTCCAGGAGCATGATCACGGAGACGGTCGCGGACCGGACGACGGCCGCACCCGCGAAGTAGAGCCCGTAGGCGAGGGCGGTCGGGACGGCGGCGACGTACGCGAGGAGCCACAGGAGCCGGACCGGTTCGGCGGTGTGCGGCACCAGGCCCTCGACGAGCGCGAGCGGGAGCAGGCAGAGGCTCGTGACGGCGAACGCCCCCACGGACCTGCCGGCCGCGTCCGCTCCGCCGTCCCGGCCCCACCACCGGGTGAGCAGCGTCATCACCGAGTACCCGGCGGCGGACAGCAGCGCGAGGAGGACACCCGGCAGGCGGACGGTCGTACCCCCGCCGCCGAGGACGAGGACCACGAGCCCGGCGAGCGCGCCGACGACCGCCGCGGTGCCGCCCGCTCCCAGGTGTTCACCGAGGGCGAGGCGCGCGCCGAGGGCGATCAGCACGGGCCCGGCACCGAGGGTGACGACCGTGGCCACGGCGAGCCCTGTGGACTGCACGGCGGCGAAGTAGGCGGTCTGGAACACCGCGAGCCCGATACCGGTTACCAGGGCCCGCAGCGCCTTGCGGGCGAACGGTTCACGGACGGCCGGGCGCACCCGCGGGCGCAGCGGACGTACGGCGAGCAGCAGGACGAGTCCCACCGCGCACCGCCAGAACGACAGGGCGACGGGTCCCATGTCGCTGGCTCGGTAGACCAGTGAGGCGGCGGCACCGGCGGTGCCCCAGGCGACACCGGCGACGATCAGATAGAGGAGGCCACGCCCGACGGGCAGGCCGGAGACGGCATTCGACACGAGTTCTCTCCGCAGACGCGCACGAGGCGCGGAAGTTCGGGGCGGCCCGGGACGACCGGGACGCGGGGACCTTCGTCTGCGGGCAGCACCGTCCGGCCCGGCGGCAGCGCGCCGGGCTCGTCACAGGGGCCCGCCTCAGGCGGCCGGAGGCGGGAGGACGAGTGCGTCGGAATGCATGATCCGCACCCTAGGTCGCCGTCCCACGGCTCGACAACTCCCTTTCGGGCCCCCCACTGGCCACCGGGTCCGCGGAGCCCTTCGCCGGGGTCGAGGACTGGGCGATGAAGGCGCCGGCCAGCACCACGACGCCGCCGATGATCTGCGGGGCGGAGAGGTGCTCGCCGAGCAGCACCCAGGCCAGGACGGTCGCGATGACCGCTTCGAGGCAGGCCACGACCCCGGCGACCTGCGGCGACAGCCGGCGCACGGCCACGATTCCGGTGACGTAGGCGAGCACCGTGGCGATGAGCACGATCCAGGCCAGCAGCAGGGCGGCGGCGACAGGTGTGCCGTCCATGGGGGCGGTGCCGGCCAGGACGGACCACTCCATCGACCAGGGCCGGGCGACGAGGGTGAGCACGGCGGCGCCGACGAGCAGGCCGTAGGCGATGACACCGAGCGGGTCGGGCGCCTCCTCGCCGGCGTCGCTGCCCTGGTCGGACAGGACGAAGTAGCCGACCTGGCAGCAGGCGGCGCCGAGGGCGAGCAGCAGTCCGAGGGCGTCGAAGCCCAGCCCCGCCCAGACCTCGACCACGCAGGCGAGGCCGCCCACCGCCAGGACCACCCCGAGCGCGGCGGCCCGCGTGACCGGCCGCCGCTGCACGAACCGCACCCAGCCGAGGACCAGGGCGGGCGCCAGGTACTCGACGAGCAGCGCGACGCCCACCGGGATGCGGGAGATGGCGGCGAAGTAGCAGGCCTGCACACCGGCCACGGCGAACAGGCCGTATCCGGCGACGAGCGCGGGGCGGCGGCGCAGCAGGGCGCGGTGGCGCACGGCGAGCGGCAGCATCACCAGGGCCGCGCCGGCCACCCTCAGCCAGACCACGTGGAGCGGATCGAGTCCGGCCTCGATCAGCGGTTTGGCCGCGACTCCGGAGCCGCCGAAGGCGACGGCGGAGGCCAGTGCCAGGCCGAGCCCGGTGCCCTTGCCGCGGTTGCCGCGGGCGCTGTCAGACGTATGCACCGGCACATGATGACAGGGGTCGACATGACCGTCACCCCCGATGACACCTGTCTCACCGGCTGGACGGCCCGGTGGCGCCCGTGGCGGGAGCGACGGGCGCGGGCTCAGGGCGTCGGCTCGACATGGTTCTCCACGCGGGCGAGCACGGTGTGCGGTTCGACGGCGGCACGGGCCAGCACCTCGGCGGCCCGCGTCCGCGGGTCCGCGACCAGGGCGGCGAGCAGGTCCACGCCACCGGCCCGGGCGGCCCCGCGCCGGGCGGCGCGGGCGCAGGCGTCCTCCAGGCACGCCGCGGCCGGCGGGGAGAACCCGGCGGCGCCGGTCACGACGGGTACGGCGCCGGAGTCCTCGACGGAGCTCTGCCAGCGCAGGCCGTAACCGATGCTGCGCTGCACGAGGTAGCCGAGGACGCGGGCGATCCGTGGCCCGTCACCGAGCAGGTCACGGGCCTGGGGATCGCACTCCAGCAGCGAGTGCAGCAGATGGGCCGTGTCGATCTGCCGGTCCCCGTCCCGCACCGCCCGGCGACGGGCGCCGGAGACCGCCGAAGCCAGTTCCGCGCTGAAGCTGGCCTCGAGGTCGGTGCTGTCCGGCCACCGGCCGACTTGCTCGCCGGCCGACTGCCGGGGGATACGGGGTTGCACATCTCCCAGCTCATCAGTCCCGCGGGGCCCGGTCATCCCCGAAGGGAAGCATTTCGCCGTCCCACGCAGAGTGGACCCGCCCGGTCGGAATCTCCTCCTTGCGGATGAGATCAGGCCGTTCCGGCCGGCCGGGCGCACGCCGCCTCGCCACGCGCCCCCCGGGGCAACCGAAAGGCTTCCTCGCGGGTCGAACAGGGGCATGAGGAGCAGGTGCTGGCTCGTGGCCCTGCCTGCCGTCGACGGCAGGCAGTACGTGTACCGGGTCGACGCCCCCGCGGAGGCGTTGCTCGCCGACCTGTTCTGGGATGCCTGGCACTGCCACGACGAGAGCGCCTTCCCGCGCGCGTGGGACGTCTTCGACGCGGCGGTGATACGGCGGGTCGACTGAACGCCGCCGGGCCCCGGTCCCCCACCCCGCCGCACGCCGCTCCGGACACGGAGGGTGCCCCGCGGATCCACTCCACGGGGCACCCTCAGCGGCGTCAGTCCTCGTCGGCGAGGATCAGGTACAGCTTCTTGCGGGCGTCGCCGATGACGGCGAGCGCCTTCTCCCGCTGCTCCTTGCTACCGGTCTTCCAGACCTGGCCGAAGGCCTCCATCAGTCCGAAACCGGCCTGCCGGACGTCGTTGAGAGCCTCCCAGTCGACGCCCCGCGAGGCCTCCTCCCAGGGCGCCTCCGGGCCTTCCTCGGCCGCGGTGCGGCCCGCCTCGGTGAGCGCGAAGAGCTTCTTCCCGCCCTCGCTCTCACTGGCGATCAGCCCCTCGTCCTCCAGCAGTTGGAGGGTGGGGTACACCGAACCGGGGCTGGGCTTCCACGCCCCGCCGCTGCGCTCGGCGATCTCCTGGATCATCTCGTAGCCGTGCATCGGCCGGTCCTTCAGAAGGGCCAGGATCGACGCCCTCACGTCGCCCCGCCGTGCCCTTCCCCTGGGCCCGCCGCGTCCTCGGCCACCCCAGGGGCCCCCGTGACCGAAGCCCGGCCCGAAGGGACCGCCGGGGCCGCCGCCGGGACCGCCGGGCCCGAAGGGGCCGAACGCCGCGCGCCGGCCTTCGAAGCCGCCTCGGCCGAAGGATCCGAAGGGACCCCCTTCTCCGTGACCGGGGCCGTGTCCACCGTGTCCACGCTCGTATCCGTGGTTACGCATCGCCATCACTCCATTCAGTCGTTGATCTGTCGCGATGCCTCAACGATATATCGGAACGTATCGCTGCGCAAGACCCGCCGCCGGCCGGAGGCAGCCTTCGCCGGGCGAGGCGGACAGGGAGCCGCCGAGCGCGTCCAGCCGGGTACGAACGTCCGTCAGGCCGGCCGAAGGGCGGCGAGCCCGCGAAAAGCGGTCCAGCACTCCGGAATTGGCCTTGGTCCGCGGCCGCTGGCAGGCCCTAGCGTCGGGGCATGCGCATCCGAATCGTCGACGCCTTCACCGACCGGCCCTTCGCCGGCAACCCCGCCGGGGTCCTGCTCCTCGACGCCTTCCCGGACGACGACCGGCTCCAGCGGGTCGCCCTGGAGGTCAACCACTCCGAGACGGCGTTCGCCCACCGTCTGCCCGCGGGCGGTGAGGCCGACTGGGCGCTGCGCTGGTTCACACCGGCCACCGAGGTCGCGATGTGCGGCCACGCCACGCTCGCCACGGCCCACGTCCTGCACACCACCGGCTCCCACGAGGGACCGGTGCGGTTCGCCACCCGCAGCGGCGTCCTGGTGGCGACACCCCGCGAGGACGGCTCGATCACCCTGGACTTCCCGACCGCGCCGCTCACCCCGGTCGAGGCCCCGGCGGGCGTCGCCGCGGCCCTGGGCGCCGAGCCCCGTACCGTCCTGGACACCGGGCCGAACATCGGGGACCTGCTGGTCGAGGTGGCCGACGAGAGGACCGTGCGCGGCCTGGCGCCGGACATCGAGGCACTGGCCGCCCACTCCGAGCGCGGCATCATCGCCACCGCCCGCGCCGAGGACCCGGCCCGCGGCTACGACTACGTCTCCCGCTGCTTCTTCCCGAACGTCGGCATCGACGAGGACCCGGTCACCGGCAGCGCCCACACGGCCCTCGCCCCCTTCTGGTCCGAGCGCCTCGGCCGCCCCGACCTCACCGGCCTCCAGGCGTCGTCCCGCTCCGGCCGGGTGCGCACGCAGCTGCGCGGCGGGCGCACGCTGCTGACCGGGCACGCGGTGACGGTGGTCGACGGCGAGCTGCTGGCCTGACCGTGTGGCGGCGCGGGGCCCGCGCACTCACGCCGTCGGCAGCCAGTCCACCTTCCCGGCGAGCAGCCCGTAGCCGACGAAGGCGCCGATGTCGAGCAGCGAGTGCGCCACCACCAGCGGGCCCACGCGCCCCCAGCGGCGGTAGAGGTAGACGAACACGACGCCCATCACCATGTTGCCGACGAACCCGCCGATGCCCTGGTAGAGGTGGTACGAGCCGCGCAGCACCGAGCTGGCCGCCAGCGACGCGCCCGTGCTCCAGCCGAGCTGGTCCAGCCGGCGCAGCAGGTAGCCGACGACGATGACCTCCTCCAGGACGGAGTTCTGCACCGCCGAGAGGATGAGGACGGGGTACTTCCACCACACGTCGGGCAGCGCCTCGGGCACCACGGTGAGGTTGAAGCCGAGGCCGCGGGCGGCGAGGTAGAAGGCGATGCCGGTGCTGCCGATGACGGCGGCGACGGCGGCCCCGCGACCCAGGTCCGGCCACGGACGGGTGCGGTCGAATCCGAGGGTGCGCAGGCCGCGCCCCTCACGCAGCAGGAAGTGCGCGACGAGGGCGACCGGGACGAGTGCCGTGGTGATGCCGAAGAGCTGCCAGGCCAGGTCGAGCCAGGGACGGCCGGGTGCGGCGGAGGCGTTGAGGGTGGCCGCCTGGTCCTTGAGCCCGCCCGGCCGGGTGACCGAGCCGATGAAGCTGATGAGGGCGGACACGCCGCTCGCACCGAGCGACAGCGCCAGGACGAGCAGCGTCTCGTCACGCAGGATCCGCCGCGAGAGCCGTTCGTCGGTCAAGGGCTGTCCGCCGAGTCGCTTCTGAGGGAACGCATCGTCCACCGGGCCCGCCTCCGCCATGCACACCTGCCTCCAGCTGGGACGTCACAGCTTGCCCGATCAGTATGGGGCGGCGCGCGGCGGGGGCGGGTCGGGCGGCGGTCAGCTCAGCGCCACCGGTTCCGGCAGGCCCACCGGCCACAGGTGCACCGGGTCGCCCTCGCGCATCAGCTCGACGTAGCGACGGGTCGTGGCGGCCAGCGCTTCCTCCCGGGACAGCCCCGCCTCCAGCGCCCGGTGGAACGTGGCCGCCTGCCAGGACGCGCCGTTGACCCGGCGTCGGCACCGCTCCTCGATCACACCGAGGTAGAGGTCCCGGTCGGCGGGCTCCACCCCCCACGCGTCGAGACCGGCCGCGGCGAGCGGCAGCAGTTCGTCGCGTACGAGGACGGCGGCGTCGACCTCGGTGGTGCCGCCGAGGCGGCCGCGCCGGGGCCATTCGAAGCGGGCGTCGATGCCGTGCCGGCACGCGGCCTCGAAGTTGGCGGCGGCGGCCTCGAAGGGCAGCCGGGTCCACACCGGCCGGGGCTCCTCGGCGAGCGCGCGCACGACCCCGTAGTAGAAGGCCGCGTTGGCGATGACGTCGGTGACGGTGGGCCCCGCGGGCAGGACGCGGTTCTCGACGCGCAGGTGCGGGACGCCGTCGGCGATGTCGTAGACGGGGCGGTTCCAGCGGTAGACGGTGCCGTTGTGCAGGACGAGTTCGGACAGGGAGGGAACACCGCCCGCGTCCAGGACCTCCAGCGGGTCCTCGTCGTCGCAGATGGGCAGCAGCGCCGGGTAGTAGCGCCGGTTCTCCTCGAACAGGTCGTACGCCGAGGTCACCCACCGTTCCCCGAACCAGGTGCGCGGCCGGACTCCCTGGGCCTGGAGCTCGGGCGGGCGGGTGTCGGTGGACTGCTGGAACAGCGGGGGCCGGGACTCGCGCCACAGTTCGCGGCCGAAGAGGAAGGGCGCGTTGGCGCCCAGGGCGATCTGCGCGGCGGTGACGGCCTGGGCCGCGTTCCACACGTCGGCGAAGCGGTCCGGGGTGACCTGGAGGTGGAGTTGCACCGAGGTGCAGGCGGCCTCGGGGGCGATCGACTTCGAGGTGCAGGTCAGGCGCTCGACGCCCTCGATGTCGAGCGTGAAGTCCTCTCCGCGGGCGGCCACGATCTGTTCGTTGAGCAGGGCGTAGCGGTCGACGGCGGAGAGATTGGACGAGACCAGGTCGTCCCGGTCCAGCGTCGGCAGAATGCCGATCATCGCGATTCCCGCGTCCACCTCGCCCGCCTTGCGGTCCGCATATGCCAAGGACGTACGGATCTCCTCGGCGAGCCGGTCGAATACCCGGCCGCCCAGGCGGTGGGGCGCGATGTTGACCTCCAGGTTGAACATGGCGAGTTCGGTCTGGAAGTCACGGCTCGCGATGCGCTCGAGGACTTGCGCATTCAACATTTTCGGCATCCCGTCGGCACCGACGAGATTCAATTCGATCTCCAGCCCCATCAGGTTCTTCGGGCGGTCGAACCGCTTCTCCGCCAGAAGTCGCTCCAGGCCAGTCAGGCACCGCTGGAGCTTCTCGCGGTAGCGCTGGCGATCGGACAGGTCGAACTGACCTGCCACGACCTTCTCCCCCATGGAAGAGTCCCTTCTCGGAGCGATGAGTGGAAGATCCGGCCGCCGCTGGCCGGTGGCCGGTCAGGTGGGATGATGCCCAGCCGAAGCGATCGATAACGTCCCCGTGCCGCCCCGGCAGCCGCTACGCTGTGCCGGTGTGACCGGTGGCACATTCACCGGGCATGGCACGTCGAGCAGTTTCCCGGGCCGACAACTCGTGAAAAACGCCGACGACAATTGGCCGACCGCTCGGTGAACATTCCCCGAGGTCACCGCGGTACACCTGGCCGGAAATCCGGAGTTTTCCCGCATATCGGCGGCCGAATTCAACCTTGTACTGGTTGCCGGAATCGGCTAGCCGAAACACAGTCTGAACACATGTCGTATAAACTCCGCGGACAAGGCAGCGGATCGGCGCCCACGGTCGAAGGATCCCGCCGTCGCGCTGACGCGCGGCAGGCTCTCCCGCATCCCGGTTCCCGGCCCCGGCCCCTGCCTTCCCCAGCCCTGTGAGCCGACAGCGTCGTCCGCCCAGCTCCGCCCTCGCGCCACCGTGCCTTCGAATGAGAGGCGACCCATCATGCCCCTGCGTGTTCCCCAGGCCCCCGCGCCCGCACTGCGCTCCGTCCTCACCGCCCTCTCCTCGCCCACCGCGGTCCGCGAGGCCCGGACTCCCGCGCTGCTCGGCGCCCAGGGACCCGCCACACCCGAACTGCCGCTGCCCGTGCATGTGCTGGACCGGGTCACGGCGGACGGCGTGGCGGCGACGCGGCTGGCCGGCTGGCGGTTCCACATCCGGTGCGGCGACCGGGCGGTGGCGGCGGCGGAGACGATGCTGACCCCCGACGGCTGGGCGTTCTCGCACTTCTTCGAGGGCCCCTACGTCGCCTCGACCGAGCGTGCGCTGCGGCAGGCCGAGTCGGTGGCCCAGTCCTACCAGCCGCGCCTGCTGTCGGTTCCCGAGCTGTACATGCTCACGCTGTGGCTGCACGGCGACGGCACCGCGGACCCCGCCACCGGGCACCCCGCGGCCACCGACCTGCTGGTGCCGCTGGCGCCGGCCCCGCCCGGCATCGCGGCCCACCGGCCGCACCGGGTCGCCGAACTGCTGCCGGTCCTCACGCACCGGGTGACGCCGACGCGGTTGCTGGGTTCTCCCGCCTGACCTGCTCCGCAGTACCACTCCCCGCCCACCCGCGCGGACTAGCCCCTTTCGGCCATGCCGAACCATCCGAAGTGACAGTGCAGTTGAGCTGAACCGTCCGCGCGGGTGACGCGTCATCAACCTGTGAGAAGCGGTGCTGCGAAATACCTGCGGATCGACGCCCGTGGGGCAACACTGGGTCCGGTACGACTCAAACAACGGGGGGCGGCCATGAACGAGGCTTCACGCCGCGGGACAGACCAGTCAACGAACTCACCCATCACCACAGACCGAGAGACCCCACTCATGTGTCAGCACCAGCCACCGTGCCCCTCAGCCGTCTCCGCCGACCGGGAGTCCGCCCGTCTCGTGGCGCACCACCCGGAGCAGGGGTGGAGCCTGCTGTGCAACGGTGTGGTCCTCTTCGAGGACACCGGTGAGCTCCTGCCGGACGGTCAGGTCATCGCCCCGCACCGCCCCGTCGGCGCGGGCCTGACGCCCGCCGCCTGACCACCCGCCGGGCGGCGTCACCTCGCCCGGCGCATCACGGGGCCGGCCCGCAGCCACGGCTGCGCACCGGCCCCCTCGCGCGTCCGGGGCCGGTCACCGCGCGTGAGGTGCCCCGTCCGACACGGTGACGGCCCGGTTTCCTGGTCCGGAACGCCTTCCCCCGGGCGCCCGGCTTCCGGAAGACTCCTGGAGGTTTCGCGGTCGGTGTCGGCGGAGGTGGGGGAAGTGGCAGCAGACGAGGCCCGGGCCAGTACGGCTTCCGGCCGCCGGGGCAGGGTCACGATCACGGACATAGCCCGCAGCGCGGGCGTCTCGGTGCCGACCGTGTCCCGGGTCGTGAACGGCCGCTCGGACGTGTCGCCCGGGACCAGAGCGCGGGTGGAGGAGTTGCTGCGCCGGCACGGGTACCGCAAGCGCGCCTCGGCACCCGGCCGCCGGGCCGCCCTGATCGACCTGGTCTTCAACGACCTCGACAGCCCCTGGGCCGTGGAGATCATCCGTGGGGTCGAGGAGGTGGCCCACGCCGCCGGGGCCGGCACCGTGGTCTCCGCGATCCACGGACGCTCGGGCGACGCCCGTCAGTGGATGCGCAATCTGCGGGCCCGGGCCTGCGACGGCGTCGTCCTCGTCACCTCGGCCCTGGACCCCGTGCTCCACCAGGAGCTGCGGATCCTCGGCGTACCGCTGGTCGTCGTCGACCCGGCGGGCGCCCCCTCCCTGGACGTGCCCACCGTCGGCGCGGCCAACCGGTCGGGCGGCCTGGCGGCCACCGAGCACCTGCTGGCGCTGGGACACCGCAGGATCGGTCTGATCGCCGGGCCGCAGCGGCTGCTGTGCTCGCGGGCCCGCCACGACGGCTACCGTGCCGCCCTGGAGGGCGCCGGCGTCGCCGTGGACGAGTCCCTGATCGTCCCCGGCGACTTCCGCCACGAGTCCGGCTTCGCGGCCTGCGAGGCCCTGCTGGGCCTGCGCGAGCCGCCGACGGCCGTCTTCGCGGCCAGCGACCAGATGGCGCTCGGCGCGATCGAGGCCCTGCGCCGGCGAGGACTGAGGGTGCCGCAGGACATGAGTGTCGTCGGCTTCGACGACCTTCCGGAGGTCCGCTGGTCGGCACCGCCCCTGACGACCGTGCGCCAGCCGCTCGCCGACATGGGCAAGGCCGCCGCGCGCACGGTGCTCGGCCGGTGCCACGACGAACGGCCGGACCCGCCACGGGTCGAACTGCCCACGGACCTGGTCCTGCGCTCCAGCACGGCGCCCCCACCCGCTTCCCCGGCTGCCGCCCGCTGAGCGCGCCCTCGAGCCCATCCCTGCACCACGGGCACCCCGTGTCCGGCAGGCCCCGCCTCCGCCGTCCCGCCTCCGCGGCCTATCGTGACCGGCATGCAGTCCTACACGATCGGCCAGGCGGCGCGGCTGCTCGGCGTCAGCCCGGACACCGCGCGCCGCTGGGCCGACGCGGGCCGGATCAGCACCCGCCGCGACGAGGGCGGACGGCGCGTCGTCGACGGGCGCGACCTGGCCGCGTTCTCGGTCGAACTCGCCCGTTCCGTCGGTGCCGACGAGGAGACCCCGCACACCTCGGTCCGCAACGCGTTTCCCGGGATCGTGACCGCGATCAAGCTGGGGGACGTCGCGGCCCAGGTCGAGATCCAGGCGGGTCCGCACCGGCTCGTCTCCCTGCTGACCAGGGAGGCGGTGGAGGAACTCGGCCTGGAGGTCGGCGTGGAGGCCACCGCCCGGGTGAAGTCGACGAATGTCCATATCGACAGGGGCTGAGCACTCGGCCGGCAGACGCGCGACGGCACCGCATCGACCGTGCGAACGCACATGCCAGCCTTTCCTCATGGATGGCTCGCTCATGCGATGCGACAGGAGACATACCCCTCGCAGTTGCGGAAGTATGATCGGCGCAATGGGGGGCACCGTCCGCTCGGCCGCCGAGCCGTCGGCCCCTGCCAGAACGCCGAGGGAGTGGCCCGTGATGACCCGTTCCGTGCGCAGGACCCACCGCATCCGACGTACCGCGCGGGCGGCCGGTGCGGGGGCCGCCGCGCTGCTGGCCCTGGGCGCGTGCTCGTCGTCCTCGGACGCGGGCGCGGACTCGGACTCCGCCGGCGGTGCGTCGTCCTCAACGAAGCTCTCCGGCCAGGTCACCGTCTTCGCCGCGGCCTCGCTCAAGGAGAGCTTCACGGCCCTCGGCCAGACCTTCGAGAAGCAGCACCCGGGCACCCGGGTCACCTTCAACTTCGCCGGCAGTGACACCCTCGCCGCCAGCATCACCGGCGGCGCTCCGGCGGACGTGTTCGCCTCCGCCAGCCCCAAGACGATGACCACCGTCACCGACGCCGGGGCCGCGGCCGGCACCCCCGCCACCTTCGTGCGCAACCAGCTGCAGATCGCCACCCTGCCCGGCAACCCCGACCACATCTCCTCCCTGAAGGACCTCACGGGCTCCGGCCTCAAGGTCGTGCTGTGCGACAAGACCGTGCCGTGCGGCGCCGCGGCGCAGAAGGCCCTGGACGCCGGCGGTCTCGAACTCACCCCGGTCTCCTACGAGCAGGACGTCAAGGCGGCCCTCACGAAGGTCGAACTGAAGGAGGCGGACGCCGCGGTCGTCTACAAGACCGATGTGAAGGCGGCGGGCGACAAGGTGACGGGCGTCGACTTCCCGGAGTCGGCCAAGGCGGTCAACGACTACCCGATCACCCTCCTCAAGGAAGCCCCCAACGCCGACGCGGCCAGGGCCTTCATCGAGCTGGTGAGGTCCGCCGAGGGGCAGCGGGTGCTCACCGGGGCCGGGTTCCGCACCCCATGACCGAGTCCGCCGGAACGACGCCCGCGCCGACCGGAGCCGCGCCCGTGGCCGGTGGGCCGCGCCGGGCCCGCCGCCGGGGGCGCGTGGTGCCGGTCCCCCTGCTGGTGCCCGCCCTGATCGGCCTGGCGTTCCTGCTGCTGCCCCTGCTCGCCCTGGTGATCCGCGCGCCGTGGAGCGGCCTGCCGGAGCAGTTGTCCAGCCCCGAGGTGTGGCAGGCGCTGCGGCTGTCGCTGCTGTGCGCGACGACCGCGACCGCGCTGAGCCTGCTCGTGGGCGTGCCCCTGGCCTGGCTGCTGGCCCGCACCGACTTCCCGGGCCGGGGGTTCGTCCGCGCGCTGGTGACGCTGCCGCTGGTGCTGCCGCCGGTGGTGGGTGGCGTCGCGCTGCTGCTGGCGTTCGGGCGCAACGGCGTCATCGGGCAGTGGCTCGACGCCTGGTTCGGGATCACCCTGCCGTTCACGACGACGGGCGTCGTCCTCGCGGAGACGTTCGTGGCGATGCCGTTCCTGGTGATCAGCGTGGAGGGCACCCTGCGCGCCGCCGACCCGCGCTACGAGGAGGCCGCCACCACCCTGGGCGCCTCCCGCTTCACCGCGTTCCGCCGGGTGACGCTCCCGCTGATCGCCCCGGGCATCGCGGCGGGCGCCGTGCTGGCCTGGGCGCGGGCACTGGGCGAGTTCGGGGCGACGATCACATTCGCGGGCAACTTCCCCGGCCGGACCCAGACCATGCCGCTGGCCGTCTACCTCGCCCTGCAGAACGACCCGGCGGCCGCGATCGCCCTCAGCCTGGTGCTGCTGGCCGTGTCCATCGCCGTCCTGGCGGGTCTGCGGGACCGCTGGATGAGTGCGTCATGACCGACACCGGCCAGCGGAAGACCGCCATCGACTCCCCCGGGGTCCACCGGTCCGAGGACGGCCTCGACGCCCGGCTCGTCGTGGACCGCGGCGCCTTCCGCCTGGACGTGGCGCTCACCGCCGCGCCCGGGGACGTCGTGGCCCTCCTCGGGCCCAACGGCGCGGGCAAGACCACCGCCCTGCGCGCACTCGCCGGCCTGGCGCCCCTCTCCGGCGGTCACCTGCGCCTGGACGGCGCCGCGCTGGACCGTACGCCGCCGGAGTCCCGCCCGGTCGGCGTCGTCTTCCAGGACTACCTGCTCTTCCCGCACCTGACCGCCCTCGACAACGTGGCCTTCGGTCCGCGCTGCCGGGGCGCAGGCAGGACGGAGGCACGGGCGCGGGCCGCGGCGTGGCTGGACCGCATGGGCCTGGCCGACCACGCGGGTGCCAAGCCGCGCCGTCTCTCCGGGGGCCAGGCCCAGCGAGTCGCCCTGGCCCGCGCGCTGGCCACCAACCCGCGGCTGCTGCTCCTCGACGAGCCGCTCGCGGCCCTGGACGCCCGGACCCGGCTGGAGGTGCGGGCGCAGCTGCGCCGCCATCTCGCCGAGTTCGAGGCCGTCGCCGTCCTGGTCACGCACGACCCGCTGGACGCCATGGTGCTGGCCGACCGGCTGGTCGTGGTCGAGGACGGCGCGGTCGTCCAGGAGGGCGGGCCCGCCGACATCGCCCGGCGGCCCCGCACGGACTACATCGCGCAGCTGGTCGGCCTGAATCTCTACCGGGGGCGGGCCGAGGGCCACACCGTACGGCTCGACGACACGGGCCCCGCCATCACCACCACCGAGGACCTCGCGGGCCCGGTCTTCGTCGCGTTCCCGCCCAGCGCCGTGACCCTGTACGGCGCGCCTCCCACCGGCTCCAGCGCCCGCAACCTGTGGCGCTGCGAGGTCGCGGGCCTGGAGAGTCACGGCGACCAGATCCGCGTGGACCTCACGGGCGAACTCGCACTCGCCGCCGACCTCACCACGGTCGCCGCGGCCGAGCTGGGCCTCCACCCGGGCGCACCGGTGTGGGCGACGGTCAAGGCGACGCAGACCCACGCATACCCGGCATAGCGCCGGCGCCGGGCTACGGTGCCCCCATGAGCCTGAGCATCCGCAACCAGCTCCCCGGCACCGTCACCGCCGTCACCCCGGGCGAGGCCATGGCGACGGTCGGAGTCCGTCTCTCCGGCGGCCAGGACCTCACCGCGGCGATCACCCGGGAGTCCGCCGAGGACCTCGCGCTCGCCCCCGGCACCGCCGTGCGGGCCCTGGTGAAGTCCACCGAGGTGGCACTGGCCACCGGGCGCGTCGAGGGGCTGTCCATCCGCAACCGGCTGCCCGGCACGGTCACCGCCCTCACCACCGGCGCCGCGATGGCCTCGGTCTCGGTCGCCGTCGAGGGCGCCGAGCTGACCGCCGCCATCACCAGGCAGGCCGCCGACGACCTGGAGCTGTCCGTCGGCGTTCCCGTCGTCGCGCTGGTCAAGTCGACGGAGGTGTCGCTCGCCACGGGATGAGACGCCGAGAGGCCCCGCCCGGGTCCAGGTGGCCCGGGCGGGGCCTCTCTCAGCTCTGCGGCGGGACTCAGTCCTCGTAGGCGTCCAGCGGCGGGCAGGAGCAGACCAGGTTCCGGTCGCCGTAGGCCTGGTCGATGCGGCGCACCGGCGGCCAGTACTTGTCGGCGGCGGACACCCCGGCAGGGAAGACGGCATCCTCACGCGTGTACGCGTGGTCCCACTCGCCGCCCAGCGCGCCCGCGGTGTGCGGGGCGCCGCGCAGCGGGTTGTCGTCGGCGGACCAGGCGCCGGAGCCGACCTTCTCGATCTCCGCACGGATGGCGATCATCGCCTCGCAGAACCGGTCCAGCTCGGCCAGGTCCTCGGACTCGGTCGGCTCGATCATCAGCGTGCCGGCCACCGGGAAGGACATCGTCGGCGCGTGGAAGCCGTAGTCGATCAGCCGCTTGGCGACGTCGTCGACGCTCACACCGGTCGCCTTGGTCAGCGGGCGCAGGTCGATGATGCACTCGTGCGCGACCAGCCCGCCCGGACCCGTGTACAGCACCGGGAAGTGCGGCTCCAGGCGCTTGGCGATGTAGTTCGCGGACAGCACGGCCACCTGCGTGGCCCGCTTGAGGCCCTCGCCGCCCATCAGCCGGACGTACGACCAGGAGATCGGCAGGATCCCGGCCGAGCCCCACGGGGCCGCCGAGATCGGGCCGACGCCGGTCTGCGGACCGGCCGCCGGCTGCAGCGGGTGGTTGGGCAGGTACGGCGCCAGGTGCGACCGTACGGCCACCGGGCCGACGCCGGGACCGCCGCCGCCGTGCGGGATGCAGAAGGTCTTGTGCAGGTTCAGGTGGGAGACGTCGCCGCCGAAGTGCCCGGGCTTGGCGAGGCCGACCAGGGCGTTCAGGTTGGCGCCGTCGACGTAGACCTGGCCGCCCGCGTCGTGCACCCGCGCGCAGATGTCCGCCACGTGCTCCTCGAACACGCCGTGCGTGGACGGGTAGGTGATCATCAGCACGGCCAGCTCGTCGCGGTGCTTCTCGATCTTGGCGCGCAGGTCCTCGACGTCGATCTCGCCGTCCTCGGCCGTCTTGACGACGACGACCTTCATGCCGGCCATCACGGCGCTGGCGGCGTTGGTGCCGTGCGCGGAGGACGGGATGAGGCAGACGGTGCGCTGGTCGTCGCCGTTGGCACGGTGGTAGCCGCGCACGGCGAGCAGTCCGGCGAACTCGCCCTGCGACCCCGCGTTCGGCTGGAGCGAGACCTTGTCGTACCCGGTGACCTCGGCGAGCCGCTCCTCCAACTCGCGGATGAGGGTCAGGTAGCCCTGCGCCTGATCGGCGGGCGCGAAGGGGTGCAGCGCGCCGAACTCGGGCCAGGTGACCGGCTCCATCTCGGTGGTCGCGTTGAGCTTCATGGTGCAGGAGCCCAGCGGGATCATGCCGCGGTCCAGCGCGTAGTCCCGGTCGGCGAGGCGGCGCAGGTAACGCAGCATCGCGGTCTCGGAGCGGTGCCGGTGGAAGACGGGGTGGGTCAGGAAGTCGTCGGTGCGCAGCAGTGCCTCGGGCAGCGACTCCCCGGTCGCCGCGTCCAGCGCCTCGACGTCGCCCTCGACGCCGAAGGCGTTCCACACCCCGCCGACCTGGGCGCGCGTGGTGGTCTCGTCACAGGCGAACGACACGTGGTCGGCGTCGACGAGCCGGAGGTTGATGCCGTTCTCGCGGGCGGCGTGGACGATCGCGTCGGCCCGGCCGGGCACCCGCGCGGTGACGGTGTCGAAGTAGGAGCCGTGGACGATCTCGACGCCGCCCTCGGCGAGACCGGCCGCGGTGACCGTGGCGTACCGGTGGGTGCGCCGGGCGATGGCCCGCAGGCCCTCGGGGCCGTGGTAGACGGCGTACATGCCGGCCATGACGGCGAGCAGCACCTGCGCGGTGCAGATGTTGCTGGTGGCCTTCTCCCGGCGGATGTGCTGCTCACGGGTCTGCAGGGCCAGGCGGTAGGCCTTGTTGCCGTCGGCGTCCACGGAGACGCCGACCAGGCGGCCGGGGAGGCTGCGGGCGAACTTCTCGTGCACGGCCATGTAGCCGGCGTGCGGCCCGCCGAAGCCCATCGGCACGCCGAAGCGCTGGGTGGTGCCGACGGCGATGTCCGCGCCCAGCTCGCCGGGCGAGGTGAGCAGCGTGAGGGCGAGCAGGTCGGCGGCGACGGTGACGAGCGCGCCGAGCTCGTGCGCCCGGTCGATCACCGGCTTGATGTCGCGGACGGCTCCGGAGGCGCCCGGGTACTGGATCAGGACGCCGTTGATCTCCCGCTCGGCGATCTCGGCCGGGATGCCCTCGCTCAGGTCGGCGACGACGACCTCGACGCCGGTCGGCTCGGCACGGGTCCGTATCACGGCGACGGTCTGCGGCAGCGCGTCCGCGTCGACCAGGAACAGACCCTTCTTGTTCTTGCCCATGCGCCGCGACAGGGCCATCGCCTCGGCGGCGGCGGTGCCCTCGTCGAGCAGCGAAGCTCCGGAGGTGGGCAGGCCGGTCAGCTCGGCGACCATGGTCTGGAAGTTCAGCAGGGCTTCGAGACGGCCCTGGGAGATCTCCGGCTGGTACGGCGTGTACGCCGTGTACCAGGACGGGTTCTCCATGACGTTGCGCAGGATGACCGGCGGGGTGAAGGTGCCGTAGTAGCCGAGGCCGATCATGGAGTCGAGGACCTGGTTGCGGTCGGCCAGGGAGCGCAGCTCGGCCAGCACCTCGGCCTCGGAGCGCGCGCCCGGCAGGTCGAGCGCGTCGGCGTTCTTGATCACATCCGGCACCGCGGCGGCCGTCAGTTCGTCGAGCGAACCGTAACCGACCTGCGCGAGCATCTTGGCCCTGGCCTCGTGGTCGGGGCCGATGTGGCGCTGCTCGAACGGCATGGCCTGTTCGAGTTCGGAGAGCGGAGTGCGGTGGGCGGTCATTGCGGAGGCCTCCTGGTCTGACGACCTTCGAGGGGCACCACGGCGCGGGTACCCGGACGGCCTCCCCCTCTGTCATCTCAACCTGAGAGCTTCACCGGGCGAGCCCTGGGGCTCTCCCGGCTTTCACCGTCGGTGAGAGCGGACGCCGTCGACACCCGCCCTGCTTTCCAGAGTGACCTCGTCCGTGCGGTACGTGAGCCTGAGAGATTCCGGGGAGGATTTGCTCCTTCGGCGCCTCCGATGGTGTCCGGAGGACTCTCCCGCGCGGGGTCAGCAGCCGTTTGCCAGCGTACCAGCGAGGCCGCCGCACGGAGTTCGAGTGGCCGACCGGCCACTTCTGCTCTTTTGTAGTACTTACGGATGATTAGGCGGCTGGTGTGCGACCCCAGTGCGGCCCAGTGGTGCGATCAAGTGGAGGGCCCCGTGCGTACTGACATCGATCCGCGGAACCTGATCGGCCGCAAGGCGTTCGACCGCGACGGCACCAGGATCGGCACCGTGGACGAGGTCTACCTCGACGATGCCACCGGCGTCCCGGAGTGGGCGGCGATACGGACCGGTCTCTTCAGCAGGGACGCCTTCGTCCCCCTGGAGCCCAGCGAGCTGGTCGACGGCACCCTGCGCGTGCCCTTCGACCGGGCGCTGATCAAGGAGGCACCCGACTTCGGCGTCGGCCGCCACCTCTCGCCGGAACAGGAACTGCAGCTCTACCACCACTACGGCTTGGACGTGGCGGCCGCTCCCCCGCCTCCCGACCACGACTTCGGCAAGCTGGCCGGCAAGGGCAAGGGCGGCGACGAGGGCTGACCCGCCTCGCCCTCCGCCGCGGCGACCAGCGGCAGCGGGTCCGCGGGGGTCAGCTCCGGGTCGTCCACCGGAAAGGTCCGCACCCGCCCGACCCCCGAGTACGGCGTCTCGAACCGCACGGTGACCCGCCCGAGGCCGCTGCCCTGCACCCAGCCGTGCCCCAGCTCCGTGTGCCGCACGTCGTGCCCCGCCGGCCACCGGCGCTCGGCGGGCGGGGGGCTGTGCTCCTCGGCGGGCTCGGTCTCGGGCTCCTCGGCCAGTTCCGCGGCCCGGTCCCCCGCCGCCTGGGCGAACAGGTCCTCCTGGGTGTAGTCGGCCAGCCCGCTGACACCCACCCCGAGCAGACGCACGCCGCCCGTGGTGTCCACCGAGTCCAGCAGTCTGGCGGCCGCCTCGCGCACCACCGCGGGGTCGTCGGTGGGCCCGCGCAGGGTCTCGGAGCGGGTCAGGGTGGAGAAGTCGTATCTGCGCACCTTGAGCACGATGGTCCGCCCGGACAGGCCGGAGGCGCGCAGTCGCCGCACGCAGCGGTCCGCGAGCCGTCCCACCTCGACGCCGACCCGCACCCGGTCGTGGATGTCCACGTCGTAGGTGTCCTCGACCGACACGGACTTGGTCTCCCGCTCGGCCACCACGGGCCGCTCGTCCCGCGCCAGCGCCATGGCGTACAGGGCGTGGCCGTGCGCCTTGCCCAGCAACCGCACCAGCTCGTCCTCGCCCGCCTCGGCGATCTCGCCGACCGTGGTGATCCCGGCCCGTCGCAGATGGTCCCCCGTGGCCGGTCCCACGCCGGGCAGCGTGCGCACCGTCATCGGCCCCAGCATGGCCCGCTCCGTCCCCGGCGGGATGAGCACCAGTCCGTCGGGCTTGGCCTGCTCGGAGGCGATCTTGGCGAGCATCTTGGAGGCGGCGAGCCCCACCGACCCGGTGAGGCCGGTGACGGTGCGGATGGCCGTGCGCAGCCTCACCCCGGCCAGTCGCGCCGACTCCGCGTCCCGGGCCGCCCCGCCGGCCTCCAGGTCCACGAATGCCTCGTCCAGGCTCAGCGGCTCCACCAGCGGCGACAGCTCCCGCAGCAGCCGCATCACCTGCTCGCTGATCGACCGGTACAGCTCGAAGCGCGGAACGAGGTAGGCGGCATGCGGCGCGAGCCGTCGGGCCTGGCCCATGGGCATCGCGGAGTGCACCCCGAACACCCGCGCCTCGTACGAGCAGGTGGCGACCACGCCGCGCGGTCCGAGGCCGCCCACCACCACGGCCTTCCCGCGCAGGCTCGGCTTGGATGCCTGCTCCACCGAGGCGAAGAAGGCATCCATGTCGAGATGCAGGATCGTGGGCGCGGTTCTCACATCTCCGATGCTGCCCTACGCCACTGACAATCCCGCCCTCGCCGGCAGGACGGAACCCGCGGCGCGGCGGGGATCAGACCGCCCGGTTGTTCCGCCGCCGGGCCAGCTCGTCGGCCGGATTGTGCCCGACCAGGGTCTCCCCCGTGTCGATCCGCTCCCCGTGCAGCTGGGACAGCGCGCTCTCCACGTCCCGCCACACCACGCCGACGGCGATCCCGAAGACGCCCTGGCCGCCCTGGAGCAGGGCGTGCACCTCGTCGGGCGAGGTGCACTCGTAGACGGTGGCGCCGTCGCTCATCAGCGTCATCCGCTCAAGGTCGCGGAAGCCGCGCTCCCTGAGGTGCTGGACGGTGGTGCGGATGTTCTGCAGGGACACTCCGGTGTCCAGGAAGCGCTTGACGATCTTCAGCACGACCACGTCGCGGAAGCTGTACAGGCGCTGCGTTCCGGATCCGTGCGCGGGCCGCACGCTGGGCTCGACGAGGCCCGTACGGGCCCAGTAGTCGAGTTGCCGGTAGGTGATGCCGGCGGCCGCGCAGGCCGTAGGGCCGCGATAGCCGATCTGCTCGGACGCCATGGACGTCGCCCCTCCGCTGGTCGGCACCGCTGCCGGTCGCTGCGGACCGGGATCGGCCGCGCCACCGTGCTGGGCGTGCCCCGCGCTCGCGCGCAGCCGGGAGCCCGGGGGCGGGTACGGACCGCCTGCCCCGAGGCTGTGCCCGGGGCCACCCCCAACCGTACCGTCGCCGCTGATTCTCACGCCGACCTCCGTCCTTGACCTGCCTCCTCGAAGGTAGGCAGTCACCAAGGGTGCGTCAACGATCGCCACACTCGGCACGCCGAGTGATAATCACCCTACGAGTGGTTTCCCGTGCCCTGTCCCGGGAAAGGCTAGCCGGATGTGCGCGGACGGGGCCGCGTCTCACTGGTTGCTGGACCCGAAGTCCTCGGGCGAGATCTGGTCGAGGAACTCGCGGAACTTCTCCACCTCGTCCTCCTGCTCGTCCGGAATGGCGATGCCGGCGTCGTCGAGGACCGTGTCACTGCCATAGATCGGCGTACCGGTGCGCAGGGCCAGCGCTATGGCGTCGGACGGCCTGGCACTGACCTCGACCCCGCTCGCGAAGACCAGCTCGGCGTAGAAGACCCCGTCCCGCAGGTCGGTGATGCGCACTTCCGTGAGCTCCTGGCCGACGGCTTCCAGCACGTCCTTGAACAGGTCGTGGGTCAGCGGCCGCGCAGGAGCCATGCCCTGCTGGGCGAAGGCGATCGCCGTCGCCTCTCCCGGCCCGATCCAGATGGGAAGGTAACGGTCGCCGCCCACCTCGCGCAGCAGCACGATCGGCTGGTTGGAGGGCATCTCGACCCGGACACCTACGACATCGAGCTCGTTCACACAGCAACCCTAGGCCGTGCCCGGGACGTTTGGGTAGTCGGGCCGGGATCGGGTGGGCGATCCGGGTCTGCCCGGGCGAGGATCCGGCCCGTGACCCTCAGGGCAGCCGCACGCCCAGGGCGGTCTGCACCAACGCGGCGTGCAGCTTCACCGCCAGCCCCGCCAGCTCCTTGGTGCGGGCTTCCGCGTGTGCCCTGGTCTGCGGGTTGCGGTGCCGCTTCAGCGGGGCCACCACCTGGTCCACCAGCCCGGCCTCCCGGTCGGCTGCGGCCTTCATCACCCGCAGGTGCCGCGGCTCGATCCCGAACCGCCCCAGCTGCACCACCAAGGACGCCACCGTGACCGCCTCGGCGTCGTACGCCCCGTCGGGCAGCGGGGCGAGGAGTCCGTACGACTCCCACTCCTTCAGCTCCTGGTCACCGATCCCAGCCGCGGCGAGCAGCTCGTCCCGCCCGATCCGGGCCACCGTCGGGCTCTCGGCAGGCTCCGCCACGGCCGCGTCCCCGTCCCGCTGGCGGCCGACCCTCGGCAGGGCCACGGCCTCGCCGCGCTCCACGGCGTCCAGGTGCTCGCGGATCACCTTGAGCGGCAGGTAGTGGTCCCGCTGCATGCGCAGCACCCGGCCGAGGCGCTCGACGTCGTGCGCGCTGAACTTGCGGTACCCGGCCGGGGTCCGCCGTGGCTCGACAAGGCCCTCCGACTCCAGGAAACGGATCTTGGAGATGGTGATGTCGGGGAACTCGTCACGCAGCGCGCTCAGCACTGCGCCGATGCTCATCAGCCCACTGTCCGTGGCGGCGGCGCCTTGCCCGGCACCGCCGCTCGGTGTTTGAAACATGGACCTTCCCTGGAGGTTCCCCGGGCGGGCGGCCCGGGGGCGGGTCAGTAACCCCGCTGGCTCGCGTAGAACACCAGCCGGTACTTGCCGATCTGCACCTCGTCACCGTTCGACAGGGCGACCTGGTCGATGCGCTCCCGGTTGACGTACGTGCCGTTCAGGCTGCCGACGTCGGCGACCGTGAACGAACCGTCCGGGCTGCGGCGGAACTCCACGTGCCGGCGCGAGACCGTCACGTCGTCCAGGAAGATGTCGCTCTGCGGGTGACGGCCGGCGGTGGTCAGCTCGCCGTCCAGCAGGAAGCGGCTGCCCGAGTTCGGACCACGGCGCACGACGAGGAGGGCGGAGCCCAGCGGCAGCGCGTCCACGGCCGCCTGCGCCTCGGGAGAGAGCGCCGGCATCGCCGTCTGGCCGGTGACCTCGGCGTCGTAGGCCTCCAGACCGGAGATGGAGATCGTGGAGGTCGTCTCGGACGCGCGCTCCGGGACCGCGCCGGGCCGCAGCGGAGCGCCGCAGTTGGAGCAGAAGCGGCTGTTCTCCGCGTTGCGGTTGCCGCACCTCGTACACACCAGGGCCGACATGGACGGATCCTCCTGCCGCGGCTGCCCCGCCGGGGCGTTCGACGCGTACGGGTCGGGGTTGAACCCTCCAGCCGTACCCGGGGCCGAGGGCTGGCCGAAACCTATGCCGCCGGACTGAGCAGGGTCAACAGACGGCGCGCCCGGACCACCCACCTGGTCCCGGTACATCGGGCGTCGGCCCTCCGCGTCGGGCTGTGCGCGATGGCGGGCGGTCGCGTTGTCGCCGCCGCCCTCTCGCGCGCTCTTGCCGAACAACTTCGCAAACAACTTCACGGGCGATTCCCCTTGACCGAAACAGACCCGCCCGTGGGGCAGGACGAACCCTTACTGAACGCACTGGCCGACCCGGACACCTTCACAACGTCCGTCTCCGTCAGACAGTTTCCACCACGCACCACCCAATCGGTGCGCCGACCCCCCGCAACCTCATGCCCTCGCCGGACGCCGCCCATGCACCGTCGGTTCACTGGGAGGACGACCGAGCGTAGTCAGGCCGCTCCGCCGCTCGCAAGGCGTCCACGACGATCTTGCTCGAGCGCTCAACAGTAACGGTGGCCTGTTCCTTCTCCAGAGTCTGCACCACTCCTCCAGGAATGTTGAGAGCCGGTTCGAGGTCCTGCGGCTTGCCGATGACCTGGAAACGATAGGGCGCGTTGATCTTGTTCCCGTCGACGCTGACGGACTTGTCGGCGTCGACGAGGTACGTGCCGGCGACGACCCGTACGCCGTTCACCTCGATCGCCTCCGCGCCCGCCGCGCGCAGCTCCTGGATCGCGTCGAGCAGCATGTCCGCCTCGACCGCTCCCTTCGTGTCCTCGATGGTCACCGTGATGCCGGGCCCCTGCGCGGCCACGGTGCCCGCGAGGATGCCCAGTTGCCGCTCCTTCTCGAGCGTCTGCTTGCGGGCCTCCTCCGCCTGGTCGGAGCTGTTCTCCAGCTCGTCGCGCTGTTTCTCGAGACCCTGTTTCTCGTCTTCAAGACGCTGAGTACGGTCGTCCAGTTCATCGAGGATGCGCACCAGATCCTCCTGGCGGGCGCCACGCAGCGCGCCGTCGCTGTCACTGTTGGACGCCACCTGGACCGCGAGGCCGAAGCCGAGCCCGAACAGGAGCAGGGCGACGATGAGTTGCGCCCGCGTCAGGCGCGGCGGCCACAGCCCCTTCAGGAGCCGCTGCCTGCCGGTCAGTCCATTCCGCTCCGGACGCGCACCGTCCGGGCCCTCCCCGGCCGCGGACGGCGACGGCGGCACTTCGTCGGGCAGCTCCTTGCGCAGCCTGTTCGCGGGCTGTTCCTCGTGATCGCTCATCGGCCTCACGCCCGGAAGACGTGGCGTCGGATCGCCGCGGCGTTGGAGAAGATGCGAATGCCGAGGACCACCACGACACCGGTGGACAGCTGGGCGCCGACGCCCAACTTGTCGCCCAGGAAGACGATCAGAGCGGCCACCACCACGTTCGACAGGAACGAGACCACGAAGACCTTGTCGTCGAAGATGCCGTCGAGCATGGCCCGCAGACCGCCGAAGACGGCGTCCAGCGCCGCCACCACGGCGATCGGCAGATACGGCTCCACGGCCGCCGGCACCTCGGGCCGGACCAGCAATCCGGCCACGACTCCCACGACGAGGCCCAGTACGGCGATCACGATGTGCCCTTCTCGGTTATCGGCTGTGCTGTTCGTACGATCACACTCGGTGCGGCCGGCAGCTCGAGCCCGTCCGCGACGGAGATGGCGGTCCGGATGCCGTAGCTCTCCTGCAGGGCATGCAGGTACAGCCCGTCGGCGCTGTCCTGGAACCCCCTGCTGAGCCGCTCGCCGTCCCCCACCGCGAGCACCGTGTACGGCGGCACCAGCGGCCTGTTGTCGACCAGTATCGCGTCACCGGCGGCCCTGATCGCCGACAGTGCCGTCAGACGCTGACCGTTGATGGAGATCGCCTCGGCGCCGGACTCCCACAACCCGTTGACCACGCGCTGCATGTCCCGGTCCCGCACCCGGCCCGTGTCGGAGAACCCTGAGGTGCCGCGCGGCTGCCCGTCGGCGCCCGTGCCGACGTCCTTGGCGTCGTTCACCACGAGCTTGACGCCGGGGCCGTGTACCTCCACCGCGCCCGACAGGATCCCCACCAGGTCCGACCGGTCGCTGTCGCCGCTCTTCTCCAGCGCCTCGCGCCGACGCGTGTTCACGTCGTCGCGCAGTTCGTCGACGCGCTTCTCCAGCTCGTCGGCCGCCGAGGTCTCGCCCTCTATGCGGTCGACCAGCTCTTCACGCTCCTTGGCGACGACGGGAGCGGCGACCCGTGCCTGGGCCGCGCCGACCGTCACGACCAGGGCCGCGAGGACCAGGCCGACCGCCAGGCCCAGCTTGGCACGCAGCGTCCTGGGCATTCCGCCGTTGCCGTCGGCCTTCTTCCGCGCGGCGGCCTCGGCGTAGCCGTCGTCGAGGCTGTGGTCCATGACGTTGGTGAGCAGGGACATGGACGCGTCCGGGCGCGCGGGCCGCGTGGATGTGCTCCGAACGGGGGGTGGCTGCGGCATGCCGCACATCGTCGCACGCCACCGCCACTACCTCCGAACGGCCCCACCGGCGTGCCGGACAGGCCCCCTTGGGGACACTTGTCCGGCACGCACGCGTGCGGTGCGTTTTCAGCGGCCCGCGCTGTCCACCACCGCGGCCCACTCGTCCAGCAGCGCCTGCGCGGAGGCGTCGTCGGGCCCCTCGGCCCACAGATGGGTGACCGCCTCCGCCGGGTCGGGCAGCACCATCACCCAGCGCCCGTCGGTCTCGACCACTCGCACCCCGTCCGTGGTGTCCACGAACCGGTCCCCGGCCGCCTCGACGACCCGGCGCATCACCAGACCCTTGACGGCCCACGGAGTGGCCAGATCACGCTTGAGGACGTGGGCCCGCGGGATGCGCGCGTCGATCTGGCTCAGCGTGAGCTGGGTGCGCGCGACCAGCCCGATCAGCCGCACGAAGGCCGCCGTGCCGTCGTAGACGCTGCTGAACTCGGGGACGATGAAGCCGCCCTTGCCGTCGCCGCCGAAGATCGCACCCTCCTCGCCGCCGACCCGGGTCAGGTCGTCCGGGGAGGTGGTCGTCCACTCGACCTGTGTGCCGTGGTAGGCGGCGACCTGCTCGGCGATCCTGGTGGTCGTCACCGGGAGCGCGACCCGGCCGCTGCGCCGCTCGGCCGCGATCAGGTCCAGCATCACCAGCAGCGCCCGGTCGTCCTCGATGATGCGGCCCTTCTCGTCGACGAGCGACAGCCGCTCGCCGACCGGGTCGAACCGCACGCCGAACGCGGCCCGCGAGGACGCCACGATCTCTCCCAGGCGCACCAGACCGGACCGCCGCATGTCGGCCGACTCGGTGGGCCTGGCCTCGTCGAGACCGGGATTGATGGTCAGCGAGTCGACGCCCAGCTTCCCGAGCAGGCTGGGCAGCACCAGCCCCGCGCTTCCGTTGGAGGCGTCGACGACCACCTTGAGCCCGGACTCGGCGATCCCCGTGATGTCGACGTTGCGCAGCAGGGACCCCGTGTACGAGTCGAACACGCTGGACGGGAAGTGCAGGTCCCCGATCTCTCCGGGGAACGCCCTGCGGTACTCCTGCCGCGCGAACACCCGGTCCAGCTTCCGCTGACTGCCCTGTGAGAGGTCGGCGCCCTGTCCGTCGAAGAACATGATGTCGACGGAGTCCGGCACACCCAGGGTGGTCCGGATCATGATCCCGCCGGCACTGCCCCGCGCGGTCTGCTGCCGTGCCACGGGCAGCGGTACGTTCTCCAGGTCGCGTACGTCGATGGCACTGGCCTGCAACGCGGAGATCACCGCCCGCTTCAGCGCACGGGCACCACGGGAGTGGTCACGGGCCGTGGTGACGGTGGACCCCTTCTTCAGGGTCGTCGCGTAGGCACCGGCCAGTCGCACGGCGAGCTCGGGCGTGATCTCCACGTTCAGGATGCCGGAGACCCCGCGGGCGCCGAACAGATGCGCCTGGCCCCGGGACTCCCAGATGACCGAGGTGTTGACGAAGGCACCGGCCTCGATGGTCTTGAACGGGTAGACCCGCACGTTCCCCTGGATGATCGATTCCTCACCGACCAGGCACTCGTCGCCGATGACCGCGCCGTCCTCGATCCGCGCGGCCCGCATGATGTCGGTGTTCTTGCCGACCACACAGCCCCGCAGATTGCTGTGCGGTCCCACGTACACGTTGTCGGCCACCACGGCCTTGTGCAGGAAGGCGCCGCTCTTGACGACGACGTTGGACCCGATGACCGTATGCTCGCGGATCTCGGCGCCGGCCTCGACCTTGGCGTAGTCGCCCACGTACAGGGGACCGCGCAGCACGGCGTCGGGGTGCACCTCGGCGCCCTCGGCCACCCAGACCCCGGGCGAGATCTCGAAACCGTCGATGTCGACGTCGACCTTGCGCTCCAGCACGTCGGCCTGGGCCTTCACATAGCTCTCGTGGGTACCGACGTCCTCCCAGTAGCCCTCGGCGACGTAGCCGTAGATGGGCTTGCCTTCCTTCATCAGCTGCGGGAAGACATCACCGGACCAGTCCACGGGCACATCGGGGTCGACGTAGTCGAAGACCTCGGGCTCCATGACGTAGATCCCGGTGTTCACGGTGTCCGAGAAGACCTGGCCCCACGTCGGCTTCTCCAGGAAGCGTTCGACCTTGCCCTCTTCGTCGACGATGGTGATACCGAATTCCAGCGGGTTCGGGACGCGCGTCAGACACACCGTGACGAGCGAGCCCTTTTCCTTGTGGAAATTGATCAGGTCGGTGAGGTCGAAGTCGGTCAGGGCATCGCCGGAAATGACGAGGAAGGCATCGTCCTTCAACGCCTCTTCGGCGTTCTTGACGCTTCCGGCGGTACCGAGTGGCTTCTCCTCGTTGGCATAGGTGAGCTCCATACCGAGCTCTTCGCCGTCACCGAAGTAGTTCTTGACCAACGAGGCCAGGAACTGGACGGTCACGACGGTCTCATTGAGCCCATGCCTTTTGAGCAGCCGAAGAACGTGCTCCATGATCGGCCGGTTGACCACCGGCAGGAGCGGCTTGGGCATGCTCGAGGTCATGGGACGAAGGCGTGTGCCTTCGCCTCCAGCCATCACGACGGCCTTCATGTCGGAAGCGTCCTCCTCTGAGAGACGACGGTTTAGCCGACTTCACGAGTCCAGGGTCCCGCACTTTTCCAGCGGGGGCCATCCGGCCACCGGGACCGCACAATCAGCGAGTTCAATCGGCTGCGACGTCCGCACGTACCAGACGGCGGACCTGCACCACATAGAGAACACCTGCCCACCAGTACAGGGTTGTACCCCATCCGGCGAACGCCCATCCGAAAACAGCGGCGAGTGACGCGATCCATCCGCTTCCGTCACTCAGCAGCAGCAGGGGGAAGGCGTACATGAGGTTGAACGTGGCGGCCTTGCCCAGGAAGTTCACCTGCGGCGGCGGATAGCCGTGGCGCCGGAGGATGCCCACCATGACCAGCAGCATCGCTTCCCGGGCAAGCAGTACAAGCGTCAACCAGAGCGGGAGAATCTCGCGCCAGGTGAGACCCACCAGGGTCGAGAGGATATAGAGCCGATCGGCCGCCGGGTCCAGCAGCCGGCCGAGGCTGCTGATCTGGTTCCAACGCCGCGCGAGCTTTCCGTCCAGGTAGTCGCTGACCCCGCTCAGGGCCAGCACCAACAGCGCCCAGCCGTCGCTCTGCGGACCGCCGAACTCGGGCCGCAGGATGAGCCACAGGAACAGGGGCACGCCGAGCAGGCGCGCCATGCTCAGGATGTTCGGGATGGTGAGGACCCGGTCGGTCTGCACGCGGGTCTCCTGGACCTCCACGCGGGGGCCTCCTGGGGGAAACGAACCAATGATGCCCACTGACCTTACCTCAACGCAAAAAAGCTCTGGCTCTCGGGCTGCGTGCCCAAGAGCCAGAGCTCTAAAAGGAGTTCGGCGGCGTCCTACTCTCCCACAGGGTCCCCCCTGCAGTACCATCGGCGCTGTAAGGCTTAGCTTCCGGGTTCGAAATGTAACCGGGCGTTTCCCC
>JODU01000007.1 GCA_000720845.1 Kitasatospora aureofaciens | reverse complement strand
CCGCGGTGGGCGATGACGTCGGGTCCGGTCGCGGCCTGCGCGGTCGTCGACGTCGCCGCCAGTGCCAGACCACCCAGCACGGCCACGACCACACCGGCAGCCCTGCCGCTCGCGCGCCTCACCGCGCAGCCCCGGACGCGGCCGGCACCGGCGGTACCGGTGCGGGCAGGGCGTCGAGCACCTCGGCGGCCGTCGCCACGGGGTCGCCCGAGGGGTCGACGGGATAGCGGTCGTGCCGCTGGTTCCAGGCGTTCTCGAGCGCGAACCAGTCGATGGCGGCCGGTGGCTGCCCGGTGACCAGCGCGGTGTCGAGGGAGTCGAGGTACGTCGTCCAGCGCATCGCGTAGAAGTCGGCGACCAGCCCGGACCACTCCCGGTTGGCGTAGTCCCGCAGGCCGCCCGAGTCGCTGCCGGAGCGGTGGCCCCAGGTGGTGAGGATCGAACGGGCGTCGAACTCGGCGGCGTCGCGCTCCGCCTCGGTGCGGCCCCAGGACCTGGCCTGCGCCAGCCACGGGCCGAGCAGGAAGCGGGTGTCGGTGGCGAGCAGTCGGTCCAGCAGGGCCATGTCGTCCCTCCACTCGGCCGCCCCCGCACGGAAACCGGACAGGTCACCGGCGTCGTATGCGGCCTTGATCCTGGGGAGCAGCGTGCGGCTGCGGTTGGCCAGCGCCTGGCGGGCGACGTCGACCAGGTCGAAGCGGTAGGCGTCGGTCGTCCGCAGGGCCGGTGCGACCTTCAGCAGCTCGGCCAGCGCCTCGCGCACCGTGCCGGGGTCGTAGCGCATGGCGCCGGGGCTCCAGCTGGCCGCCGAGGTGGCCGTCAGCCGCGGCCGGGCGGTGAAGAGACTGTCCTGCGCCTCGCTCCAGGTGCCGGACGGCATGCTGTACGGGCCCGTGCGCAGCAGCTCCCAGGCCCGGGCCGCGTGCGGATCGGGTCGGCCGTAGCGGCGTTCGGCGTACGCGGCGAACCAGGCCGCGTGGTCCACCGGGCCGGTGCGCCAGGCCAGTTCGGTGAACAGTTCGTAGGCGACCGGATTGCCGCCCGTGCCTTCCGGCAGGTACGCGATGCCGGCCAGCGCGCTGCCGGGTTCGGTGCGCCACCGGTCGAAACGCTCGGCCCACACGGCGGTGTTGGCGCCGGCGGTGGTGTGACCGCCGAAGTTGGGGATGGTGCCGAAGGCGTACGGCGCACCGTGCCAGGTGGTCTCGCGGTCGAGGCCGTCGTAGCGGTCGGAGAGCCCGTCGACGACGAGCAGTCTGCCCTTGTCGACGGCGTCGATGATCTGTGTCGACGGGTTGTTCTGCCAGCCGAGCAGCGTCCAGACGGCACCGGGACGCGCGGTCTGCAACGCCTTCATCACGGCCTGGGCGGCCTCGCCGATGGGGACGTCGCCTGGCCGGCCGCCCTCGTGCAGCAGATCCATCTTGTACATCGTGGAGTCGCCGAACAGCTCACGCTGATGGCGGTAGAACGCGGCGGCGACCCTGGGGAACACATCGGTGCGCGGGTCCAGCCAGTCGGGCCGCTGGAAGCCGACCCACTGGCCCTGCGGGACGACCGTGCCGCCGGGGTTGCGGTCGGTGAAGCCCGGCGGCACGGTGCCGTAGTAGCCGGGCAGTACGGGGGTCATGCCCAGCTCGCGCAACCGGTGCGCGATCCTGCGGCCGAGTGCGGCGCGGTCCTCGATCAGCCGCTCGGAGACGGGACCGGCGAAGCCGGACATGTTCTGCATCAGCCACCACGGCTGGTGCGCCGGACCCGGGATCCAGGACCTCAGCTCCTGCTTCGAATACCCGAACTCCTGGAGCGTCTCGTAGTAGACGGCGTCGGCACCCGTCTGGACGAAGACCTCGTTCGCCCCGTGCAGGGCGAGGAGGTCGATCTGCTTCTCGTAGGAGGCCCAGTCGCGGTAGGCGCCGGAGTAGCCGTCGTCCGTGTCGTTCAGCGCGAAGCGGTGCGGCACCGAGGCCTGCCGGCGGACGGTACCGTCGGGAGCGGGCAGGGTGCGCGGCAGCTTGGCCGTGCTGCGCCCGGGCCAGCCGATGTCCACCTTGGCCGTGTACTTGAGGTACCAGTTGACGCCGCTGAGGATCACCGCGGGACTGGTGCCCCGCACCCGGACGTGGCCGGCGCGGCCGGAGACGCTGAACCAGTCTCCGGAGGCGGGGCGGCTCGCCGGAATCAGGGTGAACTGCGAGACGTGCCGCGGCAGCAGCCGGGCGAGCGCCGCCCTGGCGGAGTACGTGGCGAAGGCCCCTCCGCCCGGCGGGGACGCCGCCGCGGGGGAGGAGGAGGGGGTGAGCGTGGTGGTGAGAAGGGCGAGGGCGACGGCTGCGCAGAGGGCAGCCCAGGGTCTGAGGCTTCTCACGGTCACCTCTGGGGAGTTGTTGACGGGGTGTTGGTGAATATGGGGGCGGGCGAGCACCCCGTCAAGGGCGCCTCGCCGTGCGCTCGTGGCTAGGAGGTTCGTCGCGCCTGGTAGACGGAGTCGTAGATGGGGAAGACGTGTCGCAGGCCGGTCAGGGCGAAGAGCTGCTTGGTATTGGCGTCCGTGATGACCAGTTTCAGTTCGCCGCGCACCGACTGGACCCGTTTGAGGGCGCCGACCAGCACGCCCAGGCCCATGGAGTCGATGAACGCCACCGCGCGCAGGTCGACGACGAACCGGCGGTGACCGTCCGCGAGCCGCTCGATCATGTACTGCTTGATCGTCGGCACGGTGTACACGTCCACCTCGCCGCGGATCTCCACGACGGTCCAGTCCCCGACGTCACTGTGGTTGATCTCGATGGGAGGTTCCATACGTACTCAACGGCATGCCCTGGGCAGAGGTGGTTCCGCACATTCGTTCTGCATATGCGTGAACGACTGGCCAAAGGATCACGAGAGGTAGCACCCGTGGCTCACACTGAGCGCATGGAATTCTTCTGCTACCACCGCGACCGCACCGGTTCCCTGGCCCTGCGGGAGGAACTGGTCGAAGCGCACTGGTCCTACATGGACGGGTACGCCGCGGAGATGATCGCGCGCGGCCCGACCCTCACCGGGGACCGCGAGGTGCCCACGGGCAGCGTGCACGTGCTCGACCTGCCCGGTCCCGCCGCCGCCCGGGCGTTCGCCTTCGACGAGCCCGGCTACCAGGCCGGCGTCTACCGCGACGTGCTGCTGCGCCGGTGGCGCAACACGCTGGGGCGCACCATGTGGGACTTCCCCGGTGGCCGGACCGGGGACGACAGGTTCCTGGTGCTCGGCCTGGGCGCCGGTGAGGCGGCCGACCTGGACGTACCGGCCGGAGGGGACGACCTGATCGCGTACGGTCCCCTGCTGTCCGACGACGGCGACAGCTGGCTGGGTACGGCGGCGCTGGTGCGGGCACCGGACCCGGACACGGCGCGGGCCCTGCTGAGCGCGGACCGTTACACCGAGATCGAGGTGCACCCCTGGCAGTTCGGCGGACGCGAGTCCTGAACCGGGAGGCGGCGGCCCCCGGCGTGTTTCGAGCCTCGGCAAAGGGGTAGAGCCCGCTCCCGCCGTGCGGGTTCCGCCATTCGGGCGCATCCTTGAAGCCGGGCCACGAAGCCCACAGACCGACCCGTCGGGAGGTCCTGTGATTCTGCTCGCGCTGCTCCTACCAGTCGTGATGATGGCCTTCCTCTTCGCCGCGGACGCGCTCGAAGACCTGATCTTCCCGCCCCCGGCGGCCCCGGACGAGGACGCCGCGGCCGGGGACGTCGCCCGGACGACATCCCCCTGAGCCGGAGCGCGGCTCCAGGACCCGGCTCGCGGCCGAACGGGGAAGCGGGCCGCCACCTCGGGAAGGCGGCGGCCCGCTTCGGGCTCCGGATGCGGCGCGGGGCCCGGGGCCGTCAGCCGTCGCTCGTGGTCACCTTCACCTCGTCGACCACCAGTTGCTGCGGGAAGGTGGTCGAGCCGTCGGGGTCGCCCGGCCAGTAGCCGCCGACCGCGAGGTTCAGGATGAGGAAGAACGGCTTGTCGAAGACCCACTCCTTGCCGCCCAGGTCGGCCGGCGTGCGGGTCTGGTAGACGGTGCCGTCGACCGACCAGGTGATCTTGTCCGGCGCCCAGTCCACGGCGAAGGTGTGGAAGGCGTCCGCGAACGCCTCGCCGTTCGGCAGTGTGTAGGCCGCGCCGATGCCGCCCGAGCCGGAGTAGCCGGGGCCGTGGAGGGTGCCGTGCACGGTGGACGGCTCGAAGCCGACGTTCTCCATGACGTCGATCTCGCCCGAGTTGGGCCAGCCGACCTCGCCGATGTCCTGGCCGAGCATCCAGAACGCGGGCCAGATGCCCTGCCCGCGCGGGATCTTCATCCGGGCCTCGACGTGGCCGTAGGTCGCGGTGAACCTGCCGGAGGTGTTCAGGCGCGCGGAGGTGTACTCGCACGTGCCGTACCAGCACTGGTAGTTGCCCGGGTTCTCGCGGCGGGCCTCGATCACCAGGTTGCCCTGGCCGTCGAGCTTCGCGTTGTCGGTGCCGGGCGTGTAGTACTGCCGCTCATGGTTGCTGACGTTGTCACCGGTCTCGAGCTGCCACTTGGCGGCGTCGACGCCGGATCCGGCGGGTCCGTCGAAGGTGTCGGAGAACGTCACCGCCGCGGCGGACGCCGGCCGGTGCTTCGCCTGGGCGGGGGTCACCGCGGCGGCCGCGACGAGAGTGGCGGACAGGGTGGCGAGGAGGCAACTGCGGAGCAGTCGTGGGGAGGCCATGTCTCTCCCTTTCGTGGGCCCGCTCCCACGAGCGGGGAGCGGGCACGGGTGGTGGGGGGAAGGTGGTGCGTCGGTTCGGGCGCGGGTGGGGCCGGCCCGGTCAGTCGAAGGACTCCAGCGTGATCGCCGCGTCCTTGGGATCGCCGTCGTGCACCAGCGACTCGTGGTTGCCGACGTCGTCGAAGGCGAACGCGTACGCCTGGCCGTCCCGCATCTGCTCGTGGACGAGGCGGGCGTAGTGGTTGGTGACGTCGTCCTGGTAGAAGCCGGAGGCGTCGGCGTCGGGCTGCTCGGCGTTGGTGAGCAGCGTGGAGCGGTTGTACGCGGCGCACAGGGTCCGCGAGATGGGGCCGCGCACCTGGTCGTTGGGGGCGTCGAGCTTGTTGTAGCAGCCGAAGACCGAGTCGGAGTCCGGCTTCTCGAAGGAGGTCACCACCGCGCCGCTGCCGTCGGTGAAGTCCATCCTGTCGCCGTTGACCCTGCCGTGGAACTTGGTGTCCGGCTGCTCCTTGAACGGCGTCACCGTCAGCGTCTCGGTGGCGTACTTGCTCCAGACGCGGTTGATGTAGTCGTCCATCACGTCGGCGGGTATGTCGCCGGAGCCGATGCCGTGCCCGGGGGCCAGGACGCGCAGCGGTGAGCCGTCGCCCCGCGTCTGGACCAGACCCTCCCAGCCGCCGCCCTGCCGGGTGAGGCCGTCGGCGACCGCCCGGTACCCGCCGGGCTTCAGCGAACCGGTCTGCTTCGTGGAGCCGTCACCCGCCGTCAGGCCGACGGAGTACGGAGCAGAGAACATGTCCACCTGGGTGGAGTTGATCCACAGCCCGGAGTCGTTGAGCGTGTACTCGGTCCAGTTGAACAGCGTGTCGTGGTTGGGGTCGTCGGCGTTCTGGACGGCGGGCTGGACCAGGCCGCCCTCGGCGAGCCGGAAATCGAGCTTCTTGCCGTACGAGAAGTAGACCCGGCCCGAGAACTTCGGAAGCTGAACGGTCTTTGACCCGCCGTTTGCGGGGCCCTCGAACGAGGCGTCGGGGGCGGGGACCGGCGGGGCGCCGCCGGCCGGCCAGGCGTGGAAGGCGCCGCTCTCGTCGGCGTACCCCTGCTTCCCGGAAGCGAGTTCGGTGCCGATCACGTAGACGTAGACCTGCTCGGCGTTGCCCGATTCGTTCTTCAGGGTGAGCGGGATGGTGTCCGGTACCGCCGATGCCGGTTCGGCCGGCCCGACGACGACGGCGAGGGCGCCGATCGACGCCGCGACGGCCAGGGACGCCGTCAGCTTGCGTGGGGAAAGCACACGGTCCTCCTTGGTGTGGGGGGACTTGCAGGGTTGTAGCCCTTCCCTGTGCATGTCAACTAGGTGAACGAAATCAATCGGAAGAAGCCCCTCCAGGTTCGGAAGGTGAAGCGGGGGAAGGGCCGGTACGTCCGGATGCCGTGCGCGCAGGGGGCGTCGCGATGCGGTTATTGACATGTCCGCTGTCAATTACGATCCTGGACCCGCTGCCTACTTCCATCGATGTACATCACGGCCCGTGGAAGCGGAGGGACATGCCGCCCCTGACCGGAAGCCCAGCCAGCGGGACCGGGAAACTTCCCCGCCGCCTTCACGGTGCCGTCGCCGCCCTGCTGTCCGGCGCCCTCGTCGCCCTCCTGCTCGTGGTGTCCTCCGCCGGGCCCGCGCGGGCGGACCGGACCGGTCTGCGGGCCGCCGACCCGAGCGTGATCCGGGTCGGCGCCACCTACGTCTCGGTGCAGTCCACCGGGGGCGGCATCGCCGTACGGCAGGCCGCGTCCACGGCCGCGCTGGCGGCGGCGCCCGCCCGGCAGGTCTGGTCGGACTCCCGCGGCCGGGGCGAGGTGTGGGCCCCCGAGATCGTGCGGGACGGCGGCCGCTACTACATCTACTTCTCGGCCGGCCGCGGTGCGGCCCACCGGATGTACGTGATCAGCTCCACCGCCGCCGACAGCGGGTACACGGCCGAGACGAAACTGGCGCTGCCGGACGACAAGTGGGCCATCGACGGCACCCTGTTCACCTTCGAGGGGCAGCGGTGGTTCGTCTGGTCGGGCTGGGCCGGTGACACCAACGTCGAGCAGAACCTCTACATCGCGCGGATGAGCAGCCCGACCGCGCCGACCGGCGCGCGGTACGTCATCTCGCAGCCGCGCGAGAGCTGGGAGCGGGTGGTGGGCGACCCGTTCATCAACGAGGGCCCCGAGCCGGTGAAGGACCCGAACGGGCAGCTGCACATCGCCTACTCCGCCAACGGCAGCTGGAGCGACCAGTACTGCCTGGCCGACCTGAGGCTGCGGGCCGGCGGCGACCCCACGTACGTGTGGGACTGGTACAAGTCCAACGGCTGCCTCTTCGGGTCCCACCGCGCCACGATGATGGCCGGCTGGGACCCCACCCTGTACGTCGACGGGCCGGGGCACCACAGCTTCGTGCTGCTCGACGGCGACATCGCCACGAGCCCGCCGGCCGGTCCCAGGTTCCCGCTGATGTTCCACGCGGTCGCCAAGGGGACGCCGTACGCGTGGGAGAACCGGTACTGGTACACCGGCACCTTCTGCTGGTGGGGCGGGACCACCTACAGCCGCGCCAACGTCCCGGGTCCCACCAGCGACACCGGCTGGAGCCTCAAGTTCTTCGAGTAGCGCGCTCGCGCCGCCGTCCGCTCAGGGTGCCAGGGACCAGCGCGGCGGCACACCGGCGAGGTGGCAGACGAGGAAGTACAAGGGGATGGGCGCGGTGTAGGGCGAGTCGCCGTCGGGGCCGTGGACCAGACGCGGACCGGTCGCCATCGCGCCCGGCCGCGCCCGGGTCCAGGACGGGTCGCCGACGACGTACTGGGCGCTCGACGGCCACGCGACTCCGATGTCGGATCCGGAGGGGACGATCCACCACCAGCGTCCCTCGTCGGCGAACACGCAGCCCGCACGGGGAAGGCGGGCCAGAATGCGTTCGCCGTGGGACGCGGAGGTGCCCACGGCGTCGTGCCCCAGGCCGGAGTGGAGTCCGGCGGGGAGGCTGAGCGGGGCGGTGTCCGGAGGGCGCCGGCGGGACGGGCGGACGGTGCCGGACAAGCACGGGCGGTCACGAACGATGGCCGCGGACGGACGTGGATCACGGGTGTGCTGCAGGTCCATGGGGGGTGGGTCCTTTGGCCGCGACGGACGTCAGGAGAACGTTGTCGTGCGAGACCGTCCCGTGAGGGTGGGGGACGTGTCGCCAACAGGACGGTCCTGGTCATCGGCTGCGAAATGGGGTGGAGAGACGCGACAGGGGGGCTGCGGGTGGAGAAGCACGGATCGAGAAGGACAGGGGGCGGTGAAGTCACTGTGTCACCCGTGAACAACCGTGCGCAACCGGCAAGTTGAAAATTGCAGCTGCCAGGACGCATCCTCCTGCGGCGGGCCGGTGCCCGTGACAGACTGGCGTGTCCGGGCCCGGGCGCGGGACGGCGAAGAGGAGACGGTGTGACCGCGGAGACCGACTGGGGCGGTGCCCCCTCCGTGCTGCGGATGATCCTCGGCAGACAGCTGGAGGAGTTGCGCACCCGCGCGGGTCTCACGTTCGAGCAGGCCGGAGAGGCGATCGGGGTGAGCCACTCCACGATCCGCCGGCTGGAGGCGGCCAAGGTGGCCCGGCTGCGCCTCCCGGACGTGGAGAAGCTGCTCCAGGTCTACGGCGTCCGCGACCAGCAGGAGATCGACACCTTCCTGAAGTCGGCGCGCGAGGCGAACAAGCGCGGCTGGTGGCACACCTACCGCGACGTCATGCCGGACTGGTTCGCCGCGTACCTGAGCCTGGAGCAGGCGGCCCTGCACATCCGCGCCTACGAGACCGGGTTCGTGCACGGACTGCTGCAGACCCCGGCCTACGCGCGGGCCCTGCTGAGCGCCGGCAACCCGCACGCGTCCTGCGCGGACACCGAGCGGCGGGTGGACCTGCGCATGCGGCGCCAGGAGATCCTCACCCGCCCCTCCCCGCCCCGCCTGTGGGTGGTGATGGACGAAACGGTCCTGCGCTGGCCCGTCGGTGGCACCGACGTGATGCGGCAGCAGGTGGACCATCTGATCGAGGTGGGCCGGCTGCCGCACGTGACCCTCCAGATCATGCCGTTCGCCGGGGGGCCGCACCCCGCCATGCGCGCCGGTGCCTTCGACCTCTTCCGCTTCCGGGCCCCCGAACTCCCCGACATCGTCTACCTCGGCGGACTCGTGGGCGCCGTCTACCTGGACAAGCGCGACGACGTGGTGGTCTACCGCGAGGCCCTGGACCGCCTGGGCGCCCAGGCGGTGCCCGCCCGCGGCACCGAGGAACTCCTCGGCGCGCTGCGCAAGGAGCTGTGAGGCTCTGGCGACCGAGAGTTGACCCGTACCGCACGACCCGACGGAGAGGGCGAACGATGTCCGACAGCGGATGGCCGGCCGACCGAATCGACACCGAGCACGCGCACTCGGCCCGGATCTACGACTACATCCTGGGAGGGAAGGACTACTACCCCGCCGACCGGGAAGCGGGTGACGCGATGGCCCGGGAATGGCCCGCGCTGCCCGTCCACATGCGCGCCAACCGGGACTGGATGAACCGCGCGGTGCGCTGGCTGGCCGAGGAGGCGGGCATCCGCCAGTTCCTCGACATCGGCACCGGCATCCCCACCTCGCCCAACCTGCACGAGATAGCCCAGTCGGTGGCACCCGACTCACGGGTCGTCTACGTGGACAACGACCCGATCGTCCTCACCCTCTCGCAGGGGCTGCTGTCCAGCACGCCCGAGGGCCGCACGACGTACATCGAGGCGGACTTCCAGCACCCCGAAGCCGTCCTCGAATCCGACGAGTTCCGCAAGGCGCTGGACCTGACCGAGCCCGTCGCGCTCACCGTGATCGCGATCGTCCACTTCGTCCTGGACGAGGACGACGCTGTCGGCATCGTCCGCCGCCTCCTGGAGCCCCTGCCCGCGGGCAGCTACCTGGCCATGACCATCGGCACCGCCGAGTTCGCCCCCGAGGAGGTGGGCCGGGTCGCACGCGAGTACGCGGCCCGCGACATGCCGATGCGGCTGCGGACCATCGACGAGGCCCACGAGTTCTTCGAGGGGCTGGAGCTGACCGAGCCGGGCATCGTCCAGGTCCACAAGTGGCGTCCGGACGGCACTGGGGAACAGGGCATCCGGGACGAGGACATCGCGATGTACGGGGCGGTGGCCCGCAAGCCCTGACGGCCCGCGCGCGGTGCCGGGCGGCCGGGTCAGATCACGCGGAACAGATCCGCGGCGGCATGGACGTCGGTGAAGTCCTCGACGGAACGGAGGTTGTCGCACAGTGCCGCGAGGACCGATCCGGCCGCCGCGGCGCGCGGGGCGCCGATGGCCACGCCGAAGACCCGGAAGCCCAGCCGGCGCTTGGCGTCGTTCCAGTTCCGCATCCACGCCTCGGTGACGCCGCAGTCGTCGTCGGTGAGCATCACGATGTCGCCGCGGGTGCGGGCGGCGTCGTTGAACTCCTCCTCGAGCAGTTCGCCCGCCGCCGACAGGGGCCGCTGGTAGCTGGTGCCGCCGCCGAGGAAGGTCTCCGCGAAGTCGAGGGTGCGGGCCAGACCGGCGGGCCGGTCGGCCGGGAAGCGGAAGACACGGAGCTTGTCGGCGGCGGAGAACACGATGCCGACGAAGTCCCGCCCCGCGTGGCGGGCCTGGTCCAGCAGGGCCAGCGCGCACGCCTTCGCCCACGCCTCCCGGGTGATGCCGCCGGGCCCCGCCTCGTACATGGAGTGCGAGGTGTCCACGCACGCGATGACGGCGCCCCGGCCGGTGGCCTGCTCCCCCTGGCTGTCGTAGAGCATCAGCTCCCCGGCGGCGTAGCGCGCGGCGAACACCGCGCGCAGACCGGGCAGTCCGAGGTTCGCCAGCTCGGACGGGACGACCCGGGAGAGGTCGTCGCCCAGCGTGACCCCGATCAGCTCCCCGGTGGCGTTCTCCACCCTGCGGGCCCGCTCCCCGGCCGCCATCTGCCGGAAACGGCCGATCAGTTCGGCCCACTCGGCGAGCCGGCCGGTGCGCAGGCGCTCGGCCAGCCGGGCGCGCTCGTCGAAGGGCATCCGCTCCAGCTCGCCGGAACCGACGCCCCAGGCCCGCATCAGGGCCGCCTCCTGCCGTGCGGCCGACGCCGCCGACGCCACCGCACCGCGTGCGGCGGCCCGGACGCCGGGCACGGCCATCGCGAACGACCGGGCGGCCTCGGAAGCGGCTCGTCTCGCGGCGTCCTCCGCGTCCTCGACCGCCCGTCGTACGGCGTCGGCCGCCGGTCTCGGCACGGTGCCGTCCTCGTCGGCCTCGTCGGCGGCCTGGCGGAGTGTCCCGGCGACGGCGTCCGCCGCGTCCTCCGCTGCCCGCCGGGCCCGCTCCGCCCGCTCGTCCCGGTCCCGGGCGGGCCGGGAGTCGTCCAGCATCCGGCGCAGCGCGGTGCCCTGGGCCAGCACGGCCATGGCGGCGGCGTACGGGTCGCCGGCCGTCTCCCGGTGCAGCTCGGCGAAGTCCGGTGACTCCAGCAGGGCGGTCACGATGCGGTGGTTGACCAGGTGGGAGGGGGCCATCCCGGTGGGCTCGCGCAGGCGCGGAGCGGCTTTGTACGCGGCCAGGAAGGCGTCGGTGAGGAGGTCGTCGGTGTGCGCGTGGCGCTCGGCCAGTTCCCCGGCCAACTCGCGCAGCGCGGGCGACTGTTCGTAGGTGTCGCGCCAGGCGATGCGGTCGAAGCGGTCCGCGACCACGGCTCCGGTGTGCCGCACGGTGGCGGCGGCCGACCGGGCCAGCCACGTCCCGGCCAGGTCCGCCAGCACGCCGAGCCGGCGCGCCGCCCCGTCCTCGCCCACGTCGCCGTCCACGTCCGTGTCCTCGTTCACGCTGCCGTCCTGCCCGGTGCTCAGAGCTGGGCCTGCACGGTGCTCGCGTCCACGCCCAGGGCCTCGGTGAGCACCCGGGCGCGCACGGCGCGCTGGCGGCCGGTGACCCGGTCGATCGCCGTGGTGGAGCGGCCCGCGACCACCGCCTCCTCGCGCAGTCTCTCCAGCCGCTTGCCCGCCATGGCCAGCTGGTTGTGGGCCTTCTTGATGACCCACTCGCTGAGTGCCTCGCGGGACTGCCCGGCCATCGCGTCCAGTTGGGTCTCCAGCTCCTCGATGGTGTCGGCGAGGTCGAGGGCCTCCTTGGCGTCGGGATTGACCAGGTGCAGCACCTCGCGTTCGACGGTCGGGCGCTGGGCGGGGGAGTCCCACAGCACATGGGTCAGCATCGACAGATCGCTCTCACCGACCGAGGGGCGCCCGTCCAGGTACGCGGAGGCCTGGAGCAGACCCACCGCCTGCCGCCAGCGGCGGTCGGAGGCGATCAGCTCCTTGCGGCGCAGGGCGGCCCGCAGCGTGCACACCGCGTCCACGATCGGGTCGGGCACCTCCACGGCGGGCACGGCCTCGGCCACGGCGTGCCGCAACGCCGCCAGGTCCACGGTGGTCCGCTTCGGCGCCGCCGGACGGCTGACGGCGGAGCGGACGAGAGCGGCGAAGTTCGAGGGGTCCTCCAGGTACTTGACCTCGATCCGCACCAGCAGCCGGTCGTAGATCGCAGCCGAGTCCTCCCCGTCGGGCAGCTCGTTGCTCGCCGTGATCGCGCCGATGAGGGGACAGTGGACGGGCTCGCCGCCACTCTCAGGGTGGTAGATCCGCTCGTTGAGATATCCCAGCGTCTCGTTGAGCGCCGCCGTGGAACACTTGAAGATCTCGTCGATGAACGCGACGTGCGCGGTGGTGGCGCGCCCCTCGAAGACCTGGCGGTACTCCCCGCGTGCCAGCGCGGCGACGTCGATGGGCCCGAACATCCTCGTCGGCGCGGTGAACTTGGACAGCAGGATCTCCCAGTAGGACGCCCCCGTGATCCGGCCGGTGAGTTCCCGGGCCAGCTCGGACTTGGCCGTTCCCGGCGGGCCGAGGACCAGCGAGTGCTGACCGGCGAGCAGCGTCACCAGCAGGGTCCGCACGACGTCGGCCCGCTCGTAGAAGCGGTCCGACAACTCGTCGCCGATCGCCCGGAGTCGCTCGGCCGTGTCCGGTGCGACCGATGCCTGCTGCGGGTCCTGTGGGCCCATGGCCGACTCCTCCTGTGGCGGTCCTGGCGGGCTGGCGGATCAGAGCCTATCCCGCACAAACGTCCGCTTCGTCGTTCCTCCTTCCACCGGCACCTCGGCCCGCGGCACGGTGGTGGCATCGAGGAGACTGTCCACCATGAACCACTTCCGCTCGCCGTCGGCCCGCACCGTGTCGGCCGCGACCGCTTCCGTCCTGGCGGCCTGCTGCCTCACCGCGTGCTCCGCGGGCCGGGACGAGGCGCCGGCGGCCATCCGCGTCAACCAGGTCGGGTACGTGTCCGGCGAGAAGAAGTTCGCCTATGTCATGGGGGACCGGGACACGCTGGCCGACGCCGAGTTCGAGGTGCTCGACGAGCACGGCGACACGGCCGAGCACGGCAGCCTCGGTCCTTCCCTCGGCGACTGGAACAGCACGTACACCGCCGTGCGCACGATCGACCTCTCCTCGCTGCACCGCACCGGCACCTACCGGCTGCGCCTGGCCGGTGCGGCCGGGGACCCGGAGGTCCGCTTCCGGGTGGCACCGGCCCGGCAGCTGCTGGACCCGCTGCGCGCGGACACCGTGCGCTTCTTCGGCACCCAGCGGGACGGGGAGGACGTACTGGCCGACGCGACCGGGCGGGTGCCCTCACACCTGACCGACGAGCGGGCCCGCGTCTACGAGCCGGCCCGCACCGGCTCGGCCGCCGAGGGGACGTCGGCGGAGGGGACGACGGCCGACCCGGAACTGACCGAGGTCGGCGGTCCCGTGGACGTCTCGGGCGGGTGGTTCGACGCGGGTGACTTCCTGAAGTTCACGCACACGGCCTCCTACGTGGTCGCACAGATGCTGAGCACCGTCCGCGACACCCCCTCGGTGCCCGGGCTGCGGGAGGAGGCACGGCACGGTCTGCGCTGGCTGGACCGGATGTGGGACGGGGAGACGGGCACGCTCTACGCACAGGTGGGTCTGGGGTCCGGCGGCAAGGAGGTCCGCGGCGACCACGACGTGTGGCGGCTGCCGGAGGAGGACGACCGGCTCACCGTGCGACCGGGGGACGCCGACTACCTGATCAAGTACCGGCCCGTCTTCCGCGCCAACCAACCCGGGGACCCCATCAGCCCCAATCTCGCGGGCCGGGTGAGCGCGGCCTTCGCCCTCGCCGCGCAGACCGACGCCGAGGACCACCCGGAACAGGCCCGCCGGTGGCTGGACAAGGCGGCCGCCGTCTACGCGCGGGCGGACACGCGGCCCGACGTGGGGGCCCTGGTCACCACCACGCCCGCGGACTACTACCAGGAGCACTCCTGGCGCGACGACATGGAATGGGCGGCCGTCGAACTCTCCCGCGGCGCTCAGGCCCTGGGCGACTCGCGTGCCTCGGGGTGGGGCGACGAGGCGGCCACCTGGGCCCGCGCGGCTCTGCGCGAGGAGCGCGGGGGCACCCTGGGCCCCGCCGACGTCAGCGCCCTCGCCCACGCCGACGTGCTCACCTCGGCGGACCCCGACGCGGACCTCGCGAGCGCCCTCGAGGCGGAACTGAGGCGGCAGGTGGAGACGGGGCGCAAGCGCGCGGCCGAGGACCCCTTCCGGTCGGGCGTCATACCCAGCGACTTCGACGCGGTGCCCCACACCTTCGGCCTGCTCGCGACCGCCGAACTGTACGCCCGTGTCACCGGCGACCACCGGTATGACGACTTCGCCGCGCAGCAACGGGCCTGGGCCCTCGGGGCGAACGCCTGGGGCACCAGCTTCGTCGTGGGCGCGGGCGACCTCTATCCGCACTGCCCCCAGCACCAGGTCGCCAACCTGGCCATGAGCCGCACCGGCCACGGCGACATCCTGCGCGGCGCCGTCGTCAACGGGCCCAACGACGCGGACCTGCTGAAGGAACCGGACACCTTCGACGGGAGCCGCCCCTGCTCCTTCGCCCCGGACGGCGAGGAGTGGTCGCGGTTCGACGGCCACGGCGCCGGTTACGTCGACGACGTGCGGGCCTGGCAGACGGTCGAACCGGCCGACGACTTCACCTCGACGGCCCTGTACGCGCTCTCCCTCACCGTCGGCGGGGCCTGAGCCGCGCGGGGACGCCGCCACGGCGCTCCGGGTTCGCGTCAGGGCGTGGTCGGCCAGGTCCGCAGCAGGACGTCCAGCGCGTCGAGGATCTCCGTCCAGCTCTCCTGCGAGTCGGGGGCACTGTGACTGAATCCCCCGGCGGCCTCCAGACTGACGTAGCCGCTGAAGACGCTGCCCAGCAGCCGCACCGCATGGGTCTGGTGGGGTTCCGCCAGGTGGTATCCGCGCAGGATCGCCCGCGACATCTGGGAGTGGCGCACCCCTGCACCGGAGGCCGCCGCCTCCGCGTCGAGGGGGAACTGCGTGGCGGCGAAACGTCCCGGGTGTTCACGGGCGTAGTCGCGGTAGACGTTCGCGAACGCGGTCAGCGCGTCCTTGCCCGCCCGGCCGGCCACCGCCTCGGAGGCCCGGTCGGCCAGCTCCTCCAGGGCGAACAGGGCGATCCCGGTCTTGAGGTCGTGGGCGTTCTTCACGTGCGAGTACAGGCTCGCCGTGCGGACGCCGAACCGCCGGGCCAGTTCCGTCGGAGTGGTGCGCTCGAAGCCGATCTCGTCGGCCGTCTCGGCCCCGGCCCTGATCAGACCCGCGGTCGTCAGTCCTACCCGAGCCACGTCCGTCCTCCGCATCGCTCGTCCGGCAGCCGGGGATGATTATGAGCTTGCCTAAGATGATTAGGCAAACTGGGTGTCCCGGTACTCGCGGGCCGCCGTCATCAGGGCGTTGAGCGCGTCCCTGGTGCGGATGAGCTCGGCGATGTGCTCGGTCAGCCGGTCCCGCTCCTGAGCCATGCGCTCCAGCGCGGCGTCGGAATGGGTCTCGCTGGGTGCGTCCACGCAGGGCAGCAGTTCGGCGATGGTGCGGCTGGAGAGGCCCGCGGCGTACAGCCGCTGGAGGAACCTGACCCGCTCGACCTCGTGCTCCGTGTACTGGCGCTGGCCCCCGGCGCTGCGTGTGCTGGCCAGCAGCCCCTGGTCCTCGTAGTAGCGCACCGACCGGACGCTGACCCCGGCCCGCGACGCCACTTCCCCGATGCGCATGCGCTGCTCCCTGCTGTGATCCGCGGCACACTTACTTGCCTCTGACGTCAGTGTCAGGTTCTAGCGTAGCCGTCGTGCCCGAGATCCGGGCCCGCGGACCACGAAGGAGTCCTGACATGGCGTCCCTCTTCGACAGTTACCGGCTCGGCGGCCTGACGCTGCCCAACCGGATGGTCATGGCCCCGATGTCGCGTGTGCGTGCCGCCGAGGGCGGCCTGGCCACGCCGTCGATGGCCACGTACTACGCCCAGCGCGCCACCGCCGGACTCATCGTCTCCGAGGGAGTGCAGCCGAGCCTGGTCGGGCAGTCCAACCCGGGTACGCCCGGGCTGCACACCGACGAGCAGGTGGCCGCGTGGCGCCCCGTCACCGCCGCGGTGCACGCCAACGGCGGACGGATCTTCGCCCAGATCATGCACGGCGGCCGCGTCTCGCACCCCGACACCACCGGCATGCAGCCGGTCGGGCCCTCGGCCGTGGCCGCCGTCGGGGACGTGTTCACTCCGACCGGGCCGCAGCCGGCGCCGGTTCCCCGTGCCCTGGAGACCGCCGAAGTGCCCGAGCACGCGCACTCCTACGCGCTGGCCGCGCGCCGCGCCGTCGACGCGGGCTTCGACGGAGTCGAGCTGCACGGCGCCAACGGCTACCTCATCTCGCAGTTCCTCTCCTCGAACGCGAACCTGCGCACCGACCGCTACGGCGGCCCGGTGGCCAACCGGATCCGCTTCGCCGTCGAGGCCGTCTCCGCTACCGCCGAGGCCGTCGGCGCCGACCGGACCGGCATCCGCCTCTCCCCGGCGGGGACGTTCTGGGGCGTCGAGGAGAGCGACGTGCTCGACCTCTACACCGAGCTGCTGACCGAGCTGTCGCGCCTCGGGATCGCGTACGTCCACGTCGAGGCCACCGCCGACGAGGACCTGCTCATCGCTCTGCGCCGCCTGTGGCCGGGCACGCTCGTCATGAACCCGGTGCTCCCGATGGGTCCCAAGCAGACCGGGCGCGAGGACGCCGACCACTGGCTCGGACTCGGGGCGGAGCTCATCAGCTTCGGCCGCGGCTTCATCGCCAACCCCGACCTCGTCGAGCGCCTGCGCACGGGTCTGCCGGTGGCGCCGGTGGACGAGGCCACGTACTACCAGGGCGGTGACGCGGGCTACCTGACCTACCCGGCGTACCAGCACACGGCCTGACGGCGGCCCGGGGGTCGGTCGAGCGGTGCCGTTAGCATGTTCGAACTCGTGACGATCCGTACGAGCGACCTATTTGTCCGACCCCTAGCAAACGGGCCAAACAAGTGAAAACCACCCAAAAACGAATACCCGGGCGAAGCGACCTCGGCTCCCCGCTCGCCGCGTCGCGCCGGCCGAGGGCCGTGCTGTGGACCGCGGCGGGTGTGGTGACCCTCGGTTTCCTCGTCGTCCTGGAATTCGCCGCGCGCCACTACGGCGTGCGGGGCCCGATCACCGAGCAGGCGCGAGAAGTGGTCTTCGCGCCCGACTCGGGGCCGCTGCTGTACGCCGGCCTCGCCCTGACGATGGTGGTCCTGACCTGGCGGCAGCGCCTGGTCGCGGCCGGTGCCGCGATCGGCGTCGACCTCGTCTTCCTGCTGGTGCGCTGGGCGGTCGGCGCCGACATGAACTTCGGCAACGGCGCGCTGTGGGTGGTCCTGGGCTGCGCGGTCGTCGCCGTGACGCGGCGCAGGGGCGGTGAGCGTGCCCTGCTGCTCAAGGGTGTCGGCCTCGGGCTGCTCCTGGTGGCCGGGCACAAGACGGGCGACACCTGGCTGCTCATCACGTCGAAGACACGCAAGGCGGTGCTCGACCCGTACGTGGCCACCGCCGACCAGGCGCTGGGCAACCCCTCGTGGCTGGTCGGCCGGTTCGTCGAGGCCACCGAGCCGGTGGGTGACCACGTCCTCCACCTCGTCTACGGCCAGCTGCCCCTGGCCGCCGCCCTCGTCGGGCTGTACCAGCTGCGTCACGTGGCGGTCGAGCGCCGGTTCCCGAGCCACCACCTCGTGCGCACCTTCCTCGTCATCGGCCTGCTCGGGCCCGCCGTCTACATGATCTTCCCGGTCGTCGGGCCGGTCTTCGCCTACGGCGCCGACGGCGGCCAGTGGGCGGTGGCCAACCTGTGGCCGGACACCCTGCCGCCGGGCGGCGCCCCGCACACGATCCCGTTCGACGGCATCACTCCGCGCAACTGCATGCCCAGCCTGCACACGGCGTGGGCCACGACGCTCTTCCTCCACTCCCGCAAGGGGTCCCGGGCCATGCGGTTCGCAGGCGCGTTCTGGCTGGTCGCCACCCTCACCGCGACCCTCGGCTTCGGCTACCACTACGGCGCCGACCTCGTCGCCGGAGTGGTGTTCGCGCTCACCGTCGAGGCCGCGATGCGCGCCTTCGCGCGGGGCTGGGACCGCGCGGCCGTCGGGCTGGTCGCCCACGGCACGGCGGTGTTCGCCGTGCTGTTGGTGGCGTACCGGTTCCTGCCGGTGGAGATGGCCGGGCACCCGTGGGCCGCCGGGCCGCTGCTGCTCCTCGCGATGGTCTCCGTGATCCTCGGCTATGCGCGGACCACCCGGCGGTGGGAGACGAAGACCGCGCCGGCGCGGCGGCCGCAGCCGCCGCGCCCCGCGGAACCGCAGCCCGAACTGGTCTGACGCCCGGGCCGGGGCTACTTGAAGTAGTGCCCCTGCTCGAGATCCTCCACGAGCCCCGGCTGGACGGGCTCCCATCCCAGCAGCTCGCGGGTCAGGGCGCTGGAGGCCGCGCGGTTGTCGGCGAGGGGGCCCGCCAGCCAGCTGAAGTGGCCGCCCGCGTCCGAGGCGGGGACCGAGACCACCGGCAGGCCGAGCTGCCGGCCGATCACCTCGGCGATGTCCCGCACGGGCAGTCCCTCCTCCGCGACGGCGTGCAGGGTGGAGCCCGCGGGGGCCTTCTCCAGCGCGAGGCGGAACAGGTGCGCGGAGTCCAGACGGTGCGCGGCCGACCAGCGGTTGGAGCCGTCCGCGATGTAACCGGATACACCCTTCTCGCGGGCGACTGCGATGAGGGCCGGGACGAACCCGTTGTCCCCCTCGCCGTGATTGGTCGGCGCCAGCCGCACCACGGAGGAGCGGACCCCGCGGGCCGCCAGGGAGAGGGCGAGTTCGGCGGTGGCGCCCCGCACGTGCTGGGCTTCGCCCCGGGCCGCCGCGGCCGGGTCCGGGTCGTGGCCGTCGCGTTCGGTCGCCACGTGCCCGGGGATCGCGGGGGTCCCGGACGCGATCGTGAACGGCCGGTCGGAGCCCGCGAGCGCCTCGCCGATCACCTCGACCGCCCGCCGGTCGGCCTCGCCGGCGCCCTTGAAGTCGCCCGAGAACGCGATGTCGTGCTTGAAGGCCAGGTGCACGACCCCGTCCGAACCGGCTGCCGCGCTCCGCAGCACGTCGAGGTCGTCCAGGGTGCCGCGGACCACGTCGGCCCCGGCCGCGGTGAGCGCCTCGGCCGAGGCGTCCGAACGCGCGAGTCCCACGACCTGATGTCCCGCTCCGATGAGTTCGGGAACGACGGCTGAGCCGATCCAGCCGGAGGCGCCGGTGACGAAAACACGCATGAGAATCCTCCAGAGATGTCCGTACCTGGCGACTGCCGGCCCCACCGGGTGTGGGAGCGGCGCGGTGGACGCAGGGCGCCGGAACCATCGATGACAGCCGCTGTCATCGACAGTAGCACGCGATGTCAGTCACTGCCGTCACTCCACCGTCGCCGCGCGCCCGCGGTGTGTCGGGCTGCCGGACGCATCAGCCGGAGGTCGTCGCCCCAGGCGTCCAGCGTCGCCGCGTGTCCCGCCGCGCGCGCCACGGTCTCGACCCGGCCGAACAGCTCACGCTGCGCCTCCACGTCACCGGACCCGGTGATCCGTCCGAGCGTCGCGAGCAGGTCGCGCGTGTCCCAGCCTGGGAGGGGGAACCGGTCCAGCTCCCACGCCAGGTACTTGTTGTAGGGGCGCGGACGGCGGTCGAGGGCGAACAGCAGCTCCAGCAGGAAGCCGAGGCTGTCCGCCGCGTCGAGCCGCGCGGCGAGCGGATGCCCGTCCCGGGCGTTCTTGAGCGACCGGTAGTGGGAGTTGGCGTAGGCGTCGAGCCGGGCGGCCGCCGTCCGTGAGGCCTGCGCCGCACCGAGCCGCCCTTTGGCGGCCACCATCTTCGTGACGCGACCGCCGAGCCGGTCGAGCAGGACCCGGGCCCGCGCGATCGCGTAGCGCTCCCAGCCGCCGAGCCGGTCGAACTCCGCCACCGTCACGACGACCAGATCCAGCCGGGCGGAGCGGAAGCCGTCGAGGGCGGCCAGGCCGGTCTCCGCCTCGTCGGCGACCACGACGTACAGGTCGTGGTCGGAGTACCGGGTGACCATGCCCTCGTGGGCGCGGGACCCCTTGAGGACGAGACCGACGACGCCGGGGTCGGCGGTGGCGCGGGCGACGAACGCCTCGTAGGACATCGGGTGGGGTGCGGACACGTGCGGGCCTCCGGACTGTTTGACGGGGAACATGCCGAGCCGCCCTCGAAGTCCCATCGACAGGAGGGCGGTCATTCCGTCCGCGGCGGCCGGGGCCGCCGCACAGCGGCTCAACGCACGGTCCGGACGCTAGCAGCGGGTGCCGGCGCCCCGCGACGGGTTTGTCCGCCGCCTCCGCCCGGCGCTCACCCCGTCGACGCGAGTGCGGTCCTGGTGCCGGCCAGGGCCGTCGAGAACTGGTCCGTTGCCTGGGCCAGGGCTTCGGCGGCGGCGGGTGCGATGACCGTCGCCCCGTCTTCGCCGACGGTGATGTCCGTGTCCAGCGTGAACCAGCCGGGGACGATGTGCAGCGCGCCCATCGAGCTGAGCACGGGGCGCAACGCGTAGTCGATGGCCAGGACATGAGCCGTGCTGCCACCGGTGGCCAGCGGGAACACCGTCTTGCCGGCCAGCGCGTACTGCGGGAGCAGGTCGAGCAGCGACTTGAGCAGCCCCGAGTAGGCGGCCTTGTACACCGGGGTCCCGATCACCACCCCGTCCGCCCGCTCGAACAGGGCGGCGGCGCCGGTGATCGCCGGGTGCCGGAAGTCGGCGCCCAGCAGCGCCTGCGCGGGCAGGGTGCGGACGTCCAGCGGTGTGACGTCGTGGCCGTGCAGCCGCAGCCGGTCGTCCAGGTGGCGCAGCAGGCGTGCGGTGCGTGAGGTGGGGGAGGGGCTTCCGGAAACGGACAGGACGGCGGCCATGCGGTCACCCTTTCGCGGTCGGGGTTCGGGAGGGGACGGTCGTGGTGCTCACCAGGCGCTCGTCTCCACGGCGACCACCGGCACCAGTTCGTTGCGCAGGGTCTCCAGGAACGTCACGATCTCGGCGGCCACGGACCGGTGCTGCACGTCGTTGAGGACGTCGTGATGGGCGCCCCGGACCACCGACAGACGGGCCCGGGGCAGGGACTTGGCCGTGTGGGCGAGGGCGTTGCGGTCCGCGAGCGGGTCCGCGTCGCCGACCAGGAAGAGCGCGGGCAGGTCGAGTTCCGCGTCGTAGGCGGCCGTGAGCAGCGGGTCGGGGAGTGCCTCGCCCAGCGATCCGCGCCGCACCGCGGTGTCGGCGCTCAGCGTGCCGCGGTGCGTGGGGCAGGAGGTGCGTACGTCGAGTTCCTCCTCCCAGGTGCCCACGCCGGGTGCCGTACGGCCCGGCAGCCCGGCGAGGACGATGGCGTCGGGCCGCCGGCCGCCGGGCAACCGCCCGGTCCGCCCGAGGTGTGCGGCGAGCGCGGCGGCACCCGCGTCCGCGCCCAGCAGCACCACGGGCTCCGTGACACCCTCGGGTCCCGCCGTGCCGTCGACCGCCGTCGCCAGCAGGGCGCCGAAGCGGGTGAGCGCGGCGTCAGTGCCGTAGGGCGCCCCGGGACCCCCCGCCTCCAGGTCCGGTGCGTCGACGACGCGGACGCGGTAGGCGTCGGCCGCGAGGCGGGCCGCGAGCCGTCCGTAGGTCGCCCGGGTCTCCCCGCGGCCGGGCACCACGACGATCGTGCCGCGGGTGCGCAGGCCCTCGGGGGCGTGGTGGTCGGTGTGATCGGTCATGGTCAGACTCCTGCGGAGGCGGATGCGGGCTGGTCGCGGGGCGCGGGGCTCCAGCCGAGGGCGGGTGCCACCTCGGTCGCGATGAGCTCCAGCGCGCGGACCGTGGCGTCGTGGTCGGGCACTGCGGGGTTGAACTGGGTGATCAGATCGGTCGCGAGGGGGAGGACCCGCTCCCGCCGGAACGCCGTGACGATCTCCTCGGGGGAGCCGTGGAAGGCGTGGAAGCGCCGCAGCGCCTCGTCCGCGTCGAGCCCCTTGGGGAACGCGCCGTGCTCCGCCATGCGCAGCGCCGCACGGTGCACGTCCTGACCGATGTGCCGCAGCGCCGTACGGCGGTCCTTCGCCGGGAAGACCAGCCGGGACAGACCGATGCGCGGCCTGCGCGGCCGGTCCCAGGCGGCGAGGAAGGCGTCCGCCCAGGGACGCTGCACCTCGTCGGTGGGCGCGTCGTGGCCGTAGGCGGCCCGGTTGAGCAGCAGGTGGGAGCCGCCGCCCGCCGCGTACACCGCTCCGTCCCGGCTGAAGACGCCCTGCCAGATCCGGTCGGTGAAGTCGCCGGCCGCGGGCTGGACGCGGAAGCCGGGAGCGCCGATCTCCTCGTTGTTCAGGGCGCGTCGCAGGACGTCCAGGTGCTCGCTGGTCAGTTCGCGCTTGCGGGACACGTCGCGTCCGAAGGCGGCGTACTCCAGGTCGCCGGAGCCGCTGCCGACGCCGAGTTCCACCCGGCCGCCGCTGAGCGCGTCGACGGTCGCGACGTCCTCGGCGAGACGGACCGGGTCCTCCAGCGGGAGTACCGTGACGGCCGTGCCGAGCCGGATCCGGGTGGTGCGCGCGGCGGCGTGCGCGAGGAAGGTCCACGGCGAGGACAGTCCGCCGCCACCGAGGGGAACGTGGTGCTGGGCCACCCAGCCGACGTCGAAGCCGAGTTCGTCGGCGACCACGAAGAGATCCTGGGCGTTGCGGTAGGTCCGGGCGAGGCCGGTGCCGCGGCCCTGGACGTGGGTGAGGAAACCGAGCCTGAAGCGAGGCCGCTCACTGGTCATGACGGGCCCCTCGGCCTTGTGCGGCGGAGCGTTCGAGGGTGTGCCGGTTGGCCGGGACGGGCAGTCCCAGGTTGCCGCGCAGCGTGTCGGCCTCGTACTCGGTGCGGAACAGGTCCCGCTTCTGCAGGATCGGCACCACACCGTCGACGAAGAGGTCCAGCTCGTCCTGGGTGCGGAAGGCGAGGTTGATCCCGTCGAAGGCGCCGGCGTCGAACCAGCGCTCGATGGTGTCGGCCACGGTCTCGGGCGCGCCGACGAAGGGTGAGCGGCGGAACTCCGCGACGGACTGCGCGACCTGGCGCAGCGTCAGGTTCTCCTCCCGCGCCCGCTCGATGATCTTCGCGGCGCCCGTGCGGCCCCCCTTCTCGGCGAGATGGGCGACGTCCGGGAACGGCGCGTCCAGGTCGTGCACACTGAAGTCGTAGGCGCCGAACGAGCGGCCGAGCAGCGCCAGGTGGCGGTCGAAGTCGTTGTCCTCCTCGAAGATCTCCCGCTCCCGGCGCCGGGCCGCCTCGTCGGTGGCGGCGACGACCGGACCGCCGTGGATGAAGATCTTGATGTGCTCTGGGTCCCGGCCGTACGTGGCGGTCCGCTTCTTGATGTCGGCGTAGTACTCCCGCGCCTGCTCAAGCGATCCGCCCGGCGCGTAGATGCCCTCGGCCACCCGCGCGGCCAGGTCGCGTCCCTCCTCGGACACGCCCGCCTGGAAGACGACCGGCTGCCCCTGCGCGGAGCGCGAGACGTTCAGCGGCCCGGCGACCTTGAAGTGCTCGCCCTCGTGGTTCAGTTCGTGCAGCCGGGACGGATCGAGGAAGACGTTGCGCGCCACGTCCGCCGGGAAGGCGTCGTCCTCGTAGGAGTCCCACAGTCCGCGGGCGACCTCCACGAACTCCAGGGCACGGCCGTAGCGGGTGGTGTAGTCGAGGTGCTCGTCCAGCCCGTAGTTGCGCGAGGTGCCGGTGTCGAAGCTGGTCACGACGTTCCAGCCGGCCCGGCCGCCGCTGATGAGGTCGAGCGAGGCGAAGCGGCGGGCGAGGTTGAAGGGCGAGTTGTACGTCGAACTGGCCGTGCCCACCAGGCCGATGTGCCGGGTGTGGGTGGCGACGGCCGACAGCAGGGTGAGCGGCTCCAGCCGGTTGAGGTAGTGCGCCGGGTAGGTGGCGTTGATGAACTGGCTGTCGACGATGAACAGTGCGTCGAACAGGGCGTGTTCGGCCGCCTGGGCCTGCTTGATGTAGTAGTTGATGTCGATGCTGGCGTTCTTGGCGACGCGGGGGTCCTTCCACAGGCCGTGCTGGCCGGGACCGCCGACGCCGTAGGGGTGCAGGGCGAGATGGATCCTTCGGGGCATGACTGATTCCTGTCTGTCGTGACGTGGCATCGGTGACTTGGGATGCACCGGGATGCCCCTGGGGCATCGGGGCGCACGGGCGTCAGGCGGGCAGCAGCGCGCGCAGGGCCGCGCGTTCGGCCCGGTCGGCCGGGGCACCGCGCAGTGTCGGCGCCGAGCCGACCAGCAGCCGCGTGTACGGGTGCTCCGGACGGCCCACGACGTCGCGGGCGGCACCGACCTCGACCAGCTCCCCCCGGTACAGCACGGCGATGCGGTCGGCGATCCCCGCCACGGAGCCGAGGTCGTGGGAGATGAAGACGAGGGCCACACCGCTCGCCCGCAGCTCCTTCAGGATCTCCAGGACCTGGACCCGGTTGGCGGAGTCGAGGGCGCTCACCGGCTCGTCGAGGATGACCAGCCGCGGTTCGGTGACCAGGGCGCGGGCCACCGCGATCCGCTGCCGCTGACCGCCGGACAGCTCGCCCGGCAGCCGGCCGAGCAGGTCCTCGGTCAGCCGCACGCGGGGCAGGAAGGCCCGTACCCGCGCCGCCGCCTCCGCACGGGCCGTGCCCCGCACGAGCAGCGGTTCGGCCAGCGACGCCTCGACGGTGAGGTCCGGGTCGAGGCTGCGCAGCGGATCCTGGAAGACGTACTGGATCACCCCGCGGCGGCGCAGCTCGCGCCACTGGCGGGGGCCGTGGGCGGTGACGTCCTCGCCGTCGACGACCACGGACCCGGCGGTGGGCCGCACCAGACCGAGCACGCTGCGGGCGAGGGTGGACTTGCCCGAGCCCGTCTCGCCGATGAGGCCGACCGTCTCACCCGGAGCGACGCTCAGCGAGACGCCGCGCAGGACCGGGCGGCGCTTGCGCCGCGCACCGTAGTGCACGTCGAGCCCGGTGACGTCCAGGACGGGGCGGGTCTCGGTGGTCACGCCGTCTCCTTCGGTGCGGTCGGTCCGAGGAACTTCTCGAGCCCGTACTGCTCGTGCTCGCTGATCAGCAGCCGTGTGTACGCATGCCGGGGGTCGTCCAGGACCGTGCGGGTCGGTCCCTGCTCGACCACCTCGCCCTGCCGCATGACCAGCACCTCGTCGCACAACCGGGCCACCACCGCCAGGTCGTGGGAGACGACGACGAGGGCGAGTCCCGCGCGGTCGCGCAGGTCGGCGAGGAGGTCGAGGATCTCCGCCTGCACGGTGACGTCCAGCGCCGTGGTGGCCTCGTCGGCGATGAGGATCAGCGGGTCGGCGGCGATGGCGGCCGCGATGAGCACGCGCTGGAGCATGCCCCCGGACAACTCGTGGGGGTACTGGTCGTGGACCAGTTCCGGGTCCCGCAGGTGCACCGCCCGCAGCAGGGCGAGGACCCGCTCCCGCGCCGCCCGGCGCCCGAGGCCCTTCTTGACCCGGACGACCTCCGCGATCTGCCTGCCGACGCGCAGCGACGGGTTGAGGTAGGACGCCGGGTCCTGGAAGACCGCGCCGATGGTGGCCCCGCGCAGCGCGGTCCACCGCGCGGGCGTGAGAGCCGAGATGTCGGTGCCGCCGATCTCGACCGCGCCGCCGGTGACCGCGAAATGGGCGGGCAGGATGCCCAGTGCGGCCCGGCAGGTGAGGGTCTTGCCGCTGCCGGACTCGCCGACGATGCCGACCACCTTGCCGGGGGTGAGGTCGAAGCTCACGCCGTGCACGATCTCGCGCCCGTCGCTGCCGTCGGCGATCCGCACGTCGCGCAGGGAGAGCAGAGGCCCGGCGGGGTCGGGTGGATCTGCGGGGGGCAGGGCGCCGGTCTCCTCGGCCCGGGTCAGGAGCTTCTCGGACACCGTCGTCATCGCGCACCTCCGGCGGGAGCGGGTTCGTTGGGTTCGGTCCGGTCGGTGCGGGCCCCACGGCCCTTGAGCAGGGCGCGCCCCGCCTCGCCGGACACATCGCGGATCGCGTCCGCGAGCAGGTTGCCGGCCCAGACGGTGATCATGATCAGCAGCGCCGGGGTCAGCGGTGCCCACGGCCGGTGGCTGAGATAGCCGAGGTCGGAGGCGAGCAGCCCGCCCCAGGTCGGCTCCGGCGGCCGCACGCCGATGCCCAGGAAGGTCAGGCTCGACACGATGACGAAGCCGGTGCCGATGGTCTGGGCGAAGGCCACCGCGATCGGCGGCAGCACCTTGGCCCAGACGTGGCGCCGCACGACCCAGCCGATCGAGGCGCCGGAGATCAGCGCCGCCTCGACGTACTGCGAACGGGCCACGGCCAGGGCGGCGGCGCGGGACACCCGGTAGAACAGGGGCGACACCAGCACGCCGGTCACCAGCATCGCCTGCGTCAGCCCGTTGCCGAGCAACGCGATCACGGCGACGGCGAACAGCAGGAACGGCAGGGCCACCAGCGTGTCGGCCAGGCGCAGGGTGATCCACTCGAAGACCCGGCCCAGGTACACCGACAGGATCCCGGGAACCGCCCCTGCGACCAGTGCGGTGAGCGCGACCTGGAGGGCGCCGAGCACACTGACCCGGGAGCCGTCGAGGAGCCTGCTCAGCACGTCCCGGCCGAGGTAGTCCGTGCCCAGCCAGTGGCCGCCGGACGCGGCGGCGAGCGTGTGGTCGCTGGTGGCCAGCGGGTCCTGGGGTGCGAGCAGCGGACCGAGGATCGCGAGCAGTGCCACCGCCGTCAGGATGGCGACGGCGATACGGCCGGAGGTGAGCGCGAGGACGCGGCGCACCATGGTTCACACCCCCCTCTGCGAGGCCGGCGTGACGCGCGCCAGCACCAGGTTGACAACGAGGTTGAAGGCGACGACCAGCGCGATCGACACCACCAGGACCCCCTGCACGGCCGGTACGTCGCCGGCCTGGGCGGAGTCGTTGGCGAACCGCCCGAAGCCCTGCAGCCCGAAGATCCACTCGGTGACCACGGACGCGCCGACCAGGGAAGGGAACTTCAGGCCGAGGGTGGCGAGCGTCGGTCCCAGGCCGTTGCGCAGCACGTGCACGAAGAAGATCCGCCGCGGACTCAGCCCCCGGACGACCGCGCCCGTCACGTAGTTCTCCTGATGGGCGGCGACGAGACTGGAACGCAGTTGGCGCGCGACATCCGCGACGACGTCGAGGCTCAGCGCCAGGGCCGGCAGCGTGATGTGCGCGAGCCACGGCCCGAGTCCCTGCTCCGCCGGGACGTACCCGGCAGAGGGGAACAGGTGCAACTGCACGGCGAGCACGGCGACCAGCACGATGCCGACCACGAAGGCGGGCATCACCGAGATCACCGTGACGAACCCGGTGACGGCCCGGTCCACCCACGTGGTGCGGCGCAGCGCCGCGAGCGTGCCGAGCGCGAAGCCCACCACCACACCGATCACGAGCGCGAACGTCGCGACGGAGAGACTGACGCCGAGACCCAGACCGATGAGCGTGGAGATGTCCGCACCGTTGGTCCAGCTCGCACCGAGCTGCCCGTGCAGGACGCCGCCGATCCAGTCGCCGTACTGGACCAGGAACGGGCGGTCCAGGCCCCACTGCGCCTCGACCCGGGCGATCGCCTCGGGCGTGGCCTCCTCGCCCAGCTGGATCCGGGCGGGACTGAGGCCGCTCATCGAGCGCAGCGCGAAGGTCACGAACGTCGCCACCAGGAACACGGGCACGAAGATCGCCACCGATCGGGCGAGGGTGACCAGGACCCGGCCCAGCGTCCGGCCGGCCGTCACGGGGTCGCTCCCTTGCCGCCGATGGTCACGCCGGTCCAGTCGATGTGGGCGGGGTTCTTCGGCAGGTCGGAGACGGACTTGCTCTTGGCGATGAGGTTGGGGGAGGAGTAGGTGAAGACCAGGGCCTTGCTCTCCAGCCCGGCCCGCGTCGCCGCCCGCAGCACCTCGGGGTACTCGGGTGCGTCCAGCGGGGTCTGCCGCACCTTGGCGACCGCCGCCTCGAAGCCCTCCGGCACGTAGGGGGAGCTGAGGTTGAGCGGACCGTCGGGTCCGAAGTGGGCGGTGAGCGTCTGGGCCGCGGAGTCCCGGCCGGTGGTGCCGTAGAGCGAGAAGGCGAGGTCCTTGGCGAAGAACGGCGTGGCCCAGTTCTTGTCGATCCTGATGGCGACGGTGATGCCCACCTTCGCCAGCTGCGACTGCACGATCTCGGCCTGCGGGTCCTCCTCCGGGACGATCAGGTCGAGCTTGATGTCACCGGCCCGGTAACCGGCCTCGGCGAGCAGCTTCTTCGACTTGGCGGGGTCGTAGGGGTAGGCGTCCTCGGACTCGGGGTCGTAGGCCACGTAGCCCTTGGGGAACGGCTGGTTGGTCGCCTCGCCGTAGCCGAAGGTCAGCTTGTCGACGAACTCCTGGCGGTTGACGGCGTGCCGTACGGCGTCGACGACCTTGTCGTCGTCGAACGGCGCCTTGTTGATGTTCAGGCTGATGTTGGAGGCGTTGAAACCGGGCTGGACGAAGACGTCGAGGCCGGCCTTCTTCGCGGCGTCCGCCTGACTGGGAGCGATGTCCGCGAAGTTGTACACGCCGGTCTGCAGTCCGGAGACGACCGTGGAGGCGTCGGGCGCGGAGGTGAGTTCGACGTTGTCGATGTGGATGTTCTCCGCGTCCCAGTAGTCCGGGTTCTTCTTGAGCACCGCCTTGGTGCCGGGGACGATCTGGGTGACGGTGAACGGACCGGCGCCGACCGGGTTCTGGTCCAGCTTCTCCGGTGCGGCGGCGGCCTTGGGGCTGGCGATCTGGAGGACGCGCTGGCCCAGCAACTGGGGTATCTGGTAGTCGACTTGATTGAGATTGATGGTGGCGTCGAGTCCCTTGGCGTCCACCGACTCGATCGAGGTGAGGTCGCCGAAGAGCGCCGAGTTCTTCTGCTTCTGGGCCCGTTCGACGGCCGCCTTGACGGCCGCGCCGTCCACCGGTTCGCCGTCGCTGAACTTCAGCCCCGGGCGCAGGTGGAAGGTGATCCGGTCGCCCTTGTCGTTGTACTCCCAGCTCTCCGCGAGGTCGGGGACGGCCTTGCCGGCGGCGTCCGTGCGCGTCAAGGAGGCGTACACCAGGGAGAGTTCACGGAACTGGGCGCCACTTCCCCCGACCACGGGGTCCCAGTGCGCGGGGAAATAGGTGGAGGTCCACTTGAGGGTGGCGTCACCGCTCGCGGAGGCCGCGTCACCGCCGCACGCGCTGAGGGCGGGGACGAACACGGTGGCGAGGGCGGCGCCGAGTGCGGTGGCACGCAGTCGGCCGGACCGGCGCTGCGGTCCTGGGCGGCGGGGCGTGGGTCGTCCGGGCATCTCGTACTTTCTGTGACGGACCCCGGCCGGGTCCAGGCAGGCCGGGGCGTGGCTACGGGGCAAGGTGAGGCCGCCCGGGCACACTTGACGTCGGATCGGACGCGCCGAGGGTGACGGGCAGGGCGGGGCGCGGCGGGACGCACTGCGGGCGGCGTCCCGGGCGAGGGGGAGGAGGGAGGGGACGGCGAAGGGCCGAGAGGCGGATGGCGCGGGCGGCGGGCGGGCTGCGCCCAGCGGCGGCGGGCCGTGCCGGACGGGAAGGTCAGGCGCCGCCGGGCCGATCGCGGCGGTCGGTCAGCGACAGAGAGCGCTGCAGGTGCGCCGCAGGTCCACGTAGCGGCACACCACGGCGGGGTGCGTCGTGAGCATGGTGCACATCCTGGGGGCAGTCATGAGCGCCTGTCAATGGACACCAATTGGTGTCTCATTGGGCGGGACGGGCTCCCCTCGCAGATCAGAGCGTTGTCACCGCAGGGCGGGGGAGCCGGGCCGCGTCGCCGGATGGGTCGCCGCCTCCTCCGGGTGCAGCCACAGCGGCCCGTTGCCCGTCTCGATGCGGACCGCCCGTACCGGGGGCTTCCGGTCGTCCGTCAGCAACTCCAACTCGGGTCCGGTCAGGGTCCGGTGACGCAGCAGGGCCTCGTCCGGCGACAGCCGCACGGCCGTCAGCGGCGCCCCCGCGCACATCTCGCCCACGGCGGTCTCGTACGCCTCACAGGGGCGCAGTCCCGGAACGACGCGGTGGCCTCCCGGCGCCCGCACCAGCACCGTCGGCAGCGCGTACCGGTAGCCGCCGTCCCCGGTCTCCTTGGCGGCGCCGGGGTGCGGCGAGCCGCCCGGTGCCGACCTGGCCTCGGGCACCGGCCGCCGCGCCTCGTCCCGGTCGGCCCGCACCCGCTCCCGTACGGCGTCGGACAGCGCGTCCGCGGCCAGCCGGGCCGGGTCCAGGCCCGGGACCCCCTGTACCGCGGCGAGTGCCAGTTCATGGGTGTCGGCCGGTTCGCCGAGGACGAAGACCGTCTCCCGCAGCCGGCGCAGCACCCGCTCGGCGACGTCCGCCCCCTGGGCCTGCGCGGCCTTGGCGACGAGCGAGGCCGGCCACGAACTCGCCGCCACCCGGCGCAGCCGAGCCGCCCGGGGGGCGCCGGTGTGGCGGGCGACGTCCTCGACGTACCGCGCGTACCAGGCCGTCTCCGCGGCGGGATCGGGGGCGGGGTCGTCGTCCTCGTCGAAGAGGATGCAGAACACGCGCCGCCACCGGACCCCGGCGGGCACAGTGGCGCGCAGCCGCCGGAAGACGGGCTCGGAGCCCCACGCCCACGGGCACAGCGGATCGGTGTACTCGACCACCTCCGTCGTCCCCGGCGTCGCCGCCGGCGGCCCGTCGGGCACCGCCGTCACGCGGCCCCCTTCCCGGCCGGCGCCTCGCCCGCCACGGCCAGGGCGTCGCCCGCCGGCAGCAGGGAGGCCACCGTCACGCCGCCGAGAACGGCCGCCGCGTCCGCCTCGACCCGGCGCCACACGTCGGGCAGCCGTGACGCGGCACCGGGATAGTCCAGCGCGGCGACGGCCTCGCCCCGAAGGGTGAGCAACTCGCCGTCCACGACACGGGAGACGTCCAGCAGAGTGATCTCGTCGGCGGGCCGGCCGAGCCAGTAACCGCCCTCGCAGCCGCGCTGGCTGCGGACCAGACCGGCCCGGCGCAACTCGCCCACGACGGACTTCAGGAAACGGAACGGGATGTGCTGCGAGGAGGCGATGGCCTCACAGGTCAGCGGGCGGGCGGGTTCACGGGCTAGCTCCAGGAGGGCCCGCGTGGCGTAGTCCGCCTTCGCGGAGATATGCATGCGCCCATGATGCCCGACACGGCCGCCGTGCCCAGGGCCTTCACCGCCTGCGCACCTTCATTGCGGCAACATTGCCGCAGGTGAAAGGCAATGGACACCTCTTGACATCCTTTTCGGCGCCCTTCTAGCGTCCCCGCCATGAGCGAGTCGTTGACAGCCCCCGGCGAGGGCTTCCACCCCCGTCTGCCCCACGCCCACGGGCCTGCCGTCACCCCCCTGCGCAGCCGCCTGCACCACATCCGTGCCGACGCCCTGGACGGCGGCACCGCGCAGACCGGCGGCATGCGCAGGTTCGCGGCCGTCAGCGGGCGCGCGGTGGGCTCCGAGAAGCTGTGGATGGGCCAGACCCACGTCGCCCCGTCGACCTCCTCCTCCGACCATCACCACGGCGAGTCGGAGACCGCCATCTACGTGGTCAGCGGCCATCCCGAGTTCGTGTTCCTGGACGACTCGGGAGACCGGCCCGAGGAGGTACGGCTGCGCACCTCCCCCGGCGACTACGTCTTCGTCCCCCCGTTCGTCCCGCACCGGGAGGAGAATCCCGACCCCGCCGACGAGGCGGTGGTCGTCATCGCCCGCAGTACGCAGGAGGCGATCGTGGTCAACCTGCCCGGCCTGTACGCGCTTCCGGTGGCGGAGGCCTGACCGGCCGGGTCCGCAGGAGCGGTCAGGCCTTGCCCTGCATGGACTCCCGGGCCGGGTTGCGCTGCTCGGCGGCCTTGAAGTCCTTCTCGCCAGCCTTCGCCCGCACCCCCTTGGCGATGCGCTCACCGATGGTCCGGTCGATGTTCGACCAGTACTCGAAGGCCCGCTGGAGCACGGGTTCGGTCACCTCGTTGAGGAGGTGGTCCACCACGTTGTCGACCAGCCGGTCCCGGGCCGCGTCGTCCATCACCTCGCGCACCAGGGTGCCCGGCTGCCCCCAGTCGTCGTCCTCGGCGTGGCTGACGTAGGCCGTGCGGGTGATGGCCCCGTCCGTCTCCCAGCTGGGCGGCGTGCCGAAGTGCGCGGTGTCGGCGGCCGGGCCCCCCTTGGAGTTCGGCGCGTAGACCGGGTCGGTCGTCTTGCGGTAGGCCATCGCACCGTCCTTGGAGTAGGTGCGGACGTCGACCACCGGGGCGTTCACGGGAAGCTGCTGGTAGTTCGCGCCGATCCGGTAGCGGTGGGCGTCGGCGTACGAGAAGAGCCGGGCCAGCAGCATGCGGTCCGGGCTCGGGCCGATGCCGGGGACCAGGTTGTTGGGCTGGAAGGCCGCCTGCTCGATCTCGGCGTGGTTGTCCGTCGGGTTGCGGTCCAGCGTCATGCGGCCGACCGGGATGAGGGGGTAGTCGCCGTGCGGCCACACCTTCGTCAGGTCGAACGGGTTGAACCGGTAGCCCGCGGCCTCCTCGTACGGCATGACCTGCACGTGCAGCGTCCAGCTCGGGAAGTCGCCGTCGCGGATGTGCTCGAAGAGGTCCCGCATGTGGTAGTCGGTGTCGGCCGCGGCCATCTGGTCGGCCTCGTGCTGGGTGAAGAACTCGATGCCCTGGTCCGTCTTGAAGTGGTACTTCACCCAGAAGCGCTCGCCCGAGGCGTTGATCCACATGTAGGTGTGGGAGGTGTAGCCGTTCATGTGGCGCCAGGTGCGCGGGATGCCGCGGTCCCCCATGAGCCAGGTGACCTGGTGCGCGGACTCCGGCGAGAGGGTCCAGAAGTCCCACTGCATGTCGTGGTCGCGCAGGTTGCTGTCCGCCCGGCGCTTCTGCGACCGGATGAAGTGCTGGAACTTCATCGGGTCCTTGACGAAGAACACCGGCGTGTTGTTGCCGACCATGTCGTAGTTGCCCTGGCTGGTGTAGAACTTCACCGCGAAGCCGCGCGGGTCGCGCCAGGTGTCCGGGCTGCCGCGCTCACCGGCGACGGTCGAGAAGCGGGCGACCAGCTCGGTGCGGGTGCCCGGCTGGAAGACGGCCGCCTTGGTGTACGCGCTCACGTCGTGCGTCACCTCGAAGTGGCCGAACGCGCCACTGCCCTTCGCGTGCGGCTGGCGCTCGGGGATGCGCTCCCGGTTGAACTGCGCCATCTGTTCGATGAGGTAGGCGTCCTGGAGGAGGACCGGACCGGCCGGGCCCGCGGTGAGCGAGTGTTCGTCGCTCTCCGCCGGTGCGCCGGAGTCCGTGGTGGTGGCAGGCGGGGTGTCCGTCATGGAACTGCCTTTCGTCGGGGAGTGGCTGACGCCCAGGGACCGCGCGACACGAACACGGGGCACGGGACCCGCTCCGACCTGCCCGGCGGAACGGTCCCGCCGACGCCCGGGCCGTGCCCGGGGCCCCGGTCCACTAGGTCCCCGCAGCACGCGTGCCCAGGAGCGGCCACGCCATTCCGGCCCGTGCGGGGCCGCCGGCCCGGCAGGGCGGACGCGGGTCGGTGCCCGTCGGCCCCTCGGCCGTGCCGCGCTCCGGCGCCGGGACGCACCGCGTGCTCGCCCATCCGTCCAGGACCCTCCGGAGTGCCGTCGTCCGTATCAGTCTCCGCCGCCGCCCGGCCCTCGCAAGCGGAGCGGGCGGCGGGAACGACCGGGCCGGCCGGAGCGACCGGGGACGGCTCGGCGGTGCGCCGGGGTGCCAGGCCATGCCGACGGTCACCGGCGGCAGCGGCAGCGGGATGCGGAGGAGGCGTGCCACCCTCGTCGGCCACGGCCTCGACATCCCGGCCCGCACCTACGGAGTCGAGGCCGTCACCACCGTCTCGGCCGAGCGCGGTCGGTCCCCGGGCAGCGACCCTGGCGGCCTTCGGCGAGTCGGCGGTGGTTCAGTGCGCCGGCTCCCAGTAGGTGCCGTACTTCCGGGCCAGCGCGGTCGCCTCGGCCGGGGTGAGATGGCGTACCGGCCGGTCACCCAGGAGCAGATGGAGCGCGGAGGCCTCCTCCACCTCGACTGCGGCCTCCGTCGCCGCGCGCAGGGACGTGCCCGCCACGACCGGGCCGTGGTTCTGCAACAGCGCGGCGCGGCAGGGGAAGGCGAGCTGCTCCAGGACCGCGGCCTGCGCGGGGTCGCCGGGCGGGGCGTAGGGGAGCAGCGGTATCTGTCCGACCCGCATGACGAAGTACGGCGTCAGCGGCGGCAGCGCGCTGCGCTCGGACCAGGGCGCGCGGCAGGAGGCCGCTGCGGCGTGCCTCGAGTGCAGGTGGACGACGGCGCGGGTGGCGCGCTCGCGCCGGTAGAAGGCCAGGTGGAGCGGGTATTCCTTCGACGGCGCCGGGCCGTCGAGACGGTTGCCGTCCAGGTCGAGCACCGACAGGTTCCGGGGATCCAGCGCGGCGAGGTCCGTACCGGTCGGGGTGACCAGGACGCGGTCGCCGTCCCGGGCGCTGACGTTGCCCGAGGAGCCCGGGCTCAGTCCGAGCTCGGACAAGTGGGCTGCCGCCGCGACGAGTTCGTGTGCGAGGGCGGTCATACGAGCTGCTCCCATGCCTGCGTGAAGATGTCGGTGCCGCCGAAGTTCCCCGACTTGAGGGCGAGGTCGACGGTGTGGGTGGCCCCGGTCGGGCACACCTCGGTGCGCGCCCAGGCGACTCCCGGGGCGATGGGAGCCCCGATGGAGAGCGTGCGGGCGCGCAGTGCCGTGACGACGGCTCCCGACGTCTCGCCGCCCGCCACCAGCAGCCGTCGTGCCCCGGCGTCCACGAGCGCCCCCGCGCAGGCGGCGAGGGCTCTCTCCACCAGGCTCGACGGTGGCTCCGCGCCGGCCGGGGTGTCGGTCTCGACGTCCTCGGGTGCCGCGACGGCATAGATCAGGGGCGGCCGGGCGGGGTCGTTCGCCCACCTGTCGCGCACGAAGGCGGTGAGACCGGCCACCGCGGTGTCGAAGTCGGCGCGGAGCCCGGCCAGGTCGAGCCGCCGGTGCGGCAGCCGTCCCAGGGCGTGGGCGACCTGGGCCCGGGTCGCGGCCGAGGCGCTGCCCGCGAGGACGACCCCGGGGTCGCGCGGGCGTGAGGCGGCACGTGCGCGCGCCTGGTCCGGGTGCGGGCCGGTCAGTCCTACGGCGAGTCCGGCGGCGCCGGTCACCAGGCCGAAGTCCTCGGTGGCGGCGGCGATGGTGCGCAGGTCCTCGTCGTCGACCGCGTCCACGACCGTCAGCGCCCCGGAGTGGGCCTCGTCGTCCAGGGCCGCGCGGAGACGGGCCGCACCGGCCCGGACCGTGTCCAGGCCGATACGGGCGACCGGGTGGTCCGTCTGCGGCCGCAGCAGCCGGTCGACACGGGAGTCGAGCATCGGGGTGAGCGGGTGGTGGCGCATGGGGCTCTCGTCGAGCAGGTCGTCGTGGACGAAGAGCCGCCCCCGGTACACGGTCCGCCCGGTCGCGGGGAACGAAGGGACCACCACCGTGCGCCGCTCGCCGGTCTCCGCCAGCAGCGCGTCCGCCACAGGTCCGATGTTGCCGCCAGGCGTGGAGTCGAACGTCGAGCAGTACTTGAAGTAGAAGCGCCGGCAGCCGATCGCCCGCAGCGCGCGCAGTGCCCGGAGCGAGTCCTCCACCGCCTCCGCCACGGGAGCCGTTCTCGACTTCAGCGCCACCACGACGGCGTCCGCGTCGGCCCACCGGTCCGGCTCCGCCGGAGAGGTGACCGCGTCGGCGCCGACGGCGACCACGGTCCGGAAACCGCGGGCGACCAGCATCGTCGCAAGATCGGTCGCGCCGGTGAAATCGTCTGCGATGGCCCCGAGGGTCGGCATCAAGTGCTCCTGCGTTGCTGTCCGGGTTCCTGGTGCGGCCGACGGCCACCCCCGTGATGGTCTGTGAAATTATGTTATCAGACTTTACGCAGATGGGATCTGGTGATACACGTTGTTCATTCGCTGCTTCTGGAACGCGCGTCCCACGGCACCCCGTCGCCCCGCCGACCGCGCGAGAAGCCCTGCCACCACCTCGCGCGCTCATTCAGGAGGGCCTCATGAACCTGCATCACTTGTTCGCCGACAGCGGCGGCCGGACGGTGCGGTACGCACTGACCGGGGCCGGCGGCGGATTCGCGCGCACCCTCCTGGCCCAGAGCCGCCGCCTGCCCGGCCTCGTCCCGGCCGTCCTGTGCGACCGCGACCTGCCCGGCCTGCGCGCGACGCTGGACGAACTCGGATACGACACCACGCAGCCGGCCGAGTGCCACGACGCGGCGGCCGTGGCGGACACGGTCTCGCGCGGCGGCATCGCCCTCGTCGCCGACGCGGCGCTGACGACCGTGGCCCCGTGGGACATCCTCGTGGAAGCGACCGGCAGCCCCGCGGACGGCCTGGCCATGGCCGAAGCGGCCCTCGCCGCCGACCGCCACGTGGCGATGGTCAGCAAGGAGGTCGACTCCGTCGCCGGACTCCACCTCGCCGACCTCGCCGCCGCCCGGAACCTCGTCTACACCACCGCCGACGGCGACCAGCCCGCCAACCTGATCGGCCTGGTGACCTGGGCCGAGCTGCTCGGCCTCGACATCGTGGCGATCGGCAAGTCCACCGAGTACGACCTCGTCCTCGATCCCGAGGCCGGCACCGTCACGCAGTTGGACACCACGGTGCCCGCACCGGAACTCTCCGGGCTCCTCGACCTCGGCGACGACGTGCACGCCACCCTCGAAGCCCGCGCGGCGGCCGTGGCCGACCTGCCCACCGGCGCCACCGCCGACTACTGCGAGATGGCCGTTGTCGCGAACAACACGGGTTTCCGGCCGGACACGGAACGCCTGCACTACCCGGTCGCCCGCATCGCCGAACTCGCCGACGTCTACCGCCCTCGCGAGGACGGCGGCCTGCTGGCCCGCGACGGAGCCGTGGACGTCTTCAGCGCGCTGCGCCTGCCCGGCGAGGCGTCCTTCGCGGGCGGTGTCTTCGTCGTCGTCCGCACCGACGACCCGGTGACCTGGGAGACGCTGCGGGACAAGGGCCATGTCCTCAGCAAGGACGGCCGGTACGCCGCGATCTACCTGCCGTACCACCTCATGGGCGTCGAGACCCCGGTGAGCCTGCTCTCGGCAGTGCTGCACCACCGCCCCTCCGGCGGCACCGACCCCCGCTCGTACGCCGTGCTCGCCGGCCGCGCCCGCACGGACCTGCCCGCCGGGACCGCACTCGCCATGGGCGGCCACCACCACGACGTCACCGGTGTCCGGGCCGTGCTGCTGCGCGGCGAGGACGCACCCGACGACGTCGCGCCCCTCTACCTCGCCGCCCACGCCACCCTGGCCCGGCCCGTGCCCGCCGGTGAACTGCTCCGCGTGGCCGACCTGGCCGACCCGGACCCCGGCCTGCTGCGCGCCTGGCGTGCCGGACGCGCCTCGCGCGGCTGCCCCGACGGCACGGAAGGACAGCCCGCCGCATGAGCACCGACCTCCAGCACCTCCTCCTCGGTGCCGCCGCCGTCGTCGTCCTGGTCCTGCTGATCACGAAGACCAAGCTGCACCCGTTCCTGGCACTCACCCTGTCCGCCCTCGGGCTCGGCATCGCGTCCGGCATCGCCCCGGTGCGTGCCGTCGAGGCGTTCCAGGACGGGTTCGGGGACACCCTCGGCGGCAGCGGTCCCACCATCGGCCTCGGCACGCTGCTGGGCGGCATCCTGCTCGGCTCCGGCGGCGCCGACCGCATCGCCACCGTGTTCATCGGCTCCCGGCCCGTGAAGTGGATCCCGGCGTCCATCACGGCCGCCGCGCTGCTGATCGGCATGCCGCACCTGTTCGACGTCAGCTTCGTCATGCTGGTGCCGCTGGTCTACACCGTCGCCAAGCGCAGCAACACCCACCTGCTGTGGGTCGGACTGCCGATGGCCGCCGGCCTCTACGTGTCGCACGGCCTGCTGCCGCCGCACCCCTCGCCGACCCTGGCCGTCTCCGCCTACGGCGCCAACACCGGCCTCACCATCCTGTGGGGCCTGATCATCGGCATCCCGATGGCCGTGCTCACCGGCCCCGTCCTGACCCGGATCATCAGCCGCTGGTTCGGCCCCGCCCCCGACCTCGACCGCGGCCCGGTCCAGTCCGTCAGCACCGAGCCCGAGCACCGCCGCAAGCCGGCCTCGTTCACCCTCGCGCTCATCACCGTGCTGCTCCCGCCGGGCCTCATGCTCATCGGCACCCTGGGCACGGCCAACACGGCCGAGGGCACGCTGCCCTACCAGTTCTTCGACGCCTGCAACTCCTCCGTGCTGTCCCTGCTGGCAGCCGTGATCTTCGCCTTCTTCGCCCTCGGCGTCCGGTCCGGGTTCGGCCTCGGCCAGCTGCAGAAGATGGCGTCCAAGGGACTCGCCCCGGTCGGCGCGATCATTCTGATCCTGGGCGCGGGCGGCGGTTTCAAGGCGATGCTGACGGAGACCGGGATCGACCAGCTCATCTCCGACTACGCCGTGGACTGGGCGATACCCCCGCTGCTGCTGGGCTGGCTGGTCGCCGCCCTGCTGCGGGTCTGCCTCGGTTCGGCGACGGTAGCCACCGCCGCGGCGACCGCCATCGTCGCGCCGCTGCTCAGCGCCTCGCCCGGCACCTCACCGGAACTGATGGTGCTGGCCACCGCATCGGGAGCGGTGATGCTCTCCCACGTCAACGACTCCGGGTTCTGGCTGTTCAAGGAGTACTTCCAGCTGTCGGTGGCGCAGACCTTCCGCACCTGGACCCTGATGCTGTCCCTCCAGTCGCTCCTCAGCCTCGGCGGCGTGCTGCTGCTCAGCACCGTCGTGCACGGCTGAGCACACCCGCCGGTGACGGTCCCGGCCGTCACCGGCATGATCATCGGCTAACGTCAGCACGGTCGAAGGGAGACCAGACCATGACCTCGGACGGCGAGCAGCCTCCGCTCATCCCCGACCAGCGCCGCGAGCAACTGCTGAAGCACCTGAGGCGTGACGGGGTGCTCAGCGTGCAGCAGATCACCCGCCTGCTCGGCGTCTCCCACATGACCGTCCGGCGCGACATCGCCGAACTCGAACGGGGCGGTCTGGTCTTCTCCGTCCCGGGCGGGGTGCGCATCGCCAGCACCATCAGCACCGAACCCGGCTTCCTGGACAAGTCCGAGGTCGAGCAGCCGCAGAAACGGGCGATGGCCGCCGAGGCCGCCCGCCTCGTCCAGGACGGCATGACCGTCTACCTCGACGCGGGCACCACCCTGCTCGCCATGGCCCCCGCCCTCGCCGGGCTGCCCCACCTCACCGTGGTCACCAACGACTTCACCACCATCGGCCGGCTGATGGACGCGGAGAACCTGGAACTGGTGCACGTCGGCGGCCGTGTCGACGTCTCCAACCGCTCCAGCGTCGGCCGCCTCGCCGCGGACACCCTGCGGCAACTCGCCCTGGACATCGCCTTCATCAGCACCAGCTCCTGGGACCTGCTCCGCGGCACCACCACCCCCTCGGAGCCCAAGGTGGACGTCAAGCAGGCGGCCATGGCCTCGGCCGCGCACTCCGTCCTGGTGGCCGGCTCGTCCAAGTACGGCACCTTCGGCCGGTACCGCGTGGCACCGCTGACGGCCTTCGACACCATCGTCACGGACACCGACCTGACCGACGCCGCGGCCGAGGGCATCCGGGCCGGCGGCTCCTCCCTCGTCCTGGCCCGCCCATGACCCGGGCGGTGCCGGAGCACGAAATACGGCAGGGGAAACACGCTCCTCCTGCCACTGTCAACCTATAGCGCACGGGGGGCCTTGCGGCAAGGGCCCCCACCTGGCGCAGAATCGTCGCCCTCGCCCGCCGCTCGCCTGCGGCGGGCGGCCTCACCAGACGATTTCGCTCCATGGGGGACTCATGATCGACGTGCTCGTCGTCGGCGGCGGACCGACCGGCCTGATGCTCGCCGCCGAACTGCGCCTGCACGGCGTACAGGTACGGGTGCTGGACAAGGAGAGCGAGCCGACCCGGGTGGTGCGCTCCCTCGGCCTGCACGTGCGCAGCATCGAGGTGATGGACCAGCGGGGCCTGCTGGAGCGCTTCCTCGAACACGGCCGGCGGTACCCGGTCGGCGGCTCCTTCGCCGCCATCGACAAGCCCGCGCCGACGCTGGACACCGCACACGGCTACACCCTCGGCATCCCGCAGCCCGTCACCGACCGCCTGCTGGCCGATCGCGCCGCCGAACTCGGCGCCGAGGTCTGCCGCGGCCGCGAACTGGTCGGGCTGAGCCAGGACGAACACGGGGTGAGCGCGGAGCTGGCCGACGGCACGCGACTGCGCTCCCACTACCTCGTGGGCTGCGACGGCGGCCGCAGCACGGTGCGCGGACTGCTCGGCGTCGGCTTCCCCGGCGAGCCCGCCGGCACCGAGACGCTGATCGGCGAGATGCGGGTGAGCGCGGAGCCGGAGACGGTCGCCGCCCGCGTGGGCGAGGTCCGCCGGACCCAGAAGCGGTTCGGCCTCGGGCCCGTCGGGGACGGGATCTACCGCGTCGTCGTACCCGCCGCGGGCCTCGCCGAGGACCGGTCGGTCCCGCCGGACCTGGAGGAGTTCAAGCGGCGGCTGCGGGAGTGCGCGGGCACCGACTTCGGTGTGCACTCACCGCGCTGGCTGTCCCGTTTCGGCGACGGCACCCGCCTGGCCGAGCGCTACCGGACCGGCCGGGTCCTGCTGGCCGGCGACGCGGCGCACATCCACCCGCCGGTCGGCGGGCAGGGCCTCAACCTCGGCATCCAGGACGCCTTCAACCTCGGCTGGAAGCTGGCCGCCGAGGTGAACGGCTGGGCGCCCGACGGGCTGCTGGACAGCTACCACACGGAACGCCACCCCGTGGCCGCCGGCGCGCTGGACAACACCCGCGCCCAGATGGCCCTGCTGTCCACCGAGCCCGGGGCCCTCGCACTGCGCCGGCTCCTGGCGGAACTGATGCGCTTCGAGGACGTCAGCCGCCACCTGACCGAGAAGATCACCGCACTCGACGTCCGCTACGACTTCGGTCCGGGACACGAACTGCTGGGCCGCAGGATGCCGGACCTCGAACTGGGACAGGGGCGGCTGTACGAGCGGATGCGCTCCGGCCGCGGGCTGCTCCTCGACCGCACCGGCCGGCTGTCGGTGCGGGGCTGGTCGGACCGGGTGGACCACGTCGTCGACGACGGTGAGAAACTGACGGCGCCCGCGATGCTGCTGCGGCCGGACGGTCACGTGGCATGGGCCGGTGACGACCAGCAGGAGCTGTACGACCGGTTGCCCCGGTGGTTCGGCGCCGCCACCGGCTGACCTCCCCGTCACGGGCCGCCCGACCCGCGGACACCGTGCGCCGGCCGCGCGCCCTGAACGGCATCGCCGCCCGCCGGGGCCAGGGCCTGGCGCGGATGGCGCTCGCCCGGGCGCTGCGCGACCCGCGCGTCACCTCCCTGGTGACCGGCGCCTCCTGCCCCCGGCAACTGGAGGAGAACGTGGCGGACCCGGCCAACCTCTCCTTCGGCGACGACGAACTCGCCGAGATCGACGAGTACGCGGCCGTCGAGGGCGACGACGGCCTGTGGCGGCAGGCCCGCACCGGCGACCTCGGCCGAGCCGTCCCCGGGCCGGGAGGCGCTCAGTGTCCGCCGGTGACGCGCAGCACCCGGGGCGGCCGGTCGGCCGGCTCGGGCAGCCGCAGGGGCTCCCGCCCGGGTGTGATGCTGCCGAGCAGTGCCGCGCGGCGCGCCCCCGTGCCCGAAGGGACGGCGCCGGGCAGGCCGTTGACGGTCAGGAAGCCCAACAGGGCGAAGGCCAGCGCCTCCTTGGCGTCGGACGGCAGCCCGAGCGCGTCGCTGGAACCGAGGGTCACCCCGGGCAGCTCCTCGGCGATCATGCCCATCAGCACGGGGTTGTGCGCGCCCCCGCCGGACACGACGAGCCGCGTGACACCGTGCGCGCGGCAGGCGTCGGCCACCGTGACGGCGGTGAGCCTGGCCAGTGTCGCCAGGACGTCGTCGGGTTCCGCGACGGGCGCCGCCGCCAGCGCCCGCAGCAGGTACGGCAGGTGGAACCGCTCCTTGCCGGTGCTCTTGGGCGCCGGCCTGCCGTAGTAGGGGTCGTCCAGCAGCACCCGCAGCAGCGCCGGATCGGCCCGGCCCGCCCCGGCCCGGCGCCCGCCCTCGTCGTACTGGGCCGCGCCGCTGGTGAAGTGCCGTACGGCGGCGTCCATCAGGGCGTTGGCGGGCCCGGTGTCGAAGGCGAGCGGCTCGGCGCCGGGGGCGACGACGGTGACGTTGGCGATCCCGCCCAGGTTGAGGGCGGCGGGGACGCCGGGCAGCGCCGCCATGGCCAGGGCGTCGGTCATGGCCACCAGTGGCGCTCCCTGACCGCCCGCCGCCACATCCCGGCTGCGCAGGTCGGAGACGACGGGCAGACCGGTGGCCTCGGCGATCCAGGCGGGCTGGCCGAGCTGGAGGGTGCCGCGCACGGCGCCGTCCTCCACCCAGTGGTACATGGTCTGCCCGTGCGAGACCACCAGATCGGCGCCGCCCCCGCACAGCTCGCGCACGGCCCGCACGGCCGCGTCGGCGAACGCCTGCCCGATGCCGGTGTCGAGCCGGGCGACGGCCTCGACCGTCGCCGCCGACGGCGGCAGGCTGCTCGCGATCAGGTCGCGCAGCGCGTTCGGGTAGGGCGCGGAGAGATGGCCGAGCGGGCGCATCACCAGGGCCTCACCTTGTAGTTCGAGGTCGGCGGCGGCCGCCTCGATGGCGTCGTAGGACGTGCCTGACATCAGGCCGATCACACGCACGATGCACTCCTGCGAGGGGTTGAGCGGGCCGGGGCGGGGTTCAGTTCCGCCCGGCCGTGGTGGTCAGCTGGTCGGGTCCGCCGCCCGGCTCCTCGTCGACGGCCGCGCCCTCGGCTGCCTCCGGCGCCCGGTGGAACAGGCTCAGCACACCGCCGACCAGCAGGGTGATCAGTACGCCGATCGGCACGAGCCACTGGGCCGCGATCGCCTGGGAGACCGTGGTCCCGCCCGTGGTGACGTCGATCTTCACCTCGCGCACGATGTACGTCATCACCCCGATGGTGACCAGGAAGGCCACGACGGAGTCGGCCTCGCCCGCGCGTTTGACCAGCCGCCCCAGCAGGAACGCGCCGAGCAGCGCGCCGTAGGTGTAGCCCGCGATGGTCAGACCGGTCAGGTACACGTTGCCGGTGCTCGCGCTGAACGCGCAGGCGAAGACCGCCATGAGCGTCGCCCACACCAGCGTCATCCAGCGGGCGAGCCTGAGCAGCGCCTCCTCGGACGGGGTGGTCCGGAAGAAGCTGTGGATGATGTCGGCGACCGTCGAGTTGGACATGGAGTTCAGCGCCGAGGACAGCGAGCCCATCGCGGCGCCCAGGATGCCGGCCACGAGCAGGCCCGAGACCACCACGGGCAGCCCGTGCAGGATGAACTCGGGGTAGAGGTTGTCCGAGCTGGACAGGCCCAGCTCCGAGAAGGACCTGCCCTCGTTGTACGACCACAGCAGCGCGCCGACGAGGGAGAAGGCGGCGAACTGGACGGTGACGAAGACACCCGAGGCGATCATGGCCTTCTGGCCCTCGCGCAGGGTCTTCGTCGCCAGCACGCGCTGGACGATCAGCTGGTCGGAGCCGTGCGAGGCCATGGCGAAGATCGCGCCGCCGATGATGGCCGTGGGCAGGGCGAACGGGCTGGTGAGGATGTGGGCCAGGCCGAAGTCGGTGTCGAAGAGCGTGAACTTGCCGGCATCCATGGCCCGCGCGTAGCCGTCACCGCCGACGTGGGCGGAGAGCACCGCGACGGCGAGGACGGCGCCACCGAGGTAGAGGACCATCTGGATGGCGTCGGTCCAGATGACCGCCTTGATGCCGCCCAGGTAGGTGTAGACGACGGTGATCAGCGTGATCACGATGATGATCACGCGGTAGCTCGCGTGCACACCGAACTCGTCGAGCAGCAGCTTGATCGGGATGGCGGAGGCGAACAGCCGCACCCCTTCGGCCAGGAGCCGGGTGAAGACGAAGGTCACCGAGGCGAGCCCCTGAAGCTTCAGCCCGAACCGGTCGCCCAGGTACTGGTAGGCGCTGACGAAGCCGCCGCGCTTGTAGAGGGGGATCAGTACGGTGGCGACGACGACGCGTCCGATGACGTAGCCCAGGGCGAGTTCGACGTTGCCGAAGCCCTGGCCGCTGTAGGCACCGCCCGGAACGCTGATCACCGTCAGCACACTGGTCTCCGTGGCGACCACGGAGAAGGAGACGGTCCACCACGGCATGTGGCCTTCACCGACGAAGTAGTCCTTCGCCGACTTCTGCCGGCCTGCCTTCCGCAGGCCGATCCAGGCGATCCCGATCAGATAGACCACGATCACCACGAGGTCGAGCTGGCGCACGCTTGCTCCTAGGCACTGGCCGGTGGGGTCGCCGGCGTCGGGGGAGGGGGACTGGAGGTCGTCCGGCGGACACGGACGACGAGGGAGGCATGAGGGGTGGCGCGGTCCAGCGCCAGCAGACGGGCCCCGTCAAGGGGGTCGCCGAGCGGGGAGATGAGCCGCAGGGGGAGCCCGGAGCCGGTGACGTGTTCGGTCAGCGGTGTCATCAGGGCGGGGCCGAGCGCCGTGAGACCACCGGTGACGGCCATCGGCAGCGGGTCGCCGCCCGCGCCGATCCGGCCGGCCGCCGCGAGGGCGGTCCCGGCCAGGTCGGCGGCCGCGTCCCGGAGGATCGCCGCCGCCACGGCGTCCCCCGCGTCGGCGGCGCGGGCCACCTCGGGGGCGAACGAGGCGGCCGTACGGGCGGGATTGCCGTCCCCTCCGACGGTCGCCGGGAGCCGTTCGAGGTCACCGAAGAGGCCCCCAGCCGCGTCCAGCAGGACGGTGGCCGGGCCCCGCCCGTCGTGGGCCCGCAGGGCGGCGCGCAACCCGGCCGTGCCGATCCGGGCGCCGCTGCCGTCGTCGCCGAGCAGGGGACCCCACCCGTCGACGCGCGCGTACGTCCCGTCGGCGCCGATGCCGACCGCGACCGCCCCGGTGCCGATCGCCAGCACCACCCCCGCCCGGCCGCCGAGCGCGCCGGCGTGGGCGGTGACGGCGTCACTGGTGACGGCGGCCTCCTGCACGGGCAGGTCCGCCAGGAGGGCAGCCACCAGGGAGCGGGCCGCGGCGGGGGCCGAAGCCGCCCCGGCGGCGCCCACGAGGACGGACTCCGGCCGGGCGGCGCCCGGTTCCCGAAGGAGCGGCTCGACGGCGGCGCGCACGGCCGCGCGGGCCGCCGCCACCCCGTCGGGTGCCGCCAGACCGGGGGCACCGGCCACGGAACTGACGGCCCGTGGCGAACCGGGGCGGTGCCACAGCATGGCGCGGCAACCGGTCTTCCCGAGATCTACCGCCACTACTGAAGTCATACGGCCTGCCCTTTGCCCGAGGGACCCGGCACGTCGAGAGTCACCGGGGCGTCGGTGACCGGTGCGGATCGCCGTCCGAGTATGGGAACGCCGCCCTCCGGATGTCAATAAGTAACGTCACGTTGCTCACCGCGTAACTTTTTGACCTCCTCGGGGCGCCCCCTTACCCTGTGTTCACCACATCCAGGAGGGGTCATGGTCCGCCAGTCCTCGTCCCGCGTGCCGGAGCCGTCCGCCCAGGACGCCCCGCTCGCCGACGTCCTCACGCGCGTCCGCGCCGCCCGAGCCTCCCTGGCCCCGTCGGAACGGCGGGTGGCCGACGTGGTCCTCGCCGACCCGGGACAGGTCGCGGAGCTGTCCATCCACGCGCTGGCGGAGCGGGCGAGCACCTCGGCGGCCACCGTGATGCGGTTCTGCCGCACCGTCGGCACCGGCAACTACCCCCAGCTGCGCCTGGCCCTGGCCGCCGCCGCGGCGCGGGAGCACGCGCTGGGCGGCGAGCGGGCGGCGCAGGGCGGCACCGACATCAGCCCGACGGACTCGCTGGACCGGATAGTCAGCAAGATCATCTACAACGAGGTCCGGGCCCTGGAGGATTCGGGCGCCGAACTCGACGTGGACGCGCTGGGCCGGGCGGTCGACGCGGTGGCCGACGCCCGCAGGGTCGACATCTTCGGTGTGGGCGCCAGCGCGTTCGTCGGCCAGGACCTGCACCAGAAGCTCCACCGCATAGGCCGGATGGCCTTCATCTGGAGCGACCGGCACGCGGCGCTCACCGCCACGGCCCTGCTGGGGCCCGGCGACGTCGCCCTGGCCGTCTCCCACTCGGGCGAGACCGAGGACACCACCGAGCCCCTCCAGGCCGCGGCCGAACGCGGGGCCACCACCATCGCCCTGACCAACGACCCGGGCTCCACGCTCGCGACCAGTGCCGACCTCGTGCTGACGACCTGCGTGCGGGAAACGCCGTTCCGCTCCGGTGCCACCGTCAGCCGCATCGCCCAACTGGCCGTCATCGACTGCCTCTTCGTCGGCGTCGCCCAGCGCTCCTACGACGCGGCGACCGCCGCCCTGGAAGCGACCTACGGCGCCGTCCAGCGTCGTCGGCGCCCCGCGCGCCGCACCGGCTGACGGCCCGTCACGACAGCACGGCGTTCCCCGCGTTCCCCGTTCACCAGGGGCCGCCCTCGCGCAGGCTCGTCACCAGGTCGCGCGGCAGTCCGTGGGTGTCGTGGAGGTAGTCGAAGTCCTCCTGCCCCAGTGGGCCCCGGAAGCGGGGCCGGGCGAGCACGTTCCTGCCGCGCTCCAGGAGCCGCCGGAACCGGCGCTCCTCCTCCACCAGCAGTCGTCGCACGAGGCCGGGGAGACCGGGGTCGCCGTCCTGCCGGAAGTGATTCAGGGTGTGCGTGATCAACTCGTCCGGCAGGTCCCCGAGCCCGCGCGAGGGGTCGTCCCGCCACAGCGCGGTGAGCAGCCGTCGCACCAGGCGGCGCAGCACATAACCCTGGCCGGTGTTGGACGGCCGCACCCCGTCGCCGACGACCACGACGGCCGACCGCAGGTGGTCGCAGACCACCCGGAACGACGGTTCGTCCAGCGGCCACAGGCCGGGCACCAGCCGCCGCCACGGCTCGAAGACGTCGCATTCGAAGACCGACGACTTCCCCTGCAGGAGCGAGGCGAGGCGCTCCAGGCCCAGGCCGGTGTCGACGTTGCGCTGCGGCAGCGGCACGAGGCGGCCGTCGTCGAGCCGGCGGTGGCGCATCATCACGTGGTTCCACACCTCCACCCAGCGGTCGTCGCCCGTGGGTGTGGACCGGGGCGGCGTGTCACCGCTCCACAGGAAGATCTCCGAATCGGGTCCGCACGGGCCGACCGGCCCGTTGGACCACCAGTTGTCGTCCACCGTGTGCTCCACGGGGACGCCGCGCTCCCGCCACAGCCGCAGTGACTCGGTGTCCGGCCCGACCTGCTCGTCGCCCCCGTACACGGTGGCGTGCAGCAGGCCCGGATCGACCCCGAGCCCCTCGGTGAGCAGCCGGTGGGCCCAGTCGAGGCTCCGCGTGCCCTCGTAGTCGCCCAGCGACCAGGTGCCGAGCATCTCGAAGACCGTCAGATGGGTGCTGTCACCGACCTCGTCGAGGTCCGTGGTGCGCAGACAGCGCTGCACGTTGACCAGCCGCCGGCCCAGTGGATGCGGGCGGCCCTCCAGGTACGGGGTGAGCGGGTGCATGCCGGCGCTGGTGAACAGCACCGGATCGCCCGGCTCGGGCAGCAGCGTCGAGCCGGTGATCCGGCGGTGACCCTGATCCTCGTAGTACTCGACGAACGTGCGGACGATCTGCTCGGTGTCCATGGGGGTGACTCCTTCGCTGCGGGGCGGGAGGGCACCGGAGAACGAACCGTGCGGTCCTCGCACCGAGGCGAGGGCGGCGGAGCGCCGCGCGGGAACCACCGACGGGCCGTTTCCGGTCGCCGGTGGAAGAGGAGAAGGTCAGACGGCGGCAACCGGCGAGCTGGTCGCTCGCGCGGTCGCGAAGGTGCTGGTGCCGATGACGTTCATGTCCCGAAGATAACGCTCCGGGGACCCGCGGGCACCCGGATTTTCCGCGTCACCGCCGCCGGCCCACGGCAGGCGCCCGCACGGTGCCCGCCGGTGGCCCCGCCCCGTCGACGACCTGCTCAGGACGTCACCGGAACAGGAGGGTCCCCCGCCCACACGGCAGGGGTCCGGTCCGACCACGGTTGCGCCTGTTCGAGCTGTCCGGCGAGGCGGAAGAGGAGGTCTTCGCGCCCGTAACCGGCGGCGAACTGCATGCCGATCGGGAGCCCCGTGCCGGGGTCGGCCGCCAGCGGCACGGACATGGCGGGTGTGCCCGCCACGTTGAACGCCATGGTGAACGGCGAGCGGTCGTTGAGCCGGTCGATCCAGCCGAGGCCGTCGAGCGCCTGGGCACCCTCGCCGTAGGCACCCAGCCGCGGGGGCGGCTCCGGCAGGGTGGGGGTGAGCAGCAGATCGTGGGTGGTGAAGTACTGGCCCAGGCTGCGGGCGACGCGGTTGCGGATCGTGAGGGCGGCGACGAACTGGGGGCCGCTGACCCGCTGCCCGTAGCGATGGGCGGCCAGCGTCGCCGGTTCGAGGGTCGAGGAGTCGGCGGGCCGGCCGAGGGCGGCGGCCAGGTCGTCGACCGAGGCCGCCAGATTCGCGGTCGACAGCCGGGCGTTGGCCAGCACGAAGTCCTCCCAGTCGGCACCGAGGCCGACGGTGGCCTCCTCCGTGCGGTGGCCCAGGGATTCGAGCAGACGCACGGTCCTCGCCAGCGCCTCGGCCACCGGTGCGGCGGTGCGGCGTCCGCCCCACGCCTGGACGAGGACCCCGATGCGCAACGAGTCGGGCGGGCGCGTGACTTCCTCCGCGTAGGGGCGGGACGGCTGCTCGGCGAAGTAGGGGTCGCCCGGCTCCGGGCCGCGTATCAGGTCGAGCAGCGCCGCGCTGTCCCGCACGGTGCGGCTGACGCCGCCCTGGACGGCCAGGCCGTTGAAGCCCTCGTCGAGGGCGGGGCCCAGGGAGACCCGGCCGCGCGTGGGCTTCAGCCCGAAGAGGCCGTTGTACGCGGCGGGGATGCGCAGCGAGCCCGCGGCGTCGGTGGCGTGAGCGAGGGGGACCGCTCCGGCGGCGACGGCCGCGCCCGCGCCGCCGCTGGATCCGCCGGCGCCCCGCCCCGGGTCCCACGGATTGCGGGTCGGGCCGTACAGCACCGGTTCCGTGGTGATGCTGTAGGCCAGCTCCGGTGTCGCGGTACGCCCGATGGTCACCAGCCCCGCGCGGCGGAAGCGCCGCATCAGGAAGGAGTCGGAGCGGGCGACGTGCCCGGCCGCGAGCCGGCTGCCCAGCTCCGTGCGCCGGCCCGCCATGGCGACTCCGAAGTCCTTGATCAGGAAGGGTGCGCCGGCCAGCGGGGTGCTGCCGGGGACCGGGAGGTCGTCGGCCGGCCAGGTCTCCACCACGGCGTTGAGCCGCGCGTCGACCCTTCGCACCGCCTCGCGCGCGGCGGCTTCCACCTCGGCGGGAGTCACCTCGCCCTTGGCCACCAGCTCCGCGAGCCCCACCGCGTCGTGGCGCACGTACTCGGAAACTCTCACTGCCACTCTCCCCAGAACACGAACGATACCTGTGAGTCCCGGACGATACCGATCGGTATCGAGTGGGACGGACTGGTACCGTAGCAGGGAGTACTGGGCACCATCGACCGGACGCCACGGAGCACGCATGACATCGACCGCCGCCAGGCCGGGCAGAGTGGCGAAGCTGCCGCCTCGTGAGCGCATCCTCGACGCGGCCGAGGAGCTCTTCCAGAGCGAGGGCATCGGGCGTGTGGGTGTGCAGGCGATCGCCGAGAAGGCCGAGACCACCAAGATGGCGATCTACCGGCACTTCGAGACCAAGGACGCCCTGGTCGCCGAGTGGCTGCGGATCCTGGCCGCCGACTACCAGGCGGCCTTCGACCGCGTCGAGGCCGAACACCCCGGCCGGCCCCGGGAGCAGATCCTGGGCCTGGCCCGCTTCATCGCCGACGGGCTGCCGACGCTCTCGTACCGGGGCTGCCCCTTCATCAACTCCCTCGCCGAACTCCCCGACCGGTCCCACCCCGCTCGACAGGTGATCGAGGAGCACAAGGCCCGTCAGACCCGCCGACTGGTCGGCATGTGCGCCGAGGCGGGGCTGCCCGACCCGGAGCAGGTCGCGACCCAGATCACCTTCGTGCTCGAAGGAGCACAGGTCAGCACGCAGAACGGCAGCATCGACCGGGCGGGGGAGCGGTTGATGCGCATCGTGGAGACGATCGTGGACCAGGAGCACCACGCGTCGGGCGCGTGACACCGCCTCTCCGGAGACCTCGCGACGTCAGCGCGAGTCGTGACCGCCGTCGCCGTCGCCGTCGTCGCGGTGCGGTGCCGTTGCCCAGGACGGCAGCCAGGTGTCCTCGGGCAACGGGGCAAGGCCCGCGAAGTGGTTGACGACCGCCCGCAGGCCCGGGTGCGGATTCTCGCGGGGGAGGATGAGCGAGAGCGGGTAGGCGAGCGTCGGCTCCGCGATCGGGATGCGGCGCAGGTCGTGGCCGGTCGGCCAGACGTACCGGTCGCGCGAGCCCACGAGGGTGGCCACGTCGTCGGAGTCGGCCAGGATGTCGAGGAGCACCTCGTTGCCGAAGTTCGGGCCCGCGGCGTCCACGCGCAGGTCGAACGCCGTGGTGAGTTCCTCGTAGAACTCCGCCCATTCGCTGCCCGGCGCGATGCCGGGCACCCAGATCCGGTGTCCGCGCAACTGGGCCGGTGTCACGGTGCGTGCGGAGGCGAGCGGGTGTCCCGGGCCGACGACGAGTTCCAGCGGGGAGTGGAACGCGTGGATCATCCGCAGCTCGCGCGGCAGATCGGCCGGGTCGGTGACCGAGCGGAAGGAGGCGTCGACGTCGCCCGCCTGCACGGCGGCCACCGCCAGCCGCGGGTCGTCGACCTTGAGCGTCACCACGTCGAGCGTGGTCTCGGGGTGCGAGCGCCAGTAGTCGTGCAGGATGACGGCCTGCGCGCTCCGCAGGCCGAGAACGTCGATCCGCAGCGCCCGCGAGCCCCGTCGGATCGCGGCGACGGCGCGATCTGCATGCGCGACCACGTTGCGCGCGTGCGCGAGGAAGGCCTGCCCGTCGAGGGTCAGCTCGACCCCTCGGGCGGTGCGGGTGAACAACCGGACGTCGAGTGCGCGCTCAAGGGCCGCGATCCGCTTCGAGACGGCCTGCTGCGTCACACCGAGCTCGTCGGCCGCGTGCCGCAGTTGTCCCAGCTCGGCCGCGCGGACGAACGAGCGCACCGCCTCGGTATCCATGGCAGCGAGCATAAGGCGTGCCCAACCGACGGTTGTGGCTCACGCGCGCGCGGCGGCAGCTGACCGACCTGCCCGCGAGCCGTCGCCGCGACGCGGGCCGGCCGGGGTGCGGGAACGGCACCGCGGCTCCAGGGCCGCGCACCGGTGCCATAACCTCGTACGGGGAAACGTCGGTTGCCATGTGTGTCCACACCGAGGAGGCGACGGTGCTCAACAGGAGCGGCTCGCGATTGCTCGTATGCGCCGTGGCGCTGGCCTGCCTGGCGCTGGTGGGACCCAGCGCCCCCGGCGGCGCCCTGTCCGGCAGGTCGCTGCCCGTCGAGGCCGTCAAGGACGTCGTACCGAACCGGGTCATGACGTGGAACCTGTGCAACCCCTGCGACGCGAGCAACCTCGACCGGGCCGCCGAGATGGCCGCGCACGCGCCCCAGGTCATCGGCGTGCAGGAGGCCTGCGCACGTGACGTCGAGCGGATCCGGGACTACCTGGAGGCCTACCACGGGCTGGTCTACCACGTCGCGTACGGGACGGTCCTGGAGAACTGGGGCCGCTGCGGGGGAGCACCGTGGAACCCGGGAGGCTTCGGCCAGGCCATCCTGTCGGCGGCGCCGGTGACGGACCCGGTCAACGTCGAATACCCCGACGGCGGATCCGAGGACCGCGGGTATCTCGCGGTCACCACCGAGGTGGGCGGCCGGTCCGTCCGGGTCTTCAACACGCACCTCGCCCAGCGGCGTCAGGAGGAGTTCAGGAAGGACCAGGTCCGCGTCCTCGCCACCGAAGTCGCCCGGCAGGACCGCGCCATAGTCCTCGGCGACTTCAACGCCGTGCCGGACGCCCCCGAACTCGGCCCGATGTGGGCGCTGGCCACCGACACCGACCCGCAGTGCCATCCCTCGCCCGTCGGCACCTGTGAGCCGACGACCGACTGGCAGAGCAAGTTCGACTACGTCTTCCTGCGCGGCGTCGCCCCCGTCGAGCACCGGGTGGTCCACACCACGCACTCGGACCACGACATGCTGTTCACCGACCTGGACGTGACCTGAACCGCCGTCACCTGATGCGGTGGCTCTCCCAGAAGGGACCGAGATCCTGGTCGGTCATGGACTGGGCGGCGCGCTTGAAGTCCCCGGTGGTGGAGACGCCGTACCAGTGCTCCCGCGCGTAGCCCTTGAGGAGCCGCGCCATGGTGTCGGAGCCGAGGGTGCGTTCCAGGTCGGCCAGGGCGCACGGCCCGGCCGTGTAGACCAGGTGGTACTCGCCGCGGTGCCGCGACCAGTAGTCCATGGAGGCGGTCAGCGCCGTGCCGTCGTCGGGCCAGTAGACGTCCGACCAGCAGTCGCGGGTGTCCAGGCCGTAGAAGCGGAAGTTGGCGTACTGGGCGAAGCTCTCGTCCAGCCACGGCGAGGCGTACTCGTCGTTGCCGACGATGCCGTACCACCACTGGTGCGCCAGCTCGTGGACGACGGCGCCGCCCTCCTCCGTGGTGCCCAGCAGGACGAGGCCCGGGTACTCCATGCCGCCGCCGAACCCGCTGGTCATCACGAGATCCATCTCGCCGTAGGGGTAGCGTCCGAACTCCCGGCCGAACCGGTCGACCGCGGCCACGGCTTCCGCGCGGCTGAGGCGGACGCCCGCGGCCGGAGTCCCGGGCGCCCAGTACGACCTGACGCGCACGCCCCCGGGCGTGGTCTGCGTGGCGGTGCGGAACGGCCCCGCCGCCCAGGCGAAGTCCCGCACGCGCTCCGCGACGGAGACGGTCACCGTACGGCCCGGGCCTGCCGGGCGGGCCACGGTGCGGCCGGTCGCCGGTACCTCCAGGTGCGACGGGTGGTCGAGACGCACCCGGAAGTCACCGGTGAGGGCGTAGAAGCTCTCGCCGACGGCCACGTACGGGTCGAGGTGCCACCCCTTCGCGTCGTGCACGGCGAGCACGGGCAGCGCGTTGCCGAGGAAGCGGAAGGCGCCCTCGCGGCCGAAGCGGGCGTTGCGGCCGGGCACCGTGATCGAGACGTCGAAGGCGACGGACGCCCGCTTCCCGTGGGCGAGGGGTTCGGGCAGGGCGATGCGCAGAGCCGTGCAGTTCCCCGTGAGCGGGTCCGCCGTGCCGCCGCGCACGCCCGACACGACGACGGGGGAGGGGACGCCCGGCGCGCCGGGCCCGTCGGGCGTGCCGCACCCGTCCTCGCCGTTGCCCCACAGACGCAGGTACACCTCGCGCAGCGGCCGGCCGGACGCGTTGCGGAAGGACACCCGCTGCCGTCCCGTCCAGTGGCTGCCGTCGGCGTCGGAGCGGAGGTCCACGTCGTAGCGGGCGCGGTCGGGCGTCGCCGGGGCCCCGGACCCGCCGGGTCCGGCCGCCGCGACGGCGTCGCGCACCAGGAGACCGACGGACAGGAGCAGCACGAGCAGCACCACGAACAGACGACGACCGGACCCGTGCGGCCACGGGCCGGACGGTGACGTGCCGAGCGGCGACATGACAGCGGATCCTGCCACAACTCACCTGCGACCGACTCCCCTTGAGCGAGACTCGGTGTCGACGGGACGCATAATCGGTTGCCCCCGGCACCGGTGGCGGATGCAATGTCGAGCATGATCACCGAGGTGCCTCCACCGGGGCGGGACGAGACGGACACGCGCGTACGGATCGGCGCTCTCGCGCCGCTGACCCGGCCCGGCTGGGACGAGGCGGGCCGGCACCTGCTCGCCGGGATGGAACTGGCCGTACGCGACATCAACGACGCCGGCGGCATCGGCGGCACACCACTCGAACTGGTGGTCCGGGACACGGCGGCCGATCCGGACCGGGCCGCGGCGGCCGTGGACGACCTGGCCCGGCTGGGTGTAGCCGCCCTGGCGGGGGAGTACCACAGCGTCGTCGCACGCGCCGCCGCCGCCAGGGCCGATGCCGTCGGACTGCCCTTCCTGTGCTCGTCGGCCGTGCTCGACACGCTCACCGAACAGCCGACGCCCTGGGTCGCGCGTCTCGCCCCGGCGCAGTCCCACGGCTGGCGGACCTTCGCGGACTTCCTCCTCGCCGCCGGCCACCGCCGCGTCGCCGTCGCCACCGAGCCGAGCCTCTACTGGGCGTCCGGCGCCCGCATCCTGCGCGACCGCCTCGCTCCACGCGGCGGCACCGTCATCGACGTCGACATGCGGGAGTCGACCCCCTCGTCCCTGTGCGACGCACTCGTCGACGGACGCGCGACCGCCCTGCTCGTGCTGGCCGGCCTGCCCGAGCCGGCCGTGTCGATCGTGCGGTCCGTGCGCCGCGACCGGCGCCTGGCCGACATCCTGATCGGCGCCCCGGCCGGGCAACCGGAGTTCGCCGCATGGGCCACGTCGCTGGGTGACGACGGCGCCGCGGTGCCGTTCCTCCGCTACCTTCCCGAGCACCTCGGTCCACTCGGCGCGCGCGTCGGGACGGCCCTGCGCGAGCGGCTGGGCGGGGCGCCCTCCTTCGTCGCCTTCGAGGGCTACGACACGGTGGCGGTCCTCGCCGACATGCTGCGTTCGCGCGGCACCGACCGGGCGACGACGGCCGAGTCCTGGGCGAGCGTCTCGGTCGAGGGAACCCGGGGCCCGATCCGGTTCTCCCGTACGCCGGACATCGGCGTGTGGCAATGGGTCTGGGCACCGGTCCAGGTCGTCGACCGGGATCCGGCCCGACCCGGCCGGTTCCGCGTCCTGCACACCGCCGACGCGCCGACCCGCTGACCCGCGGGAGGACTTCGGGGCTCCGCGGTCCGGTCAGCCGTACATCGCCACCCGCTGGAAGGCCGCGAGGGCCTCGTCGATGGGATGGGGCCGCGGCCGGCCCGTGGAGTCGAGCGCGTTCCACCTCTGCAGGTTCACCGCGAGGGCCATGCGCCGTCTGCCGTCGGCGCTGATCAGGGCCAGGGCACCGGCGCCCCAGGCCGTCCCGCCGTGGCCCCAGAAGGTGTCCTGGCCAGGTGCCTCGACCGGGTGCAGGCCGAGTCCGTACTCGATCGTCCGGCCCTCCTGGGAGACCACCGGCACGGTGCGCCGCATCTGCGCGAGCGACGACGGGCTGACGATCTCACCGGCCAGCAGCATCCCGAAGAAGCGGTTGAGGTCAGCGACGGTGGATATCAGCGAGGCCGCCGGCCCCACCCACGACATGTCGTAGACGCTGTAGTCGCGCGGCGGGTCGATCATGCCGAACCAGGCTTCGTACAGGCGCGAGTGGGGCTCGCCCACGTACGGTCCGGTGGGCAGTTCGGTGTCCTGGAGCCCGGCGCGCTCGATGACGTTCCGGGTGATGTACCGCTCGGCGGTGGTGCCGGTCACCCGCTCCAGGAGCACGCCCAGGATCAGGTAGTTGGTGTTCGAGTACAGGCCCGGCGTGCCGCCCGGGGGGCCGACGGCGGGAGCGGCGACGCCCAGCTCGATCAGTTCGCCGGGCGCGAACCGGGTGAACCGGTGGTCGTCCAGGCTCTGGGGCCCGGTGTCCGCGAGGACGGGGAACGCCTTGAGCGAGGCGTAGGCATGGGGCAGGTACTCGGCGAGACCGCTGGTGTGGTTCAGCAGCATCCGGACCGTGACGGTGTCACCGCGTTCGCCCGGAATCAGTCCCGGAAGGTATCGGCCGATCGGCGTGTCGAGACCGATCCGGCCCCGCTCGACCTGCTGCAGGACCGCGGCGGCGGTGAAGGTCTTGGTGAGGCTGCCGACCCGGTGGCGCATGTCGGCCCCGACCGGGCGGCCGGTGTCGACGTCGGCGACCCCGGCGGCGCCCCGCCAGACCTGGTCGCCGTCCCGCACCTCGGCGAACAGGCCCGGCATTCCGGCGCGGTGGACGTTCTCGATGGCCGCGTCCAGCACCTCGGGGTCCAGTGAGTCACTCATGACACGTGTCCTTTCCCAAGCTCTGCGACATGCTTCTGAACCCATTATGCACGCACCGCGTGCAACGCCAAGTGCAATGGTCGTAGGGGGTGCCCGACCAGCCCTGCCGTCGTGCATGCCCGCCACCGCCCCGGGTAGGACCCTCGGGTAGTAGGGCGTGACGCGAGGGTTCTGAGAGCGAGGAGTGTCGGACGTGATTCGAAAGCTGCAAGCGGTCGCGCTGGACTGCGCCGATCCGGTACGGCTCGCGGAGTTCTACGCGGAACTGCTCGACGGGCGGGTGGTCGCGGATCCGGACGACTCCGACTGGATCGAGGTGCACGGCTTCGAGGGAACACCGCTGGCCTGCCAGCGCGTGGACGGCTACCGGGCGCCCGAATGGCCCGGCCAGGACCGCCCCCAGCAGCTCCACCTGGACTTCGACGTCGACGACCTCGAAGGCGAGGAGAGGCGGGCACTCGCACTCGGCGCGACGGTCCTGGAACGGACGGACCAGCTCCGCCCGGGCGCCAACTGGCGGGTCTACGCGGACCCGGCCGGCCATCCGTTCTGCCTCTGCCTCCACTGACCCCACCGGGCGGTGCGGCGCCCGAAAGCCGCTGGAGCGGCGCCGTCGCGCGCCGTTGGCGGTGCGGCGCCGCAACCGCGTCGCCCTCGGCCGGGACGGCACCCGGCGTCGCGACACCGGGGGACCGGACCGTCCGGACCGGCGCCCGCCGGCCCCCCCCTGAACCGGGGTCGGGACCTGTCCGGCGGAACTCGTCGGGAGGCCCCGGGTGTCCTTGCCGTGCGAGCCCCGCCGAGGTGGTAGAAGGTGCCTCGTGACCGCCACCTACACCTTCGACGTCTTCTCCAGTCTCGACGGCTTCGGCGCCGCCGGCGGCGACTGGACCGGCTACTGGGGAAAGCAGGGCCCCGAGCTGCTCGACCATCGCCTCGCCCTGTACGGCGAGGAGCAGCGGATGGTCTTCGGCGCCCGCACCTATCGGCTGTTCGCGCAGATGCTGGCCGCCGGCACCGAGGGGGCCGACGTACGCGACCCCTGGGTCACCCGGATGCGGAGCCTGCCGGCCACGGTGGTGTCGACCACGCTGGAAGGACCCCTCGACTGGCCGGAGGCGAGCCTCGCGAACGGCGACGCCGTCGACGTCGTCACCCGGCTCAAGGAGGAGTCCGCGGTGCCGTTGCGTTCACACGGAAGCCTGTCGATGAACCGGGCGCTGCTGGCCGCCGGCCTCGTCGACCGCGTCCAGGTGACCCTGTTCCCGGTGATCACCGGCCGGACCGGGCTGGACCCGGTGTTCAAGGGCGCGGCCGACTTCGACCTCGAATTGATCGAGTCCCGCACGCTCGACGGCCACATCCAGGAACTCGTCTACCGGCCCACCCCGCACGCCTGACCCCTGCCCGCACCCCGCTCAGGCACGGTACGGCGCCCGTCAGCCCGCCTCGGCCGCCGCCGCCAGGACCCGGGCCAGCTCGTCAGGCCTGGAGATCATGGGCCAGTGGCCCGAGTCGATGTCGGCGAAGTCGACGCGCCCGGCCCGGGCGAGCTCCGGAACATCGCCCGCGTCGATCCACTTCCGCGCCTGCGCGGGCGTGAACTCGGGGCACACGAGAACGACCGGCACGTCGAACCGGCGCTCGTCGGTCAGCCGCACCACCCCCCTGGCCACGCCTTCGGGCACCGGAATCGCGGCCGCCGCCAGCTCACGCCTGGCCGCCCCGTCGAGATCGGCGGCATCGGGCCCCTGGAAGGGCTCCCAGCCGGGAAAGGGCATCGCCCCGTCCTTCACCTCGAAGAAGTCGGCGTACGGCCGGCCGTCCGGGGTCGGGATGCCGCCGATGAGCGCGACCTTGGCCAGTCGCTCCGGGCGCCGGTCGGCGGCCAGCCAGGCCAGTGAACAGGCCGCGGAATGCCCCACCACCATGGGCTCGCCGGGCGCCGCGTCCACCGCGGCCAGCACGGCCGCCAACTGATCGTCGAGCGTTGCGGTCGTCGCGCCGTCCCCCTGCCCCGGGAGGGTGAGCGGCACCGGACGGTGGCCGAGCGACTCCAGCGTGGACGCGACGCGGTCCCACACGGAACCGTCCAGCCACAGGCCGCCGACGAGCAGAATGTCCATGATCGAATCCCTTCGTTGCCTGGCCACACCGTAGGACGAGATCCGGACGATCCGCTGCCGGTATGTTCACCGGTGTCCTCTCCCGGCGCCCGCCGCGCGCACTAGCCTGCTCCCGTGCCCAACGACCCGAGCCCCACCGCGCGAGCGCTGCGCGCCCTGGAGATCCTCCGGACCCGGCCCACCACGACGGCCGGCGAACTCGCCGAGCGGCTCGGCGTGACGGAGCGGGCGGCGCGCCGGTACGTCGGGATCCTCAGGGAGGCGGGCATCCCGGTGGAGTCGGCCCGGGGACCGCACGGCGGGTACCGGCTCGGACGCGGGACGAGACTGCCGCCCGTGCACTTCACGCAGGCCGAGGCCCTCGGCCTCGTCATGGCGGCGCTCAGCGGCCGGCCCGCCGTGACCGACGCCGACGACCTCGTCGGTGCCGCCCTGGGAAAGGTCGTCATGGCGCTGCCGGAGAGCGTCGGACGGCAGGCGGCGCTGCTGCGGGAGTACGCGGCCGCCGCCCCCGACCCGTACGCGGCCCACCCGGACCCCGCCGTCACCAGCTTGCTCGTCGAGGCCGTCGCCCACCGGCGGCGGGTGCTGCTCACCTACCGCAGCGAGGCCGGCAACGCCTGGGAGGAGGCGGCGGACCCCTGGTCACTCGTCGTCCGTCACGGGCGCTGGTACCTGCTGTGCCACTCCCACCGCGCCGACGCCGTCCGCACCTACCGGGTGGACCGGATCGGCGGGGTCCGGAGCACCGAGGAGGGGTTCGACCCGCCCGTCGGCTTCGACCCCGTGGCGGTGCTGGAGGAGAACCTGGGCACCGGTTGGGAGTTCGCCACCCGCGTGGTCTTCGACGCCCCGCCGGCCGAGGTCGCCCCCTGGATCCGCCCGCCCATGGGCCGGCTCGAACCCCTGAAGGACGGCTGCGTCCTGGTCGGCAGCACCCGGAACCCGGACATGTACGCGCAGGAATGGCTGGCGAGGGTGCCACTCGCCTTCCGTGTCGAGGGCGGAGCGGAACTGCGTGCCGCGGCCGCCGCACTCGCGGCGCGCTTCACCGCCGCGGTGCCGGACCTCCTGCCCGGCACCCGGCCTGCGACGGGCTGAGGACGTTTCCGGTCGCCGGGCCGGACGGGGGCTGAACCGCTGGTTGCCCACGGTTGAACCTTCGCGGCCGAGGCCAAGTCGGGCGCCGGGAAGGGAACTTCGGGACGGGGCGAGCTGATCTTGTCGGGTGCAGTGTGTCCGTCGCCCCGAGGAGCCAGCCCCTGATGACCAGCACCATGCCCACCGCGGCACCCACCGTCCCGGCCGCCGGTGGACCCGGGCCGCGTCACCGCGACCCCCTGCGGCTGGACATCCAAGGGCTGCGCGCGGTGGCCGTCGCACTGGTGGTGCTCTCCCATGCCGGCGTGTCGCGGGTCGCCGGCGGCTACATCGGCGTCGACGTCTTCTTCGTGATCTCCGGCTTCCTCATCACCTCGCTGCTGCTGCGCGAACTCGCCGCCACCGGCCGGGTGTCGCTGCGCTCCTTCTACGCCCGCCGGGCACTGCGGCTGCTCCCCGCGTCGTCCCTCGTCATCGCCGTCACGCTGGGCGGCGCATGGCTGTTCCTGTCGAAGGCGCGGCTCGCCGAGTACGCGGGCGACGCCCTCGCCGGGACGCTGTACGTGGTCAACTTCCGGCTGGCGGCGGCCGGTACCGACTACCTCGCCCAGAACAGCCCGCCGTCACCGTTCCAGCACGTCTGGTCGCTCGCCGTGGAGGAGCAGTTCTACCTGGTGTGGCCGGTGCTCCTGCTGCTCACGTGGCGGATCGCCCGCGGGCGGCGCGGACCGGTGGCGGTGCCGCTCGCCGCCCTGTGCGCGGTCTCCTTCGCGGCGGGCGTCCTCATGACGAACGCCTCGGCGCCCTGGGCGTACTTCGGCTCCCTCACCCGGGCCTGGGAGTTGGGCGCAGGTGCGCTGCTGGCGCTGGCCGCCACCCGGCTGAACCGCCTGCCGGCGGCCCTGGCCGCCCCGCTGAGCTGGCTCGGCCTGGCCTGCGTCGCGCTGGCGGCGCTCCGGTACGACGACGAGACCCCCTTCCCCGGCCACCACGCACTCCTGCCGGTCGCCGGCGCCGTACTCGTCCTGGCGGGCGGCTGCGTGCCCACGGCGTACGGCGCGGGTCGGCTGCTGGAGCGACGGCCGCTCGTGTGGCTCGGCGGACTCTCGTACGGCTGGTACCTGTGGCACTGGCCGCTGCTGGTCATAGCCCCGGCGGCACTCGGCAGCGCCGACGGCACCGCCGAAGTGCCGCTGGCGCTCGCGCTGTCGGCCGTGGCGCTGGCCCTGGCCTGGCTCACCCTGCGCCTCGTCGAGAACCCGGTCCGCTTCCACCGGGCCTTCCGCGGCCGCCCACGCCGCGCCCTGGTGCTCGGGGCCGCGCTGACCGCGAGCGCCTCGGCGCTGTCCCTGACGGCGGCGGCGGTGCCGCCGGCCATCGAGGTGGGCGGCCCCGCGCCCGCCCTGGCACGGGCCCTCTCCGAGGCCCCCGACCCGGGGACACGCCTCGCCGAACTCCTGGCCTCGTCCCCCACCGCCCTGCCGAGCAACCTCGCGCCGCCCCTGCCCCGGGTCAAGTCCTCCCGCTCCGCGCTCTACCGGGACGGCTGCCACGTCGACCGCGCCGCCACGGGGCCGCGGCCCTGCGTCTACGGTGACCGGACCTCCTCCCGTACGGTCGTCCTCTTCGGCGACTCGCACGCCGCGCAGTGGTTCCCGGCCCTGCAACGGCTCGCGGTCGCACGCGGCTGGCGACTGGTGCCGTTCACGAAGGCCTCCTGCAAGGTCGCCGACGTGACGATCGTCAGCCTCCACAAGCCGTACACCGCCTGCGACACCTGGCGCTCCAGCGCCCTGGAGAGGATCAGGGCGCTGCGCCCGGCCCTCGTGGTCGCCTCCTCCTCGGACGCCGGCGACCCGGCCCGGCCCGCCGCCGACCCCCTGCACCAGTGGACCACCGGCTTCGAGCACACCTTCCGTGACCTGCGCGGCTCCGGCGCCCGGGTCGCCGCTCTGCTCGACACCCCGTGGCCCACGGGTGATCCGATCGACTGCGCCGCGAGGAACTCCCTGCAGCTGCGGGCGTGCGCGAACCACCTGCCGGAGGCGACCCGGGACGCCACGCGCGGCCTCGCCGTCCGGGCCGCCGCCTCCGCCACGGGCACCACGGTCATCGACCCCACCCCCTGGGTCTGCGCCCCACGCACCGGAGTATGCCCCGTGGTCGTCGCCGACACCGCGGTCCACCGCGACGACAGCCACCTCTCGGAGGCGTACGCCGAGGCACTCGCCCCGCTCCTGGCGGCGCCGCTGGACCGTCTCGTGGGCACGCCCTGAGACCGGGAGCACCCGAGAGGGTGGCCATGGCGAAGGGCGTACGCGATCATGAGCGCGATGGACACTCGCTTCGTAGGCATTCCCGAGGTGGTCGAGACCCCGTCCGTGGCGGTCGTCGTCGACGTCATGCGCGCGTTCACCGTGGCCGCGTGGGTCTTCGCCCAAGGGGCGGAAAAGATCGTCCTCGCCGGGTCGCTGGACGAGGCCCTGGCTCTCAAGGCCCGCCACCCGGACCGCGTGGCCCTCAAGGACGGTCCGCCCGCGCCCGGCTTCGACCTGGTCAACTCGCCCGGCCTGATCCGCTCCGCCGACCTCGGCGGACGGACCGTCGTGCAGAAGACCACGGCGGGGACGGTCGGTGCCCTCGCGGTCAAGGACGCGTCGCTGGTGCTGTGCGCCGGCTTCGTGGTCGCGGAGGCGACGGCCCGGCTCCTGCGGGAACGCGCCGCCGAGCACGTCACGTTCGTGGTCACCGGCGAGGACGGACGGGCCGACGAAGACCTGGCGTGCGCCCAGTACATCGCGGGCAGAGCCGGCGGGGCCGGTACGGACGCCGCCGGGTTCCTCCGCCGCGCGGCCGCGTCGCGTGCCGCCACCGAGCTGGCGGAGGGCGTGCGTCAGGGCGTCCATCCCGACGACGTCGCGCTCTGTCTCGAAGTCGACCGGTTTCCCTTCGCCATGGTCGCGGCCCGGGAGGACTCGCTCATGGTGCTGCGTCCGTACCCCGTGCCTCAGCCGCTGTAGCCGTGGCGGGCGAGTGCCGTCACGGTGGGACTCAGGAGGAGCGGATCGCGGAGATGTCGAACTGGAGGCGGACCTTCTCGCTCACCATGCTGCCGCCCGCCTCGAGCCGCTGGTTGTAGACCAGGCCCCAGTCCCTGCGGTCGATGGTGGTGGTCCCGTCGAAACCGGCCCGCTCGTAGCCGAACGGGTCCACGACCGAGCCAAGGTAGTCCAGTTGGAGTTCGACGGGCCGGGTCGTCTCGCGGATGGTGAGGTCTCCCGTCATGCGGAAGCTCTCCGCGGACTCCTGGGTGGTGGAGGTACTGCGGAAGATCATCTCGGGGTGGCGCCGCGCGTCGAAGAAGTCCTTGCCGACGAGATGGGCGTCCCGCTGCTCGACGCCCGTGTCGACGCTGGCGACGCGGATCACGAGGTCCGCCCGGGACTCGGAGGGGCAGGCCCCGTCGAAGTAGAGCCGGCTGTCGTAGTCGGTGAAGGCCCCGCGGACCGTGGTGACCATGGCGTGCCGCACGGAGAAACCGATCCGGCTGTGCGGGCGGTCGATGGTCCAATGCCCGGTGAGCGCGCGAAGGGCCGGGTCGAGCGTGGCCGCCGCCGTCGCGGACGGCGCGGCGAACCGGTCGGGTCCGGCGGCCGCCAGCTGCTCGACGGTGGCGGTCTGGCGACGGCTGAAGATACCCATGAGTCGGCCCTTTCGAATTGATCACTTCGTGTTACCACGAAGCCGATCAGCGGCCCACGGCAAGATGGGCGACCTCGTCCGGGTTCCATGACCCCGACCGCAAAACTGCACGGCATCGCCACCAGGCCCCTCACTTGTGACGGCGCGATCCCTACCGGAGGCGCCCCAGTGCCGCTCTCAGCCGCCGGGCGTCCCGCAGCCGCTGTTCGTAGGTGGCGCCCAGGACGAGCAGCACGAGACCGGCGAGGGCCGGAGGTGCCCAGCGGGGGAGCGCGCCGACGACCTGGGTGAGGTACGGGGCCAGCTCGTGCAGCGCCACCAGCGCGAGGACGCCCGCGCCGAGGACCAGCGGCGCCTGGAGCCGCTGCCGGGCGCCCACCAGCGTCACGGCCAGCGCGGCGACGCCGAGCAGCAGGGGCCGCAGCCAGTGCTGGTCGTCCCAGGCGGCGAGCAGACTCGGCACCAGGGTGGCGGCCAAGCCGGCACCGTAGGCCGTCCACGAGGAGACCGCCGTGTCGCGGCGCCGACGCAGGAACCCGACGACCAGCGCGGGCACGGTCACCGGCAGGGTGTAGGCCTCCGGCGTGCCGACGTCCCATGCAGCCAGGCGCACCCAGGCGGCCAGCAGGAACAGCACGGCCGCCGCCCAGCCGGCCGCCCGCCGCTCCGGGCGCAGCGCGGAGGCGGCCGTGACGACACCGCACAGCGAGAGCACCAGGGCGAGCATCGGCGGGTCCGGCAGGGAGAGCGCGAGCGCGAGCAGTGCCGCCGCCGCACCCGCGGCCTCGACCGGTACGGTCGTGCGCGACCCGGCCGGCCGCGACGCGACCAGGGCGGCGACGGCGGGTACGACGAGCACCAGCAGCGCCGTGTGGTGCGGTGCGAAGCCGGCCGACGCACCGATCGCGCAGGCCAGCGCCGTGGCGTGACCGAGGGCGGCGGGCACGGTGAACGGGGCGGTCTTCGGGCGGTGGCCGGCCGCACCGAACAGGACCGTGAGAGCCGCGAGTACACCGATCGTCGCGGACTGCGAGGCCAGGGAGAGGAGGGCGAGGTCGACCGAGGTGACCAGAGCCAGCAGCAGGGCCGTCAGGGCCAGTGGCGACGGCCCCTCGCGCTTCTCGCCGGCGCGGTCGGCCGGCACCGCGAAGCCCAGGACCGCCACGACCACGGCCGCCTGGGCCACCAGCCCCGCCGGGTAGGGCAGCCGGAGCGCCACCGGGAGGACGAAGACGGCCGCCCAGCCGAGGACGAGGGCCGCCACCATGACGGCCGGACGCCTGGTGGTGCGGCGTCCGGCCACCACCAGCGCCGCGGCCACCACGGCGAGGACCAGCGGTACGGTGCTCGCGTACGGAGGCGGGGGCACGTCCGTGAACACGGCGTCCCGGATGTCCCGCGGCGCGCCGGACCAGGGCCTCGCCGCGCGGGCCGCCGGACCGAGGACGCCCCCCACGACCAGCGGGAGCGCCCACAGCACCGCGAAGCCCTGGACCGCTGCCGAAGCACGCACCAGCCCCTGACGCAGAGGCAGGGGAAGCGGCGTTCGTTCCGCCGCCGGCAGCGCGATGGCGCAGACCAGACACCCCGGCACCGTCCACTCGCCCGGCACCGAGACCCACAGCACCCCTCCGACCGCGGCGACCAGGCACAGACCCGCGGCGAGGGCGGTGCCGATGGCGGCCTCCCGGTTCGGGACGAAGCGGCCGGCCGCCAGGGCGGCGGCCGCCGCCACGACCAGGAGCGCCGCCGCCCGTGCGGCCGTGCCGGGGTCGGACGCGCTCCAGCAGAGCCACCCGGCCGACAGCACACCGGCGGCGCCCGTGGCCGGCGCGCCGACGACGGCGACCACACGCACCGGCGTCGAGGAGGTGCGCAGCGCGACCGCGGTGCCGCCGGCGGCGGTCGCCAGCAACACGGCGGTGAGCGTGTGCGGACCCGCGCCGACGGCGATCGCCCACAGCAGCAGGGGCAGGTGGGCGGTCGCCACGGCGAGCGGAAGGGGATGGAAGAGCCCGAGCCGCACACCGTACGCGGCCCACAGCGCGGCCAGGACGGCGGACGCGGCGGCCGTGTACCCGACACCGTCCGTGCCGGTGAACGCCACCTCGTGGAGCGCGTAGGCGTCGAGGACGGTCAGGGCCGTCCCCAGGCCGGCCACGGCTTCGGCGGTCGACCTCAGCCCGCGCCGCAGCAACACCACCGGCGCGCCCAGTGCCGCCACGGTCAGCGCACCGAGGACCAGCGCGCGGCCCGCGATCCCCAGGTGGCCCCAACTGACGAGGGTGAACGCGATCGCCGCGATCGTCAGCAGTACGCCACCGAGCACCAGCAGCACGTTCTGCACGCTCGGCGCGGTGGCCTCCGGCCGGCGGGCGACGGCGCCGGCGCCCGGGCCGGCGGGCCAGCCACCCGGCGGCGCCCCGGGAGCCTGGGCGGGCTGCCGGGGAGCGGCCGACCGCAGTGTGTGGACCAGCCATGCGCGGCGCCGCAGCAGGACGGCGCGGCGCAGGTCGAGTTGCCGCAGCTCGGCGTCGAGGACCCGCAGTTCCTCGGCCGGGGGCGGAAGGTTCGTCATGGCTCGGAGTGTGGCCCCCGCCACGTGCCGGGACATGAGCGCAGATACTCAGCTCGTACTCATCGGCCCGGCCGGCGGGTCCCCCCGGCGAGTCCCGGTGGGTCAGGCCCCGATCCGGAGAACCGCCCAGACGATGGTGCCCCCGGTGCGGCCGGACCGGGCGGTCCCCCAGGAGTCGGCGAGCTGCTGCACGATCAACAGCCCCCGGCCGCTCTCGTCCTGCGGACCGGAGCCGCAGCCGGCCGGACGGGCCGACGTGCGTCCGTCGTCGTGCACCTCGATCCGCAGCTGTTCGCGCGAGGTCAGCGACAGACCGCACAGCATGCGGTCGCCGCCCGAGTGGAGCACGGCGTTGGTCGCCAGCTCCGAGATCAGCAGCACCGCGTCGGTGCACACGTCGCCGGGGAGCCGCCAGGCGCGAAGCTGCCGGCGCACCGTGTCGCGTGCCGTCCGCACGCTGATCCGGAGCGAGGGAAGGTCGAACCAGTGTTCCCGGTCCGGACGGGCCGACGGTAAGAGTCCGGGCGAAGGGCTCGTGTGGGGGGTCACGGTGATCGCCTTCCAGTCAGGACGGGCGCGATGGGGGGCAGGGCCTCGGCGGGCGCATACGGGACGGCGGTCGGACGGGCAGGCTCACGGACGCAACTATGCTCGCCGTCCGGTTCAGGCTGCAACCGGATCCCTGATAATTTCAGGAAGACCCGTTCAGTCTGGTGTCATCACCAACTCGCTGCCACAATGGCGCCGGTGACGACCCATCAGGAGGTGGGGGCGTGAGCGAACCCCGGTCCGGCGCGGGCACCAGCGCCCCGACGGTGCTGCGCATGATCCTGGGCCGCCGGCTCCAGGAGATGCGGCAGAACGCGGGCGCCTCACTGGCCGACGCCGCCAAGGCGCTTCGGGTCACACCCCTGACGATCCGCCGGCTGGAGAAGGCCGAAGTCGCCCTCAAACCCCTCTATGTCGAGAAGCTCCTGCAGACGTACGGGAGCCCACAGCAGGAGACGGACGAGTTCGTCGCGCTCGCCGAGCAGGCCAACAAACCGGGCTGGTGGCACGCCTACCGCGACGTCCTGCCCAACTGGTTCACCGCGTACGTCAGTCTGGAGACCGGCGCCAGCACACTGCGCACCTACGAACCCCACTACGTCACGGGACTCCTCCAGACCCCCGCGTACGCCCGCGGCGTCCTCGGCGGAGGCTTTCCGAACGGCTCCGAGGAGGAGTTGGAGCGCCGCGTCGGGCTGCGGCTGCGGCGGCAGAGCCTGCTGGAGCGGGAGGACGCGCCCACCCTCTGGGTGGTCATGGAGGAAGCGGTCCTGCACCGGGTCGTCGGCGGTCCGGAAGTGATGCGCGAGCAGATCGACCGGCTCCTGGAGGCGTCCGAGCTGGAGCACGTCAGCATCGACATCCTGCCCTTCGCCGTCGGCGCCCACGTCGGGGCCTGCGCCCCCTTCACCTACTTCCGGTTCGAGGAGCCGGAGCTGCCCGACGTCGTCTACAGCGAGATCCTCTCCGCGTCGATGTACCTGGACGAACGGGACGACGTCGTCGCGCACCTGGAGGCGCACAACAGGATGGCGCTGCTCACCTCGACACGGGACAGCACGGCGCTCCTGAACCGCATGCGCAAGGAGTACTCATGAGCATCACCGACGACCCCGTCTACAACGGGATGCCCGCCTGCGACCTCGGCGAAAGCGGCTGGGAGCGCCCGTGGAGCGGCCCCAACGGCGGCCAGTGCGTGGAGACCAAGCGGCTCGCCGACGGACGCGTCGCGGTGCGTCAGTCGACCGACCCCTCCGGCCCCGCGCTCATCTACACGTCCGAGGAGATCGGCGCGTTCGTCCGGGGAGTCAAGCAGGGCATGGCGGACCACCTCACGGCCGGCCTCGAGAAGGGAAAAGGATGAGCAACACCCACGCCGCGCGGGGACTGGACACCAGCAGGCCGCACTCGGCCCGCATGTACGACTACTACCTCGGCGGCAAGGACCACTTCCCGGTCGACAAGCAGGCCGCCGAAGCGGTCGCCGAGGCCTACCCGGGCATCTTCACCTGTGCCCGGGAGAACCGCGCCTTCATGCACCGCGCCACTCGGGTACTGGCCCAGGAGCACGGCATCCGGCAGTGGCTGGACATCGGCACGGGCATCCCCACCGAGCCGAACGTGCACCAGGTGGCACAGTCCGTGGTCCCCGAGGCCCGGGTGGTCTACGCCGACAACGACCCGCTCGTCCTGAAGTACGCCGAGCGCCTCATGCGCAGCACCCCGCAGGGTCGCACCACCTACATCGAGGCCGACGTCAACGACCCCGACTCGCTGCTGACCGCGCCCGAGCTGGCCGAGGTGCTCGACCTGTCGCAGCCGGTCGCCCTGTCGCTGAACGCCCTGATGCACTTCATCACCGACGCCCGCGACCCGTACGGCATCGTCGACCGGCTGATGGCGGCCCTCCCGGCGGGCAGCGCCCTCGCGCTGAGTCACTGCACGCCCGACTTCGACCCGCCCACCTGGGAGAAGGTCACGGACATCTACACCGGAGCGGGCACGCCGGTGCAGTTCCGCTCGCAGAAGGACGTCACGCGTTTCTTCGACGGGCTGGATCTCCTGGAACCGGGCGTCACGGTCGGTCACCGCTGGCGACCGACGTCGCCGGCCGGGCCGGACACCCCCACCGACGCCCAGGTCAGTCTGTGGGCCGGGGTCGGCATCAAGCCGTAGCGGCACTTGCCGGACCCCTTCGGCGGGGCGCAGTGTGGAGGGATGAGCGGTCAGGAGGGCCCCACGCTCATCTCCTCGGTGCAGCGAGCGTTCCGGCTGATGGAAGCGGTGGGCGCCCACGAGAGCGGCGTACCGGCCAAGCAGCTGGCGCGCGAGACGGGCCTGGCCCTGGGCACCACCTACCACCTGCTGCGCACCATGGTCCACGACGGCTACCTGCGCAGACTCGAGGACGGCACCTTCGTCCTGGGGGAGAGGCTGGGCGCGCTGCACGCCCAAAGCCATGACCAGACGGCGCTCAGCAGGGTCCGCCCCACGCTCACCGAGCTGCGGGACGACCTGTCGGCCGCGGCCTATCTGACGCTCTACGAGGAGGGCGAGATCCGGGTCGCGGAGATCGTCGACGGGCCGAAGGCCCCCCGCGTCGACCTGTGGGTCGGCTTCGAGGACGCGGGACACGCCACGGCGCTGGGCAAGAGCGTGCTGCGCGAACTGGACGCCGACGCCCGCGCCGAGTACCTCTCCCGCCACGCGTTGAACGATCTCACCCCGCGTACCATCACCTACCGTGCCGAGCTGCTGCGGCGCCTCGACGCCTCTCCGCACCGCCCGGCCGTGACCGACATCGAGGAGTACCGGCTGGGCACCGCGTGCGTCGCGGTCCCCGTCCGCCGGGGCGACACCATCGGATCGCTCGGCGTCTCCCTGGACGTCAACCGCACGGCCTGCCTCGACGACGCCGTCACGACGCTGCTCGCGACGGCGGAGCGGGTGTCCCGGAGGTTGTCGCTCACCATCTGAAAACCGGACCCTTGTGAGACCGCGGCCGTACCGCGTTTCCTGGATGAGACGGGCAAATCGGACGGATTCGCAGAGGAGCCGGAGCGTGAGTGAGCAGGGCGTCGCAGGGCCGCACGTACAGGTATGCAGCCACGTGGCGAACGGCTGGACGGTGGTCCGGGCCGACGACGAGATCGACATCGCCTTCGCGCCACTCGTCCGGGCCGAGGTGTTCCGACGCCTCGCCGACGGCCACCGGCACTTCGTGCTCGACCTGTGCGACACCCCGTTCATCGACTCCATGGGGCTCGGCATGATCGTGGCCGTGACCAAGCACATCCGGGACCAGCACGGGTCCCTGCGGATCGCCTGCTCCGACCGGCGGCTCCTGCACGTCTTCGCCCTCGGCGGACTGGGCACGGTCTACTCCTTCCACTGCTCCGTGGAGCAGGCCGTCGCGCAGCCTCCCGGCGAGGAGGGACTGGCCGGCTGGCCGCGGCCGGGAGCCTGACGAGGGCGCGCCGCCGCCGGCCCGTGTTTGGGCCCCGCCGCGGTGGTCCACCCGGATGGGACAGCACGAGGGAAGAGGCTGCCCGGGTCGTTTCCGGAAGGTGGGTCATGGCTGCACGGGTCGGATACCGGAGAATCTACGAAAGCTCCACACCGCAGGACGGCAAGCGGGTGCTCGTCGACCGCCTGTGGCCTCGTGGCGTGAGCAAGGAGAAGGCCGAGCTGGACGAGTGGCTGCGCGACGTCGCCCCCTCGACCGATCTGCGGCGCTGGTACCACCACGATCCGCAGCGCTACGACGAATTCCGGCGCCGCTACTTCGCCGAACTGGAGGACCCGGACCACCGGGCCGCGCTGGAGCGCCTGCGCGACCTCTCGGCGGGGTCAAAGGTGACCCTGCTGACGGCCACCAAGGACGTGGACCACAGCGAGGCGGCTGCCCTGGCCCAGTGGCTGGACGGTTCCTGAGGCGAGGCCGCGACTGCCCTACTCCGGAGGTAATCGCGCCGCCCGGCGCGGACCGACAGGATGGGCGACCTCGCCGCATCGACGGGATGCGGCCCCGGAGGAGGTCAGCCATGACCACGGCCACATCGACGCACACCCGCTCCGTGGTGGAGGAGCTGCTGCGCAGGATCGGCGCGGGCGACCCCGAGCACATCGCCGAGCTGTACGCCGAACAGGGCGACTGGAGACTCGACTGGCCGGAGGCCGAGCACGGCCGTCCCGCCACGCCGTGGATCCGCCACCGGTCCACCCGGGCGGACGCGGCGGCCCACTACCGCGAGCTGGCCGGACACCACGTGCCCGAGCAGGCGGCCACCGAGGTGGAGCGCATCCTCGTCGACGGGAACGACGCGGTCGTGCTCGGCGAGATCCGCCAGACCGCCCGCCCCACCCGACGCCCGTACCGCGCCCGCTTCGCCCTCCACCTCACCGTCGAGAACGGCCTCGTCACCCGGCACCACGTGTACGAGGACAGCCTCGCCGTCGCCCAGGCCTTCGAGCCGCCCCACGAGTGAGGGCCCGCACGGGCGACCCGGGTCACCGTGTCGCCGTCACCCCCCGCGCGGGGGCCGTGGGTCCCCGGCCGGTCTCGGAGCCGAGGGACTGGAGGATCTCCTCGACGCTCTGCTTGGCGTCGCCGAAGAGCATGCTGCTGTTCTCCCGGAAGAACAGCGGATTCTGCACGCCCGCGTAGCCGGAGGCCATCGAGCGCTTGAAGACGACGACCTGCTCCGCCTCCCAGACCCGCAGTACGGGCATACCCGCGATCGGGCTGGCGGGATCCTCGGTCGCCGAGGGGTTGACCGTGTCGTTCGCACCGATGACCAGCACGACCGAGGTGTCCGCGAAGTCGTCGTTGATCTCGTCCATCTCCAGGACGATGTCGTACGGCACCTTCGCCTCGGCCAGCAGCACGTTCATGTGCCCGGGCAGCCGCCCGGCGACGGGGTGGACGCCGAAGCGCACCTCGATCCCGCGCTCGCGCAGCCGCCGGGTCAGCTCCGCGACCGGATGCTGGGCCTGCGCGACGGCCATGCCGTAACCGGGGGTGATCACGACGGACCGCGCCCGGGCCAGCAGTTCGGCCGCCTCGTGCGCCCGGATCTCGCGGTGCTCGCCCTGCTCGTCCACGCCGCCCGGCGGGGCCTCGATGCCGAAGCCGCCCGCGATGACGGAGAGGAAGGAACGGTTCATCGCCTGGCACATGATGTAGCTCAGATACGCACCGGAGGAACCGACCAGCGCCCCGGTGACGATGAGCAGGTTGTTGTCGAGCAGGAATCCGGCAGCCGCCGCGGCCCAGCCGGAGTAGCTGTTGAGCATCGAGACCACCACGGGCATGTCGCCACCGCCGATGGAGGCCACCAGATGCCAGCCCAGGGCGAGCGCCAGGACCGTGACCGCCGCCATCAGCGGCAGGCCCGGACTGACGGTGAACCAGACCGTCAGCACCGCGAACAGGGCCAGCGCACCCAGATTGAGGGCGTTCTTGCCGGGCAGCACCAGCGGCCGGGACCTGATCCGCCCGGACAGCTTCAGGTACGCGACCACGGAGCCGGTGAAGGTGACCGCGCCGATGAAGACGCCGATGAACACCTCGGCGTGGTGGATGCCGATCAGATCGGCGGCGATCCGCCCCCGTGAGCCGTGGGCCTCGACCTCCAGGTAGCTGTTCCAGCCGACCAGGACGGCGGCGAGACCGACGAAGCTGTGCAGCACCGCGATCAGTTCGGGCATCTGCGTCATCTCCACGCGCCGTGCCCGCCACAGGCCCAGCGCCGCGCCGATCACCGTGGCGAGCAGGATCAGCGCGACCGGCCCGGCGGAGACGCTCCGCGCCGAGACCACGACGGTGGCGACCAGGGCGAGCGCCATCCCCACGATGCCGTAGACGACGCCGGCGCGTGACGTCCGGTGCTGGGACAGGCCGGCGAGGCTGAGGACGAACAGCAGGGCCGCCACCAGGTCGGCGGCGCGGGACGCGGTCATGGACGTCATCGGGGCTCGCCTCTCGAGAACATGGACAGCATGCGGCGGGTGACGGCGAAACCGCCGAAGATGTTCACGCTCGTCAGCAGGATCGCCACGAAGGACAGCACGGTGACGAGCGCGCTCTCGTGCCCGATCTGCACGAGGGCACCGATCACCACGATCCCCGAGATGGCGTTGGTCACCGACATCAGCGGGGTGTGCAGGGAATGGTGGACCTTGCCGATCACGTAGTAGCCGATGACCACCGCCAGCGCGAACACTGTGAAGTTCTGCGCCAGTTGGGCCGGGGCGAAGGCGACCAGGAGGAAGGTCGCCAGCATGCCGAGGCCGATCAGGCCGAAGCGCCCGGCCGGGGTGGTGCCGGACGTCTTCGCGGTCGCCGGTGCGGCGGTGGACGCCGCGGGCGCGGTGGCGGGCGGGGCCGCCGACACGGGGACCGGCGGGGGAGGCCAGGTGACCGTGCCCGCGCGGACCACGGTCACGGTCCGCTGCACCACGTCGTCGAAGTCGATGACGACCCGGCCGTCCTTGCCGGGGGTGAGCAGCCGCAGCAGGTTGACCAGGTTGGTGCCGAACAGCTGGGACGCCTGGGCGGGCAGCCGGGACGCCAGGTCGGTGTAGCCGATGATGGTCACGCCGTTGCCGGTCACCACGCTCCGGCCCGGGACGGTCCCCTCCACGTTGCCGCCCTGGGCGGCGGCCATGTCGACGATGACACTGCCCGGTCGCATCGCCGCCACGTCGGCGGCGGTCATCAGGCGCGGGGCGGGCCGACCGGGGATCAGCGCGGTGGTGATGACGACGTCCACATCGCGGGCCTGCTCCTGGTAGAGCCGGGCCGCGGCACGGTCGTAGTCGGCCGACGTCGCCCTGGCGTAGCCGTCGGTGCTCTCCTCCTGCGCCACGTCCACCGCGAGGTACTCGCCGCCCAGCGACCGCACCTGGTCGGCGACTTCGGGCCGGGGGTCGGTGGCGCGGACGATCGCGCCCAGGCTGGAGGCGGCCCCGATGGCGGCGAGCCCCGCGACCCCGGCCCCGGCGACCAGGACCTTCGCCGGCGGCACCTTGCCCGCCGCGGTGACCTGCCCGGTGAAGAACCGCCCGAAGACGTGGGCCGCCTCGATCACCGCCCGGTACCCGGCGATGTTCGCCATGGAGCTGAGCACGTCCATCGACTGCGCCCGCGATATCCGCGGCACCGCGTCCGGGGCGAGCACCGTGACGTCACGCGCGGCGAGCGCCTCCAGCAGCTCGGGCCGCTGTGCCGGTGCGACGAGGGCCACCAGCGTCGTCCCCGAGCGCAGTTGCGCGATCTCCTCGTCGGTCGGCGCGTTGACCTTGAGCACGAGGTCCGCGGCCCAGGCCGCCCCGAGACTGGCTCCCGCCTCGGCATAGGCCTCGTCACCGAACCCGGAGGCCGCGCCGGCTCCCGGCTCGACGACGACCTCGTACCCGAGGCCGAGCAGCAGGCGGACCGTCGCGGGCGTCGCGGCGACGCGAGTCTCCCCGGGCGAGGACTCGGTGACGACGCCGACGCGTTGAGGTGGGTGGTGAGCGGGTTGGTGTCCAGTCATGTCCAGTCTCTCGTCGAGGCGTTGTTGCCGGGTTCCGTACCCAGACGAGGACGGCGAGGCACCGAAAGCACGGATTCCGGACCGCCTCCGGCCCCGTGCGATGGAGGGGGCCGGAGGGCGGAGCGGGGAAGAGAGACGGCCGGCGCCGCGCGGGCGCAGCCGGTCAGGGGCCGGCGTGCCCCAGGACCTGCGCGACGAGCCGGCGCGCGTACGGGGCGTCGAGCCCGTCCGGACGGAAGAGGATGCGGTAGATCAAGGGGGCGACGACACCGTCCATGACGGTCTCGACATCGGGCGTGTCGTCCCCGCGTCCGGCCGCGCGGGCGAGCACGGTCCCGAGCTGCTCGGCCGCGTAGGCGGAGCACTGGCCGGCGTTGCTGCCGTCCGGGTCGCCGAGCAGGGCGTCGCGGATGTAGGCGCGACCGGTGGGGGAGGCCATCTCGTCGAGGAACTGCTCAGCCCAGGCCGCCAGGTCGGCGTGCAGGGCGCCGTGGTCCTGGGGGGCGGTGTCGGGCCGTAGGCGTTCGACCGCGACGTCCGACAGCAGCTCCTGCAGGTCTCCCCAGCGCCGGTAGATCGTCGACGGTGTCACGCCCGCACGCCGGGCCACCAGCGGCACGGTCAGGGCGTCCCGCCCCACCTCCGACGCGAGTTCGCGCACCGCGGCGTGCACCGCCGCCTGGACCCGGGCACTGCGCCCGCCGGGACGCACCATCTGCCTGCTCATGCATGTCACCTTAAAGCAAAGTCATTGCGTCTAAGGGGTCGGCGCTCGTTCACGCCGCGTGCGCGAGCCCGCGTGCGGGCCCGCTCTGTTCGTAGGCGTGACCGGCCCGCAGGAGCACCGGCTCGGCGAGCGGCCGTCCGAGCAGCTGCATGCCGATGGGGAGCCCCGCCGTGTCGTGGCCGACCGGCAGGGTGAGGGACGGCACGCCGGTGATGTTGGCGGGGGACGACAGACGCACGTAGGCGTCGGACACGCCCTCGACCGTGCCGTCGGCCCAGGTGATCGTCTCCTGACCGGCCCTGACGGCGGTCGCCGGGACGGTGGGGGCGGCGATCAGGTCGACCTCCCGGAACATGGCCGCCCACTTGCGCCGCATGAGGGTGCGGGCGCGCTGGGCGCGCAGGTAGTCCCCGGCGGGCATCAGTTCACCGGCCTCGAGCAGGATGCGGACGTCGGCCTGGTAGAGCTCGGGGACGGTGCGCAGCGTGCGCTCGTGGTAGGCGGTGGCCTCGGGCACCATCAGGCCCCACTGGGTGGCCTGGATGTAGCGGGTCATGGGGATCTCGACCTCGACCAGTCGTGCGCCGAGTGCCTCGAGCCGGTCGATCGCGCCCCGGACGGCGGTCTCCACCTCCGGGTCGACGTGGTCGAAGTAGTAGTTGCGCGGCACACCGACGCGCAGCCCCGTGAGGTCGGTGTCCGCGGCCGGGCGGTACGGCGTGGCGGGTGCGCTCAGGGAGGCGGGGTCGCGGGGATCGTGTCCGGCCAGGGCGTCCAGCACCAGGGCGGCGTCCTCGACGGTGCGGGTGATCGGTCCGACGTGGTCCAGTGACCAGGACAGGGATGTGACGCCGTGCCGGGGGACGAGACCGTACGTCGGCTTGAGGCCGACGACCCCGTTCAGCGCGGCGGGCACCCGGATGGAACCACCGGTGTCCGTGCCCAGCGCGAAGGTCGCGGTACCCGCCGCCACGGCGACGGCCGACCCCCCGCTGGATCCGCCGGCCACCCGGCCGGGATGCCACGCGTTGCTGGTCTGCGGCGTGGTCAGCCCGTAGGCGAACTCGTGGGTGTGGGTCTTGCCCACCAGGACCGCGCCGGCCGCCTCCAGCCGGGTGGCGACGGTGCTGCTCGCCTGCGCGCGATGGTCGGCGCGGACCCGTGAACTGGCCGACGTCGCGACGCCGGCGACGTCGATCAGGTCCTTCAGCCCCATCGGGATGCCGTGCAGCGGGCCACGGTGGCGGCCGGCCGCGATGTCGTCCTCGGCCGTGCGCGCGGCCCGGCGGGCGTGCTCCGCGGTGACGGTGGCGTAGGCCCGGAGACGCGGCTCCGTCTGTCCGACGCGCTCCAGGACGGAGTCCGCCAGCTCGACGGGGGACAGGCGCCGGGCCCGGACGGCGTCGGCGGCCGCGCCGAGGGTCAGTTCATACGGCTGCATCGTGCGTCTCCTCTTCCGCGCGGTACGCGGCGGCGGGCGGGGTGTCGGCGAAGTCCAGCTCCCGCAGGACGGCGACGACGGAGTGGATGTGGTGTGCGGTGGCCGCGACCGCGGCGTGGCGGTCCGCGGGCAACGGGAGTCCGGCGCGGGCGGCCCAGCGGGCCGCCTCCGGCGGAGTGGGTTCGAGGGAGGGCACGGGCGTTTCTCCTGGAGGCTGGGACTGGGACTGGGACTGGGACTGGGACTGGGCCTGGGACTGGGCGCAGAAGTGGGAACGCTCAAAAGCTAACTGTTTGCGTTAGCTGGACTGTAGGTCCTACTGTGCTTAAAGGCAAACAGATTGCGTTTAGCGCCAGGGGTGGGTCCCGTCCCGCGCCCACCGACACGCACCCGAAGGAAGCGACCGATCATGAGCACCGCTCCGGCCACCGACCAGACCGCAGTCCCCCCCTGGACGGTGGGAGACGTCCCCGTGCACCGCGTCGACGAGGTCGCCCTGCCGGCCGCCACCGGGGCCTGGCTGCTGCCCGGTGCCACCCCGGACCTCGTCGCCGGGCAGCCCTGGCTGCGTCCCGACTTCGCCGACGACGAGGGCACCCTGCGCATCGACAGCCACAGCTTCGCTTTCACGGTCGGCGGGACGCGCGTCCTGGTGGACACCGGCATCGGCAACGGCAAGGAGCGGGCCAACCCCGCCTGGCACGACCTGCGCACCGACTTCCTCCAGCGCCTCACCGCCGCCGGCTTCCCCCCGGACGCCGTCGACCTGGTGATCCTCACCCACCTGCACGCCGACCACGTCGGCTGGAACACACGGCAGGAGAACGGCCGGTGGGTTCCCACCTTCCCCAACGCCCGCTACCTGTCCTCCCGCACCGAGCGGGAGTTCTGGGCCGGGTACGACATGGAGGAGGCGCGCAGGCAGATGTTCCGCGACTCCGTGATCCCGGTGGAGGAGGCCGGGCTGCTCGACCTCGTCGACGTCCCCGCCGAGGGCCTGGAGACCGTCCCGGGCGTGCGCCTGATCCCCACCCCCGGCCACACGCCCGGCCACCTCGCCGTCGAGCTGACCAGCCGCGGCCAGACGGCCGTGATCACCGGTGACTGCGTCCACCACCCCGTTCAGCTCGCGCACCCCGCCGTGGGAGCCTGCGTCGACATCGACCCGGAACGGTCCGAGGCCTCCCGCCGCGGGCTGCTCGGCTCGCTCGCCGACACGGACACGCTCGTCCTGGGCACCCACTTCGCACCGCCCACCGCCGGCCGGGTCGTCACCCACGCGGACGCCTACCGGTTCGTGCCCGTCCCCGCCGGTTCCACCCGGCGCCGGTGAGGGCGGTCAGGTGAGTCGGGCGGCCACCGCGTCGAGCACCCAGTCCAGGCCGGTCGCGAAGGACTCCGCGGCGTCCACGTGCGTGCCGTCGTACACGGCCTTGGCCAGCGCCGGGAAGCGGCCCGTGGCCAGCATCCCCGTCAGGTGCGGGCCACGGGCGCGCTGCCACTCGGCCTTGGACAGGCCCGTGTCGCGCTCGGCCCGCAGGTCCGCGATCTCGCGCCTGATCGCGCCGGTGAAGTAGGCGCTGACCGTCTCCACGGCGCGCATGACCGTGTCGACGTCGGCGAGGCCGTCGAGGGCGGCCAGCGTGGCCTCGCTCACGGCGAGGCCGTTCGGGCCCAGGGCCGGCCGGCCGCCGAGCAGGTCCGCCAGCCAGGGGTGCCGAAGAGCGGCCTCCCTGGTGCGGTGGGCGAGGCCGCTCAGCGCCTCCCGCCAGTCACCGGGCCGCTCCCCGGGCAGGATCTCGGCGTACACCGCGTCCACCATCAGGTCGAACAGCTCGTCCTTGGTGGAGATGTATCCGTACAGCCGCATCGGGCCGGCGTCCAGCCGGGCGGCCACCTTGCGCACGGACACCGCCGCCAGCCCGCCCTCGTCGGCGAGCGCCACCGCGGCGGCGACGATCCGCTCCCGGTCGAGCGGCACAGGGCGGTTCGGCGGCTCCGGCCGGTCCCAGACAGTCATGTCCCCTCCGTACTGTTGCGATACACCGTAGAGGAAAAATACAGTGTATCGCCATGAGACAACGTATCGCCGTGGTCGGCGGCGGTCCCGCGGGACTCGCCTTCGCCCGCGTGCTGCACCGCCACGGCCATCCCGTCACCGTCCTCGAACGGGACTGCGCCCCCGACTCCCGCCCCGCCGGCGGCACGCTCGACCTGCACGAGGGGCTGGGCCAGCTGGCCATGGACAAGGCGGGGCTGCTCGCGGAGTTCCAGGCGCTGTCCCGCCCCGAGGGGCAGGCCATGCGCATCCTCGACCCGGACGGGACCGTGCTGCGCGACTGGCGGCCGGGCCCGGACGACCGGGCCAACCCCGAGATCGACCGCGGGCAACTCCGTGACCTGCTGCTCGGCTCCCTCGACGTGCGGTGGGGGCACGGCGTGGCGAAGGTGGTGCCGGGGACCCCGGAGGGCGTGCGGGTCCACTTCGACGACGGGCGGCAGGAGGCGTTCGACCTCGTGGTCGGTGCGGACGGCGCCTGGTCCCGCACCCGCCCGGCGGTCTCGCCGGTGACGCCGCACTACACCGGCGTCACCGCGGTCGAGACCTCCTTGGACGACGTCGACACCCGCCACCCCGGCCTCGCCCGGCTGGTCGGCGAGGGTGCCCTGGCCGTGTACGGCGTGAACCGGGCGATCGTCGCCCAGCGCGGCAGCGGCGGCCACGCCAAGGTGTACGCCCAGTTCCGCGCGCCGCTGGACTGGCACACGCACCTGGACCTGACCGACGCCGAGGCCGTGCGGTCGAGCCTTTCGGCACTGTTCGACGGCTGGACCGCTCCCGTCCTCGACCTCCTGCGCCAGGGCACCGCCTTCGTCCACCGTCCCCTGTACGTCCTGCCCGTCTCCCACACCTGGACCCATGTCCCCGGGGTGACGCTCCTGGGCGACGCCGCCCATCTGATGCCTCCCCTGGGGGCGGGCGCGAACCTCGCCCTGCTGGAGGGCGCCGAACTCGCCGAGTCCCTCGCGGCCGGCCCCGCCGACCCGGACCGGGCCGTCCGCGACTTCGAGGAACGGATGTGGGCACGGGCCGAACGGTGGGCGAGGATCACGGAGGCCGGTCTGGAACGCCTTGTGAGCCCGGACCCCGCAGCGGCCCTCGCCGTCTTCGACCAGGTCAAGCCGTCCCGTTGAGAGGCGGCTTCCTCCGTCGCCGGGGGCGCGTCAGCCGGTCGGCTCGCCGAACCAGTGGGCCAGGTGCCGGTCCAGGTCCCGCTGGCCGTCGCCGATCCAGGCGACGTGGCCGTCCGGGCGCAGCAGGACGCACGGCGCGTCCAGCGCGGCGGCGGGGTCCGCGAGGTGATCGACCCGGTCCGACCAGCCGTCGGCGCTCAGGCGTCCGGTGCGGTCCAGCAGCAGGCCGCGACCGCGGTGGAGCAGACCGTAGAGGTTGCCCCCGCCGTTGCCCTGGGTCACCCCGATGTCCGGCAGGCGGCGGCCGAGCAGGTCGGGCCCCTCGCCGACGTCATAGCGGATGCCGGTCGCGGTGATCTTCTCGACGAGACGGCGGTTCACCTCGTCGATGCCGATCAGTTCGGTGAGCAGCCTGCGCACGGCCTGCGGGCCCGGTTCGGGGGAGTGCAGTTCCATCTGGGCGCGGGTGTTGTCCAGCACGTCCGCGGCGACCGGCCGGCGCTCGGCCTCGTAGGTGTCCAGCAGGGTGGCCGGCGCCCGGCCGCGTACCTGCGCGGCCAGTTTCCAGCCGAGGTTGAAGGCATCCTGGACGCCCAGGTTGAGCCCCTGCCCGCCGGTGGGCGGATGGATGTGCGCCGCGTCACCGGCCAGCAGCACCCGGCCGACCCGGTAACGCTCGGCCAGCCGGGTGGCGTCCCCGAAGCGGGACAGCCAGCGCGGTGAGTGCACGCCGAAATCGGTGCCGGCGACGGCGCGCAGCTGCTGCCTGAAGTCGTCGAGGGTGGGAGGTTCAGCGCGGTCGCCGACTTCCGCGGCGGGGACCACGACGCTGTGGATTCCCGCGCCGAAGGGGCGCAGCCAGAATCGCTGCCGGCTCGCGCGGACCTGGGCCACCCTGGCGGCGACCTCCTCGGGTGGCACACCCACTTCCATCTCGCCCATCAGCGTGTCGTTCCGCGAGGGCTCGCCGGGGAAGCCGACGCCCAGCAGCTTGCGCACCGTACTGCGCCCGCCGTCACAGCCGACGAGGTAGCGCGCACGCAGCCGTTCACCGTCGGCCAGCTCCACGGTGACGCCCTCGTCGTCCTGCTCGAAACCGGCGAGCGCGCCTCCGCGCCGGACTCGCGCGCCCAGGGCGACGGCGTGTCCTTCCAGGAGCCGGACGACGACCGGCTGCGGGATGCCCAGCAGACAGGCGTACGGGGAATCGAGTCCCGCGGGTGCGGGCGCGGGAATGGCGGCGAAGAGTCCGCCGACCGGACGCCGTCGCCCGTGCTGGAGGAGGCGGTCCAGCAGTCCGCGCATGGCCATCAGCTCGATGCTGCGCATGTGGAGAGCGACGATGCGGACGAACGGCACGGGCTCGGTGTCCTGCTCCAGAACGAGTACCCGCACGTCGTGCAGCCGCAGTTCGGCGGCCAGCATCGCGCCGGTCGGCCCGCAACCGGCGATGATCACGTCGAATTCGCGCTCGGCCGTGTCGTCCGACGACGGCTCGGCGTTGAACTGCCCAGAGTCCATGGGTGTGGCCTTTCGGGAGTGCCTTGTGGTCGAGGCGCTCCCGGCGACACCTGCGTCAGTCGCCGGCCATGACGGGAAGGGGGAGCACCCACGTCGATACAGCGTTCATGGGTCTCACCTCCTGGGGCAGTGTCACGGTCCACGGCAAGGTACCGACGCGGGCGGCACCCCGTCCAATCCTTTTCGATCGCGTCGGCCGCACGCCCGGCCCGGCGAACCGCCGACCTCCGCCGCGCCGGGCCCGATGAATTTCCGGCCCGGCATCGGTCGTATCCGTTGGGCACACCTGGCACACCCACCGCAGGAGGGAAAGACCGATGTCATCAAGTCTCATGGTCGACTTCATCATCTCGCTCGACGGGTACGCGGCCGCGGAGGGCTGGCCCGGATTCTGGGGCATGGAGGGACCCGAATACCTCGCCTGGCTCGACGGGGACGCCGAGAAGCAGCACACCAGCCTCATGGGCGCCACGACGTACCGGCTGATGTCCGGCTTCGCCCGCGAGATGCCCGACGATCCCGGCTTCACCTGGCTGACCGCGATGCCCAAGGTGGTGTTCTCCTCGACCCTCCGGACCCCGTTGTCCTGGGACAACACGGAGCTGGTCCGGGGCGACGCCGTCGCGGCCGTGCGGGACATGAAACGGGACGGGACGCGGCCCCTGCGCACCCTCGGCAGTCTCAGCCTGTGCCGGTCGCTGCTCGGAGCCGGCCTGGTCGACCGCTTCCGCGTGGTCGTCTTCCCGGTCATCACCGGCGCGACCGGCAGGGAGCGGATCTTCGACGCGTACCCGGACGTCGCCCTCGACCTCGTCGAGAGCCGCACCTTCGACGGCCGGCTCCAGTTGCTGGAGTACGTTCCCACGGTCCTGGACGGGCCGCCCTCGGCAGGCGACCGGGACAAGTCCTAGACCGGACCACGAGCACCGGACGTGGCGTGGATTGGCCGAGAAGCGCGCATTGGTCTAGGCCAGGACGCCGTGGTCCCGTATTCTCGGCGACGGCCGGCGACGGAACTTCCCCCCACTCACCGCCTCCGGGAGGCCATGGTGAAAGTTCGCACCCGCATATCGGCGATCATCGGCACGCTGGGCCTCGTCGGGTCCCTGGCTCTGGCCACGGCGTCCGCCGACGAGCCCCGCGCCCCGGGCGACGCGGCGCAGGTCGCGCTGACCGAGGTGGCCCGGGCCCAGAACCCGACGGCCGGTGCCGCGGGACCGAAGGACACGGTGTGGATCGCCGAACGAGCGGGCACCGTCCGGGTCCTGGACGACGACGGACTCGGCGCGCCCGTGCTCGACGTCTCCGACGAGACCACCACCGACGGCGAACGCGGCCTGCTCGGCCTGGCGTTCGACCAGGACTTCGCGCACCTCTACCTCTCGTACACCGGCCTCCGGGGAACCAGCACCATCGACGAGTTCGCCGTCCGGGACGGGACGGTCCAGCAAGACACCCGGCGCACCGTCCTCACCCAGGAGCAGCCCGAGTCCAACCACAACGGCGGCGACATCAAGTTCGGTCCCGACGGCCACCTCTACATCGCCTTCGGCGACGGAGGGGGCGGCGGCGACCCCGAGGGCAACGGTCAGCGGCTCGACACCCTGCTCGGCAAGCTGCTGCGGATCGACCCCCAGGGCGGCGACCCGTACGCGATCCCGGAGGACAACCCCTTCGCCGGCGACCCGAACGCCAAGGGCGAGATCTGGGCGTACGGGCTGCGCAACCCGTGGCGGTTCTCCTTCGACTCGGGCTCGGGCGACCTCCTCGTCGCCGACGTCGGACAGAGCGACTGGGAGGAGATCGACTGGGCGCCCGCGAGCAGCGGAGGCGGCGAGAACTACGGCTGGTCGCAGATGGAGGGCACGCACCCCTTCCGCGGCGGCACCGAGCCCGCGAACCACGTTCCGCCGATCCACGAATACGACCGCACCGGGCTCGGCTGCTCGGTCACCGGCGGATACGTGTACCGCGGCGAGGCCATCGCGGACCTCAGGGGCCAGTACGTCTACAGCGACTACTGCGACGGCACCCTGCGCTCCCTGGAGATCGAGAACGGCGAAGTGACCGCCGAACACGACCTCGGGGTGAACGGTGGTGAGGTGGTGTCCTTCGCCCAGGACGGCGACGGGGAGCTGTATGTCCTCGCCATCGGGGGTACGGTTTCCCGCGTCGACCCGGCGTGATCCCGGCACCGGCCTGACCACCGGGCTCGGCGTCCCGGAAGGAGAACCGCCCCCGTGAAGATCACCGCTGCCGATGTCGTCGTCACCAGCCCAGGGCGCAATTTCGTCACCCTGCGCATCACCACCGAGGACGGGCTCACCGGCCTCGGCGACGCCACCCTCAACGGGCGTGAACTGGCCGTCGAGGCCTACCTGCGCGAGCACGTGGCCCCGTTGCTGCTGGGACGGGACGCGCACGCCATCGAGGACACCTGGCAGTACCTGTACCGGGGCGCGTACTGGCGTCGGGGCCCGGTCACCATGGCGGCCGTCGCCGCCGTGGACATCGCGCTGTGGGACATCAAGGGCAAGGCGGCGGGCATGCCCGTGTACCAACTCCTCGGCGGTGCCTGCCGCACGGGCGCCCTGGCCTACGGCCACGCCTCCGGCCGGGACATACCCGAACTGCTCGACTCGGTGCGCGAGCACCTGGCGGACGGCTTCCGGGCCGTCCGCATCCAGAGCGGCATCCCCGGCCTCGACTCCGTGTACGGCGTCGCCGCCTCCGCCGCGGGCGACGGGGACCGCTACGACTACGAGCCCGCCCGCCGCACCGGCACCGCCCACCCGCGTCCCACCGAGGAGAGCTGGGACACGCGCGCCTACCTGCGCCACATGCCCACCGTGTTCGAAGCCGTCCGGCACACCTTCGGCCCCGAACTCCCGTTGCTGCACGACGGACACCACCGCATGACGCCCATCCAGGCTGCGCGGCTCGGCAAGGACCTCGAACCCTACGACCTCTTCTGGCTGGAGGACGCGACCCCGGGCGAGGACCAGCGGGCGCTGCGGCTCATCCGGGAGCACACCACCACGCCGCTGGCCATCGGGGAGGTCTTCAACTCCGTCCACGACTACACCACTCTGCTCCAGGAACGGCTGATCGACTACGTCCGCTCGGCGGTGACGCACACCGGCGGCATCACCGCCGTACGCAAACTGCTCGACATGGCCGCCGTGTACGGCATCAGGTCCGGCATGCACGGACCGACCGACATCTCACCCGTGGGCATGGCGGCCGCCCTCCACCTCGACCTGGCGGTGCACAACTTCGGCATCCAGGAGTACATGCGCCACGCCCCCCAGACCCTTGAGGTCTTCCGTACCTCCTACCGCTTCGAGGACGGCCTCCTGCACCCCGGCGACGCCCCCGGCCTCGGCGTCGAACTCGACGACGAGGCCGCGGCCCGCTTCCCCTACGAGCCCGCCTACCTGCCCGTGAACCGCCTCGGGGACGGCACGGTGCACGACTGGTGAGGCCCGGGACACCGGTGGCGCGTGGCAGAGTGGAGAGGTCCCGTCGTCCCGCAGAAAGTCCCCGTCGCATGCGTCTCCTGCTCATCAGGCACGGCCAGACCCCGTCCAACCTGAAGCACCTCCTGGACACGGCCGAGCCCGGCCCAGGGCTGACCGCCCTCGGCCAGGAGCAGGCGGCGGCGCTGCCCGACGCACTGGCGTCCGAGGAGATCGACGCACTGTACGCGTCGACGCTCGTACGCACGCAGCTGACCGCCGCCCCCCTGGCCGCGGCGACGGGACTGGAGGTCCGGGTCCGGGCCGGTATCCGGGAGCTGACCGCCGGTGATCTGGAGATGCGCGGCGACGACGAGGCGGCGCACACCTACATGCACACCGCCTTCGCCTGGTCCGCGGGGGACGTGCGGCCGCGCATGCCCGGGGGCGAGAACGGGGTGGAGGCGCTCGCCCGTTTCGACGCCGTCGTCGCCGAGGCCCACGACAGCGGTGCGCGGACCGCGGCGCTGGTCAGCCACGGCGCCGCCATCCGCATGTGGGTGGCCGCGCGCGCCGAGAACGTGGACGTCGCCTACGCCAGGCAGCACCCCCTGGCGAACACCGGAGTCGTCATCCTCTCCGGCTCCCCCGACCGGGGATGGCGAGCGCTGCTCTGGGAGGGCGAATCCCTGGGGCCGGTCCCCCTCAGGCCGGGCCCGAACGACCCGACGGGAGCCACCGTGACGCCGCTCGGCCCGGGGGAGTGAGGAACTCCCGCACCGGCAGGGGCGGCCGACGACGGACAGAGGCGGCGGCGCCGGCGACCTTCGCACCGGCGTCCTGACCTGGCGTACAACCATTCGGGCCACCGCGAGTCCTATGCGGTGAGGCGCACGGTGCGCCTCATGCATCAGGAGGAATCGCACGTGCCTCTGGCCCGATCGACCCGACGCGGACTCGTCGCCGCCGTCACCACCGTCCTCACCGTCACCGGCGGTGTCCTGTCCGTGCCCGCCCCCGCCGCCCACGCGGCGCTGACCGCCGACACGACGGCCGCCGACGTCCCCCTCATGCCCTTCTTGAAGGACGCGAAGCTGGTCGACGCCGGTCTGACCGGCTTCGTGACCATGGCCGACGGGTCACTCGACAAGCGCTGGACGCGGTACACGGACGGTGCCGGGAGCGGTTACTCGAACCGGACCTACCTTCGCTCGACGCGGACGGCGGACTACCTGGTCTTCGTGGGCCGTTGGGGAGTCCAGCAGCGGAACCTCAAGACCTTGTCGTCGTCCGACGTCTTCGTCGGGGATCTGCCCGGTGAGCCCCGCTACGTCGGCTCGGCCGCCGACGCCGTCTTCACCACCGTCGAGGCCGACGGCGTCCTCACACTGCGTCAGCACACCCACGGCGAGGAGACCGCGCGGACCGTCACCGGCCTGCCGTCCGGTGCGAAGAGCCTCTCGATCGCTCCGGCCACCCCGGACGACGCCCTGCTCACCTTCACGGACGGGGCGCGGGAGAAGTGGGCACTGGTCGACCTCGCCACGGGCGCCGTCCACGAGGTGCACGACCGGACCTCCGAATCCACGGGAGGGGACGTCGCCGTCTCCGGGACGCACGTCGTCTGGACCGAGAACGACAACTCGTCCGACCCCGAGGTCCTCCTCCTGGACCGGGCCACCGGCGTCGTCAGGCAGGTCCCGGTCCCGCACGCGTACGCGAGCAACCTCCAAGTGGGCCTGGTCGGCGGCTGGGTCGTCTACGGGGAGGCAGGCGGCATCGCCTACGGTGGCGAGAGTCCGTTGTACGCCGTGACCGCGTACGACCCGGACACCGGTCGGTCCGTGAAGCTGCTCGACCACCTGACCTCGTCCGCCGCCGCGCCCGACGGCCTGTACGTGCGCGGTGGCAGCGTCGCCGACGGCGAGGGTCTGTACAAGATCACGGCGGGCGGTGACGGGGCACCCGTCGTCAGCCGGGTGGCGAGCGCGGGAGCACCCACGAGGGTCGAGATCACCGGCAACTCCGTGCCCCCGGTCGTCGACCTCGACAAGAACGGGGGCTCGGCGTCCCTGCGCTGGGACCTGTCCCGGACCAGCGTGGAGGTGCGGATCACGCTCCGCCACGTACGGACCGGGAAGGCCGTCGCCGTCACCGAGACGCACCCCTCCACCCCCTCCGTCACGCTGGACTGGGACGGCGGATACATCGGCGACGGGTTCGAGGCCGCCCCCAACGGCGCCTACACCTGGGAAGTCGTCGCCACGCCCCTCAACGGCATCGGCCCGGCCGCCACCGCCGACGGGACCTTCACCGTCACCCGCAAGGCACAGCCGCACGACTTCAACGACAACGGCACTCCGGACGTGCTCGCGCGGGACTCGGCCGGCAGGCTCTGGCGCAGCGACACCTACTTCAGCACCCGCATCAACGACGGACAGTTGACGGAGGCTGGGGGCAAGGCCCTGGTCGGCGGCGGCTGGAACGTCTACGACCGCATCGAGGCCACCGGCGACGTCGGCGGATCGGCAGTGGGCGACATGGTCGCCCGTGACGGGGCCGGCGTCCTGTGGCTGTACCAGGGCAACGGCCGCGGCGGCTTCGCCACCCGGACCAGGGTCGGCGGCGGCTGGCAGATCTACGACAGGATCACCGGCGGATCCGACGTCACCGGAGACGGCAGGAACGACCTCCTCGCCACCGACCGCTCCGGTGTCCTGTGGCTCTACCCCGGTACCGGCAACGCCGCCGCACCCTTCTCCGCCCGCAAGAGGGTGGGCAGCGGCTGGGGCGTCTACAACGACCTGACGGCCGTCGGGAACATCGGGGGAGCGGCGGCCGGGGACCTGGTCGCCCGGGACAAGGACGGGGTTCTCTGGCTCTACCTGGGCAAGGGCGACGGCACGTTCGCGTCCCGTACGCGGATCGGCGGCGGGTGGGGGCCGTACACCCACCTCGTCGCCGTCGGTGACGCCGACCGCGACGGCCTGAACGACCTCACGGCCCTCAGCCCGACGGGCAACTACCTCTACCGGGGCACCGGTTCGTGGAAGTCGCCGTTCCGCGGCCGCCAGGTGATGGGTCTCGACAGCCCGGCCGACGCCCAGCAGGCCATCGGCTGACGCGGCGGGGGAGGGGCGGGCGTGGGGCCCGCCCTACCCTCGCCCGTCCCGGCGAAGAGCCGTACCCCCGGCCGGGCCGGACGGGTGGCTTCCGTGCCGTCCGCGGTCGGTTTCGTCCTGTACGAGCAGGGAGAGGAGCGAGGCCACGGTCAGGCCCGCCTCCGCGGGGTGGCGCAGCACCTGGTCCGGCTGGATGCGGTAGGTGTTGGTGCGCCCGTCGCGGGTGTGCGAGAGGTAGCCGTCCTGCTCCAGGTCGGAGATGATCCGTTGGACGGCGCGCTCGGTGAGCCGGCAGCGGGCGGCTATGTCACGGATCCGGATGTTCGGGTTGTCGGCGATGGCCGCCAGCACGCGTGCGTGGTTGGTGACGAACGTCCACCCGGTGTGAGATTCAGGTACTTCCACCATGCGCGGCATTCTACGGAGCGCCTTGCGTGAAATCTAATACGTGACATACTTTTCGTGCTACAGACGGCGCGCATCGGCATGGCCCGCGTGCGGGAGGCGCAGGAGGGACCCGAAGGTGTCTTGGCATGAGGCGGTCACGGGGCGTACGGACGATGCCGACGCCGGCCTGCCGCGGGGGTCGGAGCAGGTCACGGTGGATCAGTACGCATGGCGCGGCGCCTGGGTCGTCGCCGCGCGAGGCGCGTGCGACATGTGCTCGGTGGGGTCCCTGTCGGACGCGCTGGGCGTCGCGGCCGCGGCGCATCCGAAGGTCGTTCTGGACGCCTCCGGCATCACCTTCGCGGACTCGAGTCTGCTGAACCTGCTGATCCTCACCCGTCGCGCGGTCGACCTCCGCGTGGCCGCGCCGCCGCAGCAGATGCGGCGCCTCCTGGAGATCACCGGAGTCGACGAGATCCTCGACGTGCGGACGACGGTCGACGAAGCGGCCGCCGGCTAGGACTCCTGCGCCGGGCGGGCGGACGCGGCGGTGGGGAACAGCCGGGTCGGCCCATGCTGTTGCATGGGCAGAGGGCCGGCGCCCTCTCGCGGGACCGCCGCGCCCCGCCGTACTCGGAGCGAGACACACGTCTGCAGGAGGACTTTTCCATGACGAACCGACCCTTGACGCTCATGGCCGTGCACGCCCACCCCGACGACGAGGCCACCGGAACGGGCGGGATTCTGGCCAAGTACGCGGCGGAGGGTGTCCGCACGGTTCTCGTGACGTGTACCGACGGCGGCTGCGGTGACGGACCGGGGGGCGTCAAGCCGGGTGATCCGGGGCACGATCCGGCGGCCGTCGCGCTGATGCGCCGTCAGGAGCTGGAGGAGAGCCGCGAGGTCCTCAAGATCAGTGACCTCGAGATGCTGGACTACGCGGACTCCGGCATGGCGGGCTGGCCGAGCAACGACGCCGCCGGGTCGTTCTGGCGGACCCCGGTGGCGGAAGGCGCAGCGAGACTCGCGGAACTCATGCGGCACTACCGGCCCGACGTGGTCGTCACCTACGACGAGAACGGCTTCTACGGCCATCCCGACCACATCCAGGCCCACCGCATCACGATGGCGGCCCTGGAGATGACGGAGCTGACGCCGAAGGTGTACTGGACCACGATGCCCCGATCGGCGATGCAGCGGTTCGGCGAGATCATGCGCGAGTTCCATCCGGACATGCCGGAGCCGGACCTGGCCGAGGCCGCCGCGATGGCCGAGATCGGCCTCCCCGACGACGAGATCACCACGTGGGTGGACACCACCGCGTTCAGCGGCCAGAAGTTCGACGCGCTCGCCGCGCACGCCAGTCAGGGCGAGAACATCTTCTTCCTCAAGATGGGCAAGGAGAGGTTCGGCGAGTTGATGGGCATGGAGACGTTCGTCCGTGTCCGGGACACCACCGGCGCCGCCGTACCGGAGAACGACCTCTTCGCCGGACTGCGCTGACCCGCCCGGCTGCGCGGCGGCCCGGAGCAGGACGGGCCGCCCCGCACTCTCGGCACCGACGGCACCCGGAGCGAGCGACGGCTCCGCGCGGGCGAGGACACGGACTGCGCGGCCGACGCCGGCGCCACGGTCACCCCACCGCCGGCCGGTCACGCCGGCAGTCCTTCACCGGCCCCCGCCGTCCCGCTGGGTGAAACGCCTCGTGAACCGCAGTGACTGGTCGAATATGTCCTCGACCCGGGCATCGGGCAGCCCGTCCCAGCAGTGGTCCGCGCCCGGCACGGTACGGAGGTCGACCGGTGCGCCCAGCTCGCCCAGCCGGGTGGCGAGATCCCGGCTGTGTGAGCACGCGACCATGGTGTCCTCCTCGCCGTGGACGAGGAGGAAGGGCGGCGCGCCCGGGTGGGCGTGCGTCAGGGGACTCGCGTCCCGCGCCTGCTCCGGGCGGGTCGCCGGGGCCCCGCCCAGCAGCAGTGCCTCCGGCGTGGTGGACGACCCGGGATCGTAGGGGCCGCGGGCGGTGGTCAGATCGGCCGGCCCGTACCAGATGACGGCGGCGACGGGGGCCGGTCCTGAGTGCCCGGTGAGCGCCAGGAGCGAGGCCAGGTGCCCGCCGGCCGATTCACCCCACACCACCGTGCGGCCGATGTCCAGCCCCAGCTCGGCGGCGCGCAGGCCGAGCCAGCGCAGCGCCGCGCGGAGGTCTTCGACAGGTGCGGGGAAGTGCGCTTCGCCGCTCAGCCGGTAGTCGGCGCAGGCGACGGCGATGCCGGCCGCCGCGATCCGTGCGAACGGTCCGGGATCCCAGTCCCGGGTCCGCATGCCCATGTCGTCACGGCGGCCCCGGAGCCAGGCGCCGCCGTGCACGAACAGCACCAGTGGAAGCGCCTCCCGCCCGGTGTTCTCCGGCAGCCAGAGGTCCAGTTCCAGCGGCCGGCTTCCCGCGCGTTCGGCGAACGGGACGCCCCGCAACACACGGGTGCCCGACGCGCCGCGGGCCGCGGGAGGCAGGGGCGCGACGTCCGGATGGGGTGCGGCGATCAGCTCACGGAGGGGCCGGCGACCGGCGGTCACGGGGTGCGCCACTGGTGGTCGGGAAGGAACCGCACGTCGTACTCCTGGGGCACGGTGGCGAATCGTTCCGGCGCGGGCACATAGGGCTCGGGCGGCAGTCCGAGGGCGTCGGCGGGCGTACCGAGACTTTCGAAGAAGCGCTCGAAGGTACGGCCCGGGCCGGCGGCGACGCCGACCACCTGGCTGTGGTGGCGTTCCATGCGATAGGCGTGCCGGCAGTTCTTGGGTACGAAGCCGAAGTCGCCGGGGGTGAGCAGCTTCTCCTGCTGATGGCCCTCGGTGTCCTCGACGAACAGACGGACCGCACCCTGGGTGATGTAGAAGACCTCGTGGGTGTCGGTGTGCAGATGGGCCGGGATGATGTCGCCCTTGGGACCCTCGACGGTGAAGAAGTTGAAGGTGTTCTCGGTCTGCTCCCCGCCGGCGTAGATCGTGATCAGGTCGCCGAACAGGTGGGCACGGTCCCCCTCGCCCTTCTCGATGAAGTACGGCTTGCCCGGTTCGGCGGGTATCCGCGAGGCGCGCCGGTAGCGTGTGGCGTACTCGATGGTCATGGCTCTCCCGTGTCGGCGTCTTCAATGTCAGGCAGCCTGACACAATAGGTCGCCGGCCGCCAAGTGGGCCGACGGACCGGCCCGCCGCCCACCGCACCGTGAGGAACTGATGCATCCCGCCGACCGCAACCTCCCGCAGCTGCTGGGTGACGCCCGGCGCTGGTTCGACGAGGCCCTGCTCGCCGCCCTGGACGAGGCGGGCGCGTCCCACGTGTCGCTGACGCAGCTGGGTCTCTTCAGCGTGCTGGACGAGGACGGCACGACGGTGTCGGAGCTGGCCCGGCGGATGGGCGTCACCCGGCAGACCGCGCACCAGGCAGTCCACGGCCTGGTGCACCTCGGACTGCTGGAACAGGCGCCCGACCCCGCCTCCGCCCGACGGCGGCTGATCCGGCGGACCCCAAAGGGGCGGCGTGCTCATCGGCAGGCCAACCTCGTCCTCGAACGGCTGGAGGAGGCGCTCGCCGAGCGGATCGGCCGGGACACGGTCGCCGCGCTGCGGGCCGCGCTCGAGGCGCCGTGGGGCCCGGCGCCGACCCATGGCCCCGCAACCGCGCCTCCGCACCCGTGAGGGAACGCCGCGCTCTCCAGCCAGTGGATCACGCGGCGGCGGCCACCTCTACGCCGCCACCGCCATCGGCGCAGCACCTCCTTCGCCCTGACCGAGAACCGTCCGACCCCGCACTTCGACACCGCGCGACGGCCGGCGGACCCGACCGCCCGCGCTCGCCCCGACATCGTTGTCGAAGCGGCGGGCGCCTTACGGCGTGTAGACGGCCTCGCTGCCGTACAGCTCCCTGGTGAACGCGGAGACGTCGGCGCCGCGATCGCTGCCGTCGAGGTTGTATGTCAGATAGACGCCGTACCCCTCGCCGACGGTGCGGCGGGCGAGGTCGGCGGCCGTGCTCTGCGAGGTCCGGCCGATCTCGACGGCCGCCGGTGACAGCTTCGACTTGGGCAGCGCGATGCCGGGGACCTGCCAGGTGCCGTAGTACGGGTTCCAGGCGTAGTCGAACTCGGCGGAGACGTCGACGCCTCCGTACGACAGGCGGGACGCGGCCGGGCCGATGTTGTAGAGGCTGATGATCTTGTCCGGCATGTTCGCGCGCAGCGCCGTCACCAGGTGCACGAACGAGCTGTCGTTGGGCTGGGCGGTGCCGTTGGTGCCGTACTCGGCGTATTCGTCGTCGAAGTCGACGCCGTCCAGGCCGTACTCGGCCACGGCGTCCGAGAGTTGCTTCGCGAACGCCGAAGCCGCCTGCTGGGACGGGAAGTTGGCGAATCCGGCACCCTGGTGGTTGCCCAGCACCGAGAGCAGGACCTTGATGCCCTTCTGCTGCAACGGCCGCACCTGCGTGGCGACGTTGTCGAGGACGCGCTGCACGTTCTCGTTGAAGTGCAGGTACGCCGTCTTCGAGGCGGTGTCGTAGTTGATGTTCGCGGCGAAGATCACGGCGACGTCGAAGACGTTGCCGCCCCCGTTGGCCAGTGTGTACTTGCCGACGTTGAGCATGCTGTTGTTGTTCACCTCGATGTAGGCCACCGAGGTCGGCCCCTGTTTCACGGGGGCGGGGGCCGCCGACGCACCGGTCGTGGTGGTGGTCGCGCTGAAGACGAGGGCCGCGGCGGCCGAGAGTGCGAGCGCCGCCGTCCGCACTCTTGTCCGTACCAGAGTGAACATGGTTGATCGGTCTCCCCATACGTGGTCGGCGCCCTGCTTGTCCGGAAGCGCCGAGCGAGTCCTTCGAGTCTTCCGCCGCTGCGGCCGAAGGCGGGGAAGTGTGCTCGAACCCTTCACGGCTTCCCCGCACGGCGCACTCCAGCGGCCCTGCCCGGTCAGTCCTCGATGAGCACGGGTGCCGGTGCGGCGATCGCCGGCGGCGAACCGGCCGCCCCGCCGAAGTTGCCCTCGACCTCCGCCTTCTCCGCCGCGTTCGGATACGGGTTCGTGCACGGGACGCCCGCGCTGGACCCCGACATCAGGCTGGAGCACGGCCCGGGCTTGCGGTCCGGAAGTCCCAGGATGTGACCGAGCTCGTGGGACGAGATGCGCACCGTGTTGTAGCCCTCGTTCACGGCCTGGCGGCCGATCCAGACGGTGCCGTTGCCCAGGGAAGTGGTGAGCGCGCGCGGCCAGCCGTCGTCGGCCAGCACGCGGATGTCGGCCCGCTGCCCCGCCGTGGCCGGGCGCAGCTCCGCGCCCTCGACGCTCTCGTTCCAGATCGCCGCGCCCCGGTCCACCGCGGACCTGAACTCGGCGGAGCCGCTCGCGTCGTAGGTGAGGACCCGGGCCGCGGCCGGGGAACCCGGGGCGTCGCCCGACGGGCCCGCGGCCACGGCCTCTGCGCTCAGCAGCGGCAGCGACAACAGCGCGGCGGCGGCGAGGTGCCCGGTCAGTGTGCGGACGTGCATGGTCGACCTCCTTGTGGGGGAGAGGAGTCGTGCTCATGACATCATCTGCCTCCCTGCCCACTGGGTGTCGCCGTCAATCAGTCAATTCGTGCGGGGCCCGGAGGGCTCCGGAGCCCCGCCGGGGGTCAGCTCGTCGGGAAGTCGTCGGCGGTGCTGATACGGCTCTTCAGCAGAGCCCCGGACTCGGTCAGTACGCCGCTGCTGCCGTAGTCGGTGCCCGCGCAGGTGCCCGGCTCGAACGCCGCGCTGCCCTCGTCGGCGTCGGAGTACGTCCAGTTCGCGTAACCGATCTTCAGCCGATCGAGCAGATCCAGCCATGCGACGCTGCTCGCCCGGTCCACCGCGCCTCCGCCGGTGGCGCTCACCGTGCCGAACTCAGAGACGAACAGGGGTAGTTGCGTCGCCGCCCGGCTCACCGCGGCGCGGTAGGTGTCCTTGTGGCTCGCGGCGTAGAAGTGGAAGGCGTACATGATGTTGGTCGCGTTCACGGGGTTGTTGACCACCTCGCTCTCGTTCGAGCCGTCCGAGACGCCCAGCGAGGACCAGCCGCGTGTGCCGACGATCACGACGGCGTCCGGGTCGGCGGCCCGGATCACCGGGATGACCTGCTCGGCGTAGCTCTTGACGGCCGCCCAGCTCACACCGTTGGGCTCGTTGGCGATCTCGTAGATCACGTTCTCCTTGTGCGCGTTGCGCGCGGCCACGGAGGAGAAGAACGTCTTGGCGCGGTCGAGGTTGTAGTTCGGGTCGCCCGGTGTCAGCGTGTGGAAGTCGATCACCGCGTACATGCCGCGTGCCCCGGCCGCGTCGACCAGGGAGTTCACCCGGCTGGTGAAGCCCGCCGGGTCGGTCTCGTAGCCGTCCTCCTGGACGTACATGGCGATACGCAGCAGGTCCGACTTCCAGTCCTTCGCCAGTGCGTCCAGGGACGCGTCGTTGTAGCAGGAGCCGAACCACTGGATGCCGTGCGTGCTCATGCCGCGCAGCTGTACGGGGCGGTCGTACTGGTTGCACAGATGCACGCCGCAGACGTGCAGTCGACCGTTGACGGCGGTCGGGGTGCCAGTCGCGGGCGGGTCGGTCGGCGGGTCCGTCGGCGGATCGGTGACGGACCCGGTGCAGGTCACGCCGTTGAGCGCGAAGGACGTGGGTGCCGGGTTGGACCCGGTGAAGGATCCCACGAACCCCAGGTCCGCCGACGCGCCGGTGGACAGTGTGCGGTTCCAGTCGACGCCGTCGGCGGTGACCGTTGAGCCGGACTGCGACCAGGAGGCGTTCCAGCCCTGGACGACCTTCTGCCCGGCGTCCGGCATCGTGAAGCGGAGCGTCCACCCGCTGACGGGATCACCCAGGTTCGTGATCTTAACCCCGGCCTGGAAGCCGCCCTCCCACTGGCTGGTGACCGTGTATTCGGCCTTGCAACCGGTCGCGGCCTGGGCCGGGGGTCCGGCGATCGCCGTGAGGCCGACGGTCGATGCGACGGTCGCGAGCAGGGCCAAAAGGCGTTTCAACGCATTCCTCCTCATGTGAAGCGGACATGACAATCGGAAGTGCGGTTTTGGGAGCGCTCCCAAAGCCTTCGGGCCGTGACCGTACACCTGTACGCCGGTGCGCGACAGATGTCGGACCGTTCAACTCCCCACGGCTGGTGCGGGGTTCGGGGATCAGGTACCGGTGGCGGATGCGTGACGGGCCAGCTCGGCGGCCAGGCGTCGCATGGCCGTGCGGTTGGCGCGTCGCATCGTCATGCGTACGGCGGGGCTCAGCAGACGGTCGGCGAGCGGAGCGCGGACCCAGGAGTACGTGAACGAGACATGGGTCCCGCCGGTCCCCAGCGGTTCGATGGCGTAGGTCCCGTGGGCCAGGCGTCGCCCGCCCGCGCTGATGTTGCGTTCGACGATGCGCCGCGCCACCTCGGCCTGGACGACCTCGATGTCGACGTCGGCCTTGGCGCCGCCCAGCGAGGCGGTGACGGAGGCGCGCGCACCGATGCCGCGGGCGGGCCCGGCGCAGTGCCAGCCGGACAGGTAGTGATCGGTGAACCGCTCGTGGTGAGCCATGACATCGAGGAAGTCGTAGACCTGCCCGGGTGACTGGGGCACGTCGATCGAGACAGTGACAGGCTTCATGTACCACACGGTACACAGAGGGTGTACCGATTGGTACACTCGCGGCGTGGTCACCATGGACGGTTCGCAGACGGCGCCCGACGCCGGGCGGGAGACGCGGGAAGACCGGCGCGCGCAACTGATCGAGGCGGCAGCCGACCACGTCGCGGCGCACGGCATCGCGGACCTGAGCCTGCGCCGGCTCGGCGCCGCGATCGGGGCCAGCCACCGCATGCTGATCCACTACTTCGGCTCCAAGGAACAGCTGCTCGTCGAGATCGTCCGGGCCTCGGAGCGGCGCCAGCGGGAGTTGCTGGCCCGGCTCCGCGCGGAGCCCGGTCCCGCCCCCGCCGATGTGGCGCGGCTGCTGTGGCGGCGGCTGACCGATCCCGGCGTGGCGGATCAGGAGCGGCTCTTCTTCGAGATCTGCGGACATGCGCTGCGGGGCCGGCCCGAGGCCGCCCCGGTCCTCGAAGGGCTGGTGAGCGACTGGCTGGAGCCCCTGGCGGTCGCCGAGGCCGAGGCCGGGGCGTCGCCCGTCGCGGCCAGGAACCGCGCCAGGCTGGGGCTCGCCACCGTCCGCGGCCTGCTGCTCGACCTGCTCGCCACCGGTGACCGGGCCGGCGTCGACGCGGCGATGGAGGAGTTCCTCCGGCTGTACTACGGCGCCGAATGATCCGGCGCCGCCTCCCTGTCACCGGGTCGGGCGCGCGGTCCCCGGTGCGCGGGCCCCGCGGGCTGGTGCTGCCGGAAGTAGTCGACGATCGCCGCAGGCGGTGCGGGTACGTCGACCGGGGTGCCGCCCGAGCGCAGCGACGTCGTCGCGGCGACACCGGCGGCGACCGCCTCGCGGGCCGCCACCGGAGAGGTGTCCGTCCGGCCCCCGGCGGCGGCGAAGCGGAGGAACTCGTCGACCAGCGCCCGGTCCGCGCCGCCGTGGTCGTCCTGGGACGGGGTGGGGACCGGGACGGTCAGGTCGGCGTCGCGCCGATAGCCGGAACGGTGCCGGTTCCACACCTGGATCGTCGCGGGATCGCCCTCGATGCCGTCGCCGAAGTTCTCCAGCCGGCCCTCGTCCCCGATGACGGTGTAATTGCGCCAGTAGTCCGGCGTGAAGTGGCACTGCTGGTAGCTGGCGAGCACGCCGTTGTCCAGGCGCGTCAGCATCATGCTGATGTCCTCGACGTCGACGACGGGGTTCAGCTCCCGCAGCGCGGACGGCGGCCAGGTCTCCGGGTCGAACCAGTCGGGCATGCGACCGCCCGCCGGTGCCGGGTCGCCGGCCCCGCGCCGCGGGTTGTCGCCGTACACCGACAGGGCGCCCTGCGCGACGACGCTCCTGGAGTAGCCCCCGGCGAGCCAGTGGATCACGTCGAGGTCGTGGGCGCCCTTCTGCAGGAGCAGCCCCGTGGTGTTGGCCCGCTCGGCGTGCCAGTCCTTGAAGTAGTAGTCCCCGCCGTGCCCGACGAAGTGGCGGCACCACACGGCGCGCACCCGCCCTGTCGCACCCTCGTCGATCAGTTCGCGCATCCGCCGCAGCACCGGGAGATGGCGCAGATTGTGGCCCACGTACAGACGGCTGCGGGAGTCGTAGGCGGCCTGGAGCAGGGCGTCGCAGTCCTCGACGGTGATCGCCAACGGCTTCTCCACGAACACCGGGACCCCGGCGGTCAGGAAGAACAGCGCGGGCCGTGTGTGCACATGGTCCGGAGTGAGGACGAACACGGCGTCCAGGTCGTCGTCGGCCATCTTCTCGTACCGCTCGTGCAGCACCACGTCCGGTCCGAACAGGGCCCTGGCGTCGTCGCGGCCTCGCGGGTCCGGATCGGCGCAGGAGACGACCCGGGCGAGTCCGGGGCGGTTCGCCAGCGCGGCGACGGGCGCGCGCTGGCCGACGCCGATCACGCCGACGCGCAGTTCCGGCATCGATGTCTGGTCACGCTGGCTCACGTGCTGTCCCTTCGTTCCCTGCGGGGGAGTGGTGGGTTGTGGTGTGCGGGGCACGCCGGAGCCCGGTGCCGACGGGCCGGGCGGGCCTAGCGGCGTGGTGCGGTCGGTGCGGAGAGCCCGTCGCTCAGCAGCCGGTCGTCGACCTCGTCCAGCGCGAGGCGCACCGCGCCCAGGGCCACGCTCTCGTCGCCGAGCGTGGAGGCGCGCAGTTCCGGCAGGCGCAGGCAGTGCTTGGTCAGTTCGCGGCGCAGTGGCTCGAGGACCACGTCGGCGGAGCGCGAGAAGCCGCCGCCGTAGACGACGACCTGTGGGTCCAGGGTCAGCACCAGCGCGGCGACCCCCACCGCGAGGTCGCGGGTGTAGCGGCGGACCGCCGTCCGCGCGTCCCGGTCGCCGTCCCGGGCCGCCTGGAAGACCCATGCGGCGGCCTCGCCGGGCGCGGCCGTGGCCGGGATCCCGGGGCAGGACCGGAGGTGGTCCGCAGCGGTGAGCCAGCGCACCGCCCTGAGGGCGCCGATCTCTCCCGCGGCGCCGCCGTGGCCTCGGCGCAGGGTGCCGTCCAGGATGAGACCGGCGCCGGTGCGCAGTCCGGCGAGGAGGAAGACGATGTCGTCGGCGTCCTGGGCCACGCCCTTCCACCGCTCGCCCACGGCGGAGAGTTTGCAGTCGTTCTCGACCCGGATCGGGCAGGAGAAGCGGGCCGCGAGGTGGCCGACCGGGTCGGCCTCGGTCCAGCCGGGCAGCGGAGTGGACAGACTGGTCCGGCCCGCGGCGTCGACCGGGCCGGTCACCCCGACCGTCACCGCCCAGACGTCGTCCGGTGTCATCCCGCAGACCCGGAGGACGTCGTCGATCACCCGGTCGACCTCCGACAGCCGTGCCGCGGGCGGCGCGTCGGGGTCGACCGGCCGGCGCAGCGTCCGCACGAGGTTGCCCTCCAGGTCGCTGAGGACCGCCAGGACCTTGTGCACACCGACGTCGATGCCGAGCACATGGCCGGCGTCGGCCCGGAACCGGTACCGGCGCGCCGGGCGCCCCACCACGCTGCCGGCCCCGGGCTCCTGCACCTCGGCCCAGCCCTCGGTGACCAGTGCCTGCACCAGTACGTCCACGGCGGGACGCGACAGACCGGCCCGGCCCGCGAGTTCGGTGACCGTCGACGGGGGGTTGCCGCGCAGCGCCCACACGATGGACAGCTGGTTCATCTCGCGCATCCGGGACAGGTCCGTTCCGGTCGTCGCCATGCTTGGTGCTCCCTGCGAGGGCTGCCCTGCGCGCCGCTGGGTCACGGTGAGTTCTCCGCGCCGAGAACAGCCGGGGGATCCTCCGGTCGTCGCGCAACCGCGGTGTGGTCTCCCATGGTTCCCCTCCCGGAGGCATCCGCGCCGCATCTCCTGCCAGCGGCACCGTGGCTTACATATTGATGAGGTGCAGTGAAACTTTGTCAACCCTGGCGCATAAGAAGCTGAAGCCACGTCCTGTGGCCCACTCGGGGCGGTACAGGTGTAGAACCGTGCTCATGGCAGCGCGCACAGGTACAGGCACAGGCAAGGTGATCTGCGACATCACGATCTCGGCCGACGGCTACACGGCCGGGACGGACCAGACCGAGGAACGCCCGTTCGGGAACGACGGTGGCGACGGGACGGGTGAAAGGCTGCACGCATGGATGTTCGACCACCCGGACGAGAACCGGGCCGAGATCGCGGGAATGGCCGCCGCCGGGGCGTTCATCATGGGACGCAACATGTTCGGCCCGGTGCGCGGCGCGTGGGACCGCCCGTGGAACGGCTGGTGGGGCGGCAGCCCGCCCTTCCACGCCCCGGTCTTCGTACTCACCCACTACGCGCGTGAGCCGCAGCCGATGGACGGCGGCACGACGTTCCACTTCGTCACCGGCGGCATCGAGCCGGCGCTGGAGCGGGCGCGCTCGGCAGCCGGCGGCGCCGATGTCGCGATCCAGGGCGGCGCGACCACTGTCAACCAGTACCTGGCGGCAGGCCTGATCGAGGAACTGCGCCTGCACATCGTGCCCTTCACCCTGGGCGCGGGCACCCGGCTCTTCGAGGGCGTGCCGCCGCTGGCGCTCGAACAGGTCGCGTCGCGGGCGGCGACCGCGGTCACGCACCTGACCTATCGGGTGGTGGGCTGAACGGTCCTCGTGGCCGGCGATGAGTTCTCCCGCCCGCACCGGTCGTACCTGGTGAACACCGAGACAGCGGCGCGGGCACGGGGCCGACGTCCCCTCCCCGCCGCGGTCACGGTGACCCTGTCGACCACTCCTGAAACAGGCGGTATCCATGATGGACGAGCAGTTCACCGCGACTTTGCTGAAGAGCCCCGCCAAGGGCGGCTGGACCTACGTCGTGTGGCCCGAGTCGGTCGGATACTTCGGGACCAGGGGCCTGGTGAAGGTCCGGGGCACGATCGACGGGCATCCGTTCCAGGGGTCCTTCATGGCCCTGGGCGACGGCACGCACAAGCTGCCCGTGAAGGCTCAGGTGCGCAGGGCGATCGGCAAGGACGAGGGCGACACCGTGACCGTCCGCCTGCTGGAGCGGGTGGACGGTCCACCGGCGAAGTGAACGTGGTCAGGGGTGCCGCTCCGTGTAGTGCCCGCGGAGCAGGTCGGCTCCCCAGTCGTGGCGGGCGTGCCGCCAGACCGAGTGGGCGTGGTTGCCGTCGTCCTGGGTGTTGTCGTACTCGATCAGGAAGTCCGGAGCGCGCACGCAGTAGTAGTGCCGGTCGCCGGGTGTGAGGCCGCCGGCCCAGGCGAAGGAGAGGGTGCCCAGCCCCCGGGCCACGGCGTCCGACCAGCACTCCCGCGCGTACGCCGCGGGCGCGCGGTCGAGATACCGGCGCACCAGTCGCTCCAGCAGGCGCTGTTGCCCGGGTGCCATGCGGTCGTAGGCCAGACCGTCCGGAAGGAGACCCGGATCGGCGAACGGATCGGCCCGGGTCAGGATGTCGTCCGGCGGCGCGGCGGCGAAGACCGCCGACGCCCGTACGGTGCCGTGCAGGCTCGTGACCAGTTCCCTGGCCAGGTCCTCCTCCGGGCCGAGGAGCCGGTGCCCGGCCCGCGGCCCGTTGCCGATGCGAGCCGGTTCCGAGCCGACGAAGTGCGGGGTCACCCGGATCCCGGCGGCCGTGACCAGTACGTGTACGGCGAGATGGTGGCCGTTCATCCGCCAGCCCCAGGGTTCGTCACCCTCAGGGTCGCCGAGCAGCCGCACCCAGTAGCGGTCCGGGCCGAGGGCCCCCAGCTGGGCACGACGGTGCCGCTCCACCTCGATGGCCCCGCGCACCAGCTCTGCGCCCGTCGCGCTGTGTGCCGTGGCCAGGAGCGCGTCGACCATCTCGCGCTGCCGGTCGTCGAGTCCCTCCGTGGAGAGCCCGGGGCGTGGGCCCGGCAGATACGTCCACTCGCGCAGCTCGGGCGCGTCCAGCCGGTCGGGCACCGCGCGCAGGGCACGGACCTGCTCCGGTTCCAGGAGGGCGAGCAGTGCCCGTGCCGCCTCCCGCATCCCGGCGGCGAAGTCCTTCGAGGTGATTCCGCCCACGCCTCCCCCTCCGCCGACGGCCACCGGGCCGGCGACCGGCTTCATTCTGCGTGGCGTGCGGAGCGGTGTCATGCGGTGTCACGTTTCCCGTCACGGCTCCGGACGACCGCGCCACCGGTTTCCGCTCAGTGCGGTGGCGGAGCCGGGTCCAGTGCGTTGGCGACGGTGCAGCCGCCCTCCCCGGGCATCCGCTGGATGCGGGGCGGCATCCACACCTCGGTGGCGCCGGGGGCGACGCGGGCGAGCAGACAGTCCTGCGGGTCGAAGTGGTTGCCCTTGACCGAGAGGAGGACGCCGACCCGGCCGCCGTGCGCCTGCACTTCCGTACGGATCCGCGGGTCGATGTCGAGCGCGGCGAGGGTACGGCGAACCTCGGCCTCGTCCACCCGGCCGCCCTGCGGGACCCGGGGGAGTTTCGCCCGGAGCTCCGCGTCGGGCAGCCGGGGCGGCTCGGGCGGTGGGGCGAAGGCCAGCGCGGGGCCGTCCGGGCAGTCCACGTCGCGAGGGACCTCGCGCCACCGCGACTCGGGGGACACCCGTACCGTGAAGCAGCGCCGCACGGTGATCTCGTCGAGGTCGAACCACTTGTTGTACGCGGAGCCGGACGTGCGGACGACCACGTCGACGCCGTCCCCGTCGTGGGTGGAGGTGCCCCGCACCCGCATCACCTCCACCCCGTCGAGCTGCGAGGCGGCCCGCCCGACCTCCTCCGCCGTGCGGGGGCGCGGGCCGTACAGCTGCTCGCCCACCTCCCTGGCGGCGTCCCGCGCGGCATCGGTCGCCTCGTCCCGGGAGGACTGGGCCGCTCCGCAGCCGACGGCGGTGAACAGCAACACCGGTGCGAGCAGGAGTATTCGGCGCACGCGCCCGTCCTTCCTTGACGTCTGGGTTCAGCGAGTCGGAACGCCGAGCGCGGTGTCAGCTCCGTACGACGTACGGTATCGCCCGGCCACCCACCACGCAGCCGTCGAGCGCAGGTCGGTCCCGGCGGCGCGGACCGGATCGCGGCGCGTTCCGGACCGTACGGCCCCGGCCCTCGGTCACCTGGGCTTCGCCCGCCGTTCGCCCGCTGTCCCCTGAGCACTCGCCCCCGGCTGAAAGGGTGCGGCGACCGAGTGGACCGGACCGGAGGAAAGATGCCCCCGAAGAGCAAGAGAACCCGCGCCGCACTGGCCGCCCTGGTCGTGGCAGCCGGCACCCTGGCGACCGCGGGAGCCACGCGGGCGGAGCAGCCGCACCCCGGGCAGCAGCACCGGCAGCCGCGGCCGGGTCTGTTCGAGCGGACGGCCACCTACCCGGTCTTCCAGAACCGTCCGTCCGGTGACGACGCGGCGGCGGGGACCGTCGCGGAGATCTCTGCGGTCAGCGAGGACGGCCGCACCCTCGTCCACACCGACGCGGTGGCCCGGCGGATCGGCTTCCTGGACATCACCGACCCCGGTCACCCGCGCGGCCTCGGCACCCTGTCACTGGCCCGGCTCGGCGACGCCGAGGACGAGCCGACCTCGGTGACCGTGGCCGGCCAGTACGTCCTGGTGGTCGTCAACACCAGCGCGAGCCACGCCCAGCCCTCCGGGCGGCTCGACGTCGTCTCCCTGCGCGACCGCGAGCGGGTGGCGAGCTTCGACCTCGGCGGGCAGCCCGACTCCATCGCCCTAGGCAAGGACAAGCAGTACGCCGCCGTCGCGATCGAGAACGAGCGGGACGAGGACGCGACACCACCCGGCCGCGGCAAGGGCGACCTGCCGCAGGCACCGGCCGGCTTCGTGCAGATCCTCGACCTGGGCCGGGGCGCCACGCCCGCGCACTGGCGGACCCGGGCGGTTCCGCTGACCCGCGCCGACGGCCGGGCGCTCCCGGTGTTGGCCGAGGCCGGGATCACCGAACCCACGGACCCGGAGCCGGAGTACGTCTCCGTCAACGGCCGCAACCAGCTCGCCGTGACGCTCCAGGAGAACAACGGCGTCGTCCTCGTCGACCTGCCGACCGGCCGGATCACCAAGGCCTTCAGCGCCGGCACGGCCTCCGTGCGCGGCATCGACACCGTCGACGACGGCAGGATCGACCAGACCGGCTCCCTCGGGGACGTTCCGCGCGAGCCCGACGCCGTCGGCTGGATCGACGACCGCTACCTGGCCACCGCCAACGAGGGCGACTGGCGCGGCGGAACCCGCGGCTGGTCCGTGTTCGACAGCCGCACCGGCGAGCCGGCCTGGGACGCGGGCAACGGCTTCGAACGGCTCGCCGTACGCCACGGCCTGCACGACGAGGGCCGTGCGGGGAAGAAGGGCGCCGAGCCGGAGGGCGTCGCGATCGCCGAGTACGCCGGTGTGCCCTACGCCTTCGTCGGCTCGGAGCGCGGCAACTTCGTCGCGGTCTACGACGTCAGCCGGCCCACCCGGCCGGTCTTCCGCCAGCTGCTGCCCGCCACCAACGGCCCCGAGGGCCTGCTGCCGATCCCCTCGCGCGGACTGCTCGCGGTCTCCAGCGAGGAGGACGACGCCGAGGCGGGCGTGCGCGCGTCGGTGAGCCTGTTCCGCCTGGGCCGGGGCACCGGCCACACCCCGTCGGTCCCCGGCATCGTCTCGGCCGACGACGCCCACGGGGCCCCCATCGGCTGGGGAGCGCTGGGCGCGCTGTCCGCGGTGCCCGGCAGGCCGCACCAGCTCTACACGGTCACCGACGCCGCCTACTCCACCACCCGCGTGCTCACCGTGGACACGGCCCGCCGCCCTGCCGTCATCACCCGGGAACTGACAGTCAAGGACGCCGACGGGCGGCCCGTCGGCTATGACGCCGAGGGCATCCACGCCCGGCCGCAGGGCGGCTTCTGGCTCGCCGTCGAGGGCGGGAAGGGCGCGGACAACAAGCTCGTCCGGCTCGACGCGCGGGGCGTGACCCGGCAGGTCGTCCCGCTCCCGGCGGACGTCGCCGCGGGTCTCGGCAAGCAGGGCTTCGAGGGCGTCACCGCCACCACGGACCGGCGTGGCCACGAGATCCTCTGGGCCGCCCTCCAGCGCGAGGTCGCGGGCGATCCGGCGGGCGTCGCACGGCTCGGACGCTACGACGTGAGCGCGGGTACCTGGAGCTGGTACGGCTACCGGCTCGAATCCACCGGCACGCCCGGCGACTGGCTGGGGCTCTCCGAGATCACCGTGGTCGGCGACCGGCTCGCGGTCATCGAGCGCGACAAGCTCAACGGCCCGGCCGCCGAGGTCAAGCGGATCTACACCGTGGACCTGCCGACGTCGGCGGCCCCCTCGGGAGCCCTGCGGGTCCTGCCGAAGAGGCTCGCCCACGATGTGCTGCCCGACCTGCGAGCCACGAACGGCTGGACACAGGAGAAGCTCGAAGGGCTGACGGTGGGCGGTGACGGCCACGTCTACGCCGTCACCGACAACGACGGTATGGACGACGCGACCGGGGAGACCGTCTTCCTGGATCTCGGCGCAGAGCGCCGGGTCTTCGGCCACCGCCACTGACACCAGGACGGGGAGGGCCCGGTCAACGGGCCCTCCGTCACAGGATCGAGTGCTGAGTGCTGAGTGCCGAGTGCCGAGCGCCTCGTCAGCCCCGGCCGAGTACGCAGAAGTCGTTGCCCGCGGGGTCGCTCAGGACGACCCAGGACACGTCGCCCTGACCCACGTCCGTCCGTGTCGCGCCGAGACCTTCGAGCCGGGTGACCTCCTTCGCCTGGTCCTCGACCGGGTCGGACATCACGTCGAGATGGACGCGGTTCCACACGATCTCGTCCTCGGACGTACGGCGGAACTCCAGGTACGGTCCCACACCCTTGGCGGAGCGCAGCAGAGCACGGTCGTCCGTCAGTTGGTGGACGGTCCAGTCGATCGCCTCGCCCCAGAACCGGGCCATGTCCCGTGGGGCGGCGCAGTCGACGACCACGGCGGCGATCGGCCCCGTGTCCCGGTACAGCTCGCGGGGCTCCAGGACGCTGAAGGTGTTGCCCTCCGGGTCGGCCATCACCTTCCACGGCGTCTCGCCCCGGCCCACGTCGACGCGCGTCGCCCCGAGTCCCTCCAGGCGGGTGACCAGCTCGGCCTGATGGGCGTCGGAGGCGGTGGCGAGTTCGAGGTGCACTCGGTACCTGACCGTCTCCGGGTCCGGGACGCGGACGAGATCGATGCAGACGGCCGACGGGTCCGGCCAGTCGAAGCCCTCGGGTTCCAGGTTGGTGACGCCCGGCCCTTCGCTCGACATGCTCCAGCCGAGCGCCTCCGCCCAGAACCTGCCGAGCGCCGAGTCGTCCCGGGCCTTGAAGTTCACCTGTACGAGTTCCAACGTCATCCCGCACACCTTAGCCGCACGGCCGGCCGGACAGTTCGGTCCTCCCGGGAGGACCGAACTGTCCGGGCCTGGCCCTCTCGCTGTTCGGCTCAGCAGGTGCGGCCGGTGTACCAGGCGCCGTCGATGTCGGAGCTGGAGCCGATCCAGGTCACGCCGGGCACCACACACCGTTCGCTGTTGGGCCCCCAGTCGTCGATCTCGATGACGATGTGCGAGCCGTCCGAGGTGCAGTGGTTGTAGTAGGCGTCGGAGGCGGTCTCGTAGAAGCCGCAGGGGTTCGCCGCGGCCGGACCCGCGGTCAGGGTGACGGCACCGGCGGAGGCGAGTGCCAGAGCGAAGGAGGCGAGGGTGCTGGTCACGATACGACGAAGTGACAAGGAGGGCTCCAAACATGAGGGGATCGCCAGCCGGGACTGCCGGTGTCTGCCGATCCGTTGCCGATGCGTCGCCCAGACTCACAGCTCGGGGCCGCCGTTGTGATCGCCGGGAGCCCCGTTCACCCGGCGAAACGATTTACTGCTGCGCCGATCAGTTGATCTCCGCGGGTTCACCGGATTTCGTCACGGACGCCGTGGAGCGCCACGCCGTGAACGCCGGGCTCGCCGCTCGGGGGTGGCGGCGTCCGGGGCGGACAGACGCAGCGATGTTCGACGGCGTGCCACCAGGCCGACCGCGATCAGCAGCAGGAACGGCAACCACGCGATCGCGTAGGCGACGCCGTAGTGGCGGATGTCCAGGATCGACCGGCTCGGGTCGACATCGCTGCTGTTGACGCCGAAGTACGCCAGCAGCAACGCGGGCGGGAGCGCGATGAGCGAGCCGACGGCGATCACCGCGGCCAGCACGCGGTCCCGGTCCTCGGCGTACTGCTGGGCCGCCGTCTCCAGGTCGACGCGGCGCGTCGCGAGCACGGCGTTCACGCGCTCGACGATGCGGGAGGTGTTGGCGAGCGCGTCCGCCAGTGACGAGACGTCGCGCAGGGACGAGTGGAAGCTCTCGACCAGCAACTCCGGTATGAGGATCGTGTCGGCGTACGCCTCGACGCTGAAACTCAGGTCCAGCTGGAGATCGTTGAGCCGGCGCGAGAGCTGCGCGACCAGGGCACGGGCGTCGTCCGTCGTCTCGACCGCCGCCGCCCGGTCCAGCTCCAGCGCCTCGAACGCCTGCCGCCGGATGCGGTGCACGGCCGCGACCGCGGTGAGGATGCCGGCGGCGGCCAGCCCGAACGCGTTCTCCACCGGCGGCGCGTAACCGACGATCAGCGACACGCCTCTGCCGTGCGCGACCATGGTCTGGCCGGCGTTGTTCAGCGTCTCGGGCCGCCGGATGCCCAGGGTGGCGCCGGTGTCGCTGTCCAGCGTGCCGCGCAGCACGATGGTCACCACATCCTGGCCGACCGTGTCGCCGGGTACATGCTCGGCCAACAGTGCCCGGGCCAGGGCCGCTCCGGGGAACACGCTCTGGTGGACGTTCCGCCCGAACTCGAGCGGCGTCCGGTCGGCGGGCCGGTCCGGGATGCCGTACGCGCGCAGGCGGGCGTCGAGCCACTCGGTCAGCGGCACGCCCTCGACGCGTGTGGCGGATCGGTTCTGCCAGGTGGCGTAGAGGGCCTCGGCGATCGCGTCCGAACCGGTGGCGTCGTCCGCGATCTCGACGTCCACGAAGAGCAGTGGGTCCCGGCGAGGCGTGACGGCCAGGGTGATGGCCGCAGCCTCGACCCGGACCGCGCTCGTCGGCAGCGCGATCTCGAGGACGCGCTCGTGCAGCACCAGCCGGGGCAGCAGCAGTTCGGCGGCCTCGACGTGGGCGGTGAACCGGCCGAGACCGAACGCCTCCGACAGCGGTCGCAGCATGTCGTCGGGCACCTGCACCTGCGGCGTGAGGTTGTACATCAACAGCAGGCGGGTGCGATTCCTGACCGCTGCGTCGGACCGTGGCACAACGTCCCCCTCCGGCCGGCATCCGTGTGGGGCAGCAGCCTAGGGGGCCACCGATCACCGGGTGGCGCTTTCGCGGACTCGGCACGGTGGTGGGGGAGTTGGCCGGGCCGCACAGGAGGTGCGCCGGCCCGGCGGCCAGGGCCGCCGACTCGGGAACGCGGTCCTCGTCGCGGCCGAGGACCCGGGAGCAAGTCGAGACGTATCGTCTTGCCCATCGGCCTGTGGTGGCGTACCGTCCTTCGCATGGGCTCCCTGTGAGATCACCGGCGCCGACCGCGTAGAGCACCGCTCCGCCGTCGTCGCGCCTCGCCGTGCAGCCATCCACCCCGATCCGGCCCGCGCCGAAACGCGTGCGGCCAGGAGGGACCCGATCTTGCACACCTCACAACTCACCCTTTGCCAGGTCACCAAGCGCTACCCGGGCCGCACCGTTCTGGACCGGATCTCCTTCGCGCTCAAGCCGGGCGAGAAGGCGGGGCTCATCGGTGACAACGGCGCCGGCAAGTCCACCCTCCTCAGGGTCATCGCAGGTCAGGAGCGCCCGGAGAGCGGCGACGTGACCGTGACCGCCTCCGGCGGGGTCGGCCATCTGCCGCAGACCCTCCCGCTCCCCCCGACCGCCACCGTCCAGGACGCCGTCAACCTGGCCCTCGCGGACCTGCGCGCACTGGAGGCGGAACTGCGCCGGGCCGAGCAGGCCCTCGGCGGCGGTGAGGATCCGGCGGCGCTCGCCGCGTACGCCGTGCTCCTCGGGCGCTACGAGGCCCGGGGCGGCTACGACGCCGACCGCCGGGTGGACATCGCGCTGCACCGCCTCGGCCTGCCGGCGCTCAGCCGCGAACGCCGGCTCGGCACCCTGTCCGGAGGGGAGCGCTCCCGCCTCGCCCTGGCCGGTGTCCTCGCCGGCCGCCCGGAAGTCCTGCTTCTGGACGAGCCGACGAACGACCTGGACGATCAGGCCGTGGAATGGCTGGAGGCACAGCTGCGGGCGCACCGCGGAACGGTGCTCGTCGTCACCCACGACCGCCTCTTCCTCGAACGTCTGACCACCACGGTTCTTGAAGTGGAGGCGGGAAGGGCGACCCGTTACGGCGACGGCTACACCGGTTTCCGAACGGCCAAGGCGGCGGAGCGCCGACGCCGTCTCCAGGAGTACGAGGAGTGGCGGTCCGAGCTGGCTCGCAACGACGGGCTGGCCACCGGTCACGCCGCCCGCCTCGACGCGATCCCGCGCAAGGCATCGCTGGCCAACTTCGGCCACGGCGGATTCCGGGCCCGTGGCCGGGCACACGGCGCCATGGCCCGAGTCCGCAACGCCCGGGAGCGGGTCGAGCGGCTGACCGAGAACCCGGTGGCACCGCCGCCCGACCCGCTGGTCTTCACGCCGCACATGTCCGCCGCCGGGGACGCCCTCGCGGAGCTTCCCGCCGTACGGCTGTCGGACGTGCGCCTGGGTGACCGCCTGCACCTGGGCTCCCTCACCCTCGGCCGTCGCGGCCGGCTTCTCGTCACCGGCCGCAACGGTGCCGGCAAGACGACGCTGCTGAAGCTGCTCGCCGGTGAACTGAGGCCGGACGAGGGCTCGGTGCGGGTGCCGGGCCGAGTGGGGCATCTGCGCCAGGAGGAGACGCCGTGGCCGCCGGACCTGACGGTGGCCGAGGCATACGGGCTGGGCCGCGTGGGTGCCGCCGACGAACACGCCGACGGCCTGCTTGCCCTCGGCCTCTTCCGCCCGGCGGAACTCGGCTTGCGCATGGGTGAGTTGTCGTACGGCCAACGCCGCCGTGTGGACCTGGCCCGGCTGGTCTCGGAACCGGCCGACCTCCTGCTCCTCGACGAGCCGACGAACCACCTGTCGCCGGCGCTGGTCGAGGAGCTGGAGGAGGCCCTGTCCGGGTTCACCGGGGCGGTCGTGCTGGTCACCCACGATCGCGCGCTCCGGAGGCGATTCCGGGGCGATCATCTGGAACTGCCGGCGACAGCGGAAGGGGCGAGCTCCAACTCCAGGCGTGGCGGCCGTATGTGACGGCACGTAGGTGTGAAGTCACTCCCACGGGCAACTCGAAGGTCACCCAAGGAGAAACCAACCGATCCACGACAACCTGGGAGAAATCATGTCGACCTACAGCAGAACGGGAGCCCGGAGGGGCGGCCGGACCAGCGGACTCGCGATCGCCGGACTGGTCTGCGGCATCGTCGGACTCTTCATCATGCCGATCATCCTGGGGCCGCTCGCGATCGTCTTCGGTGCCGTCGCACTGCGTCAGACCGGGTCCGCGATGGCCAAGTGGGCGCTCGGCCTGGGTGTGGTCGACATCCTGCTCATGATCGTGATGTTCGCCGTCGCCGCCGGCAACGGAGGCAGTCTCTCCTGGCACATCGGCTGACGCCGCTCCATCGCGGTACGCATCGGCGTGACGGCCGTCCCCGCCGGGGGCTAACGGCGGGCGATCGCCGTCACGGTGGTCAGGTCCTCCCCGGTCAGCTCCGCGATGCGGTGGGCCGGCACGCCGACCGCCAGCGCACGTACGAGCAGCGCCTCGCGCCCCTCCACACGGGAACGGTAGGCCAGCAGTTCCTCCTCCAGCCGTGCGACATCCTCCGGCGCGGCCCGGTGACGGACCTGGCTCAGCTCTTCCTCGCTGAGGGGGACCGGAAGGCGCTCGGCCTCCTCGGGGATGGCCGACGTCTCCTCGGGCGGCAGCAGGCGAAGGCCCGGGGACGAGACCGTGACCCCCTGCGCGTCCAGCCAGGCGCGGACCGCGGGCGTCTCCAGGCAGGCGATGCCGGGTACCGCGGCGAGCGGCACGCCGAGCGTCGGAGCCGTGCCGTTCAGCAGCACGAGGTAGGCGTCGTCGGTCATCCTCGGTTCCTCACGGGAGAAGGGGGTGGTGTCCTGACGATCACACCTGTACCCGCTGCCGCCCGTTTCACCAGCTCCCGCACGAGCCGGCCACTCCTGGCACCGCGGCTCGTCAAGGTGGGTCCCGGGACACGGTCACGCGGGGAGCATCCGTGTCACCGACAGCGGTGCGCCTCACCCGGTTCACGAAGTTTGAAATGGCGGAAATCCTCGGCGAGGGCGCCGATCTCGAAGCGGCCGCCGCGGAACAGCTCACGCCAGGGCGTTCACGGCTGCCGTGAACAGGCGGGGCAGGCGCGCGGCCGTGGGCATGATGTGGGGGGCGAGCGCGGGTTGCAGCCGGGCTCTCAACAGCACTTCGGTCAGCAGCCGGTGACGGCGGGTCGCCTGCCTCCAGTCGGTTTCGTAGCGGCGGGGTGTGCCCCGGCGCAGGTTGGTGACCAGAGCCTCGGCGCCGATGAGCGCGAGGGCGACACCCTCACCGGTCAGGGCGTCGACGTAGCCGGCGGCGTCGCCGACGAGCAGGACCCTCCCGTGGGCCCGGGTGCGGGCCCGCTGCCGCAGGGGCCCGGCGCCGCGCACCGAGGTGGTCGCCAGGTCCGGCGGGAGACGGTCGGCCAGTTCGGGGAAGTTCTCCAGCTGGGCGGCGAAAGAGGCTCGCCGCGTCGTCAGCACGGCGATGCCGACGAGCCGGGGGCCGATCGGGGTGACGTACGCCTCCGCGTCCCGGCCCCAGTGCACTTCGACGTACGGCGACCAGGGCGGCACCGCGTAGTGCCGGCGCAGCCCGTAACGGGGCGCGCCCCGGGTCCGCACCTCCAGGCCGAGGGAGCGGCGCACCCGTGAGTGCAGTCCGTCCGCCGCGACCAGCCACCGGGCGCGCAGCCCCGTACCGGGGACGCTCACGCCCGCGCCGTCCTGCCTGACCTCCGCCACGCGCAGCGGCAGCACGGGCACCCCGGCCGCCTGCACGGCGCGGTGCAGCATGCCGTGCAGGTCGGTGCGGCGGACACCCATCCCGGGACCGCGGCGGAACACGGCCTGGACCTGGCGGGCACCCTGGACGTAGCGGATACCGGTGAGGGGGACGCCCGGGACCTCCAGGCCGAGCGCGGCGAGGGAACGGACGGCGCCCGGCATCAGGCCTTCACCGCATGCCTTGTCGACCGGCGCCGGGCGCGGCTCGACGACGACGGCGTCGAGACCGGCGTGCGCGGCGTGCAGGGCGGTGGCCAGACCGGCGGGCCCGCCTCCGACGATCAGCAGGTCGTGAAGGGCACTCACGCGGGCGCCGCCTGAGTGAGTGCCGTGTTCTCACAGCGGAGGCGGACGGTGAGCAGCGCAGCGTTGGCCACGCTGAAGCCGGCCGCCGTGAGCCACGCCGAGTGCACCAGCGGCAGGGCGGCCACCTCCACCACGACCGCGATGTAATTGGGATGCCGCAGGAACCGATAGGGCCCGGCACCGACCAGTCGCGCTCCGGGAACGACGATGACCCGGGTGTTCCAGTACGGCCCGAGCGTCGCGATGCACCACCAGCGCAGCGCCTGCGCCAGGAGCGCGAGGGCCAGCATGGGCCATCCCAGGAAGGGCAGGAACGGGCGGTCGGCGAGCAGGGGTTCGAGCAGACAGCTGGCGAGCAACCCGGTGTGCAGGACGACCATGACGGGGTAGTGGCCACGACCGTGCTCCACTCCGGAGCGGGCCAGCGTCCACGCCGCGTTGCGGCGGGCGACGACGAGTTCGGCGACGCGTTCGGCGGCGACGGCGAGGACGAGCAGCGCGTACCACGACATGAGATCACCTCACCAGCGCAGGAGCACGAGTTCGGAGCAGAACCCCGGGCCCATAGCCATCAGCAGGCCCCACGTACCGGGCTCCGGTGGACGATGTGCTCGCAGGCTCTGCAGGATGTGCAGCACGGACACGGACGACATGTTCCCCGCCGCCGCGAGGGAGTGCCGTGCGGAGTCGAGGGCTTCGTCGGGCAGGCCCAGGGTCTCGCTCACCGCGGACAGGATCCTCGGGCCTCCTGGATGGCAGATCCAGCTCCCGATGTCGTCGACGGTCAGGCCGTGCTCGGCCAGGAACGCGCGCAGATGCCGACCGAAGTGGCCCCTGACGATGTCCGGGACACCGGCGTCGATCACGACGCGGAAGCCGCCGGCGCCGATCTCCCAGCCCAGGAGCCCCTCCGTCCCCGGATAGAGGTGACTGCGCGTGGCGACCACCTGCGGTCGACCCGCCTGTGCCGCCGTGCGGTCGCTGCCGCCACCGCTGCCGTTCGCACTGCCGCGTGCGACGAGTGCTGCCGCTCCGTCGCCGAAGAGCGCGCCCGCCACGAGGTTGGCACGCGAGCCGTCTCCCCGCTGGAGGGTCAGCGAGCACAGTTCCACGGTGAGCAGGACGGCGGTGTCGTCGGGATGCCCGCGCAGATGGTCGTGCACCCGGGCGAGCCCGGCGGCGCCCGCGACACAGCCGAGGCCGAACAGCGGAAGCCGCTTGACGTCGGGCCGCAGGCCCACGCGCCCGGCCAGCCGGGCGTCCAGCGACGGAGTGGCCACGCCGGTGACGGAGGCGAACACCAGCAGGTCGACGTCGGCCGGTTCCAGGCCCGCCTCGCGCAGCGCGCCCGTGAGCGCCTCCTCGCCCAGTGCGAGGCCCGACTCGATCCACGCGTCGTTGCTGCGCCCGAAGTCACCGAGAAGGGCGTACCGCTCGATCGGCAGCGCGAGGTGACGCGTACGCACCCCGGCGGACGCGTGCATACGGCGCAGTACGGCGCGGTCCGCTCCCGGGGGCAGGCACAGGTCGCCGATCGGCTCGGTGAGCTGGCTCTGGGCGTAGCGGTGCGGCGGCAGCGCGCACCGCACGGCGGCGACGGTGGGCCCCGCGGTGGGCGGCGGCGTCGGGGGCCGCGCGGTGGAGGGGGAAGCGGGCGGGGGAGGGGCATGCTCGACGATCACGGGGACACGCATGTCGTGCATGCCTTCCTCGGCCGGCGGTCCCACTACCGTGCGCATGTGTCACTCCACCCGTCCGGGGTTCTCCCGCGTTCGCCGAGCAGAGTCCTGGCGCTCCTGCGCTCCTGCCATCCGGAACCGGCGATCGCCGTGACCGTCTTCGTGTCGGTCCTGGCCGTGGGAGCGGGCCGCGGGCCGGCCGGGTCGGTGGCCGTGGCCCTGGCCGTCCTCGCCGGCCAGCTCTCGATCGGCTGGTGCAACGACGCCGTCGACGCACGGCGCGACACGGCCTGCGGACGCGGTGACAAGCCGGTGGGCACCGGGGAGCTTCCGCGTGCGGCCGCGGCCGGCGCGGCGGGAACGGCCCTGCTCCTGTGCGTACCGCTGTCCCTGGCGTGCGGGGCCGCCGCGGGGGCGGTGCACCTGGTCGGCGTCGCCGCCGGCTGGACGTACAACCTGTGGCTGAAGCAGACGGTCCTGTCACCGCTGCCGTACGCCGTGGGCTTCGCGTCCCTTCCGGCCTTCGTCACCCTCGGTCCGCCCGCGTCGGCCTGGCCCGCCTGGTGGGCCACGACGGCGGCCGCCCTGCTCGGCGTGGGAGCCCACCTGTCGAACGTGCTGCCGGACATCGAGGACGACCTCGCGACCGGTGTGCGCGGGCTGCCCCAGCGGCTGAACCGGCGGACGTGCCGGTGGCTGGCGCCGGCCGTGATGCTGACGGCGGTGGGTGTGCTGGCCGCGGGACCGCCCGGCGCGACCGGCATCACGGGCTGGGCGCTGACGGCGGCGGCCGTGGTCGCCGCCGTCGCGGGTACGGCCGTGCGGTCGGGGTCGCGCAGCCGGTGGCCGTTCCGGGCGGCCATCGTGGTGGCCGGCATCGCCGTGGCGCGACTGTTGCCGCTCGCTTCCGACATGACCTGAGGGAGTGGTCCATGACGATCCGAGGGAGTGGTTCCACGCTCCGCCGCGCCGTCCGGAAGTGGCTCGTCCGTCCGCCGTCGAAGTGGCCCACACGGGGCAAGCGGCAGGAGCATACGGTCGAGAGAACGACGCACGGTGTGCCCGCGTCAGCGCGAACGGGCATCGTGTGCCCGACGACCGCCGCTGCCCCAGAGGATCCCTTGTGCAAGCCATCACCGTCCACGACCGCGAGGCGGGTGCCCACGGGCTCGCCCTGACGGAACTGCCGTATCCGCACGCTGCCGAGAACGACGTCGTCGTGCGGGTGCATGCCGCGGGCTTCACCCGCGGAGAACTCGACTGGCCCGGTACCTGGACCGACCGGGCCGGTCGTGACCGGACGCCGAGCGTTCCCGGACACGAACTGTCCGGGGTGGTCCAGGAACTGGGATACGGCACCACCGGCCTCACCGTCGGCCAGCGGGTGTTCGGCATGGCCGACTGGACGCGCAACGGATCGCTGGCCGAGTACACCGCCGTGGAGGCCCGCAACCTGGCGCCCCTCCCCGCGGACGTCGACCACACCGTGGCCGCCGCCCTGCCCATCTCGGGGCTGACCGCGTGGCAGGGCCTGTTCGACCACGGTCGGCTGACCGCTGGGCAGACCGTCGTGATCCACGGCGCCGCGGGGAGTGTCGGATCGGTCGCGGTCCAGCTCGCGCGCGAGGCGGGTGCGCGGGTGATCGCCACCGGCCGTGCCGCCGACCGGAACACCGGTCTCGCCCTGGGCGCCGACGTCTTCCTCGACCTGGAGTCCGAGCGGCTGGAGGACGCGGGAGAGGCCGACGTCGTGTTCGACGTCATCGGCGGAGACATCCTCCACCGCTCGGCCGCGCTCGTACGTGCCGGCGGCACCCTCGTCACCATCGCCGCGCCCCCCGAGGTCCGGCCGGAGAACGGCCGGGCGGTCTTCTTCGTCGTCGAACCCGACCGGGCCGGGCTCACCGAACTCGTGCGGCGGGTCAGGGACGGGCGGCTCCGGCCGGCCGTCGGGGAGGTACGGCCGCTGGCAGACGCCCCCGCGGCCTTCGCGCCCGGCCGCGGCCGGCACGGCAGGACGATCATCCGCGTCGCGTCCGACAGCCCCGCTGTGGCAGGCGCCCGGTGAACGACATCTCGCTCGACGCCCTGCCCGTGCCGAGCACGCCGACGGCGGCCGCCGCCCTGGACGTGGCGACCGCCCACCTCTCCCCGGCACTGCTCAACCACTCCCTGCGTGCCTACGCGTGGGCGGCGGCCCGCGGCACGGCCAACGGCGTCTCCTTCGACCCGGAACTCCTCTACGTCGCCGCGCTCTTCCACGACATCGGGCTGGTGCCGGTCTTCGACAGCCACACCGTCGCCTTCGAGGAGGCGGGCGGACACGTCGCCCGGGTCTTCGCCGCCGGGGCCGGATGGCCGGCCGAGCGCCGGGCACGCCTGTCGGACGTGATCGTGCGCCACATGTGGCCACAGGTGGACGTCGCCACGGACCCCGAGGGCCACCTGCTGGCCCGCGCCACCGCGACCGAGGTCGTCGGCAAGGAGGCGGACGCCTACCCGCCCCGCTTCCGCGACGAGGTGCTGGACCGCTACCCGAGGCTGGACCTCGCCGCATCGTTCCTGGCGTGCTTCCGGGACCAGGCGGCGCGCAAGCCCGACAGCTCGGCGGCCGCAGCGGTGCGGTCGGGGCTCGCGGACAGAATGGCCGGCAACCCGCTCGACTCCCCCGCCTGAGTCCCGCGACGGCCACGGCGCTCGGCCGGGAACCGGACCGTCTTGCGAGGCCGGGACTTTTCGGACCGCCCGGCCAGGGCACACGGTCGCTGACCGCGCCGTAACGAGACCCGGGAGATCGACGTGGCGGACGACCCGCATCGCCAACAGGACCCCACTGATCAGTACCCTCGTCCGGACTTCGCCGGCCAGGACCAGCCGCACCCCGGTTGGACCGGGCCGATGGACCCGCCGCCCGACCACGGTGAGGAGTCGTACCGCGGGTCGGGGCGTCTGAGGGGCCGCAGGGCCGTCATCACGGGCGGTGACTCCGGCATCGGCCGAGCGGTGGCCCTGGCCTTCGCGCGCGAGGGCGCCGACGTGCTCTTCACCCACCTGGAGCAGGAGCGGGACGAAGCACGGGAGACGTCCCGCCTGGTGGAGGACGCCGGGCAGAAGGCCGTGGCCGTCTCGTGCGACATCCGTGAGGAGCGGAACTGCCGGACGCTCATCGACCGGGCCGTGGAGGAGTTCGGCGGCATCGACATCCTGGTGAACAACGCGGCCTACCAGATGTCCCAGCCGGACGGCATCGAAGCGATCACGACGGAGCAGTTCGACCGGGTGGTGCGGACGAACCTGTACGGCATGTTCTGGCTGACCAAGTTCGCGCTGCCGCACATTCCCGAGGGCGGCAGCGTCATCAACACCACCTCCGTGCAGGCGTACAAGCCCAGCCCGCACCTGCTGGACTACGCGATGACCAAGGGCGCGATCGTGACCTTCACCCAGGGACTCGCCCAGATGGTCGCGGAACGCGGAATCCGGGTGAACGCGGTGGCGCCCGGCCCGGTGTGGACTCCGCTGATCCCGGCGACGTTGCCGGACACGGCCGAGTTCGGGAAGCAGAGCCCGCTGGGCCGCCCCGCGCAACCGGCCGAGCTGGCACCGGCGTACGTCTACCTCGCCTCCCAGGAGGCCGGATACGTCACCGCGGAGATCCTGAACGCCACCGGTGGGACGCCGCTGCCCTGAGAAGGCTTCGCCGGTGGTGCTCAGGCCGCCTGGGTGAGTTCCGCGCGCCCGAAGAGGATCGCGTAGCCGGAGGGCAGCTGGGCGAGGATGCGGTCGAGCAGGTCCGGACCGGCGAGGCGGGCGACGACGCCCAGGACCGAGCCGACGTCCCAGCGGGTGGTGGCCAGGGTGCCGCCGGTGCGGGTGGCGAGGTCCCTGACGAAGGCCCAGCCGGTCATCGAGTCGGTGGCGGGGATCTGGGCGGCGAAGATCTGCGCCGCCTCGCGGGGGAGACGCGCAGCCAGCTCGACGCGCTCCTCGCCGGTGATACGGCGCCCGAGGGCGGCCAGGACCCTGGTCACGACGTCCTCGGCCCGCTCCCGGGTGGGATAGGCGCCGTGGTAGCGGACCTGCTCCAACATCTGGACGAACGACATGGCCGGCTCGGTGACGAGGGGCGTCGGCGCCGTCTGGGACTGCATCGGTGAAGGGTGCCTTTCTCAGTTGTGGGGCGGTGGCCCCTGGTCGATGGAACGGGAAGGGTCAGGCTCCGGGGGTGCGGGCAGCCGCGCGCGGGACGGTGCCGTCCTGCGGGCGGCCGAACAGCAGGTCGTATCCGGGCGGGAGCTGGAACAGGATGCGGCGGGTCAGTTCCTCGCCTGCCGCGTCGGCGGCCACGCTGAGCACGGCCCCGACGTCCCAGGTAGCGGTCTGTTCGGTCGCTCCCTCGATCCACGCCGCGGTGGCCCGCACGAACCGGTCGGCGGACAGCGGCTCGGTGGCCTGGAGCGGATTGAGGAGAATCAGGGCGAAGCCCTCCGGGAGCCTCGCAGCCAGTTCGGCCCGCACCTCGCCCACCAGGTGGGCGCCCAGGAGGGCCAGCACGGTGCGCGCCGCGCGGTCGGCCTCGGCACGGGTCGGGTACTCACCGCGTTCCTGTACTCGGTCGAGGAACACGTTCCACGGCATGGTCATCGGAATCCTCCTTCCCCTGGGCAGTGCGTACCCGCGGGCGGGCGGAGGGCGGGAGGCACGGGATGTCCCGCCCTCCGCCGCCGGGAGCGCGGCTCCCGCCTCAGCCGGAGATCTCCTTGTGGTCCGCGCCGGCGCCGATCGAGATCTTGCGCGGCTTGGCCCGCTCGGCGATCGGGACGCGCAGGGTGAGGACACCCGCGTCGTAGTCGGCACTGATGTGCTCGGTGTCGAGAGTGTCCGCGAGCACCACCTGGCGGGAGAAGACGCCGAAGGGGCGTTCCGAGAGCTCCATCTGGACGTCGTCGCCCTTGGCGGCGGGACGGCGTTCGGCCCGGACGGTCAGCATGTTGCGCTCGACGTCGATGTCGATCGCGTCCCGGTCCACCCCGGGGAGGTCGAGCGCGATCACGTACACGTCCCCCTCGCGGTAGGCGTCCATGGGCATCGCGGACGGCCGCGACCAGGTGCCGGACGTGCTGGGGAGCAACTGCTGGGTGAGCCGGTCGAGCTCACGGAAGGGGTCGGTGCGCATCAGCATCGTGAAACACCTCCAGTTCGAGCGGATCCGCTCATGCGCTGCTTCTTGCTTTTCTTGTAGCATGTCATCGGAACGATGACAAGCGACGGTGTCGTCACAAGGGTGACACCGGCGTCGGGAGGTGACCATGGCCGTAGACCCGCAGGAACCCGTATCCCAGCCCGTGTCCTTCCTCGCCGCCGAGGCAGCGCTGGCGGCGATCGAGGAGGCGGTCCACAGCGCCCAGGAACCGCCGCGCGGAAAGCAGCCCGGCGGCGAGGTCAGCTCCGACCAGGCGCTCGCCGCACTGCTGCTCCTGCGCCAGATGCGCGACCAGCTCGCCGGGTGGGAGACGGGCCTGATCGAGACCGCCCGCGAGGCGGGCGCGAGCTGGGCCGACCTGGCCCGTCCCCTCGGCGTCGCCAGCCGGCAGGCCGCCGAACGCCGCTACCTGCGCCTGCGCCCCGGCGCCCCCGGCAGTACCGGCGAACAGCGCGTCCAGGCCGCCCGCGACCGCCGCGCCGCCGACCGCGCCGTCACCACCTGGGCCCGGGGCAACGCCGCGGACCTGCGTCAGCTCGCCGGCCAGATCACCGCGCTCGCCGGCCTCCCGGCCCGGGCCCGGACTCCGCTGGTCCAGGCACTGGGCCACGACGACGCCGCCGGACTGATCGGGCCGCTGTCCGGTGCCCGTGAGCACCTCAGCGCACACCACCCGGAGCTGGCGGACCGCATCGACACCCTCACCCGGCGCACCGACCGGCTCCGTCGCACCGGCGGCAGCGAGGACCGGCCGCCCGGGGAATGAGCCGTACGACGAAAGGCTTTGCGCATACCGCCGTCCGGATGATGGGGTGGCTCGGTGAGCACGCGCGACGATGCGGCGGCCGTACGGCCGTCGGCCCTGGCCTGGGTGAGCCGGCACCTGGAGAGCGGCGAGCGGATCGTCGGAACCGAGGCGCTGCACGGCGGCATCACCGCCGAGATGCGGCGGCTGACCATCGCCGGGCAAGACGGCGGCACCCGTGACCTGGTGCTGCGGACCTTCGTCGACGTGGAACACGCCGAGGACTGGCTGCACAGGGAGGCCGGGGCTCTGACCTCGCTCGCGGGGACCGGAGTGCCGGCCCCCGGACTGGTCGCGGTCGATCCTGCCGCCGCGCATTGCGAGTACCCGTCGCTCCTCATGACGCATCTGGCGGGCCGGACGGTCCTCGACGACGAGGGAGTGCGGCTGCGCCTGCCCGCGCTGGCCCGTCACCTGGTGTCGATCCATGCGTTGCGACCCGCGGAGCGGCCCCGGGGCCATGTGGCGTTGACGACCGCCGACACCGTCGTGATTCCCAGGGGCGCCGACACGGCGGCATGGGACGCGGCGATCAAGGTGATCCGCGGGCCGGCGCCGCCCTGGGAAGGGCGGTTCCTGCACCGCGACTTCCAACCCGGCAACGTGCTGTTCGAGGAGGCGCCCACCCGCCCTGCCGGACCCCGGATCACCGGAGTCGTCGACTGGGCAGGCTGCTCCTGGGGCCCGGCGGACCTCGACGTCGCGCACTGCTCCACCATCCTCGCGCTGCTGCACGGTCCGGTCTGGGGCCTGCGGTTCGCCGAGGAGTACGAGGAGGCCGGCGGGGTGCTGGCCGCGTCCGCGAGCGAGCGGCTGTACTGGCAGGTGCGGGACGGGCTGGCGTCCTCGGAAGAAGTGCGGTCGGTGTCCCGGCCCTGGCGGGAGGCAGGCAGGACGGACCTGACGCCACGGGTCGTGGAGGAGCGGCTGGACGCCTATGTCACCCTCCTGCTGGACACGTTGGGCTGAGCCCGGCCGATGAGGGCACGGCGCGGTTGCCGCCACGACCGGTCAGGCGAGGCCGCCGCGGTACCGACGGCGCTGATGGAGGCACCGGCCTGCTTCAGGCGTGGGAGAGCGCGAAGGAGACGAGGAAGCCGCTCACCGTGACCAGCCCGATGGCCAGGTGGGCGTCTTCGAAGGCTTCCGGGATCATGGTGTCCGCGATCATCGCGAGGATCGCTCCGGCCGCCACCGCGGTGACGGCGGCGACGACGGCGGGGGAGAGGGCCCCGACGACGGCGTAGCCGAGGACCGCCGACACGGTACTGGCGGCCGCGATCGCGCCCCACACCCCGAAGACGTAGGTCGCGCCGCGGCCCGCTCGCTTCATACCGGCGGAGCTCGACAGGCCCTCCGGGACGTTGCTGATGAACACGGCCGCCACCGTGACCGTGCTGACCGCGCCGCCGTCGAGGAGGCTCACCCCGATCACGGCCGATTCCGGCACACCGTCCAGGAGCGCCCCGAGCGCGAGAGCCAGTCCCGAGCCGCCCTGTTGGGCCTCGGAAGGCTGCGTGTGCGCGGTGTGGTGGCCGGACCTCTTCCGGTGCCGGGCACCCCGGCGGGCCAGCCAGAGGCCGCCGAGGGTGTAGGCGGTCGCGCCGATGATCGTGCCGATCGCCGCGGGCCCCAGTCCCGCCTGGTCGTAGGCCTCACCGACGAGTTCGTAGGAGACCGCGGAGAGGAGCACACCGGCGCCGAAGGCCATCACCGCGGCGATCACCTTCTGCGGCACCCGCACTCCGAACCCGACCACCGCGCCCAGCAACAGCGCCGATCCCGCCAGCAATCCCCACAGTCCCGCCTGCACCACGTCGGTCATACGTGGGCCGGTACCCCGCGGCCCCCCCGTCGAGTCCGACACCCGTGGAAGAGGGCGCAGACGTATCCAGCAGCGACGGCCGGAGGTTGTCCGGGACGCAGCGGGGTACCCAGTCGATCTTGAGAGGAGCGACGTGTCTTGAGAGGAGAGACGTGTCCGAAGAGAATGTGAAGAACGTCTTCGTCGTCGGCCTCGACGAGGCGAACCTGCCGACGCTCCAGGCCGTACCGGGCGCCCGATCACTGCGCTTCCACGGCCTGTTGACGGTGGAGGAGCTCCAGGACGGCGAGGTCTCGGTACCCGACATCCTGGAGAAGGCCCAACGGGAGCTGGACGCCTTCGAGGGAAGCATCGACGCCATCGTGGGCTACTGGGACTTCCCGGTCAGCACCCTGGTGCCGATCCTCGGCGAGCGCTACGGCACCCGCACCACCAGCCTGGAGTCGGTGGTCAAGTGCGAGCACAAGTACTGGAGTCGGCTGGAACAGCGGGAGGTCACCGACTGCCACCCGCGTTTCGGCCGTGTCGACCTGCGGGCCGACCCGCCCCGCCCGCCGGAAGGCGTGCGGTTCCCGATGTGGCTCAAGCCCGCACTGTCCTACTCCTCCGAACTCGCCTTCGGCGTCGCTGACGAGGAGGAGTTCCGCAAGGCCGTCACGGAGATCCGGGAGGGCATCTCCCGCGTCGGCCGCCCCTTCGAGCGCATCCTCGACCGCATCGACCTCCCGCCCGAGATGGACGGTGTCGGCGGCCGGGTGTGCCTCGCCGAAGAGGAGTGCTCGGGCCTCCAGGTCGCCGTGGAAGGCTATGTGCACCAGGGCGAGGTGACCGTCTACGGCACCCTGGACTCCATCGACTATCCGGACTCGGCGTGCTTCCTGCGCCACCAGTACCCCTCCACCCTCCCCCCACAGGTCATCGGGCGGCTGCACGACGTCACCGAGCGCGTGATGCGCCGCATCGGCTTCGACTCGGCGACCTTCAGCGTGGAGTACTTCTACGACCCGAGCAGCGAGCGGATCAACCTGCTCGAGATCAACCCGCGTCACTCCCAGTCGCACGCCGAGCTGTTCCAGTACGTGGACGGGGTGCCGAACCACCACCCCATGCTGGCCCTCGCCCTGGGCGACGACCCGGCCATGCCGCACCGTCAGGGGCCCTACGCCATGGCCGCGAAGTGGTACCACCGCTGGTTCACGGACGGTGTGGTGCGCAACGTGCCCTCGCCCGAGACGATCGCGCGGATCGAACGGGAGACACCGGGCGTGCGCATCCACGTCCTCCCCGAGGCGGGGCAGCGACTGTCCGACCTCTCCCAGCAGGACAGTTACAGCTACGAGGTCGCGCACATCTTCACCGGCGGGGACGACGAGGACGAGCTGCGCCGGAAGTACGACCACTGCGTGGCGGCCCTCGGGCTCACCTTCGACGAGCCCGACGCCGGAGCGCGAGGATAAGGAGTACGCCGTACCCATGCGTTACGTGACCCAACTGCCCCACGAGACGAGGGAAGAAGAGCACGTCGTCATCCCGATGTCCGACGGCGTCCGCCTGTCGGCGCGTGTGTGGCGGCCCCTGTCGTCCGACCACGAACCCGTGCCCGCGGTACTGGAGTACATCCCCTACCGCAAACGGGACCTCACCGCCGTCCGCGACTCCGTCCACCACCCGTACATCGCGGGGCACGGCTACGCGTGCGTCCGCGTCGACCTGCGCGGCACCGGTGAGTCCGAGGGGGTGCTCCGGGACGAGTATCTGGAGCAGGAACAGCGCGACGCCGAGGAGGTGCTGGCGTGGCTCGCCGACCAGCCCTGGTGCGACGGCGGCACCGGGATGATGGGCATCTCCTGGGGCGCCTTCGCCGCCCTCCAGGTGGCGGCCAGGCGGCCGCCGAGCCTCAAGGCCATCGTCATCGCCTCCTTCACGGACGACCGGCACGCCGACGACATGCACTACATGGGCGGCGCGATGCTGTCCGACAACCTGGCCGAGGCGGGCACCATGTTCGCCTACGCCACCTGCCCGCCCGACCCGGCCGTCGTCGGCGACCGCTGGCGGGAGATGTGGCACGAACGTATGGAACACACCCGGCCCTGGGTGCTCGAATGGCTCCGGCACCAACGCCGCGACGACTACTGGCGGCATGCCTCGGTCGCCGAGGACTACCAGGCCGTCCAGTGCCCCGTCCTCGCCTCCAGCGGCTGGGCGGACGGCTACTCGAACGCCGTCACCCGGCTGCTCGCCCACCTGGACGTGCCCCGCAAGGGGCTGATCGGCCCGTGGTCGCACAAGTTCCCCCACCTTGGCGAGCCGGGTCCCGCCATCGGCTACCTCCAGGAGGTGGTGCGCTGGTGGGACCACTGGCTCAAGGGCGTCGACAACGGAGTCATGGACGGCCCCATGCTGCGCACCTGGATGCAGGACAGCGTGCCGCCGTCCACGTCGTACGAGGAACGGCCGGGACGCTGGGTGGCGGAGCCGTCCTGGCCCTCGCCGAACGTCCACCCGGTCACGCACCCGCTCAGCCGGCACCGCATCGAGGACCCGGTGGCGCAGCCGTCGGACCACGGCGGGACGGCCGGGGCGGGCGACGTACTGACCGTGCGGTCGCCGTTGTCCGTCGGTCAGTTCGCGGGCAAGTGGGCCTCCTACAACGCGCCCCCCGACCTGCCCTACGACCAGCGTGAGGAGGACGGCGGTTCCCTCGTCTTCGAGACCGATCCGCTCACCGAACCGCTGGAGATCCTGGGCTCACCGACCGTGGAACTCGACCTGTCGGTCGCCGAACCGGTCGCCATGGTGGCCGCGCGCCTGTCCGACGTACGCCCCGACGGAGCCGCGACCCGGGTGACCTACGGGCTGCTCAACCTCACGCGCTGCGAGAGCACCGAGCAGCCCGAGCCGCTGGAACCCGGCCGCCGCTACCGGGCCACCGTCCACCTCAACGGAGTGGCGCAGTCCTTCCCGCCCGGACACCGGATCAGGCTGTCCCTGTCCACCTCCTACTGGCCGCTCGCCTGGCCGCCGCCGAGGCCCGCCGAGCTGAGCGTCCACGAGCGGTCCAGCACCCTCACCCTGCCGGTCCGGCCGACGCACCGCCCCGACGACACACCCGCCGACCCGTTCGGCGTCCCGGAGGGGACACCGCCGCTGACGACGACCACGCTGACCCCTCCGGAGGAACGCTGGGAGGTGCGGCGCGACCTGATCGACTACGCCGCCGAACTGGACATCGTCAAGGACCGGGGCCTGGTCCGCTGCGACGACATCGGCATGGACGTCGGCTGCCGGGCCCACGAACGGTACGCGGCGACGGCCGACGACTTCACCTCGGCGCGTGGCGAGTCGACCTGGACCATGCGCTTCGGGCGGGACGACTGGGACGTCAGCGTCGTGACCCGCACCCGGCTCAGGTGCGACGAACAGAGCTTCTTCGTGGACGCCACCCTCGACGGCTACGAGGCGGACCGCCGCGTGTTCTCCCGCACCTGGAACGAAACGGTGCCGCGGGACCTGCTCTGAGCGTGCTGCACTCCGCGGCAAGGAGGCCTGCGCTCCCCGCCGACGACGGGGGCGTCTCCTCCCGGCACAGTGAAGCGGCGGCACCCGAGGGGGGAAGCGTCGGCGGCGCGGCGTTCGCGGCACGGGGCGGGGGAGGCGGCATGCAGGGGACGGCACTGGCGAGAGCCGCGCTGGAGGAGATCGCGAGGCCGCCGCGCGGAGACGGTGGGGAACGGGCCCGGCTCAGGAAGCTGGTGACCGAGCGGCTCGCCGGCAGCGAACTGGGAGCCATGGCTCTGGCCCGGCTGGAGGACAGCCCGGGCGAAGACGCGGACGCGGTGGCGCGGGTGGTCCTGGCCGAGGCCGTGCACGCGGACGCCGCCTTCGCGTCGGAGCTGAGGGAGACGCTGGTCCGAGTCCTGGGGGAGCGGGCGCTCACGGCCGCCCCGTCCGTGCCGCCCCGGCCGGATTTCGCCCCGGCCGTCGACCGGCCGCCGGCACCGGCGCTGCCCGGGTATGTGCCCCTGCTGGTGCGGCCGCCGGTGCTCCAGGAGGCCCCCCGACGTCCCTCCGTGTGGTGGGTGATCTGGCTCGGACTGCCCCAGAGCCTCGTACTGCTCTACGTGGTGGTGGCGATCCCCGGGTTCGTCGGCGAGGAGTACGCATGGCCGGCCCTCAGCATGTTCTCGGCCGCGGTCGGTGTCGTGCTCGCCGTCGTCGGGCTGGCGCGCCGCCCCGTACAGGGCATGCCGATGACCGGATTGACCGTGGGGCTCCTGCTCGACGCCGGGCTCGCGGTCTTCTGGCTGCTGGTGCTCACCGGCCGCATCGACATCAACGACGTGGTGGACGGGATCAATTCGATGTCGTGGTGAACGGGCTCACGCGGTGCCGGGCGGCTCGACGACCACACAGCAGCGGCCGGGGCGGGGCGTCGGCACCGCCCGGCCGGGCGGTTGCCCGCCGGCTTCCAGCAGGCCTCGTACCAGGTGCAGGTTCAGCCAGCACACCAGTTCGGTGTGCTCCCGGGCGAGCCGGTGGAAGGGGCAGTTGCGCAGGTCCACGCCTCCCTCGGCGGTCGTCGCGGGCTCGTAGCCGCAGCCGCGCAGCGCGGCCGTCAGGTCCTCGCCGCCGGCCGACCGGCCTGCCGCGTGCGCGGCTGCGGCCACCGCCTCCCGCACCGCACCGGAGCCGTCGGCGGCGACGGCCTCGGCCAGCACCCCGGCCAGCAGGCCGTAGTCGCGGGGCGGCACGCTGGCGGACAGCTCTTCGTCGGAGCGTGTGTAGCGCTTGGCCGGGCGGCCCGCGCCCGGGCCACCGCGTCCGGCGGCCCGGCCGTAGCTGGTGTCGAGCAGGCCCGCGTCGGCGAGTTTGTCCAGGTGGTAGGCGGCCAGTGTGCGGCTGATCCCGGCCGCCTTCGCGGCGTCCTCCCGGCCGACGGGCTCGTCGCGGGTGCGCACGTAGTCGTACAGCCGGCGCCGCACCGGGTCGTCCAGGCTGCTCAGCTCGCTGATGGCGTCCCTGCCGTGGTCCTCGTTCGTACCCACACCGTCAATGTAACACCAATGAGATTTGACAAAGCACGACGCCCTGGTCAGCCTGTAAAAACAACGAACCTTGTTGATACAGGGAGGGCGCCGGGATGACTGCGACAGTCGCACTGCAGGTGATCGAGGACGTCGCCGGGCCGGACCTGGAGGCCGCCGAGCGTGCCGCGAGGGAGTTCCTGCGGGCGCTCGGGGTCGCGGTGGACAGCGAGGGGACGAGGGACACCCCGGGGCGGATGGCCCGCGGCTACGCCGAACTCCTCACCGCGCGCCCCTTCCGGATGACCACGTTCCCCAATGACGAGGGGTACGACGAGCTGGTCCTGGCCCGCGACATCCCCGTGCGCTCGGTCTGCCAGCACCACATGCTGCCCTTCGTGGGAGTGGCGCACGTCGGCTACCTGCCCGGCGCCCGGATCCTCGGACTGTCCAAGCTGGCCCGGGTGGTGGAGCACTTCGCCTGCCGCCCCCAGGTGCAGGAACGGCTCACCAAGCAGACGGCGGACTGGCTCGCCGAACAGCTCGGGCCCCGGGGCGTCGGCGTGGTCATCGAAGCCGAGCACACCTGCATGACCCTGCGCGGAGTGCAGGCCACGGGATCCAGAACGGTCACCTCCACCATGCTCGGCACCCTGCGCGACGACGCGGCGTCACGGCAGGAGTTCCTCGCGCTCACCGGCGTCCAGCGGTAGAAGGACGACCCCACGTCACACCACCGCGGTGACAACCCCCGCCCGACCGGCGACAGGAGCCGCACACCCCATGTCCACCCCAGCAGTCGACCTCGAATTCCGCGGCCGCCGCGTCGTCAGCGACCGGCCCCTGGTGATGGCGATCGTCAACCGCACACCGGACTCCTTCTACGACCGAGGCGCCACCTTCGCCGTCGAGGCGGCCCAGACCGCCGTCGCCCGGGCCGTCGCCGAGGGCGCCGACATGATCGACCTCGGGGGAGTGGCGGCCAGTCCGGGCGAGGAGGTCACCGCCGCCGAGGAAGCCGCCCGTATCGTCCCGCTGGTGGAATGGACCCGCGAGCGCTATCCCGATCTCCTGATCAGCGTCGACACCTGGCGCCACGAGGTCGGCGACGCGGTCTGCCGGGCCGGCGCGGACGTCCTCAACGACGCATGGGCCGCCGCCGACCCCGAACTGATCGAGGTGGCCGCCGCCCACGGTGCCGGCTACGTGTGCACGCACACCGGCGGCCGGACACCCCGCGCCGAGCCCTTCCGCCCCGGCTACCCCGACGTGGTGGCCGCGGTCCGTACCGCTGTCGTCCGGCTCGCCGAGCGGGCCGAAGCCGCCGGCGTGCCCCGCGGCGGCATCCTCATCGACGCCACCGGCTACGGCAAGAACACCACGGACCACCTCCTCCTGCTCCGCAACCTCCGCGAGTTCACCCAGACCGGATGGCCTGTCCTGATGGCCCTGTCCAACAAGGCGTTCGTGGGCGAGATGCTGGACGTGGAACTGGAGGACCGGCTGACCGGCACCCTGGCGGCCACCGCCATCGCCGCCAGGGACGGCGCCGCCGTCTTCCGGGCCCACCAGGTCCGGCCCACCAGGCAGGTCGTCGAGATGGCCGCGGGCATCAACGGCAGCCGTCCCCCCGCCCGCACCGCCACCTGGATCGCCTGATGCACCTGATCTGGCCCACCGAACAGGCCCGTCCCATCGACGACGAGGAACTGGAACGCCTCTACACCTACCCGGACCGTGAGCGCTGGCTCGCCGTCAACTTCGTCGCCAGTGCCGACGGAGCCGTGGAGATCGGGGGCCTGGCCAGGCCCCTGTCCACCCCGCCCGACCGCAAGGTGCTGCGGCTCGGCAGCGACCTCGCCGACGTCCTGCTGATCGGCGCCACCACCGCCATGGTCGAGGGCTTCCGCGGCGTCCACCCCGACCAGCACACCCTCGACCGCCGACGCCGCCACGACCTTGCCGACATTCCGCCCACCGCCGTCGTGAGCACCGGCAGAACGCTGCCCCCCGACGCTCCCGTCATCACCCGGGCACGCGTCCCCACCATCGTCCTCACCTGCGCCTCCGTGCCCGCGCCCACCCGCCTGGCCTGGCAGGATGCCGGGGCGGAGGTCGTCGTCGCGGGCGAGGACGCCGTCGACCTCGGCGCAGCGGTCTCGGCACTCACCCGGCGCGGACTGCGGCGCATCGACTGCGAAGGCGGACCTCACCTGTTCGGAGCGCTCACCGTCGCCGGCCTGGTCGACGAACTCCGGCTGACCGTCTCCCCGCTGCTGGCGGCAGGCCCCGCCGGCCGCATCGCGACCAGCCCGCCCGTCCAGCCCACCGACCTGCACCTGGCCACCGCACTCGCCGAGGACGGCACCCTGCTCCTGCGCTACCTCACACGACCCGGCGGAACGCCCTGACGGTCCGTCCGGCGCGACGGCAACGCCGCCGGAGCCGACCCGCCTACTCCCCGGCGTCGCGCACCAGGAGCGCGACCTGGACCCGGTTCTCGACCGCCAGCTTGGCGAACAGGCTGCCGGTGTGGGCCTTCACCGTCGCGACGGTGATGCGCAGCCGCTCGGCGATCTGCGGATTGCCCAGTCCCTCCGCGATGGCCCGGGCGGTCTCCCGCTCCCGTTCCGTCAACACGGACAGCCGCTCGCGCGCCTCCTCACGGGAACGGTCGCGGACGTGCGGGGACTCAGGCCCCGTGGCCGCGGCGATCACTCGTGCCGTGGCCGCCGGGGACAGGACCGGGACGCCGTCCGCGACGGTCCGCACCGCGTCGAGGATGCCTGCGGGCGGGGTGTCCTTGAGGACGAAGCCGAGCGCACCGGCGCGCAGCGCCCCCAGCACCAGGTCGTCGGAGTCGAAGGTGGTCAGCATCAGCACCCGCGGCGGATCCGGCCGGGTGAGCAGCTCCCGGGTCGTGTCCAGACCGTCCCGGCCCGGCATCCGTACGTCCATCAGCACCACGTCGGGCCGCTGCTCGGCGACCGCGGCGAGCGCGGCGTTACCGTCGGCCGCCTCCGCCACGACGGTCAGGTCCGGTTCACCGTCGATGACGAGCCGCAGGGCCATGCGGACCAGTTCTTCGTCGTCGACGATGACGACCCGTACGGGATCGCGTCGGGTGTCCACTCATGCGCCCCTTTCGTGGCGGTGGGCGGGGCCGTCCGGCCAGGGAAGCCGTGCGGTGAGAAGGTACCCGCCGTCGGATGTCGGGCGGTGGCCCAGTTCGCCGCCGGCGACGGTGATCCGTTCGCCGAGGCCCAGCAGACCGAAGCCGGAGGCCGGCGGCCGTGCGGGACGCAGCGCGGCCGGGCCGTTGCGGACGCCGATGTCGAGAGTGCCGCCCGCGGCGCCGTCGAGGGTGACCCACACGACCGCGCCGGGGGCGTGCTTGGCGGCGTTGGTCAGCGCTTCCTGAACGATGCGGTAGCAGGTCCGTCCGACGCCGTCCGGCGGGGTCGCGGTCACGGCGTTGGTGAGCCTGACGTCGAGACCGGAGGCGCGGGTGTCGGCCACCAGGTCGGGAACGCGGTCGAGGGACGGCTGCGGGGGTTCCGGCCGGCCGGGATCGGCGCGGAGCACGCCGAGGACCTCTCGCAGTTCCTCCAGCGCCTGGTGGGAGCCCTCGGCGATACCCCGGACCAGGACGCGGTTCTCGTCGGCCGAGAGGTCACTGCGGTGGTCGAGCACCCCGGCCTGCATGGCGACCAGGGAGATGCGGTGCGCGAGGACGTCGTGCATCTCGCGGGCGATCCGGTTGCGTTCGAGGGCCCGGGCCTGAGCCGCCCGCGCGCTCTGCTCGCGTTCCGCGCTCTCCGCCCGTTCGCGCAGGGACCGCACCTCGACCCGTCGCGCCCCGATCGCCATGCCGGCGGCCACCGCGATCCCCGCGGTCAGCGCAGACACCACGATCTGGACCCACCACAACGCCTCGGCCGAACCCTGTGCCGGGTAGACCTCGCCGGCGAGGTGGGTCGCGGCCACGTAGGCCACGACGACGGTCCCGATCTCCACCGGGCGGCGGCGGGTGGCGACCGAGCACAGCGCCAACAGCGCGGCGCCGGTGGCGAGCGCCGACACGCTCGAGGCGACCGTGACCGCCAGAGCGACCGTCCGGGGCCACCGCCGCCGCCAACCGAGCACCGTCAGGCAGCCCGCCGCCACCAGCGGATCGCCGACGAGGATCCAGGAGCCCGGGTCGCCGGACCCGTTCCGCATCAGCGCGAGGGTCGAGAGCCAGACCGGCACGCTCACGACCGCGGCCACCAGCAGCCGCCATGCGTGCTGCCACGCCCCGAGCCGCGGCACGACGTCCTTGTTCACCGTGCCATTGTCGCCACACCGTGCGACCGGCGGATCAGACCGAAGACGGATGCGCCTTGGCCCCAGGTCTGACCGGCGCCTCTCCCACGGTCGGAGGCGGCACCGGTCCGCCGGGCCGATGTGCCGGCCGCTCCCGCTGAACAGACTCGTTCACGTTCCGGTCACCCCCACAGGAGGACACCGCATGCGCAGAAGTCTGTCCCTCGCCCTCGCCGCCGTCGCGTTGGCGGCGACCGGGTTGCCGACGTCGTCGTCGGCGGCGGCCGCGACGACACCGGCGAGCACCCTGGAGTGGGGTCCGTGCCCCGAGGGCGCGTCCGCCCCCCGCCTGGAGTGCTCGACGCTCCGGGTGCCGCTGGACTACCGCGACCCGGACGGCCGTCGGATCGAGATCGCCGTCTCCCGGCTGGCGAGCGAGAAGCCGTCACAGCGGCGTGGCGTCCTGCTGACCAACCCGGGCGGCCCGGGCGGCACGGGCCTCACGTACCCGGCCGTCCTCGCCGCCTCGGGCCTGCCGCAGAAGGTGCTCGACACCTACGACATCATCGGCTTCGACCCGCGCGGCGTCGGCCACAGCACGCCGGTGACCTGCGATCTGACGCAGGAGCAGCAGTGGCGCGGCAACTTCCCGCGGTACGCGCACACCGCGGCCGACGTCACGCGGGAGGCCCGGCCCGCGCGGAAGATCGCCGAACAGTGCAACAGCTCGCGGACGGCGTGGATGCTGCCGTACACGACCACGGCCAACACGGCGCGCGACATGGACCGCATCCGGTCGGCACTGGGCGAGCCGGGGCTGTCGTACCTCGGCGCCTCCTACGGCAGCTACCTCGGCGCGGTCTACACGACGCTGTTCCCGCGGCGCGGCGACCGGATCGTGCTCGACAGCAACCTGGGGCCCGGCGGCTACGACATCACGGCCATGCGGCGGTTCGCCCGCGGGCTGGAGGACCGCTTCCCCGACTTCGCCGCCTTCGCCGTCGCGCACCCGGAATACCGTCTGGGCTCCACGCCGGAGCAGGTCACCGCCAAGTTCTTCGAGCTGGCGGCGCGACTGGACGCGAAGCCGGAGCAAGGCGTCGACGGGACCGCGTTCCGCGCCCACACCTTCGACAGCCTCTACGCCGACGCTTCCATGCCGCGGCTCGCCGAGTTCTGGCAGGCCGTCGACTCGGGCGGACCACTGCCGCTCCCGGAGCTGCCCGCGGACCTGGAGAACCTCATGGCCTCGCGTTTCGCCGTGGTCTGCGGTGACACGCGCTGGCCGGGGACGCTCCGGGCGTACCAGCGCAATGCCGCCCGCGACCGCCACGAATACCCCATGCTGGGCGGCTCCACGGCGAGCATCAACCCCTGCGCCTTCTGGCCGCGGGAGCGGACCGAACCGCCGGTACGCATCACCGGCAGGGGACCGTCCAACGTGCTGATGGTGCAGAACGAGCGCGACCCGGGCACACCCCTCGTCGGCGCCCGGGAGCTGCGGCGGGCCTTCGGCGGTCGGGCCACGCTGGTGACGGCCGACCAGGGCGGCCATGGTGTCTATCCGTACGGCCGCAACACCTGCGTCAACGACGCGGCCACGAGGTTCCTGACCACCGGAGAACGCCCCGCGCGGGACCTCGCGTGCGCGCAGTGACCCACGGCGGGACCGGGCCGGCGCGTCGGGGACCGGACCTCACCTGACCGCCGGCCCGACGGCTCCGCTCACCTCGCCTCTGTTCGGGTGGGTTCGGCGCGCACCGGCGCGTTGCCGCACCGTCGGTCCGGCCGGTGGCGGAGCATGCCACGCATGCTGTCCGGACTCCTGGCCAGGCTGGTCAAACTGCTGCTCGGACGCCACGGCGGTTCGCTGCACCTGAAGGCTTCGTGTGCCGCGACGGTCCTCCTGGTGATCGTGATCCTCGCGGGTTCGTACTTCGCCGTCCTCGCCGAGCGCGGCGCACCGGGGGCTCAGCTGACCACCTATCCGCGAGCCCTGTGGTGGTCCGTGGAGACCGCGACGACCGTCGGCTACGGCGACCTGTATCCCGTGACCTTGTGGGGCCGGGTCGTGGCCGTGGTGGTGATGGTCGCCGGAATCACCTCCTTCGGCCTGGTCACCGCGGCGCTGGCCACCTGGTTCGTCGGAAGGGAACAAGACCGCCGGGGTCACTTCGTGCGCCACACCGAGGAGGCCGCCGAGGAGGTGTACGCGCAGACGGCCCGAGCGCTGCACGAGCGTTTCGACCGGCTGGAGCGTCTGCTCGGCGACAACCGCGGCGGTCCGTCCGCGTGACGGCGTCCGCGCGGATGCGAAGGGGCCCGTGCCGCGGACAGCCCCGCGCATGGCCTAGGGCATGCCGGGGGCCTCGGCGGACAGGGCGGCCAGGTAGCCGTCCAGGAGCTCCACCTGCCGGTCCGGTGTGAACGCCGCCGGGTCGAAGAGGGCCTGGACCACCAGTCCGAGGACGAACGACTGCGCGCTCGCCGCGATCCGTGCGGGGTCGCCCGGGGGCAGTTCGCCGCGTTCCTGTGCGGCTGCCACCCGGGTGCGCAGCCTCTCGCGGCCCTGGGCGTACTTGCGGGCGTAGTCGGTGGCCAGGGCCGGGTCGGAGAGCGCGGCGTCCCAGGACGAGACCCAGACGCGGTTGCTGTCGGTGGCCTCGGGAGTCAGCGGCAGGATGTCCAGCAGGGCGTCCCTGAGGGCGGTCAGTCCCTGGCCCGCGCGGCGGCGGGGGCGGGCGAGGGTGCGCTGTTCCAGCAGGTCGAGGGCGTATCCGACGAGGGCGCGCTTGGTGGGGAAGTAGTGCGTGAGCAGGCCCGTGGTCGCACCGAGTTCGGCGGCGACGGCGCGCAGGGTCAGGCCGGCGAAACCGCGGGTGGCCATGACCTGCCACACCGCCGCGGAGACGTCCCGACGTCGTGCCTCGTGATCTCCCTTGGTGCGTGGCATGCCGCCACGGTACATTGACATAACAAGCGTTGTGCAAAAGGGGAGGCCGCATGTTCTCGGTGTCGCTGGGTGGCGCTGCTCGCCTCGGTCCGCTGGAGGTGTGGCACGCCGAGGAGTTCGCCGGTCATCTGGACCGGGCTCGGGAACACATCCGCCCCTGGGTGGGGCCCGCCTTCGTCACCGACGACATCGAGGGAGCGCGGGCCACACTGGAGCGGTATGCCGCACGCCAGGCCGGGGACGGTGCCCGCCTGTACGGCATCTGGTGCGAGGAAGTGCTGGTCGGCGGTGTGATGTTCACCGACTTCGACGTGGCCTTCGGCAACTGCGAGATCGGCTGCTGGCTGGAGCCGTCGGCCGAGGGGCACGGTCTGATCACGCGGGCCTGTGGCCTGCTGCTGGACTGGGCCTTCACCACCCGAGGACTGCACCGGGCCGAATGGCACTGCCGGGCGGACAACGACCGCAGCGCCGCCGTGGCCGAGAGGCTCGGCATGACCCTGGAAGGCGTGCGACGCGAGGCGTGGCCGTACGGCGGTGTGCGCCACGACAAGCAGGTCTGGGCGGTCCTGGCCCGCGAATGGCGAGCCCTGGGGCGGTGAGGCAGGTCCGGGCCGGGGAGCCTGAGTACCTGTACCTGCCGGGGCCCGGTACGAGCCCCCATCCGCAGCGATGCCGCGCGGACCTACCGTCGTCGCATGCCAGCAGCTCCCGCCACGACCGAGTCCACCACGGCCCCTTCCGGGCTCTCCTCCCTCCCGGGAGCCCTGGGGTGCGGCTGCCTCGCGATCGTCGCCGCCGTCCTCGCGGTCCTCGTCCCACTCGCCTGGAACAACCGGGGAGGCGCCGACTTCCCCCGCGTCGCACGGGAGGACATGGCGGATCGTGCCTTCGGGGCCTCGCGGGAGGCGTACGACGTCCTGGGATTCGACCGCACGGTGGAGCCCGGGGCCCGGGACCGCGGCGTCGGTACCGAGAACGCCTTCGACTCCGGACCCTGCTACGACGGAGGCTTCCTCGGCATGGAGGACAAGGTGGTCGAGGGCGCCTACCGGATGCACCACGCCTGGGCGCTGAACCACGTCCCCGCCGACCAGGCCGGCTCCGGACTCCGCCGGCTGCGACAGCGGCTCGAGGACCGAGGCTGGAAGATCAACTCATACCGCGAGGGCGGCGAGGCCGACGAGTGGTCCCTGTACGTCGAACGGGCGGACGGAGACGAGCGGATGTCCTTCAACTGGGACCCCGGTCGCGGCTACTTCACCGGCGGCAGCACCGTGCCCTGCGCCTACGATCCGCACCGCGGGACCGGCGATGCCGAGTGGGCGGCCGACGAGCCGTCCCCGCCCTCCCTCGGGCCCGCCGCGGCGCACCCGAAGTGAGCGCGGGACGGCGACGGGCCGTCACCGGGGCTGGGTGGAGATCTGGATCAGGTTGCCGCAGGTGTCGTCGAAGACGGCGGTGATGACGGGGCCCATCTCCAGGGGCTCCTGGGTGAAGCGGACCCCGAGGGCGCTCATGCGCGCGTACTCGGCCTGGACGTCGTCGACGGTGAACTGGGCGAGGGGGATCCCGTCCTCGACGAGGGCGTCGCGATAGGGCTTGACGGCCGGGTGGCCCGCGGGCTCCAGCAGGAGCTCGGTGCCGCCGGGCTCGTCGGAGGAGACGACGGTCAGCCACCGGTCCTTTTCCCCCACCGGTACGTCGTGCTTCTTCACGAAGCCGAGCACCTCGGTGTAGAACTCCAGCGCCTTGGCCTGGTCGTCGACGAAGACGCTGGTCAGGTGGATCCTCATGGGGTGTTCTCCTTCGGTTCGGACATGCCGGGGGCCGGCCACCGCTCGGTGATGTGCTTCAGCGGCGCGGTGTTCAGGTCGTGGTACTTGTAGCGGCCCTCACGTCGGGACTCCACGAGCCCGGCGGCCTCGAGCACGGCGAGGTGCTGGGAGACCCCCTGGCGGGAGATGGCCAGCTGGTGCTTCATGCTCAGCCGCGAGCAGATCTCGAACAGGGTCTGTCCGGACTTCTGCACGAGTTCGTCGAGGATGATGCGGCGCGTGCGGTCGCCCAGGGCTTTGAAGAGTTCGTCGGCCACGTCGCCACTATAGGCAAGTGTAAACTTGCCTATCAAGGCGGGCCGGTTTCCTCGGCTTCCTCGGCGTAGCGGGCCAGCCCCTCCGCCATCTGCTGCATGAACTTCTGAAGGTAGCGAGGCATGACCCAGCCCAGCAGCCGGCTCGTCGCGTACTCGCCGTACCAGTGGACGACCGTGCCCGAGCCGCCGGCTGCCGGGGTCAGCTCGATGCGGGCGCGGTAGTCGCGCAGCGACGGGTTGAACGCGCCCTCGTAGGCCAGGACGCGTCCCTCGGCCTTCTCGGTCAGCCTCTCGCCGGTCACGGTGCGTCCCGTCCGGAAGGCACGGACGGTCCCGACACCGTCGTCGCCACCCGGGTCGAGGCCGACCGACCGTGTCGTGTCCAGGCTGTCCACCTTGGACCACAGCGGCCAACTGGACGCGTCCACCAGCAGCTTCCACACGGTCTCCGGCGAGGCGCCGGTCGTCACGGTGACGTCGTACTTGTGCATGGTGCAGGACTCCCGCGCAGTCGGTGACGGATCCGCTTGCCCGGCCCGGCCCGGAGGCATGCCGCCTCACCGGGCGCGGGCGGCGCGTTGGTCACGGGCTCACAGGCCGTGCTCGGCGAAGAGGTCGATCAGGCCCTGGGCCGTGTTGTCGTCGGAGTCGAGCTCGGGCATCTCGTCGGTGGCCCACTCGGCGCTGCGGGGGAACATGGCCCGTTCGTACTCGGCCAGCGCCGCCTCGATGTCGTCGGGGTGCGCGGCGAGGGCCGTGCCCAGTTCCGCGCCGTCGAGCATCGCCAGGTTGGCGCCCTCGCCGTTGGGGGCGGAGAGGTGGGCGGCGTCACCCAGCAGGGTCACCCCCGGCACCCTGTCCCACCGGTGCCCGGTCGGCAGGGCGTAGAGGGAGCGCAGGACCGGTGCGACATCGCTGTCGGTGATCAGCGCGGTGAGCTCCGGCGCCCAGCCGTCGAATTCCCGGGCGATCCGTGCGGTGGCCGCGGCGGCATCGGCGAAGTCGATGGCGGCGAACCAGTCCCGCGGCCGGGACAGCCCCACATAGGCGTGCAGGGTGTCGTCCTTCTCCCGGTGGGCGAAGATCTCCTTGCCCGGCGAAGGAGCGATCAGCATGCCGCCGCCGACGGCCTTCGCGGCGGCGGGGTGCCGTGAGACGGAGTCGAACAGGTAGGTCTCGACGACCGACTTGCCGATGTACTCGGGTGTGGCGGGGGACAGCAGCGGCCGGACCCGCGACCAAGCGCCGTCCGCACCGACCAGCAGGCGGGTGACGACCGTGCTGCCGTCGGCGAACGTCACCTCGTGGCGACCGTCGCCCAGGGAACGGACACCGCCGACCTTGTGCCCCCACCGCACGGTGCCTGCCGGGAGCGAGTCGAGCAGGATCCGACGCAGGTCACCGCGCTGCACCTCCGGACGCCCGCCGGTGCCGTCGTCGGGCCGGTCGAGCAGAACGGTCCCGTCCCGGTCGAGCACCCGCATCGCCTGGCGGCCCTCCAGTACGACGGCCCGGAAGTCGTCCGTCAACCCGGCTGCCTTGAGCGCGAGTTGCCCGTTGTAGTCGTGGATGTCGAGCAGTCCGCCCTGCGGGCGCGCCGAAGGGGAGGGGTCGGCCTCGTAGACGGTGACCGGGATCGAGTGGACGTGCAGGACGCGGGCCAGCGTCAGTCCGCCGAGCCCGGCGCCGATGATCGTGACAGGGGTGTGCATGGTGACTCCTTCGGTGTCGGGCCGCCCGATCGGCTCGGGCCGGCCACCCCTCGAAAGGTGCCAGCCACCGCCGACGAGCCACCGACAGCCGGCCGACAGCTACCGACAGCCCTCCTACGCGGTACCGACACGGCACCGACACCGCAGGTCAGAGGTACCGTCCACCACCGTCTCCGGCCGAGGCCGGCCTGCGGCGACACCGATCGCCGGGCGGGGCGAACGGACTCCCGTACGAGGCGGCAGGCATCCGTCACGTTCGGCGGGGCAGTCGCAGTTCACGGCAACTCCCCGCGACAGACACAGAGATGAGCGTGATGACGTGTCCTTCCCCGAACACCCCGCCACGCCCGCCGGCTCGACGCAGCCGCACGCCGGGGCCGGAGCCGGGCGCGGCAACGGACTGGCGATCGCCGCGCTGGTGCTCGGCATCCTGGCCGTGGTCCTCTTCTGGACCGTCATCGGCGGTGTGGTGCTGGGCCTCCTCGCGCTGGTCCTCGGCATCATCGGCGCCCGCAGAGCCCGGGGCGGCCGGGCACCGCGCCGCAAGATGTCCATCGCCGGGGCGGTACTGGGCGTGCTCGGGGTCGTCGGCTCCGTGGTGATCATCGCGATCGGCGCGTCGATCCTGAACTCGGACGAGTTCAAGGACTTCGACGACTGCGTGCGGCACGCCGACACGCAGAGCGAGCGGGACGCCTGCGCGGACGACTTCAACGAGGACGTCGACAACTGACCCGCCGTCAGCCGGACGACGCAGGGACGCCGAGCGCGGGCGATGCAGTCGTCGAAGGCGCTCTGCCGGCGCACGCCCACGGCCGCCTCGTGCCTGGCCCGGCCGTACTCGCCGCCGCCGCGCACGGTGGCGTGGGCCGGCAACCCCGCGAGCCGGAGCCAGGCGGCGTTGGCCGCCGAGAAGCGCGGCTCCACGGAGATGTTGAAGCCTTCGTAGCCGCTGAGCCCGACCGGCCGCCGGCCGCCGGCCGTCGCGCGGCGCGTCGCGAGGCCGCGCGCGTGCGCGGCGTAGAGGCGGACGCCCACCCCGGTCACGGTTGCGGAGGTCGGACCGGTGGCGGTGTCACCGGCGGAGTCGGTCGGTTCACCGGCCGGCTCTCCTCGGCTTTGCGGGGTGTGCGGAAGGCTCCGGCGTGTCGGGGTGCAGGTCGAGGGTCCAGTTCTGGCCGACGAGGTCCTGGCCGTAGCTGTGGTGGCGCTCCTCGTCGGCGAGGGTGAAGCCGAAGCTCTGGTAGATCCTGCGCGCCGCCATGAGCACGTCGTTGGTCCACAGTGTCACCTGCTCGTAGCCCGCCGCACGGGCGAACGCGAGGCACTCCCCGACCAGACGTGTTCCGAGGCGCAGGCCCCTGCCCGGCGGGGTGACGAGCAGGATCCGCAGCTTGGCCACCTCGGGCCGGTCGCCCGCGACGAGGAAGGCGCAGCCCACGCGCCGGCCGTCGACCTCGGCGATCCAGCCCGCCTCGCGAGCGGGGTCGTGCCGGGTGGCGTAGTCGGCGACGATCTTGGCGACCAGAGCCTCGAAGTCGGTGTTCCAGCCGAACTGCCGGTCGTAGGTCTCACCGTGGGCCATGACCACCCACCCCAGGTCGCCGGGCCGGTCGGCGCGGCGGACGACGGCGTTCTTCTGATCCTGCTGCGGCATGTGCTGTTCTCCCGGCCCCCGCGGTCGTCCCTCGACATCACTGAAACAGTCGTTTCAGTTAGGCTAGCCGCATGCCCCAGGAAGCGCCAACCCCCTCCGCCCGGCGGAACGAACTGCTGGAGGCCGCCTACCAGTACGCCCTCACCCATGGGCTGGCCGACCTGTCCCTGCGCCCGCTGGCCGGGGCCATCGGCTCCAGCCCGCGGGTCCTGCTGTTCCTCTTCGAGAGCAAGGACGGCCTGCTGCGCGCGCTGCTCGCACGGGCCCGCGCCGACCAGCTGGCGCTCCTGGAGCGGGCCGGACGACCCGATCACCCCGCGGGACTGGCGCCGGCCGTCGAGCGGGTCTGGACGTGGCTCGCCGCGAAGGAGCACCGGCCGCTGCTGCGGCTGTGGGCCGAGGCCTACGCGCGCTCCCTCAACCAGCCCGACGGCGCCTGGGCCGGGTTCGCCCGTGCGACCGTGGACGACTGGCTCGGCGTCCTGGCCGGCTTCCAGCCGCCGTCCGAACGCGACAGCGGGGACGGCGTCACCCGCCGCACGCTGGCCCTGGCCGTCCTGCGCGGCGCGCTGCTCGACCTTCTCGCCACGGACGACGAGGAGCGGCTCACCGCGGCCGTCGCGCACCAGCTCGCCCTGCTGCGCGACGCCGTACGGACGCGGTAGCCGGAACGGACCCACGGGGGTCACGCGGGCGTGGCTTCCCAGCGACGCCGTGGGCCGGTGCGTCGATGTGACCAGGTCGATGTGACTAGTGTGAACGACATGAGCGAACACTCGGAGCGTTCCGTCGTCGTCGAACGCACCAGCAGCGGCCAGTTCGTGGCGACCAACACCCGCGGCGGATCGATCCGTTTCGGTACGGCCCCGGACAGCGGCCAGGACGCCGGGTTCACCCCCGTCGAGTTGTTCCTGGCCGCGATCGGCGGCTGCACGGCTGTGGACGTCGATCTCGCCACCGGCCGTCACGCGGAGCCCACCCGGTTCTCCGTGACCGTCAGGGGGGACAAGGTCAGCGACGACCAGGGCAACCGCATGACGAATCTCGAGGTCGCGTTCACCGTGGCCTTCCCGGACGACGAGGGAGCGGAGCGCGCCCGAGCGATCCTGCCTCGCGCGGTCAAGGCCTCCCACGACCGGCTGTGCACCGTGAGCAGGACCGTCGAGATCGGCACACCGGTGACCACGACGGTCACCGACGCCTGACACCGGCCCCCGGGGTGCCGGAAGGCTGCCGCGGTGCTCCACGAACCCGGTGCCGCCGCGGCGGCCGACCATGATGGACGTATGGCAACACAGGAACGCGAGCGGCCCGACGGTGGGCCGTCGCTGGAGCAGATCCTTGGTCTGGTCGCCCCCGGCATGCTGGACGTCGCCGTGGCGCCACGCGGCTCCGGTGTGCCGGTGGCCGACGTGGCGCTGTACGACCCGGGTGAGGACCGGGACGACGACACCTGGGCGGCGTCCGGGCTGATCCTGCTCGCGGTCGGTGTGGACGCCGCCTCGTCGGAGGCGATCGACGTGCTGCGCGGTGCCGACCGGGCCGGAGCCGCGGCCGTGGTGCTGAGGCGGGGCGCTCGCGGGCCGCGGGCCGCGCTGCTGGAGGCGGCCGCTTCCGGGCGCACGGCGCTGCTCACCCGGCGGCCGGGCCAGGGGTGGACGGAGGTGCTCGGTCAGCTGCGCACCGCCCTGGCGCACAGCGCCCCGACCGGAACGACCGGGGTGGAGGGACTGCGGCTCGGTGACCTGCCGGGCCTCGCCAACACGGTGGCGGCCCTGGTCGGCGGCGCCATCACCATCGAGGACCCCCAGTCACGGGTGCTCGCCTACTCGCGGATGGACCATGAGCCCGACCCGATGCGCAGGCTGACGATCCTCGGCCAGGAGGTCCCTCGCTGGCGGGTGGACGAACTGCGGGAGAGCGGCTTCTTCCAAGCCCTGTGGAGCACCGACGGCGTCGTACGGCTGCCCGCCGACGACCGGTACGCGGAACGGCTGGCCGTCGCGGTGCGCCACGGGTCGGAGGTCCTCGGGTCGCTCTGGGCCGCCGCCGACGGCCGGCCGCTGGCCGAGGACGCGGCGGCGGCGCTGCACACGGCGGCACGGGCCGCCGTGCCGCACCTGTCCCACCACCAGACCTGGGGCCGGGCCGCGGCCAGGGCGCGGGAGGGCGCGGTCCACGCACTGCTCGACGGGAGCGGGCAGGCGGCACGCGCCGCGCACGAAGCCGGGGTCGCGCCGGGCCGGCCGTACACGGTGATGGTCGCGGAGGCGTACGACAGCCGGGACCTGACGGGCGTGCCCGCCGCGGCAGCCGGTGGCGCCGCCGAGCAGCGGGTGCTGGACGTGCTCGCGTTGCAGGCGGCGGCGTACCGGCCGGGCTGTGTGACGGCGCGGTCGGGGCGGCGGCTGTACGTCCTGCTTCCGGCGGGGGAGGACGAGACGGACCCGGCGCGTGCCCTGCCGGCCCTGGCTCGCTCGGTGCCGCGCGGTGTGGTCTTCGCGGGCGTCGGCCCGGTGACGGCGGACCTGTCGCGACTGCCCGCGTCGCGCGAGGCCGCGGAGCTGGTGGTGCGGGTGCTGGCGGAGCGTGCCGCGCGACTGCCGGCCGCGGACGTGGCGTCCGCGGTGGCGGCGTTCGGCGAACTGGTTCCCGAGGTGACCGCACTGCGGGTGCTCGACCGGATCGCGCCGTTGTGGGAGAGCCTGTCGGGCCCCGTGCACGCGATGGTGGAGCACGATCGGGCGCACGGCTCCGAGTACGGCGCGTCGGTCGCCGCCTACATCGACGCGTTCGGTGACACGGGCACGGCCGCCGGGCGGCTGAACGTGCATCCGAACACCCTGCGGTACCGGCTGCGGCGGGCCCGGGAGCTGTTCGGCGTCGACCTGGCGGACCCCACCCTGCGGCTCCTGGCGGACCTCGGACTGCGGCTGGCGCGGCGCACGCAGTGAGGGACTCGGCCCCTCGGGCGTCGTGGCCGCACAAGGTGCAGTGGTCATGAGCTGTAGATCATTCAGCTGTGGCCCGGCACAAGAGAGCGACCTGACCGTGGTCGTCTCGAACGAAGACGTGACGGGTTCCGTGGGACGAAGCTGTGCAGGACAGAACGGCCGCGGCCCGACGAGCGCCGTGCACGACCGACGCGTCTGGAGTGTGTTGACAGTGACTTCCGGTTCCCTCCACCAACGCGGCAGCGCCCGCGAGGCCGCGCTCGCACGGGCTGTCGAGGACGGACTGCTGGGCCCGCAGGCGCCTCTGGTGGGTCTCCTCGACGTCGACGGTGTGCTTGCCGCGGTGGATGCGCTGAACGAGGCGTTCGAGGGGCCGGCCGCGGTGCAGCACACCTTCGCGGCGAAGGCGTGCGGGCTGGTGCCCGTGCTGCGGCTTCTCGCGGAGGCGGGCATGGGGTGCGAAGTGGCCTCGCCGGGGGAGCTGGAACAGGCGCTGGCGGCCGGATTCACCCACGACCGGCTGGTCTTCGACAGCCCGGCCAAGACGGTCGAGGAGCTCGACTTCGCCCTCGCCCACGGCATCGCGATCAACCTCGACAACTTCCAGGAGATGGCCCGCGTCGACCGCCTGCTGGCCGGCAAAGAGGCCTCCGGGCCCATCGGATTGCGGGTGAACCCACAGGTCGGGGCCGGTGCCATCGGTGCGATGAGTACGGCGACCGCGACCTCCAAGTTCGGCGTCGCGCTGCGCGACGAGGGAGCCGTCGACGCGGTGATCGAGGCGTTCGCGCGCCGGCCGTGGCTCAACCGGCTGCACGCCCACGTCGGTTCCCAGGGCTGCCCGTTGCCGCTCATCGCCCAGGGGGTGCGGACGGCGTATGAGCTGGCCGAGCGCATCAACGCGGAACTGGGCCGTGCGCAGATCACCGGAATCGACATCGGCGGCGGTCTGCCCGTCAACTTCGACAGTGACGACGACCGTCCGACGTACGCGGACTACGTCGCCGAACTCCGCACCGCCGTACCCGGCCTCTTCGACGGCCGCTACGCCCTGATCACCGAATTCGGCCGTTCCCTGCTCGCCAAGAGCGGCACCGTGGGCTCGATCGTGGAATACACCAAGTCGGCCGGCGGCCGGCGGATCGCGGTCACCCACGCCGGTGCCCAGGTGGCCACCCGCACGGTCTTCATGCCGGACGCCTGGCCGCTGCGCGTCGGGGTGTTCGACGCCGCGGGCCGGCCCAAGCAGGGCCCGACCGAGGTCGTCGACATCGCGGGCCCGTGCTGTTTCGCCGGCGACCTGACGGCGACCGGGCGTGAGCTGCCGGTGGTCGAGCCCGGCGACGTAGTGGCGCTGTACGACACCGGGGCGTACTACTTCTCCTCGCACTTCTCCTACAACTCCCTGCCACGACCCGCTGTGTACGGCTACCGGACGGATTCCGGCGGACGGGTCGCCTTCGCGCTCGTGCGCGAGGCCCAGAGCGTGCGCGACGTGGTCGAGGAGAGCGGACTCGCGCAAGCGGACGCCCTGGTGTCGCTGCGCCCCGACACCGCCGTGGCACAGGCGGAGGAGGTGGCCGAATGACGCGCGGAAGGAAACCCGCCGCGCCCGTCTCACCCGCCGCCAGGACCGGAGCCGCCATGACCAACCCCGCGTCGCACGGAGAACCGGGGGGCCCGCAGCCGGAACTCAGCCGCTCGCTGCGCAACCGCCACATGTCCATGATCGCGATCGGCGGTGCGATCGGCGCCGGCCTGTTCGTCGGCAGCGGTTCGGTGATCAAGACCGCCGGCCCCGCCGCGATCGTGTCGTACTGCCTGGCCGGCGCCCTCGTTCTGTGCACGATGCGGATGCTCGGCGAGATGGTCGTGGCGAGGCCGTCCTCCGGCTCGTTCGCCGACTACGCGCGCACCGCCATCGGCCCGTGGGCGGGCTTCACCATCGGCTGGCTGTACTGGTACTACTACGTCATCATCGTGGCCGTCGAGGCCGTCGCCGGGGCGGCGATCCTGCACGCGTGGATCGGACTGCCGCTGTGGGTGCTGGCGATGGGCCTGATGGTCGTGATGACCGCGACCAATCTTCTGTCGGTGAAGTCCTTCGGCGAATTCGAGTTCTGGTTCTCCTCCGTCAAGGTCGCCGCCATCGTCGCCTTCCTCATCGTCGGCGGACTCCACGTCTTCGGCGCCTGGCCGGGGGCCTCGCTCGACTTCTCGAACCTGACCGCGCACGGCGGCTTCGCCCCCAACGGCTTCACCGCGATCTTCTCCGCGATCGTCGTGGTCATCTTCGCCTTCGGCGGAGCGGAGATCGTCACCATCGCCGCGGCCGAGAGCAAGGAACCGGAACGCTCCGTCGCCCGTGCCACCACCGGCATCATCTGGCGGATCATCCTCTTCTACGTCGGATCGATCGTCCTGGTCGTCACCATCGTGCCGTGGGACAGCGCCAAGGTTCTCGCCAGCCCCTACGTGGCGGCCTGGAACATCATCGGACTGCCCGGCGCCGGCCTCGTGATGGACATCGTGATCCTCACCGCGGTGCTGAGCGTGCTCAATTCCTCGGTCTACGTCTCCTCGCGCATGCTGCGCGCCCTCGCCACGCACGGCGACGCCCCGGCCTGGCTGGTGGCGACGAACAGGCGCAGCGTCCCGGCCCGCGCGATCCTCGCCGGGACCGTGGTCGGCTGGGTCTCGGTGCTGTTCGCCTATCTCTCCCCGGACACCGTGTTCAGCTACCTGGTGAACTCCTCCGGCGCCGTCGCCATCTTCATGTACCTCATGATCGGGGCGTCCCAGCTGCGGATGCGCCGCCGACTGGAACGCGAGGCGCCGTACCGGCTCTCACTGCGCATGTGGCTCTTCCCCTACCTGACCTGGGTGGTGATGGCGGGCTTCGCCGCCGTCCTGGTGGCCATGGCCGTCATCGGCGACCAGCGGACCCAACTGCTCACCAGCATCGGCAGCCTGGCCGTCGTCCTGATCGCCTACGCGGTGCGCAGGGTCCGCGGCAAGCGCCCGCCGGGCGCCGTCGGCGCAGCGGTCACGGACGGACCCGGCGCGCAGGTCCTGCCCACCCGCTGAGCGGGCCGCCCCGCACCCGGGCGCAGGCCCCGACCGGTCGCGCGGCACACCGGTCGGGGCCTGCTCCTGGCCGGGCACGGGGCCCGGTGAGTGAGTGTGGTGCCCGCCGGTGGTGTTCTCCCCGGTTCCGGGCCGGGCACCAGGTCTCATGGCCGTATGACTTTCGATCGGCCGATGTACCGCGTCAAGCGGCGTCTGCTCGGCAGACCGCTCACCACCGAACGCGTCACTGACGAGAAACTGAGCAACCGGACGGCGCTCGGGGTGCTCGCCTCCGACTGCATCAGTTCGTCGGCCTACGGCTCCGAGGAGATGCTCCGGGTCCTCGTGCCGGTCGTCGGAGCAGCCGCCTTCACGATGGTCATGCCGGTGACCGGTGCGATCCTGCTGGTGTTGCTGTTGCTGACGCTCTGCTACAGCGATGTCGTCACGATCTACACCCGGGCCGGTGGCTCCTACGTGGTGGCCCGGGAGAACTTCGGGCCGAACGTCGCGCAGGTCGCCGCGGTGGCCCTGCTCGTCGACTACGTCGTCACCGTCGCCGTCCAGGTGTCGGCCGGCACGAGCGCGCTGGTCTCCCTCGCTCATCTCGTCGGCAACGGCTGGACGGGGCTGGACCACCTCCAGGTGCCCGTCTCCTTGCTGGTGATCGTGCTGCTGGGGTACGGGAATCTGCGCGGAGTGCGCGAGGCGGGCCGGATGTTCGCGCTGCCCGCCTACCTCTTCGCCGCCGCGATGGGCCTGGTCTTCCTCGTCGCGGCGGTGCGCGGACTGAGGGGGGAGCTGCCGCACGCCGACCTGCATGCCCCTGGTGTCGTGCCGCTGGGGACTCCCGGCGACGGCTGGCTGTACGGTGCGTCGCTCTTCATCGTGTTGCGTTCCTTCGCCAACGGCGGCTCGTCCCTCACCGGACTCGAAGCGATCTCCAACGGCATCTCCGCCTTCCGCGAACCTCAGGGCCGCAACGCCCGGCACACCCTCATCGCCATGAGCTGCGTGCTCGCCGTCCTGGTCCTCGGCGTCTCCGCCCTCGCCCACTTCACGCACGCCGTCCCGTACACCGACGGGACCCCCACCGTCATCGCACAGGAGGCGAGGCTCGCCTTCGGAAACGGCACCGTGGGGACGATCGGTCTGGTCTTCGTCCAACTGGCGACCGCGCTGGTCCTCTACACCGGTGCCAACACCCCCTTCACCGGGTTCCCGTACCTGGCCAGCTTCGTCGCACAGGATCGGTTCCTGCCGCGGGTGCTCACCCGGCGCGGGCACCGGCTGGCCTTCTCCAACGGCATCGTCACGCTCTGCGCCCTCTCACTGGCCCTGCTGCTCGGCACGGGCGCCAACGTGGACAAGCTGGTGGCCCTCTACGCGATCGGCGTGTTCACCGCCTTCACCATGGCGGGGGCCGGCCTCACCGCCTACCACCTGCGCAGGCGCGAGCCTCTGCGCCGGGTGAAGATCACGGTCAACGCCCTCGCGGCGATCGTCTCCGCCGCCGTGGTGCTGATCTTCGCCGTCACGAAATTCACCGAAGGCGCCTGGCTGGTCGTCGTGGTCTTCCCCCTCGGGGTCTGGGTACTGATCCGGATCAACCGCGAGTACCGGCGCGAGGCCGCCGCCCTGGAGCGGCTGCCCGCGGGCGCGGACCGGCCGCGTACGCGCCGCCACCGGGTGTTCGTCCTGGTCGAGACGCTGGACCTCGCCGCGCTGAAGGCCCTGCGGTATGCCCACGAGCTGCGGCCCGACAACGTGAGCGCCGTGCACTTCGCCATCGACGAGGCGCACGCACGCCGGCTGTCCGCCCTCTGGGCGTCGACGTCCGCGACCTCGGTCGAACTGGAACTGGTGGCGTGCCCCGACCGCCGACTCCGGCACGCGATGCGGGAACTGGCCGTCCGCACCACACAGGACGGGGACACCTCCCTGACGGTGCTCGTGCCCCGGCGGATGTACGCCAACGCCCTCGGCAAACTCCTCCACCGGGGCACCGGCGAGAAGATGTCGAGAGCGCTGGAGCAACTTCCGCACGTAGCGGTCACGATCCTGCCGTTCAACGCGTCCCACGCCATGCAAGCCCTGGAGCGGGACCACCTGCCCGACATGGACTGACGGCTCTCGCCGCCGACACCCCGGGCCGACGGCCTCGCGCTCCTCGTCCTCAGGATTCGGAGGAGGGCGAGGAGTCCGGCGGGGCGGCAGGTGCGGGCCGTTGGAACGTGGCGTACAGCAGCCACAGCGAGGGCACGAGCAGGAGGGCTCCCGCGGCCAGTACCACCAGGCAGGCGGCCAGGACCGCACCGTCCGAGGCGGCCTGTTCGACCGTCGTTCCGCCGACCAGCATCGCGGGGTACTGCGCCGCGCCCCACGCCCACAGGATCGCGGCCACCGCCAGCGCCGAGGCGGGACGGGCCGCCACGAACCGTTCGCGGTGCAGCAGGGCGAGGCCGAGGAGACCGGCGACGACGCTCAGGACGACCAGCGGCAGCGCGCGATGGGTCAGCCCGTGGAAGAGTTCGGGGGCGTCCGCGTGCAGCACGGCGATACCGGCGGCCGCGACGGCGCCACTGACCAGGCCGCTGATGACGGCGCGACGGGCGAAGACCGAGGCGAGCGCCCGCTCGCCGTCGCGGGCGGCGTCGGCACACAGGTACACCGCGGCGAGATGGGCGCAGGTGGTGACCGCCAGGACGCCGCCGAGGGCGGACGTCGGGTTGAGCCAGCTGGTGATCACGTCGCCGGCGGCGAGGCCCGGCGGTACCCGTCCGGAGGCGACAGCCCCGGCGACGGCGCCGAGGAAGAACGGCGTGAGCAGGGAGGACAGCGCGAAGAACGCCCCGAACAGCCGCTGCTGCCACAGCTCGGTGCTCGCCTTGCGGAAGGCGAAGGCGGCCCCTCGCGCGATGATGCCCAGAGCGGCGAGCGTCAGCGGCAGGTAGAGCGTGGACATGACGGCGGCGAAGACCGGGGAGAACGCGGACCACAGCAGCACGATCACGAAGATGAGCCATACGTGGTTGGCCTCCCAGATGGGACCGATGCTGTGCTCGATCAGACGGCGCTGGGGCAGCCCGCGCCGGGACCCGCCGGCGAGCAGGTCCCACACGCCGGCCCCGAAGTCCGCTCCGCCGAACAGGGCGTAGCAGGTCAGGCCCACCCACATGACAGCAAGAGCCGTGTCTGCGAGCACGGTCACCTCCGGTGCTGGCCGACTGGGCGGCGCGAGAAGCGGTTCAGGTGGTGGAAACAGCGGTCATACGACGGGATAGTTCTCGACGTCCTGCTCCTGCGGGGCCAGGGGCACGGCAGTGCCCTTGGCCAGACGGCGGAGCACATAGACGGTGGCGACGGTCATGCCGGCATAGACGATCAGCACCAGCCACAGCCCGGTCATGAGGCCCGGCGCAGGGTTGACGGCGTCACGCACGCTCATGATTCCCCAGACGATCCAGGGCTGCCGTCCGAGTTCGGTGACACACCAGCCGCTCTCCAGCGCGACCACCGAGGCGGGACCGCCGATCGTGGCCAGCGTCAGGAACAGCCGGGATCCGCGCTGGTCGAGCAAATGGCCCCGGGTCCGCCGTCCCCGCCACCAGGACAGCAGCAGCCACGCCCCCAGGGCCAGGAGGAACAGCCCGATCGCCACCATGATGTCGAACGCCCAGTGCACGCCCGTCACCGCCGGCCACTGACTGCGCGGCACCTTGTCCAGGCCCTGGACGACGGTGCTCGGTGAGTAGCCGACCAGCAGGGAAAGACCGTTGGGGATCTCCAGCCCGTAGCGCAGGGCGTCGTCACGGGCGATGCCGCCCAGGGTCAGCGGCACGTGCGAGCCGGTGGTGAACACGCCCTCGATCGCCGCCAGTTTCGTCGGCTGGAACTCCGCGAGGAACCGCGCGGCCCAGTCGCCCACGACGAGCTGAAACGGCGTCACCACCGCTCCCAGCGTGAAAGGGATGTAGAACCCCGCCTTGTGATAGGCGTCCCGGCGGCCCCGCAGCAGTGCGACGGCGTAGACCGAGGCCGTCAGGAAGGACGCCACCATGAACGCGGCGAGGATCATGTGCACGGTCTGCGGCGGACTCGCGGGATTGAGCATGGCGGCCCATGGGTCCACGTCGACCACGTGCCCCTCGCGCAGCACGAAGCCACGGGGCTGGTTCATCCAGGCGTTGGCACAGACCACGAAGAACGCCGACGCGACACCCGCCACCACGATCGGCAGCCCGGTGAGCAGGTGCCGCTTCGGCGGCAACCGGTCCCAGGCGTAGAGGTAGATGCCCAGAAAGATCGCCTCGATGAAGAAGGCGATGCCCTCCAGGGCGAAGGGCAGCCCGATGACCTGCCCGAACCTCCCCATCAGCCCCGGCCACAGCAGCCCCATCTCGAAGCTGAGGATCGTGCCGGACACCGCGCCCACGGCGAAGAGCACGCCCATCGCACGAGCCCACCTGCGTGCCAGGAGCCGGTGGGCGGGTTTTCCGGTACGGATCCCGTACCACTCGGCGATCAACGTGAGCGCGGGCAGGCCCACACCGAGGCACGCGACGACGATGTGCCAGGCGAGGGAGAACCCCATCTGTGCCCGGGCCGCGGCGAGGTCCCCCTCGGACACCTTGTCCACGGCCAGTACGGCGACCGGCCACGGGGGCCCGGCCAGATGATGCATGACGGCCACGCCTGCCTCCCACCGGTGAGCCCTGCCCGGCGTCGTGGTGTATGCGCCGGTTTGTGCCCCTTGAAGGTAGCGGCACGGAGCCCCGAAGCCGCCCGCGCCACGCCTCGGCGCACGCCACATGCACGCGGTCATCGAGGCGCTCGGGGCCGGGGCCGTCGGGATGTCGCCGGCACGAGCCGCCGCTTGCGCCGGATCAGCGGGGCGGGGACGGCCGTCGCGGCAGGCGGACGTGGATGGTCTTGCCCTGTCCGGGGACCGCGGTGACGGTGACCTTGCTGGTGAGGCGGCGGACCATGGGCCATCCGAACCCGCCGGTGCCACCGTTGAGGTCGGGGGTCCGCTCCCGTGGGGGAGTGGGGTCGGGATCGCTCACGGCGGCGTTCAGCGTGTCCGCGGTCGCCGTGAGTTCGAGCGTGTACCGACCGCCGCCGTGCCGCAGGGCGTTGGTGGTGAGTTCGGAGACCACGAGGACGAGAGTCTGCGCCGACTCGGCGGCCGGGGCCGGGTCCAGTCCGTCGACGAAGGCGCGAGCGACGTCACGAGCGTGAGCGATGCCACAAGGGCTGTCACCTTCGGTACGGACAAGGGCCCTGGGGGTGAAAGTACGTGTGGTGTCGATGTCGGTCATGCACTACCACCCGGTCCTGATCGGTTGTGCCGGCAGGCACAGCGTGTGCCCGCCCGACAGGACTTCAACCCGTAACGCGCCCTTGCGGGTGTATACGCACGCTTTTCTGTGTTGCTCCTGAAGAAAATCTCCGAGGGAGGCAGTGCATTTCTGGTCCCCTGCCGCGGCGACGATTCTTAGTCGCCGCAAGACCCGTGCGAAAAGGCCCGTTCCGCAAATGCACTCCGCGGGCCGTCTCACACGGCCTTCTGCGCCCGTGGCATTCGCCGCGACAGCCTCATCGCGCGTTCGCCGGAGCGATGCGGCTGTGAACCCGGAACCGGTCGGTGCGGTCGTCCGGCGCGGGGCACAGGTGAACCGTGACCGGACCGGCGAAGGTGTACCCCTGCTCGGCCGCATGGCGGCGGACGTGGGCGGCGAGGGCAGGGGCCACGGGCAGCGGGCTGTCCGAGATCAGGCGGTGGGTCTGCGGAAGCAGTTCGATGACGAAGGCGTTGGGTGCCACGACGCGCTGCCGACCGACGATCAGGGCGTTCTCGTCGCATTGCCGCAATAACGTGGTCAAGGCCTCGCCGCGCGTCTGCCGAGCCGGTGACAAGCGGCTCCACACGTTCATCGCCCATTGCTCCATGACGCGTTCGCTTTCGAGGAATCCCATCGGGGGCGCCTGCCCCACCCCATCCCGAGCAGGCTCACCCATACGGGCGTACTTCCGGCGGCACGGCAACGCGCCGCCAACTGCGCCGAGCACCGCCGAGGCGGTCGGCCCGCCACCGGAGTGGAGCGATATGGCACACAGCCGCGGCAGAACGCGCTTTGAGCGGGTACACGGGTCAAAGCAAGGGACAACAACCGCATAGTTGCCATGTGACAATGATGGTCATCGGCAACAGGGTGTCGGTATCGGGTACGAGGGGAGAGGACCTGAGATGCTCCGATGGGCGGGAACCACTCCGCGCGTCGAGCGCTGTCGCCTGCGTGCGACGCAGTCGGTGCCGCGAGCGCCGGGTCAGGCGGTGCGGCTGTCGGAGTCCGTCACGTCCCCGTGCATCTGCGCTGCCGCGGTGTCGCAGAACGCCTCCAGCCCCTCCAGCAGGGCCACTCGCTTCGCGACGGGCATATCCGCGAGTACCTTTCGCAGTTCCTTTTCTCTGCGGGCCCGCAGATCGGCGAGGAAGGCGCGGCCTCGGCTGCTGAGGTGCAGCCGCACCTCGCGTCTGTCCTCCGGGCGCGTCACCCGCTCGACGAATCCGGCCGCGTGCAGGCGGTCGCAGAGCCGGCTGGTGGACGGTGGTGTGGAGGCGAGGGACTCGGCGAGGGTGCGCAGGTTGATGCCGTCGTGGTGCTCGAGGATGTGCAGCACGCGCAGCTGGGAGGCGGACGTGGGCGCGGTGGAAGCCCGCCCCCACACGACTTCCAGCAGCTCAACGGCCGTCGTGGTCACACGCGCGACCTCGTCGGGCTCCGGGCGGCGGAAGGCAGTCACGATCACACTCTCGCAGGCGCTGGGGTGCCTGCAAGCGTACTAGGCGCAGTCGCCGAGTACAGAGACTCCGGCGCGACCGATGCGACTCCGTGAGCGAGAAGCGTTTCGTTGTAGGACGAAAGATTGGTGTATATCCCATCATGAACAGATTTGTAGCCGCCGAGCGCGCGCTGCGTACGGCGGCTCCGCACGAGCTGCTCGACGCCATCCGTGCCGTACTGGCCGACCAGTACGGTGTGGAGGACGTCGAGCTGTTCATGGCGGATTACGGCCTGACCGTGCTTCAGCCGGTGTCGGTGCTCCCGCACACCATGGAGCCGGTGTCGGTGCACAACAGTCCCGCCGGGCGGGCCTTCGGCTCCCAGGAGCCCTATTGCGAAGACGCCCGGGACGGGCGGGCGCGCCTGCACCTGCCGGTCAGTGTGCGCGGCGACCGCCTCGGTGTGCTGAGCGTCACGCTGCCGGAGGCCGACGCCCGGGAGCGCGAGTCCGAGCTGGCCGAGATCGCCTCCGTGCTGGGGCACGAGGTGATGGTGGCGGAACGTGACACCGACCTGTACCTGCAGGCGCGTCGCAGGGACCGGCTGACCCTGGCCGCCGAGATGCAGTGGCAGTTGCTGCCCGGCCGCTCCTGCTCCCGTCCCGAGTACGAGTTGGGCGCTCAGCTGGAGCCCGCCTACGCGATTTACGGCGACAATTTCGACTGGTCCGCCACCGCCGACCATCTGATGCTCTATGTGACCAACGGCATGGGCGAGGGGATAGAGGCCTCCCTGCTGACGAACCTGGCGATCAACGCCCTGCGCAACGCGCGCCGCGCCGGTATTCCCATCGCCGACCAGGCCGCCCTGGCCGATCAGGCGGTCTACGCCCACTACCAGGGGCGCTGCTACCTGTCCGTCCTCATGTTCGACTTCGATCTGGATGCCGGCCGGGCGAGCGTGGTGGACGCCGGCTCCCCCCAGCTGCTGCGGCTGCGGGACGGCAAGGTGGAACGTGTGTCCTTCGAGGCGCAGCTGCCGCTGGGTATGTTCGAGGAGACCGACTACGTGGTGCAGGACTTCCACGTGGAACCCGGTGACCGGCTGGTCTGCGTCAGTGACGGCGTCCACGCGGTGGCTTCTCCCAAGGGGGAGACCTACGGGGACGCGGCCCTCGCCCGGGCCATCCACGCGACCCGGCTGCTGCCTGCCGCGGAGGTGCCGCGCGCCATCCTGCGGGAGCTGACCGGCCACCGCGGCGAGGCCGTGCCGGACGACGACGCCCTGGTCATGTGCCTGGACTGGTACGGAAGACGGGAGGGCTGACGGTCGGGCCGGGCGATCGTGAGGATCGCGTGTTGTTCGACTCGGCCCATCGCGCTAACGTTTGTCATCCGGCAATAATTGTCTGATGGTCCACCGTTCGGTCGGCCAGAGGTCCACAGCAGGGAGACGATGCAGGTGGCGGAGCACGACACGGCCCCCGAGACGGCGCGGGAACTGGGCGCCTTCCTGGAACGCCGCCGTGAGCAGATCGCCCAGCGATGGGCGGACGCCGCGCTGTTCCGCACGGTCTTCACCGTCTCGCGGGGCGAGGCGGTCGAGGCGTGCAAGGCCGTGGTGGACGCTCTGGCGGACGTGGCCCGCACCGGGCGGCTGGCGGACGTGACGGCGCCCGGTTTCGGCGCCGTGAGAGACCAGTTGGGGCGGATGTCCGCCTCCCGGAGCCGGGCCGGGCAGGGCCCGTCGCAGATCGCCGACGAGGTCGCCGGCCTGCGCGAGCCGGTCGGCGCACTGCTGCGGGCCGACTTCGAAGAGCGCCCCGTCGAGGAGACGCACGCCTGCCTGGTGGCGCTGACGGTTCTCATGGGCACGCTCCGGCTCGTGGTGATGCAGACGACGGTGCACGCCGGCGAGGAGCTGATCGCCCGCCAGCGCGAGCAACTGCTGGAGGTCGCCACCCCGGTCATCCAACTGTGGGAAGGCATCGTCGCCGTGCCGCTGATCGGCACCCTGGACAGCGCCCGCAGCCAGGTGGTGATGGAGAACCTGCTGGAAGCGATCGTGGCCCAGCGGGCCCGGTACGCCATCCTCGACATCACCGGCGTGCCGACCGTGGACTCGCTCGTGGCGCAGCACCTGATGAAGACCGTCGCCGCGGCCCGCCTGATGGGGGCCGAATGCATCGTCTCCGGAATCCGCTCCGCCATCGCCCAGACCATCGTCCACCTCGGCATCGACCTCGGGTCGATCACCACCCGCGCCACCCTGGCCGACGCCCTGGCGCACGCCCTCACCCGGCAGGGCATCGTCGTCTCCCCGCGGCCGGTCGCGGGAGCGAGCACCCCGTGACAGAGTTCTCCGCCTCCCTGCCTGCACCGGTTCCGGTTCCCGTACCGGTGCTCGCGCTGGGGGATGTCCTGCTGGTCACGCTGCAGGGGGAACTGCACGACGGGGCGGCCGAACAGCTGCAGGACGACGTGGCCCACCGCATCGCCTCCAGCGCGGCGCCGGTGGGTGGTGTGGTGATCGACATCTCCGGCGTGGAGATCGTCGACTCCTTCCTCGGCCGCGTCCTGGCCGAGATCGCGGCGTCCGCGAGCCTGCTGGCCGCCCGCACGGTCCTGGCCGGGATGCGCCCCGCCGTGGCCATCACCCTCGTCGAGCTGGGCCTGACCCTGCCCGGCCTGGTGACTGCCCTGGACGTCGAAGCGGCTCTGTCCCTGCTGGGACGAGCCCCTCTGTCCGCTCACCGCGTTCACCTGGAAGGGGGTGCGTGATGCATGCCCCATCCGCCGCGACGACACGTCTGCACATCGGCTCGGACGCGGACCTGGCCTGGGTCCGTCACGAAGTACGCCAGGCCGCTGCCGGCCTCGGCTTCAGCCTGGTCCAGCAGACGAAGCTGGTGACCGCGGCCAGCGAGCTGGCCCGCAACACCCTTGTGCACGGCGGCGGCGGACACGTGGAGATGACGCACCTCGACGACGGTGCCGGCCGAGGACTGCGACTGGCCTTCACCGACGAGGGCCCCGGAATCCCGGACCTGGAGCTGGCCATGACCGACGGATACACCTCCGGGGGCGGTCTGGGCCTGGGCCTGAGCGGGGCCAAGCGGCTCGTCCAGGAGTTCACCGTCGACACCCGCCCCGGACAGGGCACCACCGTCACCATCACCGACTGGGCCACCGCCCTGCCCTCCGCCCGTACGGGCGGATCATGAGCAGGGTCTGGGACGTTCCCCTCCAGGACAGCACCCGGGTCCGGGACGCCCGCGTCGCGGCGGAAGCCGCCTGCGCCGCCGGCGGCATGGACGCGCACTCCACGGCGGTCGCCGCCCTGGTGGCCACCGAGCTGGCCACCAATCTGGTCAAACACGCCAGCGGCGGACGCATCATCATCAACCTGACCGGCCCGTCCGACACGTTCGCGGAGGCCGTGCCGCACGTGCAGATCATCTCGCTCGATCACGGGCCCGGCATCGACGACATCCAGGAGACCCTGCGGGACGGCTACACCACTTCCGCCGTCTCCCTCGGCGCCGGCCTGGGCACCTGCCTGCGGATATCCAGCGACTTCGACCTCCACAGCCGACCGGGCCGCGGCACCGTGGCCATGGCGCGCGTCAGCCAGTCGATGACTTCCGCCGGCCGCCGGTCCCGGCCGGTCCGCTCCGTCACGGGAGCCCGAGCCGGGGGAGTCAACACCTCACTCGCCCACGCCGAGCACTCCGGGGACTCCTTCGCCTGGGTGCGCTCAGGCTCGCGACTCACCCTGATGCTCGCGGACGGACTCGGACACGGCGAAGCAGCGGCCCGGGCGTCCACCGCCGCCGTCCACGCGCTGCACGCAACCGCCGACCGGCCACCGGCCGACATCCTCCGGCAGTTGCACACCGCCCTGCACGACACGCGAGGCGCGGCCGTCGGTGTGGCGCAGCTCGACGAGACCAGCGGCCACCTCTCCTTCGCCGGTGTGGGCAACATCGGTGCCCGGCTCCGCACCGACGGCTCCTGGCACGCCCTCACGTCCCACCCCGGCATCGTCGGAGCGCACTTCCCGGCGAGGGTGCCCCTGCACGGAGCGGCCTGGCAGGCGGACAGCCTGCTCGTCCTGCACAGCGACGGGCTCCCCAGCCGGTGGGAGCCGCCGCACGACCCCAGGCTCCAAGCCCACGACCCGGCCCTGGTGGCCGCGGTCGTCCTGCGGGACGCCGGCAGCGCGGCCCGCCCCCTGCGTGACGACACCAGCGTGGCCGTACTGGCCCCCGGCCCCGGGACCGGACATCCATGACCGCGACTTCCGACGCCGGGAAGGTCGCCTCCGCCACCGACGCGGCCCGGGTACGCCCCGCCACCGACGCGGCCCGGGTACGCCCCGCCATCGACCGCGACCAGGACAGGCCCGAAGACGCCCGCGGCATGCGGGAACATCCCGCCGCCGCGGCGGTTGCCGCACCCCTGGGGGCACACACCTGCTGGGCATCCTGACGCTCACCGCCCCAGCCCCCGCTTCGACACCCTGAGTACGCGAGACGAGACCTGGAGCAGGACACGGACGCGGCCGCCGACGACCTGCTCACACCCCTCCTGCACGACTCCGAACGCGACGGCGACGTGTGCCTGCTGCTCTGCCGCGACTCGGAGCCGGCGGTCGTCCAGAAAGTCCTCGCGCGGCGTCGCGACCTCAGGGGGTGACGACGGGGAAGCGGTGGTCCGGGGTGTCCAGGACCGACAGGAGCCGTGACAGTTGCGAGCCGTCACCCGTCATGGTGATGCCCGCGGTGCCCTTGCCCGCGAGCAGCGCGAGGAGTTGCGTCTTGGTCATCGTCATGGTCAGCCCCGTATCGGGGTCGGGGCTCGCGCCGCTGGTCCAGGTGAGTACCCCGTTGGCGAGCCGAAGGTGCCAGTAGACATCGTCGATGTGCCAGTCGAGGGCGAGACGCAGCGACCACGCCTCGGGTCCGTTGACGCGTACGGCCAGGCCGTCGATGAGCTGTGCGACCGTCAGTGCCCGGTGCAGATCGGGCCCCGTGGTGGGCTTGGGAACCGGCTTGGCCCCGTGCATCAGCTCTTGCGCACCGGTGAGGTAGAAGTTGCGCCACACGGCGTTCTCGGCGGCCCGGCCCAAGCGCAGGTAGAGCACGGCGAGTTGCTGCTTCGCCCTGGCATCGGCCGGATCGTTGAAGACGGCGTGATTGAGGAGCGTCACCGCGAAGCGCAGGTCGCCCCGGTCGCTGTAGTGCCGGGCACGGGCCCGCACGGCGGCCTGCCCCCCGAGGGACTCGACCCACCGTCGCGCCTCCTCGGCCGGCGGGTGTTCCCACAGGTGCGCCGGGTTGGCGTCGAACCAGCCCATGTACCGCTGGTAGACGGCCTTGACGTTGTGGCTGAGGGAGCCGTAGTAGCCACGGTTGGCCCACGCCTGCTCCAACTGCGGCGGCAGGCGCAGGCTTTCGGCGATCTCGGTGCCGTTGAGACCCTTGTTGATGAGGCGGACGGTCTGGTCGTGCAGATAGCCGTAGAGATCCCGTTGCCGGGTGAGCAGGGCGACGATGTCGTCGTTGCCCCAGGTGGGCCAGTGGTGGGAGGCGAACGCCACATCGGCGGCGCCCGCGTAGAGGCCGATCGACTCCGTCAGGTATCCGGCCCAGGCGTGCGCGTCGCGGACCTGGGCGCCGCGCAGGGTCAGGACGTTGTGCATCGTGTGGGTGGCGTTCTCGGCCATGCACACCGCCCGCAGGTCGGGCAGGAGGAAGTTCATTTCCTCCTGGCACTCCGTACCCGGAGTCATCTGGAAACGGATCCGTACACCGTCGAGGGTGACCTCCTGCCCGGTGGCCTCGATGTACCGGGTGGGCGGTATCAGGCCGATGGTGCCGGTGGAGACGGCGAGCCCGAGGCCGCAGCCGACCTGGCCGGCCGCGTCGGTGGGCAGGTTGGTGCCGTACATGTAGCCCGCACGGCGGGACATGGCGGGGCCCGCGTAGACGTTCTCGCTGACCGCGTGCTCCATGAAGCCGCGCGGCGCGAGGACGGGTGTGCCGTCGGCGCCGTCGGGCAGGACGCCCCGGCAGCCGCCGAAGTGGTCGACGTGGGGGTGGGTGTAGATCATGGCCCTGACCGGGCGGTTCCCGCGGTGGACACGGTACAGCCGCAGTGCCGCGGCCGCGGTCTCCGCGGAGGTCAGGGGGTCTACGACGATGATGCCGGTGTCGCCCTCGACGATGGTCATGTTGGACAGGTCCAGGCCGCGGACCTGGTAGATGCGGTCCGTGACCTCGTAGAGCCCCTGGCGGGACAGCAGCCTGGCCTGGCGCCACAGGCTCGGGTCGACGGTCGTCGGCGGGGTCTCGGTCGCGTCGGCGAGGAAGCGGTGGGCGTCGGGGTCCCAGGCGGTGCTGCCGGAGGGGGCGTGGTGATGGGTCCTCCGGTGTACGCGGCGATGAAGCCACGGTCGGCGTCGGCGAAATCGGTTCGGTCGTCGTAGGGGAGATCGCCGGTGTGGGTGGGGGACGGTGTCCCCGAGGCCCCGCGGCCGGGGGACGCCTCGGACGCCGGCGCGTTCACAGGCACGGTCGCCGCGGCGGCGCCCACGGCGGCGGCGACGAAGCCACGTCGGTTCATCGGATTCATGTGTGTGCACCCTTCTCGGTGTCGGTCGCGAGGCGGAGCAGGCCGAGCCGTCGCGCGTCCCGTTCCGGCCGGATGGCGGTGATGGCCGAGGCGCCCGCCGGCAGCATCACCCCGGCTGCGACGAGGAAAGCGGTCGCGTAGCCGGAGGAGGCGGTGTCCGCCGCGTCGATGAGGTGGCCGGTGACGAAGGGCGCGATCAGGCCGGGGAGGGTGCCCGTCGCGGCGACGATGCCGAAGACGGCTCCGCGTTGGGCTGCCGGAACCACCTCTGCGACGGTCACGTAGTGCAAGGGGATCGCGACGGCGACCGTGCCGAAGGCCACCCCGATCAGGAGCATCCGGACGGCATCGCCGTCGACGAAGGGAAAGGCGACCATGGCACAGCCGGCGACACATACCGAGGCTCCCTGTGCGGCTCCGCTGGACCAGCGGCTGGACACCCCGCGGGCCTTGAGGGCGTCCATGAGCGGCGAGACGGTCAGCAGCAGCACGAGGCTGAGCGCGGAAATGCCGCTGATGGCGGTCGCCACCGTCCCGGGACCCAGATCGAGCTGGGTCCTGAGGTAGGCGGGCAGCCAGGCGTGGGCCAGAGCGAGCGCCCAGGCGGCTCCGAAGGCGCTGGCGATGCTGCCCAGCGTGGTTCCGGTGAGCAGCAGCCGACGGTAGGGCAGCTGCTTCACCGGCCGTACGTCACCGGCCCGTGGCGCACGTGCCTCGTCGTACGGTCCGTCGTGGCCCGTCCGCCACCACACCAGCGCCCACAGCAGGCTGACGACGGCCAGGACGGCGTATGCCGACCGCCATCCGAAATCCGTGATGAGCCAGGTGAGCACGGGCGCGGAGACCAGCGTGCCGATCGCGGCGCCGCCGATCTGCAGGGCCGAGGGCAACCCGCGCCGCTCGGGCGGGAACCACTTGTACAGCGCGTGCATGGACATCGAGGCCGCCGGGCCTTCCGCGACACCCAGCAGGACGCGGCCCGCGATCAGGGTCGGGACCGCCGCCAGGGCCAGAACGGGCAGTTGGGCGACCGCCCACAGCAGCGCCATGACGAAGAGCATGGTCCTGCTGGAGATGCGGGAGGAGAAGAATCCGACGACGAGACCGGAGAGGCTGAACAGGAGGTAGAAGGAGCTGGAGATCAGTCCGTAGGTGCTGTTGCTGATGTGCAACTCGTCCATGATCGGGACGGCGGCGAGGCCGAGGACCGACTTGTCGGCGAAGTTGATGACCATGAAGGTGACGATCATGGCCGTCACCAGCCAGGCGCGGCGGCGGTCGGTCGGGCGGGCGGCGGCCGGGCGCGCCGAACGGTCGGCGGGAGGCGCGGAGGGTTGGGGTGCCATGGGTGACTCCTGCGGATGCGGGTCGAGCAGGGGCGGGCGCGGACCGCCGGTGGCGCCGGGGGAGCCGCGGCGGGATGGGCCGGGCACACGGCGAGCGGACCCGGGGAGGTCCGGCTCGGACGGCCTCCCCGGGGCGCCGGTCAGACGAGTGCCTTGACGATGGCGTTCTTGTGGATCTCGGTCGTGCCGGTGACGATCCGGAACATGCGCAGGGACCGGAAGATCTGCTCGACCTCGTGACCGCGGGTCAGTCCGTCCTTGCCGTGGATCTGCACGGCCTGGTCCGCCGTGCGGAAGCACGCTTCGGCGGTGAACAGCTTGCACATGTTCGCCTCCACCGCGATGTTCTCGCCGCGGTCGGCCTTCGCGGCGGTGGCGAGGACCATCGACCGGGCCGCGTAGAGGTCGGTGGCCATGTCGGCGAGCTTGTGCTGGATGGCTTGGAGAGCGAGCAGCGGCTGCCCGAACGCGACCCGGGTCCTGGCGTGGGCGACGGACAGATCCCAGGCGCGCCGGGCGGCCCCGATCAGGGAGGGACAGTGGAGCAGCCGGTTGAGGGTGATGCGGCCGATGCCGATGCGCAGCCCCTGGCCGACCTCTCCGAGCAGGTTCGCGACGGGGACGCGGCAGTCCTCGAAGAGCAGGTCGCCTTCCATCTGCTGGCCCGACATGGGCACGGCGCCGTCCAGGACACGGCAGCCGGGGGTGTCCAGGTCGACGAGGAAGGCGCTGTAGGTCTCCTCGCTGTCCGCCATCCGGGCGACGACGACCGCGAAGTCGGCGAACGGGGCGGCGGAGCTGAAGACCTTGTGCCCGCTCAGCACGTAACTGTCGCCGTCGCGCGTCGCGGTGGTCCTCATGCGGCGTACGTCCGAACCGGCGTCCTGTTCGGTGAGGGAGAAGCAGCAGGCGCGTTCGCCCCGTACGACCGGCAGGAGATAGCGCTCCCGCTGCTCGTCGGTGGCGTACTTCATGATCGCGCCGACGCGCAGCGGTCCGCCCATGTCGCCGAGGACCGAGTGGGACAGGGCCGCCCCGGAGGCGGTGAGCTCCTCCTTCAGAGCACACAGTTCGGTGAAGTTCAGTCCCTGGCCGCCGAGTTCCGGCGGCAGGCTGATGCCGTAGAAGCCGAGCTCGGCGCTGCGCTTCCAGACGCTTTCCAGGGTGGACCGGTCCAGCCTGCTCTCGGGGGTGATGCCGTGCGCCCGCTCGTAGGGCAGGAGTTCGTCGGTCAGGTAGGCGCGCAGCCGGCCGACGAGGTCCTGGAGGCGGAGGTTGTCGTCGTAGTGCGGGGTGAGGGTGTAGGGCATGGGGTGTTCCCTGTTCAGTGGACGCGGCGCTCGGCGCCGGACCAGTAGGTGTCGCGTATCGCGCGGCGGTCGATCTTGCCGTTGGGGTTGTGGGGCAAGGCGGCGACGACATCCACGGAGCGGGGCTTCTTCATGCGGGCAAGGCGCTCGGCGCAGAAGGCGATCAGCTCCTCCGCGTCGAGCGTGACCCCTGACCGCGGGACGACGACGGCCTTGACCGCCTCGCCCCACCGCTCGTCGGGTACGCCTACGACCGCGGCCTCGAAGACGCCGGGATGCTGGTGGAGGACGGATTCGACCTCGACCGCGTAGATGTTGAACCCGCCGGAGATGATCATGTCCTTCTTGCGGTCGACGATGAAGACGTATCCGTCCCGGCGCCGCCGCGCCAGGTCGCCGGTGAGGAACCAGCCGTCGCGGAAGCTCCGCGCGGTCAGTTCCGGCTCGTTGTGGTAGCCGGGAACGACATCGGGGCCGCGGACGGCGATCTCGCCGATCTCCCCGTCCGGCACCGGGTCGCCGTTGTCGTCGACGATCCGCACCTCGGCCTCGGCCAGCGGGCGGCCGCAGGACAGCAGCAGTTCCTCGTCGTCCCCCTCGACGGCGCGGCGGTGGTCCTCCGTGGAGAGGAACAGCACCCCGGAGGTCGTCTCGCCGCATCCGTACCCCTGGCTGAGCACGGGGCCGAAGAGGTCCCAGGCCGCCCGAACCCGGGCGGGTGACATGGGCGCCGCGCCGTAGAGCAGATGACGGAGACTGGAGAGGTCGAAGTCGCGGGCGTTCTCCAGCGCGAGGACCGTGTTGACCATGGTCGGAACCAGGAACGCGTGGGTGGCGCGTTCCCGTTCCACGGTGGCGAGGAACTCCTCGGCGTCCCAGCGCGGCAGTACCACGGCGCATCCACCGGCGAAGAAGATGCCCATGAGCGGCATGCCGGAGGCGTGGGTGACGGGCCCCGCGAGGATCTGCCGGTCGCCCCTCCCGACCCGAGTGGCCTGGTTCATCACCGACTTGCGCAGCAGGGCCAGCCGGTTGCCGTACGTCTGGACGGCCGCCTTGAGCTTCCCGGTGGAGCCCGAGGTGAAGTGCAGGACGGCGATGTCGTCCTCGGCGCACTCCACGTCGACGGCCTCGCGGGAGGTGGCCGCGAGGGTCTGGGCGTAGCCGGGACCGAGGTCGGCGGGACCGTCGTAGCCGATGACGGCCTTCACGCCCGAACCGGGCACCGCCCGCCGCGCCGTGTCCAGGTGCGCGGCGTCGGTGAGCAGGACACGGGCGTCGGACTCCCGCAGGAGGTGGGCGACTTCGGCGTCGCCGAGGCGGGCGTTGACCGGCGCCCGGGCCAGCCCCGCCTTGTAGAGCGCCACCTCCGTGACGACCAGCTCCGCGCGGTTGGCCGCGAGCGTCGCCACGCGCTCCCCCCGGCTCAGGCCCATTGCGGTGAGCGCGGTCGCCAGTCGGTCGCTGTGGTCGTCGAGTTCCGCGTAGGTCAGCCGGACCTGGCCGCACACCACCGCCTCCGCGTCCGGATGGTGCTCGGCTGTCCGGCGTACGTAACGCCCGAGGTTCATCGCCGCCTCCAGAGTTTCAGAACAATATGTTCAGTATCAATCTCGATGTCGGGCAACGTAAGGGCAGCGCTAGGGTCAGGTCAACGGTCCTGACGAGAAGGAATCGAAGTGGACATGAAGCCGGAAGACCGCCGCGTCCGGCGGACGCGCGCCGCGCTCCGCCAGGCCCTGGTCGAACTGGTGCTGGACAAGGGGTTCCAGGCCATTACCGTCGAGGAGATCACCGAGCGGGCCGACATCGGCCGGGCCACGTTCTACGCGCACTACCGGGACAAGGAGGATCTGCTCGTCGGCATCGTCCGCGACCTCGCACAGGACCGCGAGCGTCTGCTGCCGGCCGTTCGCCAGGCGCACGCCCAGGGTTTCACCGGCCTGCCGGTCAAGTACATCTTCGAACACGCCACCCGGGAGCGGGACGTCTACCGGGTGATCCTGCGGGGTGAGGGCGACGGGAGGGCGCTGCGGGAGTTCACCGAACTCATCCGCGCCCACGCGGAGATGGCCTTCCGCGACCGGGCCGAGCAGCTCGGGGTGGAGCCGAGGATTCCGCTCGGCATCGTCGCCCGCGCGTGGACGGGAGAACTCATCTCGGTGCTGAGCTGGTGGGTCGAGAACGACACGGGTTACACCGCCGAGCAGATCACCGCCCACCTGCGGGACCTGTCCGTCTACGGACGGGTCTGGGCCACGGGGCTGACTCCGGTGGACGCCCCCGGGGCCGTTGACCTCCCCGGGGGGCCGGGTGTCGCATCCCCGTAGTCGACGGGTGCGGCGACCCCTTCCTCCGTTTCTGAACAGCGTGTACGGTACCGAACTCGTGATGAGCTGATCCCGAACGAGCGGAGCGACACGTGACCGGTACGGACTCACTGGCGGACCTCGTCTGGGCACGAGGGTTCACGGACTCGGCCTGGGTGCGACGACACACGACGGCGGGCCGGGAGATCATGCCCAGCCGTCGCGTCTGGCGGGGCCCGGACGGCCCCGGTGATCTGCCCGCCACGCCGCCCGGTGCTCTCGACGACCTGAGCGTCACCGGCTCCCACGGCCGCACTCTCCCGCTGTCGGAACTGCTCGCCGATGCCGAGACGGACGCCCTGCTCGTGCTGCACCGGGGCAGGCTCGTCCACGAGCAGTACCTGCACGGCTACGAGGCCCACGTCCCGCACTTCAACGCCTCGGCCGCCAAGTCCTACCTCGGTCTCCTGGCCGCGACCCTCGCCCACGAGGGACACCTCGACCGCGGTGCCCAGGTCGCCACGTACGTGCCCGAACTCTCCGGCACCGCCTTCGGGGACGCCCAGGTCGACCATCTGCTGCACATGGGCACGCGGATGAGCTACGCCGGCCGCCCGTACGACAAGGCCCTCGAGGCGCAGCGCTACTTCGCCGTCCTCGCTCCGCGACTGCGCCCCTACGGCTACTCGGGACCCGTGACCATCCGCGAGCACCTCGCCACCGCCGGGGCCACGGGCAAGCCCGGTACGGAGTTCCGCTACGAGAACGGCAACGTCGAGGCGCTCGCCGAGGTCCTGCGACGGATCACCGGCCTCAGCACCTCGGCGCTGATGTCCGAGATGATCTGGTCCCGGATCGGGGCGGAGGAGGACGCCTACTATCTCGTCGACGCGGACGGCACCGAGGCGGCCTGCGGCGGCTTCAGCGCCACCGCACGCGACGTGGCCCGCCTGGGCGAACTCGTCCGCTGCGGCGGGGCCGTCGGCGACCGCCAGATCCTGCCGGAAGCCGTGACCGCTCTCGTCGAGGGTGTCCCCGATGGCTACCCGCGCCGCGTTCGCTTCCCCGCGGCACCGCCCGACTCGCCGGCCACCCTCTCGTACCACGACCTGTGGTGGATCCTGAACGACACCCACGGATCGTTCATGGCCAGCGGCATCCACGGCCAGCGCCTGTTCGTCTCACCCGCGCTGGATCTGGTCGTCGTCCACTACGCCTCCCAGGTGGTCTCCCCGGCGGTGCCCCAGGCCCCCCTCGTCCAGGCGTTCCTCTCGATAGGCACGCATCTCAACGCGTAGGGCGCGTGCCGGCGGGCTGTCGGTCGCCCAGGGTCCGAGTGAGGGCGGCCAGCCGCTCGGTGCGGCGTGCGGCCGGGTCGGTGGTGCGGGTGGTCCAGGCGATGTGACCGTCGGGGCGGACGAGGACCTCGGTCGTCCCACGCAGGTCCGGGTGGTCGTCGTAGCCGGTCACCAGGGCGGAGGTGACACGCGCGTCGCGGTCCGGTCCCGCGGTCGCCGTGGGGCCGGGTGCCAGGTCCAGGTGGACGAACCGGGCGGTGTGCAGGAGGTCGTAGACCCGGGTGGCGGGCGAGCCCGCGGCCGTCAGCGCGATGTCGGGCATCCGCCGCCCCACCAGGAAACCGGCGTCGGGGTCCGCGGGACGGTAGGCGGTGTCCAGGGCGGAGACCCGGCCGGCGAGCGTGCGGTTGACCTGGTCCTGGCCGAGGAGTTCGTCCATCAGGCCCCGCAGGGCGGCGGCGGGTCGCTCGTACCGGGGGACCAGGGTGAGCTCCATGAGGAGGGTCTGGATCTCCGTGTTCTCCGTCACCTTGCGGCCCACCGGGCGGCGCTCGGCGTCGTAGCTGTCCAGCAGGCCCGGCGGCGCCCAGCCCCGGATCGCGGCGGCCAGCTTCCAGCCGAGGTTCACGGCGTCCTGGAGGCCGGTGTTGAGGCCCTGGCCGGCGGCCGGGAAGTGGATGTGGGCGGCATCCCCCGCCACCAGGAGGCGGCCGGCCCGGTACCGGTCGGCGAGCCGCGTGGCGTTGCCGAAGCGGGAGAGCCAGCGGGGGCCGGCGACGCCGAGGTCGGTGCCGCACGTCCGGAGCAGGCTCTGGCGGAACTCCTCCAGGGTGACCGGTTCCGCGGCCGGCACGCGCATGCGTTCCGGGTCCACCAGGACCAGCCGGGTGACGCCGTCCTCCAGCGGAGCGACCAGCACGCCCGCGGCCCGGGCGGCGTCCAGGGCCGCGGGGCCGGTGTCCATGACCGCGAAGTCGCCGAGTACTCCGGTGAGCGTCTCGTCGGTGCCGGGGAAGCCGATGCCGGCGGCCCGGCGCACCACGCTGCGTCCGCCGTCGCAGCCGACCGCGTACTGCGCCCGGACGGTCTCGACGCCCTGGGGCCCGCGCACCTCCGCCTCGATCCCGTCCTCGTCCTGGCGCACGCCGGTGACCTCGTGGCCGCGGGTGATCCGCACTCCCAGCTCGGCCGCCCGCTCGGCCAGCAGTGCCTCGGTGCGCGCCTGGGCGATGAAGAGCGTGTAGCCGTGCCGGGAGTCGAGCCGGGAGAAGTCCAGCCGGGTCGGAAGCTGGGCGAAGTGCCAGCCGGGGACCGTGCGGCCGAGGGGCAGGAACCGGTCGAGCAGGCCCCGCTGGTCCAGCAGCTCCAGACTGCGCGGGTGCAGGGTCAGCGCCCGGGAGTCGCGCTGCGGCTCGGTGCGGCGCTCCAGGATCCGGGTCCGCACGCCCGCCAGGGCCAGCTCGCAGGCGAGCATGAGTCCGGTGGGGCCGCCGCCCGCAATGATCACGTCGTCCTTCATGGAAGGTCGCCCTCTCTTGCCGTAAGCAATTAGTGAACAGCGTTCACGTGAACGATGTTCACTATACTGCGGGGCATGAATTCCTCGTCAACCGGCCGGACGCGGGGGCGCCCCTCCCGCATCGACAGCCCCCGCACCCTGCGCACCGCACTGGAGCTGCTGGACGAGTCGGGCCTCGACGCCCTGACCATGCGGCGTCTCGCCGACGCGATGGAGGTGCGCGCCGGAGCCCTGTACCGCTACTACGCCACCAAGCAGGAACTGCTCACGGCCATGTCGGAGCAGATGCTGGAGGGCGTCACCGAGAAGGTCCTGGCGACCGACGGCGACCCGTGGCACGAGAGGGTGGCGGACTTCGCGCGCGCCCTGCGAGCGGCGCTGCTCAACCACCGCGACGGCGCGAGGGTGTTCGCCGGCACCCACCCGACGGGCGGCAACGTCCTCGGTTTCTCCGACGCGCTGGTCGGCGTCCTGCTCGACGCGGGCTTCCCCGCGGACGACGCGGCCCGGACGCTGTACACGCTGTCGAACTTCACCGTCGGTCACACCCTGGAGGAGCAGGCCGCCCAGTCGGAGGAGAACGGCGGACCGGCCGCCGCCGGACTGCTGCGCTCCGCGGTGACGGACGGCTCCTACCCGCACCTGCACGCCGCCTTGTCCGCGCTGGCCGGCACGGACTTCGACCGCCACTTCGAGTACGGGCTCGGCTTGCTGATCGACGGCCTGAAAGCGCGCCGTCCGGCTTGAGGCGGCCGGCCTCCGAGATCGAACAGGCCACGCACGGAGAACGCGGGCCATCTGCGGAAATGGGTCGGCGGCGGCGCAGTGTCCCTGATTGTCCTGCGGTGGGAGACCCGCCGCTGACGACGCTCCGAAAGCGGGCCGGCCAATGGGCCGGCCCGCTTTGTGTTGCGCCTCAGAGGTGTGTACGAGAGCTCACCGGCTGCCGGTCAGGCGCGGTCGTGGAGGGTGATGTGGTAGCCGTCGGGGTCGGCGAAGGTGAAGGTCCGGCCGAAGGGGCCGTCGATCGGCGCGGACACGATGGTGTGACCGTCGGCGACGAGAGCGTCGTGGATCGCCTGGACGTCGGTGGCGTGGAGCCAGATCGCGGCACCGATGCCGGGCCGGCCGACGGACGAGAGATCGGTGCCGGGCGCGAGGTCGCGGACGGCGAACGCGATCGGCTTCGTCTCGAAGACGACGGCGTGCGGAGGTCCCGCCTGCGAGCGGACGAGGCCGAGGTACCGCTCGTAGAACGTCTGCGAGGCGTCGAGGTCGCGTACCTGGAGCGAGATGAAGTCGGGGCCGGTGGCGGGCATGGTGATGCTCCTTCGCTTCGTGTCAGATTCCTGACACGCGCCAACGTATGTCAGAATACTGACATGAGTCAAAAGGGTGCCGGCGTCGACCTGGACAAATCACTGGGCTACCTGCTGAAGGAGGCTTCGAGCGCCCTGCGCGCGGCCATGGAGGAGGTGCTGCGACCGCTCGGGATGAACGTGACGCACTACTCCTGCCTCGAGCTGCTGGCCCAACGGCCGGGCCTGTCGAATTCCGAGCTCGCGCGTGGGGCGTTCGTGACACGTCAGACGATGAACGTTCTGCTCCAGACCCTGGAGCGAGATGGCTACGTGACCAGGCCCGCGGAGGCGCCCGTCGGGAAGGCTCTCCCCGCGCGCCTCACGCCGCGCGGCCGACGGAGCCTGGAGCAGGCGACCGTGGCGGTCCGGTCCGTCGAGCTCAGAATGCTGTCCGGCATGACCGAGACCGAGCAGGCAAGCGCGTTCCGCAGCCTGCAGAGCATGATTCGTGCTCTCCGTGAGGGCGACGACGGAGCGCAGTGACCGGTTGGGCCGGCGGCAAGTGGCCGACGTGGGCGGCTTCAGTCCTTGGCGGGGTGCAGCTTCAGCTGCCGATTGACGAAGAGCTGCACGAAACCGCAGCGCAGGCAGATCAGCCCGGTGGCGGTCTCGTCCGCCCAAGCCAGATTGAACAACTCTCCGCCTGTGCTGTTGAGTTTCACCCCTCTTTCGCGGAAGACATCGCTCTCGCAGACCTGACACGTGAGCCACATCTCTCCGAGTGAGGCCCGCACCGCTTTGGCCATCGCATCCCCTTTGCCCGGCTCAGCACCGTGGCTGAGCCATCAGCGCTCCGTCGTTCCCGTCCCGGTCATCTTTGATCATCGTCGAGCAACCCGCACTCCGGGAGGGTACTTGAGCAAGAACTGAGCCCGGGTGCCCGCAGCAGGCGCTCCGGCCCCCGCAGTTGACGGCCTGGAAAACAGGGGTGCGACCGGCTGGGATGTGGTGATAGGCAGGCGCTGTGACGAAGAGTCTTGAGTTTCCCGCCCTGCTGCGCCTGATCGACGAGCGGTCGGCCGCCTTCCGGAGCGCGGTTGCCGCGGCGCCCGGCCTTGACACGCCGGTACCCTCCTGCCCCGAGTGGACGCTGTCCGATCTGGTGCGGCACCTGGGTACGGGCCAGCGCTGGTGGGCCGCGATCGTCGCCGCGGGCCCGGCCGAGGCTCCGCCGGCCAAGGATGCCGCGCAGGCGCCGCACGAGCTCGAGGCGCTGCTGGCCTGGTACGCCGAGTCGAACGAGCTGCTGTTGAGCACGCTGCGCGAGGCCGGCCCGGAGCGCGAGTGCTGGGCGTGGTGGAGCGCCGGCCTGTCGCCGGCGAATGCCCGGGGCGTTGCCCGGCGCCGGGTGCACGAGGTGCTGGTGCACACCTACGACGCCCAGCTCGCCGCAGGCGCCGTGCGGCCGATGCCGGCGGACATCGCGCTCGACGGCGTGGCCGAGTTCCTCGACACCTGCAACTCCACCCCGGCGGCCTGGCCGCACGAGGCCGCCACCATCCACTACCACGCCACCGAGGGGCGCTCCTGGCTCCTGGCGCTGGACGGCACGGGCGCCTGGCCCGCACCCCTCACGGACGACGCCGCGCCCGCCTCCGCTTCGGCCACGGGCACGGCCGAGCAACTGCTCCTCTTCGTCTGGGGCCGGCTCACGCTGGGCGACCTGAGGATCGAGGGCGACCGGCAGGTGTTCGAGCGGCTGATCGCCTGGGAGCCCGAGGAGTAGCCAGTCATGGTCCGTCGCTGATGCGTAACCCGGTCCGCTCGACTCCCTGACCGGCGACGAATGCGGATGACGGCAGGCGTGGTGCTGAACTAGCGTCTCTCCCATGCTTTACGCACCCGAGGACACCGACGACGAGCCCGGTGTCACCGTCCGCTGCCAGGACAACTCGTCCGTCGGCGTGACCTTCCGCGACCGGTTCGGCCTCGACGCGGATTCCGTGCACTACGCCGTCGAACTGCGGGCCCCGGGACTGACTTCCCGTCTCGACGAGGTCGTCGCCTGGAGCGGGGACAGCGATCTCGCCCCGTTCCTGGAAGGACTCGCCGCAGACCACCGGGGATGGGACGGCGAGCGGAGCTGGCAGACCAACGACCGGGACTTGGCGGTGTCGGCCGCTTTCCGGCCCGGCGGGCACGTCGGGCTGACGTGGACCCTTCGTCCATGGCCGAAGGGCGCCGGTGGCTGGTGCGCATCGGTGACCACGTGGCTGGAGGCCGGCGAGCAGATGGCATCCTTGGCCGCTGACGTCCGGCACTTCCTGGCCGGGGAACAGCAGTCACCGCCGGGGCATGAAGCGGACGAGGCCACTCGGGCGGCCTCGGCGCACGATCAGGGCAGGGTCGCGCCATGACCGAGCTGAAGCGGCTGCATGCCGACCACGCACCGGCGGTCCTGGCCTTCGAGCTGGAGAACCGCAGCTACTTCGCTGCCTCGATCCCCGACCGCGGCGACGACTTCTTCGACCAGTTCACCGACCGGTTCAACGCGTCGCTGGCCGAGCAGGAGGACGGTGTCTGCGCCTTCTACGTGCTCGTCGCCGAGGACGGCTCGGTACTCGGCAGGTTCAACCTGTACGACTTGGAGGACGGTACCGCCAGACTCGGCTACCGCGTCGCGGAGCGGGTCGCCGGCCGGGGCGTGGCGACCGCGGCCGTCCGCGAGCTGTGCCGGACGGCGTCGGCGACGCACGGCCTGCGCACCCTGCTGGCGGCCACCTCCCACGACAACGCGGCGTCCCGGAAAGTCCTGGCCAAGGCCGGGTTCGTCCCGGTCGGCCCCGCTGCCCCGGCCGATCTCGGCGGCGAGTCGGGCACGTGGTTTCGGTGTGACCTCCAGCCGTAGATCTTGATCTTGCCCGTGGGCCGGCTGCGGCGAGGCGCGGAAAGAGGAAGAAGATGGCCCGGACGGGAACGACGGCGGTGGTGGCGCTGATGCCGGACGCCGAGCCGCTTTTGCGGCTGGCCGCCGAGGAGGACGGGCGGGCGGTGCGACCGGGCGTGCCCGCACACGCCGCGCTGCTCTATCCCTGGCTGCCCGCCGACGAGGTCGACGAGGCGCGGCTGCACCGGCTGCGGGTCGCCCTGCCGGTCGGCCCGGTCCGCATCAGGCTGGCGGCGGTCGAACGAACCGGCGGGTTCGTCGGTGTCCCGGTGCCCGAACTGAGCCGGGTGGCCGACGCCGTGCGTACGGCATTCCCGGCACAGGTCCCGTACGGCGGCCGGTTCGGTCCCCGTCCACCGGTGCACGTCACCGTCGCCCTGGACGCGGCACACCGGGCCGCCGCCGACATCGCCCGCCGTACCGCCGCCGCGTTGCCGATCACCACCGAGGTCAGCACCTTGCACGTGGTCGGCCTCACCCGCACGGGATGGCAGGGTCTCGCCGAACTACCGCTCAGTCACTAGCCGGTCAAGTCGGGAACGCTGGTCGGACGCGCGCGGTCGCCCGCCAGCGCGTACCGGGCGGGAGCACCGGCGCGTTCGCACAAGGACGCGGCCCTTTACCGCACTGCCTGCCACCAGGTGGCCCGAATCCCTGACTTCAGCCTGATCTCGTCCACAGCACAGCGATCCGGCCAACCTCCTTCGGTTTCCGACCTTCCGGACAACCGAGCATCCGACCACTCCCTCTCACAGCGCGGGCACAGCACGTGCCCGCCTGCTTCCTTCCCACCGCACCCCCCCAGCACCTGAAGGACGAGGGATCGATGACCAGAACGCGCACCACCCGGCTGCGGCGCCCCCTGCTCGCGGGCACCACGGCCGTCGCGGCCATGGCCGTGACCGCCGGACTCGTGGCCGCCACGGCGGAGCCGGCGAAGGCGGCGACAGGGCCCAAGCTGAGCCTCATCGCCGCGACCAACTCGCTCACGCTCACCTCCTGGAAGGAGGACCCGGGCGTCTACCTCGACCTCGGCACCTACCTCACCGCCGAGGGCAGGCCGCTGGAGCTGAAGGTGACCCGGAAGTCCTACAAGGACCCGGTGACGATCACCCAGACCGTGTACGAGGGCGGCAAGGCCAAGGCCAAGACGTTGCCCAAGGGCACGGTGAAGGACTTCTCCGGGCTGCCCGGCTTCGCGGAGATCACGGTCACCGACAAGGCGGGCAAGAAGGTCCTCAGCCGGACCGAGGACTTCTGCCCGAACAACGCCAGCGGCCGGGTACGCCCCGACGCGCCCGCCACCTCCAAGTATCCCGAGAGCTGCCCCACGAACCCGTTCACCCTCGGTTCCGTCTGGGGCGTCGAGAAGGGCTGGGCGGCCAACACCTACGCGGGTTCCTACACCGAGCCCGTCTCGCTGGCGGCCGGGACCTACACCGCCAAGGTCGGGGTCGCCAAGAAGTACCGCGACCTGTTCGGCATCGCCGACAAGCCCGCCACCGTCAAGGTGACCGTGGTGGAGCGGAGTTACGAGGACGACGAGGGTGCCGCCCAGCCGGCCGCGTCCCGGTCCGCGACGGCGGGGGAGCACGCCGGTCACGAGGCCGCCCACCAGGCCCCGTCCGCGCACGCGGGCCACGGGCCGGGGCATGCCCCGACACCGGCCCAGGCCGCGGCGCCGGTCACGAGCGGGGCGAGTCCCTCGTACAACGTGGGCCACGGTCCGCTCAAGGCGGCGCCGCCCGCCCTGCCGTGGGCGCTGAAGAAGAAGCAGGCCGCGCGCTCCATGCCGGTCGGCGACAGGGGCGGCCAGACCGACGGCTCGCGCAAGGCCCCGGCGCTCCAGCCGCTGGCGAAGCGGCCCGCCGGCAAGCCCTCCGTCCCGGACGTCCCCAAGCCCGACCTGCGCTCGCTGCCGGCCTACGGCATCGTCGTCACCGACGGGGAGAAGGACATCCCCGGCAAGGACTACCTGGCGTTCAGCGCCAACGTGTGGAACGCCGGTCCGGCGCAACTGGTGGTGGACGGCTTCCGGTCGCCCGGCAAGGCCAAGATGGACGCCTACCAGTACTTCTACGACGCCAAGGGCAAGCAGGTCGGTTACGCCCCGACCGGCACCATGGAGTGGGACCCGCGTCCGGGCCATGTGCACTGGCACTTCACCGACTTCGCCAGCTACCGGCTGCTGAAGGCGGACAAGAAGGAGGCCGTGCGCAGCGGCAAGGAGGCCTTCTGCCTGGCCAACACCGACGCGATCGACTACACGGTGAAGAACGCCAACTGGCACCCGCACAACACCGACCTGTCCACCGCCTGCGGGGAGGAGAACTCCATCTCCGTCCGCGAGGTGCTCGACGTCGGCTCCGGCGACACCTACTCCCAGGACCTGCCGGGCCAGTCCTTCGACATCACGGACGTTCCCAACGGCACGTACTACATCCAGGTACTGGCCAACCCCGAGAAGCGGCTCAAGGAGACCGACCTCGGCAACAACAGCGCGCTGCGGAAGATCGTGCTCGGTGGCAAGCCGGACGCCCGGACCGTGACCGTGCCGGCCCATGAGCTGGTGAACGCGAACTGACCTGACCTCGGGGCGTCAACGCCCCGCCGCGTCGAAGAGCCGGCGGCCACCAGCGGTGGCCGTCGGCTTCGTCGTTCCCGTCCCGGAGTCATCGATGGGGTGGTACCAACCGCTCCCGCAGCGCGGTCAGTTGATGTGAGTGCTCGACGGCGCGCGTCTCGTCCAGGGTGGTCAGGGCGAGCAGCAGGGCATCGGCGACCAGGAGGCCCGTCAGGGACTCGTTGGTGTTCCCGGTGGGTGTGTGCGGCGCGGTGAGCACGGCGTCGACGCGGTCACCGAAAGTCTCCCCGAGTTCATCGGTGATCAGGACGGTGGTGGCCCCCACCGCTCGCGCCCGTTCCACCAGCACGGTCAGTTCGTGCAGGTGCCGGGCCGGCTGGAAGACGACCACCGCGTCCCCCTGGGACAGGGGCAGCAGATCGTCGGCGAAGGCGAATCCGGTGGCTCCGCTGAACCGGGAGCGGCGCCCCACCCGGCCGAGGGACAGGGCGAGATGGCGGGCCCCGAATTCGCAGGCGGCGACGCCGTAGCAGAGGACCTCGCGGGCCGAGGCCAGTGCCTCGACGGCCCGTTCGAAAGACTTCGTACCGGTCAGGTGCCTGGCCTGCTCGATGCGCTCCTGCGCCTCGTCGAACACGTCGCCCCAGATGCTCTCCAGGTCCTGGCCCACGTGGGAGATGCGCTGCCTGAGCCGGACCTCGGGCGCCTGTGAAGCGGTGAAGTCCGCGGCCAGCTCCCGCTTGAGGGCCGGGAGCCCGGCGTACCCCAAGTGCTGCAAGGCGCGGACGACGGTGGCGTTGCTGGTGCCGCTGGCGGTGCCCAGCTGCTGGGCGCTGGCGAACATGATCTGCTCCGCGGGCGCACTCGCGAGGTACTGGGCGACGGTGCGTTCGGACGTGGAGAGCTCCTCCCACAGATCTCGGATCGCGGTCCGCAGACGGGCCAGCCCGCCGGGACCCACACTGCCAGCCTCTGGAACATCCATTACGCCTCTTGACTTACTCGGTTTCGTGGTTACGCTCTGAGCAACTTGTTCCAATGACGTTCATTCTTGGAACGAATATTACAGCACCGTTGTCCCTCCCGAGGAGTCCTGTCATGCACCACGCCCTGCCGGTCATAGAGATCTCCGGGACACCGGCGGAACGCGGGCGGCAGTACGGCGAAGCGGTGCGCTCCCGCATCGGTGAGGCCATCGGTTACTACACCGAAGCCTTCGGCGAGGCGTCCGGACTGTCCTGGGACCAGGTCACGGCCCGCGCCCGGCTCTGGCTGGAGCCGGTGCGCGAGCACGCACCCGAACTGGTCGAGGAGATGCAGGGGATAGCCGACGGAGCGGGCGTGGGCCTGCTCGACGTACTGGCGCTCAACGCGCGGGGCGAGGTCATCTACGACTCCACCTTCAGCCGGCTGTCCGAGGACGAGGAGGCCGCCGAGGGCTGCACCTCCTTCGCGGCCTACGGACCCGCGAGCGGCGACGGCCATGTCTGGGCCGGGCAGAACTGGGACTGGCGGGCCGCGGTGGCCGGCACCGTCGTGATGCTGCGTGTCGTCCAGCCCCCGAAGCCGACCCTCGTCATGCAGGTGGAGGCCGGTCAGATCGGCCGCCAGGGCGCCAACTCGGCCGGTATCGCGCTCAACGCCAACGGTCTGGGCGGACGTTTCGACGACACCGTCGGTCTCCCGCAGACGGTCATCCGCCGCAGCGTGCTGGACCAGGCCAGCATCAGTGACGCCCTGCGCGTGCTGAGCCGCACCCGCGCCCACATCGCCGGGAACGCGCTGCTCACCTGCCGGGAAGGCTTCGCCATCGACATGGAGACCACCCCGGCCGGACACCGCTGGATGTATCCCACCGACGGCCTGCTGGTGCACGGCAACCACTACCAGGCCGGCATCCCCACCGCCCTCGCCGCCGACTACCGGCCGCTGGCCGCCGACTCCCTGGTCCGCGTACCCCGCGCCGAGCAGGGGCTGCGGCGGCTGCGGGACTCCACGGGCCCCGACGAGTCCCGCAAGACCATCCAGTGCGCCATGTCCGACCACCTCGGCTACCCCGAGTCCCTGTGCACCCACCCCGACCCGCGCAGGTCGCCCGTACGGCAGTGGCAGACACTCGTCTCCTCCTGCGTCGACCTGACCTCCGGTGACTACCACGTCACCGCCGGCACCCCCTGCGACCGCGACTACCAGCACCTGCCCTGGAACCTCTACGACGGCCCCCACGCCCCCCATTAGACCGGATCGAAGGTCACCGGCAATCCCCCCACCCCCAGAAACGAGCAGTCTCCGCACCACCCTTCCCGCTCAGGAGCCACCGTATGAAGTTGAAGACCTCGATCACCGCCCTCGGGCTGGCGGGCGTGACGGCTCTCGCCACCGCCTGCAGCGGCGCCGACACCGGCCGGTCCGGGGGCACGGCCCGTGACGTGACCCAGTTGGAGCTCACCCCGACCACCGCCGCGGCCACCGGCGAGGTGGACAGCGTCGACTGGCTGCTGGAGGACGAGCCCGACTCCCTGGACCTCGACACCCAGGGCGGCAGCGCGGGCCGCACCGTGCTCACCAACGTGTGCGAGCGCCTGTACCAGTTGCAGCCCGACATGACCGTACGGCCGTGGCTCGTCGACAAGGCCGCCCGGCCGGATGCCAAGACCCTCGTCCTGACCGTGCGCGAGGGCGTCACCTTCCACGACGGCACCGCCATGACCGTCGACGACGTGCTGTTCAGTCTGCGCCGCCACGCGGACCCGGACATGTCCGAGGCCGACGAGTTCGAGAACGTGACGTCGATGAAGAAGACCGGCGCGCACCAGATCACCGTCAGGTTCAAGGAGCCCGACGCCCTGTTCACCAAGGCGCTCGCCGGCGACGCCGGACTCGTCTACCAGCAGCAGCGAGTACAGGAGCAGGGAGCGGACTTCGGCACGCCGGGCCAGGCCGACGCGTGCAGCGGTCCCTACCGGCTCGCTTCCTGGAAGTCGGGCGACTCCGTCACCCTGGAGCGCTACGACGCCTACTGGGGCGACAAGGCACTGACCCGGAAGGTCGTCTTCCGGTGGGCCGAGGACAGTGCCATGGTCAACGCCCTTCGCACCGGCGCGGCCGACGGCGCCTACACCGACTCCGTCGGCACGGCCGCCGCCCTCGACGGCAAGAAGGGCATCGACCTGCACTTCGGGCCCAGCACCGCGACCCTCGACCTCATCCCCACCGAACGCGGCGGACTCGCCGACCCCGACGTCCGCAAGGCCCTCTCCCTGAGCCTCGACCGCGCCGGCATTGCCAAGTCCGGCTACGGCGGCCTGGCCCAGCCGTGGGCCACCCCCGTCGGCTCCGGCGCCTGGGGCTACGAGAAGTCCGTCTTCTCCGCGGCACAGGAGGACCTGACCGGCGCCCCCGCCTCGCCCACCTCCGCCGACATCGCCCAGGCCAAGAAGCTCGTCCAGAACGCCGGGCACCGGCCCGACGGGCCGGTCGTCATCGGCACCGACAGCACACAGGGACGCCTCGTCATCGCCAACGGCGTACGCGCCGCACTCCAGCAGATCGGCCTCAAGGCCCGGATCAAGACCGTGCCCTCCGCCGAGTACGGCGAGTTCTACGGTGACAAGTCCGCCCGCGCCGGCATCGACGTCCTGGTCGCCGACTGGTACATCTCCAAGAGCGACCCCGTCGGCTTCTACGACAACGGCGTCTCCGGCGACTCCAACAACTGGGTCGGATTCCACAGCGCCGCCTACGACAAGAAGGTCGAACAGGCCAAGCGGACACTCGACGACGCCGAGCGAGCCGAGCTGGTCGTCGACATCCAGCGCCGGTTCGCCGACGCCGCCGTCTGGATCCCCGTGGCACAGACCCCCACCGCCCTGGCCCTCAGCGACAAGCTCACCGGCCCGCCGGCCTCGATGGCGTACCTCTACCACCCGTGGGCCGCGTCCCTCGGCGCCAAGAAGGGCTGAGCCCATGATCGTCCGTATCGGCAGACGGCTCGCCGGACTCCTCGCCACCCTCCTCGCGTCGTCGTTCGTCATCTTCGCCGCGATCTACGCCGCCCCCGGCGACCCCGCGGTCTTCCTGGCCGGCGGCCGCGACACCCTCACCCCCGAGCGCCTGGCCGCCGTACGCGAGCAGTACCACCTCGACGAGCCCCTGGTCGTCCAGTACGGCCGGTGGCTGTGGGACTGCCTCCACCTGGACCTGGGACGCTCCTTCCAGTACGGCGACGAGGTCGCGGACCTGCTCGCCGCCCGCTTCCCCACCACCCTGGAACTCGTCGCCTACGCCACCGTCCTCTTCGTGGTCCTGGGCGTCGGCGCCGGCGCGCTCGCCGCGCTCAACCGGGGTCGCTGGATCGACTCGGCCGTCGTCGGGGCCACGACCCTCACCGCGTCCGTGCCCTCCTTCGTCGGCGGCATCGCCCTGGTCGCGCTGTTCGGCGTGCGACTGGGCTGGTTCCCCGTCACCGGCAGCGGAGAAGGACTGGTCGGCACCCTGCACCACCTCACCCTGCCCGCCGTCGCCATGGCCCTGGGCGCGCTCGCGGTCGTCAGCCGGGTCACCCGGCAGGCCGTCGTCGACGCCGACGGAGCCGACCATGTCGCCGTGGCCCGCTCATCGGGCCTGCCCGAGCGGGAGATCGTCCGACGCCATGTGCTGCGCAACGCCCTCGGTCCGATCGTCACCATGTGCGGTCTGGTCACCGCAGGCATGCTGGCCGGCACCGTGGCCATCGAGACGGTCTTCGGCCTCAGCGGCATCGGCTCCCTGCTCGTCGGCGCCATCAACAGCCACGACTTCCCCGTCGCCCAGGCCGTCCTGCTGCTCATGGTCACCTGCTACGTCGTGGTCACCACCCTCGTGGATCTCGCGCACCCGCTGCTCGACCCGCGCCTGAAGTCGGCAAGGAGCTCCGCATGACCGCCGTACCCGCCGACGCCCCCGCCCCGGTCCGGACCGTACGGCGCGCCCGGCGCCCGGTCGCCGCGCTCGTCGCCACCGGCTTCCTCGTCCTGGTCGTGCTCGCCGCCGTGTCGGCCCCGCTGCTCGCGCCGTACGCACCCGACGCCGTCGACCTGTCGTCCTCCCTGGTCGGCACCGGCGGCGAGCACCTGCTCGGCACCGACGCCTCCGGCCAGGACCTGCTCTCGCGCGTGCTGTACGGTGCGCGCACCAGTCTCATCGCTCCCGTGCTGCTGCTGGCGCTCGCCGCGATCATCGGGGTGAGCCTGGGCACCCTGGCCGCCTGGCGGGGCGGCTGGATCGACGCCTTCGTCTCCCGTCTGACCGACGTGATGTACGCCTTCCCCGGGCTGCTGTTCGTCGTACTGATCATCGCCGTCTTCGGCACCGGCATGACCACCTCGGTGCTCGGCCTCGGACTCGCCTTCGCGCCCACCATCGCCAAGTACACCCGCAGTGTGGCCCTGGCCGAGCGCGCCAAGCCCTACATCGACGCCTACCGGGTGCAGGGCATGGGCGGCGCACGGATCTGCGTACGCCACCTCGTGCCGAACCTCGCCCGGTCGATCGCCGGATACCTGGTGGTCCTCTTCGGCGAGGCACTGATGAGCCTGGCCACCCTCAGCTACCTCGGCTTCGGCACCCAGCCGCCCAGCTCCGACTGGGGACTGATGGTGCAGGAGGGCCAGTCGGCCATCGTGCAGGGCGCGCTGCTGCCCGCGCTGGTGCCCGGCACCGCCATCGCCGCCGTCGTCGTCGCCTTCAACGTCGCCGGGGTGCACCTCGCCGACCGGCTCGGAACCAGGAGGTAGCCACCCCGTGCTGCTCGACATCGACCGACTCACCGTCCACCTGCCCGGCGCCGCCCGGCCGCTCCTCGCCGACGTGTCCCTGCGCGTGGCCGCGGGCGAAGTCGTCGGCCTCGTCGGCGAATCCGGCTGCGGGAAGTCCACCACCGCCAAGGCCGTCCTGCGCGTCCTGCCCGACGACGCCGCGGCGCACGGGCGGGTGACGGTCGCCGGAACCGACGTGCTGACCATGACCCCCGCCGCGCTGCTCGAACACCGCGCCCGGCGCGTGGCGATGATCCACCAGAACCCGCGCTCGGCCCTCAACCCCGTCCACCGCGTCGGCGACTTCCTCGTCGAACGCCTCCTGCACGCCGGCGCCCGCGACCGCCGCACCGCCCGCGACCGCGCCGTCGAACTCCTCGACGGCGTCGGCCTGAACGATCCGGCGCGCCGCCTGCGCCAGTACCCGCACGAGATGTCCGGCGGCATGCTCCAACGCGTCGTCATCGCCGGTGCGCTGGCCGCCGACCCGGACCTGATCCTGGCCGACGAGTCCACCAGCGCCCTGGACGTCACCACCCAGGCGGAGATCCTCGCCCTGCTGCGCGATCTGGGGCAACGGCGGGAGACCGGCATGCTGTTCATCACCCACGACCTGCACCTGGCCGCCGCGTACTGCGACCGCGTGTACGTCATGTACGCGGGCCGCGTCGCGGAACACCGGCCGGGGCGGAGCCTCTTCGACCACGCCCGCCATCCCTACACCCGCGGACTGCTCGACTGCTCACCCGAACTCGGCGTGTCCCGCCCGCTGCGGCCCATCCCCGGCCGGCCCCCGTCGCTCGCGGACGGATCCGACGGCTGCCCCTTCGCCGCGCGGTGCCCCCAGGCCGAGGACGCCTGCGAGGTGTGGACCCCACGGGCGACAACACTTCCCGACGGCGGCGAGGCCGCCTGCCGCCGGCTGCCCGAAGCAGCGGCGGCCACCGCCGGAACGACTGCGAGGAACATCCTGTGACCACCGCGAAAACCGTCCCCCCGGCCCCGCCGCTGCTCGTCGCCGAAGGGCTGCGCAAGACCTACCGGCTCCCCGGCGGAGACAGCCTGGTCGCCGCGGACGACGTGTCGTTCACCCTGCCGAGGGGCGGGGCGGTGGGCATCGTCGGCGAGTCGGGCTCCGGCAAGACGACCGTCGCACGCATGCTCGTCGGACTCGTCCGGCCCGACGCGGGAACGATCTCCGTCGACGGACGGGACCGGACGGCGGGCCGACGCCGCGGCCGCGGGGAACGCCTCGCCCGGGCCCGGGAGATCCAGATGGTCTTCCAGGACCCGTACCTCTCACTCGACCCCCGGCTGACCGCACGCCAGTGCCTGGCCACCTCGCTGAGCCTCCACGACGCGACCGACGTGGACGGACGGATCGGGGAACTCCTGGACCGGGTCGGCCTCGGCTCGCGCGAGGCCGGCGCCCGCCCGCACGAGATGTCGGGCGGGCAGCAGCAGCGGCTGGCCATCGCCCGCGCCCTGGCGGTGAACCCGCGCGTCCTCGTCCTGGACGAGGCGGTGGCCGCACTGGACGTGTCCATCCAGTCGCAGATCCTGCGGCTGCTGGTCGACATCCGACAGGACACCGGCCTGGCCCTCGTCTTCATCAGCCACGACCTCGCCGTGGTCCAGCACGTCACCGACGAGACGGTGGTGATGCGACGCGGCACCGTCGTCGAACAGGGCCCCACGAAGCGACTGCTGACCGCTCCCGAGAACGAGTACACCAGGTTGCTGCTCGCCTCGGTTCCCCGCCGCGGCTGGGACCCGGCAGCCGCCGTGCAGGCCCGCAGGACCGCCACGGCGGACGGCCGGCAGCCGGTCCCCGGGAACGGGACTCCTCCGGAGTCGACCCGCTGAGGACCGGTGCTCCGAGGCACGAACCGCCCACCCCGGCGGGGAGAACGGCCAGGAGTTGCGCTGTGCGGGCCGCCGTGACCGGAGGCATGGTGAGGCTCAATGGCCTTCTCAACGGGGCACTCGACTGGCCGCCCGACGACCCGCGGATCGTGGAGGTCGCCGACATCATGGAGCGCCTGATGATTCGTGCCGTGCAGGCGCCGCACGGCTGTTGGCGATACTGGAGGAGCGGGGCCGGAAGGGCTGGACCCGCATCGAGCGAGTTCCTGCCGACAGAGGGCGCAGGAGCTTTCCGGTGATGTGGGGGTCGAGGGTGCAGAGGCCGGTTGCGGGCGAGGTTCACGTCGACTACGGCCAGATCTATGTCGAGAGCGATCCGGACGCCGTCGGTCCCGGTCTGTCGGAGGCATTCGGTGGCCAGCGCTCCGGGTTGTGTGGAGCGGCGGTACCCGGTGCGCTGTGGCTGCGGACCGGATCGCACTCGGGAAGTGTCGGCTTCGGCGTCGAGGTGCACGACGAGGCTCCACGGTTGGACCCGGAGTGGGAGGACGTCGTGGAGGTCTCCTTCCGTCCCGCGTCGGCCGGGGCCGCCCTCGTTGAATGGGGAGGCGGAGCCGTGCGGGAGCTGGGTCTGCGGGAGATCGATTACCGGGTGCGGTACTGCGCCCGGGGAATGGACGAGGCGCACCGGCGGGACACCCGGCTGGACGGACAGCCCCTCGTGGACCGCTACCTGCTGCAGTTCTGGCCGGCTGAACCCGCGCCGGACCGAATCCTGAAGCAGACCTCGACGGCTGCCGCGTACTGCCACGGCTACGCCCGCGAGCAACCGGCTCCGCCGTCACCGGCCGAACGCGCCGAGGCCGAGGAACGGGCACGCCTCGCACAGGAACGAGCCGCAGAGCAGCACCGGCTGGCCTACGAACGGTGGCAGTGGGGCGGACGGCCGCCAAGCCGGGCCCTGCGCGATGTCGGCGGCAACGTGCGGGGGCTGCTCTCCTTCGATCCGGCTCTCGTGCACGCCCTCGACGCCGCCGGGGCGGGAACGCAGCGTGCCGTCGCCCGGCTGGCCGCACGCCGCGCCTGCGAGGCCGCCGGCATCGACCAGCTCGAATGGGTCTCCGCAGGACTGGCCGCCCTGGTCGAGGGCCGCCCACTGCCCCCGCCTCTGAACGACCCGGACCTGGCGTGGCGGGTCCTGGCGGCCGATCCGCGGGTATCGCAGCGGACGGTCGGTCTGGCCGTCCCGCCCAAGCGGCCTCCCTTTCAGTCACCCGCCCGTCACGACGGACGACCGCCCACGGTCCGGCCCGGTCCGGCCCGCCGCATCATGGGTCCTGCGGCAGCCGGCGCGGAGCCCGGGAGCCCTTCCGCCGCACCGGCACAGCGGTCGGGCGAAGGTGTGGGGTACAGCGTGAGGATCACGCTCGGAGAGCCGGACCCCGGCCTGCGCATGTCCCAGCCCCACATGGCGCTTCCCGCGCTCCTCGGCGCAGCAGCGGCCGACCCACTCCGGGCGGCCCTGGACGCCGTCTACGCGGCCGTAGCCGCTTACGGAGAGAGCCACCGGGCTCTGCTGGAAGAGGTCCGGTCCGTGTGCGGCCGGCGGTCCTGACCCCGAGGCCTAGTAGGCGAGTTGCCCGATGCCACCGTCGACGCGCAGCACGGTGCCCGCGGTGTAGGCGGATTCGTCCGAGGCGAGGTAGACCACCGCCTTCGCCAGTTCGGTGGCGGTGCCCAGGCGATGGAGGGGCACGGTCTGCCGGAGTTCCTCGTAGAGGGCGGCCTGGCGCTCGGGGCCGAGGGGAGCGAAGGCGTTGGTGACCGTCGGGCCCGGGCTCAGTCCGTTGACGCGGATGCCGCGGTCCTTCAGCTCATATGTCAGCCCTCGTGTGTAGGAGAGCAGACCTGCCTTGGCCGCGCCGTAGACCGTCGCGTTCTCGTGTCCGATGTACGCGGAGACCGAGCCGACGAGAATGACCGAGGACTGCTGCGAGAAGAGCGGTAGCAAGTCCCTGATCAGGAAGAACGGCGACTTGAGGTTGGTCGCGAGGAGTCTGTCGAAGGCCTCCTCGGTCCATGCCTCGATGGGGAGGTGGGTGATGTCGGCGGCGTTGCTCATCAGGATGTCGAGCTTCGGCCACTCCTGCCGTAGCCGCGCCGCGAGCGCCGCCTGGCCGGGTATGTCGCCGGCGTCACTGGCGATGGTCAACAGCGGGCCGTCCAATTGCCGGGCTGCCTCGTCCAGCCTTTCCCGAGAGCGGCCGGTGATGGCGACCGTGGCTCCCTCGGCGAGGAACTCGCGGGCCGTTTCCAGGCCGATGCCGCTCGTCCCCCCTGTGATCAGTGCGTGCTTTCCCGCAAGGCGATCCATTGTTCTCTCCTTTCTCAGACGGCGGTGCGGCCACCGTCGGCGGCCACGATCGCCCCGGTCATGTAACTGGCCCGGTCGCCGGCGAGGAAGGCGATCACGTGGGCCACCTCGGTCGGGTCGGAGGTGCGCTTGAGTGCGGTGGTCAGGCCCATGCCGCCCAACTCGGGCCCCATCGCCGCGACCACCTTCGAGGTGCGCATCGGTCCTGGAGCGACGGCGTTGACCCGCACGTTCGACTCGGCGAATTCCGCCGCCCAGGTGCGCGTCAGTGATTCGAGCGCGGCCTTGGTGGCGCCGTAGACGGCCATGCCCGGCATGCCGAGGCCGGCCGCGGTGGAGCTGACGTTGACGATGCTGCCGCCGCCGGCCGCGGCCATCGTCTCCGCGAGCAGGGCGGTGAGCAGGAACGGGGCACGCACATTGACCGCGAAGGCGGCGTCGTAGCTCGCGAGATCCTGCCCGGAGGTGGGTGAGAAGGTCATGAGGCTCGCGTTGTTGACCAGGATGTCGACGGCTCCGGCGTCCTCGGCCAGCCGGCGTACGTCCGCCACGTCGGACAGGTCGGCAGCGACGAAGCGCACCTCTCCGGCGGACTCGCCGCCGGCCGCGCCGAGATCTTCCACGACCTCCGCGCCACGCTGTGGATCGGTGCCGGTCAGGATCAGGTCGGCGCCGCCCGCCGCCAGCACCCTGGCTGTCGCGTGCCCGAGCCCGCCGATCGCGCCGGATCCGGTGACGAGTGCTGTCTTTCCTGCGAATTCCATGGTTGCGCCCTTCGTGTCGGCCGGGGCGGCCGACTTCTGTGCAGCCGTTCAAGAAGTTACGCGACGGAAGCTACGACTTCTTGAACGCCGAGTCAAGAAGTCGTACGATCGAGTACGTGGCACGAACCGGACGCCCCCGCGAGTTCGACAAGGAACAAGCGCTGGAGCGGGCACTCAAACTGTTCTGGTCCCGGGGATACGGGGCGACGTCGATCCAGGACCTGGTCGACGCGCTGGCCGTCGAGCGCGGAAGTCTGTACGGGACGTTCGGCGACAAACGCCGCTTCTACCTCGAAGCCGTCAGGCTCTACTGGGAGGTGTACGAGCGGCATCTCACGACCACGCTCGACGCCGCCCCGCTCCTGCCCGCCCTGCGCGAGATCCTGACCCATCCCGCGCGGCTGGACGAACTGATCTCCGACGTGGGCGTGCCGCAGGGCTGCCTGGTCGGCAACACGACCGCGGAACTCGTCCCCCAGGACAGCGAAGCCACGGAGATCGTCACCCGCTCCTACCACCGGTTCACCGCCATCGTCACCGACGCGCTCCGTCGCGCTCAGGCCGCCGGAGAGGTCACGGGCAAGGCCCGCCCCGAGGACCAGGCCCAGATGCTCCTCTACCTGGTCCAAGGTCTCTCGCTCGTGTCGAGGGCGGGGCTCGACGGGGCCGCGGCACTGGCGGCGATCGACGCGGCGGTGGACGGGCTGCGGGCGTGACCGAGCCCGGGACCGGCACCCGCCGTCGTTCGTGATCGGGCAGCCCATGGACGCCACCGGTCTCGGTCAGGCGGCATCGCCCGGGGGGCCGCCCGGCCTTCCGGGGGACTGGGCGATCTCTTGTTCGGCGGCTTCGACCAGGGCCAGCACGGCGTCCGCCGCGGCCACGGGGTCGCGGGCCTCGACGGCCCGCACGACGGCGCGGTGACCCGGCAGCGAGGCTTCCACCGCGCCGGGGGTCTGCGTGCTGATGAGGAAGCTGTGTTCCAGCGCGATCTCCACAGCGCGGCCCAGCGAACCGAGGAGACGGTTGCCACCGGCGTCGAGCAGCGCCCGGTGGAAGGCGATGTCGGCCTCGACGTAGCCGCCGCGGCCGGGAGCCGCCGCCGCGGCCTCCATGGCCGCGAGGGACTCGTACAGGACACGTACGTCGTCGGGGCCCGCCCGGTCGGCGGCGAGCCGGGCCGCCTCCGGCTCGACGATCCGGCGCAGTTCACCCGTGTCGCGCAGCAGGGCCGTGGCGTCCCCTGCCTGTTTCCAGCGCAGTACGTCACGGTCCAGGTGGTTCCAGTGCTCCGGAGGCAGCACCCGCGTGCCGGTGCGCGGGCGCACGCGGAGCATGCCCTTGGCGACCAGTGCCTTCACCGCCTCCCGCAACACCCCTCGGCTGACGCCGAACTCGGCCGCGAGCACGTCCTCGACCGGCAACGGATCCCCCGGCTCCCACGCACCACCCGCGATGCGCCGCCCGAGTTCGTCGACCACACGCTGGTGCGTGGTCAGGAAATCCACCACGATCTCCGCTTCCCCCTGGACGCCATTCATCGAATCATTTAATGATTGCGTGACAGGGTAGGCCTGCGGGCCCCCACCCGACCACGCCCCATCGCGAAGCGGACGACGCCGGAGCCACGGGAGTGCCTACATGACGGACGGTCAGCAGACGAGTCGCCGCAGCCAGGCATGGTTCGGCGCACGGGGCCGCAGCGGGATGGTGTACCGCTCCTGGATGCGCAACCAGGGCTTCGGGCATGAGGTGTTCGACGGGCGCCCCGTCATCGGCATCGCGACCAGCGCCTCCGAACTCGCTCCGTGCAATGCCCATCTGACACGCGTCGCCGAAGCCGTCAAGCGCGGCGTGTGGCAGGCGGGCGGCCTGCCGCTGCAGTTCCCCACCATGGCCACCGGCGAGACCCTGATGCGTCCCACCGCCATGCTGTACCGCAATCTGATGGCCATGGAGGTCGAGGAGCTGATCCGGGCCAATCCGCTCGACGGTGTCGTGCTGCTGTCCGGCTGCGACAAGACGACACCCGCCATGCTCATGGGCGCCGCCAGCGTCGACCTGCCCGCCGTCATGGTCACCGGCGGGCCGATGCTCAACGGCAAGTACCGGGGCCAGGACGTGGGATCCGGCACCCACGTGTGGAAGTTCGAGGAAGACCTGAAGACCGGCCGGATGACCGAGGAGGAGTGCTTCTTCGCCGAGGGCTGCATGGCCCGCTCCAACGGGCACTGCATGACGATGGGAACCGCCTCGACGATGGCCTGCCTGGCCGAGGCGCTCGGCATGCAGCTGCCGGGCTCGGCGGCCTGGCCCGCGGTCGACTCCCGCCGGATGGAGACCGCGCAGGCGGCCGGCCGGCGCATCGTGGGGATGGTGGAGGAGGAGCTGCGCCCCTCGCACATCCTGACCCGGGAGGCGTTCGAGAACGCCGTCCGGGTCAACGCGGCCATCGGCGGCTCCACGAACGCGATCATCCATCTGACGGCCCTCGCCGGCCGCGTCGGCGTCGACTTGAGCCTGTCGGACTTCGACGACCTGGCCCGCGCGGTGCCGACGCTGGTCAACCTGATGCCCAGCGGGAAGTACCTCATGGAGGACTTCTGCTACGCGGGCGGCCTCCCGGCCGTTCTGGCCGAGCTGCTCGGCGGCGAACTGCTGCACGGCGACCAGATCACGGTCACCGGACGCACCGTCGCCGAGAACACCGAGAACGCCGAGCGCGTCGGCTCCGACGTCATCACCCGCCTCGACGCGCCCTTCCAGCCGGCCGGCACCGGTATCGCCGTCCTCCGCGGCAACCTGTGCCCCGACGGGGCCGTGATCAAGCAGTCCGCCGCGTCACCGCACCTGCTCACCCACCGCGGCCCCGCGCGCGTCTTCGACTCCCCGGAGGCCTACCACGAGGTGGCCGACGACCCGGATCTCGACATCGACGAGAACACCGTCGTCGTCATCCGCAACGCCGGCCCCAAGGGCTACCCCGGCATGCCCGAGGTCTCCAACGTCCCGCTGCCCGCCAAGCTGCTGAAGGCAGGCATCACCGACATGGTGCGCGTCTGCGACGGACGGATGAGCGGCACCGGATACGGGACGGTGATCCTGCACGTGGCGCCGGAGGCCGCCGTCGGCGGGCCCCTCGCCCTGGTGCGCGACGAAGACCCCGTCGTCCTCGACGTCCCGAACCGCACCCTGCGCCTGGACGTGGACGACGCCGAGCTGGCCCGGCGCCGGCAGACGTGGCGGGCACCCGCCGAGCGGCACGACGGCGGCTACACCTGGCTGTACACCCAGCACGTGGAACAGGCCGACCAGGGAGCCGACTTCGGGTTCCTGCGCGGAAGCCGTGGACACGAGGTCCCGCGCGACTCCCACTGAGCCCGGGCTCAGGCCACCGCCCCCCGAACCCAGGAGAGCATCGATCGTGGAACCGGCAGCAGCGCGTCCTCGTCCGGTCCTCACCACCGGCTCCGTCCTGCCCGAGGACGCCGACCGCGCGGCTCTCGTCGCGCGCGTCCACGCCCCGGAGTACGACGGGCCGTGTGTGGCCGCGGTTCGCGGCGAGCGGGTCGTCGACCTGACGGCCGTAGCGCCCACCGTGTCCGACCTCATGGAACGCGACGACGCGGCGGCGGTCGTCCGCGAGGCCGACGGAGGACGGGTCTGGCGCCTGGACGAACTGCTGGAAGCACCCACCGGCCGCCGTGACGTGGCCCATCTGCTCGCCCCCGTCGACCTTCAGGTGATCAAGGCCGCCGGTGTCACCTTCGCCCGGAGCCTGCTGGAACGCGTCATCGAGGAGCGCACCGGCGGCGACCCGGCGCAGGCGGCACGGGTGCGGGCCCGCGTCGGGCAGGTGGTGGGCGGCGCGCTCGACGGCATCCGCCCTGGATCACCCGAGGCGGCCGAGGTCAGGGAACTGCTCGTCGCCGAGGGACTGTGGTCGCAGTACCTGGAGGTCGGCATCGGGCCGGACCCGGAGGTGTTCACCAAGGCGCCGGTACTGTCCGCGGTCGGCGTCGGTGCCGACATCGGGGTCCTCGGCGCCTCGGTGTGGAACAACCCCGAGCCCGAGGTCGTCCTCGTCGTGGACTCGCACGGCCGGGTACGCGGTGCGACGCTCGGCAACGACGTCAACCTCCGTGACATCGAGGGCCGCAGCGCCCTGCTGCTGGCCCGCGCCAAGGACAACAACGCCTCCTGCGCGATCGGCCCGTTCATCCGCCTGTTCGACGAGGGCTTCGACCTCGACACCGTGCGCGGGCTCGACGTCGGCCTGCGGGTCGACGGCCCTGACGGGTACGTACTGCACGGCCACAGCACGATGCGGGGGATCAGCCGCGACGTACTGGACCTGGTGGCCGCCACGTACGGTCCGCACCATCAGTACCCGGACGGGTTCGTGCTGTTCACCGGAACGCTGTTCGCCCCCACCGAGGACCGGAAGGCACCCGGCGCGGGCTTCACCCACGAGTACGGCGACGTCGTGCGGATCTCCAGCCCCCGACTCGGCACCCTGGTCAACACCGTCGTCCCCAGCGAGCAGGCCGCGCCCTGGACGTTCGGCGTACGGGCGCTGACGCGCAACCTGGCCCGGCGCGGGGTCCTGTGAGGCGTCGAGGACCCACCAGGCCCCCGGCCGGCGGCCTGCCACCGCCGCGCCCGGCGACCCCGGCGCCGCGACCGGACGCCGGGCCGCCCCGGCTCGCCCGGCTCAGGCCCGGGCAGCCGGCTCCTGCTCGACCACGGAGCGCAGGCGCCGCCTGTGGTCCAGGTGCCGTTCGGCACCGGTCAGCGTGACCCTGGCGGTCAGGCGCGCATCCGCGCTGGAGGCGGCCAGCCTGAACTCCAGCTCGCCCGGTTCGACCACACGCCGGCCGTCGCGTCCGGTGAAGGAGGCGAGATCGGCCGGGACGGTGACACGCAGGCGCCGCGCCTCGCCCGGCTCCAGGTCGACCCGGGCATAGCCGACGAGGCGCTGCACCGGCTGGACGACGGAGGCGACCGGATCGTGCAGATAGACCTGGACGACCTCGGTTCCGGACCGCCCGCCGGTGTTGCGGACGGTGAAGGCGAGGGCGAACTCGCCGTCCGTCGGCGCCTCCCGGACGTCCACGGTCAGGTCCGTCCAGTCGAACCGCGTATAGGACAGGCCGTGACCGAAGGGGAACGCCGGCGTCGGGTCGAGGTTGGACACCTCGCCGGCGTGGGCGAGCCTGGCTCCGAGGTAGGTGGCCGGCTGGGAGCCCGGCCCGCGCGGCACGCCGACCGGGAGCCGTCCGGACGGGTTGACGCGGCCGCTGAGCACACCGGCGATCGCGTGCGTGCCCTCCTCACCGGGAAAGAAGGACTGCACGATCGCCGCGGACTCCTCCACGGCACGCCCGAGGGCGTACGGCCGTCCCGCGAGCAGCACGGTGACCAGGGGAGTTCCCACGTCCAGCAGGGTGTCGAGCAGTCGCTGCTGCGCCCCGGGCAGCGCCAGAGTCTCGACGTCACATCCTTCACCGCTGGTGCCCCGCCCGAAGAGCCCGGCGCGGTCGCCGAGCACCACCAGGGCGATGTCGGCTCCGCGTGCCACCCGGGCGGCCTCATCCAGGCCGGTGAGGTCACCGTCGTCGATACCGGTGCCGCGGGCGACCGTGATCTCCGCGTCCGGGAACTCGGCGGCCAGGGCGGCGCGCAGCGTGGGCAACTCGATGCCGTGCGGGGTCCCGGGGTGACGGACGCCGATGTGCTGGGGGAAGGAGTAGCAGCCCAGTACGGCGACCGCCTCGTCGGCGTTGGGCCCGAGCAGCGCGATCCGGCGCGGCCTCGCGAGCGGTAGCGTGCCGTCGTTGCTGAGCAGCACGACGGCCTTCTCGGCGACCGTGCGGGCCAGCGCGCGGTTCTCCGGGCTGTCCAGGTCGATCCGGCCGCGCAGGCCGGCCGGGTCGTCGAGGTCGGCCCCTTCGAGCGCGGCCGGCAGGGGGTTCCAGTCCGGATCGAGCAGGCCGAGCCTCGCCTTCTGGGTGAGTATCCGGCGCAGGGCCCGGTCGACCAGAGCCTCCGGGACACGGCCGTCGGCGACGGCCTCGGCCAGGGGCGCGCCGTATGTCTTGACGTTGGGCAGTTCGACGTCGACACCCGCCCGCAGCGCCAGGCCGGCGGCGTCGGCCCATTCGGCTGCGACGCCGTGCAGGGTCTTCAGGAAGGCGATGGCGAAGTAGTCGGCTACGACTGTGCCGTCGAAGCCCCACGTGTCGCGCAGCAGCCCGGTGAGCAGCTCCTCGTCGGCCGCGGAGGGGATGCCGTCGGTGTCGGTGTAGGCGTTCATCACCGACCGCGCGCCGCCTTCACGGATCGCCATCTCGAAGGGGGGCAGCAGGACGTCGGCGCGTTCACGCGGGCCCATGGAGGAGGGGGCGAGGTTGCGGCCGGCGCGGGAGGCGGAGTAGCCGACGAAGTGCTTGAGGGTGGCGACGATCCCGGCCGACTCAAGACCCTGCACGTACGCCGTTCCGATGGTGCCGACGAGGTACGGGTCCTCGCCGATGGTCTCCTCGACCCGGCCCCAGCGGGCGTCGCGGACGACGTCGAGGACGGGCGCGAGTCCCTGGTGAACGCCGACGGACCGCATGTCCCGCCCGATCGCGGCCGCCATGCGCCGCACCGTGTCGGGGTCGAAGGCGGCGCCCCAGGACAGCGGGACGGGGTAGGCCGTCGCGCCCCAGGCGGCGAAGCCGGCCAGACACTCGTCGTGCGCGAGAGCGGGGATACCGAACCGGTTCGTGGCGGCGATCCGGGTCTGGGTGCGGGCCAGGGAGAGCGCGCCCAGGGCCGGATCGACCGGGACCGTGCCGAAGGGCCGGGTCAGCTGGCCCAGTCCGGTGGGCAGGAGCGCGTCGAGATCGACGGGCTCCTCCATGTCGTGCTGGTGGGGCGCGACTTCGCCGCCCTTGTCGGAGGCGCCCACCCAGACTCCGTACAGCTGGGCGGTCTTCTCCTGAAGCGTCATCGCGTCGATCAGGGCGTCGACTCTCGCGGTGACGGAAACGGTGGTGTCGTTCCAGCGGGAGACTCCGGTGGTGTTGTCTACGGCCACGTTGGCGTTCACTTTCCCTCCCACGGCCCGCGGACCCTCGACCGGGGCACGACGGGCGGACAAGTAGCCGGGCAGGACTCGGGGCGGGACGGGCCGCGTCCGGGTTCCGGCGCCGGTGTCGGTCAGCGGCTGAATCCGGCGGTCAGTCCGCTCAGCAGTTGGCGGCGGCCGAACGCGTACAGGATCAGGACGGGCAGTGTGGTGAGGACGACGGCGGCGAGCACGGCGGGGACATTGACCCCGTACTGGCCCTGGAAGGTCCACAGCGCCAGCGGCAGGGTCCGGCGCTCCGGACTCTGGGTGAGCACCAGCGGCAGCAGGAATCCGTTCCAGATGGTCAGCGCGTTGAAGATGGTGACGGTGAGGATCGCCGGCCGGGTGAGCGGTGCCGCCAGCCGCCACAGTGTCGTCCATTCGGTGGCGCCGTCGACCCGCATCGAGTCGAAGAGTTCCTTGGGCACGTCGCGGATGAAGTTGGCGAGCACCAGCACCGACAGCGGGATGGCGAAGGCGATTGACGGGAGGATCAGCGCCGGCAAGCTGTCGTACAGCTGTAGTTTGATGATGATCAGGTAGACCGGGATCACCGTTGCCTGCAGCGGGATGGCCAGGCCCATGAGGAACAGCCCGTTCATCGCGCGCAGCACCCGCATCCGCCAGCCCCGGACGATCGCGTAGGCCGCCATGAAGGAGAACAGGACCGCCGGCACCACGGCGCCCGCGGTGACGACGACGCTGTTCAGGAAGTAGCGCAGGAAGTCGGACTCGATGACCAGCCGGTAGTTGTCCAGTGTCGGGTCGCCCGAAGGCACCAGTGGGTTGCTCGCGTAGTAGCGGCTCTGGGCCTTGAGACTGGTGATGAGGGTCCAGTACAGGGGGACGGCCACGACGACGAGCCACAGCCATCCCGCCAGGCCGCCGGCCCAGTTGCGTCGGCGTGCCGTCCGGGCGGAGCGGCGCCGCTGCTCGGGTGGGGCGGTCCTGTGGGGTCGTCGTGCCTCGGGCAGCGTGGTGGTCACCTCAGGCTCCCTCGAGTTGGCTCGCGCCGGCGTCGCGGCCCCCGAGCCGGCGCAGCAGCAGGGCGAGGGCCAGACCCACCAGGACGAGGATGACCGCGATGACGCTGGCCGGTCCCATCAGGCTGGCCTGGAATCCCCGCTTGTACATGTCCAGTGCCAGGACCCGGGTGGCGTCGCCGGGACCGCCCTCGGTCAGGACGAAGATGAGGTCGAAGAAGGTCAGCGATCCGACCACCATCAGCGTGGACGAGGTGACGATGGTGTATCTCAGCTGGGGCAGCGTGATGCTGAAGAACTGCCGGATCCGACCGGCCCCGTCCAACTGGGCCGCTTCGTAGAGTGATTTCGGGATCTGCTGGACACCGCCCTGGTAGATCAGGGAGTGGAACGGGACGAACTGCCAGGAGACGACGAAGACGACGACGCCGAAGGCGAGCGCAGGCCGTCCCAGCCAGTCCTGGCTGAGCAGTTGGAGCTTCAGCCCGGCCCCGAGCCCGAAGTTGGGGTCCAGCAGGGCCTTGTACGCGATGGCGATGGCCGCGGAGCTGAGCATCAGAGGGACGAAGTAGACCACGCCGAGCACCGCACGGTAGCGCTGGCGGCCCGCCAGGAACGTGCCGAGCAGAATGCTCAGCGGCGTCTGAACGGCCCACGACACCGCCATCACCATGAAGGTCACCCAGAGGGCGTGCGGCAGCCCCGGGTCGGTGAGCACCGCGCGCCAACTGGTCAGCCCCGAACGGTGGATGGCGCCGATCCCGTCCCAGGTGGTGAAGCTCAGCGCGAAGACACCGACGAGCGGGATCACGGCGAAGCCGACGAAGACCACCAGCGCCGGTACCGCCAGCCAGGGCAGGATGCTGCGCGGTCGACGGCGCGGCGGGTGACCGGTGAGTGTGCTCATGTGCCGATGACCGCGTTGAGGTTGCCCGCGAACTGCTCCGGGGAGATGGACAGCTGGAACAACTTGACGATGTTGTCCAGCAGGGTCTCGGCGGCCGTCGGACTGAGCGCCTGGTCCCAGGACTGCACGAACGTCTTGGCCTTGCTGGCGATGCCGTAGTTGACCTGGAGGAAGTCGGCGCTCTTGGAGGCGGCCAGCAGCTTCTCGGTGCCCAGCCGGACCGGAACCGACCCGTTGTCGATCCACGCCTTCACCTCGGCGTCCTGGAGGACACCCGTCGCGAAGAAGTCCTTGGCGATCTTCTTCTCCTCGTCGGTGGCCTTCGAGGAGATGGACAGGTACTGGGCGGGGTTGCCGACCGCGTTGCTCGGATCACCCTTGCCGCCGTCGACGGGCGGGAAGTTCATGTAGCCCAGCTGGCCGCTGGAGACGAAGTCCCCGCCGTCGGCCTGCTGGATGCCGTACGACCATGCGCCGTGCAGCATCATCGCGGCCCTGCCGGTGTACAGCAGGGCCTGGTCGGCGTTGGAGTCCGCGGTGATGGAGGAGAAGCCCTTGATGAAACCGTCGGCCTTGACCAGCTCCTGCACCTTGGTCAGCGCGGTGATGGCGTCCGGGTTCGACCAGGCGTTCTTCTCGCCCTCGATGACGGCCTGGAACACCTCGGGACCGCCGATGCGGTCGAACAGGAACTCCAGCCACATCATGTTCGTCCATCGGGACTGGCCACCGAGGGAGAGCGGTGCTATGCCCTTCGCGTTGAACTTGGGCACCAGCGCCATGAGGTCGTCCCAGGACTCCGGCGGCTCCACGCCGACCTGGTCGAAGACCTTCTTGTTGTAGTAGAGGATGATCGGCTGCACGGTCTCGCACGGCATCGCGTAGATCTTGCCGTCGACGGTCGCCGCGCCGAACGAGGACGGGAACAGCCCCTTCTTGACGTCGGGGTGCTCGTCGAACCACGACGTGAGGTCCTCGACCTGGCCCGCTTCCGCGTAGGTGCGCAGTGTCCCGCCGCCCCAGCCCCAGATGACGGTGGGCGCCTGTCCGGCACCGATGGCAGTCTTGATCTTCGTCTTGTAGGCGTCGTTCTGGAACGTCGTGTCGTCGATCCGGTCGTCGGGATGAGCCTTGTTGAACGCGTCCACCGCCCCGGCTCGGACGCCTTCCTGCGGCTGGCCGTTCAGGTACCAGTACGTGGCCCCGCCACCGGTCTTGCCGGGGCCGGACGAGCCGCAGGCAGCCAGTGCCGCGGAGACCGGCACGGCGGTGGCCAGGCCGAGGAGGGTACGTCGGGAGAGCGCCATGTCTTTTCTCCGCACTCGAGAGCCACCGGCTTCTCGTGAGTCATGGTGAAAGATTTTCGAAACAGCTTTCTCCGAAGCTCTGTTCGTGCAAATTAGGTTTCGGGCTGATGGCCTGTCAAGGGACGTGCAAGGCTCTTCCACAAGCGTGTCGGGCCCTGTGATACCGGGATGTTGTGGCACCCGGGAGGTCTTCGCGCGAGACCGAAATGGTTTCGAAAGTGCTCGACCGAGGGTAGGCGGGTAGGGAGATGATCGCGGCTCGAGTGCCGTCGCAGCTGGTCAGGTCGTGGCGGAGGGTGCCGTACTGTTGACCGGTTCCACCCGCGTCGCCGGCCCGACCGGCGACTCACCGCACCGGTGGACGTACACGGGAGGGAACCGATGCGACCGAGCGCGAGACGCACCACTTTGGCGGACATCGCCCAAGCGGCCGGGGTCTCCGTCGCGACCGTGTCCAAAGTGGTGAACGGCCGCGGTGACGTGGCGCCGCAGACCCGTGCCCGGGTGCAGGAGCTGCTCCACCACCACGACTACCTCGCCCCCGTGTTCCGTCACACCGAGTCCGTCGAAAGCCCGACCATCGAGGTGCAGTTCAAGGGCGGCCTGAAGTCGTACGTCGCCGAAACCCTGGAAGGGATCATCGACTCCGCCTCCGAACTGGGGGCCTCGGTGGTGATCAGCAAGGCATCCAGTGCCCCGCACTGGGCCCGGGACCTGGTCTCCGCCGGGCGTCGTGCCGTCATCGCGGTCACCAGCGTGTACACCACGGCGCACCTGAACGAACTGGCCCGGTCCGGACTGCCGCTGGTCGTGCTGGACCCCTTGCACCTGCCGGACAGCCGGGTGAACAGCGTCGGGGCCACCAACTTCGCCGGGGGACTGGCCGCGACACAGCACCTGCTCTCCCTGGGCCACCGCCGCGTCGCCTATCTCGGCGGACCCGCCATGGCGGTGTGCAACCAGGCACGCATGCACGGCTACCGTGCCGCCATGGAGGCGGGAGGGGCCCAGGTGCCCGACGGCTACGTCAGGCCGGGAGAGTTCACCTACGAGACGGGACTGCTCGGAGCCGCGGCACTGTTGGGCCTGCGAGAGCCACCGACGGCGATCTTCGCAGGCAACGACGAGATCGCCGTCGGGGTCATCGAGACCGCCCGGGGCCGCGGGATGCGCGTTCCGCAAGACCTGAGCGTGGTCGGCTTCGACGACACGAGCCTCGCCCAGATGGCGTCACCGCCCCTCACCACCGTGCGCCAGCCACTGCGGGAGATGGGCGGTGCGGCCCTGCGTACCGCGCTCCGGCTCGCCAACGGCGAGAAGGCCGAGTCCCACCACATCGAGCTGGCCACCGAACTCGTCGTACGCGCCTCGACCGCGCCGCCACCCGAGGAGCCTCCGGTGCGCGGGTAACCGAAGAGGAGCGGCTGCCGGCGGCCGTGGGACAGGGCCGCTGACGTCTTCCGCGGGGCCACCTCCCGGACCGTCAGTCCGACAGGGCAGCGGCGAACACCCCGCGTTGAGCCACCAGCCACTCCTGAACGCGGTCCCACCGCTGCCACCCACCGCGCTCGGACAGCGTCCGGGTGTAGACGGGGTCACCGTCGGCCACCCGGTCGGCGACGAAGGCCCGGCAGGACGCCGTGGCCTGTTCGATGACGCCAGGCAGTTCAGCGCGCTCCTGTCGGGAGAGGCCGTAGCCGTCGGCGAGGATCCGCAGTCGCGTCGGGGTGTCCAGCCCCGCGGGATAGAGAGCCGCCGCGGACGTGGGATCGAGTATGGGGACCCAGTAGCGGGCGGTCATGGCGACGTCCCACACCGCTCGGCCGGGTGCCGCCAGGTCGAAATCGATCAGGGCCGCGGCACGGCCGTCGCGGAAGACGACGTTGTCCGGGCACACATCGTTGTGGCACAGCATCGTGCCTCCCGCCGGGTCGGCCAGGGCCCGGGGCCACTCGACGCGGGTGTCGACCGCGACGGCGGCGCCGGCGTCGTGCAGGCGCCGCAGCAGGCTTCCCACCGATCTCAACGCGGTCTCGGTCATCACCCAGCGGGGAAACGGCGGCAGGGCGACATCGCCCGGGACGAAGGTCAGATGCTCGCGACCGTCCGCGGTGAGACGGACGGGCATGGGAGCAGAGTCGAAACCGTGCTGCCTGAGCGCGAGGAGATGGGCATGGAGGGCGCGCGCGGTGCGCGGCGCCGGGCGCTCCACCAGGGCACCGCGGCGGAAGACCGCGCCGGCGTTCACCATGCCGCCGACCAGGGCTTCTGCCTCCGCCCCTTCTCCCTTCGCTTCCTCGCCGTCGGTCAAGACCGATGCCCGTCGACGGATGCCGGGCCGGTCGCGCGCAGCGATGCCAGGAGGCGCAGCCGGTCCGCGTCGGCGCTGCCCGGTTCGGCCGTCCAGATCAGCATGACCGGACCCGGTGCACCGGGCAGCGGGTAGGTGTCCCAGTCCAGGACGATGTCGCCCACCTCGGGGACACGGAAGGCCTTGGTGCCGCTGACGGACGAGCGGACATCGTGCCGGGCCCACAAGCGGCGGAACTCGGCGCTGCGGATGCTCAGTTCGCCGACGACCGCGGTGGCACGCGGATGGGTGGGATCGGTGGCGACGGCGGCGCGCATCATGCCGATGTACTCCAGAGCCTGCCGCTCCCAGTCCGGACAGCTCCGCTGGCCGGTCAGGGTGTCGTCGAACATCAGCAGGAGCATGTTGAGCCGGTCCGGCGGGTGGCCGGCCGGGTGGCCCAGCAGTGCCTCCGCCATCGAGTTCCAGGCCAGCAGGTCCAGGTGCCTGCCGAGCACGACCGCCGGGGTGTCCATCAGACCCAGCAGTCGCCGGGTGCCCTCCGGCACCCGCTCCGGACCGCGATCCACCCGGGCGAGCACCGGCCGCCGGGTGGCGTGGGCCAGGGCGAACAGGTGCCGTCGCTCATCGTCGTCGAGCATGAGCGCGTCGGCGAGCGCGTCCAGGACTCCGTCGGACGGGCGTACCTCCCGGCCTTGCTCCATCCGCTGGTAGTAGTCGGTGCTCAGCCCCGCGAGCAGGGCCAGTTCCTCGCGCCGAAGACCGGTGACCTTGCGCCGGCCGCCCGGCTCCAGGCCGACGTCACGAGGGCTCAGCCTGCCGCGCCGGGCGCGCAGGAAGTCACCGAGTTCACGGGCGTACGGGTGGGTCATGCCACAAGTGTGCCGCCGTGCGGCGCCGCAAAGGTAGGTCGCACAGTCCCAGGCAAGCGGGAACCACCCGGCCTGCTCGCCGTGGTCCTAGCGTCGTTGCTCCACCGCACGAGATCGTACGAACCCCAGGAGCAGCGCATGGCCGGATGGAACACCGACCTCATCCCCGACCAGCACGGCCGGATCGCCGTGGTCACCGGCGCGAACTCGGGGCTCGGACTGGTCACCGCGACCGAGCTGGCCCGCAAGGGTGCCCGCGTCGTGCTCGCGGTCCGCGACACCGCCGCCGGTGCGGAAGCCGCCCGCGGGATCGGAGGCGACACCGAGGTGCGCGAGCTCGACCTGGCCTCTCTCGACTCCGTACGGGCCTTCGCCACCGAGCTGGTGTCCGACCACCCGGTCATCGACCTGCTGGTCAACAACGCCGGGGTCGTGCTGCTCGGCCCGCGCCGCATCTCGGCCGACGGCTTCGAGCTGCAGTTCGGCACGAACATGCTGGGGCACTTCGCTCTGACGGGACTGCTGCTCGGCCCGCTGGCCGCGGCTGAGGAACCCCGCGTCGTCAGCCTCAGCTCGATCACCCACAAAAGCGCGCACCTCGACTTCGACGACCTGATGTCCGAGCGCGACTACCGGGCGGCACCCGCCTACGGCCGGTCCAAGCTCGCCACCACGGTCTTCGGTGTCGAGCTGGACCGGCGGCTGCGGGCCGCCGGATCGCCGATCGCCAGCGTGCTGGCCCACCCCGGTCTCACTCGCACCAACCTGACGCCGCGCGCCTGGGAACACCGTGGCCGGCTCGGGCGGGTGATCGCGTGGCTCGGTCTGCTCGCCACCCAGTCCGTGGAGCAGGGCGCCTTGCCGCAGTTGCGCGCCGCGACCGAACGTGGCTTGAGCGGCGGCCGGTTCTTCGGCCCCGCCGGATTCTTCGAGACGCGGGGCCGGGTCACCGAGGCACGGCTCAGCCGGGAGGCGGCCGACCCGGCCGTCGGCAAGCAGCTCTGGTCCGCGGCGCAGGAACTGACCGGGGTCCGCTACCTCTGACCCCGGAGACGGAGAACCGCGGGACCGCTGCCCCACGCCGGGCCGGTCCGTCGGCGCCGGCGGGTCAGTCTGCGAACGCGGCCACATACGACGCCACGCACGACTGCGGTGTGGCCAGTGAGGTGACGACATGGCTGTCGACGCTCGCAGGCGGATCGAACGGTACATGGAGCAACCGCTCGGAACGGAACCCGGCGAGCCCCTCGGCAGGCATCAGGGTCCAGGTCTCGGGATCACGGCCGACCTCGAACAGCACGTTGGACAGGTCTCCGGCGGGCCGGCGGAGTGGGGTCACCGGCACGGCGGCGAGGAGCGCGTCGTGCAGTGGCGGGTCGCTCTCACGGGCGGGAAGCACCAGCCCCCGTGGATCGAGCTGATGCGGGCCGACCGCCGGCTTGCCGGCCGCGACATGGTCGCGCGAGAGCACCGCGTGCACCGGCTCGGACCACGCACGCGCCACCGTCACCTCCGACGAGGCGATCGCTCCTCGCACCAGCGCCACATCCAGCTCGCCGTCGCGGACAGCGGCCAATCGTGCGGCCACCGGGAGGTCGACCAGCTCAAGTTCGGCGGGGCGCTCACTCACGCGCAGGCGCTCCAGTGCGCGGTCGAGCCGCCACATGGCACACGACGCCGTCCCGATCCGCAGGGCCGCGGCCGGTTCTCCGGCGACCACCCGGACCCGCGCCGCCGAGGCAAGGGTCTCCCTGGCCGCGCCGAGCACCCGTTCACCGGCCGGGGTGAGACGCACCCGCCGTGATGTGCGCTGAAGCAGGAGCACTCCGAGTTCGCGTTCGAGTCGGCTGATCTGCTGGCTCACCGCCGACTGCACGATGTTCAGCCGTTGTGCCGCCCGCCCGAAGTGCAGTTCCTCGGCAACGGTCACGAAGTAGTGCAGCGATCTGAGCTCCATCCCCCTGATCTATCACATCTTGTGATCGCTGCTGGTGGGTACTGGTTCTTGTTCGCCCGGGGCGTCATCGCTGTGATGGGTGCGAGACCGCCGCGGCGGCCGGGGACCCGGCCTCTGCGAGGCGGCAAGACCTGAACGGAGAACACAGGTGAGCCGAACGACCCTGGGAATCATCGGCACCGGCATGGTCGGCGTCGCAGTCGCCCGCCGCGCAGCCGACGCGGGTGTGCACGTAGTCCTGAGCAACTCCCGCGGCCCCGAGACGCTGGCAGATCTGGTCGCGGAGATCGGTGCCCGTGCCCGCGCGGCCACCCCCGTCGAGGCGGCGGCCGCCGGTGATCTGGTCCTGGCCGCCGTACCGCTGGCGGCACACGAGCGGCTGCCCCGAGCAGAGCTGTCCGGAAAGACCGTCATCGACCCGATGAACTACGCGCTGTACCCGGGTTTCTCGATTCCGCGACTCGACAGCAACGAGCTGACCTCCAGTGAACTGGTGCAGAGCCACCTCGCGGACAGCAGGGTGGTCAAGGCCCTGCACAGCATCGGGCCCAAGCAGCTGCTGGAGCTCTTCCGACCCGCCGGAGCCGACGACCGCACAGCGATACCGCTCTCCGGCGACGACGGGACCGCGAAGAAGGAGGTGGCCGATCTGCTGGACGTCCTCGGCTTCGACACCGTGGACCTCGGCCCGCTGGCGGAGAGCTGGCGGAGCGAACCCAACACCCCCCTCTACGCCCTGCCGTACGTCGGGCAGCCGCCGAGTGGCCTGAGCCCCGAGGAGTTCGTGGCCTGGGTCCAGCAAGCCGCCGGCGTTCCCGCACCCGCCGCCCGGATCAGGGAACTCGCCGCGGCCGCGGTGCGCGGTCCCGCCGGATTCCGGATGTAGGGCTCCGGGGCCTGTGCGGCGCAGGGTCCGCCGGGGCAGGCCGGGGCACGTCGCGCGCGGCCTCGGTACGGAGCTCGGATGCGGCTCCTCACTCGGCGGTCACCGTCGCCTGCCAGGCCCCGGGGCGCATGCCTGTCGCGTTCCGGAAGAAGACCGAGAAGTTGGACGCGTCGGGGAAGCCGAGGACGGCGGCGCACTGCGCCGCGGTGAGGCGGTCGTGCGCGAGGAGCCGTTTGGCCTCAAGGACGATCCGGTCGACGACGTACGCCTTCGCGGTACGCCCGGTGGCCTTCTGCACCGCCCGTGAGAGGGTGCGCGGCGAGTAGCCCAGGGCACGGGCGTAGTAGCCGGCGTCGTGGTGGTCGCGGAAGTGAGCTTCGACGCTGGAGCGGAACGACTGGAACACCGGATGCCCGGACCGTGCCGCGGCCTGGGGTGGCCGCAGCCGGGCGACGAGCGCGGAAAGCAGGATCTCGGGCAGCTCCGTGGCGGAGTCACCGGGTGGGACGGACGCCTCCAGGAGCAGATGGTCGCGCGCCGCGTCGACGAACGGCCAGTCGGCGTCGGGAATCCTCCAGTGCGCGGCCAGGTCCGGGGAGGCGGCCAGCTCCCGGGTGGCGTGGGTGACCGGCGCGGTCGGCACGAACAGCACGAGGTGCCCGGTCACGCCGGCGATGTCGTCCCACCGGTGCACCGCGCCCGGCGGAATCCACACCGCCGACCGGTCCCGCAGTGGGTGGTGGAGGAAATCCACGGTGACTGAGCCGGGCCCGGCGTCGACGACGGCGAGGACGTGGAAGTCGGCACGCTGTGTGCCGCCGTCGTTCAGCTCGCCGAGGCGGTCGAACGTCATCGTCTCGACCGCGGTGAGGCGGTGCCCCGCGGGCTGGTAGGTCATCTGCCGGATCACGCTCACGTGTCCAGTTTTCACCATCAGGCGACCGGTCCGGCCGATGCCCGGTACGGCGGCGGACGTTTCAATGAACACACAGGGCAATCGCCCAGAACATCGACCGGAAGAGCCACCGTGAACACGACGCAGCAGACACTCCTGCCCGCTTACGACCATCGGCCGGGGAGCGGTCCGACCCTGGTGTTCCTGCACTACTGGGGTGGTTCCGCCCGCACCTGGGACCTCGTCACCGCTCGCCTCCCGGGCCGTGACGTGCTCACGGTCGACTTCCGCGGATGGAGCCGGTCGCGCGATCTGCCCGGCCCTTACACGCTCGGGCAGCTCACCGACGACACGCTCGCCGTACTCGCCGACGCGGGGGTCACCGACTACGTCCTGGTAGGGCATTCGATGGGGGGCAAGGTGGCGCAGATGGTCGCGGGCACTCGGCCCGTCGGCCTTCGCGGCATCGTCCTCGTCGGCTCCGGACCCGCCCGGCCCGCCGCACAGATCACCCCCGAGTACCAGGAAGCCCTGTCGCACGCCTACGACTCCGTCGAGTCCACAGCCGGGGCACGGGACCACGTCCTCACCGCGACCGAGCTGTCCGCTTCCGTCAAGGCGCGGATCCTGGCCGATTCGCGGGCCGCCACCGAAGCCGCCCGCACCGAGTGGCCGCTGCGAGGCATCGGGCAGGACATCACCGAGCACACGCGCAGGGTCAGCGTTCCCGCTCTCGTCGTCGCCGGAGAGCACGACCGGGTCGAGCCCGTCGACGTGCTCCGCGACAACCTGGTGCCCTATCTCTCCCAGGCCGACCTCATGGTGATCCCGCACACGGGTCACCTGATCCCGCTGGAAGCTCCGGCCGACCTCGTGGACGCCATCGTGGCCTTCGCGCCGGCAGCCTGACGATCCCGGCGCGGTGTGCTGTCCGAGCGCCAGACGGTGAGACGAGGGCGCCCCGGCAGTTCGGCCCGGCCGGTGGCCCACAACAGGGTGGGCCAGGGGTCCGCGCCGCCCGGAGCCTGGGGAAACAGCCGGGCGAGCACCCGCGAGCAGAGGGCCGAGGGCGGGCTCCAGGCAAGCCCGAGGCCCTCCGCCACATCGTGCATGTGCACCAGCGTCTCCTGCACGCCCAGCGCCGCGAACCCTTCCGGGTCCGACACCCCGGCGGCGTGGTGGGCGCGGACCCGGGACGGCGTCGTACGCACCATGGCGACCAGCAGCGCGCCGCACGCCTCCAGCACCTGCACCAGGCCGGCCGGGCCCGCGTCACGCTCCGCGTGGACGAAGACCAGGGGTGCGTCCGGCCTCTTGTGCCGGAGCTCGAACGGGACGTGGGTGTCCAGCGGCGGGTTCTGCGGCCCCAGTTGCACGGCGTAGTACAACAGGTCGTTGGCGAGGTGCTCGACGGTCTCCCAGCAGTCCCAGTCCAGCGAACCGGCCCTGCCGGCCCATCCGTGCGGTGATGCTTCCCGAAGGAGGTCCACGGCGAGCCGCACGGCGAGGCCGACATCGTCCGCGGTGACGGGAGGCACTACCGGTCCGGCTTCCGCTGATCGAGACATGACAGCACCGTACCGTCCCGCCCCGCCGTCGACGGCCGCGGCCGTGGACGGGTCAGCCGGCGACGGTCAGGACGAGCTTGCCGCGGGTGCGGCCGGACTCGCCGCGGGCATGGGCCGCCGCGGCCTGCTCCAGCGGGAAGGTCTCCTCCACCTCGACGGCGACCTCACCGGCGTCGATCAGAGCGGCGATCGCGGTCAGCGCGGGGCCGTCCGGTTCGACCAGGAAGGGAACGGCCCGCACACCGGCCGTCTCGGCGGCCGAGGCCAGCTCGGGGGAGACACCGCTCGGGACGGCCACCAGCAGGCCGCCGGGGCGCAGGGTCCTCAGGGAGCGGGTGCTGGTCCGGTCCTGCCCGTCTCCCACCAGGTCGATGACGACGTCGACGCCGGCGGCGACCTCCTCGAATCGGGTGGTGGTGTAGTCGATGGTCTCCTCGGCGCCGAGTTCCTTCAGCCAGGTATGGCGGGCCGCGCCGGCGGTGGCGATCACATGGGCGCCCAGATGCCGCGCGAACTGGACCGCGAAGTGGCCCACCCCGCCGGCCGCGGCCGTGATCAGGACGCGCTGGCCGGTCCGCACGTGGACCGTGTCGACCAGGATCTGCCAGGCGGTCAGCGCCGCCAGGGGCACGGCGGCCGCGTGCACATGGCCGAGGGAAGCCGGCTTGCGGGCCCACTGGCGGGCCGGCGCGGTCACGTACTGGGCGTAGCCGTTCGCGGCGCGCGGGAACCACGGCATGCCGTACACCTCGTCGCCGGGCTTGAGCGTGGTGACGCCGAAGCCGACCTCCTCCACCACACCGGAGACGTCCCAGCCCAGGATCAGCGGGAGCTGCTGCAGGCCCGCCATGCCCTGGCCCTGGCGGGTCTTCCAGTCCACCGGATTGACGCCCGCGGCGCGCACCCGCACCAGCACCTCGGTCGGCAGCGGCTCCGGGCGTGCGACCTCCTCGGCGGCCAGCACCTCCTGGCCGCCGAACTTCCTGAGGATGACGGCCTTCATGCCCTGCTCGCTCATGTCTCGTCCTCGATTCCGTGTCACTGCGCTCTTTCGCCGGGACCGTGTCCCGGCGAAAGAAGGATGGCGCGCTCTCGACGAGCCGAGTGAGTGGCCGGAAGGCCACCTGTCGTACCATTCGGGCCATGACGCATCGTGTCGCCGTACTCGCCCTCGACGGGGTCCTGCCGCTGGACCTGGGCATCCCGGCCCGGGTGTTCAACGAGGCCTGTACACCGGACGGGACCCGGCTGTACTCCGTCGGCACCTGCTCCCTGGGCGGCCGGCCGGTCCGCACGCACGAGGACTACCGGATCGTCGTCGACCACGACGAGTCACTGCTGGACACCGCCGACACCGTCGTGATCGCCACGCAGGAGCCCGGCCCGCAGCTGCTGACGACCGGCGCGCTCCCCGCGGAAGTCGCCGCGGCGCTGGACCGGATACGGCCGCGGACCCGCATCGTGAGCCTGTGCACCTCGGCCTTCCTGCTCGCGGCGGCCGGTCTGCTGGACGGTCGGCGGGCCACCACCCACTGGGCGCTGTGCGAGGCGCTGGCGCGGCTGTTTCCCGATGTCGAGGTCGATCCGGACGTGCTGTTCGTCGACAACGGACGCGTCCTGACGTCCGCCGGCGGGGCGGCCGGCATCGACCTGTGCCTGCACCTGGTCCGACTGGACCACGGGGCGGCGGTGGCCTCGGCCGCCGCGCGGCGCTGCGTGGTGGCACCGTGGCGCGAGGGCGGGCAGGCGCAGTTCATCGAGCACCCCGTTCCGCAGGACACCGACCGCTCCACCTCGGCGACCCGGCAGTGGGTGCTGGACCGGCTGGCCGAGCCACTGACGCTGGAGGACATGGCCGGGCACGCGCACATGAGCGTGCGCACCTTCACCCGGCGGTTCCGCGGCGAGGTGGGCAGCAGCCCGCTGAAGTGGCTGGCGCAGCGGCGGCTGGAGCAGGCGCGGCTGCTGCTGGAGTCCACCGATCTGCCCGTCTCCCGGATCGCCACCGCCTGCGGCTTCGGCGACCCCGTCGCCTTGCGCAAGAACTTCTACCGGCACCTGGGCCTGTCCCCGCTGACGTACCGCCGTGCCCACCACGCACCGGAGCCGGAGCGGTCCCTCGCCGTCCTCGGCCATCAGAACCGCGGTCGGACCGTCGTCCCGTAGCGCCCGGCCCGTCCGTCGCCGGTCACCGCACCGGCCGCGGCCCTCGACGAGGGCGTGGAGGAGGCGCGACTCCAGATCGCGGAATGAGGCAGTATGGGCCGCGTGAGGGCGCCGCCCCACGCGGAAGTACCCGCCGCTTCACGGCACTTGTGCGCTGTCGGCCAAGCCGTCCGCGTGTCTGCGGCAGGAGAGAGGGAGCAACAGTTGGCTGGCGAGAAGGCGGTCGCGGTGCCGTCGGCCTGGATGTCCTGGTCCGGCCGTTACCGGCGCGTCCTCGCTCCCGCCTGCGACGTGGCCCTGGCGCTCGTCGTCCTGCTGGCGGCCGAGCGCTACGACGCCGAGTACGACCTGGTTCTGGGCGTGTTGATGGCGGGATGCCTGCTCGCCCGCAGGCGGTTCCCCGGCGCGGTCATGGCGGCCGTCCTGGCGCTGGCCCTGGCCCAGTTCGTCCTGGACGGCGTATCGGGCACGCCCCTGGCGTCGGCGCCCGCCGCCTACGACGCCGCCGTGCTGTTCGCCCTGATGTCGGTCGTCCACCACTCCCGGACCGCGTGGATGCCGTATGCCGCGGGCGGCACGGTGCTGGCGGGCACGGCGGTGGGAGCGGTAGGCGTGCCCTTCCTCGGCATCGAGCCCTTCGGGGACACCGAGTCCCTCCTGTACTACTGGGGGTTGACGCTGACGGTCTGGATGACGGCCTACACCCTGCAGACGCGGCGCCTGTACGCCGAGAGCCAGGCGGCCCGTGCCTGGCACGCGGAGCGTGAGCAGGAGCAGCGCATGCGGCTGGCCGCTGCCGAGGAACGGGCCGAGATCGCCCGCGAACTGCACGACGTGGTGGCGCACAGCCTCGCCGTGATGATCCTCCAGGCCGACGGCGCGGGGACGGTGCTGCGCAAGTCGCCCGACACCGCCGAGACCGCGCTGAAGACCATCGCCGCCACCGGCAGGGACGCGATCGACGACATGCACCGCATCGTGCGGGTGCTGCGCGACGGCGGCGAGGACTCCGCCGACGGCGACACCCAGCGGCGGCTGGTCACCCTCGACGAGATCCTCGTCATCACGGACCGGGCCCGGACCGCCGGGCTGACCGTGGACGTGTCGGTCGACGTCGAGGAGGGGCGGCTGTCCCCGGCGGAGGAGATGACGGCCTTCCGTATCGTCCAGGAGTGCCTGACGAACGTCCTCCGCCACGCCGGGCCCGGGGCCGGGATGGAGATCCGCCTGTGGGAGGAGGAGGGCGACCTGCGGATCAGCGTGGTCGACGACGGTGGAGGCAGGCTCGCCGGCCGTGACGGCGGCACACAGGCGCGGTCGCCCTCAGGAGGCAACGGACTGGTGGGCATGCGGGAGCGGGTGGAGGTCACCGGCGGCACCTTCGAGGCGGGCCCGCGCCTGGGCAGTGGATGGCACGTGCGTGCCCGGATCCCCACGAGGACACAGTCATGACACAGGCAGCCCGGTCGATCCGCGTGGTCGTGGTGGACGACCAGCCCCTGATCCAGGCCGGGTTCACCATGGTGCTGGCCGCCGCCGACGACATCGAGGTCGTGGGCGAGGCGGACGACGGCGCGCGGGCCGTCGAACTGCTGCACAAGGTCGAAGCGGACGTCGTCGTCATGGACATCCGCATGCCCGTCATGGACGGCATCCAGGCCACGGAGCAGTTGATGCGGCTGCAGGACCCGCCCCGGGTGCTGGTGCTGACCACCTTCGACAACGACGAGGACGCCTTCGCCGCGCTGCGGGCCGGAGCCGGCGGCTTCCTGCTGAAGAACGCGCCCGCCGCGGACGTCATCAGTGCCATCCGGGTGGTGGCCGCGGGGGAGTCGGTGGTGGCGCCGCGCATCACCCGGCTGCTCCTGGACCGTTTCGCGGACCGGCTGGGGCCCTCGGGCGGGCAGTCCGAGCGGCTGGACGTCCTCACCGCCCGGGAACGGGACGTCCTCGCCCTGGTCGCCCGGGGACTGTCCAACGCCGAGATCGCGGCGGACCTCTACGTCGCGGAGGCCACCGTGAAGACGCACCTGGGGAATCTGATGGCCAAGCTGCACCTGCGCGACCGCGCCCAGGCCGTCGTGTTCGCCTACGAGTCCGGGCTGGTCCGCCCCTCCGCCTGAGGTCTCCCCCCAGGGGTGCAGGAGTGCCCCTGGACCCTCCCCCTGGGGGTGCAGAACGGCCCCCACCGACGTGCCAGAACGGCCACCTCGCACTTCACATCCCGGGCCGATGTCCGCGAGGGCGTGTCTGTCCAGACTTCTCACTGTCGCCGACCGCGGCGGACAAGAGCACTGGAGGACACGATGGAAACGACGCCCACGACCAAGACCCGCAGGCGCAACCGCGTCGTCATCGGCGCGGCGGGGGCCGCCCTCACCCTGTCCCTGGCCGGCGGGGCGGGGTACTGGTGGCACGAACGCAACCAGGCCAGCCAGGCGTCCGCGGCGGACTGCCGGATGGCGCGCACCATCATCACCGAGGCGCAGCAGGTCTCCGCCGGCCCCGCGCCGGAGGCGGAGAAGTGGGAGCGGCGGACCGCGCAGCGGCGCCGCACGGAGATGGAGGACGGCTACCTCGGCTACAACATCGCCCAGTACGAGTCCTGGGCCGTCCTGACCGCCCAGAAGTCCCCCGAGGCCCCGTCCGCCGAGGACGTACGCGACCTGCAGGACAAGGCGCGCGGGCACTGCGCGGACTCCGGTGTCAGCCTCACCATGCCGCCGCTGGGCGCCTGAAGGCCACCGGAGCACGAGGACCGCCACCATGACCACGTACACCGCCACCGCCGGCCACGCGCCGGACGACGTCATCACCGCCACCGCCCTGGTCAAGACCTACCGTCAGGGCACCGCCGATATACGGGCCCTGGACGGGGTGTCCGTCGGCATCCGGCGCGCGCGGTTCACCGCCGTCGTCGGGCCCTCGGGGTCGGGCAAGTCCACGCTGATGCACTGCGCCGCCGGACTCGACACCGTCACCTCGGGGAGCGTCGTCCTGGACGGCACGGAGCTGACCGGGCTGTCCGAACGGGCCCTGACCCGGGTGCGCCGGGAACGCGTCGGATTCGTCTTCCAGTCGTTCAACCTGCTGCCCCAGCTGACCGCCTACGAGAACATCGTGCTGCCGGTCACCATGGCCGGGCGGCGCCCGGACCGCGAGCTGGTCGACCATCTGTGCGGGGTCCTCGGAATCGCCCAGCGGCTGGCACACCGCCCCGCCGAGCTGTCCGGCGGCCAGCAGCAGCGGGTGGCCGTGGCCCGCGCCCTGGTGGCCCGGCCGGCCGTGGTCTTCGCCGACGAGCCCACCGGCAACCTCGACTCCCGGGCCGGCGCCGAGGTCCTCGGCATCCTGCGCCGGTCCGTCGACGACCTCGGCCAGACGGTCGTGATGGTCACCCACGACCCCAGGGCCGCGCACTACGCGGACCGCGTACTGACCCTCGCCGACGGCCGCGTCGTGCAGGACGAGCACGCCGCCGCACCACAGGCCGCGCCCGCCCACGAGACCGCCGCGAGGCACCGATGAACACCCCCTGGCGTGCGAGTGTCCTGGGCTCGCAGGTGGCGGAACTCCTGCGGCGGCCCGGAAGGTCTCTGGCGACCGGAGCGTCGCTGCTGATCGCGGCATGTGTCGTCTTCGGAGCCTTCGTCGCCCAGCAGATCCTCACCGCGACCGTCGTCGACGACTTCCGCGGAACACCCGACGCGGTGTCCCTCGTCGTCACACCCGGCGACGGCGACGGCGACGGCCTGAGCGAGGCCCGCCTGCGCGCGATACGGGCGCTGCCCGGAGTGGCCGAGGCGGCCGGCCGGGTCGACGACGGTGCCGCGATCGGCGGCAGTGCCGTCGAACGCTATCTGCAGCTTGCCGCGGACCCGGGCGGCGGCGCCCTCTCGCGCGTGCGCCTGACCCGCGGCACCTACCCCTCGGGCCCGCAGCGGCTGGCCGTCAACACGCGGGCCGCGCGGGAGTTCGGGCTTGTCCCGGGCTCCTCGCTCACGCTGCTGCGACCCGACGACCGCGACCCCGGCCGCACCCGGCCCGTCAGGGTCGTGGTCAGTGGCATCGTGCGCGGCACCGAGACGGACGACGAGCGGCCGACGGGATACGCCCCCGGCCCTCAAGTGACCGGTCTGCTCGGCCTGTCGGGTTACTCGCGCATCGACATCAGCACCGGCTCAGGGGGGCCGGCCGCGTCCGCTTCCGCGGTGGCGGACCTGACGGCGCGTGTCCGGCAGGCGGTGCCGCACGCCGAGGTGAGGTCCGGAGACGAGGTGCGGGCGCGCGAGGCCCGCGAGGCGGTGACGGAGGCGCGCGACAGCCTGGACCTGGTCACCGTATTCGTGGTGGTCGCCGTCGGTGCGGCCGTGCTCGTCGCCACCTCGACCTTCCGTATCGTCTTCACCCGCCGTGTGCGTCAACTGGCGCTGCTGCGCGCCATCGGGGCGTCCTCGCGGCGGCTGGCCCTGGCGCTCGTCGTCGAGGGCGCGGTGGTGGGGCTGCTGGCCGGCGCCATCGGTGTGCTCGCGGCCTGGGGCTGCGGGCAGCTGGTGCCCCTGGTCGCCGGAGGGTTCGGACGCAGCCTGTCGGCGCCCTCGCACGTGCCCCTGACCGAGGCAGCGCTGACCGTCGCCGGCACCGGTCTGCTGGCCGTGCTGGCCGTGCTGGCCCCGTCCGTGACCGCCTCGCGGGTGTCCCCGCTGCAGGCCCTGCGCCGCGCGGCACAGGGGGACGGCGGGCGCAACGGCGTCGGCCGGACCGTGCTGGGTGTGCTGTGCGCGGTGGGGGCGGGGGCGCTGGCCTGGCGCCAACACGGTGCGCTGCCGCAGCCCGGCGCGGACGGCTACGACCGTTTCGGTGCGCTGACCGTCGTCGTGCTCTCGGGCGGGCTGGCCTTCCTGGCCCTGATCGCTCTCGGTCCGCGTCTGGTCCGGCCGGTGCTGTCGGCACTCGCCGTACCGTTGCGTCGGGTCGGCACCTCCGGCCGTCTCGCGGTCGCGGGGGTCGGAGGCGCCCCGGGCAGGGCGGCTTCCGTCGCGGTCGTCGTGGCTCTGGGCGTCTGCCTGGTCGGCTCGGTCCTGACCTGCCTCGCCTCCCTGACCGCCTACGACCGATACCGGCAGGCGGTGGCGGCTCCCGCCGACTTCTCCCTGACCGAACGGGACGGCAGGCCGTTGGACCGGTCGCTGGCCAGCGAACTGACGAGGTGTCAAGAAGTGGCCCATGTACGCTCGTTCCGCACCGCGGAGGTCGTCGAAGGCATCCGCAGCGGAACCGTCTCCGACCTCGACCTCGGCACGGTCCGCTCCGGCGTCGGCCTGACCGCCCGCACGGGTTCACTCGACCGACTGCGGCCCGCGCACGTCGTCGTGGACGCCGACCACGCCCACTCGCTCGGCGTACGGGCGGGCGACCGCGTGACTCTGAAGTACCAGGGGCGCACCGTCCACCTCACGGTGGCGGCGACCCTGCCGGGAGAGGGCCCCTACGGGGTGAACTTCTTCGTCACCGCCCGGGACCTCACCCGGATGGGAGCGGCTACGGCGCCCACCAGGATCACCGCGGACGCCGCCGGGGACGGTCCGCAGGGGCGGTTGCGCGCGCAGCGGGCCCTCACCGCGACACTGACCGGCCCGGAGCGCGGCGGTGGCCGGGTCGTCGTCGAGGGACTGGGGGGGCAGAGCGGCGAATCGGGCGACCTGCGCACGATGGCCACGACGGCGATCATGATGCTGGGCCTGACCGTCCTGGTGGCGGTCGCCGGAGTCGCGACCACGGCGAGCCTCACGGTGGTCGAACGCAAGCGGGAGTTCGGCCTGTTGCGGGCCCTGGGGCTCGGCGCGGGGGCCGTGCGCCGCATGGTCACGGCGGAGTGCGCGCTCCACGGCGTCCTGGGCGGGGTCCTCGGTCTGGCCCTCGGCCTGCCCTACTCCTGGCTGGTGGTGCGCGTCGCCGAGGTGAGCGCTCCGTTCAGCGTGCCGGTGGGGAGCCTGGCGGCGGTCTTCGCGGGCCTGGTGGTGGTCACGGCCGCGGCGGGGATGCTGCCCGCCCTGCGAGCCTCGCGCACCTCCCCGACGACGGCCGTCGCCCAGGCCGAGTAGCCGCGACACCGTGGACGGCTCGGATGCTTCGTCGCCGTGCAGACGGGAGAGGCCGTGGACGCGGGGAGGGTGGCGCAGCTCCGCCGCTCACGAGGGGCGGCTGTCATCGGGCGGGCCGAGCCCACCGCGGTCGGCTCCGCCGGCCGGCATGCACCGCCGCGGGATGCCGATGACGGTCGGCCATGAACCCGGGAAGCCCTCGGCGTTGACCCGGGCGAGGAGCGCGGTCGTGGCCTGCTGCCGGAGCGTGGTCAGGCGGTCGCGGGCGACGTCGGTGACCGCGTACGGCATCACCCGGCCCATGTCCCGAGGGTTGCGGCCGGCGTAGCGGCCGTCGAGGGGGGGAGGGCCTGGTGGTGACGATCCGGCGGCTGCTGTTGTGCCGGCTCACCGCCTCTGGACGGGGCGCGTCAGCGGGCGATCGACACGGCGAAGGGGGCGAATCCGCCGGAGCGGATCACATGCGGTACGAACAGTACCGCGGCCTCGGCAGCCCGAGCGGTCTCGATCCCGCCGAGGTCGGTGACCCACTCAGGCCGCCAGCCCAGATCTTCCAAGAGCCCGCGGACGACTCGCTTGGCCTCCGCGCTCTCGCCGGAGAGGAAGGCCGTCGGCTTCTGAGCGAGCGAGTCCGGCGCGGTCATCACCGGATAGAGCATCGTGTTGAGCGTCTTGACCACGTGGGTGTCGGGCAGCGCTTCCTGTAGTTGCTCGGCGAGACTCGAGCCCGGGTAGAGCAGCTCGGCGGGCAGCCCGTCCGGACCATCGACGGTGGCGTTGGCGAGGTCCACCAGGATCTTGCCCCGCAACTCCCCGCGCAGGGCGGACAGCCGCCCCAGCGAGCCGTCGCCGGGCGTGGCGTTGATGACGATGCGCGCCTTCCGGGCGTTGTCCGCTGCCGAGCCCCCCGCCCGCCCCACGACGCTCACCTCGTGCCCGACACGGGCCAGAGCCGCGGCCAGGTTGCCGCCGACACGGCCGTTTCCGAGAACTGCGATCCGGTTCATTCCGATCCGGTCCTTTCCGTTTTTGTCATGCTTCGCGGTGGTCAACGGGTCAGAGTGGCGACGGCGGCAGCGTGCACTCCCGGAGCGGCGGCCAGGAAACTGTCGCTCTCGGGAGTCCACGCGCGCCCTTCGGCGTCCGTGATCCGTCCGCCGGCCTCGGACACGAGAAGTGCCCCGGGAAGCAGGTCCGCGCGGGCACCGGCGAACTGCCAGAAGGCGTCGACCCGGCCGGCGGCCACGGACGCCAGGTGCAGGGTCGCCGGCACGGACGTGCGCACCACCAGTGAGTCGAGAAGCATCGCGGTGACCGAGGAACCGATCCGCCGCACGATGCTCGCGTCCTCGTCCGGTCTGGCCTGACTGGTGGCCACGAGGGCGAGGCCGAGGTCCGTCGTGTCCGACACCCGCAGAGCCCGGCCGTCCAGACGGGCGCCGGCACCGGCGAGCGCCGTATAGGTCTCACCGGTCAACGGCAGGTGAATCGCGGTGAGGACCGGGCGGTTCTCGCTTACGAGAGTGGCGGTGACCGCCCACTCCGGCAGGCCGTGCAGGTGGTTCACGTTGCCTTCGGCCGGATCCACCACCCACCACTCACCGGGAGGCAGTGCCCCACCCTGCAGTTCGTCCTCCACCCAGCGAGCGTCGGGCCGCAGGAGCGTGAGGCGGGGCCGCAACACTTCGAGCACCGCGTCGTCGTTGGCGGCGAGAGCCTGCATCAGCTCCTCCCGGCTCTCGTGGCGAACCACATCGTCGAACCGCTCCCGCAGGACCGCACCCGCCGCGCGAACGGCCTCCGACGTCCGTGCCAGCACCTCGGCGTAGACCGAGGTGCTTCCTCCTGCTGCCGCCGCGGAGGCGCTCCGTACCGATTCGGACATGACTGTCTCCCGTCCAGGAAAGGGGGCCGTGGGGCGTGTGGGGGAGCGTTCATCGCTGCTCCGTCCCCGCCCCTCGACGGTAGGGGCGCCATCGATTAACAACAAGTGCATGTGAGTAACGCCTAACATGACTGGCATGCAATTGGACCTGAATCTGCTGTCAGCTCTCGACGCGCTCCTCGAGGAGGGCAGCGTGGCCGGAGCGGCGGCGCGGCTCCACGTGACCGCCCCCGCGATGAGCCGGAGCCTCGGCCGGATCCGGCGCACGACGGGAGACCAGATCCTGGTGCGCACGGGCCGCGTGATGACTCCGACGCCGTACGCGGTCGCCATCCGGGAGCAAGTGCACGACCTGCTGCTCCAGGCCCAGAGCGTGCTGGCGCCCAGCCGCGAGCTCGACCTCGCCTCCTTGGACCGCACCTTCACGCTCCGCTGGCACGATTCCCTGGTCACCTTCGGCGGGCCCCCGCTCCTGTCCGCCGTCCGCAGTCAGGCACCAGGAGTGAGGCTGCGCTTCATCGCGGAATCGAGCGTGGACACCCCCGAGTTGCGTCGCGCGCAGATCGACCTGGAGGCCAACGCGGGCCGCCCGGCAGCGCAGGACATTCGGAGCGAGCACGTGATGGAGAGCCGGCAGGTGATCGTCGTACGGCAAGGACACCCGCTGACTCGTGCCGGGAGCGTCACCGCCGCGCAGTACGCCGCGGCGGAGCACATCACCGTCTCGCGGCGTGGCCGTCTCGGCAACGCCCTCGACGAGGCCCTCGCCGAACTGGGCCTCACCCGGCACGTGGTGGCGGCCGCCCCCACCGAGGCAGCCGCGTTCGCGTTCGCGCGCGACTCCGATGTCCTCCTCACCGTCCCTGACATCACGATGCGCCCGGCGGCCACGGCGTGCGGCCTGACCCTCCTGCGACTGCCGATCGAACTGCCGCCGGCGCCGGTGTACCTGTCATGGCATCAGCGCTACGACGGCGACCCCGCGCACATGTGGCTGCGTGACCTGGCACGGACCGCACTGCGCGGAGGTTGACCACTGGGGGTGGGCCGTGCGGCGGACCCGGCCCGTCGGGGGAGGCACCCCTTCGGCGCTCCGGGGGCGCCGGGGTGAGCACGGCGATTTCCTGCTCGTGAAACTGTGCGGGACCGCCACCGCGAACACCTCGTCCGTCTGCGGTGTCGCTGTCGCTTCCAGGTCAAGTGGAAGGCGGGGCAGTGTCATTCACCCCGCGGCCATGTGTCCGTCGTCGGTGGGTCGCCGGAATGACGCGCGCCCTCCGCCCGCGTTCTGGATCATGTGACGTCGTCCCAGTGGTGGGCGCGGTCACGATCCCGACGTCGGATGCGCGTCGGCCTCGCCCGCTCCCTGACGAAGGAGACAGTCCGTGCACGCGTTCACAAGATGCCGTTCCCGTGTCGTCGCGGCGACGGCGACCCTGATGTTCACCGCCGCCGTCGCGGCCGTACCCTCGGCGCGGGCCTCGGCGCTCGCCGTACCGCCCGAGGTCGTTCCCCGGGCCGAGACCGCCGCGCTGTTCGACGACGACGAGGGCGGGAACGCGAACGCCGACGACCCGGCGATCTGGCGCAACTCCGACGACCCGGACGCCAGTCTCGTCATCGCCACGGCCAAGGAGGGCGGCCTGCGGGTCTACGACCTCGACGCCCGGCAGGTGCAGTCGGTCCCCGCACCCGCGGCGCCCGGAGCGGACGACGCCCCCGGCCGCTTCAACAACGTCGACCTGGTGCACCGGACGTCCTCGGCCTCCGGCGCCACGGACCTGGCGGTCGTCAGCGACCGCGGCAGCGACAAGCTGCGCGTCTACCGCGTCGACGGTGACCGGCCGGACGCCCCGCTCACCGATGTCACGGACGCCTCGGCCCCGTGGATCTTCTCCGGCTCCCAGGAGGAGGTCAACGAGGAGAGCACGGCCTACGGCCTGGCCACGTACACCGACTCCGCCACCGGCAAGTCCTACGCGCTCGTCAGCCAGAACGCGACCACCCGCATCGCGCTGCTGGAGCTGACCACGACGCGCGACGGCAAGGTGTCCTACCGGAAGGTCCGCACCCTGGACCTGCCCGCTGCCTTCACCATGCCCGACGGCACGAAGTGGTCCCCCTGCGGCGACCCCGGTGAGGGCCCGCAGGTCGAGGGCATGGTCGTCGACCCGGAGACGGGCATGCTCTTCGCCGGGCAGGAGGACGTGGGCATCTGGCGCCTGCGGGCCGATCTCAAGGGCGCTCCCGTCCTGCAGGACAAGGTCCGCGAGTACGGCGTGCCGGCCACCTACGACGAGGCGTCCGACGCGTGCGTGGCGGGTGACGACCCCGGCTTCGGGGGTGTCCGGGTGTCGGCGGACGTCGAGGGCCTGACCCTGTTGAAGCAGGACGACGGGGACGGCTATCTGCTCGCCTCCAGCCAGGGCGACGACACCTTCGTCGCCTACGACCGTGAAAGGTCCGACGACTACGAGTTCGAGGGCGGCTTCCGGGTGAGTGCCGCGTCCGGGTCGCTGGACGGTTCCGAGGAGTGCGACGGCGCTGACGTGCTCGCCGAACCGCTCGGCAGCAGGTACCCGGACGGGCTGCTCGTCGTCCAGGACGGGCACATGGCTCCGGAGGACGGCGACCGGGAGGCCACGGGCTTCAAGTTCGTCGACCTCGCCGACGTCCTGGAGGCGCTCGACGACTGACAACCCCGGTGGCGGCCCGAGCCGGTGCCACCGCACGCGGTGACCCGGGGCGGCCGACGTCCCCCGACGCCCCGGAGCCGCACGCAGGCGATTCCGCGGCCGCCGACCGCGTCGACGACCGTTCCGCCGCAGCGCACAGCGGGTCTCCGGGCCAGGACCCGCGCCGCCCGAGGCGAAGGGCCCGCCGGGACACGTCCGCCTCGTCGTCGACGCCGACCTGGACCAGGTGGCCGACGAGATCGTCGCCCGCATCCGGTGCGCGGGGACAACCGCGACCGCGTCACAGGCCGCCACGCCACGGCGGCTCCCTTGGTCTCAGCCGTGCCTGAGGGAGCACCATCGTCCGCATGAACAGGCCTCGAGTCGCGGACGGCCCGCGCCCGGGGCCGATGCGTACACACGACTGACAAGAAGCTGTCACACAGGACCCGGAATGCGGTATCGGACGCCGGGGGTTTTCACCGGCATGACAGTAGGAGTAGCACTCAACGCGAGCGACGCGCGGAACCAGGTCGACGCCACGGTGGAACTGGCCCGTGAGGCCGCGGCGGCGGGCCTGCGCTCCGCCTGGTTCGGGCAGACCTTCGGTGCGGACTCGCCTCAACTCGCCGCGATCGTCGGGCGCGAGGTGCCCGGACTCCACGTGGGCACCTCCGCGATCCCCGTCTTCGGACGGCACCCCCTGATCGTCTCCAGCCAGGCACAGACCGCCCAGGCGGCCACGCACGGCCGCTACCACCTCGGACTGGCGCTGGGCACCAAGCTGCTCACCGAGGGCGGCTTCGGCCTGCCGTTCGAACGGCCCATCGCCCGGCTGCGCGAGTTCCTCACCGCCGTGCGGCAGCTGACGCAGAGCGGCGCGGCCGACTTCCGGGGCGAGCTGCTCACGGCCGTCACGCCGGTGCCCGCCCGCGTGCCAGGCGCCGAGGCAGGCGTCCCCCTGCTGGTCGCCGCGATGGGAGCGCAGTCCCTGCGGGTCAGCGGTGAACTGGCGGACGGGATCCTGCCCTACCTGGCGGGCCCGCGCGCGCTGGAGACGCACATCGTTCCGGCACTTACCGCGGCGGCCGAAGCCGCCGGCCGACCCGCTCCGAGGATCGTCGCCCTGGTCCACGGCGTCGTGACGGACGACGTGGAAGCGGTGCGGGAGAAGGTCACCGGGCAACTGGCGTTCTACGAACAGATTCCGTCCTACGCGCGTGTCATCGAGCTGTCCGGGGGACGCCGGGCGTCCGACGTGGCGGTGATCGGCGACGAGAAGACGGTCGCGGCCGAAGTACGGCGCTACCGGGACGCCGGAGCGACGGAGGTGGTCTTCTCCGGCACGGAGATCGCGGGCGACGCCGACCGGCGGCGCACCTGGACACTTCTGGGTGAACTGGCCGGGTGAGGCCGCGGCTCCGCACGGAAGCCGCAGGGTGCCGCGGGGCACGGCTGTCCCGGCAGCCCTGGGAGAAGGGGGCGATCGGTTCCGGCGAGGTGCGGTGGCGCGTCGGGTGAGTCTTCCTGGGCCGGGCGTCAATCCCGGCCCGGGACACTCTGCCGGGCTGCCGCTGCTCGCGTCATGAAGTCGGTCAGCGCGGCAGCGACGGCACCGGGCTGTTCGTCGGGGATGAAGTGCCCCGCGTCCGGCACGACGATCCCGGTGGCGTGGTCGGCCCACGGCCTGATGGAAGCCGCCATGTCGGGGATGGAGCCGTGGCTGCCCGAGATCCCGAGAACCGGGACCGACAGGCGCCGGCGCTCCAGCGCTTCGTGGTTCTTCCGAGCCGACTCGGCGGCGTCCCGGTAGTAGGCCAGGGACGCGCGGAGACCGCCGTCCGCGGCCACGGCCGCGGCGTAGTGCTGGATCTCGGCCTCGTCGAAGGTGCCGGCGGAAAGGGTCTTGACCTTCAGGAACCAGCCGACGTACTCCCGTTCCCGGCCGGTGAGCAGTGTCTCGGGCAGATCGGGCACGAGGTGGAAGGCGAAGTGCCAGGTCTTCCAGGCCTGTTCGGGGTCGATCGGGACGGCGCCAGGGAGGGTGATGCCCGGGATCCCGGCGTCGAGCAGCGCCAGGCCGCGCAACTGGTCCTGGTACTTGGAGGCGAGGGAGAAGGCGACCCACGCGCCGATGTCGTGGGCGGCCAACCCGTACGTCGAGACGCCGAGCGCCTCGACCGCGGCGTGGACGTGCGCGGCGACCGTGTGCGTGTCGTAGCTGATGTCCGGCCGTTCGGAGTGGCCCTGGCCCGGAAGGTCGACCGCGATGACGTGGAACCGGTCGGCCAGGGCCGGCATCACCTTGTGCCATGCCCACCAGGTCTGCGGGAACCCGGCGAGCAGCACGACGGTCGGACCGTCCGCCCGACCGCCCTCGACCGCGTGAAGCCGGACGCCGCCCCCGTCGACCCAGCGGTGGGTGAAACGGGCCAGGTCCGGCAAGGGCAGGTCGCTGACCGGGTTGCCGAGGACGCGGGGGGCGCTTGCGGGGTCGTTCATGCCTTTTCTCCACTGGTGCGAGGCGTGCCGATGGTCTGCTGACGGCGTCGGCGGGCTGGTTCCGCGACGGCCGCCCGTCCGCACCCTAACCCATCTTGAACTGAATGGTTCAGGATGGGAGAATGGCGTTCACCAAGAGGGCGGAGCAGGAGGAAGGCGCCGGTATGGCAGGCAGGAAGCAGTTCGACATCGCCACGGCGCTCGAGGCCGCGATGATCCAGTTCTGGCGGGCCGGCTACGCGGACACGTCGGTGGACGACCTGTCCCGGGCGACCGGACTCAACCGCAGCTCCATCTACTCCTCCCTCGGCGACAAGGACACGCTGTTCCTGCGCTGCCTCGAGCGCTACACCACGCGCTACGGAGACAGGTACGACGCCGCGCTGTCCTGCGCGGCCGAACGGCCCCTGGTGGCCGCGCGGGCGTTCTTCGACGTCACCCTGGAACGCATCGCCGACCCCGGGCTGCCCGACGGATGCCTGGTGGCCCAGACCGTCATGGCGACCCCGGGGCTGAGCGCGAGCGTCGCGGCGCGGGCACGGGAGGCGATCGGCTTCCAGCACTCCCGGCTGCGCGCCGCGCTGAAGGCGGGCCGACTGCACGACGAGGCGGCGGAGTCCGCCGCGACCCACCTGGCGGCCGTGAACCAGTCCCTCGCCGTCATGAGCAGGGCAGGGGCGAGCGCGGAGCAGCTCCGCACCATCGTGGACGTGACCCTCGACGCGCTTGCGCGGACTCTCGCGAGCACGTCCGACCCCTGTCCGGCAAAGCCGCCTTCGTCGTCTGCCTGAGCGGAACCTCGTGCGCCAAGGAGCGAGGCGGCCCCCGGCGTCCGCCCGCACCTTCGCGGAGGCTGCCGGAGGGCAGCGTCAGCGTGCGCGGCCGGGGAGCATGGACAGGGCCTGGGAGCGCTGGGCGACGAGGTCGTCGTAGGTGCCGTCGCGCTCGGCCCAGCGGTGCGTCAGGACGCCCTTCACGAGGATTTCCCGAGGAGTGGGGTCCTGCGCGAGCAGATGCATGACCTCGGTGGCGAAGTCGTCCAGCGGCAGCGCGCGCGGGTTCACCTCCTCCTGGCCGGCCGTGGCGACGGCCGGGGGGACGAGTTCGACGACGCCGACACCGGTGCCGTCGAGCTGAGCGCGCAGGGCCTCGGAGTAGGCGTGCACCGCGGCCTTCGAAGCGGCGTAGCCGGGCATGGGCGGGAACGGCAGGAAGGCGATGCCGGAGGTGACGGTGATGAAGGTGCCGGTGCCCCGCCGGACCAGGTGCGGGGTGAAGGCGTCGATGATCCGGACGGTGCCGAGCAGGTTCGTGTCGATCGTCGTCCTGGTCGCCTCGAAGTGCGCGGGGTCGCGCAGGTCCTCCAGGAGCATGACGCCCGACATGGTCACCACGGTGTCCAGCCCGGGGTACCGGGAGAGCACGGCGTCACGTAGGGATGTCACGGCGGAACTGTCGGTGACGTCGACGGTGAACGTACCGAACCCCTCCTCGGCGAGTTCGGAGAGGGCCTTGGGACTGCGGCCCGCGACGGCGACGGTGCTGCCCGCCGCGGCGAACCGGCGGGCCAGCTCCCGTCCGATGCCGGAGGTTCCGCCGACGACGAGAACGGTGCGGTCGGAGAGATTCACGTGCTCTTCCTTTCAGCGCGGGGCGCCGGCGGCGTGCGGGCCCGCGGCGCAGACAGTGAGGTCGTCTGTCCCTTTCGGACAGCGACGCCGCAAGTCTTGACGGAATCCGCCAGGTGTGGCAGGGCCCCCGTCTTCCCTGGTCCTGCCAGGACCCCCTCTGAGACCCACGCACCGCATTACGGTGTCGGTATGAAGGACGACGAATCCGGCAACCGGCTCGGCAGCTACCTCCGGGCGCGCCGCGGGCTGGTCTCCCCGGCACAGGCAGGGCTCCCGCCCGGGGGCAACCGCCGGGTGCCCGGCCTGCGCCGTGAGGAAGTCGCCCTGCTCGCCGGCATCAGTCCCGACTACTACCTGCGTCTGGAACGGGGCCGCGACAAGAACCCGTCACCGCAGGTCCTCGCATCGCTCGCACGCGTCCTGCAGCTCGACGACATCGAGCGGACGTACCTGCTCAGTCTCGCCGCGGCACGCCCCAGGGCGCCGCGCCGCAAGCGGCCCGAGCAGGTGCCGGCGCGGGTGCACGAGCTGCTGGCCCACCTCGAGATCCCCGCGTTCGTCGAAGGGCGCGCGTTCGACGTCCTGGCCTCCAACCCCATGGCCGTGGCGCTCTCCCCCCGCCTGCGGCCCGGCCAGAACCGGCTTCGCTCGCTCCTCCTCGACCCGGAGGAACAGGCCTTCCACGACGACTGGCCGAAGGCCACCGCCGACTTCGTCGCCGCCCTGCGCACCACCATCGGGGACGACACGGACAACCCCCGGTTCGTCGAGCTCGTCGGAGAACTCGCCCTGTCCAGTCAGCGGTTCCGCACCCTGTGGGCCCGCCACGACGTCCGCGGTCTGGACGGAGGCACCACCACCGTCCACCACCCCGTCGTCGGCGACCTCCGCCTCCACCGCGACAAACTCCCCGTCGACGACGTCATCCTCGTCGTGTACTACCCCGACAAGGACAGCGACAGCGACGAGAAGCTCAGGCTCCTCGCCGCACTCTCGCACACCGAGTCCGCCGGTACGCAGGGCGAGGGAAGCCGCGCCGGAGGCCGTCAGGACGGCTGAACACGCCTGGCCCGGACCGGTCGACACGGGCAGGCAGCTCCGCCCGCGGGCACGTCAACCTCGCGCGGTACCGCGGAAGTCGCAAAGTCATCGGCGTACCGCTGTGGGCGGAGGCGTGCTTCAACCCAGTGTGTGACGACGCGACTCGGCTCCGCCCGTAGCTTTTGTGCCGCACCACAAGGCGCCCGCCGACCACGGGCGCCGTACGGGTCACGGGCCGACAGGGGACCCAACGGGGGGACCGGGCCCGCGTCAGGAAGGGACAGCCATACCGTGAGCGTTCGCCAGCACGCCCTCCTCGTCGTAGCGTCCGCAGCCGTCGGCCTCGGCCTCGCTCTCGCCCCCGCGGCCTCGGCCGCGGGCCGGCAGCAGGCCAGTGAGGTCAGCGCCCAGGCCTCCTGCAACTGGCCCTACGTCTGCTTCTACAAGGGCAGCACCAAGACCGGTCAGTTCAAGGACGTCACCTCCGGTTACCAGAACCTCCAGGGCAGCCGGGGGGCCACCAAGGTCGTCAACACGCGCAACGACGACGCGGTGCTGCTGCGCCGCTCCAGTGGCGGCCCGCTGTGCATCCTGCCCAACTACACGATCGATCTGAGGTCGTGGGGCACGGTGACCGGCATCAGGATCCTGAACACCTCGACCTGCTGACCGGGGGACAGGACGCGGCGGCCCGTCCTCGCCAAGCTGGAGGACGGGCCGCCGTGACGTGTTCCCGGTCCGTCGGCCCCGCGCGGTCATGGTGCCAGGCGCCAGAGGGAGGTGGTCTCGGCCCTGCGCGCGGTGTGAAGCGGGTCGGTGGCGTCCCCGGCACGTGGGTGCCGGGGCTCGGTGTCGACCCTGCCCACCACACGGAGGCCTGCCGCTCGGACGGCGTCGAGCAGTTGCCGACGCGTTCGAAGCCCGAGGAGCTCCGCCAGGTCGGACAGGATCAGCCAGCCCTCGCCGCCGGGTCGCAGATGGGCGGCCAGTCCGGTGAGGAAGCCGCGGAGCATGGCGCCGTCCGGGTCGTAGACGCCCTGCTCGATGGGGCCGGTCGGCCGGGCGGGAAGCCAGGGCGGGTTGCACACGACGAGGTCGGCACGGCCGTCGGGGAACAGGCCGGGCCCCCACACCTCGACGCGGTCGCCCGGCGCCAGCCGGCGGGCGTTCTCCCTGGCGCAGGCCAAGGCGCGGAGACTGATGTCGGTGGCCACGATCCGGTTGATACCGCGGCGGGCCAGGACCGCGGCGAGGACACCGGTTCCGGTGCCGAGATCGAATGCCGTACCGGTGGAGGAACGGTGCCTGATCGCCGGTGGCAGCGGTGTGCGGGCCACCAGGTCGACGTACTCACCCCTGACCGGGGCGAAGACGCCGTAGTGGGGGTGGACCCGGGCGCCGAGCGCAGGCACGTCGACCCCCTTCACGCGCCACTGGTGGGCGCCGATCACACCCAGCAGCTCCCGGAGGGAGACCGCCATGGGCCCCGGCGCGGGGCCGTAGGCGTCCAGACACGCCTCGCGGACATCGGGGGCCCGGCGCAACGCCAGGGTGTAGTCGTCGTCCAGCAGCACCAGGAGCTTGCCCAGCACTCGGGCGCGGTGACGGGTGTGACGCCGGTGCAGGTGAAAGGACTCGCTCGGGGAACCACCGGGTCCGGGTGCTGTGCGGTCGACGCGGCGGCCGATCGCTCGCAGCAGCTGCCGGGCGTTGTGGTATTCGCCCTGCCACAGCAGGGCCGTTCCTTCACAGACCAGACGGTGGGCCTCGTCGGCCTTCATCCGGTCGTCGGCGGCGACGGTTCGCCGTGGAAGGGGGCTGGCGTTCTCGGAATGCCAGCGGGCAGACCGGTGGGTGCGGCCTTCGGTCCAGTGGATGGTAGACACCACGTACTCCTCGTGGTCGAACGTGCGGGGGCACGAAGAGCACTTCGACGAGGAGCAGTCCGAGCCGACGCCTGTCGGGCGACAGCGCTGACAGACGTGGGCGGGGGAGCGGAGAGGCGCTACCGCTCTCGCGTCGAAGCGCGAGAACGCACGTCCCAGACGACCATGCCGAGCATCGGGGTCCTACCTTCCGGAAGAGTGGCAGCAGGCTCGCACAGGTACGGCCCGAGGACCAAACCACATCGCTTCGCCCGCCGGTGCGCGCCGACCGACCTGGAACTCGACGCCGCCCGGCAGCAGTGCGCGCCCGCCCGGCACGCCGGTCAGTCGGTGGTGGTGATGCCCCCGGTGACGGCGATGACCTCGCCGACGGTGAAGCTGGAGTCCGCGTCGGAAGCCAGGTGCACGTACGTGGGCGCGATCTCCTCCGGCTGCGCCACACGCCCGAGCGGACCCTCGCTGCCCAGATGCGCCAGACCTTCCTGCGGCATGTTCGGGTCGGCGACGTTCAGGACCGTCCAGGTGGGACCGGGCGCGACCACGTTCGCGCGGATGCCGTCCTTGGCGAGGTGCTGGGCGATGGACTTGGTGAAGTTGACGAGCGCCGCCTTGGACGCCGCGTAGTCGAGCATGGTGTCGCTGCCCCTGAGGGCTTCTTCCGAGGCGGTGGCGATGATCGCGTCGCCGGCCCGTAGGTGCGGGCGCGCGGCCTGTACCAGGTGGTAGTAGGCGTACACGTTGACCTTGAACGACCTGTCCCAGTCCTCGAAGTCGAGCTGCGAGAGGTCGGTCTGGCTGTTGAGGTGTGCCGCGTTGTTCACCAGGATGTTGAGGCCGCCCAGTTCCCGCACGGTCCGCTCCACCGTCTGCCTGCAGAAGGAGGCGTCGGCGAGGTCGCCGGGCAGGAGCAGACACCTTCGCCCTGCGGCCCGTACCGCGTCACGCGTCTCCTCGGCGTCCGGCTGTTCCTCGGGGAGGTACGCGATGGCCACGTCCGCGCCTTCGCGCGCGTACAGCAGGGCGACGGCACGGCCGATGCCCGAGTCACCGCCGGTGATGAGCGCGACCTTGCCGCGGAGCTTGTCCGCCGCACGGTAGCGCGGCGCCTCGTAGCGCGGTCGTGGGCGCATGTCACGCTCCAGCCCCGGCGCCTGCTGCCGCTGCTTCGGATAGGGCGGTGTCGGCTCGGCGCCGGTCTGCGGGTCGCCGCCTCCGGTCCTGCCGTTGTCCTGCATGGGGGTGAGCCTCCTGACGACGTGGGGCGATGTCGGCAGTCAGGTATCCCAAGGGGGCCCGGCCCACACCCGGCCGGGCCCGCCGACCTCGTGAGAAGCGGCGCGCACCTCGCGGACTCCGGCGTACTCGACCACTGATCCGGCCATCCGCGCCCGCCCCTGACGAGCCGCTCCGTACCCGCTGCGACAGCGGAACGCGCTCCACGCCTGGTCGAAGCGTTTCGTAGCAGCCACTTCGTTCGGCGCGAGCTCAGGGTGAATCGCGCTTCTCGCGGTTGGCGAGGACTTCGTCCATGTTCGTCTGCGCCCACTGCCGGAGTCCGTTTGTCAGGCGGTGGAGCGAGAGGCCGAGGTCGGTCAGCTCGTAGGTGACGGTGACGGGGACCGTGGGAGTCACGGTGCGGGTGAGCAAACCGTCGCGTTCGAGGGCGCGCAGGGTCTGGGTCAGCATCTTCTGGCTGACTCCGGCCAGCAGCCGGGCGAGCTCGGAGTAGCGCATCGCCTTCGGAGCGTGCGACGCACCGGACCGGTCGTCGGCGTCACCACCCAGTGCGCACAGGACGAGGACCACCCATTTGTTCGAGATCCGGTCGAGAAGCTGACGGCTGGGGCACACCGCCAGGAACGCGTTGTACTCCGCCTTGGCCTGCTCCGTCTTGCCGGTCTTCGCCGTGGTCACTGATCCGCCTCTCATCCTTCGGGTTGGGTTACGCACTTCAGAGTGCCTACTTCCCATAGGAAAGTATCTCTCCAACAATGGTGCAAGGGGTTGGGAGGCACCGCCCCCGGCAGGAAAACGAAAGGCACTGCGATGACCACGCGCTCCACATCTCTTCCCGGCGGAACCTGGACGTTGGGCGACTCGACCGTCACCCGGTTCGGGTACGGCGCGATGCAACTCGCCGGTCCGTGGGTCATGGGGCCGCCCGCCGACCACGACGGCGCCCTGGCCGTCCTGCGCGAGGCAGTTGCCCTCGGGATCACTCACATCGACACCAGCGGCGCCTACGGGCCGCGCATCACGAACGAACTGATCCGCGAAGCACTGCACCCCTACCCGGCCACGCTGTTCATCGCCACCAAGGTGGGCGCGACCCGCGACGCCCAGGGCGGCTGGCCCACGGCCCGGCGCCCCACAGACCTGCGCAGGCAGGTCCACGAGAACCTCGAAACCCTCGGCGTCGACAGTCTCGACCTGGTCAACATGCGCATGGGCGACGCCGAGGGCCCTCAGCCCGGCTCGATCACCGAAGCCTTCGAGACGCTCGTCGACCTCCAGCGAGAGGGGCTGATCCGCCACCTCGGCGTCAGCAACGTGACCCCGGAGCAGATCGCCGAGGCACGCGCCATCGCCCCGATCGTGTGTGTGCAGAACATGTACAACCTCGCCCACCGACACGACGACGACCTCGTGGACCGCCTCGCCGCCGACGGCATCGCCTATGTGCCGTTCTTCCCCCTGGGAGGCTTCACACCGCTGCAGTCCGAGGCGCTCTCACAGGTCGCGCGCCGGCTGGAGACGACGCCGATGTCGGTCGCGCTGGCCTGGCTGATGCAACGCTCGCCCAACATCCTGCTCATCCCGGGTACGTCGTCCACCGCCCACCTGCGGGAAAACATCGCGGGCGCCCGGCTCTCCCTTTCCGGCCAGGATCTGGCCGAACTGGACACCATCGGTCGGCCGGGGGCCGACGTCGGGTGACGCAGCAGGGCGGTGACCCAACAGAGGCCCTGACCCGACCTGTTCAGCGTGAGCGGGCTGTCGGATCTCGGTCACGGCCTGATCGTGGGGTGCTGCCCGCACCAGCCGGTGGCGAGGACCACCTCACGCGCGCGACGTCTTCTCTCCTGACCGAATGTGCCTGCTCCTCTGGAAAGATCCGCGAGTACCTGGGCCGCCGGCAGATCCCGCACACGCGGTGGTTCGACCGGCGGCCGCACGCCCGGCTTCGATCGTGAGCAATACAAGACTACGGTTGCCCCACCATGCCCGATCTCTTCGGAATCAACCATCTGACGCTGTCCACGACCGACCTCGACCGGCTCGTGGCGTACTACACGGAGTTGCTCGGAGCAGCGCTCGCCTTCGAGCGCGCCGCAACCCCTTCTGATCCTCGGATCGCGGTCATCGACGTCGGAGGTGATGACCACCTGATGATCGTCGAAACCGCTGCCGCCCCCACCACCGGTCTCGATCCCCTCGGCAAGGCGGGATGGGGGCTGCGCGTGGGAACATACGGGAAGCTGTGCGAGGTTCGCGATCGAATCCTGGCTGCCGGGTGGCCGGTCGGACAGATCGAGACACTGCCCACGCAGTGGACGATGACAGCTCAAGATCCCGATGGACGCCCTGTGGACGTTCGAGCCCATCGCCCACGCACCGCATCGCCGTCACGAACCACTGATTAACGGCTGCCCCGAAGTTCAGAACACGCCCTACCGGTCGGCGGGGGACATCGTGCTCGACGCCTCGACCGTGTCCACCACAAGCCAGTGCTCCGAGAGGTAGTGGACCTCGTCACCGGCGTAGCCGAGCACGTACTGGACGTTCCCCGCCTGTTCCGGCAGGACGTCCTCCAGGACGAACGTTCCGTCCTCGGCGACCGGGACCGGCGGCAGGTCGGCGAACTCGGACCCGTTCAGGCGCTGCACAGTGATCCGCGGCGCCTGGGTGGGTGCGAGCCCGTCCAGGTCCAGTCGTCCGCTCACCCTGAACGGCTCGCCGGCGACGGCCGGGCCGTGCGTCACGTCCACGATGCGCGACGGCGCCAGAGCCTGACGGGTCTGGATCGTGTGCAGCCAGAATTTCGTGCCCTCCTCGTTGGAGGTCACGACGAAGAGCTGTTCCCCGTCCCCGGAGAACTCCATGCCCCGGGGGACGACGCGCCGGCCCGCGGCCTCGTCCTCGAAGCTGATGCGCAGCGGCTGCCGTTCGACGGACGGGTCGGCGAAGGCCAGGGTGAGGTCGGCTGCGTCACCGGATGCCGCGCCGCCTTGGGCGAACCACTTGCTGTCGGGACTGAAGGCCACGGCTGTGGGCGCCACACCCTCCGGCAGCGGCGTGTAGCGGTTCTCGAGGAAGCGGGCGTCCTGGCCGCCGAGCAGCACGGTTCCCCGGACCGCGTCCGCCACCGCGAGGACGGAGCCGTCCGCGGAGAAGTCGGCGTCCCGGAAGTCCATGCCCTCTCCCGTGCCGTCGTCGGCGAACCGGCGTTCGCCCAGGAACTCCAGGAGGTTCCCGTCCGCTCCGTCCGTCACCCGGTAGATGCCCAGATCAGGGTCGTCGGTCGCAGACCACCGCTCCGGAGCGGTCACCAGCAGACCCCCGGGCCCTGCCTCGAGGTGCATCCGGGTGCTCGAGTACATCACCTCCGCGGCCGTGTCGCCCTCGCCCGTCGCGGCGACGCCGACACTGCCCAGCCCGTCGGTGCAGCCGCCGGACGATGCGGCCGGCCGGCTGGTGAAGAACAGCCGCCCGCCGGTGTGCACCAGCTCCCGTCCACAGCCGTCGGCCGGCGCCGGAATCGGGTCGAGGGGATCCAGGAACCCGCTGGAGTGGGAGTAGGTCGCGATGTGGTCGGCCTGCCCGGCATAGACCTTCGAGCCGTCCGGCTCCACCGCGACGCCGGACAGGGGGGCGGGCATGTGGGCGCTCGCGACGGCGGGCCCGGCGCCGGCGTAGAGCACGCCGGTCAACTCGCCGTCCCGGGACCCGTCCGGATAGTCCTGCTCGCCGGCGATCCACACGCGCCGGCTGACGTCGTCCACGGTCATCTGGGTGAACGACGCGGCCGACAGCTCCATGCCCGGACCCGACGGCACCACGGCAGGCGCGGTGGTGTCCGGCGGGGCGGCCCCGACCGCCGCGGAGGCGGTGCCGGGGACCGCCATCAGCGCCGATCCGGCCAACGCACCCGCCAGCAGCACCGTCGTCAGTCTGCCGCCTCTTCCCGATGTGTTCGTCAACGCTGATCCCACCCCTGGTCCCCCTGTGCCACCGCGCCACCGCGGATCGGACGGCGCTCGTGATACGCAAACGCGGTCAATGATCCGAGACAAGCCGTCTCTTGTCACCGAATCCCCACAGTTGCGTCCGAAGAGCACACAAGTTGCGCCACTGTGCAGTGGGGCCGGCCCGCCGACCCGACGCTATGGGCATACGCGCTCCGTACGTGATGCATACGGGATGCGTACGGTTGACGCTAGAGTGTCGTGCCCAGGAGGTGCTCCATGTCCGAGCTGTTCGACGCGGTCGACGCCCTCGTCGCGTCGCGCTCCGCACTGCCGTCGGTGGCGGAGCGCAAGCGGTTGCGCACGGCGCACGGTTTGACGCTGGACGAGGTCGCCGCCGCGCTGAAGGTGCGGCGGGCCACGGTGTCCGGCTGGGAGTCGGTGAAGAAGCCGGTCGAGCCGCGCGGCCCGGAACGTGAGGCGTACGCCCGGCTGATGAGGCAGCTCGCGGAGCTCTACCCCGCGCCGGAGGAGCCGGCCGCCCCGGTGCCCGCCGTGCCCACCGACGCGCCCGCCCCGGCGCGGACCGAGGCGCCGGCCGCAGGTCCGGTCGTCGAGGAGGCCGCCACGCCGCCGGCCGAGAACAGCCGGCCCTCCGCTCCCGCATTCGTCGCCGGTCCTTACGCCGCCGCGCCCCGACCGTCGCGCGCGACCAGGCCGTCGTCGACGTCGCATGCTCCCGGCGCGAAGAAGGCGGCGCCGACCGGCGCGCCGGTGGGCGCCGAACCGCGGTTCGCGAACGGTCCGCTGGCGGTCGTCGACGCCGACGCCGACGGCCAGGTGTCGGCGTACTGCACCGCGGGCCTGATCCTGGACGTGCCCGCCAAGAGCCTTCCGGCCCTGGTGGACTGGACGCTGCGCGAGGCGCGGCTCGGGCAGCCGAGGCTGTCGGGGCCCGGCAAGGACGCCGACCCGCTGCTCGTGCTCACCGAGTCCGCCCTGAAGCGCTACGGCCTGCCGACGACGCTCACGGAGCAGGAGCGGCTCGCCGGGCGGATTCCGGAGAACCACAAGGTCATCAAGCAGCTGGCCCGCGCGGAGTGGAAGCTGACCCGGCGCGGCTTCGGCCCGTGGGCGAGGATCTACCGACCCGCCCAGGGCTCGGAGCGGGCCTGCGTACAACTGTGCGTCCCGTCGTGGCACGCCCTCGACGCCCGGCACTGGGGCGAGGCCGGACAACTGGCGCCGGCGGAACTCGCCCGCGTGCTGGGCGTGTACGCCTCCAGGGTGATGACCCCGCGCGGATCCACCGCCGTGACCGGGCTGGAGCTGATGACCGCGCTGCACCCGCCGACCCGAGCCTCCGAGCCGGACGCGGCAGGCAAGCGGTACTCCGAACACAATCCCGGCAGCCTGGGCAAGGACCCCGTCGATCCGGCGCCGTGCGAGGCCCCCGACGGCCACCCGCTCCTGGCCGACCTGCCGCGGTTCCACGTCCGCGGACCCGGCGAGAAGCTGTTCGAGGAGGCATACGACTGGGCACGGCCGATGACCGACGCCGAGTGCACCCTGCGCCACCTGGTCGGCATCGACGTGAACATGGCCTTCGCGGCCGGCGCCAACGGCTTGAACGTCGGCCTCGGCGCGCCGACGCACGTGAAGGCGCCGGTGTTCGACGCGAAGCTGCCCGGCTCGTGGCTGGTCGACCTCTCCCACGTCGACCTGTCGAAGGTGAAGACCGGCAAGGACACCTGGACGGACCTCGACGCCAGTCTGCTGCCCTCGCCGTTCACGCCGAAGGGCGACCGGCCCACGGGCCCGGCCTGGTACGCCACGCCCACCGTGGCGTACGCGGTGGAGCTCGGCTACGAGGTACGCCCGCTGGAGGCGTACCTCCGTCACGAGAACGGCCGCTATCTGGACGGCTGGTACCAGCGGCTGCGCGACGCCTACCTCGCCACGATGGCCGGCCTCGGCGTCACCGCCGACATGTCACCGGCCGACTTCCTCACCGCGATGAACGGCTACAGGGACCGCGACCCCCAGCTCGCGATCGTCGCCTCCGCCGTCAAGGCGACGGTCAAGGGCGGCCTGGGCAAGCTGCGCGAACGCCCGCGCGGCGAGGGCTGGAAGCCCGGCCAGCCGTGGCGCGCCCTGTCCCGGCCCACCTGGCGGCCGGACATCCGCGCGGCGGTCATCTCCCGCACCCGGGTCAACCTCCACCGCAAGATCGTCAAGCACGCCGCCTTCACCGGCCAGTACCCGGTCGCGGTCCTGTCCGACTGCGTCGTCTACGCCTCCGACGGCCCCTCTCCGCTGGACTTCCTGCCCTACCGCGACGGCAAGCCGCTGCCCGGCGGCTTCAAGCTCGGCGTCAACCCCGGCCTGGTCAAACACGAGGGCACCCAGAGCGTCCTGTGGGGCGAAGAGGTCCGCGACCGGTTCGACGTCCCCGACCTCAACCTCGCCCGGTACATCAAGGACGGCACCGTCACCGACGTCGACCACGGCGAGTAGGGGAGCAGGCAGGCGATGAGCATGTTCGCAGAGGGCCTGGACGCCGCGGTGCAGAAGGCGTTCACCCGCCCGGCGCCCAAGACGGCGCCCGCGCAGATGCGCTACCTGGTCAAGCAGCTCAAGGGCACCCGCGCGGTCGCCCAGCTGCTGCGGATCTCCCAGCGCACCGTCGAGCGCTACGTGAAGGACCAGATCAGAAAGCCCCGCCCGGACCTCGCCGCGCGACTGGAGCGCGAGGTGAAGAAGCGGTGGCAGCCGCAGATCCGCGCCAGGGCCAAGGAGAGGGCGGCGACCACCGACGGCATCGTCGTCGACACCCGCGCCCGCCTGGGCTACACGGCACCGATCGGCTCGACCGACCAGGACCGCGTCCGGCACCTGACCGTCGCCCTGCCCCCGCCGTACGCCGCCCGCCTCTTCGAGGCCCAGGAGCAGGGGGCCGGAGACGCCCGCCTCCGGGAGATCACGGCCGAAGCCCTCAAGGAGGTCTACTTCCAGGACAACGGCCGCCGCGCCGGCTCCCTGGAAGAAGTCCGGTTCACGGACGTCGAGCACCTCGAGTTCGACCTGTAGTGGCAGCCCCTTTTACCGACGATCCCCGGTCTGCGCACAGGCCGGTGGTACGACGGTGCGGAGGGATGTCCGCCGTAGTCTGAGCCGGTGGGGAAAAGCTGTCGGCGTCGCGCGGGTACGGACGCGGTGGCGGCTTCTCGGTGGAGTGGACGTACGAGCGGGGGCCCGATGGCCGCCGCCATAGGGTCAAGACGTTGGACACACGCGAGATGAGCAACGTCCTGCGCCGGTCGGTCCTCGCTGCGGGATGGACTTGGCGCCCCAGTCGGTTCCGGCTCCAACCGGCCTGGGAGGCATGGACGCAGACGGGAGCGAGGGCCGGACCGTAGGTCCTTGGCCCTCGGGCCGCCGGCCCGTCACCATCGAGGGTGACGGGCCGGCGACCTGAGCCGATCTCGGCGAGTGGCCGCGGCATCGAGGCGGCCGGAGTGGCACGCGGTGCGGCGGCTCGCCGCTGTTACAGCGTCACGGCCTTGCCGCCGAGGGTGACGGCGAGCTTGCCGTCGGTGGCGAACGACCAGCCGAGGGCGCCGCTGTAGGAGGAGCAGCGGCTGCCGTTCGTGCCGGTCCAGAACTGGTTGGAGCTGTCCGCACTCCCGACGGTCTTGTCGTTCGAGCCGGACACCGAGAACCGGCACGAGGTGTTGGAGCGGAACACCGACGTGCCCTTGTCGAACGAGTAGTTGCGCTCCGCGTTGTCGATGCTCAGGTTGTTGGAGATCGCCATGGAGCCCGGGTTGCTGTTGTACGTGAACCCGTGGTGGCCGTTGTCGAAGGCGATGCTGCGGCGCACGACGTGGTCGACGGCGATGTCGTCGCCGCCGAGCTTGTAGCCGTTGCGGTCGCCGTTGGTGTTCACGGTGCCGTCGCTGAGCGTGCCGTTGCCGTACGCGAGGGAGTCCTCGATGGTGACCGGGCCGATCGCGCCTGTGTCGGTCTTGGTGTACAGGTCCCAGCCGTCGTCGATGTTGTGGTGGGAGACGGCGTAGCGGAAGACGTTGCCCTTGCCCGTGGTGAGTTTGGCGGCGAACCCGTCCGCGTCCTCTCCGTCGGAGTCGGCGTTGTCGTGCGACTCGGCGCTCACGATCAGGTTGTTCGCCGGCCACTGGCTCGCGGGCGTGCTGGAGGAGATCCGGCCGAGTTGGAGGCCGGTGTCGCGGTTGAAGCGGGTGACGGTGCGCTCGATGACGTTGTTGCTGCCGCCGACGTAGATGCCGTTGTCCCCGGCGTGCTCGACGACGATGCCCTTGACATGCCAGTACGAGCCGTTCACCTGGAGCCCGCGGTTCGTCGAACTCTCGCTCTGTGCGGAGAAGTCGAGTACCGGCTTCTCGCTCGCGTAGGCGGAGATGGTGGTGCGCGCGGATGCGGTGCCGTTCTGTCCCTGGGGCACGGTGACGGTCTGGCTGTACGCGTACGTCCCGCCGCGCAGGTAGATCGTGCCGCCCGTGGCGACCCGGCTGATCGCCGAGGCCAGCGTCGTCGGGTCGGCCAGGGTGCCGGCGGCGCCCGCGGTCCCGGACGGCGCGACGTACACGGTGGTGGCGTCCTGTGCCGCGGCCTGCGCGGTGGTGCCGGAGGCCACCGTGGCCAGAGTGCCGGCGAGCAGGCCGAGGGAGGCGGCGAGAGCTCTCAGTTCCATCGTTCGATCTCCAGGTGTGGGGTGGGTCGATGGCCGGTGCTGCCGGGTACTGGCCGGTTCGGGCACGCGTGAACCGGGCGCGGTGCGGGCAGGCATCCCGGGGCGATAGAAAGCGCTATCTGCTCGGAGACCGTAACGGCCTGGCATGGGCAGGTCAATAAACAGGTAGATGTCTGTGGGTCATCTATGTGAACTTGACCGAACGTTGACGTACGGCCTCCGCCCCGTCCGCGGGCACTCGGGTGCGGTGCGCACATGCCTGCCGCCGCCCGCTCCAGCGTCCTCTCCGCAGGGCAGACGTCGATACTCTGCTGGTCGTCTGTTCACGGGTGGGCGAGGCACTCGCCCACCCTCAGTTGTCGGAAGGCGCCGTATGAGCATCCTGGAGAACGCGGAGAACGCGGAGAACGCAGAACCCGCCGAGGACTCCGGCGGGACGCGGGAGGCCGACGTGCGGGCCCGTAAACAGCGGCTGCGCCGGCGGCTGGAGCGCCTGATCGGCATTGCGGCCACCGAAGGCAACGCGCTCATACCCTTGCGCAACGGTGATGCGATCTTCCCGGCGATGCTCGACGCGGTGCGCGCCGCCGAGCGCACCATCGACATGATGACCTTCGTGTACTGGCGTGGTCAGATCGCCCGCGACTTCGCCACCGCGCTCGCCGACCGTGCCCGGGCGGGGGTGCGGGTACGGCTGCTGCTCGACGGGTTCGGCGCCAAGGAGATCGAGCAGCACCTGCTCGATGCCATGGAGGACGCCGGCGTCCAGGTGGCCTGGTTCCGCAAACCGCTGCGGCTGTCGCCGTTCAAGCAGAACCACCGCTGCCACCGCAAGGCCCTTGTCGTCGACGAGCACACCGCCTTCACCGGCGGCGTGGGCATCGCCGAGGAGTGGTGCGGTGATGCCCGCAACCCCGGCGAGTGGCGCGACACCCACGTGCAGGTGCGGGGCCCGGCCGTGGACGGGATCGCCGCCGCGTTCGCACAGAACTGGGCCGAATGCCACGACGAGCTCTTCGACGACCGCGACCGCTTCACCGGACACGACCAGGTCGGGACCTCGACCGTGCAGGTCGTGCGGGGTTCGGCCAGCTTCGGCTGGCAGGACATGCAGACCCTCATCCGCGTCATGCTCACCTCCGCCGAGGTGCGCTTCCGGCTGGCCACCGCCTACTTCGCCCCGGACCGCTACTTCATCGACCTGCTGTGCGCGACCGCCCGCCGCGGCGTCACGGTGGAGATCCTGCTGCCCGGCCCGCACACCGACCAGCGTGCCTGCCAGCTGGCCGGTCAGCACCACTACACCCGACTGCTGGAGGCGGGCGTGTCCATCCGCCAGTACCAGCCCACCATGCTGCACGCGAAGATCATCACCGTGGACGGGGTGGCGTCACTGATCGGCTCGACCAACTTCAACCGCCGTTCCATGGACCACGACGAAGAGGTCATGCTCGCCGTGCTGGACGAGACGTTCACCGCCGTGCTCGACCGGGACTACGACGCGGACCTGGAACGCAGTGTGACCATCGACCCGGGCCGCTGGAGGCGGCGGGCGGCCGTGCAGCGGCTGCGGGAGGCCGCGGTCGTCCCCGTCAGACGGTTCCTGTGAGCCGCGGAGCGGCGGACACGGCATCGTGCCCCCGGCACGCGAACGCCCCCTGCGGATCGACGCCGAGCTGGCGGGGCAGACCCTCCGGCTGTCCCCGCGGACGGGACCGGGGCGGTGCCTTGCCGGAGTGTCACACGGCGTTGACGGTGTGCCGCACGACCGCGTCGAACAGGTAGCCCTGGGTGTTGTGGACGGTGGCGTCCGGTTGGGTCCGCCCCGTGGTGTCGGTTGCCCGGGCCAGCAACGTGTAGGTGCCGGCCGACGGCGGACGCCAGGGCGTCGACCAGCGTACCCAGCCGTCGCGCCGGGGCGCGTCGTGGAGCCGGGCGGCCGTCCAGCTGGTGCCGCCGTCGGTGCTCACGTCCACCCGCACGACCCCGCCCGCCCCGGACCAGGACCGTCCGGTGAGCCGGTGAGTGACGCCCGCCGTCAGGTTCGCCCCTCCGTCCAGCTCCCAGGCGCTCTTGATCGTCTGCCGGGTCAGGGGAGCACTGCCCCCGTCCGGGTGGGCCTCGCCGAACAGGCGGTAGAAGTCGGTGTTCCACGGTGAGTACAGCGGTCGGGCGGACACCTGGATGTCGCCGACCCACTTGACGGAGGCGATGCCGATCCACGAGGGCACGAGGACCCGCACGGGATGCCCGTGGTCGGGCGGCAGCGGTGCGCCGTTCATCTCGTAGGCGAGCAGTACGTCGTCCAGTGCCTTGGACAGCGGCAGCGGACGGCGGACCCGGCCGAGGTTCGTGCCGTCGGCGGTGACGTAGTCGGCGTCGAGCCCCCGGGGCAGGACGTCCACGGCCCGTCGGCCGAGACCCGCGCGCTTCAGGACGTCCCCCAGGCGTGCCCCGCGCCAGCGGGCGACACCGACCGCGCCGAGGGTCCAGGCGGTGCCGCTGACCTCCTGGCCCTGCTGGCTGGTGAAGAAGCTGCGGCCGTTGCCCGCGCACTCCACGAACGCGCTGTGCGTGACGGACGGCAGCTTCTTCAGGTCGGCGAGGGAGAAGTCGACGGCTCGGTGCCGGGTGAGGCCGTCGCCCCAGACGGTGAGCTTCCAGTCGGCTGCCGCGAGGAGGGGTGTCGCGGTGTGGTTGCGGACGAAGAAGCGGTCGTTGGGGGTGTGGTAGCCGGTGCCCGCCAGAGCGGCGAACCGTGTCTCGGCGTTCGTGCCGCGCACGGTGAACAGATCCTCGGGCAGGGGTTTGACGATGCCGGGCGCGGCGGTGGCGGCGGCCGGAGTGCCCAGCGCGGCGGGTGCCGCGCCGGCGAGCGAGGCGGCGGCGAGCAGCCGGAGCATGTCGCGCCTGGAGACACCGTCGGCCCGGGCCTCTCCGGCGAGCCACTGCCGCAGTCTGCGTCGGTCGTAGGCGGATTCGGGGGTCTGCATCAGGGTCTGCCTTTCGCGGCGGGGCGCGGGGAGGTACCCCGCGGGACGGGGAAGGGAGAGGGGCGACCGTCCCGCGGAACGAAAGGACGGCGGCGGCACCGGCCGTGGATGCGGGGACACGCTTCCGGCCCGGCGCGAGAGAGCGCTTACGCGGTGAGGATCAACAACAGCCGTACGGCATGAGCGCGCGGGACCGCAGGGCGGTGAGGCGGCGTCGGCTGCGGATCATGGCGCCATCGTACGGAGGCGACGCGCTCTCGGGAAGAGGCAGATCCCGTGCCCGCCAAGGACGATGGGGTCGGCCGCAGGCCCCCTGCCGTCCGTCGTTTTGACATCCAACGTAAGTTCGATCATATTCCTCTCATGTCGTCCGTCCACGCCACCGCACGCGCCGCCATCGAGCTGGCGCTGATCGGCGTGACCCCGCTCTGCGTAGCCGACATTCTCTGTCGCTGACGTCCGCCTTCGGCGCGTACGTCGCGTTCCACGACCTTCACGACCCTCTCCCGAGCACGTTCGCCGTGCCTCGGGGCAAGTCGACGTCCGGTGGCCGCCGTGCCCGCGCCGGGGCGATCCCCCTCGCCAGCCGTTCCCCGTGCCACCCAGCCGTCTCCCGACCGAGACGGCTCACCCGAGAGGTCGTCCTCCCATGCGCCACCCGTCCCGCAGAACGCGCCGCGCCACCGCCGCGTTGACCGTCAGCCTGATCGTGACGGCCGGTGCGGCCGCCTGCGGACCCGACGACAACGACGCCAAGGCCGGTGGCGCCGGTGCCGAGCCCCACAAGGGCGGCACCCTGACGGTCCTGAACTCCGACCCGCAGCAGGACTTCGACCCGGCCCGCCTCTACACCTCGGGCGGCGGCAACGTCCCGTCCCTCGTCTTCCGCACGCTGACCACCCGCAACCGGGAGGACGGAGCCAAGGGCACGGAGGTCGTCCCCGACCTCGCGACCGACACCGGCCGCCCGAACAAGGACGCCACCGTGTGGACCTACACCCTCAAGGAAGGGCTCGAGTACGAGGACGGCACGAAGATCACGTCCGCCGACATCAAGTACGGCATCGAGCGGTCCTTCGCGGCCGAGCTGTCGGGCGGCGCCCCCTACCTGCGGGACTGGCTGATCGGCGGCGCCGACTACCAGGGCCCCTACAAGGCCAAGGGCAAGGGGCTCGACTCGATCGAGACGCCGGACGAACGCACCATCGTCTTCCACCTGAACAAGCCCGAGGGCGAGTTCCCCTACCTGGCCACACAGACCCAGTTCACGCCGGTGCCCAAGTCCGCCGACAAGGGCACGAAGTACGAGGAGCACCCGGTCTCCTCGGGGCCGTACAAGGTCGTCGAGAACCAGAACGACGGTGAGCGGCTGATCCTGGAGCGCAACGAGCACTGGTCGGAGAAGACCGACGAGGAGCGCAAGGCCTACCCGGACCGCATCGACGTCCGTTCCGGTCTCGACTCCTCGGTCATCAACCAGCGGCTGTCCGCCTCGCAGGGCGCCGACGCGGCCGCCGTCACCACCGACACCAACCTGGGGCCGGCCGAACTCGCCAAGGTCACCGGTGACAAGGACCTCGCGAGCCGGGTCGGCACCGGCCACTTCGGCTACACCAACTACATCGCCTTCAACCCGAAGGTGAAGCCCTTCGACAACCCGAAGGTGCGGCAGGCGGTCGCCTACGCGGTGGACCGCACCTCCGTGGTCAACGCGGCCGGCGGCTCCTCCCTGGCGGAGCCCGCGACCACCTACCTGCCGAACCAGAAGTCCTTCGGCCACACGGCGTACGACCACTTCCCGGCCGGCCCGTCCGGCAACGCGGCGAAGGCCAGGGAACTGCTGAAGCAGGCGGGTTACGCGAACGGACTGACCGTCACGCTGACCCACTCCAACGCCAAGGACTTCGAGACCAGCCCGGAGATCGCCACCGCCGTCCAGGACGCCCTGAAGAAGGCGGGGATCACGGTGAAGCTGGAGGGCCTGGAGGACAACGACTACAAGGACACGATCCAGGACGTGAAGACCGAGCCCGGGTTCTTCCTGGCGCACTGGGGCGCCGACTGGCCCTCCGGCGGCCCCTTCCTGGCACCGATCTTCGACGGCCGGCAGATCGTGAAGGACGGCGCCAACTTCAACACCGGCCTGCTGAACGACAAGTCGGTCAACGACGAGATCGACGCCATCAACAAGCTCACCGACCTCGACGAGGCGGCGAAGCGCTGGGGTGCCCTCGACAAGCGGATCGGCGAGCAGGCACTGACGGTCCCGCTCTTCCACCCCGTCTACAAGCGGCTGTACGGCAAGGACGTCAAGAACGTCGTGATCAGCGACTGGACCGGCGTGCTGGACGTGTCCCAGGTCGCGGTCAACTAGGTCCGGGTGAAGCACGTCCATGAGTGAGGCCCGCGTGGCCGCCGAGGGAGCGAAGGCGAGCACCGTCACGGTGCTCGCCCCCGCCTCGGGGGCCCGACAGTTCTGGCGGCGGCTGCGGGTGCAGCGAGCCGCCCTCGTCGCGGCGTTCGTCGTCGCGCTGCTCGTCCTGCTCGCGCTCGCCGCGCCCCTGCTCACCGCCGTGGAGGGGCAGGACCCGACGACCTACCACCCCGACCTCGTCGACTCGGCACGCGGTGGTGTGCCCGTCGGCACGTTCGGCGGGGTGAGCGCCGACCACTGGCTGGGGGTCGAACCCCAGACGGGTCGCGACCTGTTCGCCCGCCTCGTGTACGGCGCCCGGGTCTCGCTCGGAGTCGCCCTGGCGGCGACGGTGGTCGAGGTCGGTGTCGGACTCGTCATGGGGATCGCGGCCGGGCTCGGCAACCGCTGGGTCGATCAGGCGCTGAGCCGGTTCACCGACGTGGTGGTGGCGCTGCCGCTGATGGTGATGTCCCTCGCGCTGCTCGCGATCGTGCCCAGTGGCTTCCCGCGTCCCGTCCTGGTGGCGAGCGTCATCGGACTGATCGGCTGGGGAGCCATCGCCAAGATCGTGCGGGCCCAGACCCTGACGCTGAAGCAGCTCGACCACGTCGCGGCGGCCCGGCTCAGCGGCTGGCGCTCGTGGCGGATCGCGCGCCGCGAGCTGCTGCCCGCACTGGCCGCCCCCGTCATCACGTACGCCGCCCTGCTCTTCCCGGTGAACATCAGCGCCGAGGCCGCGCTCAGCTTCCTCGGCGCGGGGGTGAAGCCGCCCACGCCGTCCTGGGGGCAGATGCTCACCTCGGCGAACGTCTGGTACCAGGCGGCACCGCAGTACCTGCTGCTGCCCGCCGGTCTGCTGTTCGTCACCGTGCTCGCGCTGACCGTCCTCGGTGACGGGGTGCGCAGGGCCCTCGACCCACGCGCGGCCGCCCGGCTGTCCGTGGGCACCGGCCGACGGAAGGAGGCGCGGGCATGAGCGCCCTGCACGGCTTCGCCGGCTTCGCCCTGCGCCGCACACTCGGCGCGGTGATCACCCTGCTCGCCATCTCGGTGATCGTGTACGTCGTCTTCTACGCCGCTCCCGGCGACGTCGCCCAGATCACCTGCGGTCCGCGCTGCTCGCCCGCGCAGGTCCACCAGGTGGCGGAACAACTGCGCCTGGACGACCCGCTGTACGTCCGTTACCTGCACTTCCTTCAGGGTGTCTTCGCCGGCCACGACTACTCCACCGGTACCTCCGTGGAGCACTGCTCCGCGCCGTGCCTCGGGCTGTCGTACCAGAGCGACCAGCAGGTCACCCAGCTCATCCTGGCCAAGCTGCCGGTCACCGGCTCCCTCGCGCTCGGCGCCATGGTGCTGTGGCTGCTGCTCGGTGTCGGCACCGGAGTGCTCGCCGCGTGGCGGCGCGGGCGGCTGGACGAGCGCATCCTGACGGGCATCACACTGGCCGGCTGGGCCACGCCGGTGTTCGTCATCGGACTGCTGCTGATGATCCTGGTCTGCGGGCAGCTGCACCTGCTGCCGTTCCCGCAGTACGTGCCGTTCACCGAGGATCCGGAGCAGTGGGCGTGGAACCTGCTGCTGCCCTGGCTGTCGCTGGCCCTGATCGAAGCCGCCAAGTACGCGCGCCTGACCAGGTCGGCCATGCTGGAGACGCTCGCCGAGGACCATGTACGCACCTTCCGCGCCTACGGTGTCGGGGAGCGGGCCATCGTCGGGCGGCACGCCCTTCGCGGTGCCGTCGGGCCGCTGATCGCGCTGAACGCCAACGACCTGGGCTCGCTCTTCGGCGGAGCGGTGCTCACCGAGTCGCTCTTCGGGCTGCCCGGGATCGGGCGCGAGCTGGTGCATGCCGTGAACGTCGTCGACCTGCCGGTCGTCGTCGGCATGGTGGTGCTGACCGGCTTCTTCGTAGTGCTCGCCAACGCCGTCGCGGACGTGCTGTACGCGGTGGCCGACCGAAGGACGGTGCTGTCGTGAGTACGGCCGAGAGCCTGGTCGAAGTCACCGGCCTGTCGGTCGGGTTCGGCCCCGTGCGCGCGGTCGACGCGCTGTCCTTCCGGCTGGAAAGGGGAGCGGCGCTCGGCCTGGTCGGCGAGTCCGGCTCCGGCAAGTCCACCGTGGCATCCGCCCTCCTGGGTCTGCACCGGGGCACCGGGGCCGTCGTGGACGGCACGGTCCGGGTGGCGGGCGTCGACGTGGGCACGGCCTCCGAGGCACAGCTGCGGCGGCTGCGCGGCGGCACGGCGGCGATGATCTTCCAGGACCCGCTGTCGTCGCTGGACCCCTACTACGCCGTCGGCGACCAGATAGCCGAGGTGTACCGCGTGCACCACAAGGCGTCGCGGCGGGCGGCCCGGGCGCGCGCCGTCCAGGTACTGGACAGGGTGGGCATCCCCGACGCGGTACGGCGTTCGCGCTCGCGCCCGCACGAGTTCAGCGGCGGCATGCGCCAGCGCGCCCTGATCGCGATGGCCCTGGCCTGCGAACCGGAGCTGCTCGTCGCGGACGAGCCCACCACCGCGCTGGACGTGACCGTGCAGGCCCAGATCCTCGACCTGCTGCACACACTGCGGGAGGAGACGGGCATGGGACTGCTGCTGGTCACGCACGACGTGGGCGTCGCCGCCGAGAGCGTCGACGAGGTCCTGGTCATGCGGAACGGAGCCGAGGTCGAGCACGGCCCCGTATCCACCGTCCTGGGATCCCCGGCCCAGGCGTACACGCGACGGTTGCTGAAGTCGGTGCCCCGGGTGGACGTGCCGCGCCCCAGGCGCCGGGCCGACGCCGAGAAGGAGCCGGCGCCCGGGGCGGTGGTGCTGGAAGCCGTCGGACTGCGTCGGGTCTTCGGACGGGGCACGAGGGCGTTCGCCGCGGTCGACGACGTGTCGCTGGAGGTGCGACGCGGGGAGGCACTGGGCGTCGTCGGCGAGAGCGGCAGCGGCAAGACCACGCTCGGCCGGATGCTGGTGGGCCTCCTCGCTCCCTCGGCCGGGCAGGTACGTCGCGACGGCGTGGCCGTCAGCGGCGTACGCCCGGACGTCCAGATGGTGTTCCAGGACCCGGTCTCCTCCCTCAACCCCCGGCGCAGCGTGGGCGAGTCGGTGGCCGACCCGCTGCGCGCCCGCGGCGAACGGGACCCGGCGGTGCGCACCCGTGTCGCCGAGCTGCTGGAACGGGTCGGTCTCGAGCCCGCCCACTACGACCGCTACCCGCACGAGTTCAGCGGAGGCCAGCGACAACGCGTCGGCATCGCGCGGGCGCTGGCGGCCGACCCGCGCGTCCTCGTCTGCGACGAGCCGGTCTCCGCGCTCGACGTGACCACGCAGGCCCAGGTCGTCGAGCTGCTGGACGAGCTGCGGCGCGAACTGGGCCTCGCCCTGGTGTTCATCGCCCACGACCTGGCCGTCGTGCGCCGGGTCAGCGACCGCCTGGCGGTGATGCGGCGGGGCCGGGTGGTGGAGTACGGACCGGCGCACGAGGTCTACGAGTCGCCACGGGAGGCGTACACCCGGCAACTGCTCGCCGCCGTACCCGCTCTCGACCCGAACCTCGCCGCACTGCGCCGTGCGGAGCGCCTGGCGGTGCGGTGACGGACTACCGGGAGCCCGCCACGGGCTGCTGCTTGTAGAAGGACTCCTCCAGGTAGGCGGCCTCGTGCGGCTGGTAGGGCTCCTCCAGGTAGGCCGCCTCGTCCTCGTCGAGTTCGACGTCCACCGCGGCGACCGCGTCGGCCAGCTGGGCCGGCTTGGTGACCCCGACGATGGGCGAGGTCACCACCGGGTTGCGCATGACCCAGGCCAGGGCGACCTGCGCCGGGGACAGACCCCGCTTGCCCGCGACCTCGTGGACGCGCTCGGCCACGGCCTGGTCCTCGTCGCGGTAGAGGATCTTGCCGCCCGCGTCGGTCTCGGCACGCGCCGTGGCGGTGTCCCGGCCCCGCGTCAGCCTGCCCCGCGCCAGCGGGCTCCACGGGATCACGCCGATGCCCTGGTCGGCGCAGAGCGGGAGCATCTCCCGCTCTGCTTCCCGGTGGATGAGGTTGTAGTGGTCCTGCATCGCCACGAACCGGGTCCAGCCGTTCAGGTCAGCCATGTACAGGGCCTTGGTGAACTGCCAGGCGTGCATGGAAGAGGCTCCGATATAGCGGACCTTCCCGGACTTGACCGCGTCGTGCAGCGCCTCGAGGGTTTCCTCGATCGGAGTGCCGTAGTCCCAGCGGTGGATCTGGGACAGGTCGATGTAGTCGGTCCCCAGCCGCTTCAGGGAGGCGTCGAGCTCGTCGAAGATCGCCTTGCGGGACAGCCCGGCGCCGTTCGGGCCGGGGCGCATCCGCATCCAGACCTTGGTGGAGAGAACGACCTCCTCGCGCCGGGTGAAGTCCTTGACCGCCCGGCCGACGATCTCCTCGCTGCTTCCGGCGCTGTATCCGTTGGCCGTGTCGAGGAAGTTGACGCCGCCCTCGAGGGCCTGCTTGATGATGTCCCGGCTGGCGTCCGCGCCCAGCGACCAGGGATCGCCGCCCCGGTCAGGCTCCCCGAAGCTCATGCAGCCGAGGGCGATCGCGGAGACTTCCAGTCCGGTGGTTCCGAGCTTGATGTATCGCACGTTTCGAAGCTAGGCGTTGGAGTGCGCTCTGACGCAAGTGCGTCCCGGTACGGAATTCGAGGGCGCGGGGTATGTGCGCCCCGTTCGGGAGCAGGCGCGCTACTGGCGGGCTGGGGAACGGCCTTGGGAGAGCGCCGTCTGGACCGCTGCCTTGATGTCGTCGCTCTGCGCGTCCGAACTCCCCGGACCGAGGTTGACCATGACTGTCGCCTGCCTGCCGTCGAGGGTGGCGCCGGCCATGGTCTCGTACCCCAGGAAGTCCCCCGTGTGCCCCCAGTAGAGACCGCCGCCGGGCAATGGCCTGCTCTCCAGGCCGAGACCGTAGGCGCGGCCGTCCGCGTTGCCCGTGGGACGGGTCGTCATCATGTTGCGCAGCTCGGCCGGGCGCAGCAGTTCGCCGCGGAGGAGGGCGCCCAGGAACCGGTTGACGTCGGTGCCGCTGGAGATGACGGATCCGGCGGCGTCCCCGACGGAGGGGCTCATCCTCGTCACGTCCACGAGCGGCGCGTCCTCGCCCGACTGCGCGTATCCACGCGGGTGCGGGCCGGGAACCGTCGTGCCCCGCGGCACGTACGTCTCGCACAGGTGCAGGGGTTGGATGATGCGCTTGCGGATCTCCTCGCCGTACGTGTGACCGGTCACCCTCTCAATGATCATGCCGACCAGCAGGTACCCCGTATTGGAGTAGTCCCAGCCGGTGCCCGGCTCGAAGACCGGCGGGTGCTGGAGCGCCATGTCCAGGAGGTCCTGGGGGTCGTGCTGGGCCAGCGGGTCCTTGACGATGTCCTGCGGCTTCAGGTAGTCGAGGAAATCCGGCAGGCCGCTGGTGTGCTGGAGCAGTTGGCGGACGGTGATCACGCGTCCGTCGTTGCCGTGTCCGCGCACGACGCCGGGCAGGTAGCGCTCGACCGGGGCGTCGAGGCCGACACGATGCTCTCCGACAAGCTGGAGCAGGGCCGTGGCCGTGAACATCTTGGTCATGCTGCCGATCCGGAACCTGCTGTCGCGGTGTACCGGTGTCTGGCTCCGCACGTTGCCGACCCCGCTGGTCAGCACGGTGTTCCCGCGCCGGTCCCGCACCTCGGCGAGGGCTCCGGGCGCGCCGTCGACGGTGGTCAGCCGGTGCAGGAGTGCGTGCAGACGGGCGTGGTCGACGGAGGTGGCGGACTCTGCGGCGGTGGTCGCGGCGCTCGCCGGGAGTGCCGCCTGTGCGGCACCGACCGCCACGACCAGTGCGAGTGCGCTCACCAGCGCACGCGGATGCTTGATCACGTGTACTCCCTCGACCGTCGAAGTCATGGCTGCGGCGAGGGCTCAACTCCTGCCTCGCTGTGCCTCGATGGTCCCCGTCGAGGAAGTGCCGACGCGATGGGGCAGCCATCCGGGTCGTCGGTCGGGTTCCCCCCCCCTGTCGGGGCGTCTTCGACCATGGCGGGCGCGTTGCGGGACGGACCGCCACGGCCGCGGTGCCGGTGACGCGCGCCGCGCCCCGCCACACCAGCACCCCCGGCCGGCTTCGCCCGACCGGCGCAGCGGCGGCGCCCCCCCACCCAAGCGGCGTGCGCGAAGGGCCGCAGACGCCCCCGGCGTGCGACACGGTGATCCGTGCGGTCGCGGCGAGCACCGGTGATGCGCGACAGTTGATCCATGTGTGGCCGGTACGTTTCCACCCGCAGTCCCGAAGACCTCGCCCGGCAGTTCCGGATCGCCGACCCGGACCTCGGCGATCCCCTGGCGCCGAGCTGGAACGTCGCGCCGACCGACGAGGTGTGGGCCGTCCTCGAACGCGCCCCGCGCCAGGCACCAGCAGACGCTCCGGCGGTACGGCACCTGCGGACGCTGCGCTGGGGCCTGGTGCCGTCCTGGGCCGGAGACACGAAGATCGGCGCCCGGCTGATCAACGCCCGGGTGGAGACGGTCCACGAGAAACCGGCCTTCCGCACCGCGTTCGCCCGGCGCCGCTGCCTCCTGCCTGCCGACGGCTTCTACGAGTGGCAGCGCATCGAGGACCCGGAGACCGGAAAGGCCCGGAAGCAGCCCTACTTCATCCACGCCGCGGACGACCGGGTGATGGCCCTGGCGGGCCTGTACGAGTACTGGCGTGACCCGGACGCCGGGCACGACGAGGACCCGTCGGCCTGGCTGACGACCTGCACCGTCATCACCACCGAGGCCACGGACGCCGCCGGACGCGTCCACCCCCGCATGCCGCTGACCGTCGCCGAAGACCACTACGACGCCTGGCTCGACCCCTCCCACCAGGACACCGGCGCGCTGCGCGATCTCCTCGAACAGCCCGCCGGCGGCCGGCTCGACGCCCGCCCCGTGTCCACGGCGGTCAACAACGTCCGCAACAACGGCCCCCAACTGGTCGAGGCGGTCACCGGCCCGGCGCCCGGAGACACTCCGCCCGGTCGAGCCCCCGGCCGGTGAACACCGCCGCCTCGCGAGAGACCGGTTGAACGTCACCGGCCTGATGGCAAGGATGACGCCATGCGAAGCATCATGGTCATGGACGCCCCCTCCAACCTGGGCCTGCGTCCGCCGGCCCCCGGCACCGTCCCCGGCTGCTACAAGCTGGCCGGGGCGCTGCGGGACAACGGGATCGTACGCAGGCTCGGAGCCCTCGAAGGGGGCGTCGTCGTGCCGCCCCGCTACGACCGGGGCGACTGGCAGGAGGGTGGCGGCGTCTTCAACGCACGCGCCATCGCCGCCTACACGCGCACCCTCGCCGACCGCATCCAGGCGCACGTGACCGCCGGCCACTTCGCCCTGGTCCTCGGCGGGGACTGCTCCATCCAGCTCGGAGCCGCGCTGGCCCTGCGCCGCCTCGGCCGCTACGGCCTGGTGTCGGTCGACGCCTCTCCCGACTTCCGTCATCCGGGCACCTCCGACCGGATCGGCGCCGCCGGCGGCGAGGAACTGGCCCTCGCGACCGGGCGCGGGCAGAAGGACCTGACCGACCTGGAAGGGCTGCGGCCCTACCTCCGGGACGAGGATGTGCGGCTCTTCGGCACCCGGGACGCGTTCGTGGACGACGAGGATGTCGCCGAGCTGCGCGGGCTGAAGGTCCCCGTCACCACCGTCTCCGACCTGCGCCGCACCGACCCCGCAAACCTGGGCGCAGCGACCGCCGAAGACCTGGAAACAGCGGCCCTCGACGGCTTCTGGATCCACCTGGACGCCGACGTCCTCGACCCCTCGGTGATGCCCGCGGTCGACAGCCCGGACCCGGACGGCCTGCTGCCCGGCGAACTCACCGCCCTGCTGCGCCCGCTCGTACGGTCCCCGCGCTGCGCGGGGCTCAACATCACCATCTACGACCCCGACCTGGACCCCGACGGCACCGCGGGCGCCCTCCTGACCGACCTGGTGGTGGCCGCCTTCGCCACCGACTGAGACGCGCGGTCGGGACATGACGGGAACGGCTCCGCCGCCCGCACGGCGCGGTGGCCGTCAGGCAGCCGGCCGCCAGCCCAGCGCGGGACCGAGCCGGCCGGCGATGTCGGTCAGGATCTGCACGTAGTCCTCCGGCGCGAAGGTGAACGGCAGGGCGAAGGCCACCTCCTCCACCTCCCGGTACGCCGCGTGGGCCCGCAGGCGCTCGGCGATCCACTCGGAGGGACCCACGAGGTCCGGGGCGAACAGCAGACGGGCGGGCCCCTGCGGGCGCCGGGTGCGGGGGAGGCGCTGCGCGGCGTACTCCTCGTACCTGGCGCGCTGAGCGGCGTCGGCGGAGTCGGTGGGAACCACCACGAGCCCCTGGGAGACCCGCGCGGCCTCCCCGTCGGGGTGCGCCGCGCGGAAGGCTCGGATGTGGGAAAGCTGGATCGCGGCGAAGTCCTCGGAACCGGCGCCTTCGTCCGGCTGCTCGGCCTTGACCACACTGCTGGTGAGGAGGTTCAACGCGCTCTCTCCGGCCCAGCGGGCCGAGCGCAGGCTGCCGGCCCCGTACCACATCCGTCGTCTCAGGCCGGGGGAGTGGGGCTGTACGCGGTCGGAGTAGCTCTCGATGCCCTCCGTGCCGCGGAAGTCCGTGACCGGCTCACCCGCGACGTGGGCGAGCAGGCGCCGCACCCGCGCGTAGCCGAGATCCTCGGTTTCGGCCGTGTCCGGGTACAGCGCGTCCTTCACCCGCTCGTAGTGCATCGGCGGTCCGGTGCTGAACCCGGGGTTGAAGCGGCCGCCGGACAGGATGTCCACGGTCGCCCAGTCCTCGGCGAGGCGCAGCGGGTTCTCCCACCCCAACGGCGTGACGGCGGTGCCCAGCTCGATGCGGCTGGTGCGCTGGGTGGCCGCCGCGAGTACCGCGACCGGTGAGGCGATCCCGTACTGGAGGTGACGGTGACGTACCCAGGCGCTGTCGAAGCCGAGTCTTTCCCCCAGCTCCAGCATGCGCAGCGTGTCCTCGTGCCCTCGGCCCGGCTCCGCCTCGTCGAACAGCCCGATCGTGAGGAACCCCAGCCTCTTCAGCCGCCTGCCGCTCATTCACCACTCCCGCCCACCCGCGCCCACACGGACCTGCCACCTCTCGACAGACGGATCATGCCCCCTCGTCACCGCAGGGCGACCCCTGCCGGCCGTACAGCGCCCGACTGTTCACGAGAACGCAACACCGGACGGCCGGGTCCCGAGGAGACCCACCAGGAGGGCCGGCCCCGGCCGGGCGCGACAACCGAGGGACCGCCGACAGTCCGTAGGACCCGGTGATGTGTAGTTGCACATGCCGTGGCGGCATGTGGTGTCGTCGAGGGCACCACAGCACGAAAGGGCCTGTCTGCGATGTATCCCTCCGTCACGCTTCCCCGTGAGGTCAAGATCGGCGATGCCGCCGCCTTCGCCGGAACCACCCCCCGCGCCATTCGTCACTACCACCAGATCGGTCTGCTGCCGGAACCCGGGCGAGGCGGAGACGGACGCCGCCGCTACGGCTACGACGACATGATCCGCCTGCTGTGGATCCGCAAGATGTCCGAGGCCGGCATCAGCCTGGACGACATGCGGACCGCCTTCGACCGAGCCGGCGACGTGGAGGACGTCCTGGACCGGCTGGAGGAGACCCTCGCCGCCCAGGAGGCCGCCATCAAGCGTCAGCGGGCGGCAGTCCAGCGCCTGCGGGCCGCGGGCAGCCCACTGGGCCTGCTCTCCCCGTTGGTCGCGGACCGGCTCGCCCACCTGCCTCCCGGTGCGCTGCGTCCCTCCGACCTGGACGCCCTGCTGGTCACGGAACGGATCTTCGGGCCGCTGGGAGCCGCCGTGCAGGCCAGCGTGTTCATCATCCTGGCCACCCATCCCGGCCTGAGGGCCGAGGCAGACCGCCTCGACGCGGCCGACGCCGCCCTCGATGACACCGTCGATCCCCACGACCCGCGGGTCGAGGAACTCGCCAGGCGGCACTGCGCCCACCACAAGGCCCTGCTCCAGGCGATCGAAGCGGCCGGACTGGACGTGGCCGAGGAAAAGCTCTTCGAGACCTACGACGCCGAGGCGATCGGCGAGGAGGACGTCCGGATGAGTGCCGTCGAAGCGGTGTCCAAGATGCCCTACGGCTTCTCCGCCGCCCGGACGCGCTGCATGGAACTCACGGCCCAGCTCATGGCCGCCGCCGCGCTCGGTGAGTGAGCAGGACCGTGGCCGCCGACGCCGCCGGCCACGCCCTCGGAGCGGGAGCTCTCCGCTGTCAGCGACAGGCGCTGATGGCTTGCGCGTGAAGGAGTTCCAGTGCGTCCAGGACGACGGTGCGCCAGTGCCAGGACAGCCAACGGCTCACGTCGGTCGCCGCCTGCTGGAGCGCGGTGAGCTGAGCCCTGGTGAAACCGGCCAGCGGGCGTTCGTGGTGGGACGAGATCATCCCCAGCACGGCACCTTCGGCGTTGGTCAGGGGGATGCTGTGGGCGGCCCTGCTGCCCGCCTGCAGCACGGCGTGGCGGGACGCCTCGTCGAAGACGGCCGCGGTTGCCACGTCCCGCACAGTGATCTGCCGGCGGGCGGCGGCGGCCTGCGCGCACGAGGTGGTGGGGGCGTCCACGAAGGCGAAGAAGTCGGTGAAGTACTTGTTCAGGCCGGTGTGCCGGGCCAGATGGAGCCGGCCGCTCTCCGCCAGCTGAACGTTGCCCATGGGCGTCTGTGTGATCGTCAGCACGCGGTGCAGGGCCGCCTTGAGTACGGCTCCCTGGTTGGCGCGTGAGCCCGCTTCCAGGAGGAGTCCGGGCAGCCGGGGCGGGCTGAACCGGGCCCGGCCGGGAAACCACGCCGGCACGTCCTGGTCCGGCGCCGGGGTGCGGACCACTGCGTCTGCGAGTGTGTGGAGCTTGATGTTGGACTGCTGCGATGTGGTCTTGAGCAGTTCGAACGCCTTGTCGGTGCAGTCGAGGCCGTACCGTCCGGCCAGGATGTGCTGGGCGCGGGCGACGCCGGCGTGCCCCAGTCGCCGGTTGCGCCGGTCCAACTGCTCCTGTGCCCAGCGCGCCTTCTGGCCGAGCCCGGCGCCGGAGGGCGACAGCGCCGGGGTGGCTTGGCCACTCGGGTAGGGGGGAAGCGGGCCCATGAGAAAGCTCCAATGCGGTACGGCAGGCAACACCAAGGACCGCAACCGTCTCCTTCACGTCGGTTGCGGGCAGCACCTGCTTCCCAAGCACCGCAGCCGACCCTAACCAGAGCCGGCTTCCCCGGCGCAACCCAACCGGTCCCCAAATGCGAGTCATCGGGTAGTCATGGCAGAGCTTGCGCCCTGAGTGGGTGTCGTAGGCGTCCAGGGCCTCGGAGGTCCGGTGGTACAGCCTGGGTCCGTGCAGGGCGAACCCCAGTCCTTGATGTCCTCGTCCACGGGCAGTGTGATCTGTTCGCCGAACTTCGTCGGAGGGTCGAACGCTTAGGCCTTCGCGGCAGCCGGAGGCTGGGCGCCGGAGGCCGCACCCGGGGCACCGGCGTCCGCGTCCGTTCCGGACGCACCGTCGGAACAGCCCGCCAATCCGGTCGACACGGCCACGAGAGCCGGATGCATGACGTGCCGGTGCGTGGCTCGCACAGTGATCTCCTCCGTTCGGACAACTCCGCAGCAGCCCAGTGTCGTTGTCCTCACGGCGCGTTCACTCAAAAGCCGATCGGACGAGAGGAGCCCCGATGACCGTCGGCCGGGCCTGTGCTGTCCTTCTCCTTGGTTGTCCGGCAGTTACCGGGGAAAGGGGGAACGCAGAAGCCGAGCAGGGCGCCGCACTGGGGGCGGCCGAGGTAAGGAGAAGGACTGGTGGGAAGTGTGTGGATGTACGCGCCGGAGATCGGATATGGGGCGGGGCAGCCGATGGCGGGGTTCACCGTGGAGGCCGCAGACGGCGTCATCGGGCACGTGGACCGCCAGCAGGACGAGCCCGGCATGCAGCACCTGGTCGTCGATACCGGAGTGTGGAAGTTCGGCAGAAGCGTCCTGATCCCGGCCGGCGCCGTCACCGGCATCGACGCCGAGGCGCAGAAGGTGCAGGTCGCACCGACGCGGGAGGAGATCAAAGCCGCTCCCCGTTTCGCCACGGACAGCGAGACGGCCGACCCCGGCTACCTGTCCAAGGTCGGCGACTACTACCTGTCTCTTCGCATCTGAGGGCCTGCTGGGCCCGCGTGCGTCCGGAGTGAGTGGGCCTGTGCCGTCCGCGCCGGCCTGACAGAGGGCTGCGTTGCTTGCGGGCCGCAGCTTCGGACATGTCGTCGACCTGCTCCGCGGCGAGCTGCCGGAACGGAGCAGCGATCTCGTCCTGTTCACCGAGGACGGCCGGACGGCCGGACACGCACGGACGTCGACAGCTGCGCCGCCGCCTTCGCCAGAGGACTGCCGGACAGACCGCTCGGCCGTGTCCTGCAACTGGGAGCGGACGGTCTCGTCAACGCCCTTGGCCCCACCGCGAACGGGCGGGACCTGACAGCGACACTCGTCGAGGACCTGCACCCGGATCTCTGGATCCTCGATCGCTGTCACCGCCCCATCGGCACCGCGCTCCTGCGGGAGGGCAGCGCCCGCGGCTGCCGGATGATGCACGATGGCGCCCTCCTGGTGAACCAGTCGGCCCGCGCCTTCCGGCTGGTCACCGGTCCGCCCCCGCACACTGCCCGGATGTTCGCGGACTTCGCCGATCTGACGGCCGGGCCGCAGGCCCACACCTGACGGGGCGTACGGAGCGCGCGGTGGATGTGCCCACCGCCCGGTGAGCGCGCCATCAGCCGCCGGTGAATCCGCGTGCCGCGTGCTGCGCCGCCAGGCGGACCGGTGCGTTCGGGGCGCCGTAGCCGCGGTAGGCGCCGTCGCGCTGGACGAGTTCGAAGAAGACCTGGCCGACGGTGTGCGTGTAGCAGTGCCGGAAGGTGCCGTTCTCGTCGCGGTCGTAGAGGATGCCCAGCTCCCGGTACGTCTCCAGCTCGCCGTCGGGGAACTCGAAGCGGGCCGCGAGGTCGGCGTAGTAGTTGTCGGGGATCGGCAGCAGCTCGCCCCCGGCCGCCCGGTGGGCGCGGGCCGCGGCGACCACGTCGTCGGTGGCCAGGGCGATGTGCTGGGCGTGCGCGGTGTCGTCGACGGGTGCCGCGCCGACGGTCAGCACGATGCGGACAGCGCCGTCGTCGGTGGTGACGGCGCGGCTGCGCAGCAGGCCGTAGGGGTCGGCGACGTCCACGCTCTCCTGCGGCCGCAGCCCGAGGACGGCGCGGTGGAAGAGCGCCGCCTCGTCGAACTGGTGCCAGGGCTGGGTGAGGGAGAGGTGGTCGACGCGCCAGCCGGTGTCGTCGCCGGCAGCGGACCCGGCACCTTCGACGTCGTCGAAGTCCGCCCGCCAGTCGGGCAGTCGGGGGTGTCCGGTGGCGCAGAAGAACAGCTCCGTGCCGTCGGGTGCGGCGACCGCTTCCAGCGGGGCGTCCCCGGGTGTCCGGCGGCGTGGCAGTACCGGTGCCAGCAGGGCCTCGGCGCGATGGGCAGCGGCGGCGGGGTCGGGTGACTCCAGGCCGACGGCGGCCAGCCGGGTGCCTTCGCGGCGCTCGGCCGGTCCGGTGTTGACCAGGATGCGGGCCTCGCCGCGCTGCCACAGGTCGACGGGCTTGCCCCGGTGGCGTGCGGTCCGGGCGAAGCCCAGTGCGCCGAGCACGGCCGAGACGGGGGCGGCGTCGGGCGTGACCAGTTCGGCGAAGGCGACGCCGGTGGGCGCGGTGAGCGCGGGCAGTGCGGCGGTGCCAACCTGTTCCTGGAGGACCAGCAGGGAGCGCCGGGCGTCCACGGCGGTGGGTCCGGCGTCGGACTGCCGGAAGACGTCGTTGAAGACTTCCAGGGAAAGGGGACCGGTGTATCCGGCGCGCAGGACGTGCCGCAGCAGCCCGGCGAGGTCGAAGCCGCCCTGTCCGGGGAAGCAGCGGTAGTGGCGGCTCCACTGGAGGACGTCCATCGCGAGCAGCGGGGCGTCGGCGAGCTGGAGGAAGAAGATCTTGTCGCCGGGGATGTCCTCGATCCCTTCGAGGTCCTTCGGGTCGCCGTACCGGGAGAGGATGTGGAAGCTGTCCAGGCAGGTGCCGAGTGCCGGGTGCCCGGCGGCTTCGACGACGCGCCAGGCGTGGTCGTAGGTGCTGATGTGCCGGCCCCACGCCAGCGCCTCGTAGGCGACACGGATGCCGTGGTCCTGGGCCAGGCCGGCCAGCCGGCCGAGCTGCTCGGCGGCGAGGGCGTCGTCGTCCAGGGCCTCCGGGGAGATGCTGGAGCACACCAGGACGGTCTCCGCGCCGAGCCTGCCCATCAGCTCGAACTTGTGCCGCGCGCGGCGCAGGGCGCGGGCGAACTCCTCCTCGGGCAGCGCCTCGACGTCCCGCATGGGCTGGTAGAGGTCGATGGTGAGCCCGAGGTCGGCGCAGCGGGCGCGGATCTCCTCGGGTGCCAGGGAGGAGGCCAGCAGGTCGTTCTCGAAGATCTCCACGCCGTCGAAGCCGGCCCGGGAGGCGGCCGTGAGCTTTTCGGTGAGGGAGCCGCTCAGGGAGACGGTGGCGATGGACGTGCGCACGTCGGTACCTCTTCCTACTTCGGGGCGCTCACGGCGCCGGCCAGGTCGGTGATGTCGGCGAGCATCCGAGCCGCATCCGGTTCTCGCCCGGTGAACAGCTGGAACGCGTCCGCGGCCTGGAAGACGGCCATGCCGCCGCCGTCGAGCGTCGTGCAGCCCAGGGCGCGTGCGGCGCGCAGCAGTTCGGTCTCCAGCGGGCGGTAGACGACCTCGGCGACCCACAGCCCGGAGCGGAGCAGTTCGGCGGGCAGCGGCAGCCCCGGGTGTGCGGCCATGCCGGTCGGCGTGGCATGGACGACGCCGTCGGCGGCGGCCAGCAGCCCGGGCAGCCGGTCGGCGGCGGCGTGGGTGGCACGGCCGTCCCCGAAGCGCCGGTTCAGCGAGGCGGCGAGATCGGCGGCACGGTCAGGCATGGCATCGACGACGGTGACTCGGCCGGCGCCGAGGTTGAGCGTGGCGTGGGCCACGGCCGCGCCCGCGCCGCCCGCGCCGAGCTGCACGATCCGCTGCAGGGGAGCGTCGGGCAGTTCGCGGGCGAAGGACGCGGCGAAGCCGGTGACGTCGGTGTTGTGGCCGATGGCGCGGCCGTCGTCGTCGAACACGACGGTGTTGACGGCGCCCAGCGCCTCGGCCTGCGGAGCGAGGGCGTCCAGGTGTCCGATGACGTGCTGCTTGCAGGGGTGGGTGATGTTCAGCCCGTCGAAGCCCAGGTCCCGGGCGGCACGCAGCAGGTCGCCCACGGCCTCGGGCGGGACGCCGAGGGTGTCGATGTCGATCAGCCGGTACAGGTAGCGCAGACCTTGCCGGTCGGCTTCCCGCTCGTGCAGTGCCGGGCTGAGCGACGGGCCGATGCCGGAACCGATCAGTCCGACGAGATACGAGTCCTTGGCCAACGGGGACGACCTCCTGAGCTGCTCGGGCCGGCGCCCGAGGGATTAATGTACGAACCAGTACGTTAGTCATAGCAGGAGGTCGGGCCCGACGGGAAGAAGTCAGGTGGAGAACAGGAGCCTTCTACAATCACCGACACGCCCCGCCACAAGCTCCGCCGCAGCCGAAGGAACCTGATGACCAGCGTCGACGAACCGGCACGATCCGGCGTGCGCACCCGCGACGCCGCCCGCACCCGGGCCGAGATCCTCGACGTCGCCACACGGGAGTTCGCCCGGGCCGGCTACGACGGCGCCCGCGTCGACGAGATCGCCGCACAGACCCGCACCACGAAGCGGATGATCTACTACTACTTCGGCGGCAAGGAACAGCTCTTCACGGCCGTGCTGGAGCGGGCGTACGGCGTGATCCGGGAGGCCGAGCAGGAACTCGACGTCGACCACCTGGACCCGGTGGCCGCGATCCGGCGCCTCGCCGAGCTGACCTTCGACCACCACGAGCGGCACCCCGACTTCATCCGCCTGGTCAGCATCGAGAACATCCACGACGCCGAACACATCGCATCCTCGGAGATGCTGGCCAGCATCGGCTCCCCGGCGCTCGACGTGATCCGACGCATCCTGGACGAGGGGCAGCGCACCGGCCTGTTCACGGCCGCCGTCGACGCCGTCGACCTGCACGCCATGATCAGCTCCTTCTGCTTCTTCCGCGTCGCCAACCGGCACACCTTCAGTGCCCTGTTCGGCCGCGACCTGGTCGCCCCGGAGCAGCGGGAGCACTACCGGGCCATGCTGGGCGACATGGTGATCGCGTACCTGACGGCGGAGTGTACGGCGGGCTGAGCGGCACGGCCGCGGGGCGGCGGGACCTCTTGACACATGGGAAACCTACGCGCAACATCCCTTCCCAACCGCGACTAACTACCCAGTGGGTTAATTAGCGTGCGGCAACCCCTCCGCTCTCTCCGCCTACGGTGGAGTCCCCCGAAGGAGCACGCCGTGTCCGTCCCCGCCCCCACGTCCCAGGCCGCCGCCCCACCCGGCCAGCCGAGGAAGGCCGCCACCGCCGCCTGGATCGGCAGCGCGCTGGAGTACTACGACTTCTTCATCTACGGCAGCGCGGCCGCGCTGATCTTCCCCGAGGTCTTCTTCGACGAGTCCGACCCGGCCACGGCGACGCTGCTGTCACTGGCCACGTTCGGAGTCGCGTACGCCGCCCGTCCCGTCGGCGCCCTCTTCCTCGGCCACATCGGCGACCGCGTGGGCCGCAAGAAGATCATGGTGTTCACCCTGGTCCTGATGGGTGTGTCGACCTTCCTCATCGGCTGTCTGCCCACCCGCGACCAGGTCGGCACCCTCGCCCCGGCCCTGCTGGTGCTGTGCCGTGTCCTTCAGGGCATATCGGCGGCCGGCGAGCAGGCCAGCGCCAACTCCATGACCCTGGAACACGCGCCGGCGCACAAACGAGGCTTCTTCACCAGCTTCACCCTCAGCGGCACCCAGGGCGGCCAACTGCTCGCCACCCTGGTCTTCCTGCCCGTCGCCGCGCTCCCCGAGGACCAGCTCCTGTCCTGGGGGTGGCGCGTGCCGTTCTGGCTGAGCGTGGTGGTCGCCGTCGTCGGTTACGTCATCCGCCGCAAGCTCGACGAGACTCCCGCCTTCGCCCAGCAGGCCGCGACGGAGGGCGTCGCGAAGATGCCGCTGGCCGTGCTGGCGCGCGACCACTGGGCGGACGTCCTGCGAGTGGTCGCGGGCGCGCTCATCGCCTCGGTCAGCACCATCTTCACGGTGTGGGCTCTGGCCTACGCCACCAGCGACTCGGTCGGCATGTCCCGTACCGCCATGCTGTGGGTCGGTGCCCTGGCCAACGTCGCCGCGCTCGCCGCGATCCCGCTCTGGGCGACACTGTCCGACCGGATCGGCCGGCGCCCGGTGTACCTGATCGGCGCGGTCGGCAGCGCGGTGACGATGTTCCTGTACCTGTGGGCGATCTCCACCGGCTCCTACCCGCTGACGTTCCTGACGGGCATCGTCGCCTTCGGAGTCGTCTACAGCGCGGCCAACGGTGTGTGGCCGGCCTTCTACGGCGAGATGTTCTCCACCCGGGTCCGGCTGTCGGGCGTGGCGATCGGCACGCAGATCGGCTTCGCCGTGGCCGGCTTCGCGGTCACCTTCGCCGCGCAGATCGCCGGCCCGGACGGGGACGACTGGTTCGCGGTGGCGCTGTTCACGGCGGCGCTGTGCGTCCCGCCGGTGATCGCCGCGCTCTCGGCCCGCGAGACCCACGAGGTCCCGACGGAGGAGCTGGGCGGGCAGGCCCGCCGGGAGGCCGCACGGCCGGAGTCGGTGACGGCTTGAGGCCGGGCCGGCCAGGTTGCCGTACCGCTCGACGGTGGTGATGGTCTGGCGTGGCCGGGCGTACGGCACAGGAGCCCGTGCGCGCCCGACCACGCCGTCGGTCCGCCGAAGCCGGCACAGACTGACGGCCGTTCATGGGCGTCACACGGACGGTGCCGGGGCGTACTCGAACCAGTCGAAGGCGACCGAGCCCTCGGTGGCGTACATGCCGATCACCCGGCCGGTGAAGCCGCCGGCGACCTCGGTGGACAGGTAGCGCCCGTCCAGTTCGGCGAGCGGCCGGGTGTCCGGGGCGTCGGGACCGCCGAGCCCGAAGGCGATGGTGTCGGGCCCCGTGGTCCCGCCGTCGGTGAGTTCGGGCGACGCGGGAACGAGGCCTGACGTACGCATCGTCACGGTGAGGTGCAGCGGCCCGGCCGGAACCGGCCGACGGGCCACGGTCTGGCGCAGCGGCCCGATCCGGGCCACGACACGGACCTCCCCGTCCCCGGCCTCCACCTCGTAGTGGTGGGCCTCGTCGAGGCGCACGCAGAGACCGCCGCGTCCCGTACCCGGGTCGATCAGGGCGTTGACGCGGCAGTCGTGGTGCTGCTGGCGCCGCCCGACGAAGGTGTACCCGGGGCGGTCGAGGGACGGGCCGGTGGCGCCGAGGACCAGCCGGCCGGGGCGCTCGGTGAGCGACCAGGAGCCGTCCGGGCGGGCGAACGGCGAGATCCAGTGCGGTGCGAGAGCGGGCGCGTCGAAGTCGTCCCGGGCGGGCGGGGCCGGTACGGGGTGCCAGGCACCACCCGGGGCCGCGTGGCTCGCGGGAACGGGCGCGACGACGGGCCAGCCGTCCGCGTCCCACTCCACGGGGGTCAGGAACGTCTCGCGGCCGAGCACGTGCACGTCGGGCGTGAAGCCGCGGGGGCGGACACCGAGCAGCACCATCCACCAGGTGCCGTCGGGCGCCTCCACCAGGTCGGCGTGGCCCGTGTTCTGGATGGAGCGGGCGGTGCCGCTGTGGGACAGCAAGGGGTTGGCGGGTGCGCCTTCCCAGGGGCCGCGCGGCGAGCGGCTGCGGGCCACGGACACGCTGTGACCGCGTTCGGTGCCGCCTTCCGCGATCAGCAGGTACCACCAGTCGCCGATGCGGTAGAGGTGCGGCGCCTCGGGGAACTTGAGCCCGCTGCCCGACCACGTGGCGAAGGGCTTCTCCAGCACCTCGCCCTTGACCGGGTCGATCCTGGCCATGTTGATGCCCCCTTCGGGGCCGGAGAAGGCACACCAGCAGGTGCCGTCCTCCTCCCATGCCAGGTCGGGGTCGATCCCGGGCACGTCGATCCACACGGGGTCGCTCCAGGGCCCTTCGGGCCGCTCGGCCGAGACGACGAAGTTGCCGCCACCGTCGATGTTGGTGTTGATGACCCAGTAGCGGCCGTCGTGGTGACGGATGGTCGGGGCGTAGAGGCCTCCGGACGCCTTGGCGCCGGGGAGGGGCAGCGGCAGTTGGCCGGGCCGGTCGAGCACGTTGCCGATCTGCTCCCAGTGCACGAGGTCCTTGCTGTGGAAGAGCGGCAGCCCGGGGAAGTACTCGAAGCTGGAGCACACCAGGTAGTAGTCGTCACCGACCCGGCACACGCTCGGATCGGGATGGAACCCACTGATGACCGGATTGTCGTATATGTGCACGGAAGCGTCTTCCCTTCGAGCCGCCGGGTGCCGAGAGTGTAACGAGTTCACCCGACCCACTCACAGGAGCATGACGATCGCTGCTCCGTGAGGAGTGTGGCGCTCGGAACCCTTTGGTATCCGTGTCATGGATCAGCGGCATCAGCACTCGCGATGATTCAGGGGATTCCGCCGGGGCCCTGTCGACCGCACAGTGGCGCATACGTCATCGGCCAGTGAGTCGTGATGGCACCCAGTCGTGTCCGTCAGGGCACCGTCGTGCCTTCGCTGCCCGGCACCCGGCCGGCCGGCGACGCGCACACCGTCACCTGTGAGAAAGGCCCCGCCATGCCCAGTCCCCGTTCGGTCTCACTGAGGCGGGCCGTCGGCGTCACGCCGGCCCGCCGTTTTGAGGCTGCCGCGCCGAGTGTCGTACGCGTCGCAGCGGGCGCGGTCATGTCCGCCCACGGCATCGACAAATTGGCCGACGGCCCGGCGGCGTTCGGAGCGTTCCTGGGCAGTATGAACGTGCCCGCGCCGACGGCCACGGGATGGGCTGTGGCGATCGGGGAGACCCTCGGCGGGCTGCTGCTCGTCGTCGGGCTGCTGTCGCGGCTGACGGCGCTGCTGCTGACCGCCCATCTGTGTGTGGCGACTGCGCTGGTCAACGCGGACACCGGGTTCATGACGCCGCAGCAGGGATCGGCCGGCGGAGCGGGGGCGGAGTTCCCTGTGATGATGGTGGCCGCGTTCCTCGTCGTACTGCTGACCGGGCCGGGGCCACTCGCGCTGGACCGCGTGCTCGGCATCGAAACCCCGCCGGAAGTCCGTCAGTTGCCCGCGGCCGCACGGCCGTCCGCAGCTCGTGCCTCGCTCGTCAGCGGCGCGATCGGAGGGGCTGTCGGTGCGGCGATGAGCGCGTTGGCCAACTACCTGATCGTGGGTGTCCCGTCCGGCGCCGGGGCCAACGCCGCCAACCACGCGGTGTCGGGGCTGATCAGCGGCTTCCTGGCCGGGTTCCTCGGGCTGCTGATGCATCAGCGCAAGCACGCCCCAACAGCACATGCCGAGCTTCGGCACTGATGCCGTCAGGGACGCCCGGAACCGGGCTCCGCTGAGGGCCGATGGCCTCATTCGAAACTTTCGAATGGCGATCCCATGATTGCGTACTTCTCTTCCCGCATCTCCTCTCGGCTCGCGTGAAGGTTCATCTGAAAGGGGTGATGAACTGGGAGTTAGTGTTCATCGAGACCTCTTCTTGTGAAGAGAAGGTTTCCGAAAGACTGTCGAAACTGTTGACAGGCTCATGGCGTTCTACGAAAACTGTGGCCACTGAACGGCAGGAGGCCGTCGGTCCGGCCGCGTCAGGTGGCCGGGTACGGCGGTCGGTCGTCACGGCGTGCCGACCGGACGGCCCCCGCCGTGGTTCGGGCAAGGCCGCGGGTGGCCGATGCCGCTCGCCCCCCACCAGCCTTCATCGGGAGAACGCATGCATCAGAACGGCACACAGCAGGACCGGATCAAGCAGAACCCCGACCCCCTCAACGGAGTGAGCCGACGAGGCTTCCTCGGTGGCGCCGGCACCCTCGCGCTCGCCACCGCGTCCGGGCTGCTGCTGCCCGGCACCGCCCACGCCGCCACCACCATCACCACCAACCAGACCGGCACCGACGGCATGTACTACTCGTTCTGGACCGACGGCGGCGGCTCCGTCTCCATGACGCTCAACGGCGGCGGCAGCTACAGCACCCAGTGGACCAACTGCGGCAACTTCGTGGCCGGCAAGGGCTGGAGCACCGGCGGACGCAGGACGGTCCGTTACAACGGCTACTTCAACCCGTCGGGCAACGGCTACGGCTGCCTCTACGGCTGGACCTCGAACCCGCTGGTGGAGTACTACATCGTCGACAACTGGGGCAGCTACCGGCCCACCGGTACGTACAAGGGCACCGTCTCCAGCGACGGCGGCACCTATGACATCTACCAGACGACCCGGTACAACGCCCCCTCCGTGGAAGGCACCAAGACCTTCCAGCAGTACTGGAGTGTCCGGCAGTCGAAGGTGACCAGCGGCTCCGGCACCATCACCACCGGCAACCACTTCGACGCCTGGGCGCGCGCGGGCATGAACATGGGCCAGTTCAAGTACTACATGATCATGGCCACCGAGGGCTATCAGAGCAGTGGAAGCTCGAACATCACGGTCAGCGGTTGACCTCTGTCCGGTGGACGACGGCTGCGGGCCCTGCCTTCGTGGCGGAGCCCGCAACCATGGTCACTCGCGGGATCGTTCACGCGGGGAGAGCGTCTCCGGGGAAGCCGTGGCACGGGTGAACCTCGCAGCGCATCATCCCGGCTCGCACGCAGGGGTCCTGGGCCATGATCTCCGCGGCTTCCTCGGCGGGCACGGTCATGATCGCGACGCCGGCCACGGTGTCGGAGGCGACCGGGCACAGGACCGCGATCACCCCGTCCGCGCGCAGCGACACCATGCGTCGCTGGTGTTCGAGTTCGACAGCGTCCGCGCCGTCCATGGTCCGCTCCGGGCCCCATTGAAGGAGCGCCAGGCTGTAGGGCTTCGCGGTCGTGGCCAGAGCCCGGATCTGTTCGTCGGTCACGGTCGTGCTCATGATGTCTCCCTACTTCTGGATGCGCTCGGCCAACGAGACGATGATGCCTTCGGGCCCGCGGACGTAGGCCATCCGCCATACGCCCTCGTATTCGCCGATGCCTCCGACCAGGCCGTAGCCGTTGACCGCGGCATGGTCGACCGCGGCTTGGAGGTCGTGCACCTCGAAGGCGACGTTGCGCAGGCCCAGCTCGTTGGCCGGCGCGGCAGGCGAACCCGGGAGGTGGTCCGGTCGCGTGAAGCTCGAGAGCTCCAGCGTCGTCCCTCCGCCGGGCGGTCGCAGCATGACGATCTCGGTGCGGGCGTCGGTCATGCCGATCACCGTGTCCAGGAAGTCGCCTTCGACAGCCATCTTCCCGTCGGCCTCCAGGCCGAGGCTGACGAAGAACGCCGTCGCGGCGTCGAGGTCGGCGACGGTGATGCCGACGTGGTCGAAGCGCCTGATGAATGTCATCGGATCCTTTCGAGGGTCCTGATCCTGCGTGATGTGCGGGCCGGGGCGCGCCGCTTCTGGCGAGCACGTTCGGGGGGACCCATCCCATGATCGACCGCCAGAACAGGACGGCCTTGGGTGCTGGAGCAATGCTATTCGCTCGCCCTGTCGGGCGGTGTATGCTGCCTGGGATCACTTGCGGCGGACTCCCCGCCGTCGACGCGCACCGCACGCCCCGACCGGAAGGAGGCGAGAGACATGGACCGTTCTGAAGCTGTTGCGGCCATAGTTGCCCCCGGCCGTGTGCCTTCGTTCCTCTGCGGCGCGCGGTAAGTCTCAAGCCCTTCCCACCGGCATCTCCATGAGCTGCCTTCGCCTGTGCGTCCCTCCGCCTTGCGGGGCACAGGCCGCGCGCCCGTGAACGGGCCCTCTTACTGGTCGCCGTGATGTCGGCCTGCTCCGAAGTCGCCTCACCGGCACGGGGACGCCGGTCACGCGTCAGGTTCTTCATCGGCCAGTGAAACAGCAGCACTACCGACCAGCACGGGAGCAGCCCACTCACGGGCCGGCCCGTCGCCCCGGCATGTCCGAGTGCTGCCCCTGCCCAGCGGCAGGCACCTGGTCGGCGTACCGCGACCAGCTCACCGCCGAAGTGCGACGACACGCGTAGGCATGCTCCGACGGGCATCGACGCCTTCGGCACGCGTCATCGTCCTTGGCCCGGTGCTGGTCTGTCGACCCGCCGGCCAGGTCCGACGCTCCGCCACCCGACCCCCGCAACGACCCCTGCCCGGCTGCCTCGACAGCACCCCGGCTCGAAATGTGATCACCATGAGCAATCAGCGTCACCACGGGACATCCGCCGAAGACAGGACACCTGTCGACAGCGAGTCATCCGCCTCTCCCACCCCCGACAGGCCCACGGATCCCAGCCGGCCACCGGCGGCAGCCCGTACCTCCGACGCCCCCGCTCCGGCGGCCCCCGACCCCAAGCGATGGTGGGCACTCGTCGTCATCTCGCTCGCGCAGCTGATGGTGATCCTGGACGGGACCATCGTGAACATCGCGCTGCCCTCCGCTCAGCGGGACCTGGGCATCTCGGACTCCAGCCGGCAGTGGGTGATCACCGCCTACACGCTGGCCTTCGGCGGGCTGCTGCTGCTCGGCGGCCGAGTCGCCGACCTGGTGGGCCGCAAGCGCACCTTCCTCATCGGCCTGGTCGGCTTCGCAGCGGCCTCGGCGCTGGGCGGCGCGGCGGTCGATCCCGGCGTGCTGTTCGCGGCGCGTGCCCTGCAGGGCGTGTTCGGTGCCGTCCTGGCACCCTCGGCGCTGTCGCTGCTGACGACGACGTTCACCGATCCCGAGGAACGCGGCAAGGCGTTCGGAATCTACGGCGCGCTGGCCGGCGGCGGCAGCGCGTTCGGCCTCGTGGTGGGTGGTCTGCTGACCGAGTACCTGAACTGGCGCTGGTCCCTGTACGTCAACGTGCCGATCGCCCTGGTCGCGTTCTTCGGTGCCCTCGCCTTCCTGGATCACCGTCCGGGCCTTCCGGGGGTGCGCCTGGACGTACTCGGCGCCCTGCTGGGCTGCGGCGGACTCGTCGCGGTCGTGTACGGCTTCAGCGAGGCCGAACCCCGAGGATGGTCGAGCCCGTTGGTCCTCGCGCTGTTCGCGGGCGGCGTCGTCCTGCTCGTCGGTTTCGTGGTGTGGCAGAGCCGCGCGGAGAGTCCCCTGCTGCCCCTGCGGATCCTCAAGGACCGCAACCGGATGGGGGCCTTCGCGACAATGGGCCTGGCTACCGTCGGCATGTTCGGTGTGTTCCTCTTCCTGACCTACTACTTGCAGGTCGTCCTCGGCTACTCGCCCGTGCGAACGGGCCTGGCGTTCCTGCCGATGTCGGCGGCGATCGTCGTCGGCGCGACGCAGATCGCGGCCCGGCTGCTGCCGCGCACGGCGCCGCGCGCCCTGATGGCGCCGGGCATGGTGCTGGCAGCAGCGGGCATGGTGGTGCTGACCCGCTTGACCGTGCACTCCGGGTACACCACCCACGTCATGCCCGCGCTGTTGGTGCTCGGCCTGGGCATGGGCCTGACGTTCATGCCGGTCTACGCGACGGCGACCGCCGGAGTGGCGCCGAAGGATTCGGGCGTCACGTCCGCGACCGTCACCACCTTCCAGCAGGTGGGCGGTTCCCTCGGCACGGTGCTCCTGAACACCGTCGCCGCGAGCGCCGCAACCCGCTACGTCACCGAGCAACCGCACAGCCCGGCCCAGAAGGATCTGGTCTCCGCCGAAGGCATGGTGCACGGCTTCACCGTGGCGAGCTGGTGGTCGGCGGGCGTCCTGCTGCTCGCAGCGCTGGTGGCTGCGTGCGCGGTCACCGCCAAGGCACCGAAGCGCGCTGAGCGCGAGCGGACGCCCTAGCCCGGCTCATCACCCGTGCCGCACCTCTCGTCCGCTGTCTCCAACCCCCTCTGCGCAACCCCTCGACTCATCCCGCACACCGAAGGGATCCACGTCATGAAGCCCTTGACCGAGCACGACATCCGCACCTCCTTCGTCAATTGCTCCAAGGGGGAGGCCAAACGCCTCCCCCTGCCCAAGGACCTGGCGGACATCGACCACTGGGGCGACCTGGACTTCTTGGGCTGGTGCGATCTGTCCGCGCCCGCCCGCAGCTACCTCGTCACCGAGCGCGACGGCGGACTGGTCGGCGTGACCCTCTCCTCGTCGACCACCACGCGCGGCTTCCTGCGCCGCAGCATGTGCTCGCTCTGCCTCACGACCCACCCCGGCAGCGGCGTCGCCCTGATGAGCGCCCGCAAGGCAGGACCGGCCGGACGCAACGGAAACTCGGTCGGCCTCTACATCTGTACCGACCTCGACTGTTCGCTCTACGTGCGCGGCAAGAAGAAGCCGGCACCCGGCGGACGCATGGAGGAGTCCCTCACCGTCGAGCAGCAGATCGACCGCACCCGCGCCAACCTCGCGGCATTCCTGGACCGGCTCTGGAGCTGAGCCCACCCTTGGCGGACCGCCTCATCGGGGCGGCCCGCCTTCCAGCAGTGTCTGCTCCTCCGCGATGACGGCCAGGGGCAGCACGGCGCCGATCACCGGTCGCAGTCCTCCCTGATCGACCAATCGGCCGAGGGCCTCGGGCTTCGCCCGGCCGGGACTGACGAAGGCGAAGCAGCCCGGCCTTGCGACCCCCGTGCGGTCGACGCTTTCCTGCACGGCTATGGGGCCGGACCGTCCGGCCCGGCCCGGCCCGGCCCGGCCCGGCCCCGGAAGTGTGAGCCTCGCGGCCTCCGTGATGGGTAGGATCACGCCGCACGCCGAGCGGACGGTTCCAGCCACGCCGCGCACGGCACAGGCGAGAAATCGGGGGCGCAGGGATGAGTACGCACGGCAATGGTCAGTGGGGTCCGACGGGTGGACCCGGATACGGCCCCGGTAGACAGCCGGGCGCACGTCCCGGTCCCCAGCCTTACCCCGGGGGCGGGCCCCATCCGTACCCCGGCGTGGGGCCCTACCCGCCACAGCCCGCCCCCGTACCGCCGCAGGGCTGGGGCCCGTACCCACCACAACCGCACGGCGGTGGCCCGCAGCCGCCGTTCCCGCGACCGCCCCGTCCGCCGCTGTCGCGCGGGCAGCGGATCCTCAAGTGCTTCTACAACCCGTTCTACGCCGCCCAGCGGGCCTTCCGCCCCTCGCGCCCGGACGCGGTCGAGGACCTGACGGTGCGCAAGATCCAGATGTGGCGGACCGGGCTCGGCGCCGCCGCCTGGCTCGTACTGGTCATGTCGTACAAGCCGGTCGACACCGCCAAGGGTGCCAACGCCGCCGCGAGCGACAAGTTCGACCAGAGCTGGATCAGCACACTCTTCCTCGTGTGCGCTTTCCCGTTCGTGATCGCCCTGTTCGCGTTCGCCGCGCAGGGTGCGCTGCGCCGGCTGTACCTGCGACGGTCCCTGAAGCCCTTCGGTGCGGTGGTGGCCCTGATGGGCTCCATGGCAACGTTCCCCCTCGCCGTCGCGCCCGACCCGGCGACCACCGGCTTCCGCGACGCCATCGGGGTTCCCGGCATGGTCGTCCTCATCGCCCTGTGCACGTGGTCGCTGGGATTCGCCCTGTACGGGATCGCGCTCAGCCTCAATCACGTGTTCCGTACCGCCGACATCCACGAGGTGCTGCCGCCGATCCTCGCCACCGCCCTGGCGTGGGTGATGGCTGCCCTCGACATGATCAACAACGCGAACGCCGAGGTTCCCGTTCTCGCCCGGATCGTGTTTCTGCTCGGCGCTCCGGTGTCGGTGACGGCGTTGTCGTGTTGGGAGCTGTACCGGCTGCGGAAGTACCACCACCTGTCCGTGCGGCAGGCCCTTGGCCGCTAGGCGGTTTCGTTTGGATCAGCCGATCGTTGATCCTGGTGTGCCGTTGACCGACGCGCAGTGGGCGCGGATCGAGCCGTTACTCCCAGATCGGACTC